>JADCRZ010000002.1:0-347398 GCA_015069695.1 Williamsia sp.
GCACGCAGTAAAAAGCAGCCGCTTCCAGGTGTGCGCGTACTGGCACAAGCCTTAGAACGATTATTCTACTTGAAGAAAGGTTATCAGGCCGCTTCTCCTTAAAACCCCTACAAGATTAGGAGGGGTAGGGGGACTACGACGCCATGAATTTGAGTTATGCATTTCACGTACATGCTCTTTCCAAAAACACACAACAAAATTCAAATCAGTATTCGTTCACGGCTAAGGTCTACCTGTTATTTCACAGGGTTAACAGGAATCAATATGATGAGCCGTTGCTTTGTCTTTTTACTTCTGCTGAATTTATTGTCTTCCTGCAGGGAACAAAAAAAATTATTTCAAAAACTGTCAGCTGATGAAACAGGGATCGACTTCACCAATACCATCACGGAAGACAAAGCACACAATGTTTTTACTTATCAGTATTACTACAACGGGAATGGCGTAGCTGTAGGGGATGTAAACGGGGATGGATTGACAGATTTATTTTTTACAGGCAATCAAACCCCTTCCAAACTTTACCTGAACAAAGGAAATTTTCAGTTCAAGGATGTGACCGACCCCGCAGGTGTGGGCGGAAAAAAAGCCTGGCGCACCGGGGCCAACATGGCAGACGTGAATGGAGACGGGCTGCTGGATATTTATGTGTGCTACTCCGGGGCCGGCACCGACCAGGACAGGGCCAACCAGCTGTTTATCAACCAGGGCGTAAATAAAGATGGCATTCCCGTGTTTGCGGAAAAGGCTGCAGCATACGGCCTGGATGCCGAAGGAACTTATACCAGCCAGTCTGCCTTCTTTGATTACGACAGGGATGGCGATCTGGATATGTTCCTGCTCAACCACGCCGATGGTTTTTATTCCCCCTTCTTCAATACCAGGCGGCTCCGGACGCTCCGGCATCCCCGTTTCGGCAACAGGCTGTACCGCAATGATGACGGGCATTTCACGGATGTAAGCACGCCAGCCGGCATACTCGGCGGCGGGATCAATTTCGGGTTGGGAATAGCTGTCAGCGATCTGAATAGCGATGGATGGCCTGATATACTGGTCAGCAATGATTTTCACGAACAGGACTTTTGCTATATAAACAACCGGGATGGTACTTTCAAAGAAGTTTGCCAGCAAGTGATGGGGCACATGAGCCGGAATACCATGGGGATGGACATCGCAGATTACAACAACGACCTGCTGCCTGATATTGTAACGCTGGACATGCTGCCCGAAACCAACTACCGCCAGAAAATCTTGCAGGGGCCGGATGAGTATGATAAATACAGGCTGATGGTAGACAGCGGTTACGGCAATCAATACAACCGCAACATGCTGCAGCTGCACAGGGGGTTTACGGCGGAAGGCCTGCCTGTGTTCAGCGAGATCGGACAGCTGGCCGGCATATCCAATACCGACTGGAGCTGGGCCGCCCTGCTGGCTGATTTTGACAACGACGGCCAAAAAGACTTGTTTGTAACAAACGGCTATCTGCGGGAATCCACCAATCTTGATTTTATCAAATACAACGTGCAGGAAGCACTGGCAGAAGCCCGCAGGCGGGGACTGGACATCTCTACCCGCGAAAGCTATGAACGCAACATGCCCTTGTATGAGCTGGTCAGGAAAATGCCTTCCACCAAGCTGGCGAATTACATGTTTCACAACAGGGGAAACTTAACCTTTTCCAATGAAAGCAGGAACTGGGGCCTGGATGAGCCCGGTGTAAGCAGCGGCGCATCTTATGCCGACCTGGACAATGACGGCGACCTGGACCTGATTGTTTGCAACAACGACGATCCTGTATGGCTGTATAAGAACAACGAGAGCGAAACCATTCACCATAATTTTATCAAAGTAAAGCTCAAAGGCGGGCAGAAAAACCCTTTTGGTATCGGCGCAAGGGTCGTTGTAATAACCGATAGCAGTTCGCAGCTGCAGGAAATGTACCCGGTCCGGGGTTATCAATCCTCTGTAGATTATATCCTGAACTTTGGCATCGGAAAACAAAAGGGCATCCGGCAAATAAAGGTCTTTTGGGCCAACGACTCAGCAACCATCGTCAATCATCCCCCCGTAAATACAACCGTTGTCGTCAGCCAGCGTGAGAGTGTCAGGTTGGATGCTGTGTCTGCCAGCCAGCCCCTGTTGTTTGAGGATGTAAGCAAAGAAAGCGGGATCAGTTTTGTCCAGTCGGAAAATGAGTATGTAGATTTCAAGCGTGAATTCCTGATTCCCTATGAGCTTTCAAGACAGGGCCCCAGGATGGCCAAGGGTGATGTGAACGGGGATGGGCTGGAAGACATTTATATCGGCGGTGCGGCAGAACAAAGCGGGTCACTCTATCTGCAAACAGGGGAAGGCAAGTTTAAAAGGGGAGACCCGCAGCCCTGGCTGGCAGACGCGATCTATGAAGATGTGGGTTCTGCTTTTTTTGATGCAGACGGTGATGGCGATCTTGACCTGTACGTGGTGAGCGGAGGAAGTGAATGGTCGGGGGCCGTACCGGGTTTGCAGGATCGTTTGTATCTGAATGACGGAAAGGGACATTTTACGCGGGCTGCTGCTGCCCTTCCCCCTGAAACCTACAGTGGCAGCTGCGTACAAGCCGCCGACTTCGACGGGGATGGCGACCTTGATTTGTTTGTAGGCGCCAGAACCATTCCGGGTAACTACCCATTCAGTGAAGGCAGTATGTTGCTCAGAAACGATGGAGACAAGGCCAGACATGGCGTGCGGTTTACAGATGTAACCAAAAGTATGGCAGGCATGGGCTTGTTCAGGGCAGGCATGGTAACCGATGTGGCATGGGCCGATGTAGACAGGGATGGCTGGCCTGATCTGGTGGTAGCAGGTGACTGGATGCCTGTTAAGATATTCCACAATGAAAAGGGAAAAAGCTTTACAGATGTTTCTCATAAGACAGGGCTGGATAGTACGAATGGCTGGTGGTGTAAGATCATTCCGGCCGATATTGATAAAGACGGTGATATAGATTTTATCCTGGGCAACCTGGGCACCAACACCCAGTTTAAAGTAAACAACCAGCAACCCCTGGTTACTTATGCCGGTGACTTTAATGGAGACGGAAAGGTAGACCCTGTTATGACCTGGTATGTGCAAGGCGTGAGTTACCCGTTCAACTCCCGGGATGAACTGGTGGAAAAAATGCCGCAGCTAAACAAAAAGTTTTTAAAGTATGCCGACTATGCAAACGCAACCATTCATGATGTGCTCTCGGAAGAGCAGATAGAAAAAGCAGCCAAGTTTTATATTTACACCACACAAACCTCCCTGCTGATCAACAACAAGGGAAAGTTTGCGTTGAGGGCCCTGCCATTGGAAGCCCAGTTCAGTGCCAACCAGGCGATCCTTTACAAGGATTTTGATGGCGATGGCAGGGAAGATATTTTGCTGGCAGGAAATTTTTATCCTTTCAGGGTGCAGCAGGGCCAGTGCGATGCCGGCATCGGCTGCCTCCTGAAAGGCAATGGCAAGGGGGCATTTTCTCCGCTCATCCGTTCCCGGTCGGGATTGTTTGTACCGGGTGATGTGCGGGATGCAGTAGAAGTAAACGGGAAAGAGGGCAGCGTGATTGTGGTGTCAAAAAACAGTGATGCAGTACAGGTCATCAAGAGAAACAGGTAGTTGCTTTGCAAGCATCGATAAACTTATAAGTGCCAGATGAAAAAGCTAAAAGCAGGATTGGTTTTTGCGGCGGTAACTGCAGCCTTGTGCTGCGGTAAAGGGAATGATGCAGATAAGCAGCCCCTGCCAGCAATAAGCATTGCGGATAGATCCATGAATGAAGGAAACGGAGGAACCACAAGCATGGAATTCACGGTAACCTTAAGCAACGCTTATTCGGCACCTGTGAGCGTTCGCTACAGTACGATAGATGGCACTGCCAAAAGCGGGGAAGACTATACAAGCGTAAGCAGCCAGCTATGTACATGGCAACCCGGTGAAACGCAAAAAAAGATCGCCGTTTCTGTTGTGGCAGATGATGTTAAAGAAGGCGATGACACTTTTTCTGTACGGCTTTCTTCTCCTGAAAACGGAACCCTTATCCGGCAAACGGCCGTAGGTACGATCCGGAACGATGACAGCAAGGTCCCGTTTACCAATGCAGGATATGATGCTCCCACATCCTATCCTGGCTACAGCCTGGCCTGGAGCGAAGAGTTCAACGGCAGCGTACTGGACGACAAAGTATGGAGCTATGAAAACGGAGACGGGTGCCCAACCCTTTGCGGATGGGGGAACAATGAGCTGGAAAATTATACCAGCAGACCTGATAACCTGTTTTTTCAGGATGGTAAAATGATCATCGAAGCCAGGCAGGAAACCCTGGGTGGTAAAAATTATACGTCTGCCAGGATCAAGACCCAAGGCAAAAAGGGATTTAAATTTGGGCGGATCGATATACGGGCAAAGCTTCCGGCGGGCAAGGGCATCTGGCCGGCCCTGTGGCTGATGCCGCAGGACAATGTATATGGTGTGTGGCCGAAAAGCGGGGAAATTGATCTGATGGAAGCCATCGGGAGCGAACCAGCCAAAATTTTAGGAACATTGCACTACGGGCCGGGGCCCGGCAGTACAAATATCAGCAGGAACTATGTGCTGCCTGCCGGTACGTTCAACAACGAGTTCCATGTTTTTTCCATGGAGTGGAAGCAGGACCAGGTAAAACTGTATGTAGACAACAATTTGTTTTCAACCGTCAGCAAAGCCGACCTTGGAAACAATGCCTACCCGTACAATGAAACGTTTTACCTGATCGTAAACCTGGCAGTGGGAGGAAACCTGCCGGGAAGCCCGGATGCTTCTACTTATTTTCCTCAATGGTTTATACTGGATTATATAAGATGGTACCAATAAAAGATTCAACAGAGATAACAGGCTGCTATTTTTGAAAAGCTTGTATCTCCTCAACAAAAATCAACTGCCATGAAATGGAGTAAACCCGGAAGCAGATATGCGATTGCCGCAATAGCGGTCCTGACCGTATTTGCCCAATGCACCGCAGTAAGAAAAAGCGCAACAGACACCAACTCTTTCAGGATCGTTTTCTTCGATGATTTTTCAGGCAGTACGTTGGACCGCTCCAAGTGGAACCCGGTCATCACAGGACAGGTCGTTAACAACGAGCAGCAGGCCTATGTCGATTCCTCCGCTACCATTTATCTGGTTAGCCAGAAAGAAGTGGCCGGCGCAAGAAACGGTGCCCTGGTGATACAGCCCAGGTTCTCACCGGGCTTTGCCACGAAGGAAGGAAAGAAATTTGATTTTATTTCCGGCCGGATAGATACGCGCTCCAAAGTTGAGTTCCGCTATGGCACCGTATCTGCGCGGATAAAGCTGTCTGAAGGAGTGGGCTTCTGGCCAGCCTGGTGGATGCTGGGCGTGGGCCGCTGGCCTGAAACCGGCGAGATCGACATCATGGAATTTATCGGGCAAAAAGAATGGACCAACGCGGCGGTGCATGGCCCGGGTTATTCCGGTAACACCCCCTTTGTAAAACGGGATTCCTTTGCCGTAAAAGACCCGGTAACCAACTGGCATATTTATTCGGTAGACTGGGAGCCCACCAGCCTTGTATTCAAGGTTGATGAAAAAGAGTTTTACCGCGTTACCCGTCCTATGGCAGAGCAATATGGCAAATGGTCTTTTGACAATGCCAAATTCCTGATCCTCAATTTTGCGCTCGGCGGCGGCTATCCGGGCGGCGTCAACAAAGTAAAAGAACCTTATTTCGGGCTGCCTGCTTCCAGCGTAGAACTGATCAAGCAAGGCAAATGTAAAATGTGGGTAGATTGGGTGCGGGTAACGCAGCCCTGACCAGTTCATGCACCCTGATGCAGTAAGAAAGTCGTTTACTGCATCAGGGGCCTCATTCCCGGCCAATCTTATTTATTCTTCCTGGGAACCCAGAGCGTCGTCATCACATACTCTTTTCTGTTTTCATTCGCCTGCTTCAGGTAAGTGTTGTAGCCTTCGGTTGTCATCAGATCAACCTGGTAGAAATGTTTTCCGTAATTGACAGTATTCTTTCCCAGCTTGCTGATAAATACATGGGCAAAATCTGTATTCTTATGGTTGTTCAGCTGGGTGTTGTTTGTCCGTTTGCCATCTATCCAAAGTCCATATACCTTCCCGTTCTTCCAGGATGTTATTTGTTGTTCGGTCGGTACAATGCGGGAAAAGGGCGGACCATTGCGCATGAACTGGATGGTTTGTGCTCCTTGTTGTTCTTTGCTCATAGACAAGAAGAGGGTCTGGAGCCTGTTTCTGTCTTCGTCTGACAGCTTCCCCAGATCCCGGCGGTCTTTTTCATGGATGGTTTTGTCAGATATCCTTTTATACTCATCAAGCATTTCCTGGGAAACTCCTTGCTGCGTAGAAGGAACCGGCGGCCGGTTTGGTTTTGGCGCCCGTACTGTGTCCTGTGAATGGGTTTTTAAGCTGAACAGGAGAAGGGATGCGGCAAAGGCAGGAACAACAGCCAGTTGCCTGTACAGGGTTCTTTTTAGGGAAGTTTGTTTTGATAGCATGATGAGTCTTTTTTTTGTGATGGAATAGTTGAGTGGACTTGTAAGAAAATTGGTTGCCTGTTTTTGTGCCTGCTCAAGCAACAGGTATTGATAGCCGGCGGTATCATGAAAGGCATTGATGACCTGCTCGTCGGCCAGAAATTCATGGTTTAACTGGATCGCCTTTTTGTAGAAGTACAGGCAGGGGTTGAACCAGCAGAAAATTTGCAGAATTTCTATCAAGAGAATGTCGGCAGCGTGTTTTTGCTGAACATGTGACAACTCGTGTACCAGCACTTCCTGCTTGATCTCTCCGCTTTCATAAGCCTGCTTGTTCAGGAAGATATACTGCAGGAAAGAATGCGGCATAGTGTCTCCGGCAACCAGTACAATCTTTCCTCCCTCAATATGGATCACCGGATTTTTAGCGGCAGTAAGCAGGATCTTGCTTAGGTTGAATAAAAACCGCACAGAAAGGATGGCTGTAATTGTCAGGTAGATGATTGGAACAATAGATAACAAAGGAGGGTAACCTGGATGATTAGCCGCAGAAGGAGCTTGAACCCTTCCCACCGTATACAAGACTCCGGTGTCTATCAGCTCCCTCCCTGCGCCGGGCAAAGCCGGTGCATAAGAATACGGGGAGGTAACAGGAATAACAAGGGAGAGCAGCAGACTTGACAAGAGATAGAACCTGTTGAACCGGAAGCCCTTTTCTTTTTCAAGGAAGACCTTGTAAACAAACATGAACAAGGCTGAACACAGGATCAGTTTTATGATATAGGTTGTCATTTTTTCTTCTTTTTGATTTCCTGGTCAACAATTTTCTTCAGCTCTTCCAGCTCTGCCGCTGTCAGGTTGGTAGCTGTTGTAAAGAAAGAAGCAAACTGTGCAGGAGAGTTGTTGAAAAAATCTTTGATCATTCCCTTTACATGCTTTGAAAAATAATCTGCCTTTTTCACCAGCGGGTAATATTGCCTTGAATTGCCAAACAGGGTGTAAGCCACAAAGCCTTTGTCCTGCATCCTTTTCAGCAGGGTGGCAAGGGTGGTAGTGGCAGGCTTGGGATCAGGATACCCATCGATCAGGTCTTTCATAAAAACTTTTTCCTGCCGCCAGATCAGCTCCATCAGCTGTTCTTCTGCTTTTGAGAGTTTCATGTTCTACAATCATTTAGTTTGCTCTACAAATGTAGAGTTTTGTTTTAAGCAGACAAATCTTTTTTCCAGTTTCAGATCCCAAGTGAATTCAGTGGTATGACTTTCTATGTTCCGCTAGGAACATAGGATACTATACTGCTAACTCCATTTAGGACAGGTCATTGTAAAAGATCAATATTTTGAGTAGTTTACATGTCATGAAAACAAGCGCAGGTTTGTTCCATCTATTTCTGCTGCTCCTTTTCACGAAGGGAGATCTGATACCTACAGGGCAGACACCAGAAACCTGCTTACCGGTGCGCTTTCAGAAAACCCCGGTCATTAATTGGGACAGCACTTCCTTGCGGCGCATTTCTCCTGCGGGCCGGCCTTCTTTTTACCCCCGGATGCTGCAGTTGCACGATGGTAGCCTGTTAACCGCATACGCTTCTGCCGGCAGTATCATGGGCAGCAAAAGCTACGACGGAGGAAGAGCCTGGTCACAGCCCTTTGTGATCGCTCCACGGGAAGAGGGCGTGAACCTGGATACGCCTGACTTGCTGCAGCTGCAGAACGGGCGCTTGTTGCTCTGTTATGGTACGCGGCCACAAGGTGCGCTGAGAGGCACACCGGACACTTCCAGAAGATTTGAGATCCGGGTGCTGCAAAGTGCCGATGATGGACAAACCTGGGAAGGAACAAAAACATTGTACAAAGCCGGTTCGTCGTTTAAGGATGGGTGTTGGGAGCCATCCATGGTTCAGCTGCCCAATGGGGAAGTGCAGCTCTTTTTTGCCAATGAAGGCCCTTACACCCAGTCAAATGAACAGGATATTTCCCTGTTCCGCTCGCCTGACCAGGGCGCTTCCTGGCCGGCCCTGCCGCAGATCATCAGCTTCAGAAAGGGAAGCCGTGATGGCATGCCGGTACCGGTCTGGTTAAAAGGGGAAAACAGATTGGCGGTTGCCATTGAAGACCCTGGGCATCAGAATTTCAAGCCGTATATTATCCATTCCGCTGCAAATGGCAGCTGGACAAAGCCGGTTGGGGGAGATGACCCGCAAAGAAGTTATGCCCTTGCTACCCCCATCGAAGATTCCATCTACGCCGGGGCTCCTTACCTGCGGCAGCTTTCAACCGGAGAAACCATCCTGTCTTACCAATCAACCAGAGGCCGGATAAAAAACAAGGACAACAACGCGATCATGCGGGTAGCCATCGGGGACAGGATGGCCAAAGGCTTTAAAGAAGTGGCAGCCCCCTTTGCCGTGCCGGAAGGCTACCAGGCATTGTGGAGTTCCCTGTGTGTGCTGCGCGAAGACACCATAGTGGCGGTAACTTCCACCAATCTTTTCTCCAGGGAAAGACCGGAGATTTGGATGATCAAGGGAACTGTAAGCTACAAGTAGCGTGTTGCGGAGACTCCCCTGAAAAGTAATACCAAATTGAATTTATACAGAATTGAATTTGGTGGTGTGTAGTGTTGAGAAGGGGTAGGGGTGGGTCTACGATGCATGCCATACCAGCCTAATTCAATTTGGTATTTGAAGTCTGGTATTTCATGTTCCTAGCGGAACATAGGACACAAACCTGCTAAATTAAATTCGATATAAAACTAAATTGGCCCGGTCCTAAATTTGAGGGGATATAGGTTCCTTTGCCGATCAGTGATTTTTACCCGCCTTCTTGTCCAGTATCCCTTTGCCTGTCGGACAAAGATCAAGCAATACGCATTCCTTGCAATTCGGGTTGTAGTGAAAGCAAACTTTTTGTCCGTGGCGCATCATCACCTGGTGGTTGTCGTACACTTCCTGCGCGGTGAAACCGGGTGGCAGCAGGTCTTCGAGCACTTTGTGCGATCTGGCTTCGCCAATCTTTGCTTCGATGATGCCCAGCCGCACCGCTACCCTGAAATGGTGCGAGTCGACCGGCAGGGCCTTGCCCCGCAGCAGACTGAATGAAATAACAGCGGCACTGGTTTTCGGACCCACACCCGGCAGCTCTTCCAGCCATGCACGGGCAGCAGCAACATCCATATCAGCCAGAAAATCCAATTGCAGACTGCCGCGCAGTTCAGTTATGATGCGCAGGACCTGCTGTATGCGGGGGGCTTTTTGTTCCGGCCAGGTGCAAGGCGTAATAGCCTCCTGTACGGCTTCTACGGGGGCATCGCGCACCTTTTCCCAGCTGCCGAATTGATCAACAAGATTATCAAAAGCCTTGCCTGAATTGCTGTTCTTGGTGCGGTGTGATAACAGGGCAGATACCAGCTCACTGAGCGGATCCAGGTCATGAAAATATTTTATCTGGTTCCCGTAAATCTTCGAGAGGCGATGATGCACTTCCAGCACAAGCGCCCGTTTATCGGCTGTAGCAATTGTCATAGGCTTGCAGGGTTGTTTGATAAGAATAAGCAACCCTGTCTGTAAACAATCAGAAAAGAAATTGGTTTGCTGCAGAGACGCGCCTGTGAAGTAAAATTATACCTGCTACGCACTGCTTATTTTGTGATCACCTCAATTGTGCCGCCGTTCTTAAATAAATCATGCGAAACAAAATACCCGCTGTTTTCTTTTCCGTTTACTTTGATGGAAGACAGGTCCCTGCTCTTGCCCGGTTTCTTGATGGTCAGCGTTTTGCCCGTGCTGGTCTTCCATGTTACCTCATCAAAAAGCGGCACCGTAACCAGGTACTCCGGATCGGTTGCTGAAAATGTATACAATCCCAATGCATTGAATACATACCAGGCCGACATTTCACCCGCATCATCCATGCCGGATAAGGTCAGTCCATCATGGATGCCGTATAAACTGTTCAGAATCGTGTCAATGATCTTTTGCGATTTTTCCGGTTTGCCTACGAAGTAATAACCAAAGGGGGCTTCGTGATCAGGCTGGTTGCCCTGGCAGTACTGCCCGATCATGGTTTCTACATTTCTTGCAATATAATGCGGGTTCCAGGGTAGTGTGAAAAGGGAATCCAGCTTGGATTCAAAACCCTTTTCTCCGCCATACAGGGCCACCAGGCCTTTCATGTCATGCGGAGCGAAAAAAGAAACCTGCCAGGCATTGGCTTCGCGGTACATATATTCGTAGTAAGGGAACTGCGGATTAAAAGGCGTGATCCAGTTGCCGTTGGGCAACCTTCCGCGCATAAACCGGCTGGAAGGATCAAACATGTTTTTGTAATTCTTTGACCGGGCCATGAAGATCCGGTAATTGGCCGTGTCGCCCAGCTTTTTCGCGATCTGCGCAACAGAGTAATCGTCGTAAGAATATTCAAGTGTTTTGGATACGCCTGCTGCTGCCACCGTTTCTACTTTGGGATCGGGAATATCCGGATCAGATATATATCCCTTTTCCATGTACTCTGCTATGTGCGGACGCGCGCCGCCTTCCACCGTTGCGTTCTTTAAAAGGATCTGGTAGGCTCCCTTGATATCAAAATCATCGATGCCTCTCAGGTAGGCCCCTGCAATGGAGGACGCCCCGTGATCGCCATGGAAGAAGGTGGGAATAAAACCGGTTTTATCGCCCACGTCTTTCATGGATTTGATCACATCCAGGGTTACCTGTGGTGTGATCAATCCCAGCAGCACGTCTTTGTTGCGGTAGGTATCCCAGAGAGAAGGTTCGGTGTAATAGTTGAAGGAGGCTTTGTTTACGGTCCGTTTTGCATCCGTGTATTCTCCGTTTACATCACTGCGCAGGGCGGGCCATAAAAAAGAACGGTAAAGGCAGGAGTAGAACATTCTTTTTTGCTTTTCTGTTCCGCCTTTTACCTGGATTGATCCTAACAGGTTTTCCCATGTCTGGTTTCCCTGCCGGCGGATCTCGTCAAAGGAGCGGTTGCCGATTTCTTTTTCCAGGTTTTCTTTTGCATTCCTGGTGCTTACAAACGACAAGCCTATTTTAAGCTCAACAGGTCCGCTGCCGCCTTTGTCCAGGTAAGCCAGCGCGTAACCATCCCTGGTACCTACTTTCTGCGTATCTATTTTTACAATGGGTGTATTCAGAACAGCATAAAAATAAATCCTGCCGCCAGCCTGCTGGTAGCCCTGCAAAGCGGTAGAGCCCACCTGCTCGATGCTCCAGTTTGTTACGCGGTTGTTGGCCCGGGCCAGGTCGAAGAGAATCCCTCTTTCCGAGCCACTTTTAAATTGGTACTGGTGATAGCCACAGCGGAGGGTAGAGGTCAGCCGAACGTCTACATTGTAATCATCCAGGTACACCTGGTAAAAAGCAGGTGATGCGCTTTCCCGCTTGTGCGAGAAATGCGAGCGGAATGGTGGTGCTTGCGCAGACACCGGCAACACGGGAATATTGCAAAGGTTCCAGTGTCCTTTGTTCGTATGCGTAAAACCGTAAATAACGGTGTCTTCGTATTCATAACCGGCACCGGAGCCATATTCCGTCATCGGGCTCAGCTGCACCATGGCATTGGGCAAAGAGCTGCCGGGAAAAGTGAGTCCGGCCCATGAGCGCCAGCCGCGTGGCAGTTCATAGCCCAGTACTTTCGGGTCGGTCAGGGGCGCTGTACCCACAAAAGTATTTACCCATCTGGTAAGGCTTTCTTTGCCCTGTCCCTGGCCCGTGGTACAGGCAAGCAACCCGAAGAGCATAGAAACGGCGATCGTTTTTATTTTAGCTTTCATATATGCGTGTAGTACCACAAATTTATACAGCTTGTTTATACTGCCGGCACCGGAACAAAGAATAATCTCATACCGGCAGCAACCCGATCTATGCCGGTTTCCAGGCTCCCAGCAAACGCCTGATCACAATGATCTCTGCTGTGTGGTAGGCATTGTGATCGGCCAGCTGCAGGGCTTCGAGCAGCACAGACTGCCCGCTGCCATGGGACAGGGGTTTGTATAGATCAGCCTCGTGGAGCAGCCTGATAAATTCTTCCAGTTCGTCGTTGATCTGGCGAATGGATTTGTCCCAGGCTTCCTCACCGGGGGGCGCAGGTTCTTTTGGCCAATACTCATCCGGCCATTTGGGAGATACGTGGTTTGCATCCCTGCAAAATGCCAGCATATCCCACTGGGCGATCCTGATATGCTCAACCAGTTGCCAGATGCTGTAAGGAAGTCGGTCAGGCTTTACGCCGCGCAGGTTGTGGGGCAGTCCTTCAATGGCTTCTTTGAAGCCTGCATGTGCGCTGCCGCCCCTTAGTAAGTTTTCCAGTTGCGTGATCAGTTGCTGTTGGTCAGACATAAAATAAGTTTTTGCAGAACAGGTTGTCAACAAAAAAGGCAGCCCTAATTTAAGGCTGCCTTTTTACAATTGGTTCTTTTAATTATACAGTCCGTATCACCTGCTTACATTTTTACAAAGCGCTTGGTGAGGATTTGTTTTCCGGCCACTACATTCATGGTATAAACACCGCTTGTTAAGGTTGATACATCCACTGTAAGCGGTGCCCCGGTTACCGTGATTTCTCTTGTGCTTACAACAGCACCTGAAGCCGAGTAGATGATCAGCGTGGCCTTGTTGTTCGTATTGCCGGCCGGCAGTTTCACTGTGAGCTGGACCCTGTCAACAGCCGGGTTCGGTGTTACTGTAAGACCAAGCCCTGTTTCAGGCGTTACGGCTGCTGATGTTTCCAGGGTAGCGGTCGCCGCTGCAACCCTGGCAGAGGCAGTCTGTACCAGCGATGTGCCTGTTTTTACCAGTACTACTGACGTGTAAGGATTGAGCGAAACAGAACCATTGTAAGTGTTATTCTTCATGTCTACATAGGTTCCGCCGAGCGAGATCGTTTTGGCGCTGGTAGTGGCATTGTATTCAAACCGCAGATAATCATCCGGATTGGTATTGGTGATTGAATATACTTCCTGAATACTCAAATTATCTATCCAGAAGACCGGGCATTCGCTTGCAGCCTGCATATAAATTTCGAAATAAGGATTGACCACATTGGTAGTGGGAGTAAAGAACAGTTCGATTTCATTTCGTTTGTTGTCTACCTTGAAAGGCTTGGCATCTGTTCTTCCTACCCCGTATGCCCCCAGGAAGGTACCATAAAAGTCTGTATTGTTGTCAGCACCTGCCCTGGCAGAGAACTTCACCCGGTATGTGTGGCCTGGTTGCAAAGTGGGCGTAGTAGATTCATAGTACTGAACCGACTGATACTGGTTACCGCTATTACCTGTGAATGTCACTTTCAGATCGCCCCCGTCAAGTCCATAAGAGTCGTACTGGAGTACGGTGCGGTCGCCTGTCGGTGTCTGGGTGCTTTTGATGTTGCTGGCGAAGGATCCGTTGGTGATCATGTTGCCAGACGCGCTGTTAACTGTATAGGGTGCGATAGAAACAGGGGATTTTTTTGAGTTTACATCGAAGCCATAAGCGGAAATCCAATGTGCTAAATCGTATGTCTTCGTGATCACGGAAGAAGTGTTGTAATAAGTGAATGTGCGGAAAGTTTTTTTGTCATCAAGCGGGCGACAATAATAATTGTTGTCGAAACCTCCCATTTGTGCAACATCATTGTCTTTTGTTCTGACTGCCAGCACATCCTGATCCACTCTTTTTGCTACAAAGATGTTGTTGTTCATCGATACATTTCTGATGGGATCATTCGGGCCCAGCACATCATGGTTGAACTCTATGTGACCCTGGTCGCAATCGTAAACGGTGTTTCCGGAAATGGTTATTTCGTGTGCATTGTGCGGGCCTATGCCGCGTCCGTTGGCTCTGGATATGGAATTGCCACTTACTTCCACATCATTCGACAGGTCGTCTAGGAACACGCCATTTGTAAGCGGGTCGGTGTATGAATTTGTTCCATCGGGCGCACCTATACCATTCAGTATGATGTTGTTTTGTACTTTTCTGCCGTACTGCCCTCCTGCATAGGTATAGATGCCTGATCCGTCGTCGGTCACACTGCAGTAGTTGTTTATCAGATTATTCCTGACAGTGGTTAAGTTGCCCTTGAATTTGATGGCCGTATAGCCGGTATTTGTAACTTCATTGTACTCTACCACGTTGCTTTGTCCATCAATGGTAATGCCTTGCAGTGCATCTTCCGAGTTTCCTCCCATGCCTGCGAACAAGCCTGTATTGGTCACTTTATTGTTTCTCACAGCTGAATTGGTGATGCTAGGGCCCAGATACATGGCATCATTGCCTGTGTAGTTCACGGTACAGCCATCAACAACCAGGTTGCTGGTGTAATTGGATTCAATGCCTCTCAGCCCTGAATTGGTGATATCGCAATTGGCTATTTTGATGCTGTTGCTACTGCCTACATAAATCGCCTTGTCGTTTGCGCCCGTGAAAGCAATGTTGTCGATCGTGATATTGCCTTGCCCCAGTATGTACAACAGGTTGTCATTTACGCTTTCCTGGATCACAAAATCAGAGGGTTTATTTGCTGCAAAATACATCTGCAGGTACTTGGAATTGGGATCATAATACCATTCACCCAATTGATCGAGAGTTTTGGGATGGTTCTGGATAAAATACCCGAACCCGTCGATACCGGGGTAAGCAGAACCGGATTTGTAAGAAAGGGTATTGCCCGACTGGCCTGTGATCAAACATTTGTCGATCACCCAGTGGCGTTTGCGGATGGCCAGCTCGCCACCAACCCAGTTGATGGGCGTGTTGAGCTCGTTGTCGGTGATGCTGCCCACCAGTGAGCCGCCGTCGAACGTATGCGAATCATAGATCAGATAGCCTTTTGTAGCTGCGTCCGCATTGGGGTAACGGCCCATCCGGTAGGGTTGACCGTTGATGGTTACCATGTTGATGCGGGAAGCCCCGGTGTAGTTGTAGTAACAAGAGTAGATGCTGTTGCCATTGCTCACCCAGTTGTTCAGGGTCGTAAAGCCGCTGATGACAGGCTTGACGCCGGTACCGTAGGCAGAAACAATGATGGCGCTTGACTGGTTGCTGGTTCTGCGGATGTTGATCGTTCCGCTGAACACATCCCCTCTTTTGAGCAGTACGGCATCACCTGCGCCCAGGTTAGGGATGATGGAATTGAGCTTGTCAATTGTTTTCCAGGGGGTAGCCGGGTTTTGTGCCTGTATATTTGTCCGCGAATCGTCTCCGGTGCTGCTGGAGAAGTAATAGTTGTTCGTGCCAGTGAGGCCGCCGCTTCCACTGGATGGAGTGGTAGGGGTTGTTGGAGTTGATGGAGTGGTCGGTGTAGATACCGGGTCACCTACATAGGTGCCGTTAAAGGCAGACAGTACGCCATCCGGTATTTTCTGCCGTGCCAGGCCGGCGGTAGACGACCAGTATACATCCATTACCTGATCACCGCCATTCTGGAAGAACAAAAGGGTCAGGGTATACACGCCCGGATCAAGGGTGCGGCTGGCGGAGCGGCTTTGTGTAGCATGCAAGCCATCGTTGTTCACCAGCGGAGTAGCCGAGCTGTTAAAGGTTCCCAGGTAAAGCTTGCTTCCGTCATCAGAGCTGGTTTCAAAGGTATAGGTTCCAGCGGTAGGCACAGTAAGGTTGGTTTGCCACATCACCACGTAGTCCGTGTTCCGGTTGCGCATGTTCAGGTCGAAATTGGCGCTGGTGCCGGTTTTTACAGGCGTCATGGTGGTAACATCCGGCATGCTGCTAAAGCTGCCTTCAAAGTATTTGTAGTTCACAGTGGTGCCGGTTGAGCCTCCTCCGCCCGACCCGGCGCTTTTGAATGCGCCATCCGGTACCAGCTGCCGCGAGATGCCGGTATTGGAAGACCAGTATAGCTCCATTGCCTCGCCGCCCGAATTCTCGTAATAGGAAACGGCGATCGGGTATACGCCGGCGCTCAGGTAAATCGTTCCTTTGCGGATCTGGGTGGCGTGGTTGCCGTCGTTGTTGATGAGCGGGGAGATGCCGTTGTTGTAGATGCCCAGGTAAACCTTGCTGCCGTCATCAGAATTGGTTTCAAATGTATAGGTTCCGCTGGTGGGTATGTTAATATATCCTTCCCAAAGAAGGCCAAAGTAGTCATTTCTGTTGCGGAGGTCCAGGTTTACATTGGCGGTGTTACCGGTTTTTACCTTGGTTTGGGCAAAGAAATCAGGCAACTGGTTGTAAGTGCCTTCTACATAGCTGTAGTTAAGGCCCGAGAAGGACGATACGATGCCTGTATAGTTGCTGGAAAGCACGTTATCGGGTACCCTTTGGCGGGAGATGCCGGTTGTAGACGACCAGTACAGTTCCATGGTGCTGCCACCGGTTGCCTGTAAGAACGTGATGGCGATCGGAAAGATCCCTTTGTACAGGTACTGGCTGTTGGAGCGGCTCTGGGTGGCATGCAAACCGTCGTTGCTGACCAGGGCGTTGGAAGCATTGTTGTAGTTGCCTATGTACAGCTTGCTGCCGTCATCGGAATTGAGTTCAAAGGTATACACACCATCGGCAGGAATGGTAATATAACCCTGCCACAGGATCGCAAAATAAGTATCCCGGTTGCGCACACCCAAATCGATGTTGGCGCTGGTACCGGTTTTTACAGCCGTTAAGGTATTGAAGTCAGGCAGGCTGCTCCAGTTACCTTCGTAGTAACTGTAGTTGAGACCGCCTGTAGCTGCCGCATTAAGTGTTAAAAGGACACTTGCTAGCAAAGTCAGTACTAATGATCGTTTCATGGTATCATCTTGAACTTTATAGACTTGTTGATTTTTCGCTGTGCTGTTCATGTGTTTTGATCTGATGTTCTCACGGGTGATTAACAGTTTTTAAAGGGATAGGCTGCTATGGGCAGTCTATGGCCTGTCCGGATGGGTAATCCGGTCTACGGTAATACAGGGAGGGGTGTGAGATAAACCGGACAACATGCCTTCCGGTTTTTGTCAGATTGATCTAAAGGGAAATTTTTTCTCGGCATGTAAAACAAGCCACAGGCAAGCATCCACCTAGGGGAATGCTACAATCGCTTATGCAAAGGATAGGTAAAAGTTACAGAGTGGTATGGTTTTAAATAGTTATTGGATGTCCTACGCTTTCCAATAACTATACCAAAATATTTCAGCTGCGTAAAAATGTAATTTTGTTGATCCGGATCAATTTTTTTGGCCCTTTATTCCTTGTACAGAGATAGAAATCCGTTTCGCAGAGAGGTTCTTTCCCCACCCGATGAATCTTTGCACCATTATCTAAACCAAGAAAAAATATGAAACTGAAAACCCTCAAAACCCTCGTGACGCTGACCGTGCTGGCAGGCATGTTTGCTTCCTGCCGCAAGTCCCAGCATCCTGAACCGACAATTCCTTCTCAACCCTCCCCTCCGGCTTCTGTTACGTATCTCAACTTCAACAACAAGGAAGTAAGATTCAACGGGTCGTTCGGGGCCGACCTGGATAATGACGGAGAAAAAGATTTTTTCGTCTATACCTTGTTGGTAGGTGATCCGCTGTTGAAAGCAGACTACCGGCAATTCTTATTCGGTACATCGCTGTCGGCCGAGCTTCCCATCAGTGAAAGTGAAGAAGTGCCGATGATGGAGAAAGGCGCTCCCATCAGTGCAAATCTATTTACCGGTTACAACTGGTACAATGTCGCCTCTATCATAATGGCAAAAAAGGTCATTACCATGGCAGAAACACATTGGGAAGGCAAGTGGAAAACAGCCGCCCATCGCTTCCTTCCGTTGCGGATCAATTCAAAAGGCAAAAATTATTATGGCTGGGTAGAAGTGTCCTTCAGCACACACGACGAAAAAGTAACCCTGCATGGAGCGGCACTTTCCACCATGCCGGAAACAGGATTGGTAACCGGACAGATAGCTGATTAAAAAGGCCCTGTTCTGCCGGCACCCTGACCGGGGCTGTGCAGAGGGCGGGCTTGAAACTACCTGAAACAAAGAGGGTGCCTCCTGCTTTGCAGGAGGCACCCTCTTTCATCATACTTGAACCGATCAGTGGTTGTTGAACTTGTCTTTTAGCTGCTGCAGCGCATCGGGGGTGATCATTTCATCATCCTGCTGCGACAGCGCGCCGGCAAGGATGCTCAGGGCCCCAATTGCCAGAAAGGTATTGCGGGCTTTTTTGTTTCTGGAAAAGCCAAACACCCAGGGCGCTGCTGCTGAAAATACGCCCATGGCTATATCAACAATACAATGTACTTTAAAAGGCATGATCTTCAGGGCGCCCCACTCTGCTTTTGTTGAGAAAGCAGATATAAACGAGCTGCTGCTGATGGCCCTGCACAGGCCTGCAGCTGTTTTTTCACTTTCAAATCCCATTATCTCCGGCGCAATTGAAATCAGCGGACCAACCGTGTAGTCGAGAACTCCATGCTGTTGTCTTGATATAGGCATTGCCATAAAAATGATTTTAGTGTTTAACAAATAAAGCTTTGTTAGTTAAGGAGTATACTAACAACAGGCCAACTACCTGCAGGAGAGAGAAACAGGCTGTTCCGCGCAAATAGCGGCCCGAGCAATGGCTTATATTAAAATGGCGGGTAATTCATGCTACATTCTATCTGTGCCTGCTCCACAGCGGCCAGGAAAACCCCCGGGGCCGGGGAAACTTTTTTTCTTTTTTATACCGCAAACAATACTGCTTCCGGGCAAATAAAACAGGCGCTGCATAGTATGATTTTTGTACGCCTCTTTGTATTGTGAAAATAGATCGTGTTTACCATGAAAACAAACCAGCCTGAGGACTTGATTCCCGAACACAAAGAGGGCGCCAAGACAAACACAGAAAGCGATGCGGAGTTCAAGAGCGAGACAGAAGCCAGCCGGTTTTACCAGATGGTAAGGGAGCGGCTGCTGGATGTAAACCACTGGAACAAATGGGCGGGTGAAGCCACAGCCCGGTTTCAGCTCAGAGACGCTGCCGGCAACAAAGTAAACCGGCTGGCGCAGCAGGGTGATTATTTTCAGATCGATATTCCCGGTCCGGACGGAGAAAAGGAAGACGACTGGGTCAGGATAGAAGCCATTGAAGAAGGGGAGGAAGGAGGCGGACAAATGACAGCCATCCGGGTGCGCCCTGCTGAAAACCCGTTAAGCAGCAAAGGGGAAACGGCTCATTTCTTTGATGCAGCGGCTACTTCCACCTTTGTCGCAAAACGGGAAGGATGCAAGGTGATCGCCGGTGTGTACGGCAGAAACGAAAAGCCCAATACAGAAAGAGAAAACCTCGGTGATAAGATCCGCAATGCTGTTGTAGCACTTGGGGCCATGCTGGGCTTTTCCAAACTGCAATGGAAAAGCCTTGTTACCGGTTTGGTAAGCAAAGACCCGGCTTAGCGGGCCGGGTCTTTGCTGTAAGGCTTTATCAGCTGCAATGATCTTTTCTGTATGCTATTTGAACGCCGGATAACCCGTGTTCTGCACCAGCGATTTATTTACATCCCATGCTGATTGAGGAATCGGCAGCAGGATAGGACGCTGGTTGAGCCAGGGCTTGGTTTCTACCTGGATCTTCGCATAGTCGGCCCTGTTGGCCTTGATGAAATCCATAAAACGTCCTCTCCGGTTCAGATCCGTAAAGGCGCCGGTAGGCTCCCAGGTAAATTCCATCCTTCTTTCATAAAAGATCGCATCCAGCACCTGGTCTTTGGTCAGGTCAAGCGGCTTGGCCGTCAATCCTGCACGGGCCCGTACAATATTTACCTGTTTCATGGCATCGCTCGAACGGCCGGTTTCGTTCAGCGCTTCTGCATAGTTCAGCAGCGCCTCCGAATACCGGATGATCGGTGCATTCTGCGGACTGCTGACCAGGTTGGGCTCGAACCAGTACTTGGTTACGATATAGCCTGTTTTGGTATAAGGATTGGGAAAGGTAAGCGGCATCACAAATGAGGTCATGTCCTGGTGCGGCTCACCCGGACCAATGATCACCCCCCAGTAACGGAGGTCCTTGATCCTTCCGTTTGCGTCGCGTTCAAACGCATTGATCCAGGCGGTTTGCGGCACAAAATTGCTGTTTGCGCCCCGGCCGATATAGGTAGAAGGGGCACCACGCGGTGCAGAGCGTACATCCAGTCCGTTCCCCTCGCTGCCATCGTTCACAGAACTGTACTGGGTAGAGAAAACCATTTCCCGGTTGTTCTCATTGGTCTTGCGGAAAACGTCGCGGAAATTGGGCAGCAAACCATATACGTTCAGGCCCACCAGCTGCTCACTGGCCGTTACGGCCTCGGTATACTTCTGCTGCCACAGGTAGGTTCTTACCAGGAATGCCAGGGCGGCTCCCTTGGTGGCCCTGCCTACATCTGTACTGCTTTGCCAGGTGGCGGGCAACACGGAAACAGCTTCTGTTAAGTCGGCTTCTACCTGCTTCCAGACCTCCGGTGCAGTAGAACGGGGAATATCCAGTTTGGAAGAAGCGTTCAGTTCGGTGGTGATCAGCGACACACCGCCGAAGTAACTCACCAGTTTATAATAATACAAGGCCCGCAGAAATTTTGCCTGGGCCAGGATAACCGCTTTGGTCTGCTGAGCCAGGTTGGTCATTTGTCCTACCCGCGTGATCACAAAATTGGTCCGGCTCACGCCCTGGTACAAGGCCGAATACATTTGCCCGATGTAGAGATTGTCAGCCGGCAGGCTCAGCATCTCCAGCTGTACACGGGGTGTATTCTGATCCTGTTCGTACAGGTCGCCGCTCATGGTCCAGTCGAGGTTGGCGGCATCTACCACGTTGCCGTAGGTAGATTCGGATTGAAGCTGGGCATAGGCGCCGATCAGGGCTGATTGGGCATCAGATTCGGTGCGGAAAAAATTGGCGTTCGTCAGTACATCCGTTGGGGTCTGCTCCAGGAACTTGTCGGAGCAGGACGCCAGTATGCAGAGGACAAGGAAAAAGACAGATCTGGCAAAGAGTTTCATATAAATCATATTAAGCAGATTAGAAATTGATGTTTAAGCCTCCCATGATGGTACGCGGTTGCGGGTAAACGCCCGTGTCGATACCGGCATTCAGCGGGTTGGCGCTGCCTACTTCCGGATCAAAACCGGAGTAACCGGTAAACGTAAGCAGGTTCACGGCAGTTGCGTAGATGCGCAGGCTTTTAAATGCATTGGCGGTCACGCGGCGGATCATACCCGCAGGTACATTGTACCCGAGCGATACGTTGCGGATGCGCATGTAGTCGCCCTTCTCCACAAAAAAAGAAGAAGCGCTGGAGTAGTTGCCATTGGCATCGGTGTACTTCAAGCCAGGCTGGTCGTTCACGCCGCTTCCGGGAGTCCAATGGTTCAGGATGTCTTTTACACCGTTGATAAGTCCGTTCCCGTTGAAGTACTTCAATTGATAGTTGGAAACTTTGTTGGCATAAAAGATGTCAACACCGGCAATTCCCTGCAGCAGCACATTCAGATCAAATCCCTTGTAAGCAAGATCCAGGTTCAAACCATAGGTGAAACTGGGCCAGGGCTTGCCCAGCTTTACTTTGTCGGCATCTGTAAGCGCACCATCTCCGTTTACGTCCCTGAATTTAAAATCACCGGCAATGGCATTGGGTTGCAGGGTTTTGTTTACGGCTGCATTGGTTTGGTATACGCCATCTACCACGTAACCCCTGTAATAACCGATGGGTTCTCCTACCTTGGTGTAGGTCATTGTTAAACTTGAACCGGGCAGGGTAGGACCAACAATGGGCTGACCCACACCCAGGCTGATGACTTTATTCTGCAGCGTGGCTACATTGGCGCTCACATTAAAACGAAAGTCTTTGAAAGTGTTCCGGTACCCGAGCAGGATTTCCATGCCCTGGTTGCGGACCTTGCCCCCGTTCACCGTGGGCGCATTCTGGAAACCGGCTTCCTGCGATACAGGCAGACTGATCAGCATGCCGATGGTGTTCTTGATATAGTAGTCGGCCGTGAGGTAAATTTTATCGTCCAGGAACGATGCATCAATGCCCAGGTCTTGCTGCTCGGTCGTTTCCCATTTCAGATCGGGATTGCCGGGCCGCACCATGGTGGAACCGATCACGATGCTTTGATCGCCGGTGCCCAGTGTATAGTTGTCGCCTGATGTGCCGCTCCGGATCGTGCTCAGGTAGCCAAAGGCAAGAATGGCATCATTGCCCACCCGGCCCCAGCTGCCCCGGATCTTTATGTCGCTGATCGCATTGCTCAGGGAGCTCATAAAAGGCTCCTGCGACAGGCGCCAGCCGGCTGATACGGCCGGGAAATAACCCCATTTATTATTGGGGCCGAAATTGGAGGAGCCATCCCGGCGCAAGCTGGCTGAAACCAGGTACTTGTCGCTAAATGAATAATCGAGACGGCCGAAATAAGATGCCAGGGTAGACTTGGCATTGGAGCCGGAGGTGCTGCGCAGGCTTACATCGCTGGCATTGATCACCTGCAGCGCTTCATTCAGGTAGCCATTGCCTGTAGCGGACAGATAATTGGTGGCATATTTTTGCGCTGTTTGTCCGGCCACGGCACCTACAAAATGATTGCCGAACCTTTTGGCGTAGGAAAGGGTATTTTCGATCAGCCAGTTAAACTGGTTGTTGTATCCTTCCACCAGGGTGGCGCGGGGATGGATATAAAATCCTCTCTGCACAGCGCCTTCCCAGGAGGATGTCCGGTTGAAGTTGGCATCAATGCCCAGGCTGCTCCTGAATTTCAATCCGCTTATGATATTATACTCGCCAAACACATTGCCGTATGCGCGGATATTGTTTAGCTGGTTGTTGATGGTCTTGGCACGGAGGATGGGATTGTCGCCATCTTTGGTATAGTAAACCCCATCGCCAAAGAAAGCAGAGTCCTTGTTCAGGGTAGGAAAGAACTGCTGGGCTAAATTAAAGATACCACCCTGCATGGCATCGCTGTTTTGTCCCTTTGATTGGGTGATGGCAACAGCCAGCGATCCGCCGAAGTTGAGCTTGTCGCTTGCTTTCAGGTCAACAGTGGCCCGGCCGGTATAGCGCTTGTACGAGGTTTCGATCATGGTGCCGTCCTGTGCGTTGTAGCCGAGTGAGAGGCGGGCTTTGAGGTTCTGGGTGCCGCCGGCAACACTCAGATCGTAATTCTGCAAGGGGGCATTTCTAAAAATCAGGTCGATCATATTGGTACCCTCTCCAAACTGCTTGGGATTGGCCCATTGCGGGTTGGGTGTTAAACCGGAGTTGACGTACAGTTCGTTCGCCATCGTGGCAAATTCCTGTGCGTTCAGGAAAGCAGGTTTTCTCCACAACTGTGCAACGCCTGCATAGGTGTTCAGATTGACCGTTGCCTGGCCTTCCCGGCCCCGTTTGGTGGTAACCAGGATTACGCCGTTGGCAGCGCGCGAACCATAGATGGCTGCAGCGGCCGCATCTTTCAGGACTTCAATAGATTCGATGTCGTTCGGATTCACGATCGACAAGGGGTCTACTCCATATGAGCTGCCCGGGACTGCAATGCCGTTGCTTCCTGCTGAGTTGTTTCCCAGTGCATTGTTGGTGGCAGATGTGCTGTTGGTTCCCATGGGTACACCGTCAATAACATACAAGGGCTGGTTGCCGCCTGTAGTGCCCACACCCCGGATGCGTACGGAGCTGGCAGCGCCCGGCGCACCGCTTGTTTGAGAGATATAAACACCCGGCACCTTGCCTTCAATGGCCGACGTAAAACTGTTGGTAGGTACTTTTTGAATTTCGTTGGCATTGACGGAGGAGATGGCGCCCGTAAGATCTTTCTTGCGTTTGGTGCCATAGCCAATAACGACTACCTGGTTCAATCCGGCGCTGGTTTCTTCCAGGCTGATGGTGATATTGGTTTGCCGGCCTACATTGATGCTGCGCGTTTCAAACCCGACACTGGAAACTTCCAGCACAACATTTTGCGCATCGGCTACTGTAAGCGCAAAGCTTCCATCGCTGCCGGTGGTTGTGCCGTTCTTGCTGCCGGCCACTACCACGGAAGCGCCTTGCACAGGAGAGCCCGCCTTGTCTGTAACCCGTCCCTTGATCTCACCCGGAGGAGCAGCGGCATAGCTGGGAGAATAGGATCCCAAGCTGGCTATCAACAGGAACAAAGCCGTTAGCTTGACCAGAAAAGACCCGGCGAGCCTGCGCGGTCGCCTTAACAAGACACACGTAAATCTTAAATGCATATTTTGAATTTTGGTTTGGTGCTGTAACAATCGGCTGCTGACTTCTTGTGACGGGAACCAGCGATGTGTATGAAAAAATTGGACAACAAGACAAGCAGTTAATGAGGAGTCGCCAAATGTAGGAAAAGCTGCTTTAAAAATCGGAAGCGACAGAAATAGCCGGAAAAAAAAAGAGCAAACAATGGAGGGTCCTTTTTGTTTACGACGGCATAACATCACGGCATGAAAACAGATGAAGGATTAAGAAGACAGATCGGCTTGGGAGGGCTTACGGCAAATATCCTGAATACGGTGATCGGCGCAGGCATCTTTGTATTGCCGGCGGTGGTGAGCAAAGACCTGGGAGCGGCCGGACTGCTGGCCTACCTGTTCTGCGGATTTTTGATGACCATGATCTTGTTGTGCTTCGCCGAAGTGGGGAGCAGGGTAACCGTTACGGGCGGTGCCTATGCGTATATAGAAGCGGCATTTGGGAAATACGCCGGCTTTATTACGACCAACCTGTTTATCATCGGTGCTTCGCTGATGGCAACCGCGGCCGTTGCCAATGCCGTGGCTGATACCCTGGCGTATCCTTTTCCGCTGTTTGCTGACAAGGGGGTGAGAGCTGTTTTCTTTGTGCTGCTTTTTGCCGGGCTCACCATCATCAACGTCCGGGGTGTAACGCATGGTGTAAACCTGGTAAAAGCCACGACCCTGGCCAAGCTGGCCCCCCTGCTGCTCTTTATCTGCTGGGGTGCCATGCATATAGAAGGAAGAAGTCTTTCCTGGCAGGAAGCACCCGGCTGGGAAAGTTTTGGCAAGGTATCGCTGCTGCTGTTCTTTGCCTTTCAGGGGGCGGAAAACAGCCTGAGCGTAAGCGGAGAAGTAAAAAATCCGCAAAAGACCATTCCGTACAGCATCCTGCTGAGCACGGCTTGTGTGCTGGTTATATACATCGCCGTGCAGCTGGTGGCACAGGGCGTGCTGGGCAATTCGCTAGCAGATTTCAAGGGAGCGCCGCTGGCGGAAGCTGCCAGGAAGATCATGGGACCAATTGGCAAGCCACTGATGCTGACCGGTGCGGCCGTTTCCATGTTTGGGTACCTGAGCAGTGATGTCCTCAACATGCCACGGGTGATTTTCCGTTCCGCCAAAGACAGGGTGATCCCGGTTGAGGCGCTGGCAAGGGTTCATCCCCGGTTTGCGACACCTCATGTGTCTGTTATTGTATTTACTGCCCTGGGCTGTTTTCTTTCGATTGCCGGTGGGTTCAGGCAGCTCGCTGTTTTGTCGACCGCATCGGTTTTGCTGATCTACCTGGGTGTGGCCCTGGCGTTTATCAAACTGCGCAGGAGACCGGATGCTGCTGCCTCTTTCAAATTACCAGGCGGCTATGCTGTGCCACTGATCTCTATCCTGATCATTGGCTGGTTTCTCACCAACCTGGCAAAGCGGGAATGGATCGGTATGCTGATCTTTCTTGCCGTGCTAAGCGGTGTGTATTTTATCATGCAGTTTTTTCCCAAGGGCAGAAAGCCCCGGTAAGCAAGGTTGCCACTCTATTGTGTAGCGGGTTTTGTACATTGTATCCGCTTTGCCCGGGATGAAGGTGCGGCAAATTAACCTGACTCCATCCCGGGTACTGTAAGGCGATAAATGTACAACCACATGAAACCATTTTTCCTGCTGCTTGCTCTTCTCACAACCCTTGCTGCCGCCGCTTCTCCGGGTCCTACGCCCAAAGGAATCATTGTGCCTGCTTCAGATTTCCTGGAAGAAATTCCCAAAGGCAATATCATCACCGACGCCGGTACCCTGCAAACAAAATGGCTGTTCAACAACACGGGACTGGTGCTTAACTCGGCCACCAATCTGATGACGCAGATCAGCGTGCCGGAAGATGGTTTGTACTATCTTTTTGTAAGAAGCCAGGGAAAAGGCGGAAGTTCCTTTAAGGTGGCTGTGAACGATAAAGTAACTGATTCCATTTTCGGAAGACAAGCTATCAGCTGGAAGAGGGGCGGGGCCTTCAGTTTGAAGAAAGGCGCTGCAAATGTCAAAGTAACACGTATTAATCCGGGTGCCGTATTTGATGTATTGGTGCTTTCAAAAAATCCTTCCCTGCAAGAAGATGAGATCATTCCTTACCAGCTAGATCCCGAAGTACAGCTCCTGCGGGAATACAAAATACCGCTTTCAAATGCGGTTAAGTTTGGTGATGTGGATGGCGATGGCGCAACCGACTTCCTGGTGCTGGAACCTGATTTCTCCGCCCATGTGTACAACAACAACGGCCGCGAGCTCTGGCAATGGAAAGCGCCGGAAGCCTATACAAAGGAGCGCGCAGAGTTTGAAGCGCCCGGCGTACTCTGGGATTTTGACCACGACGGCAAAGCAGAAGTGGTGCACTGGCGCATGATAGATGGAAAAGAATGGCTTGTAATGGCCGATGGCTTAACGGGTGCAATCAAGCTGCAAACAGAATGGCCCACCAGGCCGCTGCCACACGTGTACAACAATTTCAGGCTGGCCGTGGCCAAGCTCACCAGGGACGAACCCAATGAGCTGGCTGTGTTTACAGACATGGGAGACACCATCCGGGTAAACGCCTATACCTCCACGCTCAAACCCCTCTGGCAGCATACCGAATACAGAAAAAAAGACAACCTGGGGCATTATATCTATCCCGTCGATTTAAACGGCGACGGAATAGATGAAGTGCTGGTCGGTTCCCTCCTGCTGGATGCAACGGGAAATGAAATCTGGAACCGCTTCGACCTGCTGCCCGACAATCATGACCATGCTGACAGCTATAAATTCGCAGATGTAAATGGCGATGGCAAGCTGGACATTGTAACCGCCAACAGCGAAGCCGGCATCTTTGTGTATGAGGCCATGACCGGAAAGATCATCTGGCAAAACGTAGCCGAACACAGCCAGCAGATACAGGTGGGAAATTTTCTAAGAGGCCCCGGCGCTCCGCAAGTGGTGGTGGGTGGAAGAACCTATGGAAACCGCCAGGCAGGTGAACCCTATTTATCAAGCCAGCTCTACTGGTTCGACAGCCACGGAAACAAACTCCTGAAATGGCCCGGCAATCCCATCAACGGCAACCCTGATTTTGTAAAAGGCAACTGGCAGGGCGACGGCTACAACTACCTCTTCTGGTACAAATTCAAACTCGACGAAACCGGCCGGGGCCGCCTCTTTTTTCCCGACCCGGTTTTTCACCTGTTCGACTTCCAGGGCAAGGGCGCAGAAGAAGTTGTTACCTTAAACCGGGGCCTGCTGCGCGTATACGGCTGCAAAACCGCTTATCACTCCGGCAAAGATGCAAAGAAGAACCTGCTGTATCTGAAGAATGTAGTGGTGAACCACACGCATTACTGATGATAACACGCAGGATCTACTTCTGTGGCTGCTTTGGATACACTCCCTTCGCATAAGCCCACTGGAACCACCGTGCAGATAACCGCTCTACCACATCGCGGTGTTGGGACGCGAGGTCATGGATTTCTGTCTGGTCCTTTTCTAGATCGTACAAATGCCAGGTGCTGTCGGAAGAAAGCGAGACGAGCTTCCAGTTGTCTTCGCGGATATACCGTGCGCCAAAGTGTTCATTGTACAGGGTTCTCTTGTTGGCAGCTTTTCCTTTCAGGGAAGGCAACAGGCTGATGCCTGTTGGCGCCGGAATAGGATGGCCCTTGTATGCGCGGGGATATGTTGCGTGCGCCAGCTCGATAAACGTGGGCATAAAATCCATCACGTGTCCTGGTTGCCGGGTAATAGAGCCCTTGGCTGAAATTCCCTTGGGCCAGAAAGCGATCATGGGTGTGTGGATACCGCCTTCGTACGATTGTGCCTTGGCATATCTGTAAGGCGTATTGGCTACATTGGCCCAACGTTCACCGATAGAGGCAAAGGTTGTTTGCGGGCCGGGCAGGATCTTTTTATTGACCGGGTAATGAATGGTATCGCCCTTCCTGGTTTGTCCGGGCCGGTCGAAACCCGGGCCAAAACGCATGCAGTTTTCCGGACTGGCCCCGTTGTCGCTCAGGAAGATGATAATGGTATTGTCCAGCCTGCCGGATTGTTTCAGCGCGTTGACGATCCTTCCGATGCCCTGGTCCATTCTGTCTACCATGGCGGCGTGCACGGCCATGGCCCTTGCATCCCAGGCTGCGTCCGGGTTATTTTGCCAGGTTAGGCCGCTGTCGATGCGGGGTGAAAGCGCTGCACGGGCCGGGTCGATCAGCCCTTTTTCCACGAGGCGTTTGTAGCGCGCTTCGCGGACGGGTTGCCAGCCTGCTTTGTAGGTGTTCTCATATTTTTTGATGTCCTCGGGCAGGGCCTGCAGGGGCCAGTGGGGCGCAGTTTCTGCTACATACAAAAAGAAAGGCTTGTCTTCCCCGCTCCAGGCATTGATATAACTTACAGCAGTGTCATTGATGGCATCCGTATGGTAATAGCCTGCCGGAACCTGCCTGATGGGGGTGGTGCCGCTAACGAGGCTAAACGGATCAAAGTAATCGACCACGCCCCAGATATTTCCAAAATATTTTTCAAACCCGCGATTCACAGGGTACTGTTCCAGCGGAGAAAAAAGCGGATGGTCTTCCTGGTGGTTCAGCCACCGCAGTTGTGCCGCAGGCGTTGGCTGCTCCAGCGTATTGGACACATGCCACTTGCCCGACATGCCGGTATGATAACCGGCTTCCTTCAGCACTTCTGCCAGCGTAACTGTATTTTCGGTTATGTGTCCCCGGTAGCCCGGCAGGTTCCTGTCGGTCGTCATCTCCCCGATACCTGCCTGCTGGTTGTACAAACCCGTAAGCAGGGAAGCCCGGGAGGGACAGCAGCGGGATGTATTGTAAAAGTTGCTGAACCGGATCCCGTTGGCAGCCAGGTAGTCCAGGTTCGGCGTATTGATCTCGCCGCCATAAGAACCAATATCAGAAAACCCCAGATCATCCGCCAGGATCAAAACAATGTTCGGCCGCTCGTCTTTGGCTACAGGTTGTTTGGTTACCCGGCTATCTCTGTAAGCCAGCAGCGTGTATGTCAGCAATAAAAAAACTGTACAGTAATAAAATTTCCTATTCATAGTATTTTCTTTCTGATCAATCCAGGATCTCTGTATGGATCCTGTTTTACCTGCCTGATCTTTGTTCCTGATCCATACCCACAGCATACGCCGGAGAATTATTTCTGTTGCACTCCGTTTTGTGCTAAATTAGTAAACGATTGTTCGTGCCCACAGACAGGCTTAATCCTCCAGCCGTTCGGAAAATTCTTTCCATTAGCAGGTTTATCTTTTTCAACCCTTCGGAGAACCCTATCAAGATGCCGGTCTTTCTTGTTATAATATTGATCCCGCATTCAATAACCAGTTAACATCTCTCTGTTCATACAAAAATAATCCCCATGAGCAACAATCTCCATTTTGAAACGCTGCAGCTTCACGCAGGCCAGCAAATTGATCCTACAACCAAATCCAGGGCTGTTCCTATTTACCAGACCACGTCCTACGGATTCGACAATTCAGAACATGCAGCCAACCTGTTCGGGCTGCGGCAGTTCGGCAATATTTACACGCGCATCATGAACCCGACAACCGATGTTTTTGAACAGCGCATGGCCACCCTGGAAGGCGGCGTGGCAGCCCTGGCAACCGGTTCCGGACAGGCCGCACAATTTCTCGCCCTGAGCAATATCATGCAGGCCGGTGACAATTTTGTTTCTACCTCCTTCCTGTACGGAGGAACCTATAACCAGTTCAAAGTGTCTTTCAAACGCCTGGGCATCGAAGCGCGTTTTGTTGACGGCGACGATCCGGAAGGCTTTGTCAAACACATCGATAAAAATACAAAAGCCATTTACCTGGAAACCATTGGCAATCCCCGGCTGAACATTCCTGACTTTGAAAAATTTGCTTCGATCGCGCAGGAATATGATCTGCCGCTGGTTGTAGACAATACATTTGGCGCAGGTGGTTATTTGTTCCGTCCGCTGGAGCACGGAGCCCATGTTGTTGTTGAATCAGCCACCAAGTGGATCGGCGGTCATGGCACCACCATCGGCGGTGTGATCATCGATGGCGGTAACTACAATTGGGGCAATGGAAAGTTCCCCCAATTCACCGAGCCTTCTGAAGGATACCACGGGCTGAAGTTCTGGGATGTATTTGGTGAGAACAACCCGCTGGGCATGCCCAATGTAGCGTTTGCCATCCGGGCCCGGGTAGAAGGCCTGCGCGATTTCGGCAGCTCGCAGGGACCTTTTAATTCTTTTTTGCTGCTCATGGGACTGGAAACCCTTTCCCTGCGCGTGCAGCGGCATGTAGACAATGCGCTGGAGCTGGCCACCTGGCTGGAAAACCATCCGCAGGTAGAGTTTGTAGAGTATCCCGGTCTGCCCGGCAGTCCTTACCATGAGCTGGCAAAAAAATACCTGAAAAACGGTTATGGCGGCATCCTGAATTTCGGCATTGCCGGCGGCAAGGAAAACGCCAGCAAGTTCATCGACTCGCTGAAGCTGGCGAGCCACCTGGCCAATGTAGGCGATGCAAAAACCCTGGTCATCCATCCTGCTTCCACCACGCATGAACAACTGAGTGCGGAAGAGCAGGTGGCTGCCGGTGTACAGCACAACCAGATCCGCGTGAGCGTCGGCATCGAACACATAGAAGACATCCGGGCAGATTTCGAACAGGCTTTTGAAAAAGTATTTCATCCACAACTGGTCATGTAAGCAGCGATGTCTTTCCACATTTTTACATACAAACAACCCTTCCTGCTTGAGTGCGGACAGCGCCTGCCCGGTTACCATCTTTCCTATACGACGTATGGCAACCTGAACACCCGGCGCGACAATGTTGTCTGGATATTCCATGCACTCACCGCCAACAGCGATGCGGCAACCTGGTGGCCCGGACTGGTAGGTCCGGGCAAGCTGTTTGATCCTGCTATCCATTTCATTGTATGTGTAAACATGCCGGGCAGCTGTTACGGCAGCACCGGTCCGCTCGAAAAAGATCCTGCTACGGGCAGGGCTTACCACCAGGGCTTTCCCTTCTTTACCACGCGTGATATGATCAGGGCTTACCAGCCTTTGAGAGAGTACCTGGGTATCAAAAAGATCTTTATGGGTATAGGCGGCTCCATGGGCGGGCAACAGCTGCTTGAGTGGGCCGTTGAAGAGCCTGCGCTGTTCAGCTATATAGTGCCTATTGCCACCAATGCCATTCACTCGCCCTGGGGAAGGGCCTTTAATGCCTCGCAGCGTTTTTGTATTGAAACAGATGCTACCTGGAAGCGGGGAGGGGAGCTGGCCGGAACAGCAGGCATGAAAGTGGCCAGGGGGGTGGCGCTGCTTTCATACCGTCATTACAGTTCGTATGATATAAGCCAGCAGGATGCCGATCCAGGTTTGCTGCAACAATACAGAAGCGAATCGTATCAGCGTTACCAGGGAGAGAAGCTGGCAAAAAGATTCAATGCCACCAGCTATTACAAATTGTCGCAAAGCATGGACTCGCACAATGTAGGAAGAAACAGGGGCGGACTGGTACGCGCGCTGCAGCAGATCAGGGCCCATGCAATTGTGATCGGCATCAGAACAGATATCCTGTTTCCTGTAGCAGAACAACAGTTCCTTGCCGATCATATCCCCGGTGCCAGGCTCACCCTCATTGATTCCCTGTATGGGCATGATGGTTTCCTGCTGGAGTTTGCGGCGATCGAAAGCCTGATCAGTTCTTTTATCAGGGAGGAGGGCGCGCTGAATTGTTTCGTTGGTTCAGCTGACAGCGTGTAGGGATCCCCGTTTATCAATCCTCCAAACCTTTTCCGTCGAGTATTCTATCAAAGTATTTTTCAATCCTGGACTCACGGGTCTTTGCCTGTTTGGGTTGGGAAAAATAAAGCAGGTAGCCTCTTTGCCGGCCGGGTGTAAGTGCGTAAAAAGCTTTTTTTAGTTCAGGCGCATCTTCCAAAGCCTGCTGAAATTCTTCCGGCATGTTGAATTCTTCCGTCTTTTTCAATTCTACTTTCAGACCTGCTTTTTCAACTTCGATCGCTTCTTTGATATAAGCTTTGACGGTTTTTTCGAGCTGTTTGATTTCATCCATGCCGGTGAAGCGGATTTGCCGGGCTGCCTGTACATTTTTGGTTTGTTGGATCAGGATATGGCTCTCATCTTTTAACAAAGCTCCTTTGTGAAACAGCAGGGCACAGTATTCTTTAAACCCGTGGATCAAAACGACGTTTGTATTTTGAAAGGTGTAACAGGGAACACCCCATTTCAGTTCTTCAGCCAGGCCGGAGGCAAGCACAACCGTTCTTAATTTTCTATATTCTTCCTGCCATGGGGTGGCTTTGTCAAAAAACCAGTCCACTTTCGGGTTCATCTGTCCATTTTTCAATTGATGTTCTTTTTTATTCAGCTTGTTAATCTGCCCGGGTTACTGGAGCGAGTAGTTTGGATTGGCTTCTTCGACCAGTTCTTTCAATCCTGCCAGGACTTTGTCCCACCCTTTTTTAGATCTTTCATACCTGTCTTCAGCCCCTTCACCATCCCCCACATAATCTGATATAAGCAATGTGGTGATGCCATCTTTGTAGGACAACTGGTCCGTTACAATTGAAGTGGAAGGATGCTCAGTTCCATCGTCGTTAACCAAATTATATTTGAGCAGTTTTTGAGGTTCTATTGCCAGGATTTTACCATTCATCTCGATCTTTTTTACCAGCAGCATGGTTCCTTTGAACGTGATCGGGCTTCCGACTTTCCAATCAGAATGGACTTCGCAGTTGAAAAAATATTTCTTTGTTTTTTCAGGGTTGGTGAGTGCATCCCATACATCGGCTGGCGCTGCGTGAATGTCGATTTGCTTTCTTACAATAAGCTCTTCCATGTTGTTATTTTTTGGTTTCAACGAAAGATTTTGACCTGTTTGTCTTGATGTTTAACGCGCTCACGGATACCAGGAAATAATTATCAGCAGGGGATACGTGCAGATAAGTACGTCCAGGTAAGGGGGCAAATTTTGTGCTAACTTTTTCTGCATGCCATGCGATTTCTTTAATGGGGTTTCGTGCCGGCAACTGTTCCTTCAGGGATATTTTTTATTGCGATGAAGTGGAAGCCCGGACCCGTTCTCGTCGAGCGATCTTTTACTTTGCTGTTGGTTCGTTCAGGAAGTTCTTTGTCAATGAGATGGTTGCTGCGATCAACGTATTGTCTTGTGGTGTTGTTATTTCGCCGATATAGTCTCCATGCCCGCCGGGGAAGATGGCAAGCCGGGAATGGGGAATTAGCCGGTGCATTTCCACCGCATGCTCCGGCGTTGCCACATCTTTGTCGCCCATGATAATAAATGCCGGGGCTTTGATCCCCTTTACCTGTTCCGCTGCTATATCAGGAAAGGATTGCATTCTGGCCATATCTCTTTCATACATCCGGTAAAGTGCAGGGGGGTCCTGGTTGATCTTTAAAAACTCATCCTTGTACCGTTGGGGCATGGTTTCAAATGATGGCTTCGACATCATTTCCCAGAACCAATCCGGCGCACCCGCCTTTTTGTAAAACGTAGAAGCTACAATGATCTTGTTCGTCATTTCCGGATGCCGGATCGCAAACTGAAGTGTTGTACTTGCGCCATTGCTGAAACCGAAGATGTGGGCCTTTTCGATGTTTAGATGTTTCAACAGGGCTGCGATGTCGTCCGCGTCCTGCTCAAAGCTCAAAGGCCGGTCAATATCAGCGGTGTGGCCATGGGCCTGCATTTCAACTGCAATCACCTGATAAGATCTTGCAAACGCATCCAATACCCTTCCAAAAGTTGTGTAAATGGTAGAGCCGCCGCCATGAATCAAAACCAGCGGAGTGCCGGTTCCGTGTATTTCATAATACATTTTTAAGCCATTCACGGAAGCATACCCGCTTATGCTGTCTGGCCTTGCCTCATTCTTTGCTGTAGTAAGATCCATAGGGCTGTTGGTTGAATTGTTACAGCTTAAAATTATCAAAGCCGCAGTAGTTATAAAAAGAATTGTTTTGACCATATAGCGTATATTGGTGTATGCCATTCCAAGCTACTCTTTTTTCTAATCACAGGCCGCTTACCTTCATCATTCCGCGCTTGGCGTTCAAGCTCAGGCGTTGCTCCTGTGTTCTTCTGGCAAGCTTGCTTTTTTGCATGCAAACCCTTCCATGTTATTCACAGGAAACCGCCTGGATCAGGATCAACCAGCTGGGGTATCTTCCCCAGGGGATCAAAGTTGCTGTATGGGCGGGCAAGGTACCGGCTTCTTCGCAGGCGTTTCAGCTGGTAGAGGCCGGCAGTTCCAGGATTGTATACAAAGGTGCAATGGGCCATTCCTATGGAAGCTACGGCCCGTTTAGGGATTGTTACCGGCTGAATTTTACAACCGTTCGGAACCCCGGAACTTATTTTCTTCAATGCGGTAGCGTTGTATCATCCCCGTTCCGGATCGCGGCCAATGTGTATGAAGGTACAGCTGATTTCGGACTGCGGTATATGCGCCAGCAGCGCAGCGGGTACAATCCTTTCCTAAAAGATTCCTGTCATACCAGTGATGGCTACACGATGTACGGCCCCATGCCCGATACTACGCGCATCAATGCATGGGGCGGCTGGCATGATGCGTCCGACTACCTGCAATACGCCACCACATCGGCCAATGCTACCTATCACCTGCTGGCAGCTTACCGCGACTTCCCCACTGTGTTTACCGATCGCCACCTTGCCAACGGACTGGAGGGCGCCAACGGCAAACCGGACGTGCTGGATGAAGCCAGCTGGGGGCTCGACTGGCTGCTCAAGATGCATCCCCGTCCCGACTGGCTGTTTAACCAGCTCTCAGATGACCGGGATCACCAGGGTTTTCATTTGCCGCAGTTTGATTCAATCGATTATGGCGTAGGAAGGAGAGCAGGACGGCCCGTTTATTTTGCCACCGGCGAACCGCAAGGCCTGGGGAGATACAAAAACCGCTCAACCGGCGTGGCATCTACCGCCGGAAAATTTGCCAGCGCTTTTGCTTTGGGTGCGCTGGTTGTTGGTAAGGATGATAGGGCAACCGCACAGCTCTTGCGCAACCATGCCGAAACAGCTTACCGCCTGGGCCGCGCCAAACCCGGTGTATGCCAGACAGCGCCTAACCGGGCACCTTATTTTTATGAAGAAGACAATTGGGTGGATGACATGGAACTGGGCGCCGCTGCCCTGTACGGGTTGACAGGAGAGAAGACTTATTTATCCCAAGCGCTGCAGTACAGCTCAAAAGAACCGGTCACGCCATGGCTGAGAGCCGATACAGCCCGCCACTACCAATGGTACCCCTTTCACAATTTTGGTCACTACGAACTGGCGCTGCAGGGCGCATCAGGAGGGAAGCAACAGCTTGTCAGCTACTACCGGCAAGGGATTGAGCGGGTCTGGCAAAAGGCCAAGACCAATGCATTCTTTCGCGGCATTCCGTTTATCTGGTGCTCCAACAACCTCACCACTTCCTTTGCCATTCAATGCTACCTCTACCGCCAGCTAAGTCATGACAACCGGTATGCCGCACTGGAACAGGCCTGCTTCGACTGGCTGTTTGGCTGCAATCCCTGGGGTAAGAGCATGGTATGCGGCTTGCCCGCCGGCGGCGACCCTCCCAGGCATCCCCATTCTTCCCTGTATCACCTGCATGGTTATGCGCTTGATGGTGGCCTGGTGGACGGGCCTGTATACGGAAGCATCTACAAAGGCCTGATCGGACTGCAATTGTTTGGCGCCGACGGATATGAAGCGTTTCAATCTGGTCTGGTCGTGTATCACGATGATGCCGGCGATTACAGCACCAACGAGCCTACTATGGATGGCACCGCCTCCCTGGTCTACCTGCTGGCTTCCAGGGAGCATGAAGCAAGAAAAAGCACGACCCTTGTGCAGGGCGCCCAAATACGGGGCGACAGAACGCGCAAGGAACTGTCGCTGGTTTTTACCGGCGATGAATTTGCGGATGGAGGCACCTACGTCGCTGGTGTGTTGAAGAGGGAACAGGTGCCTGCTTCTTTTTTTCTCACCGGAAATTTTTACCGCAACAAGGCTTTCTCCCCTATCATCCGCCAATTAAAACAGGACGGCCATTACCTGGGATCCCATTCCGATAAACACCTGTTGTACTGCGACTGGCAAAAGCGGGACAGCCTCCTGGTTACGCAGGAAGCATTCAAACAAGACATCACCAACTCGTACAAAGAACTAAGCCGCTGGAAGGCGGGTAAGCAAAAAGCCCGCTTCTTTCTGCCACCCTACGAGTGGTACAACGACACCATCGCATCCTGGACAACAGGGATGGGCTTGCAACTGGTGTGCTACTCACCCGGCACACGCAGCCATGCCGATTACACCTATCCGGAACTCGGCAAGCAGTATGCAAGCAGCGACAGCATCTACCAGTCTATTAGCCGCTATGAACAACAGACTGCTGACGGGCTCAACGGCTTTATCCTGCTCCTGCACATCGGAACAGATCCGCGGAGAAAAGACAAATTCTACTTTTACCTGCCGCGCCTGATAGCAGCCTTAAAGAAAAAGGGATACAAGTTTGTACGCATCGATCAATTGTTGCAGGCGGATGGAAAGAATGGGAATAAACTCCGGATCATTCCACGCTAACGCCCAGGTATAGGTGTTTTGATAAGCAGCGGAAATGCTGTAATTTCAAAGCAGCGCACCCAGCTTCAAGCGCTGCCGACATGTTAACAGACCGGACGCACCTGCTTAACTTCCTGATCCAGCAACGCAATGCCAGGCGATACCTGGAGATCAGCATGCATGCCGACCGGGAAAGTTTTGCGCAGATCCATTGCGCCCGCAAAAAAAAGATAGAGGCAAGCGGACCACACCTGTCTGCAGCAACTAAATTTTTCAACCAAACCCGGGATAAGTTCGATGTTGTATTCATCGATGGGGTGCACACGGAAGAACAGGTGCTGCTGGATGCCAGGTGGGCATTTGCCTGCCTGGCTCCCAACGGCATCATCGTGCTGCACGATTGCATGCCGCCGGATGCCTGGCACCAGCGCGAGCAGGATGCGTATAGGGAGGGAGAGAACTGGAACGGCACCGCATGGAAAGCCGCGCTGCGTATATTCAACCACACAAAATACAGGTGTACCCTTGTGGATACAGACTGGGGCTGCGGGGTGATTGATACAGGGCAGCGGCAGCAGCGAAAAAAACTGCGGCTGCCAGCCAGCCTGGAGTACGACATGCACTATCCGTGGCTGCTTGAGTACAGAAAAACGTGGGCCGCTTACCTGCGGGAATGGGTGCAGGTGTTTTATCACCTTGCCTGCATGGGCAACTGGCAGCAGGTGTTTGAAGAGCAGATGGTCCAGCTCGGCCAAAACGGTTTTTATCACATCAACCTTACCGTACTCGGAACCTCCGAAGAAGTAGGGACTGCCATCCGAATCTGCAGGCGGTCGTCCGTAGAGCCAACCCTTGTTTTTCAGGCTGAAGAGCTGGATCAGTTTGAACGGCCAACCCTGCTGGCCATTGAAGCCTATGCAAAAGAAAACGGGGGATATGTGCTGTACCTGCACAGCAAGGGCGTCAGCAACCCGGCAGACACAACAAAAACAAAATGGCGGCGGCTGATGATGCGGGAACTGGTGGAGAAATGGGAGAGCTGTTTGCTGCAGCTGCCCTGTTATGATGTGACGGGTGTGAACTGGCGGGAGATGCCGCCTACTTCCCATTTCTGCGGCAATTTCTGGTATGCTTCTACCCGCTACCTGCGCAAGCTGGCAGATTTTACCCATTATTACGATCATCCCCGCTACCAGTTCTGGGACAGGATCGAATACAAACGCCTGGGCTGCGAGTTCTGGATCAGCTCCGGCAGGGAAGCCCCGAACGTATTATCGCTTTACTGCAGGAACGTGGATTTTTGCAATCATGCCTATTGGAAAGACAAGTAGCCTTATTCATAGATCCTTTAGCCGCTTACTATGACACTCTTAACATGCCGGGACGGATTGATGGGAGATTTTCTGGGCGTGCTGCCTGTAATGATCCAGCTGTCGAAGCAGGACCTGCTTCATGTAAATATCCATCCCGAATCCCTGCCTCTCTTCCACCTGCTGCCAAAGAAATACCGGATCATGCTGCAGGAAAGGGAGGAAGCGCTGTACGGCCGGAAGCTGGAAATAGATATACTCAAGGCATTTGCGCTCTCGCACCAATACAATTGTTACATGAGCCAGGCGCATTTTCCCTGCCTGGGCCTGCCGCTTCCTCCCGTTCCGGTCAAGGCCGAGCTGGAGTTTGAAGCCATGAACGAACCCGTGTATGATTATGTGCTGGCACCTTTCTCGCGCTCGCTGCCGCCACAACAGCGCTGGGCGCAGGCTCAATGGCAGCGGCTGGTGCAACTGCTGCCTGAAAAATCATTCTGCATCATCGGGCATGCGCGCGATGAAAAAGATTTTGTAACAGGCGATCATATTGCACACCTGTACAATGCATCCATGGTAAAGCTGATCAATGTGCTGAAGAAGGCGAGGGGAGGATTGATAAGCGTGGTGTCGGGACCATCGCACCTGGCGTTTCACCTGGGCGTCAGAAATTATTTGCTGACCAACCAGCCCATGACCTGGGGCATCAATCCCGAAGCAGTGAAGATTTGTGATCCGATTGGCGCGTTGAAAGCAGAGAAGGTAGCGGCTTTGTTGAGGGAAAAAGAGTTGTCAGTGAGTTGAACGCTGCAGTACGATCAGGGTTTCTGCCTTGTTTGCCAGCTTGTAGCTGCCGCTCTTTATGAGTTCATCCACAAAGCTGGTCACGCCCGGAAAGTAAGGGGCATAATCATGAAAAGCAACCCAACCGCCCGGTACGATCCAGTCTGCAAAATGCCTGAAATCGCGCGAAACATTGAGGTAATCATGCAGTCCGTCTATAAATAACAGGGAAACAGGAAGATCACACTTTATATTGTAAGATTTGTCTTTTACTATTTTCACGACATCCAGCAATCCTGCATGCTCAATGTTTCTTTTGAACGCTTCAAAGGAAGGCGGAAATGACTGCAGGCCCTGGTCTACCGCGCCCAGGCGGCCATCATGCGGATCGATCGCATATACTTTTGATCCCGGAGCTTTTGCTTGCAGGATGCTGCCAAACAACACGGTGGATTTTCCATGATAGCTGCCGATCTCCACCACCGTATGCGGCGGCGGCAGCTCACTGCACAGCTTGTTTGTGGTGTTGATCAGCAGCACCGCTTCCCCATCGCTCAGCCAGCCTTTTATCTTTTTGATCCTGCTGATGAGGGCTGCGTGCGAAACATCGATCGGACTGGATGCTGCAACCACTTCTGCAATGGTGGGTGTGTACTGGTTGGCCTGTTCCCGGATCATCTTCCGGATGGGGTTTTGGCCATCACGCGGAACAGGGTGGATCCAGAATGCATTGCTCTGGTGCAGGGCAATGCTGATGTCTGCCGGGGTATAGTGTTTGCGATATTGAATAAAATCGTAGCTGCAGGGGTTGGCAGCAATTTCATAGCCAAGCAGCCGCACCAGGGTAGGCAGGATCACTTCTTCACTGGCCCATATCTTTGATTGTGCCATGATCTCCTGCAGCTGTCTGCTTTTGCTGTACAGCTCTACCAGGTCTTTTATTGCGGGAAAAATAAAAACGGTTGATGGCCAGAAGGTCCAGTGAACAAACCTGTTTTCTCCATCCGGAAAGTTTTTCAGGAAGGGTTTCCACAGCTCATATTCCTTAAAGGCTTGCAGTGCCACATAGTTGCCTTTGTCTGCCGGCGTAACCCTTTCCGGCTTGCTTGAAAGCATACCGATCCGGGGGCGGGTAGAAAGATAAGAAGATAAGTAAGCCGTATACCCGTTGCGGATGGCCAACTGATCGGAGTCGACGATGGTAAGGAGGTCAAAGGAAAAATTCTGCAGGGCAAACGCCATACAGTGCAAAGCAAACGGGTGCAGGTATCCATGTTTTACGGCAACCGGGTCCGGAACTATCACAGCACCCCATTTGTCGAATTGGAAATCTCCCTTCAGCAGGCCGGGATCTTCGCTGCCGTTGTAGAGCAGGATGATGGAGGCCGGATCGTGGTAGTGCAGGTTGCGCACAAGATCCATGATGCAGTCGGACTGTTCATGCACCAGACAGGCATACACGTTCTGCAGTTTCTGGCGGGGGCCAGCCGCAGGAGTTCTTTTTACGACGGGCTGGCCTCCTTTGGGTGCCGGGGCAGGCAAGCCTTCTTTGTACACCTGCCAGTCTTCCTGCATGATCAGCCGCAGGTTTTCCACCGGGTAATTATACCACCAGCTGCCATTGGTTCTTTTCGGACTGATGTTCTTGCCATGGATCATGTGCACCGACATGCTTATATCGGGAAGTACCCTTACCCGTTCCGGTGGTGTGGCCCATACAAAGAGCCCGTCCATGCCTACGTCTATATCATCAAAGCAGTGGCTGTTCCACAGCTCTCTTTTATAACAAAGGGAACTGCCGAGCAGCCATACGCGCTGGTTGGCCGGGTAGATGTACTGAAAAGCCTGCCTGCTGCCCAGGTCATAGTACAGGAGGTGATTGATGCCACAGATGTCTGTATCACTGCCCTGCAGCTCTTCTACCTGGTACCTGATGCGGCGCGGTGCGTACCAGTCATCATCGTCCCAATGGAGCAGGATATTACCCACTGCTTCCCTGCAGCCGAAGTTGAGCTTGGCGCCAAGGGTGATCTTTTTTTCAAGATAAAAATACCGGATCTGTGAATGGTCCGGTACCAGGTCCCCGATGCAGTCGGCACCATCATCGATGATGATCAGTTCCTTGTTCTCATAATCCTGCTGCAGGAAGTACCGGATCGCATGCGGAACAAAAGCCCTGCGGTTGTATGTAGGCATGAGGCAGGATACGAAGGGGGTGGATGGAGCGTTCGTTTGGTTCAACTTTCCGGTTTTTGCTGATTGTCTTTGTTCTTTTTCGGTTGCTGCACATTTTTCAGCAGCTGGGTGATGGCGTCGGAGTTCAGCAGGTTTTTTATTTCATCGTGCTCGCGGCGCAGGGATTCTATTTCCTGCTGCAGCTTGCTGAGCTGTTCATCTTTTTCTGCTGCATGCTGCCGGGCCGCCGTAAGTTCTTCCTCCAGCTTCTGGAGTCTTTCCGGCTGGACCTCCGCCGTATCCACAGCTTCGTTTAAGGATGCCTGTTTGTCTTTGACGATAGCGTAATACCGGATCTGTCCATCTACTTCATACAGGTTGATCTTTTCGCCGGCGCGCAGGTTAACAGGGAACGACCCAAGTTCCGATAAAGACGCGCGGTTGAGTGTTGGATTGTAGGCAAGCACTTCCTGCACTTCTATGTTCTGGGCCTGCAGGTTGCGGCGAACGGTTTCCACATCTTTTCCGATGATGTCCCGGTTCCGGCTGGTGCTTACCTGTACAGGCTTGAGATCAAATTTGGTAAGCGTGTTCACGACCATATCACTAACAAAACCCAGCGAAGTGCCGGCCTTGCTGCGAAACTCGTTGTACACGCCCCTGAAATCAGATTGCTGAAAAAAGTTGGCTGCCTTCAGCACCTGCGTGGCCGATATCCGGTCCTTGCCAACCGGCCGCATGTCTGGCAGATCGATCCTGATGGTTATCTGTTCCCGGCTGCGGGCATTGAGGATCACAGCATCTTCGGTGCTTTTCAGCAACTGCTTTCCGCGGTACACTTTAAAGAAAAGATCAGGTGAAGTGTCGGGTGCATATTCCCGGAAGTAAGTCACATCAAATTGGATCACAAACCCGCCGTCATCGTTTGTAAAGGCATCACCCAGAAGGTCGTTGTATTTGATGTCTTTGTCCCAGGCTTCTACCCGCAGGTTCGGCAGGGCTGTGCCGGTTTTTGCTTCTACGACCCTGCCTGCTACATCAAAGGTTCTGTTTTCCATACTGTTTGTTTAAGGGGATGAAGAACTAAGGTTTGCCGACAGTGGATTCGTTGCGGGGATCAAACACGGTGCAGCAGAACCGGTCGAATGCTTCACGTACGATGGGCAGGAGGGGGATGGTGGAAAGCCAGTACTCAACATTGCGGAAGGTTTTGACATACCTGCGCTTGCTGAAATTACAGATATGGTACACTTTTCCGTCGCGCACTTCCACGCAGCCCAGGTATACCTTGTCGTCTTCATCGCACTGCGGACAATCCACCAGGAACTTGTCGCAGAAGCAATCTTTCAGGTATTGCAGCAGGTGGCTCAGCACATCCCTGTAAGCATCAATTACGCCATCGCGGTAAGTGGCAAGATCATAGGGCGGTTCATTGGTAAAGTCAGGTGACGGTGCGGTATGAAATACCTGCGGCATGTTCATGGCCGTTAGGGTGTTGACCATTGTGTTCAGCACATATCCTTTCCTGTTCTTGTTGTCTGTTACAATGCCCATGGGGAAGAGCTGGACAGGAATGCGGAACTTTTCATCCAGTTCCAGCTTGTCGCGGTTCAGGGCTACCCTTGCTACTTTGAACCGGTCGGCCATGGACAGCAGGACAAAGGTGCCGGTGTTGTCCCCGCCATACGTGGCCAATCGTATGATAGAGCTGTCGTTGATGGCGACATCGTTGTTTGCTGCCTGCCCGCTGAGCAGGTTATACCCACCCAGGATCCGGACACCTGCCGGCGTGTTACCCGTGATGTATACATTGGCGCCAAAAAGGGTCATATCATTCTGCACATCTTCTCCCTGTAGCTGGATCAACAACGCGCCCCCGGTGGCGTTGGTAGCAGGAAAGATCTGCACCTGCGTGAACGAGGCAGACTCGGTACCGGTGGGGGTTACCGCATCAACGGCCGCGATGATGCGCGGATTGCCTTCGTCGGTAACACGGAACAAACCGGTTGTGTTGAGCCTGCGTACAGCAGTGGATGAAAAAGCTGCTGTGCCGATCCCTTTTATCTCAAACACACCCAGTGCCTTTGCGACGGCAAAGACCCGGCCGGCGGTCGTGAGCGCCAGGCTTACATATTTAAAGCCCGATGCACTGGAAGGTGTTCCCCAGGTAACCAGGCCGGTATTGCTGATCCGGCCGGCGGCGAATACAGAATCGTTGCCAACAAGACCTACTGCATACAACTCGTCGCCCCTCGCTGAAACAGCGATATCAGACAATGCGATATTGGAGGCTGCCGGAAAGGCGCTGACCTGGATCAGCTCCTGTTTCGATAAGTTGTACGCATATACATGGTTGTTGGTACCGGATGTGTAAGCAAAATTTCCGGTTGGATGCAGGCGCAGCCGGTTGTGAAATTTGAGTGCAGGCCCGAAAATGGTATCCAGCCCGGGGTCGAGGTTGTAAGCAGGGAAGGGGCGGTCTCCATCGTACATCGCACAGAAAGTTTCGCTGGCCAGTTCTGCTTTCAGGTCCTGGTAAAAATCCCTTAACAGCCTGTCTTCATCGGGTTGTATCTTGCTGTTGCCGGAGATAAATGCATAAGGGCCACTCGCCGAGTTGATGAGCTGGGCAAATAGGTTGAGCATGGCCGTGAGCCGCCGCTGGCCAACAGGCACCGGAACTGTTTCGGTAAGCGGGAAGGAAAACTGGCTTTTGAAAAAGTCCAGCAGGTTTTTGATGCATCCTTCATAAAAATCTTTCAGCAGCGTACCTTCCAGAACGGCGTCCCAGAATTTCTGCGGTACAAAATTTTCGATGGAAATAAGGGCGGTCTTGTTCGGTCCGCCAGCGATAGAGAGACAAACAGTTCCGTTTCCTTTTGCATCCACATAACCCGCCTTTTTGGCTTCTTCTACCAGGTCGTATACAAGTCCGTTCGCATTCTTTACCTGTATCATATTCCCTTCGCAATCGAGCGCGTAGCCTTTTTCTATGATCACGCCCGTCCGGATGGGCCTGCATTTTACTTTGAGTCCGCATACCACGCCATAACCGTGCAGCAGTTTGTTGTGGAGGCGCAGGTCATTGGCTGCACAGAGCAGGTCGAGGGCTTCCTGCACATTGCTGGCATTGGGGAGAAGGCAGTTTGTATTGTCAAAGCAGATGTCTTCGGCACAGATTTCTGTGAGAGAAGGGAATAAGGGTCTGCAGTCTTCTACGGTGATCTTTCCGCCCAGCACCTGCAGCATGGCCAGCTTGCAATAGTGGTGATACACGCCCCTGGGTGCCTGCTCCTGCGGAAAGAGGTTGGGTATTTCGTAAGGGGGCCATTCAACTTCTCCCGTAGCCGTGCGGGCCGGAACCAGCCAGTAATCGCCCGCCCGGTAAGTGCCTTCCGAGAACTTAACCTGGATGCCATCTTCCAGGTCGAGCCAGCCTGCTGTGGCTGCCAATCCATCGGCACCGGCAGCAGTGGATTGGTCCCAGCGCCTTAGTTTCAGTCTGTTTCCGGTTGTGCTGATTGCCGGCGGCGCAGACAAGGTAATGGTAAGCCTGGCAGGATCTATCGAAAGGATTTTACTCAGTTGCCGGGGCGTGCTGTTGAGCGAAGAAACCTCATCTGCAATTTCCACCCATTGTCCGTTGGCAAAACCCAGCACTTCATCCCTGCCCATGCTGGCCACGGTAAGGATGCTTCCCTGAACTTTTTCGATGGTGGTCTCTACAGAGGCATTGTCGCGCGACCATTTAAAAGTTGTGCCCGCCCTGTTGCCGCCTTTTTGCACTTCTACCCTGTACAGCTGGTTCTCCAGCCGCCGGTATCCTGCCCGGGGTGGCAGCAGGCAGGGATCGCTGCCCGGGTCAGCAGGCTGCGTGCGTACGTTCAGCTTTCCTGTTAGCGGTGCTACCAGGTTGTTCCAGGCGGTCAGGTCTGTTTTACAGGTAGCAGCCGGATTGCCGGCGGCCAGCAGCTTCACCTGCCATACGGTCTGCAGGCGGGCGGTCGTGTCTGCATCACCCAGGGCAACTTCCTGTATCAGCGGATCATCCAGGTAGTTGATTTCTCTTTGCCAGGCATCTATGTATACGATGTAGGTGCCGTCTTTTAACTGCGGATGCGGTGGCGACAGGGGACTGCCTGGCGGACTGGTTGGTATGCTTGTAAAGTACGTGCTGTCGGGAAGAGGATAGTAAGGCTGGTTGAAGTAAGTAGGCGCGGGGTTTTCCAGTTCGCAGAGCAGTCCGCCTACCCACATATGTCCGGGATGGATGGTAAGGTCGGTGCCGTTGGCTGCTACGCCTATCCTGAAGCTGTCTCCTTTCTTTGGCACACCACATGCCCCGATCACATCGTTGGTTTCCTTGCGGATCCTGTATTGCTGGATGTCGAGTTGCTCATTCCAGTCTCCGTCGAGCAGTACACGTCCCTGCTGCATAAGCACGCCGCTGTAATGCTTGCGGCGTTGGAATGTTTTGCGGGAAAAATCGCCTGGCATGTTAGGGAGTTTTAGTATTGTTAGGAAGCATAGAAAATCCCGGCTTCTAAACCAAAGCGCAGGTATTCATCCAGGCGGGTGCGCAGATTGGCTTCCCGCTGTGGCTGAAAAAGATCATGGAACACACCCATCTCAGCTTCATCATCGGCACCCTGGCTGATTTCAGCAGCACAGTTCCGGTGAAGCTGGCAATAACCCGGATCTCCGTAGGTGAGGGAGGTAAAGAGAGGGCGCACCCGGTCTGCAATGGTCAGGGAAACAGGCTGGCAATGATAAGGACGCGGGAGCCGGGAACCGGGCGGAAAATAAGAAAAGCGGACACAGCCCTGCTGCAGCCTTAGCGCCAGTACCGGGGCTGGCCAGCTAACTATGTGCGCGTCACCTGCCATAAAAACGCTGTTGGATGCCAGCTCCATCAACATCGTGTATACCTTGCCGATAGTCGTGCTGTTGGTGATATGGAGTGTGCCACCCGGTTCTTCCACAGAAAGGCCTGCATAGGCGATGGCTGTTTCTTCTCCTGCGTCTATAATGCTGTTGCCGACAATAACTTTCGCGCCATCAAAAACCCGCATGGCGCCGGTAATTGTTTTTTCTATTTCGATGGATGTGTCCGGCGATTCCACTACCAGCCTGGGTTGTACAGGCTGTGCTGCTACCGGTCCTATCCGGGGGCTCGGTCCGGGCAGCAGTGTGCAATGCACCAGCCTCAGGCGCTGCAGCCCATTCTGTTGCCCGGTACCGGTTATCAGGGGCAGCCTGGTGCGCCCGCCACTCAGCAGCAACCCGTTTAAAATTACGGTGGCGTTTTCTTCTGCTTCTACCAGGATCTCTCCATCCAGCACCAGTACCGGTCTGCATTCATCGGCTGCACGCAGCTCAATCGTCAATCCCTTTTTCACCCTGATGAGGGGCGTTTCAAAATAATATTCGCCGTCTTCAATCTCCACCACACCGCCGGTTGATGCAAGCTGGTCCAGGGCAGCCTGGATGGTTCCGTTGCCGGCACTTACTTTAATTATTTCTCCGATCCCTTGCGTAAACGTAGTGGCCCTGCTGTATTCTCCGCCGCCCATTTCTGTGCTGAAGCCATAGTAAAATGTTGTATGAACCGTTCCGGGCGGAGGCTGGCTGGCAGGAAATGCGATGCGGCCCAAAACCGGATCGATCGCGATCTTGTTCTGAGGCTGGTGGGCCCAGCCGGTGAGCACCTGACTGCTATCGTATACGTCACGCAGGTTGCAGACGGTGATCAGGTCTTCCAGCTTTTTGGGCGGCAAAGCAGCAGGCTGCGGCAGCACCGGGTCACCGTCTTTGTAAAGCAGGATGCTTTTGTCTGCCGCCTGGTCATCAGCTTCTGTAACGGGCAGACCGGTGGTATCTTGACCGTAGTAAACTTCCAGGTATCCAGCAAGCACACGGCGGCTGATGGGCATGGGCACATTGAGGGGCGTGGCTAGATGGGTGATCTTGTCTTCTGTTTCAGGAAGGTTGTACAAAGGCTTGTTCTTCCCCAGCGGATCGAACAGGTAGCGGCGCTCATCCACTTTGTAGGCAGGAACTTTTGTGAGCGAATAGCTGTTGAGCCGCCACAGGTAAATGCCGATGTTTTTGATATTGTATTTTCCCCGCTTTTTTTCAATCCTGCGTACATCGGCTGTATGCGCCATTTTATCAAAAGGCGTGTTGGCATATTCAAGCAGTTCCCAGTCCCTTACGGGGGATGCAGACAGGTTCTGCGGGCGGAGATGGTTGAGATACTGGGTTGTAGCCAGCAGCTGAAAATACTCCACTACATTGGCGTTCCAACCCGTTACATCGCGTGCCAGTTGTTCGATCACGGAGGCTGTGCCTTTGCGGCGGCGGTAAGCAATGGTATTGGCTACTTCGCTGCGCTGGCTGAAGGTTCCGGTCTTTAGGGGAATGAGCCCCCTGGTGCCTACCAGCTCACCGATGTAGGAAACAGCCCATTCGGCGCAGGTTTCAATAAACTGGTCATCATACAGCTGCTCCAGGTTCTCATCGAGTACTGCTATCTGTTCTGCAATCACAGACAGCAGCGATTTCAGCGGTCCGTATACAAGCGCATCCGGATCGGCAGAGAAATTTTCCAGCTGGGCTTTTTGTTCGCCGGTCAGCAGGCTGGTGCCCAGCCGGGTATCGCGGATGCGGTAGAGGGCCGGCAGCAGCTCATACAGTTTTTTTAGATCGAAGCTCATAGCATGGGTATCAGGTCAACAGGGCGGGGATCCAGGGTCAGCAGCTCGGCTGGCAGCGGTGCTGTGCTGCCGGGTCTGGGCATCGACGCATCCAGGCGGTCCTGCAGGGCAGGCGGCTCATCGGACCGGTACAGCTCATCCATATCCACCGCGATCACCCCGGCCACTTGCTGGATGGTTGCTACAACCTGGCTGTATGTGACAGGTTGCCCGAACTGGCGCTGCGAAAATGAAAATGTGGTGCGCAGCTGCTGCTCCACCGCCTTCATCACATCCCCGGTTATATAGTCCGGGTCAACCTTTACAGCAGCTGTGAGCCGGAAAAAACGCGGCAGGTACGAATCAACGGCGACAGGCACGCCGGGAATGCTGTTTTTCCCCATGGCTGATAGCAGTCCCTGGTAGGGCTTGCTGTCCGGATCAAGCACGGCTCCGTTGGCGCCTGCTATCGTAATGTATATACCTTGTTTTTGTCCGTACCAGGTCCAGGTAGCCAACGATTTGGAAATGCCGGCAAAAGAGCGGGCAAAGTCTTCATAGTCCTGCAAAGACACGATGCGGTCCAGCGTGTAAATCGTGAGCCGGGCATTGGTTCTGGCATCGGCCAGCAATTCCCGGTCTTCCGCACCAGTTGCTGCCAGGGGATTGGTCGCGCCTTTTACACCCAATGGTCTTGTTACCAGCTGTGAAAGCTGGCTGGCTTTTACCAACCCGCCCGTACCAATGCCTTTGCGGTAAGTAGCTTTGATATTATCCTGGCCGGTGGGCAGCCGGGCACCGTTCTTTCCATCGCCAAAGGTCAGGGTGGTCTTTGCCGAATCATCCTGCCGGGTGGTATAGATGTGCTCCCCGGGGCCATGATTGTACAGGGAGGGGACCTCGTGCCAGAGCATGTCATTCACGCGCAGTTCCAGTGTTGATAGCGTGCCCGGGGGCGTATCGGCGCTGGTAAAAGTAAGCGGAGGTTGTTTGAGCGTGAATTGCTGGAACGGCTTGGTATAATCACCGCTTCCCAGCACTTCTTTCACCGTTTCTCCATGCGTGGCAAAGGCGGTGTTGGCGTTGATGGTAACCGTTTTGCGGACATATGTGTACGCTAAGGGCTTGTCAAAAACAAGCACGGTAAAGCCTTTTGCGACCAGCACCTTGTCAAGTGTCCGGGCCTCGCTGGCGCTCACGCCTTTCAGGTCATCCCGGTCGCCGGAAACGATCACTGTCTTGCCTGTTTTCAGTCCGGGATAATAGCGGTTAAGCATCACCGTGTCACCGCTGATTTCTTTGAGGACAGGGGTTTCAGCGAGCGGAAGCGGGGCCGACTGGGTGTGAATGGCGATAGAGCGGATCGCACGCAGGTCAGTGTAGTTCTCCCACCAGGAGGAAGCAGAGGGAATGGTGAGCACAGTTGATTTTGCGCTGAGACCATAGTCGGTCCGGGCGCGGATGTTTACTTCATTCACCGGATACACGGTGGCTGTATCCAGGCTGTCGGTCGATTTCTGAACAGCCACCCAACTGCCGGGCAGGATTTGTTCATAGGTTGTGTCGAGATAGATTTTGCTGTTCTCTTCATGTTGAAGGTCCCATTCCTGCCAGGCTGAGGCGGGGGTGGGAACACGCCCTTTGTACGTAACCTGCTTGAGTGCATTGTATCCAAACACGGCCGCCCTTTTGCGGAATACAACTACCTGGTCTGCAGCAGTTGTTGCCGCCAGGGCATTGGCCATGCTTTCCTGCAATTCGTTCTCAGCCCATCCCTGTGATTTTGCGATCACAGCGATGTCTTCTTCTTTCCAGGTATTGCTGATAAGGTTGTCTATAACATTTTTGGTGAGCCCGCTTTTCCCGGGAAAAGCATCCGCATCACTGCTAGGCACAAACAGAGCAGGTTGGTTGAAGGGAGGAATGACAGATCCGGTGCTCGTATACAGCCAGGTGGTTTTGGCTTCTTCATCCAGGGTTAGCTTTACGATTTTCTTCAGCTTCATTCCATTGGCCAGCAGTAAAACATCACCCGGTTTTAAGTCATTGTTTGTACCGTTCACTACAATGATGTTGTTGTCCTGCACCGACAGCTGTGGTTGTGTCAGCCGGGGTCTGAGCGCATTCCATTCCGCTCTTGCTTCCAGGGGTTCAACGGTCTCAAAGGTTTGCGGGGTCTCATCTTTCCCGGGCACGCTTTGCACCTGGGTACCGGTTTCGATCGTAGTGGAGGCCGGTACTGCTTTGGTTTGCGGCGTGCCGGCAGCAGTGATCTGTCCGGCGCCCCCTGCCGCATCATCAAGTATAAATGCCAGCCAGGTGCCGGCTGCCACACCGGGCCGCAGTTCATAGCCGATCAGCCGCGCCAGCTCTAAAATAGAGAGCTGTTCTGTTGCCGTGCCCAGGTACGATTCGTTGGCGATCCGTTCCTGGTAAAAGGTCAGTACATCGGAAACGCAGGCCCATGCATCCAACAGGGCAATGGTAAAGTCGTTGTTCTCCCTTGTGGTGAGCTGGCGCAGGGCCGGGAGGTGCGACGTGGAAAGCCTTGCCAGCAGGCTTTCCCTGAACCGGGTGTAGTCACCCGTGCGATACAGGATCGCCGTCAGGCCCGGTCTGTTGTACACCTCAACAGGTGTCTCTGCCGACAGGCCTTCGCAGCAACCACAGCAATTGGCATCTTGCATCATCGGTTAAATTTATCAGGATCGTCCGCCTTTCATGGCAAGGCTGAACACCCCGCGTTCAGGGAAATTCCGGTCGTTATCAAGCCGCGCAATTTCGCGCCTGCCCAGCAGGAGCTTTCCGCTTGTAAGTGCTTCGGAACTGTTTTGGCCCTGGCGCTGAAAAACGGTGATCCGGACAGAATCCACTCCCTGTACCGCCTGTGCGGCAGCGTATAGCGGACTCAGGTATACCGGCTGTCCGAAACTAAAGTTGTCGGGATGGAATAAACCCCGGCTGCCATCCGGCAAAGTTTGGTTGCTGAACACTTCGAGCAGGGCTTTTTTTACGTCACTGGCAAAGAAGCGGGGATTGACACAAACAACCAGTTCGATCTCCAGCGAAACATAGATGGGTGCGTCTGCTTCCAGGTCGAAGCCGGCCATCCGGTATTTTTCCAGGCAGCTGCGCAGGGAGCTTTCAAAATGGGCATCTACTTCCTCCCCACCCAATCTGTCGACAGAAAGAAAGACCGTCTTCCAGCTGCCTGTCCAGCGGAAAGTAGCTGCAGTACGTTGGATACTTGTATCGCAGCGCAGGGACATCTCTTCGTAATCAGCCGCCGTTACAGCCCGTTCCTGCGTGCGGAATGCCTCGGGTGCATACTGCTTTGCTTCTTCCATCGATTCGGCTTCTGTACCGCCACGTGCAGGCAGGGGATTCCATACGGCCGCGTCCTCGCTCATGATGGCCATGATAGAAGCATCATTGGTTACAAGATGGGCCAGGGCGCGCGCACCGATGTTGCCGCTCCTGCCATTGCCGATGCGATAAGTAGAATCGAACTGGGTTCCGGACACAGGACGCGCGCCATGTATATCATCACCGAAACGCAGATAGGCCGTGCCATCGGATTCTACTTCCACCACGAACTCCCGCTTGTTGGAAGCGCTGTTCAGCAGGTCCTGTTTGGGATGCCAGTCCGGGTTGCCCTTCAGGTCTCCTTCTTCTCCCTCTTCCCTCAGCTCAATTTCAGGCATGGCAGTTTGCAGCGACCATTGCATCCAGTCGGTAGCCGATTGATCAGGATCCTTGTTAAGCGGAGCGGCAAACGTGAGTGGTGTGGCCAGCAGCCGGGGACGGAAGCGCACGGGGATGGCTACCGGTGCCGGATGAACGCAGCAGCTTGTTGCTGTATTGTCTTTTTTCGCATATACGGGACCGGTAGCAGGCACAAGCGAGGGATCCAGGGAGCTTGTTGCCTGGTCAACAACGGTGAGCCCGTGATCAGCCAGCAGGATGTTCCCATAGGCAACACTGATGTTTTCTATGCCGTTCTGGTTTGATATGCACAGGGGGAAAGGCAGTGCATCTTCCCTGTGCCATTTTATTTCTGTAACCGGCCGAGTAGCACCATCTGGAGGAGACCCATAAGGAGGGGAGCCGTCAGGCGGTGATCCTGGCAGTCCGGCGTACAACAGGTCGGTAGATAGTGTTACTTCTATCAACCGCACGGCGTGCTGCCTGGCCGGATCGGCATCTTCCGGTAACCCGGTTTCCGGGCCGAGCACTTCAGACAGGACCAGCACATCGCCTGGTTTTAAGTTGGGGAAGCTGCCAGCCAGGGTGGCCCGGGTTGCTCCCTTGGGCAGGCAACAGGCTTTTCCGCCCCAGGTATAGAAATGCAGTTCGTTGTGCGTTGTGTACAGCGGCAGGTCGTGCATCGGTTCAAAAACAACCACTCCGCCGTCCTCGATTGCTTTTTCGTATTCCCTGGAATCGAGCCGGAAAGCGGGCGGCAATCCATCCAGCCTGGTTAAAATTCTTGTTGTGTTGATGCCTGTACCCTTTTGCAGCACCTGTCCGTTTGCACCCGGACCGGCCTGTATATGTAGCCAGGCCCTAGCATTGCATCCGTCGTGCATGAAATAATCGACCAACCTGGCATGGCGGCGTACCGAGATCCGTTTGCGGGCTGTACCCAGGTAAGCTTCTGTCGCGATCGCGTCCTGCTTGTAGCTCAGGTAGTCGCCCACATAAGCCAGCAGCTCTACCAGCGCAATGCCCATATCGGCCGGATTTCTTTCCTTCCATTCCGGCGCCAACAGGGCCATCCTGTCAAGCATCAGGCGGCGGAAGCTGGCATAATCTTTTGCCAGGTAGCTGATATCGGGAACGGTAATGGGTTCAGGCGGACATTGATGGGTAGGCTGACAGTCAAAATCGCTGGGGCAGCTGACCTTGAAAGAAAAGCCGACGGCAGACAGCACCGGGTCAAAACCATCCGGGGCCAGGCCGGAACCGCTGCTTTGTACGAGGCGAAGGGTATAGGGTGAAAAATCTCCTGCCTGCGATACTTTCACCACCAGTACATGGTTATCTTCTTCGGGTGGGGATGCCGGAAAAGGATTTTCTGATTCGAGTGAGACATCCACAACCGCAATGTTCCGGATCCTTTCACCTCCTTCTATAACCAGGTTGTCCGGATCGAGGATGCCTGGAAGGAGCGGTTTTAAAAAGTGCACGAACAGCGTGGTCTGGCGTTCGTTGTACGGGTCAGATTCCTGGTCGATCACTTCCAGAAAGTCGATGCCGTTCAGGGTGGGATGGAGCTTGACGGCATTGCGGCGGGTGTCGGTACAGCAGAAATAGTTCATGTCAACGGGTGAATTGGGCTGTCTGGCGCTGCTGGTTGCGCCGGATGGTGTAAACAACAGCAATGCGCAGCACCGCATCTTCATTGCTGGCCTCTACGGCATTTACCTCTATCAAATCGCCGAGCCACTGTTGCAGGGCGCCTTGTACAAGAAACTGGATGGTGGCGGCCAGTTCGCTGCTGTTGGGCTGGAACACAAGCTGGAGCAGGCCGCTGCCAAAATCGGGCCGGTTCACGCGTTCGCCCGGACTGGTAAACAGCACCTGTTCGATCAGGTCGCGGATATGGGTGTTGCCGTCCGTTCCGGCCGTGTGCCCCTGGTTGTTGAATTGCAGACTCAGTGCTAGGTTCATATTAAATCCCGGTAACGCGGGTTTGGGTTGCGGTAATTACAAGCGGGGTGCCGTTGGGCGCACAAATAGCCTGGCTGTCTATCATGAGCACGGGCATCCCGTTGGAAACGATGCGGGTAGCGGCTGTGGTCCACTGCGCCATGGTGCAGGGTACAGGCGAGCCTGATACGTTGAAAGGACATCCAACAATCGTAAAAGGAAAAGGCTGCAAAACGATCGGCTGCCCGCTCACCGTTACCCGCGGATTGGTAGCAGTTGGCTGCGCCTGCCCCTGGTGAACGCAACTAACGGTGGCGCCTGCGTGAAGTAAGAAGCCCGGCATGGTTTAGAAAGGTTTTGTTATGGGTAGATGGGATAAAAGATTTGTAGCTCTTTTTCAAATTGCAGTACCGGCATAAAACAATTCCATCAGGTAACGACCAGCGCGCCGGTGTTAATTGTAACAGATGGTCCGACCAGCGTGATGCTGGCTCCCTTGCCGTTCTGGATATAGATGCCGGTGTCGTTCACGATGATGGATGCGCCGGTCGGGCTTTTCAGCATAATGCCGCCAGTAGGGCCGGGAAGGTCGCTGATCACCAGGGAATTTTGCCCGGCGGTCTGGAACACCATGTTGGGCGATACCGGAAGACCGGCAAGCGCAAGCGGCGGAACATCGGATGAGGCACCCCATCTGCAGCCCACCCAGATCGGATGGTCCGCATCACCATGTTCAAATTCCACCCATACGCCTGCCCCGATGGGGGGTACAAGATATACGCCCATCGGCGGACCCGTAGGACCGGCCAGCGGCACGCAGGGTTCTGCCCAGGTGGATGGTATTAAATTCAGCACATCCGGCACCATCAGGATCAGGCGGCCCCGCAGTTCCGGGTCTACGTTGTTGATAACCGTGCCGCGGTATTTGCCAAAGAACTCTCCCATTTAGTTTGGAATTACAACTGGTGTATTTGAAATCACGCCGTCGCGCGACAGCGTGAAGCTTTGCTTGTATTCGCCGTGTTTGATGTCGTGCGAAACACTGTCTACATAATACAACCCATCATAGGTAATGCCCGCACCCCGGACGCCGACCATCATCCGGGCGCGCAGCAGGCCTTTGTAGCGCACGACGTCCAGCGAACCGTTTGCACTGACTGATGCCGTGTTGTTGAGCAGGTAACCAAGGATGTCCTGTGCCGCTTCTGTGGGAGATAGCTGCGCACTTTCGGTCGCAAATTCAAGCCTGGCAGGCAGTACAGGTTTTATGCCCATCGGCGGTTTGAACGGACTGATATTCGGCACCGGGATCGGAATCGGAATTTTATTGGTTGCAGGATCCATGATCGTGTATACCCGGATAGCTTTGGCCATGCCATTGAGCGAAAAGCTCAGCGATTCCACGTTCGTATGTGCATCCATGTTAATAGAAAGAGCCGGCTGCGGAAAAGGTATGTTGGCATCCGGCCCGAAGTAAGCGATGTTTTGTCCGGGCAAAGGACCTGGTTGGATAAAGAATACATAACCGGCGCGGCGTGCCTGTGATTTTATGTATTCCCTGTCTGTCATGCGTTGTGTTTCCCATCCTTGCGTCGGAGATTTGGTCTCAGGAATGATGGGCGGGATCACAACAGGAATAATGCCCAATGCGGCGTAGGGTGCCAGCGCCAGGTTGATGCGGGCCACCATCGGAAAAGCCGGGTAAGGTATGATCTTCTGGATCAGATCCATCGCCAGGCTCAGGTCTTCGCCGGTAATGGTGAGCGTGGATTTTCCCGGTTCACTGGATGGTGAAACTTCCTGGTTGGTTACCAGTCCGTCCATGATCACATTGGGCACGCCATTGAGTGTAACGATGATGACGACCCGCGTGGTGATCGGATCAAAAAAGCCGGCCGGCAGCAAGGCAAGGAGCAGCGGTGATTTTTTTCCTACTGTAAAATGGATCTGAAAACCGCTGGTGTCCTTGCTGCTCGTGACCTGGATGCCGCTCAGCGCATCCGTCACGATCTTGGGCGCCGGCAGGGGAACGGCCGGCCCGATCAGAAGGGTCAGATAAACCCCTTTAAGCATGGGTGCCTGGTATTCCCTGCGGTAAGGTAATGCGGATCTTTTCTCCTGCTTCCCGGGTCAGCTCATCCGGATCTACCACATTATTGGCGTCGCAGAGCTGCCAGAACTTTTCCGGATCGCCCAGGTATTGATAGGCGATGTGATCGGGGCGCTCGCCCTGGGTTACGGTGTGCTCCTGCAGTAAGGAGAACTGATCTGCCGCGGGAACAAAGCGCCGGCGGATATATGAGACTGGGTTGCTTCCCGGTCTTTCCAATGTAACGGTTTCGATGCCATAATAACGGCTGGAAGGAGGAAAGGCAGCTGTTTTCAGTCCTACCTGCTGAAGCATGGCTTGTAATGGGTCTATCATGGAATTGCGGTTATGCCTAACTGTGATAAAGTGCCGCCGGTGAATAAGCCGGCCAGTCTTTCTTTGTTTTGCTGGTAGCTCATGTAAAGACCGCTTCCCTTGTGGTCGAAGCCCAGGTCTTCCACGCTCAGGACCCGCATGCCTAGGCTCACCTTTGCCCGGATGGGATTGAGGTTTACGTCGAAGGCTTCTTCCGTGATGCTGAACTCGGTGATGCGCACCGGCAGGATCCGGTTCTTGTTCCAGATAAAAAGGGTGAGCGAAGTTTCCATGGGGATGATCTCGATGGTGCCGATCATCGCCAGGGTGTTGTTCAACTGCAGCTGGGCGCTTTTGGGATAAAAGATGGTTTCCAGGGCAGCCAGCTGCGGCTGTATACCTACCTGCACTACGGTAGAATCATTCCGGGCGGTTTCCAGCTGATCGGTCGCATCAATTTCTGCCTCCAGCTTGATGGACTCAACAGGTGGCCCGGTCAAGCGAAGGGCTTCAGAACGTTCCCCTCCATCTCCCCCCATCCCCTTAATCTGAAAGGAGCGGGTCAGCGAATCAGGATTGTACTGCAGCGTGATAATTCGTTCTATGGCCGAAGTATTGGGATTGATCAGTACAATACCGCCTTTGATGATATGGGGCGTGCCGGGAAAGGTGGACATAAGTTTGAAGAAGTGCTATTCTTGTAGAAGAAAAAAAGCTGTTGTGCAGCTTGCTATTACCGGAACAGGATGTTATGCTTCTCCGGAAAGATAGCCGCCGGGCCGTACTGTGTCATTCTGGTGACTAAGTATCACACCGCGCTGGGCTTCTTCTTCCTGCATGGTTTGCCTGGGTTTGTCGGCGTGGCGGATCTGATCGCCGAGCAAGGCAAGCGGATGCTCCTGGGCAATTTCACCCACCTGTTTTCCATCCACATACACAGTATGCGTGGGAAATTTTGACGCACCGATCGAATACTCAAGGTTTTTGGTGCCATGCCTGAAGCCGATGGTACTGTCCGTCCATACCCAGGGAACACGGGGCAGCATGTCAAGCGACAACCCACCTAATGATACCGGAACGCCTGGTCTCTTTTTGATGGCTTCTTCTTCTTCTGTGGCACTGACCCTGAATTTCATCAGGGCATCAACTTCAGGAAATTTCTTTTCCACATGGTTCAAGGGACTGGTTTCGCCCTGCACATAGTCGCAGGGTGGCACATCACCGCAGCCGCATTTGGAAGGAGCTGTGTAGCCGGGTATCTGGGAAGATTCTACATTAAATTGCCCATCCGGCTTCATGGTAAAGGCATAGTGCTGAAAGGCGCGGAATTCTTTCGATTTTTTTAAGCCTTCTACTTCGGAAGCTCCCATGGAAGAAGGAGGTCTTTTGTTGGCAGTGCATTTCAGGATCATGCTAACAGCCGCAATGGGCCGGACGGCCGGAGGTGTGAGGGCAATACCTGCCTTGCTGAAATCCTGCAATCCATCCGGACTGATCCAGCTTACAATGGTCAGCGATTTGGACAGGGAAGGAAAAACAGATTTGATAACTACGGTCCGGTTCAGCGCATCATCACCGAATGCTCTTGTAGGCCCATGAGAGACGATGTTGATGGGTGCGTCGATGCCGCCCCTTTTCAGTCTGTCGCGGATAAGAGCGGCGCGCCGGCAGGCCAGGTCGAAATTATATTCCGGCGTGGCACCTTCGATGGAGGCATAGCCATGTACGGTGATCTCTTTTGCCCAGAATGCCGTATGAAGATATTGGTTAAAGATGCTCTCCTCACCGGCAAAGCCATAGTCGGTTGAGTCCAGCTTGAAGTAAAGCCGGTCGCCCTGCACAGGGGCGGGTGTGCCGCGGCTGCAGCTCGCCGTCTCTGCGATCTTGGTATCCTTCGTATCCTTGGCATCTTTGCTCCCCTTGGATTCTTTTGCCTTCAGCAGCGACATGGCTTCCATATAACTATAATTCATCCAGGCCCCTTTGCCGAAAAAAGTATCCAGTGCATTGACTGTTTGTTCATCCAGGACACCCGTTGTATCGCCTTTATACAGTCCTTTGTCTCTCAAGCCCCGCTGGATATGGCGTATCTCATCGCTCCGCCATTTGGGCATGGACTTGGCCTCTTTTTTGGGTGCCCGTTGTATGCCGTGCATTCCATTTGTATTCTGCTGCACCACATGCGTGAGCTCGTGCGCCAGCAATTTTTTCCCTTCGTTTGTGCCTGGCTGGTACTGGCCTGCGCCGAAAACCACATGGTGATCGTGCGTATAGGCGCGGGCTTGTATATCGTGTGAAGACTGGTGTGCCAGGGAATTGTTGTGAATCTGTACCTGGCTGAAATCATAGCCAAACCGTTGCTCCATAAACGAGCGGGTAGAGCCATCCATCGGCTGGCCCTTGGACTGCAGCGTTTTCGCAACGGCCGGCGATGCAGTGGGTGCTGCAGGCATTCCTGTTTCTTTTCGCTGGACCTTTTCTTCTTCCTCGCAGGCTGCACATTTTCTTTGTACGGTTGAAAGGGCCGGCGCAAAGGAAGGATTGTCCGCCGGTTCGGCAGGCATCCGCATTACTTTATCGGCCATGGCGTCTGCTTCCTGTTCATGTTTGTCGCCCGGCTGATTGACCATCAGCTTGGGCTGTATCCTGGGCGCGCCTGCAAAAAAGCCGTTGGGGTTGTGCACGTTGACATTCCTGAAGCTGTGGGCCGATCCACTCCCTCTTGCATCTGCCTGCCTGCGCCAGGGGGCAGCCTGCCTGTTGTACAAGGCTGGTACCGGAGCTGTTCTGGATTTTAAGGGAGAGAAAGCTGTGCCCACGTTTACTGGATTATTGTAAAGAGTTGATGTTTTCTTTTGTGTGATTTCGCTTATGGATGCCCGTTAAAAGGTTCCGCTTCCCCCGTGTGGCCGCAACGCCGGCACAACCAGGGAGAAGGGCGAACTGCTGGCAGGCCACATGTTGAACAGGGTCGTTGGTGCCGAGCCGGTGCTGAAATACATTTCCATGGCAGGGAAGATGGTCGTGAACGCCACATAGCTGTACGTGCGGGCAGAAAGGTCTATGTTGATCTCTCCGCGGGCGGCCAGGTTGGGTGCCAGGGCAACGCAGGGATCGCCGGCGGCACCGCTGAATGTAATGATGTACTGTGAGCTGCTGAGCGGCACGCCCAGGGAACCTACAAATCCGGTTGGCGCCACCGTGGAGGTACAAAGCACCGCCCCGGAACTGCAGTCGATCTCGAACGTAAAACCGCCGCTTACGCCCGAAATAGCTCGCAGGGAACGGGTCGCCGTATCGAACTCCATCATGATATGAACGCGGTAAGAAGGTGCTGGCAAAGCACTGGAAAAAGCCCGGTCATCTGTTTCAAAGCACCCGTTCGAATGCAAGCTGGGAGGAAAGAATGAGCCGGGGTGCGGAGGTCCCGGGAATACTTCCCTTCCACTGAACGGACCGGCACTGGCCCTGAAAGCACTCGAGATCAAGCCGGTCGGAATAAACGCATTGAGCCAGAACCGCAGCATCGGCGGCATCGGCGGGGCAGCGGGCGTTGTTGGAGACGTGGGAGTGGGTGGCGGCACCGGTGGCCGGGGTACCCGTATGTCTTCGGGCGGCATAACGATCGATTCCGTGAAAAGAACTTCCACCCTTCTGTTCTCAGGCAGCGTAGGAAAGCTCCTGTCTTCTCCGTGTGCTTCAATCGTTACCCTGCTGGTATCAACCCGGCCGGCCCTTAGCAGTGATAAAACGGTTTGCGCCCTTCTTCTGGACAGGTCCAGGTTGTTGGTTGCTGCTCCTTCCTCGCTGGCATAGCCGTGAAGCGTTACCTGCCGGTCGCCACCACCGCCCAGGTACGACCTGATGCGGGCCATACAGGCAGCAAATTCGCGGGCATCGGTGAACTCTGTCCGGCCCTGCACAAAATGGATCCGGCATGAGCTGGATGAAGTTGGATCTATGCCTGCGCCACCGCTCTGGCGTTGGATCATCTTTCGCCGGATAGCTCCTTTCTGCTGGATCACATGCGTGAGCTCATGTGCCAGCAGCTTTCTGCCGCCGGCTGTATCGGGTGCATATTGCCCGCTGTTGAATACAATGTTGTTGCCTGCGGTATACGCCAAAGCCTGCAGCGAGCGCGCAGAGCGGGCCGCTGCTCCATCCGTGTGCACCCGCACCCCGGAAAAATCAGATCCGAATCTTGATTCAAAAAAGTCTTTTGTTTGGGGCAACAAAGGGGTGCCGCCGCCGTCAAGCCCGCTGATATACGCCTCCGTACGGGCGCCTGCCTGGGGCTGACCGGGCCCACTTTCTTTTCTTTGCACCTTGTGTTTTTTGTCTTCTTCTTCCTCCTCGCAATGCGCACATTTTCTTTGCACAGAATGGGGATCAGGCATGCGCATGACTTTATCAGCCATCCTGTCTGCTTCCTGCTCATAGAAATCTCCCGGTCGATTGATCTCTAACTTTGGTTGAATGATGGATGCCGGAAAAGCAGGTTTGGTGCTGCTATGCACAGGCATCTTGCCAAAGCTATGGTCAATACCTCCGCGATACAGGCTTCCCTGGGGAGAGGTTTGCGGTGCTTCCGCATCATGGCCCGGGGAAGGGGCGGCTGTTTGTTTTTTGGTATCTGTTTGTAAAGAAGACGTTCTCATTTCGCCAGGCCTTTGTATACAGATTGCGCAATCCGGGTTCCTACCGATGCGTCTTTCATTCCCTGTTGCATGGTAAAGCTGCCTCCGTGCAGGTGGTCGATATGTGCGCCGTGTGAAAAGGAAGAGGGCAGGCCGCGCTCCTGCAGCAGCTGACTGATCTGCTGCTCCACGGCTCCCCCGACCCGGTAGGCATCGTGGCCGGTAAAACCGTGCAGCACCAGTTCTTCAATATGGAGTTCGACCGGTGGGTTCATTACCATCCTCCTGTTTCTGCCGGACTATATGCTTTTTCCAGCTTGGCATATTCGCTGCGTGCGGCGCGCGACAGATGATGCATCTGAACAGGCTGGTTCTCATCCGCCGCCATGAAAGCCGCATTGAGCGCTATGTTCCGGATATTGCCGCCCGGTACGCTCAGGCGGGAGAGCTTGTCGATGTCCAGGTCTTTCACCGGTGTCTCTGCGGGGAAGATACGCCGCCAGATCTCTGCCCGGTGCAGCGCATCGGGATAAGGAAACTGCACTACAAAACGGATGCGGCGCAGAAATGCTTTGTCGATAGCGCTTTTCATGTTGGTGGTAAGAATGGCCAGTCCCCGGTATGCTTCCATGCGTTGCAGCAGGTAGCTGACCTCGATGTTGCTGTACCTGTCATGACTGTCTTTCACATCGCTCCGCTTGCCGAACAAGGCATCTGCTTCATCGAAAAGCAGGATGGCCCCGCCTTCTTCCGCCGCATCAAAAATCTGCTTGAGGTTTTTTTCCGTCTCGCCGATGTATTTGTTCACCACCTGGCTCAGGTCGATGCGGTACAGGGAAAGCGCCAGTTCATTGGCCAGCACTTCCGAGGCCATGGTTTTCCCGGTTCCGCTTTCTCCTGTAAAGAGCACGCTGATGCCCAGTCCGCGGGCGTCTTTACCGGCAAAGCCCCATTCGCGGTACACTTTGGAACGGTGCTTTACCTGCAGGGCGATTTCTTTCAGGATTTGCTTCTGTGCTTCCGGGAGTACAATATCATTCCAGCGGGCGACCGGCTCAATGCGCTGGGCAAGCTGGTCCACCTGCAGCTGCGTATGCTTGCGGCATGCCTGCCAGATTTCTTTTGCAAGACCTGTGGCTGGGCCAGCAGTTGCTTCTTGCCCGTTTGCATGCCCCTGGTATAAGATCATAACTTCTCCTGCTGCAGCGCCAATGGTTTTTGTACTCAGGTTAAAATGGGATACGATGTGCTGCAATTCACGGGCATGGCTATGCGCCCGATCTCCCAAGGCTGTTTGCCACAACAGCAATTGCTCATCAGGCTGGGGCCGGTGGATGCGGAATTCAAGCTGCCGGCGTTTAGAAGCAGGCTTCCACTCGTCGCAGCCCAGGAACACCAGTCCCTGCAGGTTGTCAAGAAAACTGCTGATGCCCTGCATCCGCAGCTTATCGCTTGTGTCCAGCCTGGTGCAATCCAGCAGGAGTGCGCAGCCGTTCAGGGCTGCTTCCCGGTTCCACAAACGCGCCATCTCTGCGAGCTCTCCGGCACTGCCCGGAACGGCAAAGGACTGTAATTGGTACAGCTGAAATCCCAGGCGGGCACAAACATTGGCAGCCACAGCGGCTTTGTCGGCATGGTTCTCTCCACTTAATTGTACAAGCGGCAATCCTGCCGGATGGGGCTGCCCGCAGGCAAGGAGCAGCTTGTCGACCACTTCCAGGTGTGAGCGGACAAGGGCCTCGTTGAGATAAACCGGCTCGCAAATTTCTTTGACCTTGTTGTTCAGGTAGCGAACGCCCGTAAGATAATGCAGGATGGTTTCATCGATCCTGAGCGGACTTTTTGTAACCAGTTCTTTGGGATTGATTTCTACCAGCTGCCAGTACCGGAGGGGAGCGGCTGGTGAGAGGGCACTCCAGTGTGCATCCGGAAAAGCGGCCAGGGCCAGGGCAAAAGAAGGGTGTACGCCGGAAGGATCTCCCTGCAAGGTAGTCACCAGCTTGCTGAACCCGGCATCCAGTTCCACCCCCGCACAAAGCAGCAGGACCTTTCGTTCAAAGCCCGACAACCCGAACACGGCCGAGAGCGAGTCAAGGGCGGAGAGCGCGGGCAGGGTTTCTGCAGCCGCTTTCAGCTCTTCTTCTGCAGGAATAGCAGCAGCAGGTTCCTGTCCGCCAGGGCTTTGTTTATCTAAGTGTGTCCTGTATGCCTCCAGCTCTTCCCTAACCAGCCTGAGCGAAGCCATCAGGTAGCGCTGGTTGGCAACACTCCAATCGTTTTTATTTTCCGGATCTGTCATGCAATGGTGAGCTGGGGTGCGTTGTATTGAAAACTGGCATCGGTATCGAGCGGACTTTCCGCCCCATCTACCCGGATACGCACCAGGTACGTTCCCGCCCGGATGCCTGATACAGGAACAACAATGTCTTCTATCGCCAAAGGCGGGCTCAGCAGGATGATGGGAGGGCCCTGGAAACTATAGGAAAGAGGCGTGGTGAGCACGGGAGCAGGAAATTCATTCAGGAGCAATATCACGCGCTGCCCGGCCCGGAGACCTGGTTTGATGGAAAGATGGACATCGGCCGATCTGGGTGCTCCACCGGTGCCCTGCACATTTTCAGGATGGAGGGCTTCTATGTGCGGACTCAGCACAAACGCTTCTACATTGGAGCTTACACCCTGGTGTGGCAGCGGGGGAGAGCCCATGAGCATCTTGTGCACCACCTGTAAGCCGTGGATACCCGCCTGCAGGCCAGGCAGCCCGATCGTGATCTGCGAATCAGTGATCTCGTTGGCTGCCGGTACGATCTCTGTGCCGTCTATGTTCACAATTACCACATCGCCTCTTAACTGGTTTCCCTGCAGCACAAGCCGGTCGTTCCACAGTATCTTTCCGTTCAACAGGAAAGGACCACCGGGCGTGTGCTGCGAAGCGATTTTCTCAATGACCGGTTGCTTGAATGGAACCACATATATTTTCCGTTCCTGCACAGGCAGGGAAGGCCGGGTAGATTTTTTACTTTCTATCAGCACCACGGTCACCTTGTAAGCTGCATTGGGCCTGTATTTCGCGCCGAAGGCCGTCCAGAGCCGGGAAAGCTCCTCTGTGTTCAGCGATTCGGGTGTGATCTTGATCTGTTCGATCTGGTCAGCCAGTTCAGATGTAGAGAGGGCCACCAGGTGGCTAGGCAGGGTGCCGGAGGGGGTGGTGTCAGGCATCGAAAGTGCGGTGCGGATGGCCTGGCGGCTCAATACAGATACTTCATGAAACAGCTGCATGCCATAGCCCAGCAGGATCTCATGGTGCAACTCCTCGGAACCGTAGGCAGTAAGCAGGTAATGCAGGTCCAGGGCAAGCGGCGGATTGCTGATGCGGTCTCCACCGCTGTTGCGGGAAGGAAGCCCCTGGTTGCGCCAGCCAAGATTGGGCGTGACCATGTACATAAACAAGTTCAGCTGGCTGGTTTCCTTTGTTGCTTCCGTATCTACCCGGTCAGGCGGAAGGGCCGTTACTTTTACATTGCCTCCTACGGTCCCTGTTGCATCGTGATCGATCAGGCCATTGTTCAGCAGGTCTTTCAACACCTGGGTCACAGAGGCAATAGCAAGGGCTGTACTCATAAGGTCCGGTTGTTTCGCTGCTTCAGGTATTCTTCCAGCGAGAGGGCAGGTTTGGCCGCCGGTTTACGCTGGGTTGGTTGAGCAGGCTGCTGGATCACTGCACGAACATCGATGCGCCCGATCGTCACTTTGATGGCAGGCGGTTGGCTGGAGGGCAGCTGCTGGCTGGCCGTTTGCCTGAAACCCTGCAGCAGCGGCCATTCCCTGTTTGTTTGTGAAGCAGGGTGGGGCAGGACTGGTTTAACAGGAGCATTCGGCGAAGGGGTATCCTGAAAGTAAGCGCCCTCTTTGTTTTTCCGGGAACGCCCTTCTGCCAGATCTGTTCTTCCTGTGTCCGGGGAAGAAGCGTCGGTCCATTTTTCTTCCTGCCCGGAAAGGTTTACTGCTGTCTTGTTGGCAGGCATATTGGGTGGCAAAGGTCTGCGGGGTAAAGAAAGGGCAGGTTGAATATCTTCCGCATCAGGTAGCAGCGGCAGGTCCTCTTTGTGCATCCCTCTTTCTATCCGTCCGGAAGACCGGATTGCAGATGGAGGCATGGCTTGCGTTGGATTGCCGGGGAAGGATTCTTCCTCAATGGGTCTGGATGGTACTAAACGGTTTTCAACAGGATCAGTGATGGAGGGTATAATTGGATAAGTCTTTTCCTGCCAGGTGGGAGGGGCCGGCTCATGCGCAGTGTCCTGTTCAAAAGAGCTGTTTGCCTGCAGCATACCGGAAGCGGTTTCCGGTTCAAACAGGCTTCGTACGCGGGGCATTACATTGGCAGCCGGCGCTATATGGCGGGTGATCAGGTGTTGGATAAAACCGTTCATGAGCGGATCATTTCCAGGTAGAGCTGGCGGCGGTAGGGACTTAAGTTAAGGATGTCCTGTTCCGACCAGCTGAAGGCCCGGGCGAGCAGGTAAACTTCCTGCAGGATGCGCCGCGCCCAGGCATCAATCTCTGTCCACAAATAGCTGAGGATATGGAACGGCGCTTCCCAGGTACAGGCACATTGGGGGCAGCTTAATACCATCCTGATGTCTGCTTGCGGGTCTTCTGCTGCCATGCGTTGGTTGATGGCTTCCAGCAGGGCAGCAGGCAGGGTATCCGGACTGCATTCCTCTCCATGATGCGATGCACGGAGAATACAATCTGCCAGCAATTTTCCGGGGTCCGGCTGGTAAGCAGGCAGGCTGGCGATGAGGGCCATGTCTTCACTGTTGGGAAGCCTGAACCGGACTTCGTACCCTCCATCCTGCAGGGTGAAAGTGGGAGAGCCTTCTTGCCGGCTCCAGGGCTGCAGGCGCAGGTCTTCTATAGGCACCGTCCATTCGATCTGCTCCCCGCATTGCGGACAGTTGGCTGTGTTTACGAAACGGTCTCCAAACATCCATTCCCGCAGTTTCAGCAACCGGGCATCGCGTTCGCCGATGCTGAACCTGGCTACAGTTCCTGCATCAGGGAAGGCGCAGGCAACCTGTAGCAGGAGGAGTGAACGCTGCAGCAAGCTGCGCCTGCTGCCCTGCTCCCATACATCCAGGAGTTCAGTTGTTGTGAGCGGTCTCACCGGTGGAATGTTTTGTTAAGGCTCGGTGAAGCTGGGTTCGGAAGGTTCGGTAACGGCATAGTCGCGTTCCCATCCTTCATTTTCCAGTTTGATGTGCTGGATGGCGATCGCATTGGCATTTGCATCTAGGTCGGGCAGGGCCTGGTATTCTGAAACCCAGCAGCGGTATACGTTGTAAGCGATCGCCAGCTGTCCGGCCTCGTTGTATACTTCGATCGTTATGTCTTTGCGGAAGTCTTTGAGTGATACTTCTTTCGAATCGGCCTTGCCGGTGGGCAGGGAGCCGTAGTTCCATACCTTGTTTGCCCAGCGTTCAAATTCCACATCGTGGGTCACGCCTCTTTCCAGCGTGATCGCATCAAACTCGGTGCGGCCGGGCGATTTGCGGCTGCTGCTCGGGTCGCCGCCTTCGCGGTGCTTTACCACTTCGGTGGTCTTTTTTAAACCACCTACCTTGCTGATGCCGGCTACAAAGCGGCCATCCCATTTCACGCGGAACTTAAAGTTCTTGTATGGATCAAAGCGTTGTGTGTTTACGGTAAACTGTGCCATAGATAGGAGGTTTTTACGTGTCTATTTGTCCGGTAAGCTGTTGGATTTTGATGATCACAAATTCTGCCGGCTTCAGGGGTGCAAAGCCAACAAGGATGTTGACGATGCCTAAATTGATGTCGTTCTGGGTGGTGGTTTCCTTGTCGCATTTCACCAGGTAAGCTTCGCGGGGGGTAGCGCCCTGGAAAGCACCCTGGCGGAACAGATTGTGCATAAAGGCGCCTACATTCAACCTGATCTGTGCCCAGAGCGGTTCATCATTGGGTTCGAATACCACCCATTGCGTGCCCCGGTACAAACTTTCTTCAATGAAAAGCGCCGTGCGGCGGACCGAAATGTATTTGTATTCATCCGCCAACTGATCCGCCCCCCGCAGGGTACGGGCACCCCATACAACGCGGCCGGTTACGGGAAAAGAACGCAGGCAGTTGATGCCAAGCGGATTGAGCTGCCCGTTCTCAGGATCGGTTAAATTAACCTGCAATCCCTGGATGCCGTTGAGTGCTGCATCAATGCCGGCGGGTGCTTTCCATACGCCCCGGTCGGTATCTGTTTTGGCCATGATGCCTGCAATGATGCCGCTGGGCACAAACGTGTCTACTTGTCCGCCGCGGGCCGTATCCACCTGCTTCACGCGGGGAAAGTAAAGCGCTGCATTGCGGGCTTCTTTCCCTGACAGGCCCAGCGTTCCGAGTCCTGCAATGGCTTTCGAAACCGCGGTAGCTGAAGATGCACCCCATTCAAATGGCGGGTCCACGATGAGCATGGCCCTTTTATCGTTGCAGACCTTGAGCGCGTTCTGGTACACCGTCGGGTCTGTATTGCCGGTGCGAACAGGCGGAGGAATGCACAGCAGGTTAAAAAGATCGGTTTGTTTAAGGGCGTAGATGCCTGTCTTGCTGCCATCTCCCAGGTATTCCGCAAATGTAAGTGTGTCTCCATCGTCGCCTTCAACAGTTACATCCACAGCGTCTGTGGCTGCCGGGCGGGCATCCGGTACGATCCAGTCGCCCAGGCTGTCTTTGCCGATCTGTATAAAGGATGATCCTTGTTCAAGCACGCGCGGCAGGTACCTGATCTCGCTATCGTCCAGGCTTACATTGAGGAACTCTTCCGCCTTGGCTCCGTTCATGTATACAACCAGGTTGAACAAGGTATCATCGGGCGGCTCAGGTGGGGAAAGTGGGGCAGTGGGGTCGGCTGTGTTGTAGTTGACAGATACGCTCAGGGCAGAGCCCCAGGCGCCCGGACTGGTAGCAAGCAGGGTAAGCACATCGCCTGGCGGACCTTCCACCGGCAGGTCGATCTCTGCTGTTACTGCATTGCGCTCGAGCCGTACGATGATGGCCTGGCTTCCACCATTCAGGTAAAAATCGCGCACGGCATAACTCATGGTACTGTCTATCCACAATCCGCCAAAGCTGCGTTCAAAATCTGAGAAGCTGGTAATGGTGGTGGGTTCGTTGACAGGCCCTTGCAACGCACGGCCTACAAATGCAGTGATCGAAGTGGCCACTCCAGTGATGGTGCGCACACCACTTGACAACTCTTCAATGTACACACCTGGGTAGGTTGGTTGAACAGGCATAGTTTACAGTTTAAAGATCAATAGATATAGTCATTGTGTGTTTGGCTGGGATGGAAGAAAAGAGGAACAGGATGACGAAATCGTTGTGAGAAAGAGGTCTGTCAGGAAAGCGGTTTGTACAGGTAAATTACCGGGCTGTTGGTTTGCTGTGCGGTGCTATGGAGAAAGTATATCCAGGCTGAGGATCGTGTGCCGGGCGCTGGTTTGCTGGCGGACAAGGTGCATGATCGGGAAAGAACAAGTGCGATGATTGCTGGGGGCACAAAGCTTTGCTTCTCTCAGTCACAGAATGGCAGAGCGCAACCGGTTCTATCATGCAAAAAAAAACCATCCCTGGTGGGGAAGGTACAGATAAGGGTTTCTTTGTAACAGTATCGAATATACGATTATTCTTGTAACCAAAAATCATTTATTTACCGGAGGTATGCGCAGAACTGAATCAGAAGATTTTTAGAATCGCGCTGAAGATCCGATTGCCGGGTGAGTGTAGAAAATTAGTTTGAAAATTATTGCAGGTATTTTTTTGCTGGTCTGGATGCATGCAGGTCGCTTAGTGACCGGAAAGAACATAGGCAAATTTAAAATCAAGTGCCGGGTAAATTGTTCCGAAATTATAATCAATGTCCTGTGCATAGCCTGCACCTGCGTGTGCATTGAACAGCCAATGGCTGCCCAGGGCCCTTTGCATGCCCCAGTGGATATTTACCAGGATGCTGTTCCGGGTATCATCATCAGTTTGCCCGTTGTTGGGGGTAACATATTTCAACCTGATCCCGATATAGTTGCCGGAGTTTAGCAGGGTTGTTTTTCCCTTGCGGATTCTTTTTTCGAGGTTGTAATAATACTTTGGTGTGAGTGAAAAATAAAAAGCAGGATGGTTAAGCGACAGGTTATATGAAAGAGAGCTTTCGGCAATATCATATCCGCCACCCGCTCCTGCAGCAAGGTCAGCCGTTATTTTGTTTGAAAGCCCGGGTTCTAAGCTCAGTCCCAATCCCTGCAGGCCTCCATCAATCTTCACCAGGCTGGATAGGGAGCGGGTTGGTTGCTGTGATTGTCCGGAGGCGGAAAATAGCAGTGCGGTAAAAAAAGCAAGTAAGGTGGTTCTTTTCATCATGGGGCCTGTTTGTTGTATCCTGAAAACTACTTCAAATATAAGCCTTGCGGAGATGTATCTTACGCACAAGAATATCTGTACAACGCATTGATCCTCGTTGTTGCCTGAAAGTTACAAAGAACCTGCATAATCCTCACCCCAACAACCCCGCGCTGTCCTCATCCAAAAACAAGATGGCGCCTTGGTGTTCGCGCAAGATGGTGGCGGGATGCTGTTCGCTGATGGCTTCGTTGAGCGTGTTGCGGACGGCAGGGGCTTTGTTTTTTCCTGGTACCATGCAGAAGATATGGTCTGCCTGCATCAGGGCAGGGATGGTGAGGGTGTAAGCATAAGATGGCACTTCCGCAATGGAAGGAAAGCAGCCATCGTTTACCTGTTGGTGCTTGCACGCTTCATCGAGGTCCACAATCTTCACAAGTGCGGGATCATGAAAGTTGGCGACGTGCGGATCGTTGAAGGCCAGGTGCCCGTTTTCGCCGATGCCCATGCACGTGATGGCTGGCTTGTATTGCTCCAGCAGCGCAGCATACCGGTCGCATTCCTGCGGATCATCGTGGCCGCTTTCGTTGAGGTAAAATACCTGTTTGAAGGGCAGTCTGCCGAAGATCTTTTCCTGTAAGAAATTTCCGAACCGCTGGGGATGGGAAGGTGGAAGACCTCTGTATTCATCCATGTGAAATGCACTTACCCGCTGCCACTCTATCCCTGGTTCTTCTGCCAGCGCCTGCAGGAATTCATGCTGGGAAGCGGCTGCTGCAAAAATGATACTGATTTCCTCCTGGCTCAACAGCAGGTCAATGATGCGGCGGGCCGCCTCCGCGGCAGCAGCCTTTCCCAGCTGCTGCCTGTTGGCGTAAATGCGGACACGCATTTTTTCTACAAGAAATTCTTTCATGGCGGATGGTGTTTTCTGTTGGCTTGTCTTTTTAAAATCGATACTTCACGCCACCGCGTGCCGTATATCCGTAAAATTGTTTTTCATACAATCTGTTCCGCACGCCCAGGTAATCTGTTTGCGGCGCATTGAGCAGGTTCGTGGCTTCCGCATACACGGTGAGGCGTTTGGTGACGCGGTAGGAAGCATTGGCATCAAGCTGCACCCGGTCGTTGCGGATGATGTCGGTAGCATCGTTGGTGCCCAGCGCTACGGTGTAGGACCCGTTGTAGTTGATATTGCCTTGTACGGTAAAGCCTTTCACCGTATAAGAAAGCGAGCCGTTGGCCGTATGCTTGGCCTGTCCCGGCAGACGCAGGTCTTTGCGCAGCTGTGCATCGGCGTTAGACTGTACATAGGTGTAGTTGGCATATACCGTAAAGCCCTTTAAGAAACCCGGTAAAAAGGTCAAATTGGTTTGTGCGTTGATCTCTACCCCCAACACTTTGGCCACATCACCGTTGTAGGTTTTGTAGTAAAGCCAGTTCACATAATTCTTTGCCTCCGGAAATTCGTTGCCGGTAAGGGTAACTACACTATTGTATTGGAAATAGTCGATGTTTTTGTAAAAGGCACCTACCGAAACAATACCCAGGTTTTTGAGATAATGCTCTAAAGAAAGATCGTAGTTGGTGGTGAAAGCCGGCTTCAGATCGGGATTGCCATCGGTGAGGGTGGTGTTCAGGATGCTGACCACGCGGCTGGGCACCAGCTCGTTGAAGTTGGGGCGTGAGTAACCGAAAGAAAGGGCAGCACGGGCAACCGTGTTTTTTGCCAGGTCGTATTTGGCCTGCAGGTTGGGTAAGAACTTGGTGTAATTGTATTGTGTATGCGTGGGGATGGAAGAAGTAAGGTTGCCGCTTGCATCCTGGTTCACCAGGTTGGCGCGGTAGTCGACTCCGGTGCGCTCTACCCGCAAGCCACCCAGCAGCATCAGCTTTTTGAACTGGATCCTGTTCATCACGTAACCCGATGTGACGTTCTCATCGGCGTCATAAAAATACGTATCAACGGCCACCTGGTTGAGTGATTTGTTGGCGGGAAAATAATTCTGGTTGTTGCGGAAAAAACTGATGGTGCCGTCTTTGCTCACCGAACGGCCAAAGGTTAAATTGCCATCCAGCAGGTCGGCATCCAGTTCATCTTCGCCTACGAAATTGGTTAAGTTGCCGATGGCTGCCGGACCGTTAAAAGTAGCTGTGGAATAGCTGGGCCGGTAGCGCTTGTTGGTCATGCGTTTGATCTTCACCCCCGCTTTTACATACGCATCGTTGTTGGCGATCTTGTAGTTGAAGGTGGCGTTGAGGCGGGCTACAAAATTGCGCCCTTCCGAATTGAAGTTGTTGGCCTCATACGTGTTGTAGGTATACAGGGAGGCATTGTTCTTGGCATCTGTTGAACCGGTGGCCTGTATATAATCGCCATTGAGTTGTTTAATGGTGAGCGGTACATTTCCGGTGATGTAATTGTATGTATCAGCGGTCTGCTCCAGCTTTGATTTGGTAAGAAACAAACCTCCATCAAGGCGGAGGCGGCTGAACTGTTTCTCTCCTTCCAGGCTAAAGTTCAGGTTGTCGTTGTTGATGTCTCTTGTCATCAGTTCGTTGTAGCCGCGGCCGCGGGTGGTGGTGTATATGCCATCGGTGGTGCGGGTGGTATTGGCCGTTTGCATGCGGGTACGCTTGCGAAAGCGGACAGCCTCGTTTTCCAGGTTGTTATAGGTGGCATTGAAAATGATCGATGCGGTAGGGTCGAAATTGTAGTCGAGGGTAACGGTGGCGCCGCGGCGGGTGCGCAGGTTATCCAGGTGGAGGAGACGGATATCGGTCGGGAACAGGATGCTGCCTTTTCCATCGCCGAAATCTTTTGGCTGCCATACCTGTGCATTGATCTCATCATACCCGTTGTTGGTGCGGTAATAGCTGCCATAAGCGGCCAGTCCAAGCTTGCCGTTCGGGTTTTTATCTGTTTGAAAGAAGCGCTGGTTATAGCTTAGGTTGCCGATGCCGTTGGCTTTGTTGCGCAGCTTGTTGTAACCGCCACCGAGGTCGGCCGAGATGCGGGGCTTCAGGCCAACAGCCGTGGGTGTTTTTAAATTGATGGCGCCGGCAATGGCATCTCCGTCCAGATCAGGCGTAAGGGTTTTTACCACTTCCATGGAAGACAAGATGTTGGCCGGTACCAGGTCGAGCTGGGCATTGCGCTGTCCCAATTCCTGCGTGCCCATGATCTGTTCACCGTTCACATTGATATTGGTAAAATTGCCCGGCGTGCCGCGCAGCTGTACGGTAGAGCCTTCGTTTTGCTCACGGCCGATGGTTACGCCCGGCAGGCGCTGCAGCGATTCAGCAACGTTGAGGTCGGGAAACCGGCCCATCAGATCGGCGGATATAACCTGCTTCAGGTTGTCTGCATTGCGCTGCTGGTTGAGGGCTTTTTGCTGTCCTTCCAGGATGCCTGTTACCCGCACGGATTCCAGCAGCTTGCTGCCGGATACAAGGCGGATATTGTTCACCGTGGTTTCGCCACCGGTTACCTGGATGGTTTTTTCAATCGGATCAAAACCCATGTAGTTGATCTGCAGGGTATAGCTGCCGGGCGCCAGATCTGCCAATACAAAATCACCGGCCGTGTTGGTGACAGCGCCCCGCGTGCTTCCTTTGATCCTGATCGAAGCGCCGGGCAGGGCTCCGCCTTGCTCGTCAACGATCTTACCGCGGACAATGCCTTTTGTTTGTGACCAGACCGGTGTGCTGGTGAATGCCAGCAGCAAAACTGCGAGCAGGCCCGGTAGCAGAAATTTGAATGTAGATGTTTGCATAAAAGATGAACGTTTACTTATTGATAGATGGGTTCAGGTCATGAGGCGAAGAGAGAAATAAAAATGCCAGCATGGCTATTACTTATTTGTTTGTTTGAAGTTTAAGTAATCAACTAAGAACCGGACCGCAAAGCTGGTTCCGATGTCGCGGTTCACCAGCCATATCTTGCCGTTTCGGTTGCGCATGCGCGTTTCCAGGATGGCGCCGCGGAGATTTTTATCAGGATGCGTTTCGCTGTAGCGGTTGCGGATGATCCAATCGGCTGATTTTTCGATGTAGGGTAAGAATTCGCTATAGCCGGCTTTGGCCAGTTGGATCCATACAATGCCTGCCATGGCTACCGCCGAGCCTGTAACCGAGCTGCGGTCGGGACTGCGGCCATCGGTGTAATTGACGTAGAAGATAGTGCCGTCTTTTTGTTGTGCTTTGGCATAGGTACGGGCTGTGCGCAGGGCTGCTTCCAGGTATTGCTTGTTGCCGTTGAATTTCCAGGTTTGCAGGAGCGATTCCGCATACCAGAGATTGAAGCGGGGATGGAAAGAATGTTCGCTGGCCGTATTGGGCATAAACTGCATCCACAAACCATTGGGATCTTCCAGCTTAACTACACTGTTCGAGAGGGTCAGATGGGCATTTAAGAATTCCTTCTTTTGCGAAAATTGGTAGGCATCCAGGAAGATCCAGCCTTCTGTGTTGGGCCGGGAGATATCGTACAGGGTTTGGTCTTTTTTGTCTTTCCAGAATGGACTGTGCTCTTTTTGTACTTCGCCGCTTACCAGGTCAACATTGTCGTAGCAAATGCCTTTTGCGGAATCATACAGGTTGTTTAGCATCCACTGTGCCGCAGCAGTAGCTACCCGGGCCCATTTGGGATCACCGGTCACGCGCGACAGTTCATAAGGACCGGGTGAGCCGTCAGATATGGTCGCAAATACAATGGTAGAGTCGCCGATGTCATCACCATGAACCGCGCCCAGCATGCCTTTGAGGCGGGGATGGTCTTTGATCTGCAGGCTGATCCAGAAATCGCCGGCTTTTTTCGCCGCAGCCAGCCAGCGGGCATTGCCGGTTTGTTTGTAAGCGGCCAGCAGGGCATAAACGGCTTGTCCGGTATGCCAGGGCACTTCGTAGGGATACCAACTGCCTTCTGTCAAGTTGTAATCGCAGCGCGATTTGCCCTGCTCATCCAGCATGGTATTGGCGATATAGCCGGCCATCTGGTTGATGGCCTCTGTAGCAGCCTGTTTGCTGACCTGCCCCCGCGCAACCTGCACCAACAGAGGGATCATCATGGCCAACCGGATAACCTGTTTAATTGTCTGCTTCATGCTCCCCGTTTTTTGCATTCAAGGTGTATTTGTGTTTGTGATTGGTAACAGGCTCAGGCGTATCAAGCCGGAATGTATAAACCCAGCTGGCGGGCCGGGAGGGTATTTTCAGGACGATGTGGTTCACTCCCTTTTTCAGCGGCAGGGTGAAACTTCTTTCATCCTTTTCTGGCATAGCTGCCGAAACCTGTGCGCTGTTCAGGTATAGCTCTACACCCTCACCCGCTGCAAGCGCCTTTAAGGTGCGTGGCTTGTCTGCATTGATGGAGCAGTAAGCATAGGCTACACCAGTAGTGGTTTGATAATAGCTGCCCAGGTCTACAATGCCACCATCTTCTGAGATCCACTTTTTCCATCGGTAATTCTTTCCCTTCCAAAGCGCCATGTCCCCAGGTTTGGGAGGCACGTTAAAGGCAGGATCTTCTGAATAGAGAAACCGGGGAATCCCGGTTGTATCAAAAGGACCAGCCAGCAGCCAGTTTTGAAAATAAGTTGACCCGCTCACTTTGATGCCCAGTCCGATTTCCGCAGGGGCAGGCATGGTACTGGCTGTAACGGCCTTGGATAAACGCCTGTTCAGCTGTTCCAAACCCCGGATCTTGCTGTCAAAGGTTTTCAAGTTTACATCCAGCCAGTAAGGCTGGTTTTCCCTGTTCCAGAGCCGGGTGTATGTTTCCTTCAGCAACCGGTAGCGGTCTGTCAGCCGGGCAACGGTTTGCATGGCTTCCCTGATCTGGCCCTTGTTGCCCGTGAGACGGGCATGCGTATATTCATTTACCACCCCGGCCAGCTGCAGCCTGGAATCCATCAGGAGCTCCAGCTGTTGAAGGGTAAACCGGAGCGCAGCCCCGTCTTCCTCGTTGCGCAAGGGGCGGCCGGTTTGCAGCAGGTTCAATGCTTCCTTTACAATGGAATTTATTTGTGGTACGGACTGGTTGTTTTGAAGCAGCCCTTTTCCACTGTCGGGCAGCAGTTTTTGGGTCCATACCTGGTCGGTTAAGTTGTATGTAAGCGGAATGTTCCGCAGTTCCATCAGCTTGTTCAGGGCTTTTACATAGTTGCCATCCGGTGTGCCGTATGCGGTCAGTCCATAGCGCTGGTCAAATGTCAGATTGCCCGTCCCTGCTGTATTCCAGCCTTTTTCTGCAGCCATGTATACCCCGTACCAGTCGTTGTTAAAAGAGCACATGCCGCCATCATCCCAAACAGTTGTCAGCGTGCCTGTGGCGCCGGCCCTTTTGCCTGCGGATAAGAAACCGGCAATATTGCCTTTGGCCGTTTTCAGGTCAGGAAAGAGGCGGTTGGAGTTCACGATGCCCGGACAAACAATGAATTTCAGTCCGCGCTGTACAAACGGTTTTATCCAGGCCTCATACGAGGGCTGGTCGCCATACTCCCAGGTAAGATAAACAATGTCTTTGGGTAGCAGGTCCAGTATTTCTTCGTGCTGCAGCGCGATGTCGCCCCACATCATCAGTTGCTTGCCATTCTTTTTGAGCAGATCATACAAAAAGCGGATGTGGCCGGCATAATAGCGAGCTATGCCGACGCTGTCTACATAGGGTTTTGATTTGCCCTTGCCCAGGTCAAAGGTCTCATCGCAGTTTACATTAAAATAGGGGGAAGGAAACACCTTGCACAGGTCGCTGATCACGCCGGTTAAGAACTGCCGGGCTTTTGGATCGAGCGGGGAGATCATGGTAGAGGTTTCGCCGATCGATGCGTATTGGGGCAGCGAGAGGATGTTGTTGAAATGCCCGAACGATTGAAAGCTGCCTACGAGCTCGATGTGGAAACGGGCCGCATAGCTGGCCAGCTCCCGGATATCGTCTATGGTAAACTTGCCGTTGACCGGCGCAAAGTCAGGGTAGGAGGGCGGCTGCACCACATGCTCGATATAAAATGAGAGCGAATTAAATTTTAATTCAGCCAATCGCTCGATCTGCTTTTTGACCACGCTAATTTGCGGGATCGGGCCGCGGCTGATGTCATCATACACGCCCCTGTTGGCGAACTGGGGCCAGTCGAGGATCACCAGGGAGCGGTTCCAGCCGGCGCGGGTAAGTTGTTTGAGCGATTGCAAGCCGTAGAACAAACCAGCTTCTGTATTGGCGGCAATAACCATGCGTTTGGGCTCAACAACCAGCAGGTATCCTTCCTGGCCGATCTTTGTTTGCCAGTTTGGTGAAACCGCTTGAAGGGGCGCGTTGGTACCGGGCGAGTTGCTGAGCACAAGCGCGCATGTTTGCACGTTATCTTCAACCCGTTGTTCATCGGCCAGCAGTTGCCAGTTGGCAGCCAGTCTTTCTATGATGGCAGGCTCAGCACCGGTGAACTGTAAATGGTGGCTGAGCTTCACCGCAGCCCCTTCTTCCCTATAGCTTTGCGGATAGGGCAGCACTGGCAGGGGGGGAGCAGCTGCTGCCGGGAGCATGCCAGTGAAGCTTGCCAACCATATAAACAGTATAAGCCTTTTTATATTCATATTCTAACAGGCACGATTATGCGCTCGCCATCTGCGCAGCCGGTGTTTTTTGTGTACGCGACACATAATAATAAATGTTGTAGAGGTAACAGGGGATAAGCAGCCCGTAAGCCAGCTGGTTGTTGGTTGTGCGGGCCAGCCAGCCATAAGCCAGTGGCAGCAGGGCACCACCCGCGATCCCCATGATCAGGATGGCGGAGCCCAAGTTGAGCAACCTGCCCGATAACCCATCAAGCGCCAGTGGCCAGATAGCAGGCCAGAGCAGGGCATTGGCCAGTCCGAGCAAGGCAACAAAAGCCACGGAGGCTTTGCCCGGAACCAGTACGGCCAGCGCCACCAGCACACAACCCAGCAGGGACGAGTACAAAAAAGCCTTGCCCTGCGATACCAAGCGGGGAATAAACAAAGCACCGAATAAATAACCGGTGAGCATAGAGGCCAGCGTGTAAGCCGTGAGTCCCTTTGCCACATCCAGCCGGATGCCGTGGTAGATGCCATAATTGCTAATGGTGTCACCGGCGATGACTTCTACCGCTACCGTCACAAAAATGGCCATAAAACCGGCAAAGAACCGGCGCTTCACGCGGTTGTCTATGCTGCCTTCCACACCCGCTGTTCCTCCATCCTGTGTTGGAGCTATTTCAGGTAGGTGCGCCCATTTCAGGGCTATGGCTATCACCACCATAATCACCGTCAGCACCGCGTACGGCGCGATCACGGCGCGGGCCAGTCTATCGAGGCGCCTGGCTTTGCCCGCCGGGTCCAGCTGTGCCAACTCGTGTAATAAGCCATCAGAATTTTTCAGGATGATGGCGCCCAACACCAGCGGTGCCAGGATGCCTGCAAACTTGTTGCAGATGCCCATCATGCTGATGCGCTGTGCAGCGCTTTCCGGCGGACCCAGCTTGGTTATATAGGGATTGACAGCCGTTTGCAGCAGGGTAGTTCCCGATCCTACCACAAACAAACCGGTCAGAAACAGGGGATAGGCACGCTGCAGGGCAGCTGGTATAAACAGCAAACAGCCGGCGGCCATTACAACCAGTCCGATCTGCATGCCCCGGATCATGCCTGTAACCTGCAACAGCCTGCTGGAAGGCAGGGCCATCAGGGTATAGGAAATATAAAAGGCAAAGGTTACCAGGTAAGCCTGCCATTCTTCCAGTTCGCAGGCAATCCGGAGATAAGGGATCAGGGTACCATTGACCCAGGTGATAAAGCCAAAGGTGAAAAAGAAAAAACCAATGGTGAGTATCTGTCTGACGTAGGCACCCCGGCCGGATTGATGAAGCGGGATTGATTGTTCCATGCTCAAGAATTGGGTTTGTTTTCCAGGGCAGCTTTTACACTGCCGTGTTCCAGCAAAAGATTTTTAGCCTGCTCGTAATTGGTGATGCCGCTTTTTTCCATCAGCATGCGCACGCCGCGGTCGACCAGCTTTTCGTTGGTGATCTGCATGTTTACCATCCTGTTGTCCTGTACCCGTCCCAGGCGGATCATGACGGCGGTAGAAATCATGTTGAGCACCATCTTCTGGGCCGTTCCTGCTTTCATGCGGGTGCTGCCGGTCACAAATTCAGGGCCTACCACTGCTTCCACTGCATAATCAGCCCACGCTGATATGGGTGAACCCTGGTTGCATACAATGCAGCCGGTTCGGATGCCTTGCTGCTGCGCTTGCTTCAGCGCACCCAGTACGTAAGGCGTGGTACCGCTGGCTGCAATTCCTATCACGACGTCTCCGGAGTTGATGCCGTATGCCTGCAGATCGGTCCAGCCCTGTTCCTCGCTGTCTTCTGCGTCTTCAATGCCATAACGCAAAGCCCCCTCACCCCCGGCCATCACACCAATAACATGAGCAGGCGGTACGCCAAAAGTGGGCGGACATTCACTGGCGTCCAGCACACCCAGCCTGCCGCTGGTGCCGGCGCCGATGTAAAACAAACGGCCTCCTTCCTCCATCTTGCCGGCAATAAAATCAACCAGGGCAGTGATGATGGGCAGGACTTTTTTCACGGAGCCGGCCACCGTTGCATCTTCTTCGTTGATGTGCAGCAGCAGCTCTCCCGTTGGCATGGCTTCCAGGTTTCTGTAGGAGGAAGGCTGTTCTGTTGTTTTTATAAATTCCACGCTGATCGTTGTTTGATAAAAGACTTACAGGTTCACCGGTTCCATTTTAGGTGTAAGCCAGTGGATCACCAGCCAGGCCACCCCAAATGAAGTGCCGCAGATCAGGAAAATAATATTGTAACCTGTTACGATATGACCTGCCTGCTTGAAAAATTCCAGCACATATCCAATCATAGATTCAAACAGGACCCCGCCAACAGCGCCGGCCATGCCACCCAATCCCACCACTGAACTGACTGCCTTGCCGGGAAACATGTCTGATACGATCGTAAAAATATTGGCGCTCCAGGCCTGGTTGGCGGCAACCGAGAGACTGATCAAAGCCACTACAAGCCACATATTGTCTGTGTACCGCGTAACGAGTATAGGGACCACTGCCAATGCCGCAACCAGCAGGGCTGCTTTGCGTGCCTTGTATACGGGCCATCCCTTTTTGATGAGCCAGGAGGACAGCGCACCGCCGCCAATGCTGCCGATCATCGTGCCTGTGTATACGATCACCAGGGGCAGACTGGGTTTTTTCAGATCCAGGTGGAAGGATGTATGGAAATAAGCAGGGAGCCAGAAAAGAAAAAAATACCAGATCGGATCGGTGAAGAATTTGCCGGCTATAAAGGTCCAGGTCTGCCGCAAACGCAACAGCTGCCTCCAGGAGGGCGACTGGCCGCTTTCCTGTACAGGCTCGCCATCGCTTCGGATATATTCCAGTTCCGGTCTGCTCAACCGCTTTTGTTTGGCCGGTACTTCGTAGAACCAAAGCCAGAGCAGCAGCCAGATAAAGCCAACGGATCCGGTGATGATAAAAGCCAGTTGCCAGCCATAGAGCGCGAGGATGGCAGGGACCAGGATGGGTGCCACACAAGCGCCGATATTGGAGCCTGAATCAAAAATGCCGACAGCCAGCGCCCGCTCCCGTTTGGGAAACCATTCGGCTACCGTTTTCACGCCACCTGGATAGTTCCCTGATTCACCGATTCCCAGCAGGGCCCGCATGACCCCAAAGCCAACGGTTCCGCGTACGGCGGCGTGCAGCATGGCAGCCAGGCTCCACACCGTTACCGAAACAATATAACCCAGCCGGGTACCGATCTTATCAATCCATCTTCCATACACCAACTGACCAATCGCATAGGTTGCTGTAAATGCCATTACAATATAACCGTACTCGATCTCTGTCCATTGAAACAGCTTTTCAAGAACGGGTTTGAGCAAGCCCAGTATTTGCCGGTCGAGGTAGTTGATGGTGGTAGCAGCAAATAGGAGGACACATATAAGCCAGCGATAATTACCTGTAGGGGGTTTGACCATTTACCAAAATTTAAGCTACGGACTCTTCTGTTGAAATGTGTTCAGCGGTTTGATGGGGGTATGAATATTTTTTGACATACAGCTTTTGCAGGCTTGAACCCACCCCTGCCCCTCCTGGGAGGAGATAATACAAGCGCCCTTCTTATTCCCTCCCGGGAGGGGCAGAGGTGGGTTTCTCACGCACCGGCCGGTTCTTGAAACAAAAGCGGATGAAACTGTCCGCCCATGGGTTCTCCCTTTGGAATGGGGGTGGCACCGGCCATGAGTTCCTTGTTGCTGTCTGAGAGAGTACCATCGGCAAACACATTTATTACCACGGCCCTGCGGGCGTTCTCCGATTTGTTTTCATAGGAGCCGTGTACCAGCAGCGGGTGGTGGAACGTGCCGGAACCCTTTTTTAACTCGATGGGCACAGGTTTAAATTCGGCTTTTTGCTCATCGGTCAGGTACTTGTCCAGCCCGTTCATTTCTCCCGCCAGTTCAGGCTTTTCAAGCAGTCCCCACCGATGGCTGCCTGGTACATAATAAAGACAGCCATTCTCTGTGGTTGTATCATCCAGCCCGATCCAGCAGGTCAGGTGGTGCATGGGTATGGTGCGGGTCCAGTAGGAATAATCCTGGTGCCAGGCTACTACGCCGCCATGCAGGGCAGGCTTGTAAAAAAGCTGGTCGTGCCAGAAGCGGACACCCCGGTTGCCCAGCAGCTGGCTGGCAGCCATTACAAATGCCGGATTCCATAAAATATCGTGAAATGCCGGTGTGATGCGCCAGGCTCCCAGGGCATGAAACAAAACAGCATTGGGGTCGGACGACTCGTTCGAGCAAAACTCGTGGAACAGGGCATTGCCCGGATGTTCCGGATCGATCAAGCCCGCCAGTTCTTCATTCAGGGCATCTACCTGCGCGTTGTTTAAAAATTTGATCCCGCTAACATAGCCGTACTCGTTGTAATGTGCTATCTGTTCTTCTGTAAGCCGGTAAGCATCCCATTCAGCCGCCGTGCCGGGCCAGGTAAACAAGTCGTTGATCAGGCCATGTATCTTTGAGAGATCGGGGTATGATGTTGTCATCGCTGATAAAGTTTTAAACTGGTGGGTGGTTTCAATGTGATCTAGATCGAAACAACTCCGGCAATACGGTCATCCGTTCCGGACAGGAGCGGTTTGAAAAAGATCATCAGGGCAGCTGGTTGAATTCCTGGTTTTGCAGTTTCCGGTCTGCAGCATTTTGGCGGCCATGGTCAAAGCCCCGGGCGCGCTCATAGGCTATCATGGATTGCGGTCTGAAGTTAATGATAAAAGCCCTTCGTTGCTCACCGGTGCTGTTGCCGCGGCTGTAGTGCAGCGTTCGGCCGGTATGGAATGTACAGGAGCCGGGTGAAAGCTCAACAGGGATGCCTTCTTCTTCCCCTGCATCGCACATCAGGGCGCCGCCTTTGGGCCCGGCAAACCGGTGGGGCCTTACTTCTTTTTGGTTGGAAGCCGGCACAAACCACATACAGCCGTTGTCCACAGTGGCCGGGTCAAGGGCCAGCCAGCAGCTGGCCGCGCGTTTGTCGGGCAGGCTCAGCCAGTAAGCTTCATCCTGGTGCCAGGGCGTTGGCGTATCTGTGTGCGGCGCCTTGTTGATCAGCATGTCGAAATCCATCTCTGCATCCGCTCCGATCAGTTCCCTGCTGATGGCCAGGGCACGTTCGTGAAAAGGCATGCTCATCAATTGAGGCGCAAAATCGCTCGGCCACATGATCTGTGTGATATTTTCTTTGGCTCCGCTCTTGCCCAGGCCTGCACCCAGGTCTGATCGGTTGGCGCCGGTATTGATACGGCCGGAAAGAAAATCTTCATAAAGGGTTTTATACTGTTCAATTTCTCCGGGCGGTACCAGGTTGTTGACCGTTAGATAGCCATTCTCCTGAAAAAAAATGACCTGTTCGGAAGTTAAAAAATGACCGGGCATAATCGTTTTGTTAGAAGTATTCCGTATTTTATCCCTGCTATTGCAGGTGGTGTTATCCAAATGTAATGGCGTGGAGCGAGCATTGCTACCAGTTTTATAGGATCATACTTTTTTATACATGAGCGATTTTGACAACATCACTACATCCGACCGCATCATCATCAACTTTGAACAGGCAGGCATACCGGACGTGCACCGGTTGGGAAAATACCAGTACAGGCACGCGCATGAAAGCCTGCCTGAGCACGCACATCCTGGCATGATCGAGATCTGCTATTGTGAAAAAGGGCAGCAGGTGTACGAAGTAAAGGGGAGCCGTTACACGATCCAGGGAGGCGATGTGTTTGTGACCTTTCCAGGCGAACTGCACAGCACGGCACACCACCCGGAGGAAAAAGGAATTCTTTACTGGCTGATCCTGAAATTAGACGACAGCTGTTTTTTGCAATACAGGGGAGAAGATGCAGCTGCTTTTGTGCACGCCCTGTTAAACCTGCCAAGCCGGCATTTCAAGGGAGGCGCAGGCATGAAGAAAGCGTTGGATGCCTTGTTTGCTTTGCATCCCGGCACACCGCAGCCTATGCACCGGATCCAGGTGTTGAACCAGCTGGCCAGTTTTTTGCTCACCATCATCCAGCGTTCAGCGCTGGGTGCTGCAGGAGGGCCTTCCCAGCGCAAAACAGTCATCAGTGCCTATATTGCAGATAACCTGTACAACGACCTGTCTGTTGAGTCGCTGGCTGCAAAGATGCATCTCTCTGCTTCCCATTTCAAAAGCTGGTTCAAGAAAGAATTCGGGATGCCGACCACGGATTACATCCTGCGTCTGCGCGTTGAAAAGGCTAAAAAACTTTTGCAAACCTCCCACAAAGATTCAATCACTGACATGGCTTATCAGCTGAACTTTTCTTCTTCCCAGTATTTTGCAACCGTTTTTAAAAAGTACACGGGCAGTACACCCACTGCATACCGCAGCGGGTTGGTCGCTGCCAGCACGCCATCAATTTGATTTCACTTCCCGTCCAAGTCCCGCGTAAAATTCAGTTTGTACAACCTGCGGCACACTACCAAATTCAACACAATATAAGAAGCAGATGAGGCTTTGTCTTTCACGGATCTTCTGCTACCTGTACTCCGCCATCATCTCATCCTTGTAGCACCACAGCCAGTTCTCACCAGGCTCTGCAGAGATCACCACCGGGTGCTGTGTGGCATGGTAGTGTTTTGTTGCATGCTTGTTGGGAGAGCTGTCGCAGCAAAGCGTTGCGCCGCAGGTTTGGCAGGTGCGTAGATGAACCCAGCGCGAATGGGTTTTGACACATTCTTCGCATACATGGGCCGTGGGTTGTTTGATGGAAGTGATCCCGTTTATGTGTTCGCAGATTTCGTTGTTATTCATACTAAAAAAACTTTGCCAACATGACCTTTTTGCGGTCACGGTGCTGTGAAATGATCGGTTGTGTGTTGCTGTTCTTTTTAAACCAAAGACAGCCGAATGCGTTAGATTCGCCATCCAAATTCCTGCCTAAATTATGAAATTAAGGATCCTTTTTTCCTTTGTCTTGTTCTGTGCCGGCCAGCACAGTTTTGAACAGGCAAATAAACCGGTTGCCCCCTCCAACTATATCAACAACAGGGCCCCGTTGCGGCCCAATCCATATATAGAATTGCCGCTCGGTGCAGTAAAGCCGGCGGGCTGGTTGAAGGAGATGTTGCTGCGCCAGAAAAGGGGTGCTACCGGCTATCTCGACACCCTGTATCCATCGGTCATGGGCCGCCGCAACGGATGGTTAGGAGGCGATGGAGACCAGTGGGAACGTGGTCCCTACTGGATCGACGGGCTGCTGCCCCTGGCTTATATCCTGGATGATAAGGAGCTGATCCAGAAAGTAAAACCATGGGTAGAATGGTCGATCAAAAGCCAGCAGCCGGATGGTTATTTCGGACCCTCCAAAGATTATGGCCGGGAGCCGGGACTGCAGCGCGATAACAGCCGCGACTGGTGGCCCAAGATCGTGATGCTGAAAGTGCTGAAACAATACTATGAGGCCATCAGCGATCAACGCATCATCAGCCTGATGACCAACTATTTCAGATACCAGCTCAAAGAACTGCCCCAGCATCCGCTCGACCACTGGTCGTTCTGGGCGCGGTACCGCGGTGGAGATAATTTGCTGGTGGTATACTGGCTTTACAACATAACGGGCGACGCATTCCTGCTCGATCTGGCTGAGCTGCTGCACAAGCAAACATTTGATTATACCCAGGCTTTTTTACAAACCGATCTCCTGGCAAGATCCGGCAGCATACACGGCGTGAACTTAGCCCAGGGCATGAAAACCCCCATCATCTATTACCAGCAGCACCCTGATTCAGCGCACCTCAAAGCCACGCAGCAAGCTTATACCGACCTGCGCCGTTTTGATGAAATGGCGCACGGCTTGTATGGCGGCGATGAAACGCTGCATGGCAACAACCCCACGCAGGGCTCCGAACTGTGTACGGCCGTAGAGATGATGTACACGCTGGAAAATACCCTGGCCATCACCGGTGACGTGCAGTATGCCGACCGGCTGGAGAAGATCGCCTTTAATGCCCTGCCCGCCCAGGTAGATGAAAACTTAACCGACCGGCAGTATTTCCAGCAAGCCAACCAGGTGATGCTGACCCGCCACACCCGCAATTTCGATGTAAACCACAGTGGTACAGATGTTTGTTACGGCCTGCTCACCGGTTATCCTTGCTGCACATCCAACATGCACCAGGGCTGGCCCAAGTTTACCCGCAACCTCTGGTATGCCACGCCAGACGGGGGATTGGCTGCGCTTGTTTATTCCCCCAGCCAGGTAAAAGCAAAAGTGGCAGACGGTGTGGAAGTCCAGTTTACCGAAGAAACAAATTATCCCTTTGATGAAGCCATCCGTTTTACCCTGAGCACAAACACCCGTGGAAAGGGGGTTCAATTTCCGCTGCACCTGCGCATACCCCAATGGTGCACCAGGGCCAGCATCCTGATCAACGGCACAGCTTACCAGGATGCAACCGGCAACCAGATCGTAAAGATAAACCGGGCATGGAAATCGGGTGATGTGGTAGAACTTCGGTTGCCCATGCACGTTTTTAAGAACACCTGGTACGAAAACTCGATCTCGATTGAACGGGGACCGGTCGTATATGCCCTTAAAATAGGGCAGCAGGCAAAACAGGTCCGCAACGACAAGGACCCTATCCAATATGGCGCAAGCTATGAGGAGATCACGCCCACCACACCCTGGAACTATGCGCTGATCGCAACGCCCAACAACAAGCTGGACGAACAGTATAGAGTGGCCATTTCCGACCACGGCAGTTTGTACCCCTGGACCCCTGAAGCAGCCCCGATTACCCTCAGCACCAGGGGCAGGCGCCTGCCCAACTGGCAACTCTACAATGAAATGGCCGGCCCGCTTCCCTACAGCATCAGCTACCAGGAAGGTGTAACAAGGGAAGCCGAAGAAGAGATCACGCTTATTCCTTACGGCTGTACCAGGCTGCGCATCTCGCAGTTCCCGGTGGTGGGGAGGTAAGTGGCTGAGGTAGATTTGTACCGGCTTAAATTAATTGTTACGTGAACCAGCGGAAAGGGGAAATTTGCACAATTCCAATATTTTTGGCGCACGCGTTTTCTTGTAGAATTATATCCAGATCGCTCATGATAAAGTTTACCTGTTTCTGTTCCCTCTTTTTTTTGCTGTCCTGCACAACATCCAGAACAAAACACACTGCTATGTTTGCTCCCAACCCGGCTGTGGCACACAGGGGTGCTTTTAAGAAAAACGGGTTTCCTGAAAATTCCATTGCTGCCCTGCGCGAAGCCATCCGGCTGCGGTGTACAGGCTCTGAGTTCGATGTAAGGATGACGGCAGACGATTCGCTGGTGATCAACCACGATCCGCGTTACCAGACCAGGGAGATTGAGAAAACGACCTACGGGGAGCTGATCAAGGTAAAGCTGTCGAACGGGGAAATCCTGCCTACCCTGCGTGAATTCCTCACGGCCGGGATGCAGAACAACCCGCAAACAAGACTGGTTGTAGAAATCAAACCTTCAGACATCAGCAAGGAAAGAGGACAGCTGGTGGCGGAAAGGGTGGTAAAGCTGGTAGAAGAGCTCAAAGCGGTGCAGAAAGTGGTGTATATTTCTTTTGATTATGACATCCTGAAAAAAATTCTGCAGCTTGACCGCAAGGCGTCCACCCAGTACCTGAACGGCGATCATCCGCCCGAACAGCTCAAGGCAGATGGCATCCAGGGTGCAGATTACAACATCTCCGTATTTAAAAAGAACCCAGACTGGATCGCGCGGGCGCAAAAAAATCATATCATCCTGAATGCCTGGACGGTAAACGAAGAAGCCGACATGAAATGGTTTTTATCGCAAAAGTTTGATTTTATCACCACCAATGAACCGGAGCTGCTCCTGTCGATCACAAAATAATCAGGCGCCTTTTGATTGGAGATCGAGCTGCAGCTTTTTGGGCAGGCTCTTTAATACAAGCTCATACGAATGATCAATGATCTCATGCAGCTGCCTGGCAGTTAAGCGGCCTGTCATGTCGATCGTATTCCAGTGTTTTTTGTTCATGTGATAGCCGGGTTGTACCTCGTCATATTGCTCGCGCAGTTCAACCGCCCGGTCGGGATCGCATTTTGCGTTGAACTGATTGCCTTCCTGCAACCCTGCCAGCAGAAATATCTTACCACCTACTTTAAATACCAGCGTGGTTTCTCCAAACGGAAAGCTTTCTTCCACGCCCGGCTTTCGCAAGCAGTAATCACGCAGTTCTTCTATGTTCATAAACAGATCGTTCGCTGCAAGTTAATGACTCTGCCCGGTTATCCTGAGCCGCGGGCTCCACAGAAAGCCCGTGCGGGCACTCAATATGTTTGAGTGCCCGCACGAACAGGATGACCAAGAATAAAGATTACGGATTCTGGTCTGCGTCGTTGATGTTCGGATTGGCATCTACTTCCGACTGGGGGATCTGGAACAGCCACCGTTTGTCATCAGCCGGAATAGACTGCGGGCTCCAGTGATTGCCGGTTCTTAGCAGGGGACGCTGGTAGCGTCTCAGGTCAAGATATTCGGTGCCGATCTCGGCAAACAACTCTTTGCGTCGCTCGAGCAGGATGGCATTGATCAGATCATCTTTGGTGGAACTGGCAGCCAGCTTGACGGCGGCCGGGTCACGCAGACTTTGTAGGGTGAAGAGCAGGTCAATAGCTTCTGACAGCTTTCCCTGCTGCGCCAGGGCTTCGGCTTCGATAAAAACCATTTCAACAGAACGCATGATCAGGATATCACCCGAGGTAGCTGTCTTGGCTTTGTACTTGGTGGTCTGCCACAGCTTCCAGGGGGTAGCTGCATTGGCAGTTAATTTTCTGAACAATGTTTTTCGGGTATCCGTAGCCGTGAACACGTTCACAAAAGCATCGTTCACATAGATGTTCCGGTAGTAACCATTGTCCGGATCTATGTAGCTGAACAGCGAGTAATAGGAGAGGGTTTGGTCAACAGGCACGGGCAGGCCCCACATCCATTCCCCATTGGCAAGGTCATTAAAGCCTGCCTGGTAGGTGGCATTGGTCATCAGGGAAAAACCGCTCCGGGCTGCCGCTGCGTTGAGGCGGGCTTGCTCCCAGTACGGACTGTTGCTTACATTCCCTGCCATTTCCTGGTACACCTGTGCGAGGATGCCTTGCGCAACGTTCTTGTTGATCCTGTATTTGGCAACCCGGGTTGCCGTCAGGTTGGTAACGGCTTCGTTGAGGTCGGCGATGATAAGGTCATACACTTCTTTCAAGCTGGCCCTGGCCTTGCCATCCCCATTGCCATCGAACGGATCGGTGTAGATAGGCACTGCTTTGGCATCGGGATTCTTGGCATAATTGAACTGGTAGTACCGCACCAGCCAGAAATAAGAATAAGCACGGAGGGCTTTTGCTTCCGCTGTCAGCTGGTCTTTCACGGTTTGCGCTTCCGGTATCTTGGGAACGTTTTTGATGACGGCATTGGCGTTGTTGATCACCTTGTAGAACATTTCCCAGGTGGCTTTGGTGCGGATACCGGTAGAAATACGGCCCAGCGTGTTCTCTCCCCATCCTGTTTCAGGACTCCAGAAACCTGTCGGGTCAGAGAATACATCATTGCCCCGCACATCGAAGAAAAACTGGTCCAGTTCCAGTCCGCGCAAGGTTAATCCACCACCGCCCGTATTGTTGTAGGTGCTGGCATAGCCATTGTAATTTTCAGAGCGGTATATCCAGTAGATGCCCGTGAGCACGCTTTCGGCACCGGCCCGGGTGGTGAAGATAATGTCTTCGGTCAGGTTGCCGTTCTCTACTTTTAAGTCGTTCAGGTAAGTTTTTTTACAGGCAGTGAAGCCAAGAAGTCCTAGAAGAAAAATGGCAAGGTATGATTGCTGTTTCATGTGCTAAAAGTTGAGCGGGTTAAAATCCCAGGTTGATGCCGACAGAAAGGGTTTTGTTGGTGGTTGTTTGGTTCAGGGTGGCATTGCCGTTCAGGCCTGCTTCCGGATCGAGCCCGGTAGGACCATTGAAAAAAGTAAACGGGTTTTGAAGGTCTACAAAAAAGCGGGCATTGGTAGCCGTGATCCTTCCCAGTATGCCTTCAGGCAACCGGTAGCCAACCGTAATATTTCGTATGCGCATATATGTGGCATCGTACAAAAAGCGGGTAGAAGCGGTATTAGACATCAGGTCGGTATTGGCCCGGAGCAGGGGCGTTTTCCCATCACCTGGTTTTGCAGGGCTTTGCCAGCGGTTGAGCACATCTACATTGGCATTGAGGCCGGCGCTGTAGAACGTACCCATGAGGTTTCCATAATCTGCATCATAGATCTTTCCGCCCAAACTAAAGGCAGCCAGCATCGTGAGGTCAAAATGTTTGTACCGGATCGAGTTCGACAAACCGCCGGTCCAGTCAGGAAGCCGGTTGCCTACCTGGTAGCGGGTCGCATCATTGTATACTTTGGTCATTACTTTTGTTGTTTTGCCGCTTGCATCCACCTGGTCTTTGTACCACATGGGCATGCCATCTTTGAGGTCAACACCGGCCCATTCACGCAGGAACCAGTTGTAAAAGCTCCGGCCTACTTCCAGCGAAACATCAGATCCTTTGGGCAGTACGGTCAGCACGTTTTTCAGCCGGGTGATGTTCAGCGAAGTGCGCCATTCAAAATCGGGTTGGCTGATATTGATAGAGTTGAGCTCTATTTCATACCCGTAATTCTTCATGCCACCGATATTGGCCTGTACACTGTTGAAGCCGGTAGAAGGCGAAAGCACCTGCCGGTACAGCAGTTTGTCCGATATCCGGTTGTAATACACAAAAGAACCAGTAAGCCTGTTTTTCAGCAAGCTGAATTCCACGCCCATGTCCAGCTGTTTTTGTGTTTCCCAGGTCAGCACCAGGTTGGCCGGATTGTCGTAAGTAACACCATTGGCCGTACCGATGTTGGCACCGGCCAGGTAGGTGCCCAAGTAAGGGAAGCTGCCGGGCAGGGCCTGGTTGCCTGCTGTTCCGTAGCTGGCCTTTAACTTCAGGTCGTTCAGAAATGATACCTGGGGCATGAAGCCTTCGCGGCTCAGGTTCCAGGCACCGCCTACAGAATAAAACGTGCCCCATCGCACGGCTTCTGCAAAACGGGTAGAGCCATCCCTTCTCAGGGAAAGAGACAGGTGGTATTTGTCCGTAAGATCGTAATTCAACCGGCTGAAATAACTTGCCAGCCGGTAGGTGTTAACGGTGCCGCTGGCAGTGGAAGTGGTGCCGTAACTGGGCTGGGTAGGGAAAGCAAAGGTAAACCCGGTCCGCTGCGCTTCGGTTGTTTCAATCTTTTGGCGAACCGCTTCCTGTCCGGCCAGGATGTTGAAGTGGTGAAGCCCCAGCTGCCGGTCGAAGGTCTGTGTATTGGTAAAGGTTTGCAGCACCGTGGTGCTCACACCTCGGTAGCTTAAACCGGCTGTGGTGGTGCCGTCCCCGTAAAATGGATTCCAGAAAAGGTTGTTGGTACTGGTGAAATAATCAATGGCGTACTGCGACCTGAACTTCAGGCCCGGGAGAAGGGTAGCTTCTCCATAGGCATTGCCGGACGCGGTTAAGCGGTCAAACGTATTGGGGTTGATGGTGACCGTTCCAAGGGGATTTTGTCCGGGGTTGTAAGGGCGCTGCTCTGCGGCCGGGCGAATGCCGCCGGTAGCCAGGTTGTTGCCAAAATCATAAATCCTGTTTCCCAGTCCATCGAGGACATAGCTGCCGGTTGTTTTGTCGCGCAGGTAAATAGGATAGATAGGCGCAATGTTGCGGGCAAAGCTCAAAGGGGCTGATGCACTGCCATTCCCCTGGTAAGGGTAGTTCTGGGTAGAATAAGCAATGTTGGTATTCATTCCCACCTGGAGCCAGCTGGTGGCCTTTGAATCTATTTTCAAGCGGCCTGTATACCGCTTGAAATCAGACTGGGCAATAATTCCCTGGTCATCAATATAACCCCCGGATAAAAAATAGCGGGTACCGGAAGGGTCACCGCCTGTTATCGATCCGTTGATGTCGTTGCGGATGCCGGTGCGTGTAGTGGCATTGATCCAGTTGTCGTTCCACAGCAGCCGGGCATCAGACTTTATTTTGCCATCGGTTCCTACCGGCTCGGCTACGTTGAACGGATTGTAGATCAACCGGGAAGTAACCACTTTGGTAGCATAGGCTTCTGCTGAAGGCACGCTGTACGTAGTAAGCAGGGCCGGGTTGGCCAGGGCATCGTTGCGCAGGGCTTCCCAGGCAAGCTCATAGAACTGGTTTGCGTTCACGGTCTTGTAGTCTGATACGGCACGCTGTGAAAACCCGGAAACACCTGAAAGCGCAAATTTGGTTTTGCCCCGTCCTAATTTGGTCGTGATCTGGATCACCCCATTGGCCGCCCTCGAGCCATACAAGGCTGTAGAGGACGCATCTTTTAGGACGGTCACTGATTCAATGTCGTTTGGATTGAGGCTGTTGAGGCTGCCCCCGTATGCTGCCCCATCCACTACGATCAGGGGATCGGCAGACGCATTGATAGAACCAATACCGCGGATGCGGATCACAGGGCTTTCTCCCGGCTGCCCGGTAGAAGTAACAGCCAGTACGCCGCTGGCATTTCCCTGCAATACACCCGTGATGGTAGACACCTGCAGGTCTCTGAACTTTTCATTGGTAATGGTAGCCGCACTGCCGGTAAATGATTTCTTCTGCGTCGTTCCATACGCTGTTACGACAACTTCGCCAATTTGCTCGGCACTGTGTTGCAGGTTGACGGAATACGTTGAAGCGGATTGAAGGGGCAGTTCAGTTGATACATAGCCAACACTTGAGATAACCAGCGTTCTGGCAGAAACAGGAACCTGCAGGGAAAATTTACCTGCATTGTCCGTTACTGTACCACTTTGGTTTTGTTTTACCGTTACAGAGGCGCCTGCAACAGGAACGCCTTTTTCATCCAGCACGGTTCCGTTGATGGCCCGGTTTTGGGCGGCAAGCTGCATACAAAAGAAGAAGGACAGAAATAGTAGCGGGAACAGTTTTTTCATACTATAGATATTGCACATAAAAAGGATACACAAAAAAGGATTTTTGCTGCATAGCGGCTAATTTTTATGATGAGCGGTCAAATAATTATCCGGCCTCTCAGTTCTAGATAATTTCCCGGCCTGCAGTAAGCGTAGAACGGATATGTTGATACCTTTATGACATGCAGAGAAAATTTTCTATCAGGAACGGGATTAATTTGTTGCCAGCATGAAAAAAGCCCTCATCGGATCACTCTCCATCATTTTTTTTATCATGGCTCCCCGCGCCCTGGCGCAACCGGCCCCTGCAAAGGAACCGGCCGGCAATCCAACGATCGTATTTCTCCTGTTTAAAATGACAAAGGACAGCCTGACAGGCACAGACCATCTCCAACTGGTAGAAAAGATCAAATCGCCCGGACAGATAAAAAAAACCGGGACAGGTGCAGCAGGGTTGACCAGGCTGCCTTACCTAAGCCTGGTGTTCTACCAAGGCAAAACAGCCCTGGATTCCGTGCGGTACGGCTATCCGTTGAGAGAGCGCATCCAGAATACCCGTGAAAATGCGCAAGGGTACAAAGACATCGAAATAAGAAGCATGGAATTCTTTTTCCGCTTTCAGCAAAATAAAGCCGACGGACTGGAAATTTTCGAGGTCGGTAAAACGGACAAAAAGAAATTGCTTGCGATAGATTTAAGATAAGAAGGGAAAATATGTACAGAGCTATTTTTGTTGGCTTGCTTTTATTTTGCTGCTTGTGCGGATTGCATGCCCAGGTGTTTGATGTAGATACGCTGCAGTATCATGGAAATACTTCTTCTTACATCAACTTTGTGATCATGGGCGATGGTTACACGCTTACAGAGCAGAACAAGTTTGTGAACGACGCCAACCGCTTTAAGAATTATTTTTTCGACCAGCCTCCCTATGTGTATTACAAAAACTACTTCAATGTTTTTGTGATCAAAGTGCCTTCCCCTGAGTCGGGCGTCAAGCATCCGCATACGGCCCTTGATTGTCCGGACAGCATGCCGGCCGCCAATCCCAACAATTATTTCGGCAGCACATTCGACCGCAGCGGCATTCATCGCCTGGTGGCGTTTACCAATACGGCCGCTATCGGGCGCATTCTTTCCCGGAACTTCCCCCTGTACGACCAGGTTGTAGTGCTGGCCAATTCTAATTTTTATGGCGGCTCGGGCGGCACTTATCCGGTGGCAACCGTCAATACGGCCAGCAATGAAATAGCCGTGCACGAGATCGGGCATTCGTTTGCCAACCTGGCCGATGAATACTGGGCCGGTGCAGGGTACGGTACAGAAAATGCCAACCGGACACAGGAAACAGACCCCTTGCAGGTAAAATGGAAAAACTGGCTGGGAACAAACGGCGTTGGCATTTACAATTATGGGGGAAGGGCACCCCTGTCGGTCTGGTACCGCCCGCACGAAGCCTGCAAGATGCAATATCTTGGCCGCCCGTTTTGCCCTGTTTGCACAGAAGCCATCATTGAAAAGATCCACGGCCTGGTCAATCCGCTTGTCAATCTTTTTCCGGCTGATTCGCTGCTGCGGACAGATGCTGCACAGAAGTTTTCTGCAAGCCTGGTAAAACCGCAACCCAATACACTGAAAATAGAATGGACCCTCAACGGAGAGGTTATTGCCCGTGGACAGGATTCTATTGCCCTGTTGCCGGGCCAGTTTGTGCTTGACACCAATACGGTTATACTCACGGTAATAGATACCTCCAGCCTGCTCAGGGCGGATGAGCATTTCAGCAGACATGTATACAGGTCCAGCTGGAAGGTCATGGCCTCTTCGCGTGCACTTTCTGTACCGCGTACACGCTGGAACCCGGTGGAAGTTTGTGTTGGCAGCACAACGGCGCTTACTGTAGCAGATCCGCAAAGCGGGATCCAGTACAACTGGTACGGTGAAAGCAATGGTGTAAACCCCGTGGCGCAAGGCGTCAATTTTATTACGCCAGCGGTAACCGGCGATACGGCTTATTTTGTAGAAGCTGTCAGTGCAACAAAAAAGAGTGTCCGCACAAGGGTCATTATCAAAGCCCTGCCTGTTCCGGCACCGCCGTTCCGGGTAGCAGGAGCAGATCAGGAGATCGATTACGGAAGTGCTGCCCGGCTCCGGGTCCTTTCTCCGGATGCAGAGCTGAACTACCGCTGGTACACGGCAGAACGGGGTGTTCGGTCAGTGGGCGAGGATACGCTGGTGATGACGCCAGGGCTTACAACCAATACCACGTACTGGGTAGCGGGCGTTGGCAAAAAGACCGGTTGTGTAAGCCTGGCAAGAACAAAGGTGATGGTGCTGGTAAAGCCGGAAGCCCTGCCGCCGCGAAAAAAATAAATAGGGGAGAGGCCGGGCCTGTGGCGGAGACTTGCCTGGAAAGGGGGGATCTGTCCGCACTTTCAAACTTGTGCAAACCCCTGCAAGATTAAGTTGCGGAGGGATAGCAGGAGCCGGTGCCTGGTTGCTTACGGGCGTTCCAGGTTTTCCTGCATGAATTCCCCCGTAATCCGCTCGTTGCTGTCTGTACTGGCGGAAAGCGTAGCTACAATGTTTTGCTGTTCGGAGCGGGTTTTGTTCTGGCTCAACTTTTCTTTTGCCTGTATTTCAGTCACCTCGATCTTAAAACCCACGATCCCCATCATCAGCCCTGTTTTATACTTTTCCGGCAGGCGGTTCCATTGTTCCTGGTAGGAAGCTTCATAATTGTCGATGGTGCTTTCCAGCAAAAGGGCCAACTCTTCTTGTTCAGTAATCAACTGGCCCCTTCCATAGGCATGAACAGCCAGGTAGTTCCAGGTGGGCACGTTCAGTTCTTTTTCATAGTGGGTAGGCGATATATAAGCGTGGGGTTCACTAAAGATTACCAGCACCGGATTGTCTTCTATCCCTTTCCACTGTTCATTCTGCCGGGCTACATGAGATAGCAGGACAAACTGGTCGTTTTCTTCCTTTATCACGAAAGGAATATGGGTGGCTATGGGAAAATCGTCTTTTGAGGTGATGAGCGTAGCAAAGCTGAACCGCTTCATAAAAGCCACGATTCTTGCTTTGTCAGTCATCTTGTTTATGTTCGGAATGTACATGGATGATTATGGGTAATCGATTGGATCTGCAGTCTATCCTTCTTACTTTCTTAAAATCTTCTCCATTGCTTTCCCCTTTGCCAGTTCATCGATCAGCTTGTCTAGATAACGGATCTTCTGGATCACCTTGTCTTCAATTTCTTCTACCCTGTAGCCGCAGATGACGCCTGTGATTTTTGAAACGCCTGGGTTGATTCGCGGAGCTTCTGCAAAAAAGGTTTCAAAATCGCTCTTTTTGTCGATCTGCTGTTGCAGGCTTTGGTTGTCATATCCTGTCAGCCAGAAAATAATGGTGTCCACCTCTTCTTTTGTGCGCCCCTTTGCCGCTGCTTTTTTTATGTACAACGGATAGACGCTGGAAAAAAGGAGGGCGTATATTCTTTCTTTTTTCATTGAAGTTGATATTACTGCTCTTGAAGCTCGATGTCCATTCTTCGTATCAGGCCTTCCTGCAATGTGTAAATGTGCTTTACAGTTCCATCAAAGATGGGATTGCCTTCCAGATCTTTTACTTTCTGAAGAACGGTGATTTCCAACGTTCCGTCCTCTCTTTCCTTGAATCCAGCCGGTTGTACGTTGGGATTGATTTCTTTCCATTGCCTGGTCCAGTAGTCCCTTATTTGTTCGTGCCCGCTTGCATACCCTCCTTCAAAAGCCTTTGGCCATTGAACATCCGGGTGCATGACTGAAAGTGCCGTATCAATGTCTCTTGCATTGAAAGCCGCATACGCTTTCTTGATTAAGCCTTCATATTGAGATGCCATGGAGAAATTTTTTAGAATTGTCGTTCTCTTTGTTGTCAAAGCTCGATCATCGGCCCTAATATAATCCTTTTTGCCGAACGGTACCCGCAGCTCAATTTACATAAAAGATTAAGCCTCTACTGCACCTGTCCTAACTGCCCCGGCCCGTTTATAATTGGCGAAAATAACACCGTTTGGTGTAACCAGACTATCTGTTAACGCAAAGGCGGAAGCAATTGTACCCTCACTGAACAAACGCTTGCCACTGCCGAGCAGGATGGGAAAGGTCTTCAGCCACAGCTCATCAACCAGGTCGTGTTTGAGTAAGGTCTGCGTGAGCTGGCCACTTCCGTGAACCTGGATGTCGGAACCTTCCGAATCCCGGAGCTTTTTGATGTCATCGATGCTATTGATGAAAACGCAGTTTTTCCAATCTGAGTTATTCGTAGTTACCGTGTTGGACACAACATATTTCGTAACATCATTGATGCCCGGCCAAAGGTCCGTATGTGCAGGCCAGAAGGAAGCAAAACTCTCGTAGGTTTTCCTGCCCAGCAGAAGATCGGCAGGCTTCATGTGTTTTGTCACGAACTCACCAGCAGCTTCATCAGCTTCGTAAAAAAAGGGCGTACTCCAGCCGCCATATTTGAAATCGCCGGAAGTGTCTTCCGTGCCGCCCGGTGCTTGCATAACCCCATCTAATGTGATGAACGATAAGACGATTATTTCTCTCATAATAATTAACCTCCTTTAAGACTGTCTCTTTAAAATGTTTTTCAGAACCAATTTTGTTATGACACAAATCTCGCCAACAGCAGGAAGTTACAAGCGTGTAAATGCGACAATCTCAGCGGCTGATTGCGAAAGGGATTTATATCAAATTGAATTGAGTAGTACGTTATCGTATGTTCCGGTAGGAACATTTTGTTGGTAGCATATAATGGCTCTTGCTCTTGCGTGCCGTAGGTACGCCGTGTGAGATGCAAGCTGTCCGGGCTGCACACGGCGTTCCGATGGAACGCAACCATTTGTTGCATGCTTTTCTACCAACAAGATGTTCCTGCCGGAACATAGGATACCATACGCTTGAATTCAAATCGGTATTATTGTTCCGGGTAGAGACAGAGAGGACTTTAGCATGACCGCTAAAGCCCTCTCTTAAATTGATGCGGAAACAGATTTTTGGCGAAACCGGGTGTTCTCACCCTATCCCTGATCTACTCAATACCCCGCATTCTGTACCAGGTAACCCGGCAGGTTCGAAGCGCCGTCGATGGCGGTTTGTGGAATGGGGAAGAGCCTTTTCTTCACGTCCTTGTTTGATTTTTCCGTCCAGGTGCCTTCGTATTTTCCAAAGCGGATCATATCCGTGCGGCGCACCATTTCCCAGTACAGTTCAAAGCCTCTTTCGCGGAACAGGAGGTCAGGCGTTATGGAAGCAAGGGCAGGTGCAGGTTTGGAAGAAGTGCGGGCAGCCCGTACAGCATTTACATCGGCCAGGGCGCCGGCCGCATCGCCTTTTCTTAGCTTGGCTTCGGCACGCATCAGGTACACATCGGCCAGCCGAAGTATGATAATGTCATGCTCACCGAAATTCCTTCCGCTGACAGAGGTTTTGCTGAATTCATATTTTTCAACCCTGTACCCCGTGCTGTAGTCGCTTCCTGCAATTGAGTAATCGATCTGCTCTGTAAAATTGACGGGCAGGGCAGGCTTGTTGCGCGTAACGTTAAAGAGCTTGCCTACACGCAGTCCGGTGGTGCCGCATTTGATAAATACCCTGTTGGCATCCCTGAGCAAACCATACTGCTGTCCTCTTAAAATGCCCCGGTCGATGTTATACGTAGCCGGCTGCACACACGAATCGGCAGGCATAAAAAAGTTCTGTTTATAAAAGCGCGGATCGGCAGCGGCCGGGTCTGTCGGCGTATAAGCGTTTACCCATGTACGGTAGAAATCAGGGGTAATAGCTGCTCCATCGGTGCCGTTGGCGAGCGGGTAGGCGGGCAGCGGAAACTGGTCGCCGGAGAGCGAAAAATAAGCCATCCTGTTGTGCCCGTTGAGGTCGGCGCGCTGGTCTACGGCAAAGATCAATTCTTTGTTGGTATGGTTGTCGTCGTTGAACAGGGAAAAATAATCGGCGGAAAAAGCGTATTGTCCGGAACTGATGATCTTGTCGCAGTATTCGATCACTTTGTCCAGATCTTCCGGTTTAAAAGTAAATTGCGTGGCATATACATCCCTGTAAACGGCCGCATTCAGATAAAGCCGCGCCAGCAATCCCTGCACACCGGCTTTGGTAAGCCTGCCCGGTCCTGTTGTATTGTCGAGCAAGGGTTCAATGGCCAGCAACTCTCCCTTGATATACGCGATCGCTTCCTCACCGCGCAGGATCTTGGAGGTTTCTGATGCATCTTCTTTTACAAAGACCAGTCCGTACAAGTCGAGGGTAAGCAGGTTGTAATAGGCCCGCATGCCCCTTGCTTCAGCCAGGAATATTTTTGCGTTGGCATCCGAGTTGGACTGAAGCGAGCTCATGGCCGTAACGGCTCTCGATATGCCGATCAGGATATTGTTCCAGGTGTTGCGGATATTGGGATCAGCACTGATGGCTTCGTGCTGGTGCAGCTGCAGGTAAATACCGTTGTCACCCCAGTCTGTACCGCCGCGGAAAGGCAGGATCGCTTCATCCGTAGAAATTTCCTGCAGCGCAAAATAGTTGGTGTGCATGAAAACATCTTCCAGCTTGGCATACACGGGCGCAACAATACCTTCAGCCTGTTGCCGGGCGGTCAATCCCGTTACGGAAGATTCATCCAGCACCTTTTCGTTGAGTTTGGTGCAACTGGTACCGATCATAACGGCGGTGATAACCAGTAAGCGGTTTATAAATTTATGCGACATCTTCATGCATTTTTAAAATGAAAAATTTAATCCGAAAATAACCGAGCGGGCTTTGGGATAGCTCAGGAAGTCGATCCCGTAAGAAGAAACACCGCTGATATTTCTGTCGATATTCACTTCCGGATCATAGCCGGTGTATTTGGTGATCACAAAAAGGTTCTGGCCGGTGACGGACAAACGGATCGCAGAGATCCACCGGCTGATGCCCATCTTTTTGGTATTAAAGCTATAGCCCAGTGCTGCGTTGTTCAACCTGAGGTAAGCGCCATCCTTGAGGTAGCGCGAGGTGACCGGGGTCGCGTTGTTGAGTGATTCGGTTGGGTCTGCGACGGCTTCCGGCGTGCTGTTTACATTTTTTGCCAGCCGCAATTTGGAGAAGCTGACATTGTGGGTGTAGTCGTAGATCTTGTTTCCTGATACGCCGTTGAAGTTGATGCTCAGGTCAAAGCCTTTGTACGAAGTACTGCCATAGAAGCTGTAGATGTAAGCAGGCAGGGCCGTACCCAGGGCCACCCGGTCTTTGTCTGTAATAATGCCATCTCCATCCAGGTCGCGGTATACGCTCATGCCGTTTCTATCCAGTCCTGTAAATTCTTTCAGGAAAAAAGTTCCGATCGGTTGTCCGTTCACGTAACCGTTGATGGTGGACGACGTAATACCGGCACCGGAAACAGAACCCGCCGGGATCACGGTATACGGCGATTTTTCCACCTTGTTTTTTGTATAGGTGATGTTGCCGCCGAGGGTATAGCTGATGCCTGTCTGCGAGCGGTGGTTGTATTCCAGCTCAAACTCAAGACCCTGGTTGGTGATCGTCATGTCTTTTACATTGTTCCACACTTCCGGGGCGGGCTGCACCGGATCGGCGGGGATCACCTGCAGCAGGATGTTGTTGGATACCTTGCGGAAATAATCAACCGTACCGCTCAGGGCGCCGTTGAACAACCCGAAATCAAGACCCAGGTCGGTTTGCTTGGACGATTCCCATTGGATGTCAGGATTGGCCAATCTTGAATACGTTGTGCCGGCGGGGTAAGCGCCCGTTGTATAAAGCGGATAGCTCGCTGATGCCAGAGTGCTAAACAGGGGCTGCGTGATCTTGGGCGGAATTTCCTGGTTGCCCGTTACACCCCATCCGGCCCGCAGCTTTAAATTGCTGAAGGGAGAATTTTCCATAAAGCTTTCTTCTGAAATCTTCCATCCAAAAGAAAAAGAAGGAAAGTATCCGTACTTGTTATTAGCCCCGAACTTGGAAGAGCCATCAGCCCTGAAATTGGCGGTGAATAAATACCGGCTGTTGTACTGGTAAGTAACCCTGCCAAAAAAAGATTGCAGCTCATTGATAAAAGCATAGCCACCCGGCCGGTTGTTGGCCAGGTCAAGCAATTGTCCTACGCCGGGATTGTAGATCGGATCGACTCCACCGGCTACAAAACGGTTGATGCTGCTGTAGCGTTGCTGCACGGTGATCTTTTGATACGAATGACCTGCCAGCGCAGAGATGTTGTGGCGTGGTGAGCTGAACGCATACGTGAGGTAATTTTCTATCAGCGAGTTTTTGTTGGTCGTGTAATAGCTTTCCAGCCGCCCTTCCCGCAGGGTAAGCGAACCTGGCAGGTTCTCTATATCGCGGGTAGAGGTGGAATTGTCGATGCCAAAGTTCATCTTGTACACCAGTCCTTTGATGATGCGGAAGGAAGGCGATACATTGCCGATCACCCTGTTGATGGTGTTGATGTCTTTGTCCAGGTCGAAGTAGAGCAGGGGATTGCTGATGTTCTGATAAGAGATCGCGTTTCCGCTTGCATCTGTAGCCGGATATGTAGGGTTGTTGGTAAGAACAGAACCCAGTACGGAGCCCAGGGGCGGGCTCTTGCTTTTTGTATTGGCTACGTTCAGGTTGAGGTCCACTGTTAAGCGGTCTTCCAGAAATTTTTGCGTGGCGTTGAACCTGGCTGAGTACCGGTCGAGTCCGTTTGCTTTGATGATGCCCTGTTGTTTCTGCATACCGAGCGAAGCAAAATAAGTCAGCTTATCAGCCCCGCCGCTCAGCGTCAGGTTGTGGTTTTGCGTCACGGCGGTGCGGGTTGCTACTTTCTGCCAGTCGGTGTTGCCGCCTTTGTCATCCAGCGTACCGCCCGCCTTGGGCACTTCTGCCCGGAACTGGTCGGCAGTAAACACGGGCAGGGCGTGGGCCAGGGTAGAGAGGCCTACGCTGGAAGAATAGCCCAGGTTGGAAACACCTGCTTTGCCCCGCTTGGTGGTGATGATGATCACGCCGTTGGCGCCGCGGGCACCATAGATAGCGGTGGCAGATGCATCTTTGAGCACATCAAGTGATTCAATATCCTGCGGGTTGATAAAGTTCAATGGATCACCGCCACCGGTGGTGGAATTGTCGAGGGGCAGTCCGTCCACCACAAAAAGCGGGGTGCTGCCCGTGCGTACACCGCCGGGGCCGCGTACTGTAATGCCGGTCACAGCACCGGGTTCGCCGCTGGACGTGGTTACGTTTACACCGGCTACCTTGCCCTGCAGCAATTGCTGGGGCGAGTTGATGATGCCCTTGTTAAAGGCTTCGCTTTTAATGGATTTTACCGATCCGGTTACATCGCGTTTGTTCTGCGAACCATAGCCTACGACCACAACCTGGTTCAGCTCGGCAGAGTTGGACTGCAGGGCGATCTCCACACCGGAGCGGGCAGAGACTTCCTGGGTGCCAAAGCCGATATAGCTTACGGTCAGCGTGCTGTTGCTGCCCGGCACGGAGAGGGTGAAGGCACCCTTTGCATCTGACTGGGTGGTTTGGGGGCCGCCTTTTACCGAAATGGTAGCACCTGCCAGGGGCTTGTTGGTGGTAGCGTCCCGTACGGTTCCGCTGATGGTTTGCTGTGCAAGAGCGGGAAGAGACAGAAAGCAAATTAAAAGAAGGATGGTTACAAACAGCAAACCGCGTTGTAAAAAATGTTTACACATGTCAAGCAGTTTAGGTACGTTTAGGTGAACAATTGTGAAAAGATAAAAACCAGGTTAAGCGTTCTGATAAGATAAACATAATCGCTTTTTCGCTGCTTTCAAAAATTTATTTACGAAAACGCTTTCGTAAATAATGTTTGCACAACCCGGCTGCAGCTAATAAAAATGCCGCAAATTAGCTCTTTCAATTTCAGGCGCTGTGCCGGATCATCCAAGCTATATGAAGAAAGCCCTCCCTCTTTTGCTGCTCTTTTTCTCTGCGCAAATCATACAGGCGCAAACCTGTAAAGGTCTGAGTCTCGGTACCAAAACCGTATATCCTGCGCCAGGCTCACCTTATAGCGCACCGCCTGCTGGCTATTCGCCCGTGTTCATCAACTACGTGGGCAGGCATGGTGCACGGCATATGACAAAAGACCTCCGCGAATCAGACACGTACCGCCTGCTGCAAAGGGCTGATAGCGTGCGGGCACTCTCGGCGGACGGGCAAAAACTCTGGCAAATGGTGCAGCGGCTCGCCGGTATGGAACGCAAGGAAATCAAGAACATATCTTCCCTGGGAAAATCGGAGCAGCAAGGCATTGGCCGGCGGATGGTAGAAAAATTTCCGGCTGTTTTCAATACTGCACATCCTTCTTTAAATGTAACAGTGACCAAGGAAGTGCGCACGGTTCAAAGTGCCGATGCGTTTCTGGTCGGACTGCAGCAGAAAATCACGGCGCCGGTTATGCGCAGGCAGGTCAATGATACAATCCTGCGTTTTTATGATCTGTCGCCGGCGTACCAGCAATTCAAAGAAGGCGGTCCCTGGACGGCCACCGTTCTGCAACTGGAAACAGCGGAAGGGTATAGTCAGCTTTCCAGGCGCACGGCAAACCGTTTTTTTACGACGGCTTTTGCAAACAACATAAAACCGGCCGACCAGCAAACATTTGCTGCCGATGTAGTAAGCTATGCCAACATCCTTTATTCGCTGCCTGCCGAGATCAGGGAAGCAGGCATGGGCGATAGAGATCTTTTGTTTACGCAATTTTTCAATTGTGATGAGCTGAAAAAATTCAGTCTGGTTGACAATGCAGAAGAGTTCCTGGTAAAGGGCCCCGGCACAGATCCTTCCGGTATACAGGTAAGGATCGCCGTTCCCCTGCTGATTGATTTTATCCGCTCAACAGATAACGCCATCCAGGCAAAGCCTTACAATGCCGAACTGCGTTTTACCCATGCCGAAGCCATTGCGCCGTTTGCTGTCCTGATGAACATACAGGGCGCATCAACGCCTGCTAGAACCGGCACGGGGATCGCAAAGGCTTGGGACGCCTCCAAGGTGATTCCGCTCAGCGCCAATATTCAATGGATCCTCTACAAAAAAGACAACAGGGATGAATACCTGGTCCAGTTTCTATTAAATGAAAAAGAAGCCAGGATCGAAGGCCTCTCACCAAAACAGTTCCCCTATTACGATTGGCGCGCTGTACGAAAATTTTATACAGACAGGCTTGCAAAGTTGCAGGCTTCCCTGGATACGGACGGACTGGCTTATTTGAAGGGGTTGGCTGGACCAAAGTCTGAACCATGATTTACGTCCATCTTTTCCTTTTGTCATTCCGCGGGGGCGCTTTTTGCTATTGCACTTGTGGTATGCTTTCGCGCCCCGTGCGGAATCTTTGCGGAGCAGGGTACTGCGCTGGTCTGCCAGCGTTTTACTAAACAGGAACTGGCCGCTCCGTAGAGATCCTGTAAGGGCGCGCGATCAGCCCGCAAATGCAAAAGGAACAGCGCCCTTACAGGATGACAAAGTATAGAGGAAAGACAAAAAGTTTGTAACCCGTTAAAAACAATGTAAATTTATACAGTTAAACGTTTTAGTAAAACGTTTAACTTGAACCTTTAAGATGATTGCTATCATGAATCAATCCATGCTTGCTTGTACACAGGTTTTCTACGGAAAGGATTCGCTTTGCCGCTCTCTAAAAATCCTTCCCACAGTCCATCAACTGATGAACCCACCGGCCACCGGCTAGCCTTTTTTTGCAGGTCATATTATGCTTTTGTTACCTGGGCCTGCTTCTGTATAGGGATGGCTACTTTCGCCGGTTAAAAATCATTGTATGGGAAAACTTTTTACAACGCTTATTCTGCTCTCCATTTCTTTGAGCTCCCTGGCGCAAACCAAGGGAACCGTTGCCGACCAGCTATCCGGTGAACCCTTGCAAGGGGCTACCGTAAGGATAAAAAATAAAGCGACCGGCAAAACGGCGCTCTCGGTGGCAACCGGCCTGGATGGTACATTTGTGATCAAAGCCCTGTCCAAAGGCAACTATGAACTGGAGGTCAGCTTCTCCGGCTACAAGCCTTATCAGCAAAGCATCTCCGCTGACCAGAACCCTGGTGCGCTCGTGATCCGCATGGAACTAAAAGAAGCCCTCAGCGAGGTGCGGGTAACCGGAAGGATTGACAAAGGCAGCGACCGCTCTACCATGCTGTATGAAAGAAGGGCCGATAACATCATCAATGCCGTATCGGCCCGCACCATCGAAGTGTCGCCCGACCTGTCGGTGGCCAATGTTACCCAGCGCATTGCCGGCGTATCGCTGCAACGAAGTGCCAACGGCGAAGGCCAGTACGCCATCGTGCGCGGCATGGACAAACGCTATAACTATACGCTTGTAAACGGCATCAAGATTCCCAGTCCCGACAACAAAAACCGCTATGTGCCGCTGGACATCTTTCCGGCCGATCTGCTCGACCGACTGGAAGTCACCAAAGCGCTCACGCCCAACATGGAAGGCGATGCCATCGGCGGTGTGGTTAACATGGTGATGAAAGATGCGCCGGATCATTTTTCGGTAAGAGCGAATGCAGCGATCGGCCAGGCACAATCGTTTTTTGATGGCACAAAATTCACTACGTACAATCATAGCGACCTCGCGGAGAAATCACCCCGCATTGCACAGGGCGATAATTACCTCGCTGCCATCAACGACTTCAGCAAAAAACCTTTCCTCTTCTCAGCCAAAAAAGCACCACTCGCCAGCACCCTGGGGTTATCGGTCGGTGGCCGCGTCTTCCGCAACAAACTGGGTGTGTTGCTGGCCGGCAGCTACCAGAACCTGTACCGCGATGTGCAAAGCCAATTCTTCAGGGCTGAAACCGATCGTATCACCAACAACCCTTCCTTCACCAACCTGCAAAGCAGGCGGTACTCTTTTCAGCAGGAGCGGACCGGCATGCACGCCCGGCTGGATTATGTGATCAATCCTTTCAACACGATCCGTTTGTATGCGGGCAGCCTGAGCCTCCGGCAGAACCAGTACCGCTTTTTATCTGACACAGGGCTTGTGCTGGGCCGTGTAGGACCTGGCACCGGCCGCATCGGCAATACATTCCGGACAGAAACGCAGCTACAGCATATCACCAATATTTCCTTGCAGGGTGAACACAAACTGTCGGGAAGTTTCCGGGTAAACTGGTCGGCCGTGTACTCCAAAGCAACCGGCAACCAGCCACAACGCGGCACGCTCGTCACCTCTACCGGCGTTACCAGGGAAGCCAACGGTACCCTGACACAGCAACCCGTGTACATCGACAACAGCACGTACCAGGATTGGAGCCGCAACAGCGATGAAGACAAAAGCGGTTATCTAAATCTTACCTACGATTCACATATTTTCAACACGGCCGTGCAATGGACAGTAGGCGGCATGTACCGCGATAAAACGCGCACCAGCGATTACGACAAATACAACCTGCGCCCCGATCCAAGTCCGCAGGAATACAAAGGCAATGCAGCTGCCAACACCTTTTCTGTTTTTAACCCGCAGGGCACAGCTACTGACGCGCTCAACTACGATGCTTATGAAAAAGTGGGCGCAGGCTATGCCATGTTCAAGTTTGAAACAGGCGGACTGCAGGCGCTGGGCGGACTGCGTTACGAGAACACCCATTTCAATTGGGTAACTGCTTCACCCAAAACAGTGGAGGGCGCCACCGGCAGCATCCGGTACTATGATGTGCTGCCCAGTATCAACCTGAAGTACAAGTTAACGGCCAAACAATTTCTTCGCTTGTCTTATTACTCTTCCCTCAGCCGCCCCGGCTTTTACGAGATCACACCCCACGTATATGATGATGGTGTATCGGACTATCCGGAACAAGGCAATCCCCACCTGAAACGCACGACGGCAGAGAACTTTGACATTCGGTGGGAACTGTTTCCCAAGGGCGTGGACCAGGTGCTGGCAGGCGTGTTTTACAAAAGCATTAAAAATCCCATCGAGTATGCCATCGTGAACATTGGTAACCTGACCTATTATTCACCGGCCAATTTTGGTACGGCGAACAACTACGGGTTTGAGGCAGATGTAACGCGGTATTTTCATTCATTGGGGGTAAAGGCCAATTACACATACACCAGCTCAGCCATTACGACTTCCAAGGTGCGGCGTTTCCAGAAAACCAATACCGACGGCACCAAGGAACTTACCCAGGAAAACCGGACGCAAACCCGTCCGCTGCAGGGTCAATCAAAGCATGTGGCGAATCTGTCGCTCCTGTACAAGAACAACAAGCAGGGCATCGACGGACAGCTGGCAGCCGTGTACACCGGGGCCCGCATCAACACCGTTTCGCCATTTTTCGACAACGACATCTGGCAGAAAAGTTTTGTACAGCTTGATTTTTCGCTGGAAGTAAGGCTGACCAGGAGCCTGTCTGTTTATACCAAAGTAAACAACATCCTCAACACGCCTTACAAGCTGGAAATTCATATAAAGAACGGACAGGATGCCGCTGCCATTCCTTACCAGGAAGTGGGAAAGAATGCTTTTATCCGCAAAGACACTTATGGAGCAAATTATTTATTCGGACTCAGGTTTAAACGTTAATCTCTCAAACTATTTATATGCCAACCGCATTCAGAATATTCCCGGTTATCGCAGTGCTGCTGCTGGCCGCTTGTCACAAAGAAGAAAGGGTAAACATTTCCAGGCCGCAGGTAGCTGTGGGCCAGGGCATTGCTTCTGATACCCTGTCGGGCAGCGTGAAAGGTACCATGCTGTCAGGAAAAACCTATTATTTCAGAACCGATATCACAATCAATGCCGGTGATACCCTGCTGATGCAGCCGGGCGTGAAATTAATTGCCCTGGGTGATGGCGCATCGTACAGCACCAGTCCGCAGATCACGGTGAACGGTACGCTCATCAGCACCGGCACGCAGGAGAACCAGAACTGGATCACGGTGCCTGCCGAGAAAAAAACAACTGCCAACATCTTCAAGGGCTTCTGGGGGGGCATTCAATGTGGCGCAAACAGCGGCAATGTGATTATCCGCTGGACGCACATCGAATACGTGGGCGGCCCGGCAGGCCCGGCCAACGATCCTTCCCTGTATACATCAGGTTCGCCGCGCTATGGACTGGTGTACTCCAACATGAGCGGCAACATCATCCTGGAAGATTCCTGGATCACGGCGAGCAAAGACGATGGCATGCGTGTGCTGGCGGGGCAGTTCAGCATCATGCGCAATACGTTTGAGGCCAATGGGGAATCGGGCGGGGAAAGCTTTAACTGTAAGAGTGGTGCGCTGGGTGATATTGGTTACAACGTGTTCATCGGCGCTGCTACCAATGGCTGTAAGATCTCCAACTCCGGCGGTACAACGGTTCAGTGCAACACGGTTATTTACAACAATACATTTGTAGATTGCGGTTTCCGCCAGGTGCAGACCGGCCGCGGTGGATCTATCAACTACGAAAAAGGCGCCAAGGGCATGATCTATAACAACATGATCGTAAACTGCCGGTATGCTACCCGGTTAACGACCGATGCCGACCTCACCAACATCGCTTACGACAACCAGTACTTTTATGCAACCAGCAATGTGCTGTTTACCCAGTTCTATCCTGCGACCGGCGTTGCGGTTGCCAAAGGCAATGATGTCAAAGGAACTACACCCGGCGATAAGAAACCCTTATTTGCCAGCTACCCGATTGATGAATTTGATTTCAGCAAGGTGACCATTCCCATGAGCATCACCGCGATGTCTCCTTACATGTATCAGACAAGCAGTTCCAATTTCCGGCCTACACCTGGCTCACCTACGCTGAATAAGGGCAAGACCAATTTCCAGCCGTTGAAAAAAACAACTGCAACGGGTGATTACGCAGCCAATGTAAGCATGCCCGGTGCTGATATCGGTGCGTATCAGAACGACGGTTCCGGCAATCTTCATTAAACCAGCCAGCTCTATTTAGTCATGCAACCTGTTTCTCCCAAAATATTATTTGATCATTGTTACGGCCAGTATGCCATTGCTGCCGTGAACGTGTTTACGATGGAACAGGTGCATGGCTTGTTTGCTGCCGCACAGGCTTCCCAAACACCCGTCATCGTGCAGCTGACGCCGGTAGCCCGCAATTACGCGCATCCCCGCATGCTGATGGCGATGATCGGGGCAGCGGCAAGTATTTATCCCCAGGTAGCTTTTGCCGTGCACCTGGATCATGGTGTGGAAGCACATGCGTTTGATGCCATCAGGGAGGGATACACTTCCGTCATGATCGATGCGTCGCATGATGATTTCGAAACCAATATCCGCCGCACAAAGACTGTGGTGGAAAAGGCGCATCCAAAAAATATTGTTGTAGAAGCCGAATTGGGTGTGCTGAGCGGGGTGGAAGATGACCTGAGCGTGGATGAAAGTCATGCCCGTTATACCAACCCCGAACAGGCACGCGAATTTGTCCAAAGAACCGGCTGCGATAGCCTGGCGGTCGCTGTGGGAACCAGTCATGGTGCCTATAAATTCAGTGGTGGCAAAGGCTTGCAGTTTGGCGTACTGGAAAAGATCCAGCAGCAGCTGCCCGGTTATCCCCTGGTACTGCATGGCAGCTCGAATGTGCCGAAAGGGGAAGTGGAAGAGATCAACCGCTACGGCGGAAAGCTGTCGGCCGATGCCAGCGGCGTAACAGATGCGGAGCTGAAAAAAGCCATTGGCTATGGCATCTGCAAGGTAAACATCGCTACCGACCTGCGTCTCCTGTGGACAAAAGTGCACCGGCAGTTTTTTTATGAACAGCCTGCCTCCTTCGATCCCATCATTCCCGGCGGCGCTTATATAAAAGCCTATACCGAGCTGATGATCGAGCGCTTTGAAGTGCTGGGAGCCAAGGGAAAAGCGGCCAAGATAAATTCTTATCAACTATGATCAAAAGCAACAAATACCAGCTGGTAAGTCATGCGCAGGAAGGCTTTGGCACCTACCAAAAAGTAAGTGCAGCAGATGCCGGCTGGGAACACCTCAACTTCGAAGCCCGCCTGATGCGCAAGGGAGAGAAGTGGAGCGGCAACACCGGTGAAAACGAGTGGGGCTTTGTTCTGCTCAGCGGCAACTACGCTGTTGAAACTGACAAGGGTTCCTGGACTACCACCAACGGAAGAAAAGATCCGTTTCACGGCATCGCACATACGCTTTACTTGCCCCGGCACACCCGATTCACGCTGACTGCTCAAAGTGATGTGCTGGACATAGCAGCCGGCTGGTGCCGGGCCCACGCCGATTTTCCTGCCCGGTTCAAAGAGCCCCGGGAAGCAGCCATCGAGATCAGGGGCGGCGACAATGCCACCCGCCAGATCAACAGCCTGATAGAACCCGGTTTTGGCAGCAGCAGGCTGGTCGCGGTGGAAGTATATACGCCCTCCGGCAACTGGAGCTCCTTTCCTGCCCACAAGCACGATGAACGCAAAGTAGACAGCAGCGGTGAGCTGAAGGAAGCCGTGCTGGAGGAATTTTATTTCTACAAGATCGACAAGCCGCAGGGCTATGCCATCCAGCAGGTGTATACCGGAGATGGCAGCCTCAACGAACTGATGCAGGTGCACAACAACGACATGGTGATGGTGCCCAAAGGCTATCACCCCGTTGCAGCCGGACACGGATACAACTGCTACTACCTGAACTTCCTTGCCGGCAGCGACCAGTCCCTGGCCGCTACGCCTGATCCGGCACATGAGTGGATCTTCCACTCCTGGAAGGGCAAAGACCCGCGGGTGCCGCTCGTAACCGCAGACATGAACAATCAATAGGCTATGGCAAACAAAGAAAAGGACTTAATAACAATGGGCCGGTCCAGCATCGACCTTTACTCGCAGAACATCGGTGCGGATTTTATCGATATCAAAGGCTTCGACGCATTTGTGGGCGGCTCGCCCCTGAACATCGCCGTGGGCTGCAGGCGGCTGGGTGCTTCTGCAACCCTGCTCACCGCCGTGGGTGATGACAAAGTGGGCGATTTCATCCTGCATTTTCTCGAAAAGCAACAGGTGGATACGGCTTTTATCCCCCGCATCCCGCACGCCCGCACGAGCGCCGTGGTACTGGGCATTGAGCCACCCGACCGCTTTCCGCTGGTGTATTACCGGGAAAATGCGGCTGACAGCCATCTTACCATCGACCATGTAGTAGCGGCCGACATCAGCCGGTATAAAGTACTGGAAATTTCCGGTACGGCCTTAAACCGGGAACCCAGCCGCAGCGCCGTTTTTTATGCAGCCGAAGCGGCTGTGGACAATGGCGTGGATGTGGTGCTGGACGTCGACTTCCGCGCTGATCAGTGGACCGATGTACGTTCCTTCGGACTCATGGTGAGGGCCCTGCTGCCAAAAGTAAAGATCGCCATCGGCACCGAGGAAGAGATACAGGCGGCCACCCTGCACAGCGCCGACCAGGTGAGCATCAGCCACCAGCAGATATCTGCTCCGCAGATCAAGGGTGATATAGAAGCTTCTATCAAAAAGATCCTGCAACTTGGACCGGAAACCCTGCTGGTAAAACGGGGCTCTAAAGGCGTAACCATCGTGCACAAGGACGGCACACGCATGGATGTGCCGGGCTTTCCGGTAGAAGTGCTGAACGTACTGGGTGCCGGCGATGCATTTGCCAGCGGCTTTATTTATGGATATCTGCAGGGATGGAGCTTGTACAAAGCCTGCCGCATGGGCAATGCCAGTGGTGCCTGGGTCGTTCAGAAACCCGGCTGCGCGAACGACATGCCCTACTACGACGAGCTCATGCAGTTCGTAGCATCACGGGGAGGGCTAGGCGAAGAACCCACCGCTGTGCGGCAGCAACCCACCCCTGCCCCTCCCGGGAGGGGATAAGAAAGCCCTCCGGGGAGCACCGAAATCCACGGAGAAACTGCATACCCCCTCCTTGGAGGGGCAGGGGTGGGTCTACGATGATTGGCATGCAGCAGAGACCGGACATTATAAACCAAAAAAGCTATTAAAATAAATATGAGTACATCAACGAAACGCTTAACGGTAGCCCAGGCCACCATTGAGTTTCTGCAGGTGCAGTACGTGGAAAGGGATGGTGTGGAACAGCCGTTCTTTGGCGGTTGCCTGGGCATCTTTGGCCATGGCAATGTGGGCGGCATCGGACAGGCCTTGTATCAGTATCCTTCCTTCAAATACTACCAAAGCCGGAATGAACAGGCGATGGTGCATACCGCCATTGCCTATGCAAAAGTGAAAAACCGGCTGGGCGCATTTGTATGTACGTCTTCCATCGGCCCGGGTGCTACCAACATGATCACCGGTGCGGCAACGGCTACCATTAACCGGATACCGGTACTGCTGTTACCGGGTGATATTTTTGCGACCCGGCTGGTGAACCCGGTCCTGCAACAACTGGAATATCCTTATTCCAACGATGTATCGGTGAATGATTGCTTTAAGCCCGTATCGAAATACTGGGATCGCATCAACCGGCCCGAGCAGTTGGTGAGCGCCCTGATGCAGGCCATGCGTACCCTGACCTCACCTGCAGAAACTGGTACGGTCACACTCTGCATTCCGCAGGATGTACAGGCAGAAGCGTTTGATTTTCCTGCGCACCTGTTCCAGAAAAAGGTCTGGTCCGTACCCAGAACCAGGGCAGGTGAAAGGGGCATAGAACAAGCTGTTCAGCTCATCAGCCAGGCAAAGAAACCGGTGATCATTGCCGGCGGCGGCGTTATCTACAGCGGCGCGGCTGCTGATTTAAAAGCATGGGTCAACAAGAGTGGTATTCCTGTAGTGGAAACCTTTGCGGGCAAGGGCTCTCTCCGGTATGACGAGCCCCAGAACTTAGGCGCAGCGGGCGTTACAGGCACACCGGGTGCGATCGCGGTGTGTGAAGAAGCCGACCTGGTGATCGGCATCGGTACGCGCTACAGCGATTTCACCAGCATCTCGCAGTCTGCTTTTCAGAACCAGCAGGTCAGGTTTATCAATATCAACGTATGCGAGTTTGACTCGGTCAAGCAAGGCGCCCTGGCCCTCACCGGCGATGCCCGCGAAACCATCCGCGAACTGGATAAAAAACTGGGCGATTACAAGGTAGAAGACGGGTATGCAGCAAGCGTTGTGCAGTATAACAAATCATGGAACGAACAGGTAGATAAAGTTTACAGTACCGATGGAGGCCATGCGGTAAGCCAGGGCAGCGTGATTGGCGCGGTCAATGATTTTTCTGCGGAAAGGGATATCGTGGTTTGTGCTGCGGGCAGTTTGCCCGGCGACCTGCACAAGCTCTGGCGCACGCAGGATCCAAAGGGGTTTCACCTGGAATACGGCTACTCCTGCATGGGCTATGAAATAGCGGGCGGACTGGGCGCCAAGATGGCTGATCCCTCCCGCGAAGTGTGGGTGATGGTGGGTGATGGCAGCTACCTTATGATGGCGCAGGAGATCGTCACTTCTATCCAGGAAGGCTATAAGATCATGATCATCCTGCTGAACAACAACGGCTACGCGAGCATCGGCGGGCTTTCGCGCTCATTGGGTTCGGATGGGTTTGGCACCCATTACAAGTTCCGCAACAAAGCCACCGGCGAACTGAACGGAACCTATCTGCCGGTTGACCTGGCTACCAATGCAGAAAGCCTGGGCGCTACCGTGCTGCGGACAAAAAACCTGACAGAATTTAAACAGGCCCTGGAGCAGGCAAAGCAAACAGACAAAACCACCGTTGTATACATCGACACCGACCGCGAACAGCGCGTCAACGGCTACACCTGGTGGGATGTACCCGTGGCAGAAGTGTCGACCATCGACTCCGTAAAGGAAAGCGCCGAGAAGCTGAAAAAGAACCGGGAAAAGCAGCGGCATTATCTATAAACTAAAACCACGGCCTTATTAACAGATGCGAGCAAGCGATCATAAAACCCACCCCTGCCCCTCCCGGGAGGGGATAAGAAGAGCGTTTGTATTATCCTCTCCTGGGAGGGGCAGGGGTGGGTTCAGGACGAGCCGGTAGTATGAACATAAACATCAGTCCTTCCGGTCTTGAAGAAAATAGAATGAAGCCTTCAATCACTCAAACACGCAATATGAAAACCTTACAGAATTACATCGGGGCCCAGTGGACGGATAGTGTCTGCAAAGAAACCCTTGATGTGGTGAACCCGGCAACGGGCGATGTTATGGCGCGGGTTCCTTTTGGCCCGGAAACAAGCGCTGATGTTGACACGGCCGTGCAGGCGGCCCAGGCAGCTTATCTTGAATGGAAGGCCGTGCCCGTGCTCCGGCGCATACAGCCCCTGTTCAAGTTCAAGCAACTGCTGGAAGAAAACCGGGAAGAACTGGCAAAAATGATCACCCAGGAATGTGGTAAAACCCTGGCTGAATCCATCGGTGAATTACAGCGGGCCATCGAAAATGTGGAAGTGGCCAGCGCCGCACCCATGCTGATGCAAAGCGAATTCCTGGAGAACATCGCTACCGGCATTGATGAATACATGATCCGCCAGCCCCTGGGTGTAACGGCCTGCATTGCGCCGTTTAATTTTCCGGCCATGATCTCATTCTGGTTCCTGCCCTATGCCATCGCCTGCGGCAACAGCATGATCATAAAGCCTTCTGAAAAAGTGCCCATGACCATGGTGAAAATCTTTGAACTGATCGACCAGCTGGAGCTTCCAAAGGGCCTGCTCAACATGGTACATGGCGGCAAGGACAGTGTGGATGCCATCCTGGACCACCCGCTGATCAAGTCTGTTTCCTTTGTAGGAAGCACGCCGGTAGCCAAATACATCTATGCACGCGCTACTGCCAACGGCAAACGGGTGCAGGCACAGGGCGGCGCCAAAAACCCGGTTGTTGTGCTGCCCGATGCAGATGTTGAAATGACTTCACAGATCATTACAGATAGCGTGTTCGGCTGCGCCGGTCAGCGCTGCCTGGCAGCATCGGTCGTGATTACGGTCGATGAAAGTGAAAAGATCCGTGAATCGTTGTATGAATCTGCCAAAGCCAGGGCCGTAGGTTACGGGCTCAACAAAGGCGTGGAAATGGGACCGGTGATCAGTCCGGAAAGCAAATCCCGCATCGAACACCTGATCGGTAAAGGGGTGCAGGAAGGGGGCTCTGTGCTGCTGGATGGCCGCAATACCAAGATCGCAGATTATGAAAGGGGGAATTTTATTCAGCCTACTATCTTGGAAAACCTGCCGTTGGGGGGCGAACTGATCAAAACAGAAATCTTTGGTCCGGTGATGACCCTGCTGCACATGAAAACGGTAGACGATGCCATTCAGTTTATCAATGGGGGCGCATACGGCAACATGGCTTGCTTGTTTACATCAAGCGGTTCCAGTGCCCGTAAGTTCAGGCATGAAGCCATGGCCGGCAATATCGGCATCAACATCGGCATTGCTGCACCCATGGCCCAGTTCCCGTTCAGTGGCTGGAAAGAAAGCTTTTTCGGCGACCTGCACGGACAAGGCAAGCATGCCATCGAATTTTTTACCCAAACCAAAGTAGTTGTTGAACGCTGGCCCAAGGAGTGGTCAAGAAAATTTTAAGCTGCATGCAGGAAATAGAAATTGCGAATGCGCCCTGCTCCTGGGGGGCGCTGGAGTTTGACCTGGAAGGCAAGCCCTTGGGCTATGAACAGGTGCTCGACGAGATAAAAGAAACCGGCTACAAAGGCACAGAGTTGGGTGACTGGGGGTTTATGCCCACCGATCCGGCAGCCCTGCACAAAGAAGTTGAGCAACGCGGACTGGAACTGCTCGGCGCCTTTGTGCCGGTGGCACTGGCTGAACCCGCAGCCCATGATGCAGGTATCCAAAAAGCTTTAAAGGTGGCGCAGTTGATGGTAGAAGCCGGCTACAAAAACGCGTTCATCGTATTGGCCGATGAAAACGGCAGCATAACCGGGCGCACAAAAAATGCAGGACGGATCAGGGAAGGGCAGGGCCTCTCCCCAGCCGCGATGCAAACTTTTGCGCAGGGTGCAGAAAAGGTAGCCAGGGCTGTAAAGGATGCGTGGGGACTGCGCACGGTATTTCACCACCATTGCGCCGGATACATCGAAACACCTGCGGAGATTGATGCACTCATGAAGGAGACCGACCCCGGCCTGCTGGGACTTTGCTTCGACACAGGGCATTACTTATTTGGCGGTGGTAAAGATCCGCTTGAGGTGCTGAAGAAATGGGGCGACAGGATTTGGCACGTACACTTCAAAGATTTTTCACCGGCAGTGGCGCAAGAAGGAGCAGCAGCCGGCTGGGATTATTTCGAAGCCGTAGCCCATGGTGTGTTCTGCGAATTAGGCAAGGGGGCCGTTGATTTCGGGGCTGTAAAAGTTTTTCTGGAAGAGAAAGGGTACCGGGGCTGGATCGTAGTGGAACAGGATGTACTGCCGGGCATGGGTAACCCCAAGCTATATGCGCAGAACAACCGGAACTACCTGCACAGCATCGGACTGTAAGAACCCGGTACCCTATAAAATATTATTCCCATTTTATTCTAAAACCATCTCATGGAGCATGTAAATATAGCCCTGCTGGGCATGGGCCGGATCGGCAAGATTCATTTCAAAAATATCACCCAGCGCTTTCCCCGGGCCAGCGTGGTCGCTGTTGCCGATCCGCAGCTGGATGAAGCACAGTTCGCCAGTCAGTATGGGCAGGGTGCCCGATTTTTCCGCAATCCGGAAGAAGCCATTGGCCACCCGCAGGTAAACGCCGTGCTGATCTGTACGCCCACCAGCTCGCATGCCGACCTGGTGGAAAAAGCCGCCACAGCAGGAAAAGCCATCTTCTGCGAAAAACCGCTGGATCTGTCGCTGGAGCGCACGGCTGCCCTGGTAGACCGCACAGGAGAAACAGGTGTAAAGCTGATGCTGGGTTTTAACCGGCGCTTTGATCCTGACTTTATGCAGGCCCGCCAATCAGTAGCAGCAGGCAAAATCGGAGAAGTGCATATTGTCAAGATCACCAGCCGCGACCCAGGTCTGCCGCCGATCGACTATATCAAAAATTCAGGAGGTCTGTTTATGGACATGGCCATTCACGATTTTGACATGGCCCGCTATATCAGCGGAAAAAAAGTAGTGGAGGTATATGCAAAGGGGCTCGTGCGGCACGATCCGGCCGTAGCTGATGCGGGCGACATCGATACGGCGCTTACCACCCTTGTTTTTGAAGACGGCACCTGTGCTGTAATAGACAACAGCCGCAAGGCAGTATATGGATACGACCAGCGCCTGGAAGTCTTTGGCAGCAACGGCATGATCCAGGTCGAGAACAACCAGCACCACCGCAACATTATCTCGGATGCAGCCGGCATCCACCATGCATTGCCGTTAGACTTTTTTATGGACAGGTATGAAAAATCATATCTTAAGGAAATAGAATTGTTTATTGATGCGCTTCTTCACAACAAAGAAATGCCTGTAAGCGGCAGTGATGGCCTGCAGGCTACCCTGATCGCGACTGCGGCCAAACTATCTATGCAAAAGGGAGAACCTGTAAAGCTGGCCGGGATAGAAGCCGGTATATTGGAAAGTATTTAGCAGCAATGAAAAAATTAAAGCTAGCCCTTTTAGGCATGGGCCGGATGGGAAAGACGCATTACCGGAACATCCAGCAATCCAGTGCCGGTGCTTCCATCGTGGTGGTGGCTGATCCCCTGTACCAACCAGCAGCAGGGGAATTTGGCCCGGAGGTCAGCTTTGTGCGCGACCCGGAAGAAGCGATTGCCCACCCCGATGTAGACGCCGTGATCGTTGCTACGCCTACGGACACCCATGCCGGTATGGTTGAAAAAGCCATTGCTCATGGCAAGCCGGTCTTTTGCGAAAAACCGCTTGACCTTTCCCTGCGAAAAACAGCGGCTATCGAAGCCTTGGCAAGAAGCAGGGGCGTAAAGCTGATGCTGGGTTTCAACCGGCGCTTTGATCCGGATTTTATCCAGGCCCGACGGGCTGTGCAGGAAGGCCGGATCGGGAAGGTGCATATAGTAAAAATCACCAACCGCGATCCTGATCTGCCACCCATCCCATTCCTGAAAACATCCGGCGGCCTGTTCATGGATTTTTCTATCCACGATTTTGACATGGCGCGTTATATCACCGGCAGGAATGTGATAGAAGTATTTGCCCGTGGCGCAGCCCTGATAGACCCGGCTGTGGCCACCGGAGCAAATGACATAGACACAGCCCTGATCACGCTTACACTGGACGATGGCAGCTGGGCCCTGATAGACAACAGCCGCAAAGCCGTATTTGGTTATGACCAGCGCCTGGAAATTTTTGGGGAGGCCGGCATGATCCAGGTTGATAACAATACTTACCACCGCAACGTCCGCGCTGATGCAGCTGGCATCCACCATGCACTCCCGCTGCATGCATTTCCTGAACGCTATGCCCGCTCTTACGTAAACGAAATAGAAGCGTTTGTGCAAACCATCCTGCGCGGAGAAGAGCCGCCTGCTACGGCCGCAGACAGTTTACAGGCAACGCTGGCCGCCGTAGCGGCCAACAGATCGATGCAGGAAAACCGGCCGGTGAAGCTGTCGGAGATCGGGCTTGACTAATGCCCGCGCTGCTATTGCAATAGGACTTATTTTTGAAAAATGAAGAAAGCATCGATCAAGGATATTGCAAAGCAAATCGGTGTTTCGGCCACAACTGTCTCCATTGTTTTAAACGGACAAGGAAAAGAAAGAAAGATCAGCGACCGCATCATAGCTGAAATAAGCAAGGTGGCTGATCAGCTCAATTACCGGCCCAACCAGTTTGCCAAGGGATTGCGTACCGGCAAAACACATACGCTGGGCCTGATCGTAGACGATATTTCCAACTTTTTTTTTGGCCACCTGGCCCGCGTCGTGGAAGAAGAAGCCAACAAGCTGGGCTATACGGTGATGTTCTGCAGCAGCGAAAACAACGAAGGCAAGGCCCGCAATGCCCTGGGCTCCCTGCTTGAAAAGCAGATGGACGGTCTCATTATAGCACCTACTTCCGGCATGCTCCCTGAGATAGAAAAACTGGGCAAAGAGAAAAAACCGCTGGTACTCATTGACCGCTATTTTCCGCATGTGCCTGGCAGTTATGTTACCATCGATAATTTTAAAGGAGCTTACGACAGCGTTGCACACCTGGTAAAGCAAGGCTACCGTTCTATCGCGCTGGTCACCAACGAAACGAGCCAGCTCCAGCTCGGTGACCGCCTCGAAGGTTATACTGCCGCGCTCACGAAACACAAGCTCTCTTTTCAACCCAGACTGGTAAAACAAATCCCCTTTGGCTCTACGGAACAAAAGACCATCAAAGAAATTGAAAGCTTTGTAAAAGCGCATCCCTCCATCGATGCCATCTTATTTACCTCCAACAACATCGGCATTCCCGGACTGGAAAGCCTGCGCAATCTCCGGAAGCAAGTGCCCGCCGATATAGCCATCGTTTGCTTCGACGACAATGATCTCTTCCGCCTCGCTTCCCCCGGCATCACCGTCGTCTCACAACCCATCAAAGCCATCGGCAAAAAAGCCCTGGACATCCTCCTCACCCAGATCGAGGGAAAGCAAACCGGCCCTACGCATGTGGTATTAAAGCCCAATCTGGTTGTACGGGATTCAACGCCGGGTAAATCATGGTTCAAGACTTTCCCCGTTGTTTGATCTGCCCGATCATGTCCTGCATCTTTTTTGCCTGGTTGGGGTAGGTGCCGGATACATCGTGCTGCTCTGCGGGATCTTTGGTCAGGTTGTATAGTTGTCCCTGTTTGCCCAGGCCGGTGGGGATCTTTTTGTCTTTTAGCCAGGCGGGAGCTTCTTTTTCCTGCGGGGCGATCCATTTCCAGTTGCCCCATCTGAGTGCCAAGGTAAAAGATTCTTCGAGCATCGTTGGGCGGCCCCGTTGGGAGCGGCCCAGCCAGGTATCCAGCATGTCGAAGCTGTCGGGGGCTGAAGATGCCGGCAGTTCCTGGGCCGTGAGGCTTGCCAGCGATGCGAATAAATCTACCTGGTTTACCAACGCTCGACTCCTTCCTGGCTTTACTGTGCCGGGCCAGTACACGATGGTAGGTACGCGGGTTCCTGCTTCGTACGCGCTGTATTTTCCGCCTTTGTAAGGGCCGCCGGATTGGTGATGGACAGCCAGTTCTTCGGCATGGTCATCGTAGCCATCATCCAGCACGGGGCCGTTGTCGCTGGTGAAGATGACGAGGGTGTTTTTTAAAAGACCCTGTTTCTCCAGCATGTTGATCACCTCACCGGTTATCCAATCCATTTGTACGATGGCGTCACCCCTGCTGCCCATTTTGGTAGCCCCCCTGAAACGGGGATGGGGATCGCGGGGAACATGGATGTCGGTATAGGAGAGATAAAGAAAAAAAGGTTTGTCCTTTTGCTGCGCGAGAAATTGCTGTGTTTTCTGTGTCAGCACGTCAACCATTTCTCTGTCCTTCCAGCGGGCAGCCTGTCCGCCCGACATATACCCGATGCGGCTGATCCCGTCAACAATGGTATTGCTGTGTTGGGTATCGGCTTTGAATTTGAGCAGATCGGGGCGCTCCAGTCCGGTAGGGTCTGTGCCAATCTTGTGGTTATAATTGACTGTAATCGGATCGCTTGGGTCGAGGTTTACAACCGCGCCGTTTTCTACATACACGGTGGGGACCCTGTCCAGCGTGGCAGGAATGATAAAAGAATAGTTGAAGCCCACTTCAGCAGGGCCTGGTTTGATCGGTTCGTTCCAGTTGATGGTTCCGTTGCCCAGCCCAAGATGCCATTTGCCGATCACAGCCGTGTTATACCCGGCTTGCTGCAGCATAGCAGGCAGGGTAGGGGTGCCGGGTCTGATCAGCAGGGGCGCATCGCCGGGCAGGATGGCCGCTTCGTTCCTGAATGCATAACTGCCTGTGAGCAGGGAAAACCGGGAGGGCGTGCAGGTAGCCGCCGTGCAATGCCCATCTGTAAACCGAAGGCCGTTCTTCGCCAGCTTATCCACATTCGGCGTGTGTACCTGTGTGGCTCCGTAACATCCCAGATCGCCATAACCGAGATCGTCCACATACAGGATAACGATATTGGGTTTGCTCAGGGGCTTGTTCTGCGCCAGCAGGCTGAGCGGCCATGCAAATACACAAATTATAATCAGATACTTCAACATGTTGAGGAGATTGAGATACACATATTTGTATCAGCACGAAGATGTGAAATACCCGGTACTTATACCAAAATGAATTGGTTGGTATGGCATGCATCGTAGACCCACTCCTGCCCCTCCCTAGAGGGGATAAGAAGGGCACTTGTATTATCCCCTCCTGGGAGGGGCAGAGGTGGGTTCCTGCTGTCATGTGTTTTATGTACGTATTTCACTTACCCCTTCTCACCAATTACTCACCACTAAATTCAACCCGGTATTATATAAAAAAGAGGAGAAAACAATTGTGTCTTGGAATGAACTTAAAAGCTTCCTTCTCTACAGCAAGCGCCGCAGGTAAGAGTCCGGGTTGTCGAGAAAGGTTTTGGTGATGCGGTAGTGATCGGTTTCTTTGAACTGGACAGGCTGCATGCCGTCTTCCTGGATTTCATAGAGCAGGGCGCCCGGTATGCCCATCAGGATGGGTGAATGGGTGGCTATCAGGAACTGGGTGTTGCCGTTTTTCAGGGCTTCCATGATAAAAACAATCAGCGCGAGTTGCTTGAGGGGCGAAAGCGCCGCTTCGGGCTCATCAAGCAGGTAGATGCCCTTGTCTTCAATGCGGGTTTGCAGGATTTTCAGGTAGGCTTCGCCGTGAGAAAATGCCTGCATATCCGAGCCGTAATTTTTGCGGATATCATGAAGGCGATGGTTCATGCTTTCACTCATCTGTTTGATGATGGCATCATCTACTTCTCCCTTTAGTTCATGCAGGTCCCATGCGATCTTGTTGTTTTCTTTTTCTACCCCGTTGATAAAATCACTGAAATCTTCTGCCCGGAAAAAAAATCCCTTGCTGTTTTTTCTTCCCCATTCAATGTTGAGATAGGGCTTTAATGACCTCGCCGCATCAAAACCGGCCGATGCACCAATAAAACCCCCGATCAGGGGCAGGTTAACAGCATAGGCAATGCTTTCCAGCAGGGTTGATTTACCGCATCCGTTGTCACCCACAAAGATGGTAACGCCTTTATCCAGCGTTACCTCCTTGGCAAATTTTACCGCCGGAATATTAAAAGGGAATGGCGATTGCCGGACCGGCTTGAGTGAAAATGATTTGATGAATGGCATAGCTTGTTATTCTCTTGATGCTGTTCGTGCTGGTTGCTTTTCTTCCCTGCGGCCCGTGGTAAACTGATATTTTCCCGAGCCCAGCTTTACCTCTGTCCATCCATCTTCCTGTCCGCCCACTTTTATATCCGGAATACCAGCAAGCTGTTTACCGCCTTCCTGGATGCTGTCGGCACTGGCAGCCGGAATGTAAACGGTGGCCGTGGTATTGGCGGGTATTTCCACATCCATTACCAGCTTGTTGTTTTCTATCTTCCAGCCGGAACTTACCTTGCCATAACGCGTCAGGTAACTGGCAGCCAATTGTGTAAACCTGCCGCCTACGTGTGGCTTGATAATAATTTTTTTATACCCTACGCCGTCCGGGTCTGTATCGATGCCTGCCGCCACCCGGTACATCCAGTCGCCGATAGCACCGTATGCATAGTGGTTGTATGAGTTCATGGTAGGGGTTTCAAAGCTGCTGTCAGGGTGGATGCCGTTCCAGCGTTCCCAGATGGTGGTAGCGCCCATTTTTACGGGGTAAAGCCAGGAAGGATAGGAGTCCTGCAGCAAAAGCGTATAGGCCATGTCGTTATACCCGTACCGGCTGAGTACATGGCAGAGATAGGGCGTACCCAGGAAGCCCGTGGTCAGGTGATTGCGGTACAGATTGATATTTGCAACCAGCCGGGCGGCAGCCTGCGCCCGTTTTTCTTCGGGCAGCATGTCAAACATCAGCGCCAGTACATAAGAGGTTTGTGTGTTCGACATGGAAGCACCGTTGAAGGTGATATACTCATTCACGAATGCGGTTTTAATGTCTTTGAGCAGGGCCGTGTAAGTTGCTACGTCTGCTGTGTAGCCCAATACCCTGGCCGCGTTGATAAGCAGCTGGGTAGAATGGGCCCAGAAACACTGGGCGATCAGGTATTTGTTGGTGATGGCGGAAGAGCCATCGTTGTCGTCGTTAATACTGTAAAAGAGCCAGTCGCCAAAATGTGAGCCCTTGTTCCAGAGGTTGGCCGTACTTTGTTGCTTCATATAACCGACCCATGCTTTCATACTGGGATACTGATCTTCCAGCACCCTTTTATCGCCATAAGCCAGGTAAAGGTTCCAGGGTATCACGCAAGCTACATCCGACCAACCTGCAGAACCGCCGCCATTGCCCAGTACGTTGGGAATAACATGGGGCACGCTGCCGCTGGGGAACTGATCAGCACTCACATCCTTCATCCATTTGGCAAAGAAATTATCTGCATCGCGCAGGAACGTGGCTGTGCGCGAAAATACCTGTGCATCGCCTGTCCAGCCCAGCCGCTCATCCCGTTGCGGACAATCGGTGGGCACATCCAGGAAATTGCCCCTCAAGCCCCACTCGATGTTATGCTGCAATTGATTGATGAGCGCGTTGGAGCTCGTGAAGCTGCCTGTAGGTTTCATATCAGAATACAAGGCGACGGCGGTAAAATTATCAGGGTTGATCTCTCCCGGGTAACCCTCTACTTTTACAAACCGGAATCCATGCCAGGTAAAATGCGGTTCAAAAGTTTCCTGGCCCTTGCCGCTGAGCACAAATGTATCCCGCGCTCTTGCCTTCCGGAGGTTGTCGATGTAAAAATTTCCGCGTTTGTCCATGACCTCTGCATGCGACAAAACAATCTTATCACCTGCCTTCCCGGTGGCTTTGGTAATTACCCAGCCTACCAGGTTTTGCCCGAAGTCGAGCACCTGGTCACCGGCCGGGGTGGTGAACTTGCGAACCGGTTTAAATGTTTCATGCTTTTTGACCGGTTCATTGTAAGTGGCCACCAGGATATTTTTAGGATGTTCCGTTACTTTTATCCCACTCCAGTTTTGGTCATTGTAGCCGGCAGTGGTCCAACCTGCTTTTTCCAGGTTGTTGTCGATGGTTTCACCGTGGTAGATCTCCGAAAAACGGATAGAGCCAGTTGCAGATTTCCAGCTTCCGTCCGATACAATGCTTTCCTTTGTTCCGTCTGTGTATTCGAGCTGCAGTTGAAACAAGAGGGCGATGTCTTTTCCATAAATGTTCAGGTTGTTGCCCCAGGCAAGATTGCCCCTGTACCAGCCGCTGCCCAGCTCTGCCCCCACTGCATTGGCGCCTTGTTTTACCAGGCCGGTTACATCATACACCTGGTACTGGAGCCGTTTGTTGTAGCTTGTCCAGCCAGGGGTAAGGTAGGCATCCCCGATCCGTTTGCCGTTCAGGTAGGCTTCATACAATCCGTGTGCGGTAATGTAAGCAGTGGCAGACTTAATCTTCTTGCCTACGTTGAATTCTTTGCGCAGCAGGGGAGAAGGACGCATCACGCTATCCTCTGTGTAACCCGGTTCGATCCAGCTCGCTTTCCAGTCAGCTGGCTGCAAAAAAGCCATCTGGAAAGAGGCCGGCGCACTCCAGTCAGATGTTTTGCCGCCTCCATCCCATATGCGTACCTGCCAGTAATAACGCTGTTCGGCTTGGAGGGGAGAACCTTTGTAAGTCACCAGCACAGAAGAATCGGAGGCAATTTTCCCGGTGCTCCATACCAGGTCTTTTCCATTCAGCGAAGCTGAGCGGCCCAGCCGGAGTTCATAAGCCGTTTGCATTACCCCGCGTTTCGGAGAAGCCAACTGCCAGCTAAAGCGGGGTTGTTGAACGTCCAGTCCGATGGGATTTGTCAGGTTTTCGCAGCGCAGGTTCTGCACGGTTGTTTGGGCAAAGGAGAAGAAGGCAAGGACTTGTGCAAAGGGGATCAGGAAGAGTTTTTTCATATGGGAGTGTTTGGTAAACAGGTGCATTGATTCGGATTTAAAATTATTGTTATTATGAGATTTAATCTTAGTTTTCGCCGGATGATATTTTTTTCTAATTGACTGACATGAAAAACATAGCCTGCTTATTGCTCCTGCTTTCCTCCCTGTGCGCAACGGCACAATCCCAACCTGATCTTGTATTTACCATCCGTCTCAACCAACCGCTGCAACCTATCCGCAATATCGGCACATCGGGCTGCTGGTTTACGGAAGAGATTGGTGCCCGCTGGCCCGAGGCGGATAAAAAGCGGGTAGCCGAACTCTTGTTCAGCAAGGAAACAGACAAGAACGGACAGCCGAAAGGCATTGGCCTCTCTGCCTTTCGCTTTAACATCGGCGCGGGTACCGCCGAACAGGGCGACAGCAGCGGCATCCGGGATCCTGCTCACCGGGTGGAGTGTTTCCTGGCACCCGACGGCAGCTACAACTGGAACAAGCAAAAAGGCTATACCTGGATGCTGCAGCAGGCCAGGAACTACGGCGTGCAGGACCTGATCGCTTTTGTAAACAGTCCGCCTGTACAGTTTACAAAGAATGGATTGGGATACAAACTGGTCAAAGACAGCCTGGCCAACCTGCAGGAGAATAAATACGATGCCTACACGAATTTTCTGGCCCAGGTAATCAAACATTTTGATGCGGCCGGTCTTCACTTTAAATGGGTGAGCCCTGTCAACGAACCGCAATGGGATTGGTCAGGCACGCCGGGCAGTGCCAAGCAGGAGGGAAGTCCATGGACAAACGAAGAAATCTACCGGGTAACAACAGCATTGAACAAAAGCCTGCGCGATCAAAAACTCACAACGGATATCCTGCTTACAGAAGCCGGCATGCTGGATCACCTCTATATGGCCAATGTAAAAAACCGGAGCAGCCAGATCAGGAGTTTCTGGGATCCTGCCAGTCCGCTTTATGTTGGCGGCTTGTCCCATGCTACGAAGTTTGTGGAAGGACATGGTTATTTCACGGAAACAGGCAATGCCCGCATCATCAACACGCGCAGGTCAGTCAGGGATACGCTGAAAAAATACAGCGGGTTGGAGTACTGGCAGTCGGAGTATTGCATGCTGGGTGACGGGTACCGTGACGGGGCCCCTTTCCGGCAAAGGCTGGCTCCCATTGACTATGCCCTTTTCCTGGCAAAGATCATCCACCATGATCTGACTACTGGCAATGCCACGGCCTGGCATTACTGGAACGCCTACGAGCCCGGCAGTGCCGAAGCGCCCCGGTATTACCTGATCGCCCTCAACCCGCGGCGGACAGCCCATCCCGACACCCTGTATACCGTGAGCAAAAATTTGTGGGCTTTGGGGCATTACAGCCTGTTTGTACGTCCGGGTATGGTGCGCGTGGAAACAGAAAGAAACGATGAACTGGCTGATACGGCCATTGCCCGCTCTGTTATGACAACCGCTTTCAAAGATGCGGCCGGAAAAAAACTGGTCGTGAACATGATCAATTACACAACAGGAAGCAAAGCGGTAAAACTGGCGCTGGACGGACTTGCCGGCAACGCATCAGAATGGACCATTGCCCGCTATGTTACATCCGGTAAGGAAGAAGATAATATGAAACCTTATCCGCTGTCCGGCGGGCCCGGTGCCGGGAACACCCTGGAGGTTACATTGCCTGAGCGGTCTATTACCAGCCTGGTGTTTACGGCCAGGTAATACTGCCCGGTTTGGTTCAAACATGCGCTTGCTTGTATTGCGGACAGGCATTTCTCAGCAGCGGGGCACGCAGATTTCTGTTATTTCTGGGCTATGGACGACGACTGTCTTAATAACTCGTCGATTGATTTTTTGAGCCAGTAAGCTGTGTTCATTGCCAGGCCAACGGTGTGAAAATAGATCTTTCCCTGCTGGTCAATGATCACATGGGTGGGAAAAGCACGAACGCCGTACCGGGTGGCAAGATAACGTCCGTCGTCAACAATGGTATAGTTGAACGGAGTGCTTTTCAGAAAATATTTCAGATCCGGTTTTACATCCAGTGCAATTGCGATAAACCGCACGCTGTCGTTGCCCTTGTAAGCTTCCACGAGTTCATTGAGCGCCGGAATTTCCATGCGGCAGGGAGGGCAGTCAATAAACCAGAAATTCAGCACAATGATCTTTCCCTTTTCTTCTTTTAAATTGATCTTGTTGTGGTCGATGTCGGAAGTTTTAAAGAGGCTAAACTCCTTACCAGTCTTGAAGAAAGTGCTTTCTCTGGGTTTAAGCATGCGCTCCAGCCGCTTGTTTTTCTGTTCTTCGCTCAGTTTAACCAACAGGAACGCTGTATTTTGATCTTGCGGATCGATGGGCTGGATTATATACTCACTATTCATCAAAAGAGCCCGCCAGATAATGAAAGGATATACGACTCCGCTGGAATCTTTTACAGTGCTTGCTTCGGTAACTTTGATGGGTGAATTCTGGGCTTGCAGGTTTAGCGTGCAGATAAGGAGAGAGCAAAGCAACAGGTAAAAACTGCGTCTCATGCGAGGTTTTTTTAACATGGATTGAACAGGAAATCTGATCCCTTGTTGTCGGTCAATCAGCTCAGATGGTAACAAGGGGGAAGTACTTTCTTGCATTCTTATACAAAGTATATTTGTTTCTTCAGCCACGCTATCCATGCTGATTTCCAAAAGTCTTTCCCATGAATCAGATTGCTCCTGCTTATTCAAGGCCATGCTGGCCGCTGCTTTGGCTTGTTCTTGTATGCTTGTATGTGGTTCCGGCTGCAGCACAAACATCGCGTACAGATTTCAGCGTAATAGCTTTTTACACCGCTCGAAACGACCTGGCGCATGTTTCATTTGTGCATGAAGCCAACCACTGGTTCGCCCGGATGGCGGAGAAAAATCATTTCTCTTATGATTCCACCAACCGGTGGGAAAACCTCAACCAGGATTTTCTTTCCCGTTACCAGGTTGTCATTTTTTTAGATACCCGTCCGGATGATACGGCCCAGCGAAGGGCTTTTCAGCAATATATGGAAGCGGGCGGTGCCTGGATGGGCTTTCATTTTGCCGCCTTTGCACTCACGCCTTCTGCCTATGCCCAGAACTGGGATTGGTACCACAAAGAGTTTCTTGGTTCAGGTGAATATGTAAGCAATACCTGGCGGCCCACTTCGGCTATCTTGCGGGTAGAAGATCAAGCACATCCGGTTACACAAGGCTTGCCGCATACTTTTAAGACATCCCCGAATGAATGGTATCGCTGGAAGGAGGATCTCAGAAAAAAACCTGCCATCAAAGTTCTGCTCTCAGTTGACTCCACGTCCTTTCCCCTGGGCACCGGTCCAAAGCCGCATGAAATCTGGCATAGCGGTGATTACCCGGTGGTGTGGACCAGCACAAAATACAGGATGGTCTATTTCAACATGGGGCACAATGACATGGATTATGAAGGCAAAACAAACAAAACTTTGTCGTTCACATTCGGAAACGAAGTACAGGACAGACTGGTCCTGAACAGCCTGTTATGGCTTGGTAACAGGAGAAAATAATATTGTCTGCCTTCATATCCGTATGCGTTTGTCTTGAACAAGACAAACGCATACAAACACACCTGAAGACCAAATGAAACTCTTAAATTCATTTTGGTATTATTCCAGGGAAGGAAAGGGCAGGGGCCGGTTAAAAATTTGTACTGGACGGCTTGATTCAATAGAGTATAAACCTTTTTCAATTTCGTTTTCATAGAACTTTATTTGTACTACATTTAAACATTACAAGGGAGGTATATATCCTCCTATAAATCATTTTTTATGATCCAGCCGTTAAAATGGGCCACCATCCTCACATTTTTGTTTATGGCTGTCGCAGTAAATGCCCAGTCTCTTAACCACTTATACCGGGCCGGGGATGATGGCTACAGCTGTTTCAGGATACCTGCGCTTATTACAACCGTAAAAGGGACCATACTGGCCTTTGCAGAAGCAAGAAAGAACGGTTGCGGTGATGCAGGCGATATAGACCTGGTCGTAAAGCGCTCGGAAGACGGGGGCAAAACCTGGGGTCCTTTGCAGCTGGTCTGGAGCGACAGCACAAATACCTGCGGCAACCCGGCCCCGGTAGTCGACAGCAAAACAGGCCGCATCATCCTGCTCTCTACCTGGAACCTGGGCTCAGATCATGAAAAAGACATCATTGCAGGAACAAGCCAACGTACAAGAAGGGTTTTCCTGCTCCTTTCCGCCGATGATGGCCGCAGCTGGTCTTCTCCCAAAGAAATTACCCCGGGAGTAAAGCCCGCCGACTGGACCTGGTATGCCACTGGTCCTGGCCGGGGCGTGCAGATCAGCCGGGGTAAATACAAGGGCCGTTTTGTTGTTCCGGCTAACCATGTAGTGGCAGGCACCAAACAAAACTTCTCGCATGCTATTTACTCAGATGGAGGTGATACCTGGAAACTGGGTGGCAACAGTCCGATAGACAGCACCAATGAATCTACCCTTGCTGAACTTTCGGATGGGCGGCTGATGCTCAATATGCGCAATGCCAGTACGAAGCGGGTGCGCCAGACTGCCATCAGCAAGGACGGCGGACAAAGCTGGTTGCCCGTGCAGACGGATACAACCCTGATTGAACCTGTGTGTGAAGCCAACATGATCCGGTATGAATACAGGGGTAAGAAGGAAGCCCTGCTGTTTTCCAACCCCGCCAACAAGACCGCCCGTTCGCGCATGACCATCCGCGTGAGTTACGACAATGGCAAAACATGGCCGGCTGCAAAGCTGCTGTATGAAGGCCCCTCAGCATACTCCTGCCTGACGGTATTGCCCAACGGACATATCGGTTGCTTTTATGAAGCAGGTTTGCAAAAACCGTATGAGGGAATCGTGTGGGAGGAAGTTGGCTTGGAAGATCTTGAGCCGGTGAAATAAACCTGAAACCTGCCCGTTTACATCTTCAACTTCATTTTGCCCGTAAGAAAATCTTTTGCTATCTGCCCGCTTTCCATGGTGGTGCGGCCTTTTACAGGAATGGCATCCAGCTCAACCACAGCATAGCCCCGGTAATTGATGGCATTCAGCGCATTGAAAACAGCAGGAAAATCAAGGCGTCCCTGCCCGAGCTCTACAAACTGGTACCCGCTGTTTGTGTCTGTATTCTTGACATCTTTGATGTGCAGCATTTTGATGCGGTCCTTGTATGTATGAACAGCAGCGGCCGGGTCGCCACCTCCCTGCAGATAATGGGCCACGTCCAGTAAGAACCCTACCGATTTAGGATCTGTATTTTGCAGGATGGTATCTACTTCCTGCGGCGTTTGTCCCAGCTGGCCCATGTGGTTGTGATAAGTTGTTTCTATGCCAACAGCTGCCGTTCTTTTGCCGACTTCGGTGAGCAGTTTTGCATACTTCACCAGGTTTTCGTTGGTCACGTCACCTGTTTTTGGCCTGGAAGAATTGGTGACCTGCATGCGCTTTCCACCGAGGGCTTTAACAAATTTTGCATTGACCACATGCTTGTTGATCTCGGCTTCATCATTGCCTGTATTGATGTCTGCATTGCCGCTCGAAAACATGACCAGTTCCAGCTTCGCATCATCCAGCATCTTTTTTAATTCTTCCGGTTTTTGTCCCCATTTTGTAAATGCATTGGCGCGCAGCTGGATGCCGGTAAAACCCAGCGAAGCGATCTCCTTGATGGCCCCTTCAATGTTGTCGCCCCAGGTAATGGCGGAATACCCGAACTTAAGTGAAGCGGCGGGAGCGGCCAGCAGGGGGCTGAAACCCAGAAAAGGAATGGCAGATACTACTCCCATCTGTGCGAGGAATTGGCGGCGCGATTGATTCATTTCATTGTTGTTTGAGCGGATCAAATATAGAGAAATACCGCTCACAGAACAAAAGCAAGCAGATGCAGGGACCTCACAAGACAAGGTACATAATCAAGCCAGCCATTTTACGGTCTTGTTTCATAATAAACTTTCATCGTAATATTGACCTTTATTACAGGTCACGCCGGTTCAGCTATGCCTGTAAGGAACCAAATAGTAAAATATTCAAATCGGGAAGATAGCGTGTATTCGGGATGTTATGAACTATGCGGTTTTTAAAAAGGGTCTTATTGAAGGAAGATTGATCTCGAACCTGATCTTCTCCTAAAATCCCAAGAATCATGGTCCAGGACAGAAAACATTTGCCATATGAACAAACTTATTCTACTCTTTTTTCTTCTTGCTACCATGTCTGCAAATGCCCAGATAGGACTTGCAGACCTGCCGCAGGCCTTGAAAGAAGCCAGGGCCGGTGATACAATCGTGGTGAGGAATGGCCGTTATCAAAACCTGGAACTGGTGCTGAGCGGAAGGGGCCGTGCCGACAAGCCTGTGGTGGTGAGGGCGCAAACACCAGGGCAGGTGCTGCTCACGGGCCTGTCTTCCATACACCTGGGCGGAACGGGGATTGAGCTGAGCGGTTTTTATTTCACGGCTGGTTATGCTCCCAAAGGGGCCGCCATTGAATACAGGGCTGGTGATGAAGTGGCCAGCAATTGCCGCATTACCCAGTGCGCCATTGATGGGTTTAATCCGCCCAGCCGGGAAACAGACAATTCATGGATCCTGCTCTATGGCCGCAACAACCGCTTTGATCACAATTCCGTGCAAGGCAAGCTCAACAACGGCGTAACATTCGCCGTGATCCTCGATGAAGAACGCAACCAGCAGAACCGCCATTCCATTGATCACAATTATTTTGGTGAGCGGCCCAACCTGGGCTCCAATGGCGGCGAGACCATCCGGGTCGGCACATCGGGCCAGTCATTTACTTCTTCCTATACCCAAATGACCGACAACTATTTTGAGCACTGCAACGGAGAAGTAGAAGTGATCTCTGTTAAATCCTGCGACAACGTTGTGCGCAACAACACCTTCTTTGAATGTGCCGGCGTAGTGGCCCTGCGGCATGGCGACCGGAACCTGGTAGAGGGGAATGCATTTATCGGCAACCACAAGCCTTATACCGGTGGCATCCGCGTGATCAATGAAGGACATACCATCCGCAACAATTATTTTTATGCGCTGGCAGGCGACCGCTTTTTTGCTGCCCTGGCCGTGATGAACGGTGTGCCCCATTCGCTGCCCAACCGATACCGCGAAGTAAAGGATGTAGTGCTGCAAAACAATGTATGGACAGACTGCGACAATGTGCAGCTATGTGTAGGCAGTGACAATGAAAGGACTGTTGTGCCGCAGAACGTAACATTCAGCGGCAATAGTTTTTACAATAAAAATGCCACTGCTGTTTACAAAGCGTTTGATAAAACGGATGGCTTCCATTTTACCAATAACAAAGCTGTTCTCAAGCCCGGTGCCGTTCTGCAGAAAGGATTTGTACCCGGTGGTTCCATGCCGGAGAACCCGGCGAAGAGAGCGGCTAAAAAGGAAGATTGTGGTGCCGCCTGGTACCAACCACCGGTAGCGCATTACAGAATCGCATCTGGTAAAATCATTCCGGTTCAGCCGGGGCAAAACACCCTGGCCCTGGCAGTAGAATCTTCGGGTGATGGTGACCGCATACAGCTGGCAGCCGGTACGTATAATCTGGACAGAACAGTTGCCATCAGCCACTATCTCATCATCGAGCCCTCGCCCGATTATGCAAGTCCCTTGATCCGTTACAATGGTACAAAAGGAAGAACGGCCATGATTACCATCGGTGACGGCGGCCTGCTGGAGATGAACGGCCTTTCATTCAACGGTGATCCGTATGAAGGAAAAGCCGCACCGGTAGCGGCTGTCAGCACTTCAGCCACCATGCGGGGCACCTACAGCGCCTGGATTGCTGCATGCAGGTTTTACAATTTCGGTGAGGCGGGTTACAGTGCCTTCCGGGCACAGAAAACCACCATGGCGGATACGCTTTCTTTTGAAGGGTGTTTGTTCCGCGACGGGTCGGGCGATGCGATTTACCTGGCTGCCGAAAAAGATGATGCAGGCAAGTTCAGTGCTGAATATACAGAAGTAAAGCAGTGCAGCTTTTATCATATCCTGGGCGCCGCCATCGATCTGTACCGGGGCGGCAGCGATGAAAGTACGCATGGGCCCAGCCTGGTTTTTGACCACTGTGTGCTGGAGGACGTGAACAACAGGGAGCGGGGATCAGGCATCCGTTTGCTGGGTGTGCAGAATGCGATAGTAAGCAATTCTATATTTTCCAACAGCGGCCGCGGTGGCGCCTCTATCCGTTTCGACGAGGCCAGCTGGGATAAGCTGGCCATCACCAACTGCGATGTGTACAATTCCGGCCGCATTGCTTCTTTCCGGGGCAAGGTGGTGAAAGGGCCGATGTATCATTTCAAGCCTGATTATACTTTGCCTGCCAAGTATGATTTTCACCTGAAATACAGCGCCAACCCCGTGAAAAGTACAGATGGGCGGCCATTGGGCGTCAGCACTCCTTATGTCAGGTTCATAGAAAAATAAAAAAGTATAAGAAGCTGAAGAAGCAGCTTTTGTTACCATTGGTTCCCCCAATATCGGTCCTGCCATCTCCTGTCGGCTGCCTCAGGATGGAACCGGGAGCCGGTAAATTATCGCAGCGGTCAAGCACACGGGGACGAACCATAATTTGCTTGCTTCCGGTTCAATGCCTGTCTCCTTCCCAGGCCATGAGAGCAAGTGATAAAGCTGCCATATCGCCGATATTTTCTGAAAGGGCCGCAGGAACAATTTTGCAGGCCCTTCTTGAATCTACAAAAGCGTCCCTGTTGATCACTTCCATCATAAAGGGCTCCAGCAGGTGTTTTGCGCGACCGTAAATGCTGCCAAGGATGATCAGCTCCGGATTGAGAATGTCTATCAGGATAGAAAGGGCTTTGCCCAGATAAGTGCCGCAGATCCGGTATACTTCAATCGCTGCGGCATCGCCGGCTGTTGCTGCGGCCGCAATTGATTTTGCCGTGATGCTGTTTAAATCTTCCATGCTTTCACAATAAGCAACCCTGTTGCCTACCTGCAGGGCTTCCCGCGCTTTGATCTGGCCTAACTGGGCAATACCGCCACCGCTGCAAAAACCTTCAAAAGAGCCTGCCTTCCCAAAGCCAACCGGACCGTGTTCCGCCAGTGAGATATGACCTACCTCGCCCGCCAGGTCTGAGATGCCGGCGTACAGGGCGCCGTTCAAAATAAGTCCGGCGCCCATACCCGTACCAAAAGTCAAAAAGATCAGGTTGTTGTAGCCTTTGCCTGCGCCGTATTTCCATTCTGCCACAGCACAGGCATTGGCATCATTCTGCAGCAACACCGGTTTCCCAAACCGGCGGGCTGCTATTTCCACCATCGGAATATTGTCCCAGCCCAGCAAATTGGGTGGTGATAAAATCCTGCCTGTCCTGCTGTTCAGGGGACCTCCGCAACTAATCCCGATACCTTCAACTTCTTCTATCGGAATTCCCTGGCCGTCCAGCAATTTTTCAGCCGTAACAAACAACAGTTCGATCATTTCATAAACAGGTTTGTCTGTAGGGATGACTTCCTTGTTGATGATCTCGATCTGGTCATCCCGCCGTACATGCCCGAGAACAATCGCACATTTGGTTCCTCCGATGTCTAGTCCTAATAGCATATCTTGTATTGATTGGCCGCTGTAAAGAAACGGGTTTTAACAAATTACTCTTCTGTCAGCGGAGCAATTTTGATCGATTTGAACCTGACCTTGCCATGTTTTGCAAAGAACCAGAGAAATTGTCCCTTCTGCTCAACCGTTCTGTTTACAATACACCGGCGGTTGTCTATGCACAGATCAATGATGTCATCATTTAAAACAAGATCCAGTTTGATTGGTTTGTCCAGCCCGCTCACTGCCTGGATGCGGGTGTTGCCCAGTTGAACCGTTTGGTTGCCGGCCGAAAAATCAACCTTGTACCCCTTGTCGGCTTTTTCATCTGCTCTCAGGTAGAATCCCCATTCTTCAGAAGGCCCCATCGGTTCAATTTCCATCGTGATCCTGCACTTCAAAGGTATCTTATCCAGGTGAGCTGCTCCTACGCCATTGGGTGCGTTGATCAGTAAATCAGCAGGATGCTCCAGCGTAGCATACAGATCGGGCCTGATGTCCAGCGCCAGCGGACTGCCTGTTGGCGGGATCATTTCGGGCGGGAACTTTGTTTCGAGGGTGCCATCGGCCAGCTGCACCACTTCCCGGAAGATCAAATTGCCGCCGAATGTTTCACCGTTGCTGTCTTTGTTATCTCTGCGGGATGGTACCCATGCACCGGCAATGCGGCGGTTGCCTTTAAACGCGGCTGTTTTCACCACGTTCGACCAGGACTCCACCAGGGCCTGCGTCCGCGGTTGCTCCCAGGGGCCATAGGGGTTTCTTGACTTTACATAATACGTATCGCTGTTATCGCTGTAGACCAGATAATACCAGCCGTTCCAGTTGAAGAAGTCCGGACACTCAGGAACCGAGGGCTGACCCGTTAAGACAGGCGGTAATACTTTCCAATTTTTCAGGTCGGTGGACGATAAGTGTACCAGGGCACCCGCCTGGTGTGCCAGCACAGGGTTTTCCTCCCGGGAAGAAACAAACAGATGAAACTCGCCGGTTTTTTCATCTACAAAAACTTTGGGATCCCTGAAATCGCGTTTGCTGTAGCCGGGCGCAGACGTATAAAACGGATTGGGCTTTTGCTTTTCAAAGTGAATGCCGTCTGCACTAACGGCATAGCTTAGCTGCTCATTCACTTTTCCTTCTTCATTGATCAGCCGCGTGGCATAAAACGCGTAGAACTTGTCTTTGTAATGCACGATAGAGCCCGTACAGATCGATTTCTCCCAGGCTTCATCCAAGCCAAGCACAACCGGGTATTGTTTCCAGTTGATCAAATCGGTGGTTGTGCTCAATACCCACTGGTGCCCGCCCAGCCCGTTCAGGCTGGCGTGATGGGCTGAATCAAGCAGCCAGTAACAGTAGTAGGTGCCGTTGTAAGCGAAGGGCATGCAATCACCTACAAATAAATTTCCTTTCGGACGGAAATACTGGAGATACTTTGTTTTTTGAACAGCAGGATCATACCTGACACCCAGCTGGCTGTTCGCCAGAACAGGACAAAGGATCAAAATAAAAAGCGCTAGTTTTTTCATGTGTTTATAGTTTTCTGGCTGATCCGCCGGTACGCCAGAAGTTCTCAATGTCTTCCAACGATTTTCCCTTTGTTTCAGGAATATAATAATATCCCCAAACCAGACCGGCCAGACAGATAAATGAGTAAATGTAGAATGTAACGTCAATGCCAAGCGAGTTCACCAGCTTCAGGAAAGTAAACGCAATCACTGCATTAAAACCCCAATGCGCAAGCGAACCGATGCTCATGCCAACCCCTCTTACGTTGAGCGGAAAAACTTCTGAAATCAGCAGCCATCCCAGCGGTGCGAGACTGATCGCAATAGAAATAATATAAACCACAATGCTCAGCACCGCGAAAACAGGCAGGTTGGATCCCAGGGCTTCTTTAAAATGGAAGCAGGCACCCAGCAGGGCCAGCGATGGTATCATGCCGATAATACCGGCGAAGTATAATTTTCTTCTGCCCATCTTGTCAAGCATAAATACCGAAAATAAACAAGCCAGTACATTCACGGTGCCGATGATAATGGCAGGAATGATAGAGGCTGTATTGCTTACGATGCCTGCCATCTTAAAGATGATAGGGGAGTAGTAGATAATTGTGTTCACCCCGGAAAACTGCTGAAAAAAGAAAATGCCAATGGTAATGATCAGCGGCACGCGCAGCCAGGGCTTGAGCACTTCTGCAGCGGAAGTCTTCTGCGACCTGCTTAGCTGTACATCTGCTTTCAGGTCCTGCAGGGTTTGTTCAACCAGGTCTTCGTCCTCGAGTGTGCGAAGGATCTTTTCGCCTTCTTCCCACCGGCCTTTGCTGATCAGCCAGCGCGGCGTTTCAGGCAGGAAGAACATCCCCGCCAGCAGGACCGCTGCAGGAAAAAATCCGACCAGGAACATCCCTCTCCAAGAAGCCGGATTGTTGTCGTTCGAAAGCCAGTAGTCTGTGATGTAGCTCAGCAAGATGCCAATGGTGATCATGAGCTGGTTGAGCGTAACCAGGGCTCCTCTTACCCTTGCAGGTGAAATTTCAGAGATATACATCGGCACAACATAGGAAGTTATGCCGATGGCTATTCCGATAGCGATGCGCATCGCAACAAGCAGCTCTACGCTGTTGGCATAGGCACAACCAACTGCACCAATGGCGAAGATGATGGCGTTTACAATGATCATCCGCTTGCGGCCCAGGATGTCTGATAACCTGCCGCTTCCCAGCGCGCCGATCACTGCACCGATCAGGACGGTCGTTGTGATCCACTCTATGCTGGTATCAGACAGCTGCCAGTACTGTTTTAAAAATGGCAGCGCACCAGAAATAACGCCCGTATCAAAGCCGAACAACAAGCCGCCGGTAGCAGCAATGATGGCGATCGGCAGAACTTTTGATTTTAACTTCATATGCTTGGATCAGTAACCCGGGTTTTGTTTGTAAAGTCCTTTGCTGTAGTTGATTTGGTTCGTGGGGATGGGCATGTATTCATCCCGTCCCTTTTGAAACTTCGCTGTTCTTAAGTGCGGCCTTTTTGTGCTTTCAGATGTAAAATAAGCATTCATGTAGGTGTCGGCAATGCCCCATCTTACCAGGTCGAACAACCTGCTGCCTTCCATGGCAAACTCAAGCCGGCGTTCTTTCCGGAGCGCTTCCCGTGCATACGCAGGTGTCCATGTACAGTTAACACCCGGCTGATAAGTTACGACTTTGTAGTTGGTAGAAAAACTGCCGTCCGTCTTTTTTAACAGGCCGGTACTGTTGGCAGCCCGTTGCCGGACCTGGTTGATCAGCGGCAAGGCTTCCGCTTCCCGTCCCAGCTCAATCAGGGCCTCTGCTTTCCAGAGCAGCACATCCGCATAGCGGATCAGCTCCCAGTTCTTTGAGCTTGACATGAAGGGCGGGATCCGTTGAAACGATCCGTCGTTGGGGGCCGCTACATCTTTCATGCTGGTAAAGTATCCATAGATGGCAGGGGCACGGGCCCAGGATGGCTGGTAGATAAAGTTGGATACGTACTTAAACGGGTGGCCGGGGATCCCAACGGTATGGTCTAACCGCGGATCGAACGTTGTGTTGATGAAATCGTTTCCGGATAGCGCATCTGTATTGTTGTAGCCGCTGAATACAGGCAGTCCGTTGGGGTCTGTCTTGAAATTGTTCACCAGGTCCTGGCTGGGGATGTGTTGCCAGCAGCAGCCGTATTCCACATTCATCGGGTATGAAAGAGAATGCCCCAGGTCTATCCGGCCATAGGTTGTGCCATCGTTTCTCGAGTACTGGATCGCAAATACCGACTCGGAGCCGTTTTCATATTGCGCCACGAAGTTCTGCCCGAAATCCGCTGCCAGCGCATATTTGCCGGAACCGATCACAAGGTCGCACTGCTTGACGGCTTCCTGCAGCTTTGCAGGATCGATGGAGGTGAGGGCGTGGTTGTCGTCCTGTTTGTAAGCCTGGTAGAGGCGTACTTTTGCGAGCATGGCATAGGCGGTCGTTTTGTTGGGGCGGCCGATCTCGGTTTGGCTTACCGGCAGATTGGTTGCTGCGGCGGTAAACTCATCCGCGATCTTTTCCCAGAGCTGTTCGCTTGTAAGGTCGGTATTGGAAATTTTGATGTAATCTGTTTTGGGGATGTTCTCATCAAAATACGGCACCCTGTTAAAGAGGATCTTCAGCATGTAATAATAATATCCCCGCAGGAATCTCATCTCCCCCTGCCGCGATACCTTGTTTGGATACAGGGTTGCATCACTGGCATTTACGCGGAGCAGGGCATCGTTCACGCGGCCGATGCCATTGTACAGCTGCGTCCACATCCTGTCGGTAATGCCGTTGGTGGGCCGGTTGGTTACGTATGTTTCATAATCGTTCCATTCGCTGTTGTCGCCGGCGCCATCGCCGCCTTTGTAGGCATCGCCGCTGCGCAGGCTTCCCCAGGGCCAGAGGCTGTTGGAGGTATGGATGCTTTCATTGCCCAGGGATGAATACGCAGAGATAACCATTTTCTCCACGTTGGCAGGTGAGTTCAGGTCGTTGCTCGATACCACGCCCTGTGGCTTTTCTTCGAGCGATTGTTTACAGGATGGGCATAGCAATGCCATGAACATTCCCAGTACTAGATACTTTTTCATGCGTTCTATTTTAAGATCAGAAGGATAAATCGAGACCGATGGTGGTAAGGGCCGGGATGGGATAGGCATTGCCCGGGTTTTCCGGATCGGCTGCCGTGAATCCCTTGCTTTTGAAGGTTAACAAATTGGAGCCTTGCACAAAGAGCCGCGCGTTCTGAACCCGGATCCTTTTTAAAGCGCTTTTCAGGTTATACCCTACCTGAAAGTTTCTCAGCTTCAGGTAAGAAACATTTTCCATAAAGTAAGTAGAGGTGCGGGCCTCATCGTTTGTATTTACCAGGGTCAGGGCAGGAATGGTTGAACTGGTATTCTGCGGCGACCAGGCCTCCAGGGTCCTGGTACCCCAGTTTCCTCCGGGCCAGATAGAAGAAAAGTCGGTATAGGTCTTATAGGAATTATAAGCTGTCAATCCCTGCACGCCCTGCACAAATACACTGACATCCAGTTTTTTCCACCGCACAGAAAGGTTCAAACCATACAGCAGGTCAGGCTGGCCATTGCCGATATACATCCTGTCTTTGTCGTTGATCACATTGTCGCCGTTCAGGTCTTTGAACCGGATCCTTCCCAAGCCTTTGCCGGGCTGGGCTGCAGAAGACGTTACCTGGTCCTGGGTTGTAAACAGTCCGTCGGCCACATAACCAAACGTTGAGTTGATGGATCTGCCAACAATGATCTGGTCTGTTCCGTTGCCTGCATAGGCCGTGTAGATCTCGGAAGGAAGATAGGTTACCTTGTTGATGTATTTGCTGGCATTCGCGCTGATGGTAAAATCAATCTGGGAGCCGATGCTGCCTTCGTAATTGACAATCGCATCAAAGCCCTTGTTCTGCATGGAAGCGCCGTTGAATGTTTTTGTTCCGCCTTCACCGATAGCGGCGAGATAGCCGGGTGTGATGAGGATGCCGCTGGTATTCTTGATAAAATAATCAAAGCTGCCGGTGATTTTCTGGTTCAAAAATCCAAAGTCCAGTCCTGCATTGGATTCTTTGGTGGTTTCCCATCGCAGGTCAGGATTTTCCTGCTGTGTTCTTACAAAACCGGAAGGCAATGTGCCTGTGCCGGTACCGGCAATATCATAGGCTGTGCCACCGATGCGGTCATTGTTGCTCAGGCCGTAAATGGCCGCGTACAAACTGTAGGTAGCATAGTTGCCGGTTTCCTGGTTGCCCGCCTGGCCATATCCATACCGGAGTTTCAGATCGGAAATAAAGGAGATGTTTTTGATGAACTCTTCCTGGCTTACGCGCCAGCCTACAGAGGCAGCAGGAAAGTAGCCAAAGCGGTTGTTGGTACCAAACCGGGAAGAGCCGTCCCTGCGAAGCGTTCCGGTAACAAGATACTTGCTGTTAAACGCATAGTTTACCTGTCCGAAAAAGGAGAGCAGGGAGTTGGCCGTTCCGTTTCCGCCGTTGTTGATATTGGTGGTTCCCCTGTCGAGATAGGCATAGTCGGTGTTTTCCAACGCATAACCCTGGCGGGAGGCGAAAAAGTTTTGGTTGATCACCCTGATCGACTCGTGTCCCAAAACCGCATCTATATGGTGTTTGTCTTTTTCCAGGGAGTAGTTGATGGTGTTCTGGAAAATAAGATTGCCGTCATAGTTCTGGCTGTTCTGAACCAGGTTGGAGGGGTCGGTCAGGAAGCCGGAAACATAAGATTTCCGGAGCGTGCGGGCCCAGGTTCCGGCGTAATCTATACCAAAGCTGCTTCTGACGTGCAGGTTGGGCAATACGGCCAGGTCTGCGTAGCCGTTGCCGATCATTCTTCCGAAATAATTTTTGTTTTGCTCATTGTCGTAGATCAGGCGAACCGGGTTGTGCCTGTCCGTCATACCCGTTGCCGGACCGCCCCAGCCTCCATCAATGGTGTGGATCGGAACAAGCGGCTGCTGAACAAGGGCGGTAAAAAGTACATCACCTGTCGGGATCAGAACATTGCTGGCATAGGTTCCATTGATATTTGCGCCGATCTTTAAGCGGCCATTGAAAAAGTTGTAATCTGTGTTCAGGCGAAGGGTTAGTTTCTGCGCCCTTGATTCTTTTACAATGCCTTTGTTGTCGTAATAGCCGAGGGAAAGAAAGGAGTTTCCCCGCTCACCACCGTTTGTAAAAGCAACATTGTAATTCTGGAGCAGGGAGGTTTGAGCAATTTCATCATACCAGTGGGTATCAGCCGCGCGCATGGTTTTCGCTGAGTTTATAAATTCAGGTATGATGACCTTGTTCAATACGGGTTTGTTAAAATCGCCGTTCCAGTCGTATTGGTATATCTGGTTGTTGTTCGGATTGAACTTGTCGTTTACGGCTGCACGCCAGTAGGCTTCACCCCGCTGTACGGTGTTGAGCATGCTTTGTTTGGTAGTATAGAATTCTGCGGAAGAAGATACATTTACATCAACCCGGTGTACCCCGTTCTTGGCTTTTTTTGTTGTGATGATAATAACGCCATTGGCCGCCCTTGATCCATAGATGGTGGCAGAGGAAGCATCTTTCAGCACCTGGATAGATTCAATATCATCCTGGTTGATTTCCTGCAAGCCGCGTTTGGTCGGGATCCCGTCAATTACATACAGGGGATCGTTGTTGCCGAGCGTGTTGATGCCCCGGATGCGTACGGTAGCGCCTCCGCCCGGACTGCCATCCGTCGTGATATAAACACCCGGTATCCTGCCCTGCAGCGACCTGACCGGATTGCCCTGGCGGACGTTCTTGATGTCGGCGATGTTTACGACAGAGACGGCACCGGTGAGATTGGCTTTTTTCTGGGTCTGGTACCCGGTAACCACCACTTCGTCCAGGTTGCCGGACAAGTTATCCAAGCTGATGGAAAGAGGTTGATCCGAGTTTGTAACCGTGTAGGTGATGGTCTGCATGCCCGTATAGGAAATAGTAATAACAGAGCGGAGCGGAACTGAAACGGTGAATTTGCCGTTCTCATCGGTCGTGGTGGTGCCCTGCGGGGTTTTAACGGTGGCTCCGGCAAGCGGCAGGTGCTGGTTTTTGCTGGTGACGGTACCCGTTACTGTTTTTTGCTGTGCGTACAGACGAAAACAGCCAAAAAGAAAGAAAATGAGGAGGAGTTTTTTCATATTATTATCGTTAGAGTGACTTTTTTATTGATGATCTCACACAAGCGCGGATGGTCCGGAGGACCGCGCTTTAAACGTTTAAAGATTTTGGGAAAATAATAATTTGAATAGATCTTTTTCAGGTGGCAATACATACCTTAAACGTTTAAAGGAATTGGTAAAAAAAATTTATTCTCTACAGGATTTACCCGCAACAAAGCTGGATTCCAAGGTTATCTGCTTATACGTTTTGCCGTGCTTGATCACGTCAATCAAGGTCTTGACCGCAATCTTGCCCATCTCTTCCAGGGGCTGCCGCCAATGGGTTACCGAACAATAAAAAAGGTCAAATGCTTCTGCCTCATCAAAGCTGATCACCGATACATCATCTGGTACTTTTAAATTCATTCCGTTCATTGTTTTCAAACCCATGATAGAAAGGGTATCGGTGGCAAAAAAGACTGCATCACAGGGCGCTTCCCGCTTCAGCATCTGGTTTAACGCGGTTTCTACTCCTTTGGCCCGGTCGTTCACCCCAATTTTTTGCAGCCAGTGCGGACTGAATTCGATACCATGATCTGCCAGGGCCTGCTTATACCCCCTGCTTCGTTCATGGAGGTGGTGCAGGGTGGTTTCCAGGTTTACAAAACCGATCCTTGCATGCCCCTGCCTGATCAGGTAGCTGGTAATTTCATAGGCTGCTTTGAAATTGTCCAGCACAATACAATTTGTGTTTAGTTCCGGAAAATATCGGTCGATCAGTACAAGCGGTACACCGGAATTTTGCAGCAGGGCTATCTGGTCCTGGCTGTCTTCACTGGGCACTACGATCAAACCATCTACCTGGCGGTTTACAAGGACATTGGTGAGTTCATTGAACTTTTCTGCATTTTCGTTCGAGCTTCCAAAAATCACATTGTACCCTTTCTTTTTCGCTTCTGCCTCTATGGCGCTGGTAATGCCTGTGCTAAAACGATACTTGATGTCGGCAACCACCAGACCGATGGTATACGTTTTACGGGTTTTCAGGCTTTTGGCTATGTGATTCGGCTGGTAATTGAGTTCTGCGGCTGCAGCACGGATTTTTTCAGCTGCTTCTTTTCCCACCTGCTTTTCTTCTGCCTTCCCATTGAGCACGTAAGATACCAGTGCTATCGACACGCCTACATGCTCGGCGATATTCTTTAAAAGTACCTTACGCATCTATTTTTTTAAGCAGGGCATTTGTCGCAATCATAACCAATATTAATACTTTAAACGTTTAAAGAAAAATTTTTCTGGTTTTTTTTCAAGCTCTCTGTTCCGGGTTCCTGGAGGACAGGATAGGATACAAAGCCAAAAGGGGGTAACAGCAAAGCACCTGGCACAAAGAAGCGTTGTATAGCCCGGTCGATTTATCGCCGGAACAAAGAGGGCTGTTGGAAAGGTTCCCGGCATGTATGGCACGGCCGCTATGCCGGGAACCAGGGCTGCATTTCTATAAAAAATAATCAGCGGGAAAGATCTTCTTCAACAGCCAACAGAAAACAGGCTCGGAAAATTATCGTTTGTCCGGCCGGGGAAACCTTTGCATGTGCTCTTCGCTGATGGAGTAATATCCCTTTTTAATAACCGGTCTTTTTCTTTGGGGCAGCAGCCAGCCTGAGCTGACTCCAAGCTTCGCGGTGTCCTGCTGAATGCTGTAATAGCCCTTGGTCGGATTGCTGGCGGCCTTGTTGGCTGTCAATCTGGTGCCTGTATCAATTACAGGCACCTGGTTGCCGATAGAATAATAACCTTTGGTTATCCGCGAGCGCTGAACTGGCTTTGCCGGATCAATTGCCTGACCGGCCGCGAACAAGGATGTAAATAAGAGAACAACAGATATTGTAAAGTATGAAGTTTTCATTGTGTATGTGTGATAGAGTTTTTGGTCTTGTTTTATAAACTGGCGCCTTTTAGCAGCCTGTCTGATACGAGCGTCTGCCAGGTTCTGGCTTTTTCTTCCAGCGCGGGTATCCAGCTTGCCTTGTCTCTCCTCTTTTCGTAGAAGGGAATGCACCAGGCTTCTCGGCCGTTTTTAAAGCGGAGTTCCAGTGAGATGGTTTTGAGATACAGCTGCAGGCTGTCTTTCTTGAAGCCACCTGCGCGTATCCCGCCGTATTGTTTTTTGAGTGTGCAGCTGTTTACACCACTGAATTCAATTTCAGTAATGGTTGGCCCTGCCATATGCAGCTGCAGGTGGATCAACCGCTTTCCTGAAGTATCCAGGCCAATCATTCTGCTGCCCAGGATCTCATATTTCGAACAGGCATTGCGGTATTTCTTTGCAAGCTCTTGTGTACTGAAAGTCCGTTGTGTTTTCTTCTTTATGTAATAGTAAAAGGGGCGTAGGTTGAGTTTCATTGCAAACAAATTGTTGAATGATAGCAGGCGGTCCGGCTCAGCTTGTACGGCTGCCAGGCCGCATGGTAAAACTATGTAGCGCATTAGATAGAACACCTGCATGCATGGCATGCTGATGCGCGTGAGAGCATAAAAGGTATAAGCAGGGAATAAAAAAGACTACCAGAAATAATGCTGCGGAAAAATCAACCGCAAGCTGATGGGCTTGCAGTACAGATAAGGCTGAAAGAAAGCCTTGTTGTAATCCGCAGAAGCAGAGAGGGTAAGTAAATAAGCATCGACAAACGGCGTCCAGCGAATCAGCTTTCCATGAGCGGTTGAAGCTGTTTTGTAAACAGGACGGTTAACAATTGCATCGAGATCATAACCGGCTGAGTGGCTGAGAGATTCCGGGGAAAAACTGCGGCTGTCACCATTTTCTATTGACAACTCCTTTGAAACAGTGCCTGTATTGCTGTACAGGGAAGCGCTGAGGAAAAGGGTCGATATAAGAAAAATAAACAGCTGCTTCATGCTTGCAAATTTATCAATCCAGATCGTAATAAAAACCTAATGTTCCTTTTGAAATGTAAACTATTCCAAATTCGGACTTCGGGGTATGATCTTAAACGCTATGGCCTTGTAGGTTCCTGCCGGAACATATAAGCACACGTTACTCAATCTAACGAGCGGTCACTTACCCGTTCCCAAACTTGCATAAATCAATTCTTCAAATTTTGCTTCCAGGTTGCCATGGCTGTTGGGTGTTTGCTGGGTCATAAACAGACAGACCAGGTGTTCCTTGGGATCGGCCCAGTACGTGGTGCCGAAATAGCCGCCCCATCCAAATGATCCTTCGTTGCGCGGATTGCGGGCTGCAGAACGCGCAGAGGTAAGCTGAAAACCCAGGCCGAAAAAATCATTGCCGTTAAACGGAAAGGGGAGCTGGCTGCCCAGCATCAGCTGCACCGTGCGCGGAGCCAGTATCCGGTGGCCGTTATAGATACCGCCATTGAGCAGCATCTGCATAAATACCGCATAGTCGTAAGCCGTAGAGCTGAGTCCGGCCCCACCCGAAAAATAATGTTTGTTTTGCAGGGGGTAATTGGGGTCAAGTGAGCGGGAAGTGGCTTGCATCCTGATCACTTTGTGCTGCGCATCTTCCGTGTACACCGCGGTGAGCCGGTTTGCTTTGGATGCCGGCAGGTTGAAGTACGTGTCGTTCATTCCCAGGGGATCAAAAATATTCTTGCGTAAAAAGTTTTCGAGGCTTGTTCCGCTGATCACTTCAATCAGGCAGCCCAGCAGATCGGTGCTCAGGCTATACTGCCATTTGTCGCCTGGCTGGTAAAGAAGCGGCAACTTGGCCAGCACTTTCATCCGTTCAAGCAAATCGGCGTCCACATTTCCCAGTCCGGAAGCCAGCCCTGCTTTTGCATAAATCGCATTGCCTGTTGGCGTGCCGATGCTGGCATAATCAAGACCGCCGCTGTGCGTCAGCAGGTCACGGAACGTGATCTCCCGCTTTGCCGGAACCGTGGTGTACGTTGTATCGGCTGCATTGTATTTGTCCAGCACTACCGGGTGGCGGAATTCAGGAATATAATTGGCAATAGGTTCATCCAGCAGGAGCTTTCCCTGTTCGTACAGGATGAGGATGCCGGTGCTGGTGAGGGCTTTTGTCTGGCTCGCGATCCGGAAGATGGCGTCGCGGGGCATGGGCTTGCGCGCTTCTGCATCCAGGTATCCGTAACCTTTGTACTGGATCAGCTGGTTGTCTTTCACCAGCAGGGTAACCACACCGTTCACCCAATGCTGGTCGATATACTGCTGTACCAGGGTGTCAATGCGCTTTAGGCGTTCAGGACTGATAGCAGGATTGGGTTTGCTGGTTTCTGTAATCACCTGGGCATAGCTGCCATGGGATGCCGCAACCAGAACAGTTAGCCACAGAACAAAAAGCAATGATTTCATGCTGATAGTATGGGTAAAACAATGCCTTAAAAATAGGAAAACTTATTCCACCCGCACCAGTTTTGATTTGGGACCAACCCCTCCTTCATTAAAGGGCTCAACGGAAAAATAATAAGCCTGATCTGTGGTCAGGGCTTTCAGCTCCAGCCTGTTGGTTCCATATACCTGCCAGGAACTGTACAGCTTACCGGGTGCAATTCCCCAAAGCACATGACAGCCCTGTGCCCCAGGTTGTGCTGCCCAACTGATCAGTGCATCCCGCCGGTCTTTGCTGCGGACAACCGAAAACTCTTTTACAGCCGAAGGTGCAGCAACCTGCCCGATGCCAAATACGCGCAGGTCAGAGATGGCGAGATAAGGCATCGGCACATGGATGTTGTTGTAGCGTATATACCGCACCGTTTGCGGAATACCCAATTCCACATAATCATTGGGGACATCTTTAAAGCTGTTACTCCTGTCTACCAAGGTCATCCAGCTCTGTCCGTCAACAGAACCCTGGATGGTGTAGTGGTGATAAAGCTCAGGCAGCCGGCCATATAAGTCCGACTTGTAATCATGGTAATTGACCTGGACCGCATATACTTTGCCCGGCTTTTGCAGATCGATTTGCAGCCATTGCTTGTCGTCATTCTTTTGGGCTACCCAGAACGTTTTAATGGCTTCATCCGTGACCAGTGATGCAGCATGATCAGGCAGCGAAGAAGATGCCTGTACGGGTTTGTTGTAGGAGAGCAGCATCCAGCCGGTAAACTCGCCCATCTTGCCGGCCACAGCAGGCGCATAATGCGGGTAATCGCCAAAGCGCGTGTTGGAATACATGAGCCCGTCCTTATCAAACCAGGCAGGATACATGCAAATCCTTCTTTCCCATCCTACATTGACGTTCACCGCCGAAGATGCAAAATGCCAGTCTGTATTGCCCGGACCAGCCACCGTACTGCCATGTCCGGCACCGTTGGAATACCCGCCGGGTTTATAAAAAACCGGGTTGTTCGGCGCATAGCGGTAAGGCCCGAGCATAGAATCGCTCATGTATACACCATCGGCATATACGTTGAACTCGGTGCCCGGGGCGGCATACTGCATGTAATATTTATTGTTGTGCTTGGTTAGCCAGGCGCCTTCCATATAACCGCCCAACACGGTATCCGCATGGTTTTCTCCGAAGCGTTCCCAGCCATGTTTTTTCATGTCCAGTCCAAACAGCCGGTAGGTAGAATCAGAAGGACGGAACCGCTGGTCTTTATCCAATTTTTTTGCCCGGATGGGATAAACATTGGAAGAACCCCAGAACATACACGCCTTTCCATCATCGTCAATAAACAGGTCAGGGTCCTGCAGATCGTTCAGGATAGAAGGCACGGCCTTCCAGTCGCCCCGTTTGGGATTGTCCGTATACAAAATGCTCATCGATCCGGAAGGATCGCCTGACACATACAACACAGAGTCGCGGTAATTGTGTGCGGCCGGTGCATTGCTGCCCTGGAAATACCATTTCTCCGGCGTGATGAAAGTCCAGTTAAGCAGATCGGTGGAATGCCAGTAACCCAGCGAGCGCGTTACAAACATATAGTACTCGCCCCTGAACTTCACTACAGCCGGATCGGCACCGGAGCGGTAAGAAATATTTTGGTTGGCATTGTAGATCATATAGGTGTAATCCAGGTTCAGCGGATTGCAGTAGGTGCTCATTTGGGTTTGCTGTGCGGCGGCTTCATGCCCGGCCAAACAGGCAATGGCAGCAAGCAGTACCAGGAGCTTGCATGCTTGTATCAGCGTTTTGGGTCGCATAAGTTTTACTCGGGAAGAAAATTTTCAAAGCAGGATTGCAGCTTAAAAATAGCGGATATAGAATAAAGTCCTTCATTGAACCAGGTACTCGATGATGAAATCACAAACCTGTGTGATCGCTTTTTTACTCAGCTCTTAAGCTATCAACGGGATTGGCCAAAGCTGTTTTGATGGTTTGGATCGCTACTACTGCGGCTGTAAAAAATCCCAGCACCAGGATAGCTGCAAGGAATGGCACCGGCGTTAACCGGATCCTGTAGGCATAATCATTCAGCCACTTGTTCATCAGGATGTAAGCAAAAGGGCATGCCACTACCCCGGCCATCAAAACAGTCACCATGATTTCTTTCATGAACAGCGCAAGAATGCCTTTTACTGTAGAGCCAAGAACTTTCCGGACACCGATTTCTTTTGCCCGCTTCTGAACACTGAGCGAGATCAGCCCAAGTATGCCGAGTAAAACAATAATGAAAGAGAGCGTAGTGGCTACATAGGATGCCCGCTGCAGCTGAATCTCTGTTCTGTACAGGAGTTTTAGCGTATCGTCCATAAAGGTATATTCAAAGGGGGCGCCCGGAAGCAACAAAGACCATTGCTTTTGCAGTGCTTCTATAGAGCCGCCCACATCAGCCGATTTTATTTTCACGGACAGGATCCGGAAGGCCGTAAAGGCCCTGACATTGTAAAACGTCAGGGGCTGGATCTTTTGCTGCATGGTTCCGAAGTGAAAGTCTTTGCTAACCCCTGCAATGGTGAATATCCTGTTCCCGCCTGCATTCATGACCTGCTGTGCGATCGCATCATAGGGGTTCTTCCAGCCAAGTGCATGGGCCATCTTTTCATTGATAACAAGCTTTAGAGAATCTGTTGTTTCACCGGGAGGACCATAAAACACGCCTGCCTTCATAGGTATCCCGAATGTAGCGGCAAAGTATTCGTCTGTGAAGATGCTTTGCGTTTGCACGGCTTCTGCCGGGTTGCCGCCAAGCCTGTACAGCGAAAACACGCCGGAATTGTTTCCGTTGGGCACCTCGTACGACAGCGAAACATTGGTTTTTTCAAAGCTTCCGGATCCACTCCCTCTTTTAGTTCTACATAACTCACTATATAAGGATTGTTCCAGGTGTTGATGTTCCGTCCGAAAAAACCGATGTTTTTTTCAGAAATAAAAAACTGGTTGTCGTTTTCTTCGGTAATAAATGTGACCGAGTTTTTCGCCGGCTTTTCCATGACGCCGGTAACCATAAAATCCTGTTTAGATCCTGAAAAGCTTTCAACCGCCAGCGATTGTCCGATAACATCTGTCTTATTAAAATATTTCAGTGCCTTATCCCTGGTAAGTACAATGGAAAAAGGCTCCTTGAAAGCTGTGGCTGGGTCGCCATGCAAAAGCCTGAAGCCATACATCCGGAACAAAGTGCTGTCACAAATCTGGATCCCCTCCCGGAAGCTTTTTTCTCCTCTGATAATGGCAGATGTTACACCATCCCAGCGGTGATAATTGGCTACCAGCCCGGGATAAGTCTCATATAAAGATTTCGCCAGCAGTCCGATGGTAGTTAATTCCAGTCCCTGGCTGGGATCATTCCATTTGCTTTGAATGATGTACTGGCGGGAAGCGTTTCTCAGGTGCGTGTTTACCTGCGCTTCACTCCACACATATGCGGCGATCAACAAGGCAAATGCAATACCTGCAGACAAACCAATGATGTTTACCAGGGAGTAAAAGCGGTTCTTTACCATGTTCCGCCAGGCAATCTTTATGTAGCTTTTAAACATAGTTGAATATGATCAGGCTATTCCAAAATGATTGCCTGTGCTGCAGCCAATAAAGTACCAGACCTGTACAAATTTGCCAATCAATTACTTACAGCAGACCTGCCTGATCTATTTGTCCGTTTTCAGTACACCGGCTGTTCACTTTGGATGGCGAAAACAAACCGGGACGCACGGCCTGATGCCGGTGATTTTGACTTTGTTGCGGAATAACTTACCTTGTAAGGTCATTGTTTATGCGACCGGATTATCCTCATAAAGTGTTCTTCGACCAGCGCAACCGGTATATCTGCCTGCTGGAAGCCCTTGCCATAGATCAGCTTTCTTAAGATCCCTCCTGCGTCCGGCCGCGGCTGCAACTCCATCATCAAAGAAATGCCAGGCGGTCTTTATAAAATAACGAACAAGCCCCATATGGAACAGCTGGAAGAATTTTTAGCAAAGATCAGGGAACGGGCGTCAGCCTATATCGGTTACCCTGCTTCGATGGATTTTGATTACACGGAGCTATACCCGCTCCTGCGCTATAACCTGAACAACGTAGGCGATCCGTTTGTCGAATCCCATTTCGCCATGCACACCAAAAGTTTTGAAAGAGAAGTGGTCCAGTTCTTCGCTGAACTTTTTCATGCGCCGCAAAAAGACTGGTGGGGTTATGTTACGGCAGGCGGTTCAGAGAGCAACCTGTACGGACTATACCTGGCCAGGGAAATGTTTCCGCATGGAATGGTTTATTACTCGGAGGCAACCCATTACAGCGTACAGAAAAACCTGCACCTCCTGGGCATGCAAAGCATTGTGATCCGCACAACAAAAAGCGGAGAAATGGATTGTGATGATTTCAGGGAAACCATCCAATCACACCGCCACCAGCCGGTGATCATCATGGCCAATATCGGCACTACCATGACCGAAGCAAAGGATGATGTTGTGCTGATCAAAGACATGCTGAAGAAATACGCCATCAAACATTATTATATCCACTGCGATGCGGCCCTGGCAGGTCCCTACCTGGCTTTGCTGGATAAGGGGCATTTTGATTTCAGGTATGGTGCCGACAGCATCGCTGTAAGCGGGCACAAATTTATCGGTGCCCCCAATCCCTGCGGTGTGGTGCTGGTAAAAAAATCCAACAGGGACCGGATCAGTCATGCCGTATCCTATATCGGAAGCATGGATACCACCATCACCGGTTCACGCAATGCCGTTACGCCTGTGTTCATCTGGTATGCGCTCAAGAAACTGGGAAGGGAAGGGCTCCTGCGCAAGGCCATGGAAAGCATGGAGCTTGCTGCCTATGCAGTTGATCAGCTAAACAGGATCGGCATCAGGGCCTGGAAAAACGAATGGGCACTCACGGTCGTATTCCCCCAGGCATCGGAAGAGATCCGCTATAAATGGCAGCTGGCCAGCGATGGGGACTGGTCGCACCTGATTTGTATGCCTGGTGTTACCAGGGCGCAGATCGATCTATTTGTAGCAGATATGAAGCAGGAGGCCAATGCAGGCCGGGTTGGATCGCTGGACCGTGTTTATCTGTCTTAAAGGATGGGTGTTTGCGTTAGTCAGCTTTCGCCAGGGTTTTGCCTGCCGGTATCTTCGCTGGGTCAATCGGGGCGGGGGTGATAACGGGCGGAAGAAAATCACGGTTGATCAATTCGCTCATGGGGATAGGCTTGGTAAGCAGTTTCATGCTGATGCCCATGGATTGGATCTTTTGCAGGTCTTCGTCGGTAGGGGTAAGTCCTACATAGCTTACCCGGCGCGGTTGTGCCGTCAGTACCCAGTTCAGTACTTTTTCGTTCTGCCGGAAGTAAGGGGCCGCGAGTTTGGCAGCTTCGGCCCGGTGCGTTTCTGCCCAGGCGCCCGACTGGGCAATGCCGCGCACAAGGTCTCTTACTACTTCAGGATCTTTTTTTATCAGGTCTTCGTGCACCACCAGCGCGCAGGAGATAAAGTTGGGCCATATGTCGCGGGCATAGTAGAGCACCCGGCCAATGCCGTCAAGTTCGGCTTTGGCACAAAAAGGTTCTCCTACAAAATAACCGTCGATCGCGCCGGCTGCCAGCGAAGTAGGCATATCGGGTGGCGGCAGGATCACAAAATTGATGTCGTCCGGTTTCATGCCATAATCCTGCATCAGTTTATGGATCACAAAATTCTGGTTGCTGTATGGACTGGGAATAGCGATCTTCTTGCCTTTCAGGTCACTCAGGCTGCGTGCGGAACTAGTCTTGGCAACCACGATCTCTGAGCCATCGCGGTGACCCAGGTAGCAGATCTTTACCGGCACACCCTGCTCGCGCAATTTCATGGCCAGCGGTACGATCATAAATGTTGCTTGCACCTGCTTGGCCTGCAATGCACTCACCACCGTCGGAAAATCAGAGAAGACCCGGGAGTTAAAATTGGTGCTTGTCTGTGTTGTCTTGGAAGCAAAATCAGTTACCGGACAGGTAAGATGACAGGTCACCGGCAGGAAGCCCACCGTCAATTCCCGCAAAGCCCTTTTGTTGGAGCCTTCATGAATTACATCCTGCATAACTACCGCACCCTGGCCATTCCAGGGCCGGTAGCGGAACAAGCCCAATGCAGTGATCAGAAGGACTGATATAATCGCTAAGCGGGCAAGGGGTGATTTCATGGTGATTGATTGGGCGTGAAAGTAAGACGACTTTAAAGTGATAGGATGATTCAGGGTATATATGTATATTTCAAACGCATTATGTCTTGAACCCACCCCTACTCCCTCCCGGGATGGGATAAATACAAGCGACCCTTCTTATCCCCTCCCGGGACGGGGCAGGGGTGGGTCTACGATGTCTGGCGTACCAATTACTTATATGATGCATAGGAGCATGCTGTGAAGACCTCATGTGAAGCTGTCTGCAACATGTTCTACTCATTTACAACAAGCTGATCTATTTGCACCTCTTCATGCCCCTGCGAAAAATCAACAACCCCTTTCGGGTAGCCATCGCCGTTGCCTGCAGCCTGCAACCCCAGTTCGCTGAAGATTTCCTTCATCGCATCCACCACGCCGGGGTCGGTTCCGTTCCTGGGGCGCGGGCTGTCGATCAGCAGTTCGCGGCAGATGGTGGCGGGGCGGTGGGAGAGTACCAGTACCCGGTCGGCCAGCTGGGCGGCTTCTTCGATGTCGTGGGTTACAAATACAACTGTGCGGGGGCGTTTTTGCAGCAGGCGCACCAGCTCCCAGCGCATCTGCATCCGGGTCTGGTAATCGAGGGCGCAAAAGGGTTCGTCCATCAGCAGGATGTCGGAATCGCCGGCCAGCACACGGGCCAGCTCTACGCGTTGCCGCATGCCGCCGGAGAGCTGGTGCGGATAATGCTGGCTGAAGCCTTCCAGCCTGATCAGGTGCAGCAGCTCGCGCAGCTCGTTCTCGCGCCTTGTCTTGTTGCTGAGGGAACGCAATCCCAGGCCAATGTTCTCCGCAACCGTCAGCCAGGGAAACAGGCCATCTTTCTGGTATACCGTGCGGATAATTCCATTCCTGGTTATCGACCCGGAAAGGGGCTTTATATAGCCTGATAGCAGGTTGAGCAAGGTGGTTTTGCCGCAACCGGACGGACCTACCAGCACCACAACCTCACCGGGGTAGATAGAAAGATGCAGGTTTTTCAGTACAGGTACAGCGCCATAGCCATGTGATACCCCTTCCAGGAGGATCCGGTTTTTCATGTGTTTAACTTTCATAACCCCAGCGTACTTTTGGTAATTTGGTCAATTGTGCCAGGAAGCGGTCGATGCCCATGCCCAGCAAACCGATCATGATCATGTAACAAACGGCCGAATCCAGCCGCAACCCGTTGCGGGCTTCCCAGATGCCGTAACCCAGTCCATCCTGGCAGCCCACCATTTCTGCCGCTACGATCACCACCCAGGCAATGCCATAGCTCACCCGCAAAGCGGTGATCACCTGCGGCAGCACGGCCGGAAACGTCACCTTTGTAAGCAGCTCAATACCCTTGTAGTGGTAATCGTGCGCAACGCGAAAATAAATGGCCGGGATCTGTGCCACTGCCGACATGGTAGCCAGGGCAAGCGGAAAGAAAGTAGCCATAAATATCAGGAAGACAGCCGGCTTGTCGCCGATGTGGAACCAGAGTATAGCAAAGGGGATCCAGGCAAGGGGAGAGAGAAAACGGAAAAAATTGAGCACCGGTACAAAAGCCTGCCGGGCGCTTAGATGCTGTCCCAGCCACAGTCCTGCAGGAATACCCAAGACTGCAGAAATGACAAAGCCAATGGCTACCCGCCATAACGAAGCAATGACATCATTGACCAGCCGGCCCGCCAGCAGCTCTTCCTGCAAGCTTTTCCATACCGCATCCGGTGACGGCAAGGCGTATGCAGGAAACAGGTTGAGGGCACAGATCAGGTACCAAGCAGCGAGCAATCCGGCAATCACGGCAACGGGCAGCAACAACCGAAAAAAGCTGCGTGCTTTCCAAAAGGTTGTTGAAACCGGTGCAAGCTGTTGGGGGAGCGTTTCCATCCTCATCATGTTAATTGATTTTCTGTCTGATCGTACTGATATTGATCGAAACAAAATGGGATCGGGAAACAAGAGGGGGAAAATAGGTTACCGGCGGGGCTGGTTAAAAAGAGGCTTTCAGGCTGGGAAAAACAGGGGTTAAAAGCTGGTTACAATAAGCGATAGCAGCATCTTAAAAAGTGATCCTTCTTCCCAGCATTTTCTCTGCAAGTAAATTCGCCGCAAACAAGATCCAGAAACAACCGATGTAAGCCAGGATGGTGTAACCATGATCGGATACAAAACCCGCCACAGGCTGGGGGGTGAGCCAATCGCCCAGCGGCAGTTGCGGAGAAACGAGCAAAAAGCAGGTTAAAAAGATAGCGCCAACCAGCGACATCCAAACAATGATAAAAGCTTTTTTTACCTGGGGAGGTACCAGCGGCTGGTAGAAATAAGGCGTTGCAGAAAGTTTGTGCACCCGTTCCATCACGGCATCTGTAAAATGGATGGATGCCCTTTCTGACCCCTGGAGCAGGATCTCCTTTAATTGCTGATCTTTTTCCATTTCGCTTATATTAAATCGGTTACTTCTTCTTTGAATAAGATATTGAACGACTGATACAGGTTTTTCCTTCCGCGGTGCAGCAGCACTTTGACATTTGATCTGCTGATCCCTGTCAGTTCATGGATCTCTTCCACCGACAGTTCATTCAGATAATACAGGGTGACACAAATGCGCTCCCGCTCATTCAGGGCACGCATGGCCTGCTGGATGTGTTTTCTTTGGTCCGCAGTTATCCCCGTAGTATACGCACTACCAAAATCAGCCGGCAGCTCACCGGGCGGCACTTCCGTTAGCCGGGCCGTCACCCGTTTTTTGATCTTCTTCTTATTCAGGGCTGTATTCAGCACGATCCGGTACAGCCAGGTTGAAAACCGGGAAGCCGCCCTGAATGTGTGCAGCGAAGTATATACACTTACAAACGCATCCTGTGCGGCTTCTTCCGCATCTTCCCGGTTGAGTAAAATATTGTAGGCCAGCATCACCGCCCCGTCCTTATAGGTGTTGACGAGCGTGGTGTACGCCTGCATATCACCTGCCAGGATCGCTTGTATGGTTGTTTGGTCGGCTTGTAGGCTCACGTTTAATTAGACAGCTTGTAAAGGATCCGCGGTTACAAAATAAATTGAAATTATCTGCTTCCATTTTGTAACCGGATAAAACTGCCCGGCTGTCCAATAAGCAAAACCTCTTTTATGCAAACAAATTTTCTGTCTCCGGTTTTATTGATCCTGGTTGTTACACTGGTGCTGGTAAGCGTGGTAGCTATTTTCTATCTCTATATTACAGCAAAAAGCAGGGAGCGCCTTGCCCTCATAGAAAAAGGCATGAACCCGAACCTGGCCCGGAGCAATTTCTGGCTGCAGGTAGGCATTATTGCCGGCGGCTTTTGCGGCGGTCTTATTATATCTGATCTGTTTAATTCAAGGGTTGGTCCCCTGATGGGATTTGTATTTGCCGGTGCAGGGCTGGTAATCTATCATATTTACGCACGCCGCTCTAAAAGCATCTAGTGCCCTTTCACTCAATCATCTCTGTGTTAGCCCATCTCTCACTTAACAGACAGCTATCCAAAAATAAATTGGGAAAGAGCACTAGCTGATCTATCCTGTTTACGTCTCCGATATCTGGATAGCAATGCGCTTGTAATTTTCACTGGGGGTAGCCGATTCATTGCCGGTAATTTCCAGCACCAGGTACCGGGCGATCGTGGAAGAAGTTCCCGGGTTGACCACTGTAATCGTTACTTCACCAAAGCTGGAATTGGCTGGTACCGTAAACGTACCCGTGGTATTGAAATGCGTGCCGGGTACAGCCGCCAGCCTGGCCGAAGAACCCGTGGGCACATCCAGCAGACTGCTGTAATCAGCGCTGACTATTTTGTAGCTGAGCACCTGCTCGGCCGGCGACTGCGGACCTACCAGGTTCACCCTGAATTTGATGGCACCCGAGCTGCGGGTGATCTGGGGATCTGCTGTGGTACCGCTTGATACAGCTGTTAAGCCGTACTTGGGAACCCGCGTCAGCACAGGAAATTTTACACCGGTAGCAGCGCTGTTCAGCACCGCCGCGTCAAATTCCAACACCGGCTTGCCGGTATAGCTTTTCACTTCTTCTTTGATACAGCTGGCAAACAAGATTGCCAGGAGAAAAAATACGATAGAGCGCTTTTTCATATTGATCAGTTCATGCAGTTTTTAATAACCAAAGTTTTGGACCATGTTTTTGTTGCCGTCTACTTCAGCAGTAGGTATCTGGTTGTTGTACCGGTGGGTGGTATTGGGCAGGTTTACTGCCGGCGTGGTTTTTACAATGGGTAGCCCCCATCTTTTCATATCAAACCAACGGTAACCCTCAAACGCAAACTCCAGCGACCGCTGCAGGGTGATCTCATCCGTGAGGGCTGTGCCGGTCAGATTGGCCGGTACAGTAAACCCCGTGATGCGGCGTGTTTTGATAAAGTTGAGATCGCTGTTGGCGCCTGCGATATCGGGTGTGGACAGCTTGCTGCGGGCTTCGGCACGGTTTAAATACAGCTCGGCCCAGCGCAGCACTGGCACGTTGTCCACACCCGGGGCGCCGTTCTTGCCCATGAACTTTGTGCATTCAATATGCCTGCCCGAAACATTGGGCCCGATCTCGAACAACTGGTTGCGTACATCATTGCCTCTTGCAATGGCCGGGATGGAAGCGCCAAAGCTGAGCGTGCTGGCATTGGGAGCCGGTGTGAAGCTTATTCCAAGATCGGTCAGCAGGCGCAGGTTGGGCACCAGCGGACCAAAGCCCCCGTTTGATGTTGTGTTGTTGCCCACCGTTACCAGGTTGGTGAGGGCGCCCTGCAGGCCATTGGGGATGGTCGGCACTTCGTTCAGGGTCGCGATCCTGACTTCAAAAATAGATTCTGGGTTCAACGCGGTTCTCCATCCCGACACATGGTTTGCGGTTGTGGTGATGGCACCAATGCCACCCAGCGTGATGGCAGCTGTAGCAAACGAATCGGCGCGCACCCAATTCCCTTCGTAGAGCGCCACCCGCGAACCTAAGGCCAGGGCCGAGAGCTTGCTCGCATAATAAGCGCCCCTGTTGCTGTTGCTCAGCTGTGAAACAGCTTTGTAGATATCGCTCATGATCTGTCCGTATACAGCTGCATGCGTAGCGCGGGTCGGGAAATAGTTGATAGAGATTTCTGCTGTTTTAAAACCTTTGGTTGCCAGCACCACATTGCCCTTGTCCTGTGCCGCAACGGTGAAGGAAGGAATGTAGGCATAGGTAATAGCCAGGTCAAAATGCAGCAGGGCCCGCAGAAAACCCAGCTCACCTTCCCATCTGGACCTGGTGGCTGCATCCGTTGTTACACCGGGTATGGCTTCCAGAATAAGGTTGATCTCATTGAGCGCGCCATAAGCCGCGCCCCAGAAGCCAAAGGGGGCATTGACCGTATTCTGGTTTTCATTCACAAACCGGTTGCCCTTGCCATTTGAAAAAGCGCGGTCGCCCAGGGCTTCCGAGATCACTACCAGATCCCGCCCATACAGCGAACTTGCTTTCAGGGCCGCATATACAGAATTGATGGCGTTGTTGATGCCTTGCGCATTGGTGAGCGCCACATCGTCGGCTATGGATTGCCGTGGGTTGATGTCTAATTTTTTCGCACAGGAGCTGAGCACCAGCAAAGCTGCCAGTATAAACAGGATAAACAGGGAGAATATATTTTTCATGCACTGATTTTAACGGGTGAACTAAAAGCCTGCCTGGATGCCGACAGTCATGTTTTTGGCCTGGGGAATAATGGTTGAGCTGGTGCCGGTATACTCCGGATCATAACCGGGGAACTTGGTGTAGGTCCACAGGTTCAGTCCCTGCACATACAGCCTTACCGCCGTGAATCCCATTCTTTTCAGGGCTTCCGGCTGCACATTGTATGAGAGGGTGACCTGTTTTAACCGGATATAATCCGTCTTGTAATACCAATGGTCCCCTGCGTTCCAGCTGGAAGAAACCTGTTCGGTCTGCGAGCTCAGCGGCCTGGGTATAGACGCAAGCTGACCGGGCGTGGTCCAGCGGTTGTCGTAAATATAATGGTGGGTATTGGTGCCGGATGAACCGATGCGGGCTTCCTGCTGCAGCTGGTTGTCAAACCTTCTTCTGCCGTATTCATATTGCAGGAATGCAGACAGCTCAAAGCCTTTGAAAGAAAGGGTGTTTGTCCAGCCGCCGAAATAAGAAGGATAAACCGTCCCTACAAAAACCCGGTCGGCGGTCGTAGGCTGGTAGGTGATGTTGCCGTTGATGTCGTACCACATCGATCTTCCTGTAGCCGGGTTTACGCCTGCCCAGCGCGCGAGAAAATTCGAGCCGGCCCATTCACCCACTTTTACCGATGCATCGCCTGGCAGCACCTGCAGGCCATCGTAGAGGCTTAAGATCTTGTTCCTTGTTGCCGTGAAATTAAAAGAGCTTTCCAGCCGGAGATCTCCGCTCAGCGGTCTTACCGTTAACGCGATCTCTACACCCCGGTTCATCAGCGAACCTGTGTTCTGCGAGATGTTGGTCCAACCGGTAGAAGGCAGCAGGGAGCGGTCGAGCAGCAGGTCTACGTTCACCCTTCTGTAAGCATCGGCTGTCAGCAAAATTTTGTTATCGAACAATCCCAGGTCCAGACCCACGTTGTGTTCTGTTCTTGTTTCCCAGGTAAGCTCGGGATTGCCCAGGTTGGTGGGGTTGATGGCACTCGAACCGTTGTATACCCTTCCGCCGCCATACAGGCCGCGGGAATCGAAGTTCCCGATCTGGTCGTTGCCGGTTCGGCCGTAGGAATAGCGGAACTTGAGCTGGGAAATGCTTTTTGCATCAGCCAGAAAAGATTCCTCGCTGGCATTCCAGGCAAATTGTACGGAAGGAAAGGTGCCGTACAGGTGATTGGCGCCAAACCGGCTTGATCCATCCCTGCGGAGGGTAAATCCAACTATATAACGGCTCCTGTAATTATAACCCAGCCGCGCGAATTGTGAAAAGTTAGCGTACCCTGTCCAGCTTTCTGTAACGGCTACAGGCGTGGCTGCCGAGTTCAAGTATTGAAAATCTGAAGAAGGAAATGAGTTGCCGGTGGCACTGATCTGCTGGTCTGCATCGTTCCGGTATTCTATGCCCAGCAGGGCGCTTACATTGTGTACTTCCCGGATGCTTTTTTGGTAAGTGGCCGTTGTGGTGGTGATGAAATTGGTTGTCCAGTTGCTGCCCACTTCACCTGTTCCCCTTACGGCATCGTACGTACCGCCAATCAGGCGCGGATCAAGATAGGATTTCACCTGCGCAAGCCGGTAATCCAACCCGACCAATGATTTGACGGACAACTCGGGGGTAATGCGGTAGGTGCCGCTTACACCGCCAACAAGCTGGTTGGTACGCACGCTGATCTTGAGCAGTTCCTGCGCCGCTACGGGGTTGTTGGCGAAAGAGCCATACCAGGCATCACCCGAGCCTGAAAGTCCGTAGTACTGCCCGTCTGGCCGGTAGATCGGGTTGATGGGAAGGAGCTGTGCCGCGGCATAAGCGGCGTTGATAGTATTGTTGTTGCCGCCGCCCTGCCCGAAATTGGCTTTCTGGGAAAACGTGCTCAGGTTGATAGAAGCATCCACAGTGATCTTGTTGGACACTTTGTGTGAGCCTTTGATCAAGAAAGTTCCTCTTTCAAAATTGGTCGGCTTGATATGCGATGTCTGGTAATTGTAAGAGCCCGACATGTAAAGGCTTGTGGCCTGCGTGCCGGCCTGCATAGACATTTCAGCGCTTTTGATTTGTCCGGTACCCCAGGCAGCTTTCATCCAGTCGGTTGAATTCAGGGCTGCAATTTCTTTGTCTGTGAGGGTGCCAGGCTGCCCGATCTCTGTAAGTGCCTGTGCCCTCGCAGCATCTACTGTTGTTACGTTGCCGCTTGTATTTACGATGCCTTCTATCCTTGCCTGCAGCCATTCCTGCGTGGTAAGCGGCTGCTGCAGCTTGGTGGCTTTGGTCTGGCCATAATACATGTGCAGGTTGAATTTGGCTTTGCCCGAACCGCCTTTCTTGGTGGTTACCAGCACAACGCCGCCGGCCGCTTTGGCGCCGTAGATGGCCGCGGCGGCTGCATCTTTTAAGATCTCAATGCTTTCAATGTCGTTGGGATTGAGAAAGGACAGGGGATTGTTCTGGGTCTTTACCGCATCCGAACTGCCTGAAGAAGAAGATCCGCCAATAGAGCCGGAGAGGCTGGTATTGATCTGTATGCCATCCACTACATACAGGGGTGTATTGCCGGCATTGAGTGAGCCGACACCGCGGATGGTCACGTTGATGGCGCCGCCGGGAATGCCGCTGGTAGCAGCTACGGCTACGCCGGGTGCCTGTCCCTGCATGGCTTGCGCAAACGAGGGCACCGGGATCTTGGCAATATCATCCCCGTCAATCTTGGAGATGGCGGCCGCCACATCTTTTTTGCGTTGCACGGAGTACCCCACTACCACAACTTCATCCAGGGATTTGTCGCTGGTTTTTAGCTGTACGTTGAGCTCGCTTTTTGTACCGATCGCCAGCTCCTGGCTCATTTTACCCAGGTGCGAAAAAATAAGGGCGGTTGCTTTTGCGGGAACTGTAATGGTGTAAAATCCTTCCGCGCTGGTGGTCGTACCTGTATTGGTTCCTTTTACGGTGATGCTGGCATTGGCGAGGGGCGAGCCAGTTTCATCTGTGATTCTGCCGGAGACGGCGCGCTGAGCCCATACGTTCAGCACAAGACACAATTGGGCAAGCGCCCACAAGATTGCTCTTCTCATGAAGGTTATTTTGGTTTGAATAAATTGCAAGCAGGTAATGCTTATGATACCGGAACAAGCTTGAAAGCTGCACGAATATTCAAATAATAAAAAAAACTATCTGAATGAGTTCTCCGGTAAGCTCAAAAAAATAACGTGATCAATGCCTGGGCAAGGCAGTTGTCGCGTCATTTTTGATAAAATTATTACCTGGCAACGGCTTGCCGCTACTTTTTACATGAGCGGTAATTATTCATTGCCTTCAGGAAGAGAAAAAGGGAACAGGAGCTAACAAAGCCCCTGTTCCGCGTGGATTATTTGGCAGGATACCAGTTGCGCAAGCGGACGTCTATATTTTTATCACCGGCATTTACCAGGCTTTTGAACTGGTTCACATCCTGGCCCCGGTAATGGTAAGGATACACCACCTTGGGCTTGAACGCCAGTACACCGGGCGCTGCCTGGGTTACATCCATGGTATACGGCAGGTTCATGCATACGAACGCAATGTCAATATTCTTGAGCGCCCGCATTTCAGGAATGTCTTCTGTGTCGCCGGAAATATAAATGCGTTTTCCGCCGATTGTCAGCACATAGCCGTTGCCCCTTCCCTTGGTATGGTATGCATCCGGCGCTTCGGGCAGGTTGTACATGGGGATGGCTTCAATAGAGAAACCTGCGTAGTCATTTTTATCGCCGTTTTTCAGGACCACCAGCTTTTGCTTGTCTGTCCCTGCAGGAAGTTTATCTGCTACCGCCTGGGGAACGACCAGGAAAGCATGGGTCCTGTTGATCGCCTCAATGGTTTGGGGATCGAAGTGGTCAGGGTGTATATCAGTAACCAGGATCAGATCGGGTGAACCCAGTCCGCTAAACGCAGCAGCTCCGCCCGTGGGATCGATGTAGATGTTTTTCTTGTTGTACGTAAGCACCAGGGTGGCATGCGTGATGGGCTGGATAACCAGTTCGCCGCCCTGTACTTTTTCCCGGTCCGGCACAATCAGCTGTGCATGGGCAAATTGGGCCAAAAAGAAAAACGATAGGGTAAAGAAAAGTTTTGTTTTCACGTCAATATGTTTTGATGAGCTAGGATAGATATTTACAAACATCGGCAAACTTTGTTTATTTCCCTGCAGCAACGCTCCATTTCTACCTGGATCTAAAATATTTTGTGGCTCCATAAATTTTTTCCGGGGCCGGACAACCTGTCCACGCTAAACTGCATTTGTCCGTATATTACCCTTATTGCTGTTATACTGCTATGGATACACCGGAACTCATCAAAAAAGCCAAATCAGGACATACCGCCGCGCAGAAAGGCTTGTATGACCGGTTTGCAGATCAGATGATGGTTGTATGCTGCCGATATGTAAGAAGCCGGGAAGATGCCGAAGAGCTGATGCTGGATGGGTTTTTTAAATTCTTTCACCACCTGCCGGCATTTCACTACCAGGGTGATGCTGCGCTGTACGCCTGGCTGAAGCGGATCATGATCAATGAGTGCCTGATGTTCTTGCGGAAAAGGGGCGCGTTCACCATTGTAGCGGAAACAGATGCGCAGGAACTGGCTTTGCAGGAAGAAGCCCTTGACAACCTCTCTGCCGCAGAGATCCTGAACCTCGTTGTTCAATTGCCCGTCGGCTACCGGACCGTCTTTAACCTTTATGCCATTGAAGGGATGCCGCACGCAGAGATTGCGCAGCTGCTGGGCATTTCAGAAGGTACTTCTAAATCGCAGCTAAGCAAGGCCAAGACCTTGCTGCAAAAGGCGCTGCTGAAAAAACAAACCCACTATGGAAGACAAAAAAGCAAATAGCCCGCTCCAATGGAGAGACAAGTTAAACGGGCTGTCCTCCCTGCCTGGCGAAGCACAGCTCGACAAAGCAGCCGGCTGGCAGCAACTGCACGAGCGGCTCCACGCAGCACCGAAGAAAAAACAAAAGACTGTTTACTGGATGGCAGCCGCTTGTTTACTGGGTGTGATGATTTTGACGAGACTGGTATCCATACAACCCGCACATCCAGGCAATGCCCTGGTGGAAGGCGGTCAGAAGAAATCCTCTCAGGTAGTGGCTGCCCCACCTCAACCCTTGCCAGCCGGGCAAGAGCCTGTTGTTGCCTTGCAAGCTACAGAGAAGAAAAAAGTGGTTCTCCCGGATAGAACCAAAAAAGGATTTCATCCCGCGCTGGTAAGAGCCACAGTAGCTGATCAGCCTGCTTTCTTCCAGGATACAGCAAATGAAATTTTACTACCCGCTGCTATTCTCCCTCTATTTGATACTGTTCAGCAGCTCGCAACAGCAACAAAGAAAAAGTTGCCCGTGGTTCACATCAATGAGCTGAACCGGGGCGCAGAAGAAGGTGTACAGCTGACGCGCAACGCATCCATCCGGGCTTCTGCCCGGTATTTGCAGGACGATGACCTGTCTTCTTTTTCTACCAGCCGCAATGCTTCCGACAATCTCTTAAAAATAAAACTCTCTTCTTCAAACTAGCTTAACATGAAAAAAAAGTTTCTGTGTTTGATGCTTGTTGCAAGCATCACGGGGCCGCTTTGTGCCCAGCAAGCGCCCACACCAGCTGATAAATTGTTTGAGCTGCCAGCCAGCTATGCCCACCACCGGTTTTTTGTTGACCTGGGCAAAGGAAATACCATGAAGATTGAAGTGGTCAGTCTGGATGACCTGGCGCGCTTCAGCAACATGGACTCGCTGCTGCGGGGTTTCCTGGCCGACATAGAACCCCTGAAAGACTCACTGGGCGACGAGCTCCTGACCAGGCGCATCGATTATATTGCCGGTCTTACCGGAAGAAAACAAATCCGGATCCAGCAGCTTAAGCCAAAAGGGTCGAGCTTTCTTGTTGGAAGGGGAGAAGCGGCTGCCCTGAAGCTGGAACAGGATACCATTAATTTTTTGGGAACAGTTGATTACTACGCCAAATACACGCTGCGCAAGGGGTTTGCAAGTTCCCGCCGCTACCAGGTCAGCTTTTTTGTAAATGACTTTTCCGACCTCGCCACCTATACAGACGGACGATTGAATAAAAAGATCGCCGAGCTGCAGGGCAGTACCAAAGGGGATTGGAAAACCACGGCAGGCAGGGGACCGGCCCGCCTGAAAAACGATCCCACTGTTACGGCCAGGCTGCCGCAAGGCAATGTAGCCGGGGGCAATTTTTTGAACATCCGGATTTCAGTGGATGCGCAGAATTACAAAGGGTATTTTGTACCCTCTTTCAGCCTGGGCGGCGGTCTTATCATCAGCAACACGTTCTTCAAACGCGACATCATGCTTTCCTGGGATCCCAATTTCTTCTTTGGCCGTAACGGCCAGGGACAGCTGAAAACGTTCCGCAACGATTTTGTAACGCTTACCTGGGGACAGGGCGATGTGGAAAACCACGATCCTAGACTGGAATCACACTTGCTGTTTATTATGTCGCTGGGTTATCTCGTTCGCAGGGAAGGTGATTTCGTAGAGAAGAATACGTTCCGCCTGGGTGGGGGACGTCTTTCCCTGTTCAGGGGCAAAACAAAGTTTGAACCGGTCATGTATTTCAATCATTTCTTCCGGGGTGTAACGCCCGGCCTGCGGTGGATACAGAGTTTCTGATCTTCTTTTTATTCCATCTCGAACGTGTCTCCGGCAAACTCACCGTTCAAGAACGGCTGGTGCGTAACAACCAGGCAGGTGGTTCCCTGCACGGTGAGCAAGTTTTTAAGATCTGCAATCAATTCCTTTTTCAACGCATTGTCAAGGGCCGTAAAAGGTTCATCCATCAGCAGGAGCCGGGGTTTGGTGGAAAGGGCGCGCAGGATGGCAAGCCGTTGTTGCTGCCCGCCGGAAAGTTGCCGGGGTTTGTGGTGGCGGAACGGTTCCAGCCGGCCGGTCTGCAGCAGTTGTTTGATGTATGCTTCGTCGCGGGTTCCATATAGCAAGTGTTTTTCCACGGTCATGTGCGGAAACAGGGCATAGTCCTGGAACACAAAACCGACCCCTCTTTTCTGGGGCTCCAGGCAAATGCCGGCCTCTGTGTCGAGCCACACCTGGTCATCAACCTGAATGCGGCCCTGGTCGGGTTGGATGAGTCCGGCCAGCATTTTCAGCAGGGTGGTTTTTCCTGCACCCGAAGGGCCAACGAGCTGGGTAATTTGCCCCGAAGCAAATTGGGTATTGATGTGCAGCCCGGAGCCATCGTGGGTTCTAATCTGTTTGGTTAGGTCGACCTTGATCATCCGAGCGGACTTTTCACTGATTTTCTGTTGACCACAAAAACGGTGGTTACAATCACAAACGTAAGGATAAATAAGAGCAGGGAGTAATTGTTGGCCTGGCTGTAATTCATCTGCTCTACCGAATCGTATATAGCAATGGAAGCTACCCTGGTAACCCCGGGTATATTGCCGCCGATCATCAGCACCACGCCAAATTCGCCCAGGGTATGTGCAAACGTAAGTACGGCGGCCGTGAGGATGGATGGACTGATATTGGGTATCAAGATATGCAGCAGCGTTTGCCATTCCGATTTGCCCATGGTGTAAGAAGCTTCCGAGATAGAATGCGGCAGCTGCGCAAAAGCAGATCGGACCGGATTGATCATAAACGGAAGGCTGTATACAACGGAAGCTACGATCAGTCCGCCAAAAGAAAACACCAGCTGTATATCGAATGCATTGTGCAGCCAGCGGCCCAAGGCGTTCTGCGGACTAAACAACAGCAGCAGATAAAAGCCCAGAACAGAAGGAGGCAGCACCAGGGGCATGGTAATAATACCTTCCAGGATCAGCTTGAACAGGGTGTTCTTGCGGGATAGCCAGTAAGCCAGCGGCAGTCCGAGTACAAGCAAGATCAGGGTGGTGACCAGGGCAAGTTTTACACTCAGCCAGATAGGATTCCAATCCATGGTTCGCTTTTTTACGAGGGCGTTTGGTATCCTGCTTTCCGCAGGATTTGTTTTGCTGCTGGTGACAGGAGGTAGCGGTAAAACTGCATGGCCTTTGCATAATTACCCTGGCGTGCATAGCGCAGTACGGTAAAACCCTGTCTGATCTTTTCATATACCTGGCTCTCTACTGGCGCCCATGTAAGCTTTTGCGTGTCGCCTGGTTCATGCATCAATGAACCGGTTGTAAATCCCATCTCCACAGCGCCCGTAGTGATATAGGTATTTACCTGCGAGATGCTTTCGCCATATACCAGTTTTGCCTTTAGCTTATCCCACAAGCCATAACGGCGAAGCGCCTGTTCGGCTGCCTTTCCATAGGGCGCCAGGGCAGGGTTTGCGATAGCAATCCTTTTGATGCTTTCTCCCGTCACCAACTGGCGCCAGTTTTTCAAATCCAGCCCGGTACTGCTGCATACAACCAGGTTACCGGATGCATATTCCTTTGGTGCGGTGATGCCAAAGCCTTCCTTGAAAAGGCTTTGCGGAAACTCCATGTCGGCAGACAGGAACAGATCATAAGGCGCGCCGTTTTTGATCTGTGCCGCCAGCTTGCCCGAAGACCCGATGATGGCCTCTGTTTCCACGCCCGTCTGTTTTTTAAAATCAGCCTGCAGGTCTTTGATCACAAACTGGGCATTGGCCGCCACTGCTATGCGCAGCGGGGTGGATTGGGCAAGTGCGCCGGCAAACAGCAACAAGAAAACAAACAACAGTCCTGGATTTTTCATCAGCAATGATTTATCCTGCTCACCGCTCCGGGTCGATGCAGAAGGTCAAATATAAACAGGTTCAGGCAGAGATGGGTTGAGGACCTGCACCGTTCCTGCTTACCCCATTGCGGGTAAAGCAGGTCTATAAAAATATTGTCCATCATAATAGGTAGAAAATACATTTTTCGTAAACAGCTGTTCCGCTACTTTTATACAATAAAACCGGTTGCATTCCTGATGCGGGGCCGTTGTTGTCATGGAGCCATCTTGCTGCTGCCGTTAACCGTTCTGACATGCTTGTAAAACGATTCTACATAGTTGCCTGGCTGATCTTATCTGTGCTTGCTGTCCACAACGCCTATTCACGGCAAGCTCCTGGTCCTAAACAAACGGTCTCTGTTATTATATCTCCCTCGGCCCATGCCCGTATCCGGTTCGGGGCAGAGAAGTTGGTGCAAGGTTTAACAAAGGCAGGTTATGCTTCTTCCATCCTGCCAACAAACAAGGTTCCCTCCAATGAAAAATATATCCTCGTTGGCACCACCCGCGACAACCTGGTAGGAACATCCTCATCAGCAAATCCTGCGCACCGGGAAGGCTTCTCTATGCAATCAGTAAAAAATCATCTTCTGATTACCGGCAACGATCCTTCCGGCGCGCTGTATGGCTGCCTGGAACTGGCCGACCGGATCGCAGAAACCGGCAAGCTTCCAGACAACTTATCTGTAACCGACCAGCCGGAAATGGTACTGCGGGGTACCTGCATCGGTATCCAGAAGCCCACTTACCTGCCCGGGAGAGGCGTATACGAATATCCCTACACCCCGGAAACATTTCCCTGGCTGTACGACAAAAAGCTGTGGCTTCAATACCTGGACTCAATGGTGGAAAACCGGCTCAATTCGCTGTACCTGTGGAACGGCCATCCCTTTGCTTCGCTGGTCAGGCTCAAGGAATATCCCTACGCCGTAGAGGTAGACGAAGCTACGTTCAAGAAGAATGAAGAGATGTTCAGCTTTCTTACTGCTGAGGCAGACAAACGGGGCATCTGGGTGATCCAGATGTTTTACAACATCATTGTATCAAAACCATTTGCTGAACACAACAACCTGCAAACGCAGGACAGAAACCGGCCCATCATTCCCCTGATCGCAGACTATACCCGCAAATCCATTGCTGCATTCGTGCAAAAATATCCGAACGTTGGTTTGATGGTAGCCCTGGGGGAAGCCATGCAGGGCGTGGGGCAGGATGACATCGACTGGTTCACCCAAACCATCATACCCGGTGTAAAAGACGGATTAAAAGCCCTGGGTAAAACAGAAGAACCGCCCATCGTGCTGAGGGCCCATGATACAGATGCGCCTTCCGTGATGAACGCGGCCCTGCCCCTGTACAAAAACCTGTATACCGAAGCAAAGTACAACGGGGAAGCACTCTCGACCTATACGCCGCGCGGGCCCTGGGCCGAACTGCACCAGAAGCTGAGCCGCCTGGGTTCCGTGCTGATAGAGAACGTGCACATCATGGCCAACCTCGAACCTTTCCGGTATGGCTCTGCCACCTTTATCCGGAAATGCGTGCAAGCCATGCACGCCGTGCACCAGGGCAACGGACTTCACCTGTATCCTGAATCATCTTACTGGGACTGGCCCTATACGGCGGATAAAACTTCACCCCGTTTGCTGCAGATCGAGCGGGATTGGATCTGGAACAAGGCCTGGGCGCGTTATGCCTGGAACTGTCACCGCGACAGCAGCAGGGAGAACGGGTACTGGAGCAGCAAGCTGGCTGCAGTGTATGGTACGGATCAAAAGGGCGGCCGCTCGATCCTGGAAGCGTATGAGCAGACCGGTGAAATTGCGCCCAAGCTGCTGCGGCGTTTCGGCATCACCGATGGCAACCGGCAAACCCTCACCCTGGGCGAGCTCATGACCCAGCTCATCAACCCTTACCGCTACGGATTGTTTACGCTGCTTTATAATTCAGAAGGCCCGGAGGGAGAGATGCTGATTGAATGGGCAGAGCGCGAATGGAAGCGGGAAAAGCATGTAGGTGAAACGCCTGTTCAGGTTATCCGGGATGTAAAGGAACACGGACGCAAAGCAGTGGCAGCGATTGAACAGGTAAGGGCGGGTACCAACAAGGATGAATTTGCCCGGATCAAAAACGATGTTTATTGTTATGAGGCGCTTGCCAACACGTATGCAGAAAAAGCGGAAGCTGCTTTATCGGTGCTCCGCTATAAGTATTCAAACGAACTTGGTGACCTGGAGCGCGCACTTCCCCATCTGGAGAAAAGCGTAGCCTGGTATAAAAAACTGGCCGATCTCACAAAGAATACCTACCTGTACGCCAACAGCATGCAGACCCAGCAGCGCAAGATTCCCGTGGGGGGCAACGACGGGCACAACAAAACCTGGGTAGAGCTGCTGCCCATCTATGAACAGGAACTGGCCGGTTTCAAGCGGCGGATCGATTCCCTGAAATCACCCAATCCCGCTGCTGTTGCCAAGAAAAGAACCGCGTTAAAGAACGCCGCTGTTACAATAACATCCGGTACAATACCCATGTACCTGGTTGATGTGGGCAAGGCTCCCATTGCAGACTCCGGCACCTACATAAAAGATTTTGCAGAAGAACTCAAGGGATTGAACGGACTGCAGCTCTCTAAAACAAAGCAGCTGGAAGCAGGAACCCGCATTACATTCAGCAGCGACAAACCTGTTCATGTACTGGTCGGTTATTTTGATTCAAAGGACCCCCGGTTCTTACAGCCCCCGCAACTGGAAACAGACGCCAACGCAAACGACCGCGGACAGGCAGAGACCAAGATCGCGCGTGCCATGATCATCTCCGGTTTGCCGGCAGTCAACATCCACGCATTTTCTTTCGGAGCCGGCACCAGCACCCTCACCCTGCCAAAGGGAATTTGTTTGATCGCAGGCTTTGCAGACGGCACAGCACCCCTGCCTGTATATGATGCCGGATTGACTTCATCGGGGATTAAAAAGGAATTGGATTGGTTGTTCGAATAGGGTCGATGGGAGTGGGGGAGATGATAGGGCGCTTGTATTACCCCCTCCTGGGAGGGGTAGGGGTGGGTTAAAGCAGAGAAGTGCGTGTTGACAAAGGAAAATGATCAAGTTCACAAAAGGGAGTAAAAAAATATTGCATGAAGAAATGCTTCTATAGGGTTTATATAATTGTGCTGCTAACAGCAGTCATCCTCTGTTCTGCTGCAAACCCCTGCATTGCGCAGAGCCCCGCCGGGCAATCGCTGACTTCGGCTAAGCTGCAGCGTTATATCTCTTATTTCAACTCGATCGATACGGAAACGGTCCGGAACCTGGTCACCAACAGCCAGGCGGCAGATTGGCTTTCTAAAAATATCCCGCTGTTTGAATGCCCGGATACGACCATCGAGAAGGTTTATTATTACCGCTGGTGGACCTTTCGCAAACACCTCAAGCAAACCCCCGACGGGTATGTGTTTACCGAGTTCATCATTCCGATGAACCATGGCGGTAAATACAATACCATCAGCAGTGCCCTGGGCCACCATATTTATGAGGGCCGCTGGCTGCGCGATACACAATACATCAACCAGTACATCCGCTTTTGGTTGTATGCAGACAAGCAAACACCCAAACCCCACCTGCATGCATTCAGCAGCTGGCTGCAGGATGCGGTTTATCACTATTATCTGGTCACCGGCGACAAATCGTTCATTCAGCAAAACCTCCCTGCTCTCGACGCCGATTACCGGTTGTGGGAAGAAGAAAAAGGATTGCCCGATGGCAGCTTCTGGCAGTTCGACGTACGTGATGCCATGGAAGAATCTATCAGCGGCAGCAGAAAGGATAAGAATGTACGGCCTACCATCAACAGCTATATGTATGGCAATGCCGTTGCCCTGGCCCGGATGGCCGCCCTCACCGGCAACGACACCCTGCAAAAAAGATACGGACAGAAGGCCGTGCAGTTAAAAAAGATCGTACAGCAATACCTGTGGAACGACACGGCCAGTTTTTTTGAAGTGCGCCATCCCGACGGCCGCTTTGCCGGCGCGCGGGAAGCCATCGGGTTTATTCCCTGGTATTTCAAGCTGCCGGACAACCAGCCCCGCTACGGCCGGCAGTGGAAAGAACTGATCGATCCAGCGGGCTTTGACGCGCCCTGGGGGCTCACCACTGCAGAAAGACGGCATCCTCTTTTCCGGACACATGGCTCGGGGCATAGCTGCGAATGGGACGGGGCCGTATGGCCTTTCGCCACCACGCAAACCCTGCGGGGCTTGTCTAATTTCCTGACTTCTTACGGATCACAGCCCGGTATCAATTCCGCTGTTTTTTACCGCGATCTGCACACCTATGCCTGGTCGCACCAGAAAAGGGGACTGCCCTACCTGGGTGAGTACCAGGATGAAAAAAATGGCGAATGGCTGAAAGGCGACAACCCGCGCAGCAGCTACTACAACCATTCGGGTTTTGCCGACCTGGTGATCAGCGACCTGATCGGCCTCAAGCCCCGTCCGGATAGCGTGCTGGAAATTTATCCCCTGATACCCCCGGGTAAATGGGATTGGTTTTATCTTGACAAGGTCTCTTATCATGGCCGCAGCCTGGCTGTTTTTTATGATAAAACCGGGAACAGGTATAAAAAGGGCAAAGGCTTTTTTATTTTCGCTGACGGCAAGCAACTCTACCACGGCGATGCCCTCAGGCGCATAACGGTAGACATGGCTGGAAGATAAGCTGTCATAACCTGATCATACCAAAATGGATGTAAAAGCGATTGTTCTCTCTCTGGCGACTGCTTGTTTAACCTTTGTATTACAGGCACAGCAGCTTACTGCCGGTAATGTTACCGGCCCGCTAAAACTCTGGTACAAAAATCCGGCGCAGAAATGGACAGATGCCCTGCCGCTCGGCAATGGCCGGTTAGGAGCCATGATCTTTGGCGGTGTGGAAGAAGACCATATTCAGTTCAATGAAGAAACCCTGTGGACCGGCGGGCCCCGGACTTACTACCGCCCCGGTGCATCCAACTATCTTCAGCCGATTCGCCAGTTGCTTTTTGAAGGAAAGCAACAGGAAGCCGAAACCCTGGCAGAGCAACAGTTTATGGGCAAGCGGAGCCATGAAGAAGATTATGCAGTTCTTAAAACTGCCTGGTTTCAAAAAGTGCGGTCTGATACATCGCTGGCCACTGCTTCGCAGGATGTTCGCTGGAAAAGGATGGATATTCCTACACCCAACGGATGGGAAGAAGCCGGATGGGAAGGGCTGGATGGCGCGGTCTGGTTGAGAAATTCTTTTCAGCTTCCTGCTGCCTGGTCCGGCAAAACCTTAACACTCGAACTGGGCCGCATCCGCGACCAGGATTTTACCTACATCAACGGCCAACAGGTAGGCACAGACGAAGGCATCAGCAAAAAAAGGGTCTATACCATTCCTGCCTCCGTACTCAGGCCGGGCAACAATGAGATCAGGATACAGGTGATCAACTATTACGACAAGGGAGGACTGATTGGTGTGAAGGGTACAGACAAGACTTTTCTTTTGTATCCGGCAGGCAGCAGTGCGCAGAATGCCCTGTCTCTTCCGGCTGCATGGCAGTACCAGGTACAGGACAGCATGCCACCCTTGTTCCCCCAATACGAGGCAAGCTACCAGCCTTTCGGTGATCTTTGGTTTCATGTTGTTCACCCATCCGTCCCCATCCGGGACTATCGCCGGGAACTTGATATCAGCCAGGCCGTTTCACGCGTAACATATGCATGTAACGGCGTCGCATATACGCGGGAATATTTATCTTCCGCTCCGGATCAAACAATTGCCATCCGCTTTACCGCGAGCAAAGGGGCTGCGATCAGTTTACAGGCCCGTCTTAACACACCCCACCAATCCCATGCTATCCGCAAGGTAGATGATCATACGCTGGGGCTTTCACTCAAGGTAAGGGATGGTGCGTTGAAAGGAAACAGCCTGCTGCGCGTTCAGGCGCAGGGCGGCAGCGTGCGGATTGCAGGAGAGCAGATCGTGGTGGAACGCGCTGATACGGTTACTTTTTATCTGGTGGCGGCTACCAGCTTCAAAAATTACAAGGATGTTTCCGCCAATCCTGAAGCCATCTGCCAGGAAAGGATGCAAGGCCTGCGCACCAAAAATTTTGAGACGGTCAAGGCAGCCCATACGGCAGATTACCGGCGGTACTTTGATCTTTTCTCCCTCTACCTCGGTACCTCTTCACATGAAGAGCTGCCCACCGATGAGCGGATCCTTCAGTATACACATATAGCCGATCCGGGTTTGCTGGCGCTCTATGTTCAGTACGGCCGCTATCTCCTGATCTCTTCTTCCCGCCCCGGCACACAACCTGCCAATCTGCAGGGCATCTGGAACAACCAGCTTACGCCATCCTGGGGCAGCAAGTACACAACCAATATCAACCTTGAAATGAATTATTGGCCTGCCGAGTCGCTGAACCTGTCGGCGCTGACGGAGCCGCTCTTTCACCTGATCAGTGAAGCAGCAGAAGCCGGTAAATTAACCGCTGCAGCGCACTATGCGGCACCAGGCTGGGTCCTGCACCACAACACCGATCTCTGGCGCGGCACCGCTCCCATCAACGCATCCAACCACGGCATCTGGGTCACCGGCGCTGCCTGGCTCTGCCTGCACCTGTGGGAGCATTATCTCTATACTGGCGACAAGACCTTTCTGCAGCAGCAGGGCTATCCCCTCATGAAGCAGGCAGCAGATTTTTTTACAGCATTCCTGATCAGGGATCCCCGTACGGGCTGGCTCATCAGCACGCCTTCCAATTCGCCGGAGCATGGCGGGCTCGTAGCGGGGCCTACCATGGATCACCAGATTATCCGTGAGCTGTTTAAGAACTGTATTGCCGCATCACAAATACTGCAAACCGATGCAGGGCCCAGACAAGTATGGGAAGAAAAATTGAAACAGCTGGCACCCAACCAGGTCGGGAAATTGGGAGAGCTGCAGGAGTGGTTGGAACAAAGGGAAGATACCACCGAAAAACACCGCCATGTATCGCACCTGTGGGGTATTTATCCGGGAACAGATATTACCTGGGACAGTACCCGGCTTATGCAGGCTGCCCGGCAGTCGCTGCTCTACCGGGGTGATGAAGGCACGGGCTGGAGCATTGCCTGGAAGGTCAACCTCTGGGCCCGCTTCAGGGATGGCGATCATGCCCTGCTGATGATGGATAAATTGTTGAGTCCGGCCGAAGGTGCAGCAGGCGGAGAGCGGGGCGGGGTATACCACAATATGTTCGATGCACATCCGCCTTTTCAGATCGATGGCAACTTCGGTGGTGCGGCCGGACTGGCAGAAATGCTGCTGCAAAGCCACCAGCCCTGGATCGAACTGCTGCCGGCCCTGCCATCCGGTTTGCCCAACGGGGAAGTAAAAGGGCTCTGCGCCAGGGGCGGTTTTGAGTTCAACCTGCGGTGGAAAGAAGGAAAGCTGACAGACATTGAAATGTTGTCGAAGGTTGGCGGGGATTGCCGGTTGCGGTATAAGGACCATGCTATTTCGCTGAAAACAGAAAAGGGGCAATGGTACAGGTTTGATGGGGAACTGAAAACAAAATAACCAGAAAAAGATTGTATGAATACATGGTTGCGTGTTTCACCGAACAGCAGCACATACCAGAAACCATATGGGCTGTTGTTGGGACTCTTGCTGATTTCGCTGCAAACGTTTTCCCAGCACCTGCGGGTGGTAAACCTTCGCTGTGCAGGTCAACAGGAACCCGGCGGCATCGAGCAGGCAGCACCCCGCCTGGGCTGGATGCTGGAGTCGGACCAGCGGGCGGTGACACAAACTGCTTACCATATCCTGGTGGCTGACGATCCCGCTGTACTGGACCGGAACGAAGGCAATGTATGGGATTCAAAAGAGGTCGGTTCTCCGGCTTCGATTCAGATCGCTTACGCCGGCAAGCCCCTGCAGTCCGTTAAAAAGTATTACTGGAAAGTGCAGGTGAGAGACAATAAGAACAATGTATCCAATTGGTCGCCGGTGGCCAGCTGGCAGATGGGATTGCTTTCATCAACAGACTGGAAGGGGGCTCAATGGATCGCTTTTGACAAGATCGCAGATTCCAACCGGGTAAACTTAAGCATCGACGGTAAAAAAGATACGTATACCGGCAACAATGTGCTGCCCCTGCTGCGCACCGGTTTTGCCGTCCGCAAGCCGGTGAAAACCGCTACCCTTTTTATCTGCGGGCTCGGACAGTTTGAGCTGAGCCTGAACGGACAAAAAGTAGGCGATCATTTTTTAGACCCGGGCTGGACCAAGTACGACAAACAAGCCCTGTATGTGCCTTTTGATGTAACAGGGCAGCTGCGGCAGGGCAACAATGCCATGGGCGTGATGCTGGGCAATGGCTTTTATTATGTGCCGCCCGTATCCTCACGATATCGCAAGTTAAAAACGGCTTTTGGCTATCCAAAAATGATCTGCCGGCTGGCCATCGAATACAGCGATGGAACAGGAGAAGATGTGGTAAGTGGCGCAACCTGGAAAACAGCCGCCGGTCCGATCCAGTTCTCCAGTATTTATGGCGGTGAGGATTACAATGCCATGCTGGAGCAAAAAGACTGGGACAAGCCCGGCTTTGACGATCATGCCTGGAAGGCTGTCATGATTGTAGACGGTCCGCCCATCCTGAATGCGCAGGAGATAGCTCCCCTCAAGGTGATGGAGCAGTTCTCTCCCAAAAAACGTTCTCTTCTCTCCGCCGGTGCATGGGTATACGACCTGGGGCAAAATGCATCGGGGATCCCGCAAATAAAGGTACAGGGTAAGAGGGGCGATACCATCCGCATCCTTCCCGCCGAATTGCTCAAGGCAGATGGATCGGTTAACCAGCGTGCAACAGGCAGTCCTTATTATTTCCAGTATATCTTAAAGGGAGAAGGCGTAGAAACCTGGCAGCCGCGTTTTAGCTATTACGGGTACCGTTACCTGCAGGTCAGCGGCGGCGTGCCGAAAGGGAAAGACAACCCGCAACACCTTCCCCAGTTGGTGGAAGTAACAGGCATGCATACACGCAATTCAACAGCCGGAACCGGAAAGTTCAGCTGTTCCAATGATCTCTTCAACAAGACGTATACGCTGATCAACTGGGCCATCAAAAGCAATATGGCCAGCTTGTTTACCGACTGCCCGCACCGTGAGAAGCTGGGCTGGCTGGAGGAAGACCACCTGATGGGAAATTCTGTTCAGTACAATTATGATGTGGCTGCCTTGTTCGCCAAACAGATCAGCGACATGAAGTATTCGCAAACAGAAGAGGGCCTGGTTCCGGAGATAGCACCGGAATACACCCGCTTCCAGTATGGCGGTGATATGTTCCGCGATTCACCCGAATGGGGGAGCAGTGCCGTCCTGCTGCCCTGGTATGTATACCAGTGGTATGGCAATGAACGGGTGCTGGCCGAGAGCTACCCCATGATGGAACGGTACATGGCCTATCTGCAAACAAAAGCCCGTGGACATATCCTCTCGCAAGGCCTGGGCGACTGGTATGATCTGGGCCCGAAACCACCCGGCGTATCACAGCTTACACCGATGGGGGTAACAGGTACAGCCATCTATTACTACGATCTAACCATCCTGAGCAAGATAGCCCGGCTCCTGAACAAGCAAGCGGACCAGGAAAAATGGACGCAGCGGGCCATGCAGGTAAAGCAGGCTTTTAACGACACGTTCTTTCACAAAGACACCAAACAATATGCTAGCGGAAGCCAGACTGCCAATGCCATGGCCGTATACATGAACCTGGTAGACCCCCGGTACAGGGACGCCGTTATTGACAACATCGTACGTGATATACGCAACCGCAACAACAGCCTGACCGCCGGCGATATCGGTTACCGGTACCTGCTCAAAGTGCTGCACGAAGCCGGCCGCTCGGACGTGATCTATGATATGAACAGCCATGCCGATGTACCGGGCTATGGTTACCAGCTGGCGCAGGGGGCCACGGCCCTCACTGAGTCGTGGATGGCCCTGCCCGCTGTTTCCAACAACCATTTTATGCTGGGGCATATCATGGAATGGTTTTATGCCGGACTGGCAGGCATCAGCCAGCCGGAAAACTCAGTGGCTTACAAGGAAATCCGGATCAACCCGGAAGTAGTTGGAGATGTTACGGCCGCAAAGGCAGCGTATGCCTGTCCGTACGGCTGGATCAAAACGGCGTGGACAAAACGCAAAAATGATTTTGAACTAAAAGTAGAAATCCCTGTCAACACCACCGCTACTATCTGTCTCCCTGCACAACCAGGTGCGAGGATCACAGAAGGCAAGAAGACGCTTGATAAAAGGGAAGAACTTAAAGTGGTATCTGGTGAGAACAACAAGGTTGTTATCTGGGCAGGTTCGGGATCGTATACGTTCAGGGTGGAGAGTAGATGATGAGGGAGGTTGAATGTTTTGCGGAGTATCAGATTCAATGGTTGATATAATAATGAGCATCGTAGACCCACACCTCCCGGGAGGGGTGGGTCTACGATGTTTGTACGCCATCAATCAGGAAACAGCAAAAGAGCTTCAATGAATATAAATATAAAAGCAGTTATTCTTCTGTCTCTCTTACTTGTAACCACTTTCCTATCCGCCCAAAAAGTAAAAAAGGAAGTGCCACAGGCTGCCATGCAGCAGATCTATGAGGAAGTAAAGACGCCTTATAAATGGGGGCTGGTCGTGGTCCCTTCCAGTGATGCGCAGAAGATAGACTGTCCGAGCGTGTTTAGAAAAGGGGACATGTGGTATATGACGTACCTTTTGTTTAATGGTACAGGATATGAAACCTGGCTGGCCGAAAGCAGGGACCTGCTTCACTGGAAAACAAACGGACGCCTCTTGTCGCATGCAAGCGACACGACTGCCTGGGACGCCCGCCAGCGGGCCGGATATATTGCGTTGCAGGACACGCGCTGGGAGGGCAGCTACGCGCTGGAGCGTTACAAGGGGAAATACTGGATGAGCTATATCGGCGGCAATGAAAAGGGATACGAAGCCGGCCTGCTTTCCCTGGGCATGGCTTACAGCACGGCTGATCCCGCAACTGTGCATGAATGGCAGCGGCTGCCTCAACCCATTCTTGCATCGAACGATCCGGATGTACGCTGGTGGGAGAACAAAAAACAATTTAAAAGCACGGTGATCCATGATGGGGGTAAGCTGACAGGCTATCCATTTGTTATGTACTACAATGCCAATGGTGATTCAGCGAAGAACAACATCAAAACCCGTTGGTTTGAACGCATCGGCATGGCTGTTTCCACTGACATGGTGCATTGGAAACGGTTTCACCAGGAACCTGTCGTACACCATCCCGTGGGCATCACCGGCGACCCGGTTATCCAGAAGATCGGCCCGGTATGGGTGATGTTTTATTTCGGTGCGTTCTGGCAAGACAGAAAGGGTGCCTTTAACCGCTTTGCCTGTTCGTACGACCTGGTGAACTGGACCGACTGGAACGGCGAAAACTTAATCCAGTCATCCGAATCTTACGATGACCTGTATGCGCACAAATCATATGTTGTAAAATACAAAGGCGTGGTGTATCATTTTTACTGCGCCGTTAATAAAGGGGAGCAGCGCGGCATTGCAGTAGCCACCTCAAAGGACATGGGAAAGAGCAGCCTGGAGTTTGTAAACAGCCCGGCAGGCGGACAGAAATAGTACAGACATTGACCTCTGTTAGTACAGCAGTGGGAAGGGTTTATAACATTCACTGAAACCCGTGCCGGTAATGTGTTTCGCAGGAATGCACGTACAGAAAGCAAAACAACTGTTCAATGAAAAAATTGTTTCTCTTTTCTCTCATCTTCCTCATCACCCGTCAACTTGCAGCGCAAAGAGCGATGGTGGATTTTAACGGGGGATGGAAATTCTACCTGGGAGATGACAGCACGGCCAGCCAGCCTGGTTACAACGACAATGCATGGCGGCAGCTCGATCTTCCGCACGACTGGAGCATTGAAGGCAGCTTCAGCGAAAAACATCCTGCCACTTTCAATGAAGGGGCCCTACCGGCAGGCATCGGCTGGTACAGCAAGGAGTTTACCATTCCGGAAACATCAAGGGGCAAACAGGTCAGCATCTATTTTGAAGGCGTGTATAAAAATAGCGAGGTATGGATCAATGGACATTACCTCGGTAAACGGCCTTCCGGGTACATCTCTTTTTATTACCCGCTTTCTCCCTACCTGAAGTGGGGAAAAGAAAAGAACCGGATCGCCGTCCGGGTAGATAATTCAGCACAGCCTGATTCGCGGTGGTATACCGGCTCGGGTATTTACAGGAACGTGTGGCTGATTACAACGTCTGCCATTGCGGTGGATCATTGGGGAACTACTATTGCGACGCCTCGCATAAACAATAGCTCCGCTGCTGTTGCGGTCAGGCTGGCCATCGTGAATAAATCCGGAAAGCCCCGGCCTATCACTGTTCAGCTGGTAGTGAGTGATGCTGCCGGCAGGCGTGTGGCCACCAAAACTACTGCCCAACTTACAGTGCAGGATTCTGTAACGGACCTATCGGATGTGTTGACCGTTGCCCGTCCGCAACTGTGGTCGGTCCGCAAGCCTGTTCTGTATTCCCTTAAAACAATTATCCGTTCCGGCGGCCAGGTGCTGGATGTTTGTGAAACCCCCTTTGGCATCCGCTCTTTTTATTTTGATGCGGCCAAGGGTTTCTTTTTGAATGGCAAATACCTGAAGATACTGGGTGTTTGCAACCACCACGACCTGGGTGCGCTGGGCGCGGCCGTCAACGAAAAAGCCCTGGAACGCCAGCTGCGGCTCTTAAAAGACATGGGTTGCAATGCCATCCGCACTGCGCACAATCCGCCCGCTCCGCAGCTGCTGGCGCTTTGCGATAAAATGGGTTTTCTGGTAATGGATGAGGCATTTGATATGTGGGTAAAGCGAAAGAACCGGCAGGATTATCACCTGGACTTTGAAGCCTGGCACAAAAAGGATCTGGAAGACCAGGTCAGGCGCGATCGCAACCACCCCAGCGTATTTATCTGGAGCATCGGCAATGAGATCCGCGAGCAGTTCGACAGCAGCGGCACCCGGATCACCAGAGAGCTGGTAAACATTGTGAAGGGCCTCGACACAACCCGGCCGGTGACTTCGGCCCTCACCGAAAACATACCTGAAAAGAATTTTATTTATCAATCCGGCGCTTTGGACCTGCTTGGCTTTAATTACAAACCGGAAGCTTACCCTGACCTGCCGTCCAAGTTTCCAGGCCAAAAGCTTTTTGCTTCTGAAACCGGTTCCGCCCTGGCCACCCGCGGGCATTACGACATGCCTTCCGACAGCGCCCGCCGCTGGCCGCCCGATTCAAAAGGGCCTTTCACCGGCGGCAATCCTGATTTCACGGTCTCTGCCTACGACAACACATTTGCGTACTGGGGCGCCAGTCACGAAGCTGCCTGGAAAGCGGTCAAGAAATACGATTTTATTGCCGGCCTGTTTGCCTGGTCTGGCTTTGACTTTCTGGGCGAACCCGTACCCTATCAATGGCCTGCACGCAGTGCTTATTACGGCATCATTGACCTGGCCGGTTTCCCAAAAGATGTATATTATCTTTACCAAAGTGAATGGACAAACAAACCGGTGCTGCACCTTTTCCCGCACTGGAACTGGACACCCGGAAAATCAGTTGATGTATGGGCCTACTACAATGAAGCCGATGAGGTAGAACTGTACCTGAATGGAAAATCCTTGGGTGTGCGCAAAAAGGAAGGAGACAGTTTACACGTCATGTGGAGGGTGCCCTTTGAACCGGGCACCCTGAAAGCAGTATCAAGAAAGAACGGGCACACCGTGCTGACAAAAGAAATTAGAACAGCCGGTCCGCCGGCAAAGATCAGGCTGGTAGCCGATAACAAAAGACTCAAAGCGGACGGCAAAGACCTGTTGTTTGTAACGGTCGGCATCACCGATGCCAACGGAATTCCAGTGCCCACGGCAGACAAGGAGGTCCGGTTCTCTCTCAACGGTCCGGGCCTCATTGCCGGTGTCGACAACGGCTCACAAACAAGCACAGAATCCTTCAAAGCTCCTCGCCGCAAAGCCATGAACGGATTGTGCCTCGCCATCATCCAATCAACCCGCCAGGCCGGAAAGCTGGTATTAACAGCCACTGCTGATGGATTGGAGCCGGCTAGTTTGGTGGTGGAATCGAAGTGAGTTCAGGTGAGTACGTAGCTAGTGCATCACACATTTTATGCACTGGTTAAATGTCTCTTTGCCTGAAGCCACTCCTGCTACACAGGAGTGGCTTCGGACCAAGTATCATGCCTGCGAATAAAATCTGAACCTAATCCTTCTTGATCAACCTGTACTTCGTAGGCGACATGCCGATCACTTTGGAGAAGCGGCGGGAGAAATAATAGGGGTCATCGAAGCCGAGGGTGAGGGCGATCTTTTTGACTGACTCGTCGGTGAAGTCCAGCTGGCGGCTGGCTTTTTGCATTTTCAGCTGGATGAAATAATCGATGGGCGCATAGCCGGTCTTTTGCTTGAACAGGCTGGAAAAGCGCGAGGGGGAATAATTGTAGCGGTTGCTGAGTTCATTCAGGGAAAGGTTTTTATGGATGTGCTCCTGCATGTACAGAATGGCGCTGTCGACGCAGTTGATGTTGTCTGCCGTTGCCGTAAAGTGTTTTGAATTGTAAATAAACAAGCTGATAAAATGCGGGAGGCACATGTTTGCAAAGATCAGATTGTCCATGCTGTAGCCCAGCTCCAGCGCCTTGTATATTTTTGAAAAGCTGGAAAAAACCTCGATGCTGCTTTTTACATGATAAGGTTTGAAATGCGTTTGCACGGCATAGGTAGAATTAAAAAACGGGAGGAGCTCCCCGCCAAAATGGACCCAGTAAATGCTCCAAGGATCGTGGTCCCTGCTGCCATAAGCGTGTGGCAGGTTTTGCGGGAGCAGAAAAAATTCATTGGCCTTTACTTCGTATTGCTTGTCTTCTATCTTGTACCAGCCTGCACCATCTACACAGTAAAATAAAAAGTTTTCCGGCAAGCCTTTTTTCCGGAAAGTATAATGCCCGGCTGCTTTGGGATAATAGCCGAGGCTGGCAATGTACAGCTGCTTCAAAAAAGGATTGTTCAGCACATGCGACTTTAAAACAGGCTTGGGTATTTCAATGCGCTGGCGCCCCAGGCCATACCATATGTTCTTGTGCGAGCCCCCCTTCGTTAGATTTTCCATCTGGCAATGTTTCTGATACAAACAGGTTTATGAACACCTGCATTGTAAATTAATGATTTTTCGGAAGAACAGTAAAATCGTCCATCATCATAGTAAAAGATGACATTGTTTCCGCTTCGCGGACGGGCTAATTTTATATGGAGAATAAAAGAACCATATGAAACATCGCTCATTCTCGCTGGCCCTGCTGCTTACGCTGGTCAGTGCCGCTTTTACAAACAGCGTTTCTGCACAGCAGGCCGCTTCCACCAACGATCAAGAGCTGGCTTATACCCGCACTATCAACGAGCGGGCCGCAAAGATTGTAGCGCCCCTGGGCATCTCCGATAGTACTAAATCAAATCGGGTCAAAAAGCTGGTAGCCGACCAGTACCGGAGCCTCAATGAAGTGCACACCTATCGCAATGATCAGACAAAAGCTGTCAAATCTTCCGGCGCAGCAAAAGAATCCGTCGACACCCAAACAAAACAGCTGGAAACAGAAGCCAACGCCAAACTGGACGAGCTGCACGCAAAATATATTGCCGCCCTTTCCGCTGAATTGACGCCTGCACAGGTTGACCAGGTTAAAGACGGTATGACCTATGGCGTAGTACATGTTACATACAAAGGGTACGAGGATATGATACCCTCCCTCACCGACAAACAAAAAGAGCAGATCATGGCCTGGCTGGTAGAAGCCCGCGAACACGCCATGGATGCTGAATCATCAGATAAAAAGCACGCCTGGTTCGGTAAATACAAGGGGAGGATCAACAACTATCTGTCTGCTGCCGGGTACGACATCACGAAAGAAAGGGAAGGCTGGCAGAAAAGGATCGCCGCCGCAAAAGCTGCATCCGGTACCCGCCAACCCTGATTCCCATTCCAATTATTCTCTGGTACGTTTCGCTGTCATTTCTTCATTTATAATAAAAGCTACATGAACTATCGATTGCCGGGATGTTTACTTGTATTGCTGCTCACCTTCTTCAGCTCCCTGACCCTTTTCGCACAGCAAAGAACGGTTTCCGGTGTGGTGCGGAACCAGGAAACCAAGGAACCCATGTCAGGCGTAACCGTCAGCATCAAAGGGGGTACAGCAAAATCACTTACAAATGAGAAAGGAGAATTTACCGTATCGGTACCTTCCAACGAGGCCATCCTGCGGTTCTCTTATGTGGGTTTTGTATTCCAGGAATTCGCGGTAGGTGATAAGTCCGATTTCGATGTCCCGCTCACCAAAGAGAACAGGGCCCTCGACGACGTCGTGGTAATAGGATACGGCGCCAAGAAACGCGTCAACGTACTGGGTTCTGTAGCCACCGTAAACCTGAAAGATGTGGAAGACCTGCCCGTAGCCAATCTGTCTACCGCACTGAAAAATACCGTTCCGGGCCTGGGTGTTGTACAGAGCTCAGGGCGGCCGGGTTCCAGTACCGCCATCAACATCCGAAACGCAACTACTTTCGGCGGACTGAGCACCGAACCGTTGTATGTGATTGACGGTATTACCTATGATGGTACCACCAACGGCGCATCAAACGGCAAGATCGCATTTGATAACCTCGACGTTACGCAGGTGGAAAGCATCAGCTTTCTGAAAGATGCTTCTGCGGCCATCTATGGCGCAAGAGGCGCCTATGGCGTTGTGCTGGTCACCACGAAAAGAGGCCGGCCGGGAAAACCTTCCATCACCTACTCCGGTTCTTACGGTCTTTCCGATGCCTCGCAAATGCCGGAGATGCTGTCTGCCTACGACCATGCACGGTTGTTAAACAACAAATACTACAGCAGGGGACTGGACAAATACCGCAATGCACAGGGTGTGCTGGTCTCATTGCCCGCTTTTTATACGCCTGAAGAATTGGAATACCTGAAAACGCACGACTACAGTTGGGTAGATGAAACCTGGAAGGCTTCCCACCTGCAACGCCATACCGTAAGCGTGAGCGGCGGTTCAGACAGGATCACTTTTTTCGGCGGCGCCAATTATTACAAGGAAGACGGCAACCTGGGCGACCTCTATGCTTCCCGCTACGGACTTCGTTTTGGTTCCAATGCAAAAATCACCAGCAACCTCACCGCCAATGTTTCCGTGAGCACGGACAACTCCATCAACGACAGACCAACACCGAAAGGCACCACCATCACCGACCAGAGCGACCAGATGAACGGTACCATGAGCGCTTTGTTGCTGACACCCAAGTGGATCCCCATGTACATCAATAACCTGCCGGTCTATTCAGCCGTTCCCGGATGGCATCCGCGCGAATTGCAGAAAACCGGTACGTATGCAAGATCAAACAGTACAGGCATCAACCTGAATGCCAGTCTGGAATACAAAATTCCTGTGATAGAGGGTTTGTCATTCCGCATAAATTATGGCAACAACAGGCGCATGACGAGCGGCAAGGAATACTATGTATCTTACCCGCTGTACAATTTTGTGAGAACCGGTGCCAGAACCGGGGCCTACTCCGGATACGGCGGTGTGAACTATACCCCGCAGAATGTAATCATCACATCCGATCTTACTACGGCCACTCCTGCCATCACCCAGATCAAGAACGGCAATTCCCTGCAGACAAACGCGGCTCAATCAAGGGGATACCAGTTGAACGAGTCGGTGAACTACGCCCGCAAGTTCGGCAAGCATGACATCGGCTTATTGCTGCTGGCTGAGCAAAGCGAATCCATGGATGAGCTGGTGGTGACGTCTGTAGAAAACCAGGTGATACCCGGCAAGGATGAGTTCTGGGCCTTCAGCCAGGACAGAAGCGTGTATGACCACAGAAGCCAGACACAGGAATCCGGAAGGGCCAGTTACCTGGGAAGATTCAACTACGCATACAACGACAAGTATCTGCTGGAAGCTGTCCTGCGTGCCGACGCTTCACCCAACTTCCCCCCGAACTCCCGCTGGGGATACTTCCCCTCCGTTGCTTTGGGCTGGAAAATATCGTCGGAAGACTTCTTTCAAAACAATGTAAAATTCCTGAACGACCTGAAAGTGAGGGCCAACTACGGATTTACCGGCAACGACAATGTGGCCAATTACCAGTATTACGAACGGTATTCACAAACCACCGGTATGTTGTTCGGCACGGTACAAACCAATGGGCTGAATCCCAATGTTGTTCCCAATCCTTCTATTACCTGGGAAAAATCAAGGTTCACGAACATTGGCCTCGACGGTACGTTCCTGAACAGGCGATTTAATTTCACACTCGAATACTATTACAAGCACAGCACAGACATGCTGGAAGCCTCCACCGTAACCGTGCCCATCACATTTGGCGGCAACATCGCCAGCCAGAACCACGGCATCTTAAACCAGTGGGGATATGAAGCGGCTATCGGCTACAGCGGCAACATCGGCAAAGACTGGACCTTTTATGTCAATACCAACTTCTCGGCAACCGATAACAAAGTAATTAGCAAGTATTACAACCTGCAGTCGGACACGGCATACAAGAACCCGATCGGAAAAAGAACCGACAGGGGTATTGAAGGATATATCGCCACCGGCATCATGAAAACACAGGCAGACGTAGACGCCTGGTATGCGAAACACCCGGGATGGCTGATCGGCAGCGATTCGTTGAGAGTAGGGGCGATGAACTTTCAGGACCTCAACGGCGATGGCAAGATATCGGATGCAGACATTACGCAGATCATAAAAAGGGCCAACTCCCTGTTCGGAATGGGATTCAACCTGGGCGTTGGCTACAAGGGACTGAAGCTAAGCGCGAACATCAGCCTGGGGGTGGGCGGCTACAGGCTCTACGATGCAACCGCACGGGTATCCGTAACCGAAACCGCCAATGCGCTTTCCTACTGGGCCAACTCATGGTCGCCCGAAAACCCGAATGCCAAATATCCGGTTGCAGGCAGCCCGAACATAAACCAGGCCTCTACTTTCTGGGTCACGAAAAACACGAACATGCGGGTGAACAACATGCAGCTTTCTTACCAGTTGCCAGCCAGGATCGCCGGCAAATATAAAATACCACAGGTACGGCTCTATGCAGTAGGCACCAACCTGTGGAACATCATCAATCCGCAGAATTACAAAGACCTCGGAAACAACAACGCGGTTGACTATCCCATCCTCCGCACTTATACGTTTGGCGCAAACGTTTCTTTATAACGATTAAAACCCAAGGCATAAATGAAAAAGTCATTCCTATACATATCACTTCTTGTCTTCTTATCGTCGTGCGTAAAAGAAGTGCTGGATAAAAGAGACCTGACCGGTGTGGGAACAGAAGCATGGGACGTTGAATCCACCGCCGATCTGTACCTGAACCGTTCCTATTCCGTGATCATGCCCAACTGGCCTGCCAATGCAGGGCAGACCCTGCCCTTCGCCCTGCACAATACGACCGATGATTACAGCACGACGGGTAATACGGCCATCTTGTTCGGCACCCTGGGCATCGATGCCATCAACGACTTCGCGCCAAGTGCCACTTCCAATACGGGTACCTGGTACAATGTGCGCCGGTTGAACATCCTGCTGCAGGGCGTGAACGCCGGTAAACTGCCGGAGGCGGTCAAAACAAGGATCAAGGCAGAAGCTTATTTCCTGCGTGCATACATCTATTTCAACCTGGTGAAATTATACGGCGGTGTGCCGATCGTAACCAAACCGCAGGACTGGGAGAACGATGAATTGCTGGTACCCAGGAACAAAACTTCCGAGTGCATTGATTTTATCTGTAAAGACCTGGATTCTGCTGCACTGGCGCCGGCTGCACTGCAGGCAAATTACTCGGCAAGCTCAGGCAACAGGGGCCGGATCACGCAGGCGGCTGCCCTTGCTTTCAAAGGAAGGGTGCTGCTGTACTGGGCAAGCGCCCAGTTCAATCCGAACAATGACCCGGCAAGATGGAAAAGGGCCTATGATGCCAATAAGATCGCATTTGACGTACTGACCACGCAGGGCTATGCTTTGTATCCTGCTTTTTCAGCCGTATTAACCGATGAAAGCAGCGCCAACAAAGAAGTGATCATACTCCGCTCTTACGACGGATCTACGGTGAGCGGCAATTTTAATAGTTATGAAGCCCAGGCCCGTCCTTCATCGGAAGGCGGTGGAACAGGTTATAACCCTACCTGGAACCTGGTGCGGGCTTTTCCGATGAAAAACGGGAAAGCCATCACGGAAACCGGTTCGGGTTACGATTCGGTTTATTACTGGAGAAACCGTGATCCGCGTTTAGATGCCACCGTTGTATACAACGGAGCAACATGGGCGCTGAGCGGAGTAGCTACCAGGAGGCAATGGATGTTCGCCGGCACTACCAGCGAAACCACGATTTCACCTACCGGCTTCTATGCGCGCAAGGGTGTCAATCCCGCTACGCTCAGAACCAACGCAGCATACGGCGGTACCGACTGGATAGAAATGCGTTTTGCCGAAGTGATGCTGAACCTCGCCGAATGCGCCAATGCAACCGGTCTGACGAATGACGCCTATACGATGATGACGGCCATCCGCAAAAGGGCAGGCATCGATGCCGGCACCGATAACCTGTATGGTTTGAAACCGGGCATGACCCAGGCCGAGATGCTCACTGCCATCATCAACGAACGCAGGATCGAGTTCGCATTTGAAGGAAAGCGGTATGATGATCTGCGCCGCACCAAACTCTGGACTACACTCAACGGAACGTACCGGCAGAAACTGGTGTTTGCGATCAAAGCGCCTTACGTGGCTACCACCAATACGGCAACCGCCAATAATTTGAACGGTTTTGTGCCCGGCACCTCTACTTATTTGAGGGATACGATCAACCTGAATACGGATTCTTACGCCAAGATATTTACGGTCACCGTGGCCAACCTGGAAAGCACGCCCATCAATTTCAAGCCGGAGTACTATTTCTACGCCATCCCTACCAGTAACATCACCCGCGACCCGAATATGAAACAAACAAACGGATGGGGTACCGGCGGATTTGATCCCTTGCAATAAAAAACAAAACCTAGTTTATTCCATCAGTCCTCCAAAAAATCAGTTCGTCATGAAAAAATGGTTCTCTAAGATTTTCCTGGTTGCTTTTACAGCAGGTGTTGCACAGACAGCTTTGGCTCAGTATCCCGATGTTCCGAAACCTGTACAGGCATGGGCCGATTCCCTGATGACAGCCGCCCGGAAACATTCTGACGAAGCCTGGCTGAAAGCCCTGCCGGCCATTGAAAAGGAAGCCAAGAACGGCAAGCCCTTTATCCCCTGGGCAACCAGGCCGCTCGATCTGCCGCAGGCCGAGATCCCGGCTTTTCCGGGTGCCGAAGGCGGTGGTAAATACAGCTTTGGCGGCCGCGGTGGTAAAGTGGTCGTTGTAACAAGTCTGGCAGATGACGGTCCGGGTACACTGCGCGATGCCTGTGAGCAAGGCGGCGCCCGCATTGTAGTGTTCAACGTGGCTGGTATCATCCGGCTTAAGACCCCGCTGATGATCCGTGCACCGTACATTACGATTGAAGGCCAAACAGCACCTGGTGACGGTGTATGTGTAGCCGGTGAATCAGTGTGGATCAATACACACGATGTAATTATCCGCTATATGCGCTTCCGCCGCGGCGAAACCAATGTAGGCAGGAGAGACGATGCCATCGGCGGCAACCCGATCGGCAATATCATGATCGATCATGTATCAGCGAGCTGGGGCCTGGATGAGAACATGTCTATGTACCGCCACATGTACAACGACAGTACAGGAAAACCGGAAGACAAGTTCGCGACAGCCAACATCACCATCCAGAACTCTATTTTCTCTGAAGCGCTCGATACCTGGAACCACGCTTTCGGCAGCACCCTGGGCGGCGAAAATTGCTCTTTTATGCGCAATCTCTGGGCCGACAATGCCGGCCGCAATCCTTCCGTTGGCTGGAACAGCGTGTTCAATTTTGTCAACAACGTCGTGTTCAACTGGGTACACCGCTCAACCGATGGAGGTGATTACCGTGCAATGTTTAATATCATCAACAACTATTACAAGCCGGGACCCCTGACCCCTAAAAATACGCCTATCGGCTACCGCATCCTCAAACCTGAATCAGGCAGAAGCAAGCTGAAATACCAGGTATATGGCCGGGCTTATGTGAAAGGCAATATCATGGAAGGAAATGAACGCGTAACAAAGGACAACTGGGATGGCGGGGTACAGGTGGAAGAACTTCCCAATGCAGGCCCTTACCGCGATAACATGCGGGTAAGCAATCCCCTGCCGATGCCGCAGCTGACCATCATGCCTGCCATGGAAGCTTACAACTACGTGCTGACCCATGCCGGCGCCACCCTTCCTAAGAGGGATCCGGTAGATACCCGTGTAATAGAGCAGGTAAGAACCGGTACCATCAAATACAAGGAAGGCGTTGCGCTGCCCACTACCCAGTTCAAACACCGCCGCCTGCCGATCGATTCTTACAAACAGGGCATCATTACCGATATAAGCCAGGTAGGAGGTTACCCGGAATACAAAGGCACGCCGCATAAAGATTCGGACAGCGATGGCCTGCCTGATGAGTACGAGACCAAACACGGACTCAATCCCCGCAGTGCAGCCGACGCCTGCCAGATCACAAAAAGCGGTTATGCCAACATCGAAGTATACCTCAACGAGGTGGCAGGCACAGCCGGCGATGTGATCCGTTCCGTAGCAAACAACCATTGATACCTGTTAACAACAAGCAGCCCTCTACCCATCTTTGTTAAGAACGAAAAAAGAAAATTTATGCGCACCCGTTTTTGCGTGTTGTTGCTGCTGGCTGCCATCTGCCAGTCGGCAAACGCACAGTACCCGACCATACCGCCGGCCCTGCAGGATTCTGCCGACAGGGAGATGAAAAAGATCCAGGCACTTTCTGATGAGGCCTGGGCCAAGGCCCTGCCTATTGTAGAGGCAGACGAAAAAAAGGGAAAGCCGTTCAGGCCCTGGGCTGAAAAGCCAAGTGACCTGCCCCAGTCCAACCTCCCGGCATTTCCGGGTGCGGAAGGCGGTGGCGCTTTTAGCTTCGGAGGCCGCGGTGGCAAAGTAATCGTTGTAACCAGCCTCGCCGACAGAGGGCCCGGCACCTTCCGCGAAGCCTGCGAACAAGGCGGCGCCCGCATTGTAGTTTTTAATGTGGCCGGTATTATTCGGCTGCAAAGTCCGGTCAACATCCGTGCTCCCTACATTACCATTGCCGGACAAAGTGCACCGGGTGATGGCATCTGCATTGCCGGTGAATCGGTTCTGATAGATACGCACGACGTGGTGGTCCGCTACATGCGTTTCCGCCGCGGCGAAACCAATGTCACCCGCCGCGATGATGCGTTGGGCGGAAACTCCGTCGGTAATATCATGATCGATCATGTATCGGCGAGCTGGGGATTGGATGAGAACATGTCTATGTACCGCCATGTGTACGACCGGGGCGGAAAGGCCATCAAGATGCCGACCGTGAACGTGACCATCCAGAACTCTATTTTTTCTGAAGCGCTGGATACCTACAACCATGCTTTTGGAAGCACCATCGGCGGACTCAACAGCACGTTCATGCGCAACCTGTGGGCAAACAATATCAGCCGCAATCCGTCTATCGGCATGTACGGCGATTTTGGTTTTGTAAACAATGTAGTCTTCAACTGGTGGAACCGGAGCGCTGATGGAGGGGACAACAATTCTCTTTTCCAGTTTATCAACAACTGGTACAAACCCGGTCCTATCACCCCCCTCGATAAGCCAATCGGTCACCGCATCCTGAAACCGGAATCCGGCCGGGCAGCCAAAGACAGTCTGGCTTTTGGCAAAGCTTATGTAAACGGCAACATCGTGGAAGGCAACGAAAAAGTGACCAAAGACAACTGGGATGGCGGCGTGCAGGTAGGGGAAGAAGGAGATGCGGGAAAATGGACCAGCGCCATCCGGGTCAACAAACCCATGCCCATGGCGCGTGTCAGCATTTTACCGGCCCGCGAAGCGTATGATTATGTGCTGGCCAATGTAGGCGCCAACCTGCCGGTAAGGGATGCCGTAGACAAGCGCATCGTGGAAGAGGTCAGAACCGGAAAGATTGTTTATACAGAAGGCGGCAAAACGCATATCGGAGACAAATGGATCAAGCGCCGGCTGCCAGATGATACCTATAAACAAGGCATTATCACCCATCCCAGCCAGGTAGGCGGTTATCCTGCTTACAACGGAACTCCTTACAAGGACGCGGACAAGGACGGCATGCCGGATGAGTATGAAACCAAACACGGGCTCAACCCCCGCAATGCAGCCGATGCTGCTGCGATCGCAAAAAGCGGTTATGCAAACATTGAAGAGTATCTTAATAGCCTGGTCGACTTACGGGCAGTGAAACCCGCCGGGAATAGCAAGCTGCTGACAATGGGAAAGACTGAAGTGAAGTGAGGGGTAGGGGTGGGTTCAGGCCTGCAACCGTTTGAGCATATTGCATCATTGAAACAACCATTGATCGTACTTTGCAAAAAGAAACAACGCAAAATTTTCAATTGTCTATTCAACTGTCTTTATCCGTAAAAGAGACCAGGCAACAGGGCAGGTTTATGTATATAGCCGGCCTTGTTGCCTGCCTTGTTTCGCTGCTGCCGGCTGCACAGGGCCAGAAGCCACCCAAGCCGTTACCGCCTCTGTCCGAAGACAAAGGACACCTTGTTTACACACCTGATGAACAAGGCAACCGGATCCCCGATTTTTCTTATTGCGGTTACCAGGCTTCCGAAGTGGGTATTCCCAACGTACCGGTAAAAATGGTTGTTCCCTTGCGGGAAGGAGATGCGACGTTACGCATCCAGGCCGCTATTGACCGGGTCGCTGCCATGCCCAAGGGGGCAGACGGGTTCCGGGGTGTTGTGCTGTTGCAAAAAGGCGTGTATAACGTGCAGGGACAGCTGAAAATTGATTCTTCGGGCGTGGTGCTGCGCGGCAGTGGGATGGGAGCGGGCGGAACCGTGCTGCTGGGAACGGGTAAAGACAGGCAAACGCTTGTGCGTATAACAGGCAGGGACAACCGCTCTTACGGCAGTGAGGCAAAAGTTGTCAATCCTTATGTGCCCGTCAACGCAACAAAACTGACCCTGGCTGCCGCTAACTTTAAAGCAGGCGATCAAATCATTGTTCACCGGCCTTCTACCAAAAACTGGATTGCCGTTCTCCATACAGAAACATTCGGCGGCGGCATTTCTGCGCTGGGCTGGAAACCCGGCGAGCGGGATCTTTTTTGGGAACGCAAGATTACACAGGTAGAAGGAAACACCATAACGCTTGATGTGCCGCTCACCACCGCACTGGATACCACTTACGGTGGCGCTACCGTGGCTTTGTGCTCCTGGCCCGGCCGTATCGATCATGCAGGCGTGGAAAATATGCAGCTTGCTTCTACCTGCGATACCAGCAACCCGAAAGATGAAGCGCACCGCTGGATGGCCATCACGCTGGAGAATGTAGAAGATGCCTGGGTGCGCCAGATCATATTCAGGCATTTTGCCGGTTCTGCCGTTGATGTGCTGGAAACCGCGCGGCGCATAACCGTAGAAGACTGCAAATCACTGGAACCGGTATCAGAGATCGGCGGACAAAGACGCTATACTTTTCTGGTAACCGGTCAGCAAACCCTTGTGCAGCGCTGCTATGCCGAAGGCGGCTACCACGATTTCGCCGTGGGCTATTGTGCGGCCGGTCCCAATGCTTTTGTGCAATGCCAGTCGGTGCAGCCCTACAATTTTAGTGGCGCCATCGATAGCTGGGCTTCGGGTGTTTTATTTGATATCGTAAACGTGGATGGCAATGCCCTGCGTTTTGGTAACAGGGGGCAGGACGGACAGGGTGCTGGCTGGAGTGCAGCCAACTCTGTCTTCTGGCAGTGCACCGCAGCCCGGGTAGATTGTTATAAACCGCCTACTGCCAACAACTGGGCCTTTGGTACCTGGGCGCAGTTTTCAGGAGATGGTTACTGGGGTGAATCCAACAATGCTGTCAATCCCCGCAGCCTCTATTATGCCCAGCTCGGCGAACGCCTGAAAAGGGATGTTTCAGACAGGGCGCAGGTGCTTTTTGTAGAAACCGATGCTTCCAGCAGTCCGTCCGTAGCCGTAGCTGCACAGCTGACAGCTATTTCCGTGAACCCCGCCCCCAGGCTGAGTGACTGGATCGATGCAGCCCCTGCCCGGCAACCCATTCCGGTAAACGGGTCTGGCATACAAACGATAGATGCAGCCGGCATTCCGCAGCCTGCACGTCCTTCCCTGGCACCCGTGATGTGTATTCAGAACGGCTGGGTGGTAAGAGGCAGTGGTGTGGTTACCGGTAACCGCCAGGAAGTGCCCTGGTGGAGCGGCAGTGTGTTGCCAACGGATTTGCCAAAGATGAAACTGCATATCACCCGCTTTGTACCGGGAAGAACAGGCACCGGACTGACAGACGACCTGGATGCCCTGACCGATACCATGAAGCAGCGCAACTTGGTAGCCATCGAGCACAACTATGCTTTGTGGTACGAAAGAAGAAGGGACGACCACGAGCGCATCCGCCGGATGGACGGAGAAGTATGGCCGCCCTTTTACGAGTTGCCCTTTGCCCGCAGCGGGCAAGGCACCGGCTGGGATGGCATGAGCAAATACGATCTGACCAAATACAATACCTGGTACTGGGGCCGCCTTCACCAGTTTGCCGATCTGGCGGACAGGAAGGGACTTGTGCTGGTTCACCAGAATTATTTTCAGCACAACATCATCGAAGCAGGCGCCCACTACGCAGATTTTCCCTGGCGCCCCGTCAACAACATCAACAACACCGGCTTTCCCGAACCTGTGCCTTATGCCGGCGACAAGCGCTTGTTCATGGCAGAGCAGTTCTATGATGTAAACCATCCCGTACGCCGTGCTTTGCACCGGGCCTACATCCGCCAGTGCCTGAACAATTTTGTTGGCAACAACGGCGTCATCCAGTTGACAGGGGCAGAGTTTACAGGTCCCAGGCATTTTGTTGCTTTCTGGCTGGATGTCATCAGGGAATGGGAGCGAGAAACCGGTAAAAAGCAGATCATCGGCTTGAGCGCCACCAAAGATGTACAGGATTCTATCCTGGATGACAAAGACCGGGCAGCCCTGGTTGACCTGATCGATATCCGCTACTGGCATTACCAGGCTGACGGCAAGGCCTATGCGCCGCAGGGTGGACAAAACCTGGCACCCCGCCAGCACGCAAGATTGCTCAAGCCAAAAGCTTCTTCCTTTGAGCAGGTATACCGGGCGGTAAAGGAGTATCGCTTGAAATATCCCGGCAAGGCAGTGATGTATTCCGGAGACGGGTATGATCAATGGGGCTGGGCTGCTTTCATGGCCGGCGGTTCGCTGGCGGTGATTCCGAAATTAGCAGACGCCTGGCTGACAGCCGCCTCCGGTATGTTGCCGGTAGAAGCGCCTGCCGGTGCGCCAGGTGTTTATATGCTGTCCGGCAAAGAAGGAACGATCGTATACCTGGCACAGGGAGCCACCGCGCAGCTTGATTTGTCAAAACAAAGCGGTGCATACAAGGAAACCTGGATCAGTGCAGGAAATGGAAAGGAAATAAAATCGGCAACAGGCAAGGGCGGACAGCCGATTGAGCTGAAAAATCCGCAGCAAGGGGCGGCCCTTGTATGGGTGCACAAATAAATTCGTACCATGGAATGGAAAAAAATCTTTTCGCTGTGTATACTCGCTGCTTTGATGCAGCTCCCTGTGAACGGCCAGGGGCGCCAGTTGCCTGCCTTGCGGGTTTCTGCAAACGGGCATTATCTGCTGACCGGGGACGGCCAGCCTTTTTTCTGGCTGGGGGATACCGGCTGGCTTTTGTTTGTAAAGCTGAACCGGGAAGAAGCAGGGAAATACCTGGAAGACAGGCGGCAAAAAGGCTTTAACGTAATACAGGCCATGGTGCTGCACACGCTGACCGCAGTGAACGTGTATGGCGATACGGCATTAAAAGGCCGCAATGTAGCCACACCCAACACCACGCCCGGCAATGCTTTTGGAGATGCTGCCCAGTACGATTTCTGGGATCATGTGGATTATATTGTTGACCTGGCTGCACAAAAAGGAATTTACATGGCCCTGGTGCCTGTATGGGGCGCCAATGTAAAAAGCGGTGGTGTGAAGGAAGGAGATGCGGCGCGTTATGCCCAATGGCTGGCCGCGCGGTACCGCAACCGGAGCAACATCATCTGGATGAACGGCGGCGACATCAAGGGAAGTGACTCCATGAACGTATGGAAGGCCATCGGCCAGAACATTCACCAGCATGATCCGGCCCACCTGGTCACTTTCCATCCGTTTGGCCGCACCTCCTCAAGCGAATGGTTCCACAACGAAGCCTGGCTCCAGTTCAATATGTTTCAATCGGGCCACCGGAGCTACGACCTGGATACGTCGGCGGAAGAGCACAAGTTTGGTCCGGACAACTACAAATTTGTTGAAATCGATTATAAGAAACAACCTGTGAAGCCAACACTGGATGGAGAACCTTCTTACGAAGAAATTCCGTACGGATTGCACGATACCACAAAGCCGCGCTGGAAAGACTATGATGTGCGCAGATACGGCTACTGGGAAGTGTTTGCAGGCGGGGCCGGGTATACCTATGGGCACAACAGCGTTATGCAAATGCACAAACCTACTGACAAGGGCAGCAGCTATGGCGCCCTGTCGTACTGGTATGATGCCATCAACTATCCCGGTGCCGGACAAATGGTTTATCTCAAAAAGCTCCTGCTCTCCAGGTCTTATTTCGACCGGGTGCCTGACCAATCGCTGGTAGCAGGCGAGCCAGGCGGGAAATACAAGTATATTGCAGCTACACGGGGAGGCACATACGCTTATCTGTATGATTACACCGGCCGGCCATTTAGCGTAAACATGGGCAAGATCAGCGGATCCACCGTACAGGCCAGCTGGTACAATCCGCGCAACGGAAAAACCACCCGGATCGGACAATTCAACAACAAAGGCGTGCAGGCTTTTACCCCGCCCGGCAAAGAACAGGAAGGCAACGACTGGGTCTTGATCCTGGAAAGCACCAAATAAACATGCAAACGAGATTGAACTTGTTGATACATGGCTTGAACGCACTGCCGCACAGGGGCAGGTTGAAACCCAATAGCAGGCTCATGCCCACGTACTATCTTTTCTTCTTCCTCCTGCTACTAACAAGCTGTGGCCGGCAGGTATATATGTTCACCTCCTTTCACGAGCCTGCTACCAGCGGACTGCGTTTGCTGTACAGCTTTGATGCAACGAACTGGACCGATATGGACACAGCTTTTCTGCGGCCGCAGATAGGCGATAAGATCATGCGTGACCCTTCGCTTGTTCAGGGACCCGATGGCCTGTTTCACCTGGTATGGACCAGCTCCTGGAAGGGCCGTGCCGGCTTTGGCTATGCCAGCTCGAAAGACCTGATCCACTGGAGCGGGCAAAGAATGATTGATGTGATGAAGGACGAGCCCACTGCCGTAAATGTATGGGCTCCCGAATTGTTTTATGACAAGGAAGAAGGCCAGTTCATCATTATCTGGGCTACTACCATTCCCCACCGTTTCCCACGCGGTATAGAAGATGAAGACAACAACCACCGCATGTACTACACCACCACAAAAGATTTTAAAAGCTTTACGGATACCAAGCTCTTTCTGGATCCGGGCTTTAGCGTGATCGATTGTGTGATTGTGCAACGGGGCAAAGGGGATTATGTACTGGTGCTGAAAGACAATACCCGCCCCAACAGGAACATCAAAATAGCTTTTGCCCCTTCTCCCCTGGGACCGTATACGCAAGCCTCCGCTCCCTTCACACCCCTTTTCACCGAAGGACCCGCCGTTGTAAAAAAGGGCGATGATTACCTGATCTATTACGACCAGTACCGGGACAAAATTTACGGGGCTATGCGGACAAAAGATTTCAAGACATTTACCGACATCACCAGGGATGTGCATGTGCCTGCAAACCACAAACACGGAACTGTATTTACCGTAAAGAAGAAAGTATGGAAAAGACTGGCGCGGTATTACGGAATAAAAACAAACCAGCGCGTACCATGACCTATCATCCGCTTGCCTGCCGCTTCACCGCTGTTCTTTGGCTGTTATTATGGGTAACAGCCGGACAGGCTGAGATCAGCCTGCCAAAGATCATTGGCAACAACATGGTCTTGCAGCAGGGCAAGGGTGTGGTGATCTGGGGTGATGGTGCTGTCAATGAACCGGTGGCCGTCAGCTTTCACGGACAGGTAAAAAGAACCGTCACCACTGCTTCCGGCTCCTGGAAGATCGTGCTTGATCCGATGCCCGCGTCTTCCACTCCATCGGCCATGACCATCGCCGGAAGCAATGCCATTACACTGAACAATATTCTTGTAGGAGAAGTATGGCTCTGCTCTGGACAATCAAACATGGAGTATACCATGCGCAAAAACAGCAAGGTGGTGAAAGAAGATGTCAGAAAGGGCGCACCCATTGATGAGCTGGATCATGCAGACAATGACGCAATCCGCATCTTTCTTGTAACCAGCAAAAACCTGCGCAATCCCGATCCGGCTCACCTGGGCTGGAGCCCCGCCCGCGATTCTGCCCTGCGTTCTTTTTCTGCTGCCGGGTATTTCTTCGCCAAAGACCTTTATGCTCAGCTGCGCATACCCATCGGCGTGGTTTCTTCTGCTGTGCCGGGCAGCGCCATTGAACCCTGGCTCGACGGCACCCTTGCTCCCGCAGAGGAGCAGGCAAGCAATGGGCCTGTCCTGAAAATAGATGAGCGCATACCGGGAAAATTTTTTCCGACGATGGTTCAACCCTTGGCACCGTTTGCTATCAAGGGATTTTTGTGGTACCAGGGTGAAACAAATTGTTTTCAGAATGAAACGGGCGAGTACACAGCCAAGATGAAAGTCCTGATAGAAGGCTGGCGCCGTTTGTGGAACGATGAGGGTTTACCCTTCTACTACGTGCAGATAGCGCCATACTATTACTCGAAAAGTGCCGGAAAATATCCGCTCACGGCTGAAACCCTGCCCCGGTTCTGGGAAGCCCAAACAGCTGCGCTGCGCATCCCGCACACCGGCATGATCGTAACCAGCGACCTGATCATATCACCCGAAGACCTGCACCCTGCCTACAAATGGGAGATCGGCAGCCGCCTGGCCCGCTGGGCACTGGCAGAAACCTATGGGAAAAAAATTGTTCCTTCAGGGCCCTTGTACAAACGCATGGACGTGGTAAAAGGAACGGTTGAGCTCCAGTTCGATTATACAGGAAGCGGACTGGTAAGCAGCGATGGTGGACCGCTGCTGGCTTTCGAGATTGCAGGGGAAGACAAACAATATGTGCCGGCCCGGGCCCTGATCAGGGGCAACAAAGTAATTGTATCATCACCGGCTGTTGCAAAGCCCCTGTCTGTTCGCTTTGAATGGACTGAAACAGGCAAGGCAAATTTCTACAACAAGGAAGGCTTGCCGGCTGTCCCTTTCCGGACCGACAACCCGCTCCGGTTCGACCAGTACAAGGTTGTTCGCATCAACGCCAAACCATCAAAAAGTTAGCCGATGAAAAAGCGGCTTCTATACCTGCTTTTGCCTGCTTGTCTGTTCACCCTGTGCGCTGCACAGGCCCAGCCAACACAGATCCAATATCTATCCGGTACCGGCAGCGATCATCCCGTAAACTGGGATTTCTTTCTGACCCACGGCCGCAATTCAGGGCACTGGACTGCCATCCCCGTTCCTTCCAACTGGGAGCTGCAGGGGTTTGGAACATACAACTACGGCTTTGACAAAGACAGTGTAAAAGGAAAAGAAAAAGGCCAGTACCGCTACCGCTTTCTCATCCCCGCCTCCTGGAAAGGCAAGTACGTAAATCTTGTTTTTGAAGGGGCCATGACAGACACTGAAGTAAAAGTCAATGGCCAGTCTGCCGGTCCCATCCACCAGGGTGCGTTCTATGCCTTCCGCTATCCTGTCAGCCACCTGCTGAAATGGGGCGCAGAGAACCTGCTGGAAGTAACGGTCGCCAAACATTCGGCCAACGCCTCGGTGAATGCAGCAGAAAGAAAGGGTGATTTCTGGATATTTGGCGGCATCTTCAGACCGGTATACCTGGAAGCCCTTCCGCAGGAGCACATATCACGGCTAGCCGTAGACGCAAAAGCAAACGGTCATTTTGAGGCTGCCGTATGGTTGCACAATACAGGTGGAAGTTTTCAGGTGCGGGGTCAGTTGTATACGCGTGATGGCACGAAGGCAGGCGCTCCGTTCAGGGCAGCTGTTCGCAAAGGGGACAGCATTGTACAGCTCAATACCGTTCTTGCCTCTCCCCGCCTTTGGTCTGCGGAATCTCCTTACCTCTACAAAGCAGTCATCAGCTTGCTCCGGAACGGCAAGCCGGTGCATACGGTTGAAAAGTGGACCGGCTTTCGCACGGTGGAAGTAAGGGAACGGGACGGCATTTATGTGAATGGGGTAAAGATAAAATTCAAGGGTGTCAACCGCCATTCGTTCTGGCCCTCAACTGGCCGCGCCCTGAGCAAAAGCGCCAGCATCAGGGACGTGCTGCTGATGAAAGACATGAACATGAATGCTGTCCGCATGAGCCACTACCCGCCCGATGCGCATTTTCTGGATGTCTGCGACTCGCTGGGTTTGTACGTAATGGATGAACTGGCCGGCTGGCATGGCATGTACGATACACCTACAGGTACCGGTCTGCTGCAGGAAATGATCGCGCACGACGAGCACCATCCTTCCATCGTATTCTGGAGCAACGGCAATGAAGGAGGACACAATACCGAACTCGATCACCTGTTTACCCAATACGACCTGCAAAAACGGCCCGTCCTGCATCCCTGGCAAACCTACGGCGGCATCACAACAGAACACTACCGCGAATACGATTATGGTATCGCAAATTACCTGCATGGCCACGATATTGTATTGCCCACCGAATTTTTGCATGGCTGGTATGATGGGGGGCACGGGGCCGGGCTCGAAGATTACTGGGAAGCCATGTGGAAAAACCCGCTTGCAGCCGGGGGCTTTTTATGGGACCTGGCCGATGAAGGCGTTGTGCGCACTGATCAGGATGGCAAGATCGATACGGATAAAGATCATGGCGCTGATGGCATCGTTGGACCTTATCACCAAAAAGAAGCCAGCTATTTTGCCATCAAGGAGATCTGGAGCCCTCTCCATTTTGAACACCGGGAAATTACCTCTTCTTTTGATGGCAGCCTGCCGCTCGAGAACCGCTACCATTTCACCAATACAGATCAATGCTCTTTTACCTATACCCTGAAAAGCCTGCAGCATCCCGAGAGGCAAGCGATCAGGGGTAGCGTGATGGCTCCCGATATCCAGCCGCTGCAGCAAGGCACGCTGCAGATCAAACTGCCTGAAAGCTGGCGGCAATACGATGTGCTGCTATTAACCGCGTATGATGCCACCAAAAAGGAGATCTTTACCTGGAGCTTTCCCATCGTTCGCCCGGCAGAAGTGCTTCATAATAAACTGCCTTCGCTGGCGGGGCAACGGCCCGCGATCACAGAACAGGATTCTGTTCTGATGGTTGCTGCCGGCAATATCCAGCTGCGCTTTAACCGGCAGAATGGTTTGCTGTTACAGGCAAAGCGGGATGATGTCACGATCCCCCTGAACAGGGGACCTGTCATCGAAGAAGGGGCCAATAATTTTCAGCACTTCACCCAGCGGTTTGCCGGCGATACGCTGGTGATCGCTTCTGCCTTCGACCGGAAAACAGGTTACAATACCTTGCAATGGACGGTGTATCCTTCCGGCCTGCTGAAGATGCAGGTGAATTATTTTCCGGCTGCGTATTTTACCTCTATGACCGGTGTCAACTTTTCTTTTCCTGAACAGGACATCAAAGGGGTGGAGTACATGGGTTACGGTCCTTACCGCGTTTGGAAAAACCGCCTGAAGGGAAACGGGTTTGGCATCTGGAAAAAAACATACAACAATACAGAAACAGGGGAATCACCCTGGATCTATCCTGAGTTCAAAGGCTATCACAGCAACCTGTATTGGTGTAAATTTATCACCGCAACAGGGCCCTTTACCGTGTTTACACCCAACGAAGACTTATTTCTGCGGCTGTTTACGCCGGCGCCCAAAACAGACCAGTGGCACAATTATGAACCCCTGTTCCCGGGCGGCGACATATCGTTTATGCAGGGCATACCCGGCATCGGCAGCAAAACGCAGCGCAACGAAACCACCGGGCCTATGGGCATGAAAAGCAGTTTTTATGATTATGAAAAAGACCCGGCTCGCAGTCTGGTAATTACCTTGTATTTTGATTTTTCAGGAAACTAACCGTATGGCACAACCGATCAAAAAGAAATTTCTCACCCTGCTGGTTCTCCTTGCCAGCTTTCTTCCGCTGCTGGCATACCGCCAGCCGGCAGCCATTGCTATCCGGGTGCTCCGTACAGAAGGGCGGACAGAACCCATCGGGATTGATATAGTCACGCCGCGGTTGAGCTGGGAACTGGAAGGCAGGCAACGCGGCCTGGAGCAAACGGCCTACCAGGTACTGGTTGCATCCTCACCCGAAAAGCTGGCAGCTGGTCAGGGAGATGTATGGAACTCGGGGAAGATAGCTTCTGCTCAGTCACAGCTGGTACGCTGGCGCGGTGCCCCGCTCAAAAGCCGGACCCATTGCTACTGGAAAGTAAAGGTGTGGACCAGGGAAGGCGAAAGCGACTGGAGCCCGCCGGCCCATTTCAGTACCGGTCTGTATAAAGGGGATTGGAAAGCCCGGTGGATCGGACTTGACCGGGCATTTCCCTGGGACAGCGTCAGCATGTTCGCCCGCCTCTCGGCCCGTTATTTCCGGAAAGATTTTACGGCATCCGGGCCTGTAAAAAAGGCTACCGTTTATATCAGCGGACTGGGTTTGTACGAATTGTACATCAACGGGCAAAAGATCGGCCGGCAGGTGCTGGCACCTTCTCCTACCGACTATTCACAAAGCATCAAGTACAACACATTCGATGTAACAGCCAATGTACAAGGAGGTGTGAACGCGATTGCCACCGTGCTGGGCAATGGCCGCTTCTTTGCCATGCGCCAGCGCTACAAGCCCCAGAAATGGCACACGTTCGGTTTTCCCAAGATGCTGCTGCAACTTGAGATCGAATATGCCAACGGAAAAAAGCAGGTGGTGCAAAGCGATGGAAGCTGGAAGGTAACCGCCGACGGTCCTATCAGGACAAACAATGAATATGACGGGGAAGAATACGATGCCACCCGCGAAATGGCCGGCTGGAACAGAGCCCGTTTCAACGACCGTACGTGGCTGAAAGCCGAACCGGTAAAAGCGCCCGGGGGTGCCCTGGTTGCACAGCTGAACGAGAACATGGAAGTGATGGAAACCATCCGACCCAAGTCGGTGAAGGAAGGCAAGCCGGGTGTGTTTATTATGGACATGGGACAGAACATGGCCGGATGGGTGAAGATGAAAGTAAAAGGCAAGCGGGGCGACACAGTGGTGCTGCGTTACGCAGAAAGCCTGACACCCACGGGTGAACTGTACGTGGAAAACCTGCGCGACGCCAAGGTAACGGATGGGTATGTCCTGAAAGGGGAGGGGGAGGAAGAATGGCACCCGCGCTTTGTATTTCATGGCTTCCGGTATGTTGAGATCAGCGGGTATCCGGGCAAGCCCCACACAGATGATTTTGTGGGAGAGGTTGTGTACGACAGGATGGAAACCACCGGCTCTTTTGAGACCTCCAATAAAACCATCAACCAGATCCACCGGAATGCCTACTGGGGCATCCGCAGCAATTACAAGGGCATGCCGGTCGATTGCCCGCAACGCAACGAACGCCAGCCCTGGTTAGGCGACCGGGCCACCGGTGCCTATGGTGAAAGCTTCCTTTTCGACAATGCCCTGCTCTATGCAAAATGGCTGGATGACATCGAACAGTCACAAACGCCTGAAGGAAGCATCCCGGATGTGGCCCCCAGTTTCTGGTACTACTACAAAGACAATGTAACCTGGCCCGGCACCTACCTCATGATCGCTGATATGCTTTACAGGCAGTATGGCGACAAGCAGCCTGTTGTAAAGCACTATGCTTCCATGAAAAAATGGATGCAGTACATGCGTACAAAGTACAGCAGCAACAACATCGTTACCAAAGACAGCTATGGCGATTGGTGTGTACCGCCCGAATCGCCTGAACTCATCAAATCGCAGGATTCTACCCGTACCACCGATCCGGCCCTGCTGGCAACGGCTACCTACTATTACCTGCTCGGTGTGATGCAACGTTTTGCCCGGCTTACCAACAACCGCAAAGATGAACAGGCATTTGCTGCACTTGCCGTGCAGATCAGGCAGGCTTTTAACAAGCGGTTTTACGACCCGGGAAAAAAGCGCTATGCCAACAATACAGTTACCGCAAACATACTCCCGCTGGCCTTTAACATGGTGCCGGAAACAGCCGGCAAGGACGTGTTCCGAAACATCGTAGACAAGATCATGGTGGAGAACGGCGGGCATATCAGCACCGGCGTGATCGGCACACAATGGCTGATGCGCTGGCTCACCATCTATGGCCGTCCCGATATTGCTTACCGGCTTGCTACCGTGCGTGATTACCCGGGGTGGGGGTATATGGTAGAGAATGGCGCCACCACCATCTGGGAACTCTGGAACGGCAATACAGCCAGTCCGAAGATGAACTCCCAAAACCATGTCATGCTCCTGGGCGACTTACTGGTATGGATGTACGAAAACCTGGGCGGTATCAAATCAGCGGCCGACGGTCCCGGCTTTAAACGCATTCAAATAAAGCCTTCTTTTGTAGAAGGCCTCGACTGGGTAAAGGCTTCGTATAGATCAGGCTATGGCGTGATCAGGAGCGAGTGGCACAAAGACGGAAGCAAGCTCCGGTGGAAGATCAGCATTCCCGGAAACACAAAAGCCACTGTGTCTATACCAGCCACTTCCGCAGAGCAGGTAAAGGAAAGCGGCAAAGCCGCCACCTCCGCTGATTGCGTCAGCTTTACCGGCATGGAAGATGGCAGGGCCGTATTTGAAGTGGGAGCGGGGGAATATGAGTTTGAGGTGGAGGGGTAGGGAGGGTTAAAGACCGCACCGCACGAGCTCGATCATTTGGTATTATAATGCAGTAAAAAGCAAAACATCTCTATGATAAGCAGACAGATTTTAATCTTATTCTCTGCATGCGTTCTATTCTCTACCGTACATGCACAAACGAAGCCGTGGAAACGGGGTATTGTAACGGATGAATTTGTTTTTGACACAGCTTCCTTCCCGGAAAGCCATGCTTCTACCATTGCCGAAACACCCAAGGGATTGGTGATAGCCTGGTTTGGCGGTACCAAGGAAAGAAATCCGGATGTAGAGATCAGGGTCAGCCGCCGGGTAAACGGGAAATGGACCGCACCCGTATCCGTTGCAGACGGCGTCCAGAACGATACGCTCCGCTATCCCACCTGGAACCCTGTATTGTACCAGGTGCCCGGTGGCGATCTTCTTCTTTTTTATAAAATAGGCCCCAGTCCGTCCACCTGGAAAGGATGGATGAAAACTTCGAAAGATGCCGGCGTTACCTGGTCGGCTGCCCATGAGCTGCCGCAGGGGTTTATTGGTCCGGTAAAGAACAAGCCTGTCCTATTGGGCGGCAAGCGGTTGCTGGCGCCTTCCAGCAAGGAAGGCAATGGATGGCGGGTTCATTTTGAAGAATCGGATGATATGGGAAAGACCTGGAATATGATCGGGCCTATCAATGATGGCAAAACCTTTAATGCCATTCAACCCAGCATCCTCTTTTATCCGGGCGGCAAACTGCAGATCCTGGCCCGCAGCCAGAACCGGGCCATCCTGGAATCCTGGTCGGAGGATGGGGGGAACACATGGTCGCCCCTCGCCAAGACCTCCCTGCCCAACAACAACTCCGGCACCGATGCGGTCACGCTCAAAGACGGCCGGCAGCTGCTGGTATACAACCATGTGCTGCCCCCCGGCAACGAAGCCAAGGGCGCCCGTACACCCCTGAATATTTCCCTGAGCAAAGATGGCAAGCAATGGTTTGCTTCCCTGATCCTCGAAGACTCTCCCGTCAGCCAGTACTCTTATCCTTCTGTGATACAGGGCAGCGACGGCATGGTGCATGTGGTGTATACCTGGAGAAGGCAGCGGATCAAATATGTAAAGATCGATCCATCCAAGCTGCAGATGGTAGAGATCAAAGATGGGCAGTGGCCTGCCATGGCTGGTTATACGGCTCCCAAAGGCGCCCAGGTATCTATCGACTGATCACAAAGAAAATACGATGAAAAAAATTCTCTTTCCGGTTTGTCTGCTCCTTTCTACCGGGTGCCTGTATGCGCAAACCTCTGATGATGCCTTTAAGCAACCGCTCAAGGAAGTGCTGAACGAGATCCAGCAGCGTTACCATGTAGCTATCCGCTACCCCGAGGAACTGGTAAAAGACCGCTGGGTAACCTATGCAGGCTGGCGTTTCAGGCCCGACGTTGAAAAGACCATGAACAACATCCTTTCCTCGCAGGACATCAGCTTTGCGCCGGACGGAGATAAGAAATACAAACTGCAGGCATACCAGTACCATCTTAAAACACCCGCAGAAGGCAAGGAACAGCTTGATTATCTTTCTACCCTATACAACGATGCTGCCAGCTGGAAAAAGCGCCGGGAAGAATTAAAGAGCTGCATCCTGTCATCGCTCCGCCTTTCCCATATGGCGGCTGCACCCGCCTCCAAGCCCATTGTTACTGGAGTCAGAAAGTTCAATGGATATACCGTTCAGAATATTGCCCTGGAAACCCTGCCGGGCGTATATGTATGCGGCTCGCTGTACCGGCCGGAACGCGTGCAGGGCAAGATACCTGTCGTGTTAAATCCGGATGGTCATTTTGCGCGCGGCCGCTACCGGGCCGATTGCCAGTACCGCTGTGCTGCCCTGGCCCGCATGGGTGCCATGGCGTTCAGCTACGACCTGTTTGGCTGGGACGGTGAATCACAGCTGCAGGTAAAGCCGCAGGATCACCGGCGGGCCCTGGTTCAAAGCATCCACACCCTGAATGCCATCCGCATACTCGATTATCTTCTTTCCTTGAAAGAAGCCGATCCTGCCCGCGTGGCCATTACGGGTGGTTCAGGAGGGGGCAGTCATACCATGCTCATGACAGCCATCGACGACCGCATCACCCTCAGCGTGCCGGTCGTGATGGTTTCTTCCTATCACAGCGGTGGTTGCCCCTGCGAAAGCGGCATGGGTGCACAGCTTTGTGCCGGGGGCTCCAACAACGTAGAGATCGCTGCCATGGCTGCTCCGCGCCCCCAGCTGGTAGTATCGGACGGACAGGATTGGACGCAGCATGTTCCTGAAACAGAATTTCCTTTCTTGCAAAAAATATACAGCTACTGCGGCAAGCCTGCCGGGGTGGAAAACGTGCACCTGGCAAAAGAAGGGCACGACTATGGCTTGTCTAAACGCAAGGCCATGTATGAGTTTGTAGCAAAAGAATTTGGTCTTCAGCTCGCTAAAATAAAAGATGCTTCAGGCAACATTGATGAGTCTGCCATCACCGTTGAAAAAGAGCCCGCTCTGTATGTGTTCGGTGACCAGGGGGAGCGCCTGCCTGCCAATGCTGTAAAGGGGTATGATGAAGTGACCCGGGTGTTTGAAGCGGCTGCGGGCAAGAACTAGCTGCAATCCTTTCTGCATGCCTGTTCCGGAGCGGTAAAGCAAAGGCCCACTGTACATGCAGGCAGGAAAATAATCCATCGTTTCAGTGAAAGATGACATTGTTCCGGGGCTTGATTGATGGTACTTTTAAAGTACACAATCAGTTCCCTCCTATACGTATATCATGAACTATTTACCGTTAAAAGGGCTGACCGTTCTGGAGTTGAGTCAATACCTCTCAGGTCCGTCGGCCGGGTTGCGCCTGGCTGACCTGGGTGCAAGGGTCATCAAGATTGAACGCCCGGGCGGAGGCGATGCTTGCCGGCAGCTTTCCATCAAAAATCTTTGGGCAGGAGAGAGCAGTCTCCTGTTCCATACCATCAACCGGAACAAAGAAAGCTTTGCAGCTGACCTGAAAAACCCGGACGAGCTGGCTGTTGTAAAGCGGTTGATAGAAGAAGCCGACGTGATCACCCACAATTTCAGGCCGGGCGTTATGAGCAAGATCGGACTGGATTACGCATCCGTACAGGAAATCAATCCGCGGATCATTTATGCAGAGATAACAGGCTTTGGAAAGGAAGGCCCCTGGAAAGCCAAGCCAGGACAGGACTTGCTGCTGCAGGCGATGTCGGGACTGGCATACGCCAGCGGCAATGTAAACGATGATCCGGTTCCGTTTGGCATTGCCATCGCAGACATTCTTTGCGGTTCCCACCTGGTACAGGGTATTTTAGCTGCCCTGATCAGGCGGCAGAAAAGGGGTGTGGGTGCGCTGATCGAAGTAAGCTTGCTGGAATCCCTGCTGGATTTTCAGTTTGAATTTCTGACCACCTATTACAGCAGCCGCAAGCAGCCGCAAAGAAGTTCTGTCAACAACGGCAATCCCCTGCTGAGTGCGCCCTATGGCATTTACAGGGCTGCCGATGGATTTATTGGCATTGCCATGGTATCGCTTCAGCGGCTGGCCACTTCTCTCCATTGCGAAGCCCTGAAGCGGTTCTCACAGGAAGAAGCATTCAATAAACGGGATGAAATAAAAGCGATCCTTTCTGCCCACCTGGTAAGCAAGCCCTCCGCTTACTGGCTCTTTCAACTGCACAAAGAAGGCATCTGGGCCATGGAAGTGATGGACTGGAAACAAATGAAACAGCAGCCTGCTTATAAAACGCTGGATATGGAACAGGAACTGACCCTGTATCCCGGAAAAAAGATCATTACCACCCGCTGTCCGATCCGCATCAACGGAAAAAAATTGTTTTCATCCAAGCCGGCGCCCCAGCTGGGTGAGCATACAGGCAAGATCAAAAAAGACATACTTTTAAAAACGCCCTGATGGACTTACTGGAAGATATTGTGGTCATTGATTTCAGCCAGTTCTTATCGGGCCCCTCTGCGGGGCTCCGCCTGGCAGATATGGGTGCACAGGTAATCAAAATTGAAAAGCCCTCCGGGGGTGATATCTGCCGCCAGCTGTATGTGTCTGATGTTATGATTGAAGGAGAGTCTACTATCTTCCATGCCATCAACAGGAACAAACAAAGCTATGTGGCCGATCTGAAGGAAGAAGTGGACCTGGAGAAAGTAAAACAGCTGCTGTCGCAGGCAGATGTGATGCTTCACAATTTCCGGCCGGGTGTGATGGAGCGGTTAGGACTGAGCTACCAGGAGGTCAAAAAGATCAATCCCTCTATTGTTTATGCCGAGATCACGGGTTATGGTACAGAAGGCCCCTGGATCAACCTGCCCGGGCAAGACCTGTTGCTGCAATCTGTTTCCGGACTGACCTGGCTGAGCCATAATAGTGACAATATGCCTACGCCCATGGGCGTAGCGGTGGTGGATATCCTGGCTGGCACCCATGTAACACAAGGCATCCTGGCTACCCTGTACCAGCGGGCTATTACGGGTGAGGGCGCGCTGGTGCAGGTCAGCATGTTTGAGAGCATCCTGGATTTTCAGTTTGAAGTGCTCACCTGTTTTTACAACGACGGCAACCAGCTGCCCGTGCGGAGTGCCGTCAACAACGGGCATGCCTATGTTTCTGCGCCCTATGGCATTTACAAAACGGCAGACGGATACCTGGCGCTGGCCATGGGAAGCATTCCCGTACTGGGTAGATTGCTGGGATGCGGGGACCTGGAAAGATACCAGGACAGCCAGGATTGGTTTACCCGCCGCGATGAAATCAAAAGCATCCTGGCTGCCCACCTGCTTACACAAACAACGGCCGGCTGGCTTTCTGTGCTGGAGCCTGCCGATATCTGGTGCGCCCCGGTGATGGATTATGAAGGACTGGTACAACAGGAAGGCTATAAGGTCCTGAACATGGAGCTGACGGTACAAACCGGCAATGGCCTGAACATCACCACTACCCGCTGTCCGATCAGGGTAGATGGAAACATGCTCACATCTTCGGTTGGCGCCCCCTTGCTGGGTGAGCACAACAGGGAAATAGATGCGCGGTTTTCCATTAAATAGCCGACCTTCCTGCTGTAATGGTCAGGAAGATAACGGATACGCATATTCATATATGGGACTTCGATAAGGCAAGGTATGCCTGGCTGGAGAATGATCTTTCTATCTTGAACAGGAATTATGAGCTGGATGAGTTGGAAGAGGAACGGCTGCAGGCAGGCATTACAGCAGGTATCCTGGTGCAGTCTGCAAACAACAGCGAAGACACGGACTGGATGCTGGCTGTGGCAGCAAAAACAGCATGGATCAGGGGTGTTGTTGGCTGGCTGCCCCTGCAGAACCCCGAGGCAACGGCCCGGCTGCTTGCAGAGAAATACATACAGGATCCCCTGTTCAGGGGCGTGCGTCACCTGATACACAATGAAGAAGACCCCGCCTGGCTTCTGCAGGAAACCGTGCTGGAAAGCCTGGCCCTCATTGCATCACATGGGCTCACGTATGATCTGGTAGGTACCCTGCCGGCGCATATTGAAACTGCGCTTACAGTTGCCCGTAAGATACCCGGTTTGCGGATGGTCTTTGACCACCTTAACCAGCCGCCCCTGGTGATCCGCGAACGGTTTGGCAGATGGGGTGCGCTTATGCAGGAAGCAGCCGGCTATCCCCATCTCTGGATAAAAATTTCCGGACTGGGAGCGACCGCACAAAAGGGAGAAGATTGGCTCGCCGCTGATATAATGCCCTATGTGGAATTTGCATTGAACCAGTTTGGTGCAGACAGGTGCCTGTGTGGTGGCGACTGGCCTGTTAGTTTGCTTGCAGGAAGCTATGCCCGCACATGGAAAATATACCGGGAAGCAATAGAAGGTTTGTTGCAGCCCGAAGAGGCAGACAAGGTGTTTTATCTAAATGCGCAGTATTTTTATGGCTTGTAGTAAACGACTGGATAAAACTGCGCTTAGCCATGCAAATACCTTATAATCCCCCCCTCCCTGAAACCCTGATGCCGATCATTGTCATTGGCGCCGGCGGCATCGTGGGTGATGCGCACCTGCCTGCTTACCGGAAGGCCGGTTTCGAAGTGGCAGGGATTACCAACCGGACCCGGGCCCGCGCCGAAAAGCTGGCGCAGGCATACAATATTCCCTTTGTGTATGATACAGTGGCAGATGCAGTGCGGAACGCGCCCGAAAACGCAGTATATGATCTGACGATTATGCCGGAACAGTTTGCAGAAACACTCCGGCAGTTACCGGATGGCAGTGCTGTGCTGATCCAAAAACCGATGGGAGATAATTTTTCCCAGAGCAAGGAAATCCTTCAGGTGTGCCGGGAGAAGGGACTGGTGGCAGCTGTCAACTGCCAGCTGCGTTTTGCGCCTTATGCAATGGCCGCACGCGCGATGATAGAACAGGGATTGCTGGGAGAACTGGTTGATATGGAAGTGCGCGTTACCATTCATACACCCTGGGATATATTTCCCTATGTAGCCGTTCATCCGCGGCTGGAGATCCAGTACCATAGCATTCATTATATCGACCTGATCCGTTCATTCCTGGGAGAGCCGCAGCGCGTCATGGCGAAAACGCTCCGCCATCCGGACAAGGCCTTTTCTTCCACCCGTTCCACCCTGTTGTTTGATTACGGTGATACCATGCGTGCTGTGGTCAATACCAACCACGATCATGATTTCGGTCCGGCGCAGCAGGAAAGTTTTATCAAGTGGGAGGGGACCCGGGGCGCCATCAAAGCCAAGATGGGACTGCTGATGGATTATCCCCGCGGCGTGCCCGACCAGTTTGACTATTGTCTTTTGGAAGCGGGCAAACAGCCCCAGTGGAAAAGGGCTGAACTGGAAGGCTCCTGGTTTCCCGATGCGTTTATCGGAACCATGGGCAGCCTGATGCGGCGCAAGGAAGGTTCATCGGCTGCACTGCCTACCAGCGTGGAAGATGTGATCAAAACCATGGCACTGGTAGAAAGCGCTTATGCTTCCAGCGATGGAGAAAGCCCGGGATCAGTAAGGGAGTATCAATAACAGTCTTGCAATATCAAAACCATTTGCATGTATTTCAAACCGGTTTATTTTGAAGAGTACGAGCTGGGCAGCAAGCGCACCACCCTCGGGCGCACGATCACCGAAACCGACATCGTAGTACATGCCGGTCATACAGGAGATTTTTTTCCGCACCACCTCGATGCGGAATGGTGCAAAACGCAACCATTCAAGCAGCGCATTGCACACGGCACCCTGGTATTCAGCATCGGCATCGGCTCAACGGCCTCCGAGATCAATCCGCACGCTTTCTCAAAAGGATACGACCGGCTGCGTTTTGTAAAACCGGTCTACATCGGCGATACCATCCATTCCGAAGTCACCATCTCAGCCAAGACTTCTTCCAAAAAACCTGCATACGGCACCGTAACCGAACACGTAGAAGTGGTCAACCAGCACGGCGACATCGTACTGGTATGCGACCACCTGCTGCTGGTAGAGCGGAAGGAAGTGGTACCGGAGTAAGTTAAGTCTTCCATGTTCGCCAGGGTTTTGGGTTTATCAACTTTTATCTGATCATACGCATATACATGTTTTCCTTTTCTTCTTTTTATCAGATTGGCTTTGTGGGCAGCAACCCACCTCTACCCCTCCCGGGAGGGGATAATACAATTGCATCCCCTGCAGGGACCACGAGGAAGGTGCAGCCTTCCTGCAATAACATCGTATCCCCTCCCGGGAGGGGTGGTTTCAGGACTGCTTCAACATCAACCACGAAATCAGTCAGCATTCCTCCATCATACCCAAGTACGGCTCACTCCATCAAGACAATGCTGCCTGCCATCCTGCTCGTTCTCCTCTGCACTTGTTTCTCTCACGCCCATGCACAAACGAAAAGGATCTCACCTGCCCAACTGCGGGAACAGTTTCTGCATCCCCCGGCAGCAGCCAAGCCCTGGGTGTTCTGGTACTGGCTGCAGGGTAGCGTAAGCAGGGAGGGTATCACCAAAGACCTGGAAGCGATGAAAGAGGCAGGATTGGAAGGCGCTTACCTGATGCCCATAAAAGGCCCGGCTCCTTCCTACATCGAACACCCGGTAGTGCAGCTGACACCCGAATGGTGGGGCATGGTAAAATGGGCCATGCAGGAAGCCAAGCGGCTCCGGCTCAAGCTGGCCATGCACGTGAGTGATGGGTTTGCGCTGGCTGGCGGGCCCTGGATTACGCCCGCGCTTTCCATGCAGAAGATTGTATGGAGCGAGCAGCAGCCAGCCGGCGGACAGCTCTATGATGATACCCTGCCGTTGCCTCCTGTCAATGAGGGATATTACAAGGATATTGCCCTGTTTGCGTTTCCTTCTCAGGCAGGAGCAGGCCTGTCAACCCAGACCCGGGTGCCGCTTGTAACAAGCAGCAAGGCAGATACAAACCTGCAGCGGCTGGTACTGCCGGCCAACCGCACCAACTTCAGCAGTGATGAACCCTGCTGGATCCAATATGCCTTTCAGCAGCCGTTTACCTGCCGTTCCATTGTTATTCACAGCCGCACCAATTACGAATCAAACCGGCTTACCGTGGAAAGCAGTGATGATGGTGTCCACTTCAGCCGTGTATGCCAGTTAGAGCCCCCGCGCGCAGGCTGGCAGGATTGGGACGCGGATTATACCCACAGCATTGTGCCCACTACGGCCCGCTACTTCCGGTTTGTTTACAACAAGGAAGGATCGGAGCCGGGCGCAGAAGACCTGGATGCCGCCAAATGGAAACCCACGCTCAAGCTTACCGGCATCGAGCTGCTGGGTGAGGCGCGGGTGCATGGCTATGAGGGAAAGAACGGGGAAGTATGGCGCATCAGCCGGCACACCGGTCCGAAGGAAGTACCTGATTCTCTCTGTGTGCCCTTGCAAAGCATCCGGAATATCAGCAGGTACCTGGATGAGAAAGGAAGGCTGCATTGGACAGTACCACCGGGCAATTGGACCATCCTGCGGATCGGTACTACATCTACCGGACACAGAAACGATACGGGCGGTGGCGGCAAAGGATTGGAATGCGACAAGTTCAACCCCGCTGCTATCTCCCTGCAATTTGACAAGTGGTACGGGGAGGCCATCAGACAGGCTGGTCCCCAATTGGCGAAAGAAGTGCTGGGTCTTTTTCATGTAGACAGCTGGGAATGCGGAAGCCAGAACTGGTCGCCCGTATTCAGGGCTCAATTTAAGGAACGCCGGGGCTATGACCTGTTGCCTTATCTGCCTGTCATGGCAGGCATTCCGGTGGGAAGTGTGGCGGAGAGTGAAAAAGTTTTGTATGACGTGCGGCAAACCATTGCAGCGCTGATTGACGATACATTTTACGGCACCCTGGCAAAACTCGCGCATGCAAAAGGTGTCCAGTTTTCGGCTGAAAGCGTGGCCCCTACCATGCTCAGCGACGGCCTGCTCCATTACGGCCGCACAGACATCCCCATGGGTGAGTTCTGGCTGCGCAGTCCCACCCACGACAAACCCAATGACATGCTGGATGCCATTTCAGGAGCGCATATCTATGGCAAACAGGTCATCCAGGCAGAAGCTTTCACCAGTCTGCGGACTGTGTGGGATGAATACCCGGCTGCACTTAAAACCCTGCAGGACAGAAATTATGCCCTGGGCATCAACCGGCTGGTATACCATGTTTTCATGCACAATCCCTGGCCTGACCGCAAGCCTGGTATCACACTCGATGGCATCGGTCTTTTTTTCCAGCGCAACCAAACCTGGTGGAAACCAGGCAGGGCCTGGGTGGAATATGCCCAGCGTTGCCAGGCCCTGCTGCAGGCAGGCAAGCCCGTTACAGACCTGGCCGTTTTTACCGGCGAAGAACTGCCCCGCCGGGCTGTGTTGCCCGACAGACTGGTGCCAGTGCTGCCCGGCTTGTTTGGAAAGGAAAGGGTAGAGCAGGAAGCCGGGCGGCTGGTCAACAAGGGAGAACCCCTGCGTACCCTGCCGGTTGGCGTAACAGCTTCTGCCAACATCACCGACCTGGAAGACTGGATTGATCCCCTGCATGGGTATCTATACGATTCATTCAACCCTGATGCCTTGCTCAGACTGGCTACCGTGCGCAATGGCCGGATCGAATTGCCGGGCGGGGCCAGCTATGGCCTGCTGGTGCTTCCAGGAGCCACCCGGATGGACCCGAATGGGAATAGCCTACATACAAAGGTATCTTCGAAAATACAGCAGCTGGTGCAGCAGGGAGCCACCGTATTGATGCAGGGATATCCTGGAAATGGGCCGGGTATGCAACAAGGCGGAACAGGCGAGGAAGCTGTTCAAGGAGGTGCGTCAGCAGTTGCTTTGAAGCATTTGTTGCAAGAAGCAAAAGGCCGGGTGCTCAATGTGCCTTATACAGACAGCAGTTTCGACAAACTGGGATTGCCGCGTGATTTCATGGCTTTTCGATCGCCCGGCGTCCGGCAGGAAGGGCTTGCATGGACGCATAGGGCTGCTCCCGGCCTGGACATTTATTTTATCTCGAACCAGCAAGCCGTGCAAAAGGAAGTGGTGCTTTCGCTGCGTGTAGCAGGCCGGGTGCCGGAACTTTGGGACCCGGTAACAGGAGGGATGACGACCGCACAAAGCTGGCGGATTGAAGCGGGCAGAACCATCCTGCCTGTTCAGCTGGCACCCAATGGTTCCCTATTCATTGTGCTGCAGCAGCCAACGAACCATCCTTCGCAACGGGCCGGAAGCAACTGGCCCACATCTACACCAATCCAATCCGTCGAAAACACCTGGACCGTCCGGTTCGATCCTGCTGCAGGTGGTCCTGTACATCCGGTCAGCTTTCCTGCACTCACTGACTGGAGCCTGCATGCTGACTCATCCATTCGCTACTATTCAGGTACGGCTGCTTATTCTACCACATTTCCCTGGAAGGAAGGACAAGATAAAGGGGCTTCTTTCTGGCTGAACCTGGGCAAGGTGGCCAATATAGCGGAAGTACAGGTCAATGGCATCGCATGCGGTATTGCCTGGACGCCGCCGTATGCAGTTGACATTACGCGGGCCCTTCATACAGGAGAGAACAACCTAAGCATCCGGGTAACCAATACCTGGGCCAACCGCCTCACCGGCGACCAGCGCTTACCTGAAAACAAACGCATTACCTGGACCAATGCACCATACCGCATAGAAGGCAGGCCCTTGCAATCTGCAGGATTGCTGGGCCCTGTGGTGATTGAAAAGCGGCAATTGCAATAGCGCAGCTGAATGGTGTTGTGCTGCAGCAAACTGCCCGAAACTTGCGGATGCAAAAAAGCTGGCAATGTGTATGGTAAAAAGAAGTTTAGTGTGTTTTTACAACCAGTTGATTGGTCCCTAATACCGGATTGAATTTAGGAACATGGAATACCATACTCCTAAATTCAATCCGGTATTAGGGGTTCGGACTTTTTTCCAAAGATTTATGGGTCAGGTATTGCATCAGCTTGGTGGCACTTTGCAGCGCAGCCCTTGCCAGCGGGTCGTTGAATAAAGTGTCGACGGGGGCTTCTCCGAAGTAAAGTCCGTCAGACACAAGAAATGAAATTCTTGCGTTGCCTCCAGCCGGGTGCGGTTTTCTTGGTTTGTCCCAGGGCCCGATCTGATCTATGATTTGCGCACTCCTGGCAAACAGTTCATTGGTTAACCCGTTTGCTGTCGTGTCTTCCGTTGTCTCCCAGATCAGAACTTTGCCTGTCTGGTTGATATAACGGGCGGTGCCATTGTTAAATGATGCCAACACGTCCAGCCCCCCATCCAGTCCCACCTCTACGATCACGGCAAGCAGTTCTTTTTTGGCTGGTGTTTGACCAAGGGCAAGCTGTTTGTTGTATGCAAGTACTTTTATTCTCGGGTCAGCAGTAGCATCGTCAATGATCTTTTGCAGGTCTGCCGGTGATGATGATTCAGAAAACAAAATGTCGAATGGATAGGAAGGCAGTTGTGCATTGGCTTTATACAGATCAAGGTTGTCGCAGAACAGGAGGTTGTAAAGAAAGTTTGTTGAATTATCTCTGTAAGGACCGGCAGGTATTGTTTGAGCAGGTTGCTTTGGAGCGGGTGATTTTTTAAAGAAGTCAAAGAGTCCCATGTTGCTGCGTTTAAGGGGGGGTGAAAAGGTGGCTAAATTAGGATCGGATAGCAGGTTCGTTGCCGGGTTACAGTGGTCCTCTAACTTAGGAATTTTTGAGTAAGGCGTCAAAATTTGCCTGGACAAACAGGCCTGTCGGTTTCCATGTTGCCAAAATGCTGATTTGCCTGCTCAACAGCAGGGATTCGCCGGAATAACCCGCTCCTTTCAATCTTTCTGTCTCAGTATATCCCGCACCTGCATCAATGCAAAGCCAAGCAGGTTTCTTCCCCTCCATTGATGTGGTGTGCTGGCATGCTCACTGTTTTGAGAAAGTCCGATCCCCCAAATAGTATCCGTAGGACTTGCTTCCACGATAACCTGGTCACCTGTTGAGAGCAGAAACTCTTTAAAGGCAGGATGTTGAGAAAACTTGTGCCGGTTTCCTTCCACGACGATCTGGTAGCTTTCTTTGTCCCACACCTCAGACACGAAGCCTTTGACCTTTCTTCCAAGCTCTTTGGCCCGCTTGGGTGTGTCTGCTTCCATGATCTGCCCAAGTGCATAAAAGTCGCCAAAAAGCATTGCCTTGTCAGCCATCATCCAGTGTTCGGCAGTTTTGTAAGTTGCCTTGTTGATGGTAAACGGAGAGGGGTGCCACTGACTGAAAACAAATTTTCCAACCGGTTCGTTGGCTTTGTTGGTGTGCCCCCAAAAAAACAGAAAGTCTATTTTTTCGCCTTTCTCTATCCTGTCCTGAAGCCATGCTGTGTTATAATGTGTCATATAGGGTTGATTCAGTGGGGCTCTCTATTCCCAGGACTGGTGCCAATTATTCTCTTGCATATTTATTTACCAGCACTCCATTGCCGCATGCCGTTGAGCTGACGAGCTTAAAATTTTTTCTGTCCAAAAAGATTCGCTTGCCTTCACCCAATGAAACAGGATTGATGAACAGGTAAAGCTCGTCTATCAAATTGTGTTTGATCAGTTCAGAAACAAAATTGGCGCCGCCATACGCGATCAGTCCTTTGCCTGGCTGATTCTTTAAATTGTTTACAGCTTCAACCAGCTCTCCGTTGTTGACTGTAACGTTTCTGCCCGGAAGCGATTGGACTGTCTTGCTAAACACAATCTTGGGTGTATCTACAAAGATCTTTGCATAAGGGTACTCCGGACTCTCTGGTTGGTTGTCAACGACATTTTCCCAATAGGTTGTAAACCCGTGGGTCATCTTTCGGCCCATCAGGATGGTGTCCATGCCTTCGGTTAGTTCCTTGAGAAAGTCGAGCTGTTTTGCATCCATTTCTGTGTTCATCCAATCAAGTTCGTCGTTGGGACCGGCTACAAAACCGTCCATTGTTAGCTGCATCTGCAGGATAAGCTTTTTCATTGGTTGTGTATGTTCGTGTGTTGTGAATGGTATGATTTTTTACAAACCCTTTGTGTGTGCGGTTCTATATTTATCCTCTTTTCTTGCTGTAACTTAAAAGCACGACGCCTGACTGAAAAGTTTTTACACTCTCCAATGTAATATCAACCCTGTCCTTTATGTTTACAAACAAGGGTTTTCCTCTTCCCAGAATGGTTGGATGAACGCCCAGTCTGTACATGTCTACCAAACCCAGGTCTACAAAGGTTGTGATCAGATTAGCCCCTCCGTACAGCCAGATGTCTTTGCCAGGTTCCCTTTTGATGCTGTCGATCCTGTCTTTTATGTCTGTGCTGATCCAGGTTGCTGCGCTGTCTTGTCTTCCCGTTTTTGAAAATACATATTTTTTCTTGCTGTGAACAGCATTCCAGATGCTCTTTTCTGTTTCCGGAGCATCATCAGCAGGCTGAAAATTTCCCCACATATCGTAACTGACCCGTCCGTAAAAGATGGTATCAATGCTTGCCAGGAATTGGTTAAAGCCCATGTCTTCGTCCATAATACACCAGTCTACTTCTCCGTTTGGCCCTTCTATAAAGCCATCCAGTGTTACCGCGAGGTCCAGAATCACTTTGCGCATCTTATTTTCTTTGGTTCAGGTATTTGTTCACAATGACTGCCATCCTGTAATTGCCCGCTCTCATCCCGCAACAATTCTGCAGGGGACAAACCCTGTTGCATTATTGTAACAGGCAGGACAGGCTTGCAGCCCGATCTAGAACTTGTTGATAACATCCTTTCTCCGCTCCTCCGGTACCACTTTCAGCAGCGTAACCTTGCCTTTTTCCACCATCGCTTCCACCGTCGTTTGGTACGGTGCATGCAGCTTGAAGTGTACGTCCCAATCCCGGGGCCAGGCAGGAAATAAATAAATCTTTTCTCCGTCAGTTTGCAGCAGCATTTCCTGCAGTCCGATCATGCCCGAACCGCCCCAGTTGTGGTCTGGCGTCCAGTCGTAACCAGGGCCCCAGAAGGCAGGAAAGCGGTTGGGACCGTCCTTCATCTTTTGGGTGTTGAGTTGCGCTGCTTCTTCGGTTAGGCCTAACCGGGCGGCAAAAATGTTATCCTGCCGCCAGCCGACCGGACTTCTTTTCTTGATTGTATTGGAATCAAAGCGCCAGGTGTTGAGGGCTATGTCCAGACCAGGTTTTCCCACACCATAGATGCCCCAGGGAAATACAGGATAGAGCTGGGGCGTTTCCAGGCTGGTGTTGGTGATGTGTTCCCACAGGCGGGCAGGCGTCAGGACCTGGTGCCCGTCTATCTGAGCAAAGGAAATGGGCGGAACCCGGCTAAGCATGGCCCGGAACTGGTCCCTTTTTTCTGCATTCAGGTAACCGCTCGGTAACTGGAGCAAACGTTGCAGGATGGTTTGCAGGGCTGCAATGGTGGACGTGGAATTATAAGCCATTTTAAAGGTTTCCGCGGCGGAGCCGGGATAGAGGATCAGGTGTCCTTCCGCATCCAGCACCTTGGTGCCTCTTTGCCGGGCCAGGTATTGATAATGTTCGTCAAAAAACCGGACGCAGCTTTCAATAAACGGCAGGTAAACTTTTACATCCATGCCTGCATAGCGTTCCCTTTCAAGCATCATCAAACAAAACTCCAGCACCGTATCCCATTCATACTCCAGCCAGGCATTGTACTCCATACCGGGATCATAACCGGACGGCCGTTTCCAGCCGTATTCGGCCGGGTTCGGGAAACCAAAGTTTTCCAGCTGCTCGGTGAAACAGGCGCCTGCATGTCCCCAGTAAACCTGCGATCGGAGCTCCGCATTTTTAAGCAGCCGCAGGTAGTAATCAAGCTGGGGCTTCAGCACATCAAAGTCGCCGCTCTTGATAAGGGGAAAGTAAACCAGGCGCTGGTTTTGCGCCGTAAACGTGCCACCACCCCAGTTGCGGAAATCAGGTGTAAGCCTGAGGGCCGTATCGGTGAGGGATGGATCGACCGTAAACAACCCGCCGTTGAATTTGGTAGGATAGCTTCCAGAAGCATTGCAGCCCAGCATATAGCGGAACAGCTGGTAATTCCTTCCGGCCTGCCGGGGGAGCGGATCAGTTCCTGATTTGGAAGGATCGATAAAGATAAAACTCCGCTCCCAGAACTGCTGCCACCACTGCCGGGTCGCTACCTGATCTTTCTTTACATCAAGGGATGCATTCCGTACTGTTTGCTGCAGCCCCGCTTCCCAGTCTTTTTCAGCAGCAATCTGTCCCGTGTGAAGATATAAGCTGATGTTAACGGAGCGCACCGGGGAGGCGCTTTTCAATTTCCAGCCCCTGTAGTCTGTATCAAGATAAGTACTATCGAAAGTGCCTGCAGGCTGCATGCCTTTTGCCTCCAGCTGGCCGCCGAAGGTTAAATCTTTCAGCGGATCAAACAGCTGCTCCTTTACACTGTCCATTCCCTGCTGTTTTACAGTTACGTCAAAAACTGTCGGGCCCGGTTTGTTGCGGTGGTAGAAAACGATCTTATTGTCCTGAAACCGGATCCTATCCTTTCCGGTTTTTACGTCTCCCTGGGGCGCCCATTTGTAGGAATTGCCCCAGTTTGCCCGCCCGGTATGTTCCCTGTCGCGGTAGCGCCAGCTTTCGTAGCTGGCTTCTGCCCGCACTGGTTTGCTGCTCCTGATCTCTACATGAACAACCGGGTGAAACACATCCACCCACACCAGCGCTTCTGCGCTTATACCCCCGTTCGATCCCCATACTTTTACACAACCATCCTTCAACACCAGCGACTGCAAAAACTTCACTCCCCCAAAAGGATCCGGTAACAGCTTAATCCTGACCCGACCCAATTTTAAAAATGCATTGTTCTCATCAAACGTGCCACTACGGGCAACATAAAACAAGAGGGATCCGTTCTCCACCCATACATTCAATCCCACATCACCCCCACCACAAGGCATCGACTCCCCAGCATGCCTGCTCTGGCTCTTCCACACAACATTACAGCTATCCAGTTCGCTGCTCTGCGCATGTGCATAGCCGGTAGAAAGAAGAAGGAGTGCCACGATGATGTTGGGGAGTGGGCGCATGAGGGCAAAGTTAATTGTCTGGAACCATGATTTACGGGATTGGTAGGATTCGGGGACGTTAGACCTTTGATCACCTTGCTGGTTCAGACAACCCTCCCATCCTGTAAATCACGGTTCCAGACAGTAAAATAGTCTATCACAATAGTAAAACATGACATTGTTTTGCTTTTCTATCTGCCTTAATTTTATCGCTAACTGTTGTAATGCTTTTGTAGTTTATGACGTACTTTCTGAACAAAAACTTATTGCTTGCTTTGCTCTGCTGCGCATCTTTTGCTGCCAGCGCCCAGGATACCGTCCGGTATGTGGGCAATACCCTCGTAAATGTAGATTATCATCACGGACAGCTGCGTCCGGCCGTGGGCGTGCACAATACACAGCTGTTCCGGGCCAACCGGCAGCATCCGGAAAAGGCAGAGGGGGTTGGCTGGACCTACAACCACGCACCCATGCTGGCTTACTGGAACAACCAGTTCTTCGTAGAATACCTCAGCGACAGCGTAGGCGAAAGCGTGCCGCCGGGGCATACCCTGCTGAGCACGTCAAAAGACGGCAACCGGTGGACCAGGCCGGAAGTGATCTTTCCTGCCTACCGGATCCCGGATGGTACTACCAAGGAAGGACAAACCCTTGTGGCAAAAGGACTGGATGCCGTGATGCACCAGCGCATGGGCTTCTACGTGTCAAAGAAAAACCGCCTGCTGATCCTGGGCTATTACGGGATCTGCCTGGATGAACACGATGACCCCAACGATGGAAACGGCATCGGACGGGTGGTACGCGAAATGGGAAAGGACGGCAAGCCCGGCCCGATTTATTTTATCCATTATAACCACCGCTGGAACCCCAAAAACACAAGCTACCCCTTTTATACAACAGCGCCCGACAAGGGTTTTGTAGAAGCCTGCAATGAGCTGCTGGCAACACCCCTCATGGTACAGCAATGGGTGGAAGAATCAGACCGGGATGATCCGCTGATTACCCTGAAAAAGGAAGTAAAAGCCCTGAGCTTTTATCACCTGCCCGATGGCCGGGCCGTCGCCCTGTGGAAGAATGCCCTCACTACCATGAGCAAAGATGAAGGCAAAACCTGGCTGTACAACCCAACCCGGGCACCCGGATTTGTAAACAGCAATGCCAAGATCTGGGGACAACGGACCTCCGATGGCCACTATGCAACCGTGTACAACCCTTCTGAATTCCGCTGGCCCCTGGCCGTTTCAACCAGTGCCGACGGTCTCAATTACTCCAACCTCTGGCTGGTAAATGGTGAGATCACGACCATGCGCTACGGCGGCAATTACAAGTCGTACGGCCCCCAGTACGTGCGGGGCATAGAAGAAGGAAACGGTACACCGCCTGATAAAAAACTGTGGGTGACCTACAGCATGAACAAGGAAGACATTTGGGTGGCCAGCGTTCCCGTGCCTGTAACCGACAAGGCAACGGCACAGGCAGCTGATGATTTTGACAAGCTGCCGGCCGGACAGGAACTGGAAAAATGGAACTACAACAGCGGGCTCTGGACGCCGGTTGCAATTGAAAAAGGATCGGATGGTGCCCGCGCGCTTGTGTTAAGAGACCGGGATCCGTTTGATTATGCACGGGCAGAACGGGTGATCCCGGAAAGCAAGGTGCTGGTAGCGGAACTGGTTATTACCCCGCAACAGGCCGACCGCGGTTTGCTCGACATCGAATTCCAGGACGGCAAAGGCACGGCCGGCGTTCGGCTTTCCTTTGATTCAACCGGTAACTTCGTCACCAAGGCAGGCTACCGGTACCGGAACATCATGAAGTACCAGGCAGGCGAGCAATACCGGGTGCAGGTGGAACTCAATACGGCAGCGCGTTTTTACACCGTCACCGTCAACGATAAAAAAGTGCTGCCCGGAGGCATTTTCTTTGCGCCCCTCCACAGCATCGAACGGATCGTATTGCGCACCGGTACTATCCGCCGCTTTCCCGATGCAGATTCTCCAACAGACCAGATGTACGACCTGCCCAACGGAGGCGAGGAAACCCGGGAAGCTGCTTATTCCATCAAATCATTAAAAACACATTGAAGCCAGCGCAAGTTGAGGTAAAGAGGCTTTACCAAATAGCTTCATAAATCATTCAACCATGATCCGTCGTCCTTATTTTCTGCTTTGCCTGTTTGTGGGCGTACTTACTTGTGGCCTTGAAACCCGGTTGCTTGCACAAAGCAGCCAACCTGCACAACGGTACAAAGTAGCCGTAGTAGACCTGATGATCCTGAAACGGCAAAAGCTGGGCGCCTTTCAACTTACAAAAGACATCGGGGCTGATGGCGTGGAGGTCGATATGGGCGGACTCGGCAACCGGGAAACTTTTGACAACCAGCTGGCCATCGATTCTGTCCGCCAGCAATTTATGAGTACGGCCAAGAACCTAAACCTGGAAATTTGCTCGCTGGCAATGACCGGTTTTTTTGCCCAATCATTTGCTGAACGGCCCACCGCGGTCAAAGCAGTGGGGGATTGCATTCAAACCATGCAGCAGATGGGCGTGAAAGTAGCGTTCCTGCCCCTGGGCGTAAAAGGTGACCTGGTAAAATATCCCGAGCTGCGGCCGGCTATTGTTGAACGGCTCAAAGAAGTAGGCAAGCTTGCAGAAAAAGCAGGCGTGGTCATTGGAATTGAAACGGCCCTTGATGCAAAAGAAGAGCGCAAACTCCTCGATGACATTCATTCCTCCGCCATCAAAAGCTATTTCAATTTTTCCAATGCCCTGAAGAATGGCCGCGACTTGGTCAAAGAAATAAAAACCCTTGGTAAACAAAATATCATCCAGATCCATTGTACAGATGACGATGGCGTATGGCTCCAGAACGATCCCAAGATCAACATGCCAGAAGTAAAAAAGGCGCTGGATCAGATCGGCTGGCGCGGCTGGCTCGTGATCGAACGGTCCCGGGATGCCAACGATGCCCGGAACGTTAAAAAGAATTTTGGGGCCAATACCGCCTATGTAAAATCGGTTTTTCAGGTATCTGCTCTTTAAAGCCTGAAGAGGAGACAAGCTTTGTTCTATTCCGGTGCTGATTGAATTGCTATAACGATCTGCTAAACTTGTACACATGAAAAGATGGGGAGCCTTTTTTTTATTTGGTTGGATGAGCATCCTTGCGGGTAACCGGCAAGCTTCCGCGCAGGACCGCGGGCTGGTAAACACCACGGTGAGTCCGTTCGCCCTGCTGCGGCCTGTGGACATGGACGCGGTGCAATGGACGCATGGCTTTTGGGCTGAACGGTTCCAGGTGTGCAAAGAAGCTATGGTCCCCAATATGTGGCATCTTTATACAGATGCAGGGATCAGTCATGCCTACAAAAATTTTGAGATAGCTGCCAAGTTGGATACAGGCTCATTCAAAGGGCCTTCTTTTCATGACGGCGATTTTTACAAAACACTTGAATCCGTGGCTTGCCTGTATGCCGCTACAAAAGATGGCGAACTGGACCGGATCATGGACGGGGCCATCGCTACCATTGCCAAAGCCCAGCGCGATGATGGCTATATTTATACAAAAGCCATCATCGAACAAAACAAGACAGGCGCGCGCAGGCAGTTTGACGACAAGCTGAGTTTTGAAGCCTACAATATCGGCCACCTGATGACGGCGGCCTGTGTTCATTACCGGGCCACCGGGAAAACGTCCCTGCTCAACATCGCCAAAAGGGCCACCGACTACCTGTACAATTTTTACCATGTGGCATCACCGGCCCTGGCACGCAATGCCATTTGCCCTTCGCACTACATGGGTGTGGTAGAGATGTACCGCACTACCAGGGATCCCAAATACCTGGAGCTGGCCAGAAAGCTCATCGACATCAAAGGCAGTACCGATGATGGCACAGACGACAACCAGGACAGGATCCCGTTCCGCCAGCAAACAAGCGCGCTCGGCCATGCCGTCAGGGCCAACTACCTGTATGCAGGCGTGGCAGACGTATATGCCGAAACCGGCGATACATCCCTGCTCCGGGTGCTGAACATGGTATGGGATGATGTAGCCCAGCACAAGATCTATGTTACCGGCGGATGCGGTTCCCTGTACAACGGCGTTTCCCCGGACGGCACCACCTACAACCCCACCGAGATCCAGCAGGTACAGCAGGCGTACGGCCGCGATTACCAGCTGCCAAACCTCACTGCCCACAACGAATCCTGCGCCAATATCGGCAACCTGCTCTGGAACTGGCGCATGCTGCAGATCACCGCACAGGCACGCTATGCCGACATGCTGGAACTGAGTTTATACAACAGCATCCTGTCGGGCATCAGTCTGGACGGAAAACATTTTCTCTATACCAATCCCCTGCAGGTCTCTGACCAGCTTCCCTTTCACCAGCGCTGGTCCAAAGACAGGGTCGAGTATATCAGTCTTTCCAATTGCTGTCCGCCCAACCTGGTGCGTACCATGGCAGAAGTAAGCAGCTATGCATACAATGTATCCGACAAGGGCCTCTGGTGCAATCTTTACGGCAGCAATCGTCTCTCAACCAAGCTCAAAGGAGGCGCTGCTGTGAAGCTTACACAGGAAACAGATTATCCCTGGGACGGCCTGGTAAAGATCCGCCTCGAAGAAGTGCCCGGCGCAGCTTTCTCGCTGTTTCTTCGGATACCCGGCTGGAGCGATGGAGCGCAGCTGCAGGTAAACGGAAAGGCCGCCGCTGTATCGGTTACGCCAGGTGAGTACGCCGAAATAAACAGAACGTGGAAGCAGGGCGATGTGATTGAACTGCGTTTGCCCATGCCCGTGAAACTGCTGGAGGCAAATCCGCTGGTAGAAGAAGCCCGCAACCAGGTAGCTGTAAAACGCGGACCTGTGGTGTATTGCCTTGAATCTATTGACCTGCCAAAAGACAAAAGTATTTTTGATATAGCCATTCCCCTGAATGAAAAGCTGGTGCCCAAAGCCACCACGGTGGCCAACAGCCGCATGATGAGCCTGGAAGGCAGCGCCCTGCTGCAGCCGGCATCAAGCTGGAAAAACAAGTTGTACAAGGAGGTTTCTGCAGCTAAGCTGCAACCCGTCTCTATCCGCCTGGTTCCTTATTATGCCTGGGGCAACAGGGGGCATGGTGATATGTCGGTCTGGCTCCCGCTCGTGCGGTAAGGATTAAGACCCGCTCCGGCAGAATCGGTAACAGGAAGGTGACCACGCCGGGAAGAATAGTTTTGATGGCAGGAACAGGTGATGTTTGCTAAAATGCGATCTTTATGCAAAAAGCAACCTCCACCAAAACCTCTACTATGCGATCGATCCTGTCCGGCCCGCTTTTTCTCCTCTGTCTATGTTGTTTACTGCCAGGCTGCGTGAACCTGAAAAAGGTCAACGATTATTCAGCCGGTTCTCTCAAGAGCCTGAAAAAATTCGAGGAGATCGGGTATACATTCAACCGGGCTTGTTTAGACAGGTGTGAGCTGGAACAGTTAAGGAGCCTGCGTTTGAGGGCAGGGGATTGTAATTGCAGCTTAGACCAGCAGGCAGACAGCATCGCCCTGCTGATCTACAATTCCGTGAAAGGGTATTTTGAAGGCATGACCAGGATCTCCGATGGGAAAGTAACGGATTACAAACCGGATGCGCTCACAAAAGCGCTGAAGGAAGGCAGCTTTGGTGATCTCAAGATCGGCAAGGAAGAAGTAGATTCCTATGCAGCCATCTCCACCATTCTTTTGCGGGCAACCACGGATATTTACAGGAAAAAGAAGATCAGCAAGTACATAGAAGAAGCAAACGGACCGGTCCAGGTCCTGCTCAGCGCGATGGACTTTAATCTTGCTGCCAACCTGAATGGCAAACTGAATGTCAGAAAACAAAGGCTTGAAAATATTTATGTCAGCCTGGTCAACGACTCACTGGCATCCTTGTACGATAAGACCCGTGCTATCGAAGACTACAACAGCGCCACTCGTGGGATAGAGCTCAGGCAAAAGCAGCTGACAACTTTTTCAAAAGGGTTGAAAACAATCGCGGCGGGCCACCAGCAGCTCTACGACAGCCGGAATAAAATAACCGTAGGGGAACTGAAAGAGCTTCTTACGCAGTATGCAAGTGACCTGCAAAATATAGTGGACGAATTCAACAAACTTAAAAACCAAAGCTGATTATGTCAACCCTCGACGCCCGGCAGCTGAATGAGCTTGCCAACAGTTTTCTGGCTTTTGCCCAGGCGGTTGGAGATTACCGGTATGAAAATACCCTGACCCCTGCAGAAAACCGGGAACTAAGCGACCTGCAATGGACCCTGCTCAATTACTCCGATGACCTGTTTACAACATCTGCCGTATTGGTGATGAATGACGTAGCAGATTCGCTTGCTACCATAGATGAGATCACCAAAGACATCAACAAAACCTATCGCAAGCTCCGGAACATCCAGAAAGCCATCAATGTGGCCGGGGCTGCTGTTACGCTGGGAGCTGCCCTGTTCAGCAAAAATCCCCAGGCAGTTGGCAAGGCCATCGGTGGCCTGGTAAAAACCTGGAAGGAAAAGGAAGACGAGGAAGAAGAAGAGGCGTGAGGGCTGGCGGAAATTGGCTGAACCTGGGTTTACAGGATTGTCAGGTATGGAGTGTTTCGCTGCTTCCTTCCCGTGATTGGACAAGTGGATCACCGAAAAGAAAAACTTTGCGCAATCATTTGGTTGCGTATATTTGCAACCAACCGGTTTCGCTTTCAGCCGGTACAGTAATGAGAAGAGACCCGTTCCAGGCTATTGCCGATCCCACGCGCAGGGCGATTATCAGTTTGATTGTGCTGCAGGCCATGACGCCCAACGCGCTGGCAGAGAAATTTGATTCCAGCCGCCAGGCTGTATCTAAACACATCAAGGTGCTGCATGAGTGCGGCCTGCTTACTACCAAGCGGATTGGCAGGGAGCGATACTATCAGGTCCATCCCCAGAAATTAAAGGAAGTCGCTGACTGGCTTGAACCATTTCGCCAGCTATGGGAAGACCGCTTTCAGGAACTGGACAAAGTGTTAAGTGGGAAGAAATCTAAACCAATATAACATGACAGTAGACAACCAAGCGCAGATCACAAAAGACCTGCAAGCCAAAAAAGTAACGATCACAAGACATTTCAAGGCCCCTGTTGAAGAAGTCTGGAACGCCTGGACGCAAAGCGGTCTGCTCGACCAATGGTGGGCACCCAAGCCCTACAAGGCAGAAACAAAATCCATGCGCTTTGAAGAAGGCGGACAATGGCTCTATGCCATGGTTAGTCCCGACAACTCAAAAATGTGGTGCAAGGTAGAATACAAAAAGATCGACCCGCAAAATAGCTTTGAAGCTTCTGATATGTTCTGTGATGAAGATGGCAATAAAAGCGGCGATTTCCCCTCCATGCAATGGAAGAATGTATTTGAATCTGTAGAAACCGGCACAAAGGTTACAGTGGAAATCTCCTTTGCTTCAGAAGAAGACCTCAAAAAAATCATGGAAATGGGCTTCGAGTCCGGCTTCACTGCTGCCCTGGGCAACCTGGATGAATTGCTGGATAAAAAGGGATAAGCCTCTGTCCCCGTATAGTTTACATTACATCCAATGTGTGTTTTCTAGGCACGCATCCTGGTTTTCTGAACAGGGATTAAACGGATCAAGGGATTATAGGAATTTTTGGTGCGGGTGTATCATCTTGATACAATCAGGGATTGTGTTTAAAGATCTGACCGCACCAAAAATTCCTGTAATCCCTTGATCCGTTTAATCCCTGTTCAAGACAATCTGCGCCATTTTTTACTTATCTTTATCCTTCTTACAAACCATATGAAATACAGGATTCCTGCTATTATCCTGCTTTTGATTGCTACTATTGCTGCTGCTGTGTCTTGTTTTAACAATAGCAGCAAGGCTGCCTTGCCTGCTGAGGTGAGCTATAATTTTCATATCCGTCCCATCCTTTCCGACAAATGCTTTAAATGCCATGGGCCTGATGCCAATAAGCGGGAAGCCCATTTGCGGCTTGATATTGCCGACAGCGCTTATGCGCCCCTGAAAGAAACCAAAGGCGCTTTTGCCATTGTGCCCGGCAAGCCCGAGCAGTCTGAACTATACAAACGCATCAGTTCGGAAGATACTTCTTTTATGATGCCGCCCGTGGATGCGCACCTGGGTGTACTCACTCCGTATGAGGTGGGGCTTTTTAAAGAATGGATCAAGCAAGGTGCCCATTATGAAACACACTGGGCATTCACTGCTCCCAAAAAATCGCAGCTTCCCAAATTAGCTGAGCAGGACTGGACAAAGAACGAGATTGATTTTTTTGTAAAGCAAAAGCTTGACCAGCTGGGGCTTCAGCCCAATGAAGAAGCCGATAAAGAGCGCTTGCTCAAGCGGGTCAGCTTTGACCTGACGGGCCTGCCGCCATCCATTGAGCTGATGGACAGGTTCCTGGCAGACAACAGCGCCCGTGCCTATGAAAAAATGGTTGACGAGTTGTTGCAGACTCCGCAATACGGCGAGAAAATGGCTGTGCACTGGATGGACATTGCCCGCTACGCCGACAGCTACGGATACCAGGACGATAACATCCGCACGCAATGGCCCTGGCGCGATTGGGTGATCCATGCCTTCAACACCAACCTGCCGTACAACCAGTTCCTGACCTGGCAGATCGCAGGCGATATGCTGCCGGATGCCACGAAGGAACAAATCCTCGCGACCGGTTTTTTCCGCAACCACAAATACACCGAAGAAGGGGGTGTGATCCCCGAAGAATACAGGATCGAATACCTGATCGACAAAACAAAAACATTTGGCAAAGGCATCCTGGGCGTTACCATCGAGTGCGCGCAATGCCATGATCACAAATACGATCCCTTCTCCCAAAAAGATTATTACCGCCTCTTTGCTTTTTTCAACAATACCCTGGAAGTTGGCTACGAGGGGGATGTGATGGCCTCCAAACCTGCCAAGGCCCCGGTGCTCAAGCTGAGCGATCAGGAAATAAGAAATACCCTTTCGTTTATCAACAAAGCCGACGAGGATACTTTGTATGTTTCCGTACTCGGCGAACGGGATACCACACGCAAAACCTATGTACTGAACCGGGGCGTATATGATGCGCCGGGCGAAGAAGTAAGGCCGGAAGCCATCAACGCCGTGATGCGGTTTGATACCACCCGTTTTGCCCGCAACCGCCTTGGCTTGGCAGCCTGGACGGTCGATCCGCGCAACCCGCTCACAGCCCGCGTTTTTGTAAACAGCCTCTGGCAGGAACTGTTTGGCCGCGGCATCATTAAAACCGGTGGCGACTTTGGCATGCAAGGCGAACTGCCTTCTCATCCGGCCCTGCTCGACTGGCTGGCTGTAGACTTCATGGAGCATGGCTGGAACATCAAACGGCTGATGAAGAGGCTGGTGATGTCCGCTACGTACCGCCAGTCTGTAAAAGTAACAGCGGAAAAATTAAAGGCCGATCCCGAAAATGTATACTTATCCCGCGGTCCGCGGCAGCGCCTGTCCGCCGAGTTGGTGCGCGACATGGTACTGGCCAGCAGCGGGCTGCTGGTGAAAAAGATTGGCGGTCCCAGCGTAAAGCCGTACCAGCCTAAAGGGCTCTGGGAAGCCGCTACTTCAGGGCGCGGCGTGCTGGCTACCTATAAGCAGGATCACGGCGATGCCTTGTACCGCCGGGGTTTGTACACCTTTATCAAGCTCACCGTGCCACCGCCTTCCATGGGCATATTTGATGCAAGCAACCGCGACCAGTGCGAGGTCAAACGTTCCGCCACCAATACGCCGCTGCAGGCCCTGATGATGCTCAACGATCCGACGGTACTGGAAGCATCGCGCGTACTTGCACAGAAACTGCTGGAGGAACCGGGCAGTGCGCAGCAAAAGATCGACAAGGCTTTCCGCCTGATCGTTTGCCGCAAGCCGCTGCCAAGAGAATCCCAGATACTGCAGGGTTACTACGGAGAGCAATGGGGGCAGTTTAAGGCGAAGAAGCTGGATGCTGCAGCCACCATCAGTACAGGAGAGTATGCGATGCCCGCCCATCCGGATGGGGACAGCATGGCTGCGCTGATGAAAGTGATCGAAGCCATTTATAATTTGGAAGAAAGCATTACGAAAACCTGATATGGAAAAAGAAATCCTGGAGGGAGGCCTCAATATCAACCGGCGCCGCTTTTTGTCGCGGTTGAGCCTGGGCATCGGCAGCGCGGCCCTCGGTTCGCTGATGATCCCTGACCTGTTCAGCAGTCCCGGTGAAAAGGCCGTTATGACAGGCCTTCCGCAGTTTGCGCCCAAGGCAAAACGCATCATCTATCTTTTCCAGAACGGGGCGCCCTCGCAGCTTGATTTGTTTGATTACAAACCCAAGCTGCAGGAACTGTTTGGCCAGGACTTGCCCGAGTCTGTCCGCCAGGGCCAGCGCCTTACAGGCATGACATCGGGACAGAAAAATTTTCCGCTGGCCGGTACGAAGTTCCGGTTTGAACAATACGGCGAGTCACGGGCATGGATAAGCGAACTCCTGCCTTACACGGCACAGGCGGTGGACGATATCTGCTTTGTAAAAAGCATGTGGACCGAAGCCATCAACCACGACCCGGCACTCACCTTTTTCCAGACAGGCGCACAGGTGGGCAACCGGCCGAGCATGGGTGCCTGGCTCAGCTACGGACTGGGCAGCGAAAACAAAAACCTGCCGGCTTTTTGCGTCCTCCTGTCAAAAGGAAAAGGAAACGGCCAGGGTGTATATTCCAAACTATGGAGCAACGGCTTTTTAGATTCAGTGCACCAGGGTGTGCAGTTCAGCAGCGGAGAAAACCCGGTGCTTTACCTGAACAACCCGGAAACCATCAACAAGCGTGACCGCCGGCTGATGTTAGATAAGATTGCCGCCCTGAACCAGCAATCCTATGAAGCATTCGGCGATCCGGAGATCAATGCCAAAGTGCAGCAATATGAAATGGCTTACCGGATGCAAACTGCTGTGCCGGAAGTAACCGATCTGTCGAAAGAGCCTGAATCCATTGTCAAGCTCTATGGTCCTGAATGCATGGTGCCCGGCACGTTTGCTGCCAACTGTTTGCTGGCCCGCAAGCTGTCGGAGAATGGTGTCCGCTTTGTACAGCTCTATCACCAAGGCTGGGATTCCCATGGCAACCTGCCCGGAGAAATAATGGGGCAGTGCAAAGATGCGGACCAGGCATCGGCTGCGCTGATCACGGATTTAAAACAAAGGGGCCTGCTCGATGAAACCCTGGTGATATGGGGTGGCGAGTTCGGGCGGACCAACTACTGCCAGGGCACCCTCACCAAGGACAATTACGGACGTGATCACCACCCCCGCTGCTTTACCATCTGGATGGCAGGCGGCGGCGTAAAGCCCGGCGTATACGGCGAAACAGATGAGTTTGGCTACAACATCATCAAAGACCCGGTGCATGTGCACGACCTGCACGCCACCGTGCTGCACCTGATGGGCATCAACCACGAGCAACTGACCTACAAGCACCTGGGCCGCCGCTATCGCCTCACAGACGTGGAAGGGCGGGTCGTAAAAGGACTCATTGCTTAAAACTCCTAACATACCATATGCAACGCAAAGATTTTATCCGCCAATCATCTGCCGCAGCTGCTGCCAGTCTGCTGGGCACGCCTGAACTTTCCTTTGGGGCAAAAGATGAGCCACTGCTTGGCCACAACAACAAACGCTATCGCCTGGATACCAAATGGGGTGAGCTGGATGCTGCCAGGTACCCGGTGAAAGATTGCCATGAAATGGTGCAGGACAGCAGGGGCCGCATCCTGCTGCTTACCAATGAAACAAAGAACAATGTTATCATCTACGACAAAAAGGGCGGACTCATCAGCACCTGGGGTACCACCTACCCCGGTGCACATGGATTGACCCTCTTCAATGAAAACGGTACGGAGGTTTTGTTTATCTGCGACAACAACCGCCACCAGGTAATTAAAACAACCATTGACGGCCGCGAGCTCATGGTGCTGGATTATCCCAAAGAAACCGGCCAGTATTCAAAAGCAGAAGAATACATTCCCACCGAAACAGCCATTGCTGCCAATGGTGATATTTATGTGGCAGACGGATATGGAAAGGACTTTATCATCCAGTACAACCACAAGGGGGAATACATCCGGCATTTCGGCGGAAGGGGAGAGGGCGAGGAAAACCTGCTGAATGCACATGGTATCTGCATCGACCACCGCGATAAAAAAGGAACTACGCTGATGATCACCTCGCGCAAGCAAAATGCATTTAAACGCTTTACGCTGGCAGGAAAATGGATCGAGACCATTCCCCTGCCCGGCGCCTGGGTTTGCCGGCCCGTTATCAAAGGCGATTACCTGTATGCCGCCGTTCTGCAAAGCCGCTCAGCCGAAGGCAAGCAATCCGGTTTTGTAACGATCCTCGATAAAGACAACAAGGTCGTTTCCAACCTGGCAGGAACCGTACCGGTTTACAAAGCAGGTGTGCCGGAAGAAATGTACCAGACAGAAAAAGTGTTTCAGTATCCGCATGATGTATGTGTGGATGATGAAGACAACCTTTACATTGCCCAGTGGAATTCGGGGCGGGTTTACCCGTATAAACTTCAACCGGTTGGATGACAAGGCACCGCAGAAAGGGCCCGGTCAATAAATAACTGATTGCATGCAGCGCTGGAAAGATATTTTGTTCAACATCTTACTGTCTCTTAACTGTGTGCTGGCACTCTTTGTGCTGGCCGGTTCCAGGCTGCAGGTACCCCTCTGGCTGCAGGTGGCGGGCCGCATGCACCTGGTGCTCCTGCATTTTCCGATCGTGCTGGTGATCCTGTACATTGTATGGAGTGTTTTGGTGCAGAGCCGTGCAAAGCAGCCCCTTGCCGGGCCGGAGGACTGGATCGGGCAGTGGCTCCTGCTGGCTGCTGCGGGCACGGCTGCACTTACAGCGCTGATGGGTTTTCTTTTATCGAATGAAGAGGGGTATGATCCGCAGGCCATCTGGTGGCACAAGTGGGGCGGGGTAGCTGTCTCGCTCCTTTTATTTGGCTGGTATGCTTACCGCAACTGGATCCATCGACGCCGGTACCTGCCCCAGCTTGCCGCACTTTTATCTTTTGTACTGATTGTTTTCACCGGCCACCAGGGCTCCAATATCACACGTGGAGAAGATTATCTGCTGGCACCTGTCAGTTCTCAAAAGCTCAAACCGGTGGTCCCGATCACCGATGCAGTGGTATTCACTGATATGGTAAAGCCGGTGCTGGAAGCCAAATGCATGAGCTGCCACAGCAGCCGCAAAGCCAAGGGCGGACTGGTCATGGAAACAGAAAAGGGACTGCTGGCAGGGGGCAAACACGGAGCTTTGTGGACGGCCGGACAACCTGCTGCCAGTTTGCTTGTCCAACGCCTGCGCCTGCCCGAAGGGGAGAAAAAGCACATGCCGCCGATCGGCAAACCGCAGCTGGATAGAGAAGAAACGGCCATCCTGTTTCAGTGGATCAGGAGCGGCGCCAGCTTCCAGCAAAAAGTTGTGGAGCTGCCGCCAGCTGATACCCTGCGAACACTTGCCAACAACTTGTTTGAAAAAGGCGTGGAAGAAGACTACGATTTTTCCGCTGCCAGCGATGGAGACATCAAAAAGCTGAACAATACCAACCGCCTGATCCATCCCATTGCACTGGGCTCGCCGGCCCTGGCTGTTAACTTTTACAACCGGCAGAATTACTCGTCCGCTGCTTTAAAAGACCTGCTCGCCCTTAAAACACAGATCATATCGCTTGATATGGCTTATATGCCCTTGAAGGGGGAAGACATTGCCACCCTGGCCCAGTTCCACAACCTGCGAAAACTGAACCTGAACTTCAGCGCTGTACCGGGCGCCGAACTGGCTGCGCTGGACAAACTGCCTTCTTTAAACCACCTGTCTTTATCCGGAACTTCCCTGTGCAAAAAAGATGTGGAAGCACTCACGAAGATCCCTGCCCTGCGTTCCCTCTATTTGTGGAATGTACCTGTAGCAGCGGCAGACATCAATGCATTGCGGAAAGCCCATCCCGGTATCCGGTTTGAAACCGGGTACATGAACGATACGGTGGTGCTGAAGCTGACCCCGCCGATCCTGGAAACAGAAGAACGCATCATCAACGTGAAGCCGCTTGCGCTCTCGCTCAAGCATTATATCAAGGGCGTTTCTATCCGTTACACCCTTGATGGCAGCAGCCCGGACAGCACCAGTTCGCCCGTATACAAAGAAGGCCTGCAGCTGGATAAGACCCTTGTCTTTAAAGCACGCGCCTTTAAAACGGGATGGGAGGGCAGTGATACCCTGGTAATGAATTTCTTTAAAAATGGCTTCCGGGCAGATTCGATCCGCTCGCTGACGCCACTTGATTCTGTGTACAAGGGAAGCGATGGAGCAGCGGTACTGGTGGATGCCGAAAAAGGAGACTTCAACCGGAAAAACGGCAAGTGGCTGGGCTTCCGCCGCAATCCGATGGAGATGCTGCTTTGCTATGGCAAGCCTGTTCTTGTTTCTTCCGTATCGCTGAGCACCCTGGTAGAGGTCGGCGGTGCTGTAATGCCACCGGCAGCTGTAGAAATATGGGGTGGCAACAGCAAGGAAAAATTGAGCCGCCTGGCACGCATCGTTCCACCGCAACCTGATTCAGTCAGGGGCGGCTATATGCACCTGTATGATTGCAATTTTACACCTGTGCAGGTACAGTTCTTAAAAGTAATTGCCGTGCCGGTGAGCAAGCTGCCTGCCTGGCATCCGGGAAAGGGAAAACCGGGCTGGGTGTTTACGGACGAGATCCTTGTCAATTAAATATAAAATATATCAGTCATGGTTACACGAAGAAAGTTTCTGCAGCAGTCATCCCTCACCCTGGGTGGAGGCGTGCTGGCTGCTTCCTTGAACAACAGTGCCTTTGCCTACCTGAAAAGCGGGGTGGCGCCCAGCGACCAGCTCAATATCGGCGCCATTGGCGTGAACGGGATGGGCTGGAGCGATGTAACGGCAGCCGTAAAAATACCGGGTGTGAACCTGGTGGCCATCTGCGATGTCGACAAGAATGTGCTCGACAAACGGATGAACGACATGGCCAAGATAAAAGTAGATGCGACCAAAGTAAAAACCTACACCGACTATAAGCAATTGCTCGACCGAAAAGACATCGATGCGGTCATCATCGGTACGCCCGATCACTGGCATGCCCTGATCATGATAGAAGCCTGCCAGGCCGGCAAGGATGTGTATTGCGAAAAACCGGTTGGCAATTCAATCGGTGAATGCAGGGCCATGGTAAAAGCCCAGCTTCGCTATAACAAGGCTGTGCAGGCCGGACAGTGGCAGCGCAGCCAGCAGCATTTCAGGGATGCCGTTGACTTTGTGCAAAGCGGACAGCTCGGCAATATCCGCACCGTAAAAGTCTGGTGTTACCAGGGATGGATGAAGCCTGGTCCGGTCGTGCCCGACAGTGCCCCACCCCCCGGTGTAGACTTTGCCAAATGGCTGGGGCCCGCGCCCACCCGATCATTCAACAGCAGCCGGTTTCATTTTAATTTCCGCTGGTTCTGGGACTATGCCGGCGGACTTATGACGGATTGGGGCGTACACCTGATCGACTATGGCCTGCTGGGCATGAAATCTCCCATCCCTAAATCAGTGTCTGCACTGGGCGGCCGCTTTGCCTATCCCGACTTGTATGAAGAAACCCCCGATACGCTGACCACGCTCTATGAGTTCGACGGTTTCAACATGGTCTGGGATTCAGCCATGGGCATCGACAACGGCTCGTACAACCGGGATCACGGCATTGCCTATATCGGCAACAATGGTACGCTGATCTTAAACCGGGGCGGTTGGGAAGTGATAGAAGAAAAGCAGAGCAAGAACAAGGTGAGCAAGGCATTTGAAAAATCTTCCGATAACGGGCTGGACAAGCACATGCAGAATTTTGTAGATGTCGTAAAATCGCGCAAGATGGAAGACCTGCACTGCCCGATACAGGCCGGTGCCCATGTAGCCACCGTGTCGCAGATGGGTAACATCGCTTTCAAAAGCGGCAAAAAACTGGAATGGGACGCCAAGAAGGAATGCTTCACCGACGCAGCGATCAATGATAAATACATGATAAAAGAATACCACAACGGATATAAGCTGCCGAAAGTGTAGGAGGCGTGATTGTCGAGGGGGCTCTATTTTCAGGGCAAAAGGCAACATGAATACATGATTTACGCAGTGCAGGGGTGGGTTAAAGACTCCATGCGTTTGAATTGTGCCACCAGAACAATCTGAAAAAAAGTGTGATAACGCACATAGATAAACGAAGAAGCGTTCTAACCAAAACCATCCAACCAAACCATCACATGCCACCATACAACCGCCGCAAATTCCTGCAAACATCCGCTTTGTTGGCTTCAGGAGTAGCTGCGTCCGGCTTCTCGCCGGTTCCTCTTTCGGGATCAAAGATTCCAGCTGGCGAATCACCGGTTGCCACTACAAAGTGGGGGCAGGTGCGTGGTTACACAGATAACAGCATCCAGGTCTTTAAAGGCATCCGGTACGGATCCGATACAGGAAAAAGAAGATTTATGCCGCCCCTGCCTCCGGAGAAATGGACGGGCATTCTGGATGCCCTGCAGTATGGGGCTTCTTCTCCGCAGGGGTCGCGCGGGCCGGAGCAGGTGAGTGAGGATTGTTTGTTCCTGAATGTATTTACGCCCGGTTTGCGCGATGGCAGAAAGCGGCCCGTGATGTTTTATATTCACGGTGGGGCTTACTCGAACGGATCTGGTTCAAGTCCGCTGTATGATGGCGTGCGCCTGTGCAGGCGGGGAGATGTGGTGGTGGTATCGGTGAATCACCGCCTGAATGCATTTGGTTATCTCTACCTGGCCCGCTTTGGCGGGGCGGACTGGGCCGACTCTGGTAATACAGGCCAGCTTGACCTGGTGCTGGCCCTGCAATGGGTGCGGGAAAATATTGCGGAGTTTGGCGGTGATCCGGGTAATGTGATGGTCTTTGGTCAATCCGGCGGAGGCGCCAAGATCGCGACCATGATGGCCATGCCCGCTGCCAAAGGATTGTTTCACCGGGCCGCTACCATGAGCGGACAACAAGTTACGGCCAGCGGTCCGCTCAATGCCACCCTGCGCACCCGTGCCTTGCTGGATGTGCTGAAGCTGACAGGAGACCGCATTCCTGAAATCAGTACGATCCCTTTCCAAAAGATCCTGGAAGCCCTGGGCACCCGCGACCCGGTGTTGTCCTTCGGCGGAATTTCTTTTGCCCCGGTGCTGGATGAACGCAGCCTGCTGCGCCATCCCTTTTATCCTGATGCACCTGCACAGTCTGCCCACATCCCCATGATCATTGGCAATACGCACGATGAGACCCGGGCCTTTCTGGGTGGTGATCCCACCAACTATACAGTAACCTGGGAACAGCTGCCGGACAAGCTGATCCCCAACATGCGCGTCGACATCCAGCCCGAAGCGGTGATCGCAGCCTACCGGAAGCTTTATCCCTCCCTGTCGGCCAGCGATCTGCTCTTCAAGATCACCACTGCTTCGCGCTCCTGGCGGGGCGCCATCATTGAAGCAGAAGAACGGGCCAGGTCAGGCACTCCTGCCTATGCCTACCAGCTCGACTGGGCAACGCCAAAAGACGGTGGAAAGTTCGGTGCACCGCATGCATCCGACATCCAGCTGGTATTCGACAACATCGACAAACCGGGCGCTACGGCTACCGGTCCGCAGGCACAACCCATGGCCGATATCATGAGCGAAACCTTTGTCCATTTTGCCCGCATCGGTGATCCCAACAACAAAACAATCCCGCGCTGGCAACCCTATACCCTGGAACGCCGCCAAACCATGGTCTTCAACGTGCCACCCCATCTGGAAGATGATCCCCGTGGCGCAGAGCGGAAGATCTTTGCCAAAGTGCCTTTTATACAGGCGGGGAGTTGAGTGATGGTGAAAGCATATAGCAAACAGCAGCAAAAAGCGGGTTAAAAAACCCCTATAAAATAAACTTAAATACTTAGAATTGACAGATGGGGACACAAACGTTGTAAACTGTAAAAATGCTATGGACTTCAAAGCACTCATTCTTTCACTATCCCGCATAAATGAAGACCTTCGGGAGCAAAGCATCCGGGCAGTAAACACTTCCCTTACGATGCGCAACTGGTTCTTTGGCTTCTACATTCTTGAGTTTGAACAGAAAGGAAACGATAGGGCTGATTATGGCCAGGCTCTACCGGCAAATATTTCCCGGGAAATGAAAACCCTTTGTGTTCCCAATTCAGAAGAAAGAGAATTACGCAGGTACCGGCAGTTTTATCTCACCTATCCAGTAGTCGGTACCCTGATCAGAACCGGTCTTCTAATTCGGGGTCCGCTGAACCCCGAATTGCTTCTAAGCCGTGAGATGCTAGATACATCTCTAATTCGGGGTTCAGCGGACCCCGAATTCCAAGTTTCTGATAATCACTACCTCAATCTGTTTGACCGGGTGTCTTATACTCATTTTATAGAGATCATACGACTGGATGATCCGTTGAAAAGGTTGTTTTACGAATCGGAATGTATGAATGGCAGTTGGAGTGTGAGGAAATTCAAAAGACAAATCGGTTCCCTGCTATACGAACGTACCGGCTTATCAACGAACAAAGAGAAGTTACTGGCAATGGTGCAAGCGGCACCAACTGCCAGTACGGGTTCAATCATGCACATGCCAGCCAGCTCAATATGTACCTGGAGTACTGCAAAAAATATGGAATGGCACAGGGCGACAATCCGCCCGTCGGCATCCTGCTTTGTACCGGTAAAGACCAGGAATATGTTGAATTTGCTACAGCCGGACTGGACGACCAACTGTTTGTGGCAAAATACCTGGTCGCATTGCCTGACAAAAAAGAACTGGAAGATTTTATCAGGATGGAACTTTCAAAAAGATAATCTCTCCGGAGGTTTCAGCTAAGAATTCCGGCAATCAGCTGCTCCGGTTCCGGCGTATCAAAACATTACTCAATCCTAATAATCCTGCTATGCAAAGAAGACGTTTCCTTCAATCAGCCCTGATCGGCAGCGCCGCCGTACTTACAGGCTCGCCGCTGTTGCAGGCTGCCAATGCCCCCAAACTAAAGATCACCCGCATCCGGTATTATGCTGCCCCCGGCTATACCAAACCCCTCTTTAACCAGGCGCGGGGTATTGTGGAAATAGAAACCGACGGGGGTATCACCGGCATCGGGGAAGGTGGATTTAAAGACGTGATCGAGCAATGTGCGCAGATGATCATCGGGGAAGACCCGTTCCGGATCGAGCATATCTGGCAGGATCTGTACCGCGGCATGTTTTATCCGCCGGGAAGGGAAAAGATCCATGCGCTGGGTGCCCTGGATATGGCACTCTGGGACATCAAAGGCAAGGCCCTGGGCGTGCCCGTATACGAACTGCTGGGCGGCGCTTCCCGCGACTATGTAGAATGTTACGCGACAGGGTTTGCACCCTCCAAAGCAACCACCGAAGAAGAACGGGCCCGCGACTGCATTGCGGCCGGATTGCGGGCCTACCGGATCGGTCCGACGGGAGGAGATGGCAAAGATCCCTATGATTTTTATGAGAACACAAAGAAGACCATCGATCTCTGCAAGAGGATCGATGCGGCCGTGGGCGGCGGGGGCAAATGGGCCATCGACCTGCATACCCGTTTTGATCTGACAGACGGCATAAAAGTCTGTAAGGCATTGGAAGAGCTTGAACCATACTTTGTAGAAGACATCATCCGCTCGGAAAATCAGGAACTATACCAGAAAGTACGCCAGATGACCACCGTGCCGATCGCCGTGGGTGAACAGTTCGGCGATAAATGGGATACCAATTTTCTGATCGAGCAGCACCTGTATGACTACAGCCGCGTTACCATACCCAATTGCGGCGGCATCACCGAATACAAAAAGCTGGCTTCCCTCTGTGAAACGCATTATGTGGGCATGGTGCCGCATTTTACCGGTCCGCTCTCCACCGCAGCCCTGGTGCACGTGCTGGGTGCCAGCAGTCCGGCCCGTGCGCTGATGGAGCTGGCAGGCGGCCAGCCCGAACGGCCGGCTTATTTCAACGAAGACCTGCTGAACTTCAAAAACGGCAAGCTGTATCTCAATCCCAGTCCGGGCCTGGGGGTCAAGTTCGATCCGAAGAAAGCCACTTTTGTAAGCGAGATCACCGCCAAAACCAAGTACCCGCATCCGATCCTGAAAAGCCCGGACGGGTCGTACCACAATTGGTAAGCGTTTTGTCTGAACCGGGATTACACGGATTAAGGGATTACAGGATGGCAGCTTGCGGGCGGACCTTTCTGGCGTTGATCGATGCTTATCCTTAAAGATCGATCCTGCACCCAAAAATCCTGTAATCCCTTAATCCGTGTAATCCCGGTTCAGACAAACGCCCCCTGCAACCAACTACTTAAAACTGCTTCAACCCCATATGAAACATTACCGCTGGCTGATCCTGGCTTTGTTGTTTTTTGCTACGACCATCAACTATCTCGACCGGCAGATCATTGGTTTGCTCAAACCGATCCTGGAAGTGGAGTTCGGCTGGTCGGAAACCGATTTTGCCCGCATTGTGATGGCGTTCACGGCCGCTTATGCCATCGGACTGCTTTTCTTCGGATGGCTGATCGACCAGATCGGGACAAAAAGGGGGTATACCCTGACGGTGATCGTCTGGAGCCTGGGCGGGATGGTGCATGCAGTGGCACGCAGCGCCTTCCAGTTCGGACTGGCGCGTGTTGTGCTCGGACTGGGAGAGGCCGGCAATTTTCCGGCAGCGGTAAAGACGGTGGCAGAATGGTTCCCTAAAAAAGAGCGGGCCTTGGCAACCGGTATCTTTAATGCGGGTACCAGCTTTGGCGTCGTGTTCGCCCTGCTGATCGTTCCGTGGATCCTGGGTTTTGCCGGTTGGAAAGAAGTGTTCTGGATCACCGGTGCCCTGGGTTTGGGCTGGCTGGTCTTCTGGCTGCTGTTGTACGAAATTCCCTCCCGGCAGAAGCGGTTAACCCCAGCTGAATATAATTACATCGCCAGCGGACAAGAAACGGCAGCCACGGAAAAAGCAGCCGGCAGTTCCATCAGCTGGGGCAGGTTGTTTGCCTTTCCGCAAACATGGGCTTATATCACCGGCAAGGGCCTGATCGATCCCATATTCTGGTTCTTCCTGTTCTGGCTGCCCTCTTATTTTTCCGCCACGTTTCACCTGGATATGAAAAAGCTCAGTCCCGAGCTGATGCTCATTTACGCTGCCACTACGGTCGGCAGCATCGGCGGCGGCTATCTTTCTTCCATGCTGATCAGGAGAGGCTGGGGCAGCCTGCAGGCAAGAAAAGCAGTGCTGCTGGTATTCGCGGTATTGGAGCTCTCTGTGATCCTCACCCAGTTTGCAACAAATGTGTGGGTGGCTGTAGGGCTGATCAGCTTTGCCGTGGCACTGCACCAGGCCTGGGCTACCAATGTATTTACGCTGCCGGCCGATCTTTTCCCCCGGCAATGGGTCAGTTCCGTAGTAGGCATCGGCGGCATGGCCGGCGCTGCAGGCGGCATCCTGTTCCCCATCCTGGTAGGCAGCCTGCTCGATCATTACAAAGCCGCCGGCAATATAGCTGCCGGGTATAATATCCTGTTCACCCTTTGCGGTTGTACTTACCTGTTAGCATGGCTGATCATTCATCTGCTGACCCGGAAGGCGGCACCGGTTGCCATGCAGGAGCCGGTTTAGAGGCGTGCCAGGGAGACCGTGCCATAGCTGAATTGCGTCCCTTTCTGCAAGCCAACAGGGCAGCCTGCTGCCGGCCTGTTCATGTAAATTTTCTTCCTACTGTAATGATAAATCTATAAATTTAGGAACAGATTGCGTATTTGTTTCAGCCCGGGCCATCATTCATCAGACCACATCTTGCTCCATCTTTCGGCGATCGCTTTTTTAAAAACCAAGACTTGCCTTATGGAAAGAAGAAGGTTCTTACCAACTACTGCCGGGAGCCTGGCGATAATAAGGCTACAACTACACGGCCTGCCCATTTCAACCTGTAAGATTATTCCGCGCAGGCATTGCAGTACTCCTGGATATACCAGGCCGGTTTTCAACCATGCACCCATCCCCTCCTGCTAAGCTGCTCTCCCCATACTAAAACGGATCGCATTATTTTTTTACCGAAAACCATCACTTGCTATGAGAAAAACCCTCAGATTATTTTTATCATTCCTGTTTTTGTATCATACTGCTGCTTTTGCCCAGAATACGACGGTTACGGGCAGGGTAACAACAACAGCAAACGAGCCTCTTTCGGGAGTGACCATCAAAGTAAGCGGATCGAGCCAGGGCGCCAGCTCGGATCCAAATGGCAATTTCAGTATTGCGGCTCCCCCTGCATCCACGCTGTTATTCTCTTATGTCGGTTTTATCTCGCAAAGCATAGAGCTGAAAGGACGTACGATCATCAACGTGGTCATGCAAAACAGCGGTGATAGCCTGAACACAGTTATCGTGACCGCCCTGGGTATCCGGAAAGACGTCAGAAAACTGGGCTATGCCACAGCGACCGTCAACAACGACCAGCTCGCCACCAACCGCACGCCCAATGTAATGAGCGGCCTGCAGGGTAAAATGGCCGGGGTCAACATCACGACCATGGGTACGGGGCCTGCCGGATCCGTTAAGGTACGCATCCGCGGCCAGTCTTCTTTCAACGCGGTGAACGCTCCCCTGATCGTGCTCAATGGCGTACCGATGGACAATTCTTCCTACGGGATCGGTGTGAGCGGACCGCGCGCCGGGCAGGTAAACAGCACCGACGGCGGCGATGGCTTTGCCAGCATCAATCCGGACGACGTGGAATCCATGACGGTGCTCAAAGGTGCCGCCGCTTCTGCGCTGTACGGCTACCGGGCGAAAGATGGCGTTATCATGGTCACGACAAAAAGCAAAAGCGCCAGGAATGGTGTTGGTGTTGATTATAACATCAATTACACCACCGATACACCACTGGACTACACCGATTTTCAGTATGAATACGGGCAGGGTGAAAGAGGCGTCCGGCCAACCACGCCTTTTCCCCAGTCGGGCGTTTGGAGCTTCGGAGAAAAATTTCAACCGGGTATGACGCAGGTTTTGTTTGATGGAAAAACATTTCCTTACGAGCCCGTGTACGACCGCTACAAAAAGTTCTACCGGACCGGCACCAACCTGACAAACACAGTTACGCTCTCAACTGCCGGCGATAAAGGTGGCCTGAGCCTTTCTCTTTCCAATACCGAGAACAAGGGCATCTTACCCAACTCCAAATTCACCCGCAGAACAGTGAACCTCGGCTTCACGCAAAATGTAACAAAACAACTTACGCTGTTCGGCAATGTGAACTACTCCAATGAAGAAAATATCAATCCGCCGCAGGTAAACACACAGGACATGGCGGTTCCGACCGTGTTGTATACGCTCGCCAACTCAATGCCCTTCTATGCGCTCGAACAAAACCAGGTGCTGCCCAACGGGAATGAATTTGTGATGTCCAGGTTCCTGGTAAGGAACAATCCTTATTACTCCGTCAATTACCGCAAGGAAAATATCCGCCGCGACAGGGTGCTGGGTAACATTGCCGTGAAATACCAGTTCACGCCCTGGCTGTATGCACAGGGACGCATCGCGCAGGATATTTATACGCGCTACCAGGACTACAATATCCCCAATGGTTATGCGCCGATACCTGCCGCGCCGTCCGGTTTTGTGAATGGTTCGTTCACCCAGGACATCCGCCGCTTCAGGGAAAGAAATTACGACTTCCTCCTCGGCGCCAACCAGCAATTTGGAAATTTTGGTGTTGATATCACAGCAGGCGGTAACCAGTTGTACCGCAAGATGGAATACAACAGCGTGTTAGCAACCGACTTTATCATTCCAGGCCTGTACACCATCCAGAACGGCCGGGTGAAAGACCCTATCTACAGCAAAACAGAACAAAAGGTGAATTCATTGTATGGCGCCCTCGAGCTGTCGTACAGGAACTTCCTTTACCTGAACGCAACTGCCCGCAACGACTGGTTCTCCACACTGGCTCCTGCACACAATAACATCCTCTATCCTTCTGTGAGCGCCAGCTTTGTGTTTTCGGAAGCAATGCATGAGCACATGCCGACGTGGCTGGATTTCGGCAAGGTAAGGCTGGCTTATGCAGAAGTGGGCTCCGATGGCAGTGTGGCGCCTTATTCAAATGTGTTGTATTATGCGGTCAACAACAACCTCTATCCCAATCCTGCCGGTGCTACGGTGCCCATCGGCGGCATCAACGGAACCCAGGTTCCCAATCCTGCCCTGCAGCCTTCGAGAACTTCGGAAACCGAGGCAGGTATAGAGTTGAAGATGTTTGGGAACCGGTTGAACCTTGATCTTTCTTACTATTACAAAACCACGAAAGACCAGATACTGGGCATCCTGATTTCCGATGCATCATCGTATACCAGCAAACTGATCAATGTGGGCAAGAGCATGAACAGGGGTTTTGAAATGATGCTCAACGTGGTTCCTGTTCAGTTGAAATCATTTCAGTGGGATGTGACCTTGAACGCATCATACAATACTTCCAATGTTATACAGCTGGGGCCCAATGCAGCAGATACTTCCATCAATGTATCCAACGGCGGCGGGCGCATCCTGCGGCAGGTGGTGGGTAAACCCATCGGCGCCCTGTATACCTACATGTACCTGCGCGACAAAACAGGCCAGCAGGTGTTTGACAAAGCCAGCGGTAAACCCATGCGCAACGAAGTGCCGCAGTATGTAGGGAATGTATTGCCGAAATATTTCGGTGGCATCACCAATCAATTTAATTACAACGGCATCACGCTGTCTGTGCTGGTTGATTTTAAACTGGGGGCAAAGATGATCGCCGGCTCCAACCAGAATGCCCTGCGGCATGGCCTGCAAAAAAGAACGCTCGTCGGACGCGCGCAGGGTTATGTGGTAGGGGTAGGCGTTAACCCGGATGGAGGAACCAATACCACCCGTTCGGATCTGCAGCCGTTCTATGAAACACCGAATGTGCTGGGAGTGAACGAAGACTGGGTTTTCAATTCAGGTTTCTGGAAACTGCGCCAGATCACGTTGGGCTATGATTTTACAAAATGGGTGCGGAGCGTGAAGTTTATAAAAGGAGTCAAGCTGAGCGCCGTGGCAAACAACGTGGCCATCTTAAAGAAATGGACGGAAAACATGGATCCGGAAAATACGGCCAATATTTCCGACAACGAAACAGGCCTCGACTTCTGGACCGCCGTGCCTCCCACAAGAAGCCTCGGCTTTAACCTCGGTATTAAATTCTGATCGGTTTAACAAGACAAACACCCTTATAAATATTTTTATGAGCCAGTTTAAAAGATACCTTACCATTCTTGCAGCAGGGGCGCTGCTGGCAAGCTGCGACAAAGGATTTGAAAACCTGAACATCAACCGGGTTGATCCTACGGCGCTCGATCCGCAGATTGCCATGAACGATGCCGTGATCCTGACCGTGTATCCCGATAATTTTGGTACGCTGGGTATGCTGACGTACAATTTTCCCATCGTACAGCAAATCGTTACGCCGTTCGGAAGCTCGTTGTCCGGAGGAAATTACAACATCAAAAACACGGCGAATTCAGGACTGGTATGGACGAATTTTTACCAGAACGTGCTGAAGCAAAATGGGGATGTGCTCAACAGAACAAAGAGCAATACCAACCTCACCAACCTCTACAACGAGGCCAGGATCTGGAAGGCGCATACATTCATGATTATCTCGGATACTTATGGGGATGTTCCGTATACCGAAGCCGGCAAGGGCTTCAGCGAAGGCATCAGTTATCCGAAATACGACCGGCAGGAAGTGATCTACAAAGACATCCTGAAAGAACTGGATGAGGCAACGGCAGCGCTCGACGCCACCAAAGCCACTTCTGTCAACGATATCCTGTATGGCGGGGTTATTGCAAACTGGAAAAAATTCGGGTATTCCCTGTTGCTCAGGGCTGCCATGCGGCTGTCGAAAGTAGCACCCGATGTGGCTAAAACCTATGTCGCCAAAGCAGTTGCAGGCGGCCTGATGCAGGCTAACCAGGACAATGCCGTGATCCGGCACACATCGCTGTACAACAACTGGATCGCAGTTCACCTCACAGCCCGCGAAAAAGCAAACTTTTATATTGCCAAGCCCTTTCTTGATTTTTTGAAAACCAACAACGATCCCAGGCTCGCCGGCATTGCCGTACGGGCGCCGGGTGCCTTATCCGGTGCAGACCAGGTACCCGCAAAAACAACGTCCGACCCCAGCAAGCAGATCGGCATGCCGATCGGGTACGATGATGTATCCATCAAAAACACATTTGCCGCCAACGGGGTTGCCAGCTTGTATGATTATTCGCAGGTCAATCTCACTACCGTGTTAAACCTGACCGCCCCGGAATACCTGGTTACGTATGCCGAGACACAATTGCTGCTGGCAGAAGCGGTGGTAAGGGGATGGGCTACCGGTGATGCAAGCCTGCTGTATAAATCAGCCATTGAAGCACACATGCGCCAGATGGCCGACTATGGTTCCGCAGCCGCTATCCCGGAAGCGAGTATCGCCGCTTATACCCTTGCACATCCGCTCGATCTTACCAAAGCCTATGAGCAGATCAACACCCAGTACTGGGTAGCATCTTTCATGAACGGAAGCGAAACCTGGGCTAATTTCAGGAGGAGCGGGTTCCCGGCCCTGGTTAAAAATCCCTATCCCGGTTCAGAGATCACCGGTAATTTCATCAGGCGGATGCCTTATCCCGATGGCGAAACCATTATCAACAAAGCCAACCTGGATGCAGCCGTCGCCGCGCAGGGCCCTAACGATCTCAATACGCCTGTGTGGTGGGACAAGTAGGATTGCTTGAACAAACTATTTCTATCTGTTGCAACCTGTTGCAGCCGTCCAATATAAATCAAACAACGAATACATGCCATCCAACCGAAGAAAATTTATCCGCCAGATCGGTAGTACCACTGCGCTGCTGGCGTCGGGCCGGCTCAAAAGCGTGGCTGCCCCAAACGAGACACGCACCATTGCAATTCCGGAAAGAACGTTTTTATCCGACGACCCTGTACGCATTGCCGGGATCGGCATGGGCATCCAGGGTTATCACGATGTGGAAGCAGCCCTGAAGGTGCCCGGGGTAGAGCTGGTAGCTTGCTGCGACCTGTACACAGGCCGGCTGGAACATGCCAAAGAACTGTACGGAGACCAGCTTTTTACAACACGTCGCTACGAAGAAATCCTTGACAGAAAAGACGTAGATGCCGTGATCATTGCTACCAACGACAGCTGGCACAAATGGATCAGTATTGAAGCGTTGAAGAAAGGCAAGGCCGTGTATTGCGAAAAGCCTATGGTGCACAAGATAGAAGAAGGCTGGGATGTGATCCGCGCGCAGCAGCAATCAGGCAAGGTGATGCAGATCGGCAGCCAGCGTGTCAGCAGTCTTGGCTATGCCAAAGCAAAGGAATTGTATGAAGCAGGAGAGATTGGTCATATCAACTCTATAGAAGCGACCTACAACCGCCAGAGCGCCCTGGGTGCCTGGGAGTATACCATACCCCTCGATGCTTCGCCGCAAACGGTCGACTGGGAGCGGTACCAGCAGCATGCAAAAGAAAAGCGGGCTTATGAGGACAAGCGCTTTTTCTGGTGGCGCAACTACCGCGAATACGGAACCGGTATGGCAGGTGATCTGTATGTGCACCTGCTGAGCGGACTTCATTTTATCACCAGCTCGAAAGGCCCTTCAAAAATATATTCATTGGGTGCCCTCACGTACTGGAAAGACGGCCGCAATGTGCCCGATGTAATGAGTGCCCTGATGGAATATCCTGAAACCAAGGAGCATGCTGCATTCCAGATCACGTTGCGCGTGAATTTTGTAAGTGGCGAAGGCGAAGTAGAACGCATCCGGATCGTAGGGACAGAAGGTTCCATGGAAGTCAGTGAAAGCAAGGTAACTGTAAAACGGAGAAAGATGCCCAAAGCGCCGGGCATCGGCGGCTGGGATTCATTGGGTACCTATACCAAAGCCATGCAACAGCAGCTGCTTGATGCATACGATAAAAAATGGGCAAAAGAAGACCGCACTGCCCAGGTGCTTCCTGATATTACCTGGGCCGCACCGCCGGGATATAATTTTCATGCAGCCCACCTGGCCAATTTTATCGACAGTGTGCGCTCAGGCAAACCGGTGGTGGAGGACGCCCGGTTTGGTTTTCGGGCAGCTGCTCCCTGCCTGGCCTGCAACGAAAGCTATTTTCAGAACAAGGTAATTCACTGGGACGGCGTGAACATGAAGCTGGTGGAAGGAAAAACATAGACCGGGTTGACCTGGTGAGGGTTAATGTGCCATCAGTAAAGATAGCCTTACACATTCTCCCTCTGCAAGAGGGCCGGTATGGTTTTGAAAAGGATCTGCAGATCGTTGCGCAGGCTGTGGTTGCGGGCGTATTCCTTATCAAGCAGGAGTCTTTCTTCTTCTGATAAATTGCTCCGGCCTCTTTTTACCACCTGCCAAAGACCGGTCATGCCGGCTGCGGTCATAAAACGGATGGCCCATTTGTCGTCTGTCAATTTCTCTGCCTCATAGAGCGGGAGCGGACGGTTGCCCACAATGCTCATATCACCCCGCAGCACATTGAACAGTTGCGGCAATTCATCGATGCTGGTGTTGCGCAGGAACCGGCCGATGCTTGTTACACGCGGGTCATTTTTGAGTTTGAAGAACAGGCTGTTGCTGCTTTCTGAGATCCGGGCTGCTTTCTCGCACCAGACCAGTTTGTCGGCGTACAAACGCTGCCGGCAGGAAATACCTGCCTCGCTGCAATCCCGGCACAAGGCCGATTGGTCATGAGCAATGGCCGCCTGCCCCATTTTGCGCTGGTTGTATGCATTCAGTTCGCTGTTCTCCCGGATCTTTTTTTCTGCATCCACAAACATGGTCCTGAACTTGTAAAATTTAAACACCCGGTAGTTGGCTCCCACCCGCAGTGAATAGTAGATCACCGGTCCTTCGCTGTCCAGCTTCAGCGCGATGATAACCAGCACCCAAACAGGCAGGAAGAGAACGATCAGAAAGAGGGAAAAGAAAATGTCAAACAGCCTTTTCCCAAGCGGTGTTTTGTAAAGCTTGTGTGTGGGCGCTTTGGTCGGAGGCAGTGCTTCTATCCACTTACCCGTTCTCCGCAGGATTGATTTCAGCCGGGCTTCGATCTCCCGCGGGTTGAACGGCTTTTCAACGTAATCATCTGCACCTGCTTCCAGGCACTCGATCTTTTTTTCGGTGCTCCGTTCCCCGGATAAAATGACTAGGGGGATCGTGCTAAGCGCCTGTATTTTTCGTACTGCTTCAATCAGCTGCAAGCCACTGAGTCCGGGTACGTTCAGGTCTGAGACAATGGCATCCGGGGTCTGCCCCTGCTCCAGGAACCGGAGGGCTTCCGTTCCGTTGCTGAATACGCTGATATGGTATTGCTTGTAAAGACTTTGGTACAGGATGGTTTGTATAAAGGCGTCGTCTTCAACCAGTATGATGTGTGGCCGGTCTTTCATAGAACAGGGTTGGATAGCCGCATCAGGCTGCATATCAACGTTTGCAGCGCCTGATTATTGAGCAGGGTAGAACTATAAATTCAAGTAAGAATGATGGAGGCCGGCCTTTGTTCGCTCCGGAACAAAGACCGGCCTCCATCAGGCGCCTGTGCATAGTGCGACCAGCAAGGCTTGGAATACAATGGCAAACCCTTTACTTAAACGCAGCCGCCAGGGCCTTGTCCAGTTCCTCGTGTCCTGCAGCTGCTTCGCCATAGCGTGCTACGATCTTGCCGGTGGGATCGATCAGCAGCTGCGTGGGCAGGGTGTGGATGCCGTAGAGTTCAGAGATGTCGGTGCTCCGGTCAAAGCCTTTTGCGGGGTCGTATTTTAGGCCGCGCAGGACGTGCTTCCAGGGCAGGCCGTCTTTTTCCACGGCCTGCTTCCAGGCGGCATGGTCGCGGTCATCGTCTGATACGCCGATCACTTCAAAACCCTTGTCTTTGTACTGTGTATAGAGTTCTTTCAGGTGGGGATTGCCTTTGCGGCAGGGAACGCACCAGCTCGCCCAGAAATCTACCAGCACCCATTTGCCCCTGAAATCTGCCAGCTGCAGGGGCTTGCCATCGATGGTGGTGGTGCTGAAATTTTTTGCCATGCTGCCCGGAGAGCCGGCCTGCATCTTGCTGATCTCATCTGCCACATACTTGCCATAGCTGGTCTTTTGCGTGGCCGGGCCAAAACGGTTGTAAAAAAGCTTGAGTGAATCCAGGGGCAGGCTGCTTACATAAAAGCGCATATAGTAGGCTGTTACAATAGAAGCCGGATGCTTTTCAAAAAAAGTATAATCGAGCTGGGCCATGCGCGCGTTGTAAGGCTCAAATTCGTCGTGGATGGCAGCTGCCCTGTATTTCAGGGTGTCTTGTTCTGCTTCGGGGGCGTTCCTTTTTTTGGCATCTGCATACGCTTTGCTGGCAGCCGCATACTTTTGCGAAAGCGGTTCTATCTCTTTTCTAAGGGGTTCTTTTTGTTTTGTGAGCGCATCCCATTCTTTTTGGGTAGCAGAACCCGTCAGCACGGCTTCCTTTACATTGCTGCCGTCTAAACTCAACTGCATCACTGCCGGCTCTAAAAACAGCTGGATGCCATCCGGGGCACCGGCTGCCTGTTTTATTTGCAGGTAAGCCATGGCAGGCTCCGTGATCTTTCCTTTGAACTGGAAACTGCCGTTCTGCACCTGGGCACTGTCCCGCTTCGGCTGTCCTTCGCCGTCAGCATAGCTCAGGTAGAGCATGGCAGGTGGCGCACCGGTCCATTTTCCATTGAGCAAAAAGTTGCCAGGCGTTTGCTGGGCGGCCAGGTTGCCCAGCAAACAAGTGATGATGCAAACTGTCGAAAAAACTTGTTTGGTATACAGCATAGGTCCATTATTTAAAGATGGTTTGTAATTGTTTGTCCAGCGATGCCTGTTCTTCGCTGCCTTCACTGTAGCGGCCAATGATCTTACCGGCAGGGTCAACCAGGATCTGTGTTGGCAGCGACGATACATTGTAATAGTCCAGGATGTCGTTCGAGCGGTCAACATTGACCTGCTCGCCGTTGCGCGTCATCTTCACGCCGCGCAGGACATGTTTCCAGGGCAGGCCGTCTTTTTCCACGGCCTGCTTCCAGGCGGCATGGTCGCGGTCATCGTCTGATACGCCGATCACTTCAAAACCCTTGTCTTTGTATTGTGCATAGAGTTCTTTCAGGTGGGGATTGCCTTTGCGGCAGGGAACGCACCAGCTCGCCCAGAAATCTATCAGCACCCATTTGCCTTTAAAATCAGCCAGGCTCAGCGCCTGCCCGTTGATGTCAGTCGTGGTAAAAGCTGCTGCCACTGCACCCGGAACACCGATCTTTCTTTTCTCCAGCTCTGTTGAAATATTTTTACCATAGACGCTTTGCTGCACTTTCTGCGGGAAAGCAGCATAGATCTTCCGGAGAGAGTCGGTGGGCAGTTCACGGTCATACTGCAACAGGTAGGCTGTTACGTAAGAAGCAGGGTGCGAGCGGATAAACCGGGCCTGCATCTCGTTCGCTTCCGCGAAATAAGGTGCCAGCACCCAAGCTTTCAGCTCCTGGTATTCAACATTGCTTCTTTTGTTCACGGCCGTGAGCGTGTCCATCACCACTTTCCATCGCTTGCGCAACTCCATCTGCTGAGACCACAGGCTTTCATATTCTTTCTGGGCCGGAGAGCCGGTTACCCTGGCGTCCTTGAATGCCTGGTCTGCTACTTCCACCCGCAGCTGTCCGGGCTCCAGAAAAAAACTGGTAAAGTTGGGATCTTCCATGCTGCGCGAAACCATCTTCCCGGACAAGCTTGCCATTACCGGACCAGGCACCGTGCCATTGAAAGAAAAATTCCCGTTTTGAAGCGCGGCACTATCATAAACATTTTTGCCGCTGGCATCCGGATAGCGCAGGTATACCCAGCCCTGTTGCAGGTTGGTTACTTTGCCTGAAAGTGTAAAAGCCTTGCTTCCGGTTGTTTGGCAAAAGCCAGACAAGGCCCAGGTTGCAGAAAGAAGAAAGAATAAGCATTTCATGTATTGAAAATTTATAAAGAAATTGATCGGGTTCGCTGATTTTTCCACAGGGATTATTGGTCGTTTTGTTTGATATTCCCGTTTTCAATCAGTACGCCATCCGGTATGCGCAGCACCACTTTCCCATCCGTTGGGTTTACCGTGAGCGGGCCTGATCCGAACGAGCTGTAGCTGCGCACCATGGGCTGGCCGTTGCGGAAATAGTCATAGCTGTTATGGCCTTCGAAAGCCAGCTCCAGCCTGCGTTGCAGCATGATCTCAGTAAACAGGGCGGCTCCGCTTAACCCTGATACGGCACCGATGCCGGCCCGGGTGCGGATCACATTCAGGTCGGTGAGCGCCCCTGTATTATCGCCTCCTTTTACCCTGGCTTCAGCCCGGTTCAGATACATTTCTGCCAGCCGCAGATAATGCATCGGCGCATTGCTGGTATACACAGCCGTGTACTTGTAACCATACTTGTAGCAGCTAAGCGTATCCGTATTGTTGCCCGGGTACTTGTCCCTTACATAAAAGTTCTTGCGCAGGTCGTTCGCACCCAGCAGCGCCAGCAGATCGGGAGAGGGCTTGATCTGTCCTGTTGAATAGCTGTTGCTGCCCGTATACTGCCCCGTGGGCTGGTACAGGATGGTCGGGACATTGGTAACGGTCGCATCGTGGTTCAGGGCCCAAACGGTTTCTGTATTGGCCTGGTTGCTGTTGTTATAATAAGCTGTGTAGGCCGCACCCTGCAGCAGGCTATAACCTCCGTTAAGGATCACCGAATCGGCGTACTGCGCGGCCAGTTGCGCATTCGCTGCGTTGGGCTGTGTAAACGCACCGCTCATATACAGGTACACGCGCGACAGCATGGCATAAGCTGCGTACTTGCCGGCATAGCTGTTGACTTTTTTCTGCGTGAACAGTTTGGCCGCTGTGGTCAGGTCGCTGATGATCTGCTTGTAAGTATCTTCTACGGAAGCCCGGGCAGGTTTGTCGCTTTCAGCTGCTATAGGCACCAGGATCAGCGGCACGCCTGGACTGGTAGCGGGCGATTGATAATAAGGCCGGCCATACAGGCGCACCAGGTTGAAATAAACGACTGCACGCAGAAAAAGATTTTCCGCTTTTGCCTGCAGGATGGCGCTATCTGTTTCATTGGCGCTCACATGCCCCAGCACGGTGTTGATGCCGAGCAGGGTTTTGTAAGAGGCGATCCAAAAAGAATTGGAGCGGCCAAAATCTTTCGAGCTTGAATTGGTAAAATTGAACGCATCAATATCTTGTGATGCGGTAAAGCTGGAGGTGCTTGTAATATCGATGGGTTTTACGTTGTTGCCTCTGAACTCGCTCAGGTTAAACCAATTGTAGTCATAGCCCGTGGCGCTTGAGGTAGCCATGCTCTGGTAGTTGGCAATGGTGGTTTTGGTGAAACCCGCCGGTGTAGAAAATTCCTGGTCTTCAAAAAGCACGTTGTGCGGCGCGAGCTTGTCCAGCTGCTTGTTGCAGCTGCTCAGCAGTGTAGAAGCGGTCAGCGTGGCCATCAATAAAACAGAAGAAGTATAGAGAGAAGTTGATTTCATAATAGTTGGTTTACTGGTTTAAAACCCGACATTGATTCCTGCAAAAAACTTCCGGGGCATGGCACTGTAAATACCGGCACCTGCATAGGCATTGGAAGCCGTTGTGCCGATGGTAGCGCCTTCCGGGTCGGCTGCGTACAATTCTTTTGACTTGATCACAAATACATTGTCGGCGCTTATATACACGTTGATTGATTTTACCCGCAGCCTGCCCAGCACAGACAGCGGCAGGTCGTAACCCAGCCGCGCATTGCGCAGGCGGATATAGCTGGCATCCTGGTAGATCAACGATGAGTTGATGTTGGTGGCGCCGCGCTGGTTAAAAGCCAGGTCGTAGTAATTGGGATAGTTGGCGTCCTTATCACCCGGTCCTTTCCAGAACCGGACGCTGTTGTCAGGCTGCACCGTATTTTGTCCGAACTGCCAGGTATCCGGCGAAATAAAGTTGCGCAGCGAATTGTTCATGATCATATTGCCATAAACAAAATTAAACAGCACACTCAGCGAAACCCCTTTATACCGGAAGGTATTGGTGATGCCGCCGAAAAATTTGGGCGTGGCTGAACCGACCGTTCTATAGCCCCTGAGCCCATCCTGTTTTACCAGGGGAATGCTGTCCACCAGCACGATGCTTTTATTCGGCATCACGCGTTCAAAGAGGGGCCGGCCATTGTCCGGGTTTACACCAGCATAAATAATGGCGCGCAGGGTATTTACATCTTCGCCCTTGTAACGGTAATAAGAATTCGTAAAGCCATCTATGAGCGAATCTCCATAGATTCTGGTCAGCTTGTTTTTGTTGAAGCTGATATTGAAATCGGTCGTCCAGATAAAGGCTCCCTTCATATTGACTGTCGAGAGCAGCACGTCGATACCCCGGTTTTGCAGTTCACCCACATTGCGGATCTGTGCCAGGGAGCCCTGGTAGCTGGGAAGGGTCACTGTTTGTAGGAGCCCGGCGCTGCGCCGGTTGTACAGATCCACGCTCAGGTTGATCCTGTTCCACAGACCCAGGTCCAGGCCCAGATCGGTTGTATAGGTTGTTTCCCAGGTGATCTCATTGTTGGCCAGGCGCTGGATGGCGGCCCCCGTTGTGCTTGTAGTATTGTAACCGTAGGCTGTGCTTTCCTGGTAGGTGGTGAAATTGAGAAAGTCAGCCCCTGCTTCGCGGCCCGAAGTGCCATAGGATGCCCGGAGCTTTGCATTGGTAACAGGCCGCACGCTGTTCATAAAGTCTTCCTTGCTCAGGAGCCAGGCGCCGCTGACTGAATAAAAGTTTCCATAGCGGTGCAGCCGCCCGAAATTGGTAGAAGCATCACGCCGGAAAGAAACAGATCCAAAGTATTTTTCTTTGTAATTGTCGTTGATCTCGGAGAACAGGGAAAAGGATGCCTTGTCAACAGAAGGGGTTGATGTAATCGGAACCGGCAGTCCGCTCCGCAAATAAATCCAGGTACTTGATCCATTGCCGTAAGAAAGAAAAGCACCCAGGTTCCGCTCACCGGGATAGGGGGTATTGTACCCGGATACGCTCACGGTTTCTGTATGTGTTTTACCAAACTCTTCCCCGGCCAGGGCTGTTACCTGGTGCTCGCCAAAGCGTTTGTTGAACGTGAGCAGGTTGGAGGTAAGATAGTATGTGTTCTTTGTATCCGTCAGCCAGAGCTCGCCGTTCATGGGGAAAGGGCCCGTTGCGGGACCGTTGTATTTGCCGCGGTAGGTACGGGGATCGCGGTAGGTATTTACATTGTTGTATACATACTGGTAGGTGTTGGTCGATTGCGCAGTGAGCCAGGGCGTGATCGCATACTTGATGATGCCTGTACCCAGGTAGCTCTGCCGGCTGGTGATAGTGGTATTCCATTCATGATGATACAGCGGGTTGCTGTACCAGCCCAGGGTTCGTGCACCCGTAGCCCGGTAGCTGTAGTTGGGAATAGAATCGGCCAGCTCACCATTGGCTTTGTACGGACTTACAAAAGGTAAAAATACATAGGACTGGTTTTCGCCACTGGATGCGGTGTATTTGTCGATGATGGCGTTGGCATTGATGCTGACGGAAAGTTTTTCGTTGATCTTTTGATCAATGTTAAAGCGGATGTTTTTGCGGTCGAGCTTGTCATCCAGTAGGGTGCCATCCTGCTTGAGCCAGTTCAGGGAGCCGTAAAATTTTGTCTTGTCTGTTCCGCTGGAGAGGGAAAGGTTTACATCATTTTGCCTGCCGCTGGGAAACAGGACGTTGTTCGACCAGTCGTAGTTGGTATTGGCTTCCCCGTCGGTGTAAATGCGGGTGGTATTGAAATAATTTTCAAAGCTGCCGTATTGGGTCCGCAGCGAAGGCGTGCCGTTGTACAGGGCCTGCATGTATTTCTGCATGTGCGTGATCAGCTGTGGCGTGTTCATATAATTGACCAGCCGGTTGTTTTCCACTTTGCCGTAGTTCATCGACAGGTTCACGGCCAGTTTTCCTGCCGAGCCCCTGCGGGTGGTCACAACGATCACGCCCTGGGCAGCCCGGGAGCCATAGATGGCTGTGGACGCGGCGTCTTTGAGCAGGGTAATGCTTTCAATGTCGCTGGCGTCTACAATGTCCTGCAGGTTAGATGAGGTCGTGATCACGCCATCGAGCACGATGAGCGGACCAAAATTGGTGTTGTTGGCATCCGGCAGGCTGGCCTGTCCGCGCATGATCACCTGCCCCCTGTTGGATACGCTTCCGTTGCTGGTGCCGGTTTCCAGGATGTAGAGGCCTGCCACTTTTCCCTTCAGCATGGCAAGCGTATTGGCGGTTGATACACCGCTGCGCACTTCCTTGCCGCTCAGGGTTTGCACAGCGCCGGTGATCTCGCTGACCTTTTTTACGGAGTAGCCTGTTACCACCAGGTCAACCAGGGTGCTTACTTTTAATTTCAGGGTGATGTCGAGATTCGTCCTTCCATTCACCCCCACTTCCCGGTCTTCTGTATTGATAGAGCTGATCACCAGCACGGCTTTTTCGTCTACGCCTGCCAGGGAGAAGGCTCCGTTGTCGGCAGTGGTGGTTCCGTTGGTGGTGCCTTTTACGCGTACGCTGGCGCCGGCTACAGGTTTGCCCTCTTCATCCGTTACCGTACCATGCACGTCGACGGGCAGGGCAGGCTGCAGGTTTTCTTCCCGGCCTGTTCCTTTGCGGTCGGTGATCACCACCGTTTTTGCAATGATGGAGTAGGTAAAGGGCTGGTTGCTGAAACAAAGTTCCAGCACTTTTTCAAAGGCAGTATTGCGTACATCCAGGTTCACCAGCTTGGCCTCTTTCAGCAGGGCATCGTTGTAGAAGAACTGGTAGCCGCTTTGTTTTTTGAGCTTGCGGATCACGCTTTCCAGCTTTTCATTCCTGGCAGAAAGGGTGATGTTCTGAGAAAATGTTTTTGCACCTACCTGCAGGCAGGCTGTAAGCAATAGAATGGTGGTGAGTTTCATCATCAGCTTTTGAAGTGATGGAGCCGGCCGCTTGCTGCCGGGCGCAGTTAGTCGCATGGTGTTTTATTTTGGTTTCTACAATAGCGTGTCCGCTTTTCGTATAGGCAAGATCGTTGTAGCAGTCTGATGGGCGTTTTACCCTATCCTTATTTTCCCTGGCCGTTCAGTACGGTCAGTTTTCTGTCTTCCAGTTTAAAATGTACGCGGCTCATTTCCAGGATGGATAAGAGCTCACGCAGGGAGGCCTGGCGGCTTATTTCACCGGTGAAGGTATCAGCCGGTTTTGTGCCCTGGTAGCTCACCTCCACATCATACCAGCGCGTCACTTCCCGCATCACCTGTTCAATGGCACTGCCCTGAAAAGAAAACAGCCCTTGTTTCCAGGCAATGGCCTGGTCCACAGCTGCCTCTTCAATGGTTTTCAGGCTGCCGGTGCTGTTGACGATAACGGCTTGCTGCCCTGGTGTCAATACCGCAGACCCCTTGCTGCTTTGCACCCGGACGCTACCCTCCGTTAGGGTTACAGTCAGTTCCTCCTCGTCATCATACGCATGCACGTTAAACTGGGTACCAAGCACCTGCAACTGCTTGTCTCCTTTTTGCACGATAAAAGGCCGCGCCGCATCTTTGGCTACTTCAAACCAGGCTTGTCCGCTGACCTCTACCTTTCTTTCACCACTTGTAAACGCTACCGGGTAGTGCAGGCTGGAACCTGCATCCAGCAATACTTTGGAACCATCCGAGAGCTGAACCGGGAACTGCTGCCCCCGGCCGGTGCTCAGTGTATTGTATACGGCTGCTCCTTCGTTGGCTGTTCCCTCATATTGCAGTGCATGGTTGCTGAACCTCACATCCATACCCGCCTGTTTGCTTACAGCACCGGCGCCTGTACTGTCCAGCCGGATCTTTTGTCCGTTGGCCAGGGTAAGCGTGGCGCCTGTTACGCCCGGCGGCACATCGTTGGTCAGTGGCCGGACTGCCTTGGCGGTGGCTTTTTTCTGCCCGTTTTCACCAAAGAAAAAAAGAACAGAACCCCCGGCAAACAGTATAATCAGGATAGCGGCCGCGGCCGCGGCCGCCGTTAACCAGCGGCGGGGCTGGTAGCCGCTCTTGTCTTTTTCTTCACGGGCTTTTTGAAAAACCCGGTTCAGTACCCTTGTTCCATCCGCATCCGCGGCAGCATGAGATCCGCTGCGTGCTTCTTCCCACATCTGTTGCAAGGGACCTTCCAGTTGATCATTGTCAGACAGTTCAGCGGCCAGCTGCCAGAACTCCTGCAGTTCAGCACGGCTACAGGTGTTGTTCTTATATTTTTCAAACAGAACATGCAATCGCGAGGGGTTAAAAGACATAAACGCTGTGCTTGTAAGGGGAAGACGGTAAAAGGAAGGGGGCGGTACTAATGGGGGAGGAAAAAATATTAATAACCCATCCCCCACCACAACAACATCATTGCCTGCACATTGCGCTGCTCGAGAAAATGGAGCAGGGAGCGGATGGCACCGGTCATGGTGTTTTTAACTGTCTGGCGCGACAGGTTGAGGCGTTCGGCGATTTGTTCGTGGCTGAGTCCCTCGATGCGGTGGAGATGATATACAAGTTTGCGTTGGGGGGAAAGCTGGGCAATGGCTTCGTGCAGGATCTTTTGGGTTTCTGCATCAAGCAGCTTTTGATCGGCCCGTTCTCCTGTTGCTTCGATCGTATGGGCCAGCACCCGCTGCAGGCGCTGGTCGCGGGCGGTGAGCTTAAAGAAGTCCATCGTCTTGTTGTACGCTACCTTGAACAGGAAGCCATCTATGTTCCGGATGTTGACGATCAGCTCCCGGCCCGTCCATAATTTCAGGAATACATCCGCCACGATCTCTTCGGTGATCTCGTGCGATTTGGTGAGCTGGATCAGGTAATTATACAGTTGCTTCCAATAGCGGTTGAAGAGGACCGTGAACGCCTGCTCATCGCCCGCTGCAATCTGCTGCAGCAGCGCAGCTTCATCGTATGAAGGGGTAGGCCCCATGTTATACGCTCACCCGCTGCCCTGTCCGGGCCGATTGATAGATGGCCTGTACCAGGCGGATGTCTCTCCATCCCTCCTCACCCGGTACCTGCATCGGCTTGCCCTGCATAATAGACAAGGCATCATCGTCCATCTGGGAGGCCTGCTGAAAAGGAAGCTTGTACGGGAAATGGATGGTGCCCAGCGGACTGCTTCCGTTCAATCCATCGTAACCGGAGTAAGGAGCCATTTTTATTTGTCCTTTTTCGCAGGTAATGTCCATGAAGTTGACGTTTTCGCCAAAGCTGGTTTTGATGGTGGCCAGTACACCGCCGGGAAACTCCAGCGTGGCTTCGGTGGTTTCGTCGAGCCCGTTCTTGTAAATCTCCGGACGGGTTGTAGATGTTTTGGCTGATACGATGGCGATCGGTTCCATGCCGGTGCCCAGGCGGGCGCCTTGTATGGCGTACACGCCCATGTCATACAATACGCCGCCGCCCATTTCTTTTTTTTGTTTCCAGTGATCAGTCCGGTTTTCGCGGTAGCCGGCAGCGCAGTTCAGCTGCTGGACCTTGCCCAGCAGTTTTTCCTTTACGATGCGGCGGTATTCTTTGGTATGCGGCTCGTGGTGCAGTCGGTAGCCGATGGCCAGCGACCGTTTGTTTTTCCGGCAGGCATCGATCATGTCCTGGCATTCCTGTGCCGTAATGGCCATAGGCTTTTCACAAAAAACATGTTTGCCGGCATTGGCTGCCCGTATAACATACTCCCTGTGCATGGAAGGGGGCAGCACCACATACACCACATCAATGTCGGGGTTGTTGGCAATGCTGTCGAAATTGCTGTAGTTGTAAATGTTTTTATCCGGTATGTTGTACTTGCTCTTCCAGGTTTCTGCTTTGGCCGGCGTACCCGTTACGATGCCGGCCAGGTAACAATGCTTGGTTTGCTGCAAGGCTGGCGCCAGCAGGTCGGTGCTATAGTAGCCGAGGCCTACCAAAGCCACGCCCAGCTTGTCTTTTTTCTGCCGGGTGGCGGCAAGCAGGCTATCAGGCGAAAGGAGCATGGCGGTGCTTCCGAGAGCCAGGGCCTTTACTATATTTCTGCGGGAGAAGGATGTGTGATTTTCCATATAGAGCTGTATGAGCAGGGTAAAAATAACGGTAATATAAGATACAACCCAGTTGAAGACGGCAAATTAAACAGCAATGCTGCATCCGTCTTTAACCGGGTTGTACAAACGCGTTTAAGCAAACAAATTTACAGGAATGTTTAGTGCATAGCAGCGAGATTGGGTTGTACATGCATTTTCCGCAGAGTTGGCTGCCGCTCCGCAAGCATCCACAACGCCAACAGGGTTCCATAGCTGCCGCCCCGTTCCACCCATTCAAAGAAAGCATACTGGGGATAAAACAATTCACTCCCCATTTTCCATATCAGTAAACCAAATATTAGTGGTCGCATGGGTTTGATCAATATCATACAGGCTCCTGCTATTTCCAGGATCCCTATGATCTGTGCTGTTTGTACCGGATCGGCAAAGCCCAGTGCGGTATATTGCTTTAGCAGGGCTGCTTTCCCCAGCAGGTTCAGCCATCCGTGACCGGAAAGAAGCAGAAATCCGATGATCCGCAAACAGGTGATAACCCTGTCCGGCCCCGTTGCATTGATGGGATTGGATGGATAGATGCGCGCAAACCAATCTTTCTGCTTTCGGGGAATGCCCGTCAACAACAGCAGGGCCAGTGGCGCACCAAAGTTGCCGGCCCTTTCAATCAGTTCCGCAAAGGGTTCACCTGAAAGCGGACGCATAGACGCAGTTACAAGTCCCCACATGATCAGCCATGCCGGAACAATTCTCATCGGGTATATCAGCATGATAATGCCCATCAGAATATCAAGACTCCCCACCAGGGGCATTAACCGGTAAGCAAGCGAAGGACCGATGCCCACTACCGCAAAGTAGTTGCACCAGATGGGTTTGGTAAGAATGCCAAAAGCTCCATGCCCGATAAAGCACATGGCTACAGCCATGCGGAGAACCGTATACACTTGCCGGACCTGATCCGGCCGCAATAAATTGTCTTTCATGTAAAATCCGGGAGTTTTATTCGGCCCCATCTGTGAGGGCCCGTTGAACTGCAAAATTTCCGACGTTCTTTCCTACCTGTAAGCCACCTTCGCAATCCGTGCGGTAGTGGATGCCGGCGAAGAAGCGGGACATGCCTGCCTCCTGTGCCCAGGTTTCATATTGGGCAGCCCTGGCAGGAATGATATGTCCCAGGATGGTGGCTGCTGCCCGGCTGAACGTGGCATGGCCGGACACATAGGCCGGGAAATTGGGAACACCGGTCAGCGTTTTTACAACCGGGTCCATCTGCGAGGGCCGGGGATTGAAATAAAAATATTTGATGTCCCAGCATACAATGGCTGCGTCCATCTGCGACATATTTAGCAGGGCCATGTTTCTTGCCCAGCGCACTTCACTGTAATTCTGCTGAATAAAGTCTTCTGCTGCAATGGCATTCCAGTGACCCGCGGGCGTATAAGTACCTACCCCATCTGCCCATACGTCAACCATGCGCTGGTGCTCGCGCGAGAAATTTTTTGCCATCTCCCGCACTTCGGCTGCATCCTTTTTCATCTGTTCGCTTCCTGTGGAAGGGGGCGGACCGGGGCGCAGGGCAATCACACCCAGCGAGTCGATCAGAAATCCTCGTACTTTTCCGAATACGGGCAGCATGGGCGGGCGGCGTGGAAACTCCAGGCTATACCAGGGTGTTTCACCTTTGCCCTGGGCCGTGGTTTCCAATTGCGTCCACATGGGCTGGGAACCTACAGCGGCGCCGGCCCGGTCGTTTCTTGCGCGGGTAACAAATTTTTGCGCAACGGCTTTGCCCAGCGCTTCTCCGGCTTCTATATCACTCCGTACGCAGGCGCCTGAGATGATCTTTGCGCGTTTTTGTTCTTCGGCTTTCTGTTGAATGTATTCCTGGTCGCCGGGGAACAAGAGCTTAAGCGTTTCCACCGCAGCACCGGCTACCACAGCGTCTTCGGAGGGATAGGAGGGCAGGTCGGTTTTGGGCACCATTACTTTGAGCGTGGTATCAACCTTATACGGTGCGGGCCGGTTGTACAGTTTCTTGTAATACCAGGCTGCTACCAGCGCATCATACTGGGCCGCGCTTACATAGGCATAGGCGCGGGCGGCATAAGGCGGATTGGAAAAGGGGAACAGGGGATAGGCCAGGGGATTGTTGGCATTGGGGATGGGATAAGTGCCATCCGAATTCTGATAGGGCGGCAGGTTGTGTTTGGCTACCAGCTCGCGCATGATCTCGTTCCAGCGCAACACCGCTCCGGCACTCCAGTATTTTACGAGGCGCTTTTCAGCTGTTGTCAGGTCTGCCTGCCAGCTTTTGATCTCGTTGATCTGGGCGATATAATCGGGGTTGCTGGTGGCGAGGGGAGCGGCAACAGGAAACTCGGCAGGGCCCGTTAGCAGCACCGGTTTCCAGGTACCTGCGTTGAGGTCCGGCCTGGCCGGGTTGAGGGCCGGTGTATTGTCGGTTCTTTCAACAATCTCCTTGGAACAGGATGATACCAGCAAGACCAAACCTGCGGCGATACAAAGGGATAAAAACTTTTTCATACAATGATTTTAAACGTACTTGAGATTATTTTTTACCGGTGTAAAAGGCGTAGAAAACACCCAGGTTGAAGGCCTTGGTTTGTCCTACGTTCCTGCCTGCCACCGTGTAATTGCCGCCGCCCTGCAGCGATAGATTGGTAAAGGGTTTAAGGGTGTATTTCAGGTAGAGCCCGATATTGGTTGAGTTAAAGCGGTTGCTGGGAAAGGGCGAGTTGTTCCTGGTGATGTCGAAGCCGCCCAGGGTAGTTTGCCTGGTAAGCAGGGCTTCTGCGATCAGGTATTTGCCCCGGTAGCCGGTGCGAAGCTGGTATTGGGTAGCATGCGGCATCTTGACCTCATTGGTCAGGTGTGCCTGCGTGTCGTAGTAAGCATCTTTGTCGAGCGTTACATTGCTGCGCCAGATAAACGATGCCGCCCCGGTTACGGTAAAGCGGTTCCAGTTATAATCTACCATGCCTCTGGCGGTGAGGTTCGTGGAACCAAGGCCGATAGACATGGGCAGAAAATCAACAGCATAGTTGGAGAGCGGTGTGGAGATCCCACCCATGGCAAACAACCGGAGTTTGTGTTCGCCGAACTTGTGGGAAACGGGTATCCATTTGATGAACAGCGACCCATCCTGTAAGCCGTTCAGGGGGTGCAGGGTTCCGGCGGAGGCTTTGGTCCAGATATAAGGCAAGGTTGCAGTGATGTTGAGCTTGTCGGTAATGCCATAGGCACCCATATACATGATGGATTGGTTGGTAACCGTGCCCAGGTTTTCGTTGTTGCGTTTGCGCGTGCCTTCCCAGTAGTGGTCCCAGGAAGCATGGTCGTAGCTAAAGCCGTTGCAGAGTTGTTTTTTGTTCATCATGATGGCATCGGCATCTGATTGAGCGTAGGATGCATGAAGGAGCAGGAGTGCGCAAAGCGTACAAAGAGCCTTTCCCGTTTTTTGTAGAGATCGGTTCATGATTGTAGAAGTAATAGCGTGATAAAATCGGATTAAAGCAGTTTGTTTGGGCAGCAGCCAGGAAGGGTTGCTGCTGTAACTTGTTTAGACGTAAAATGAAACGCCCAAGGAAACTTGGTGGAAGTTGGAATAGGTGCGGTTATATGGCAGAAAGATCAGGCGGCTGTTCAGGAGAGTGGTGAGGAGAACCGGCTATTTTTTCTGTAACAGGGATTGTTTGTGTTCTTTGCGGCAGGACCAGGTGTTCAGCCTGGGCAAGCTGGATGTGCGGTTCCCATTCGCTGGAAGGTTTTTTCCAGCCGGGCTGCTTGGTGCCTTGCTTTTTGGCAAAGGGGGGTTGTGCCAGGTCGCTGTTGTTCTTTGTAAAATCATTCTTGGCTGCTTCCAGGTGCATGCCGGAAGTATGGGGTATGCATTTCAGGTAAAGTGTATCGCCGGAGAGCTTGCGTTTTACATACTTGTACGTGATGCCATTCATCTTTACCTCCCCGTCATACCGTTCATATTCACCTTCACCGGTTTGATAAGGCATGTGCAGGGCAACCTTTAGCTCAATCAGGGTCGTTTCATCGTATTGATTGTCATCCAGCCGGGCTTCCAGCTGCGCGTCCAGCCTTTGCGCCAGCATGTGCGCTACCAGCCGGTATCCAAGCAGGTTGAACAGCAGAATCAGTAAAAATATGACAGCAACCAGGCGTTTCACATGCGGGCGTAAACTATGAAGATAATCCAAGTTTCGGATTCACAAAGCAAAACCTTTGTACGCTGGATGGGGATTGCCTTTAAAATTGGCGCAGATAAGGCAATTGTTCTTTTCATCTGCGCCGGAATAGCGGCCGAACGGCGTGTGCCAGGAACAAACCTGAACTGTTAATGAAGAGAAAAGGGATAGGGCAGTGCAGGTAAAAAAGGCGTTAAGTTCCCTCCACTATCCCGGAACTCGGCCTCTATACGATAGTCTCCGGAAGACAGCGCCGGAACCGAAAATTTTGACTGGGTATGCCGGTCCTGTTCCAGGTCAGGTATCACGATCAGCTCCGATTTAACAGTCACATCGCTCGATCCTATAACGTCCCTTATCAGCGTCCAGTGAACCTTGTATCCGGTGGCTTTCAACGCGCCTGCGTTCACGATGTTTATATAAGCAGATGTTGGCCTGTTAGGAACCGGATTGGTCATTGTGATTCCATCATCGGAAATAAAGATCGGAGCATCAAATGCCAGTAAAACTCTGGGAACCGGAGCATTGCCGGTTGTAAATAGAAAGCTTCCGCTGTTCTCCTCACCTCCCTCATTATAAGATGTGACAGACCAGCTGTATTGTGTATTGGGCAGTAAGTCATCAACCCTGAATTGAGTAGATCCACCTGCATCAACACTGCGTATCTGGTTTTCTGCGTGCGGAACAACCGCCATATAAATAAAGAAGATGCGTGCACTTTGAAAACGGTCGCCACTTCCCGGATCATGCCAGTCAAGGATCGGAGTTAACTCGGTGTTGAGTTCTCCATTCCTGGGATAATCAAGTACAGGTGCCTTTGGCTTTGGCCAGATCACAGTAACTTCCGGGTTGTTTCTGGAAACAAGATCGCATAAACGCTGGATGATCTTTATCCGCTGGTTTTGTACAAGGGGCATATAAATGCTCATCATCTCGGTGCGTCCAAAAACGGTCTTAAACCACTGGCCGTTGACATAGACATCAAGCAATGCACCTACTACGATCCTGGTCACCCGCAGAAATGATTGACTTACCAATACGGGCGTATCGATGGCAACAGGCCGGATGCTGGGAGCACTGCCGGCTTCTACAGGTATTTTTTTGACAGTTATTTCATTGGAGAGCAGCTCGCCGCCGCCACATTTCAGCAACCTGACCTGGATAACATCACCTGCTATCAAAGCAGGACTGATCCCTACTTCCATTTCGGCAGCGGAAACAAAAATGCGGCTGCTGATTTCGCCCAATTGCCGGGATAGAACAACAAGCGCAGTGCCTGGTACAAGGTTCGTTATAAACACCCCTACGGAGCATTCGTATAAGGGATCGTGCAGAACATTGTTTACAGCAGGCCCCACATCAGCAACGACCGTGATCGTGTTCGAGTTTTCACTTTTGCGATTGCAATACGATTGCCGGATAAATATCTTGCCACCTGTTCTCAGTCGCCCGATGGGGATCTCATACTCAGGGCTGGGTGTCTGGCATGAACCCAGTTCTTCTCCATCCTGGAACACTGTTATGATGGCATTTTGTTTTAACCCGGTTGCTTTGATAAAGTGTGCGCTTACGCATACAGGTCCCAACAGACTGGGGGTCCCTATCGCTGAAGCACGGCCAACAATTACTTTCTGAAAGTCGGGTGAGCTTTGCAGCTTTCCTTTACACATGCTTTGAACCGCATATACTTCATCCCCGGCTTTGAAAAAACCCTCAGAAGGGGAATTAACGGTTGCTGCCGTAACATCAAAGAAAGCGCTTCCAAATGTGGCCCCGTTTTTATAGAATTGAACATGTGCGCCAACAATAACATTGCCGACGGGAAAAGATGGATCGCATTCATTTATTCTGCCGATAGCTACGCCGGGCAGCACACTGGGCGGATTTTCAGTAACGCTAAGCTGGGAAGGAGCGCTTGTCAGGGAACAGGAAATTTGAGCCGCTTTCAGCGTATGATTCAGCTCCAATGGCTGAGACAGTTCTACCCTGGTTTTAGGGCCGGTTGCAAAAGCTTTTCCGATCAGATTATTCCCATCCCTTATCTGAACTTCAGATCCTGAAACCGCACCCAAAACCTGCAACGCCTGTCCACAGGCAAACAGCGGTGTAGCAAATGTTATATGCCCCAGCTGGGAAGGCTTTCTTTGAACAATGGCCGGATCGGGAGAATGATCACTGACAACGCCATCTTTTTCCTGGGTAGCTGTTATCTTCTGCGTTGCCGCCAGTGTTAAATTCAGAAGGAAGATCTGATCAGTTGAAGAGGCGGGGCCTTGTGCTACGATCTGATTGTTGGCATATATTTTTACATACGTGCCGACCAGCTGGTCTTGTACCTCAATCACTTTGCTGCATTCCGAAACAGGTCCGATAATTTTAGGTGGTAGAAGTAACATAAAAAGGGTTTTGGTTCTTTCGGGTTTTGGTTCCTTTTATCGGTAAGCAGGTACAGCCGCAGGGGCCGGAGAAACCAGGTTCACAAGTGAAACTGACCAGGGCGCTCAACGCTAAACTATTCTCTTCTTCCAGTATTTCCCGGTGGTTTTTGGTACAAACAGTTTTTGAATTGGCAGTTTAAACAGTTGAGTTGATAATCGGGGAGGGGCCGGTAGCTGTTCAATGAACAGCCAACCATTCATCTGTTGAGAACAACGCTTACTTTTACCCCGAACTTCTGCGCTTTTACAAGCGGAAGAGCACGGTAAAAACAAGCCAATACTGATTTACTTGGTACAGACTTTTGCGGGCGCCGCTAAAAAATTATGAACATGGGAGAAGCAGAAATAGACAAACAGAACGGTACCATCATTATCAGCTCGCACATCATCACCTATGGAAATGCGGCGGATGAAGCCATCACGCGTTCTATCCGCGAGGAAATAGAAACCATGTGGAACAGGCCGGAAGCTGTTATCATGCTAAAGGGCACACCCTTTCTTGTCCGGTTCGTTATTACAGCAGCATACAAAGAACCTATCGATATAGACGAGATATACAGCAACACAGACCCGCGCAACAATTATTTCCGCATTGAAGAATATGCGCACGGCAACATATCGTTTGTGGACGGACTGGGGTGCAACACCGGTTATTTCAAACGGGAGAATTTGTATGTGGGCTCTACAACGGCAGCTCACGAATACGGACATACGTTGGGACTGGATCATCCGGCCGACCTGGATTACAGAGGCAAGGGTATACCTGGCATTATGTATCCAAGAGGAACCCTGGTTGATCCGCCATACCAGTACGATCCTTCAAAGCCTGCGGGGCTTCCCGGCGGTACCATGCATCCGATCTACAGAAAAGTATTTGCCCAGGACGTCCTTTCTCTCAAACTGCACAGGCTCAGGTTTGTCCGGGAAAAAGCTGTTGTGGGTGAATTCACCAACATCTTCCATCCGGATCACAGGGATGAATCAAGGGGTGGTTCGATGGTGTGAAAGAAGACGGCTGTGATGGCATTGTTTTGGTATATCGATTTAAAAAAATATTTATGGCCCACACAGAAGCTCAACCCAATATCCAGCCTACCCACTGGTGGACCTGGCTGTTATTAGTAATTGCTTTGATACTGCTTACCTTGTTTTTAGCCAAAGGCTGCGGTCCTTACCGGAACGACCATGTGGTAACGACGCGCAACTCAGAAGCCTCGCAGGACTCGGGCTGGAACGCCATCAGTTTTAACGGACCCCTTTTCAAGTACGATGAAATTACCGACTCTTCTATTAACGTCAGCGGCGGGGAAGGTTATGCCGTTTACAGCGTAGATGAAAATGTATTGTTTGATTCGGATAAGAGCAGCATTCGCCAGGAAGCGCAGGCCAATCTGGAACAACTGGCCGGCTCGCTCAACAAACGCTTTCCCCAGGGACAGATCCGCATTTACGGACACACAGATGCCCAGGGAACTGCGGGGTACAACCGCGAACTGGCCGAGCAAAGAGCCGCGTCCGTCAGAAACTGGCTGGTAACCCATGGGCATATGGAGCAGGGCTCTATCAGCCTTCATCCGGTAGGTGAAGCCCAGCCGGTTGCCTCTAATGCTACGGAAGCAGGCCGGCAGCAAAACCGGCGGGTTGAGATCGTAGCCCGGAGCGGTGGTGCTGGTCATAGTGCCCAATCTGGGGGTTCTTCGGAGGGAGCATCGTCTGAAGGTGGTACATCTCAGGATTCAGCAGCCGGGCATCATCATTAATCCTTTTTGTTGAAACATCATTTTTTATCCGGCAGCGCAAACGCGACCCATTCGTCGCCCGATTTGCTGCCGAGCTTTCCGCCGCCGCAGGCAATCACCACATACTGGTGCCCTGCGGCGGCATATACCGCCGGTGTAGCATAGCCCGCTGCAGGCAGCTTTGCTTCCCACAATATCTTGCCTGTTTTTTTATCCAGCGCCCGTATCTTTTCATCCTGCGTGGAGGCAAGAAAGACCAGTCCGCCCCGGGTGACGGCCGGTCCTCCGTACATCTGTGTGCCGGTAGCGGGAATGCCCCGTTTTTTTAATTCTTCAAATTCGCCCACCGTTGCTTTCCACACCAGCTCACCCGTGTTTAAATTTATTGCATTCAGGGTTCCCCAGGGTGGCTTGATACCGGGATAACCGCTTGAGTCCAGAAACCGATTGTAGCCGGTCATGGTATAAGGAATATCATCCAGGATGCTTTTTACTTTCGGGCTGGCCAGCTCGGATGCATGCAGGCCACCGGGTTCTTTTGGTGCCACGGCTCCTTGTTTTCTTCCTTCCGATCCAGGTTCCTTCGACGCCGTGTTGAGCAAAAAGGCCAGCAGCGCCCCCTTTTCATTTTCACCGATCTGTTTAAAAGAAGGCATCATATTGCGGCCGTTCTCCACGATCTTTCTCAACCCATCCTCATTGTATTTATTGCTGATATTGACCAGCGAAGGATAAGAGGCGCCGTTGCCCTTGCGTTCAGGACCATGACAGGATAGACAGTACCTGTTGTATACGCCCTTGCCAATGCCCTTTAAAGAGCCGTCGCCGGCACCCTTCTCAGGTACATCGATCATGGTCAGTCCCCAGGGCAATTCACTGCTGTTGACATACAGGATGCCTGATTCCGGGTCTACTGCAGCACCGCCCCATTCACCGCCCCCATCAAAACCCGGGAAGATCCAGGTTCCTTCCTTGGAAGGCGGCATAAAGGGTTCACCCCATTTGATCTTGTTGAATCTCTCCATCATCGACCGGTGCACTTCCGGCGTAAGATCGGTGACGTCTTCCGGTCCGAAATGCTGGCGGGCAAAGGGTTTGGGCAGGGTGGGAATGGGTTGTGTAGGCCATGGCTCTTCTCCCGGCAGGGCATTCACCGGCACCTTTTTTTCTTCAATGGGAAAGATGGGTTTGCCGTTGGTGCGGTCAAAAAGAAAGACATAGCCGTGTTTGGAAATTTGTGCTACCGCATCAATGGTTTTGCCATCATGGTGAATGGTGACCAGGTTGGGATTGGCTGCCAGGTCGCGATCCCAGAGGTCGTGGTGAACGGTTTGAAAATGCCAGCGGTATTTGCCTGTCGCGGCATCCAGGGCGATCAGGGAATTGGCAAAGAGGTTGGTCCCCTTGCGGATGCCACCATAAAAATCCCCGCCGATGCTGCCGGTGGGAACATACAGCACACCGGTTTTTTCATCCAGCGCCATGCCGGCCCAGCAATTGGCCGAACCTAATTTTTTCCAGGCATCGGGATCGGGCCAGGTATCGTAGCCCAATTCGCCGGGGTGGGGAATGGTATGGAAGATCCATTTGCGCTCGCCGGTTCTTACATCATACGCCCTTACATGGCCCGGCGCTGCATCAGCAGATTCGGCTACACGGGCCCCGATGATGATGAGGTCTTTGTAGATGATACCGGGCGTGTTGCCTGCGATGAACGGATTAAAATCTTTTTCCCGGTCGAGGTTTTCTGTGAGATCGATAAATCCCCTTTTGCCAAAACTTCTGACCGGCTGCCCCGTAGAAGCATTGATGGCATATGTTTTTTCACCCACGCTGTAAAAAATGCGTTTATCCGTGCCCGTTGAATCCTGCCAGTACACAACACCCCGGTTTACTTTCAGGGAAGCATTGCGGTCCCGTTTCAGCGCAGTGTCTTCTGCTGCCGGGTCAAACAACCATTTCTGCCCGCCGGTAGCAGCATCCAGGGCAAACAGTTTCAGCCGGGGAGAAGTGCCATAGAGTATGCCATCCACCACAATGGGGTTGCACTGGTTCTGCGAACGGTTGCCCGTATCCTTGTCGTGCGTACTAAATGTCCAGGCTACCTGCAGTTGGGAAACATTGCCGGCATTGATCTGGTCGAGCGAGGAATAGCGGAGCCCGTCTTTGGAGCCGGCATAGGTTTTCCAGCCCTGGTAGGCTTCCAGCAAAGCAGGATCGGGCTGTTTGCAGGAAAAGCTTATTGTCAAGGAAAAAAGGAACCAACCAATCTTTCGCATACAATCGTGTTTGGAATATAGGGTGATCACAGGCTGCAGCACAACGGCAAGGGCTATGCTATGCTGCACGGGGCTGAAATATACAAAAGAATAGATGTAAAAAGGGAAGGTGCTTATTTTTCATACGCATTTGCCATAAATTACAGGTCTATACTAGACCTATGAGGAAAATAGTTCTACTTATCCTTGCCTGCTGGCTCCTGGTTGTTTCCTGTCACGAGGCAAATACAACTACGCCCTCCTTGGCAGCTTATTTTGCGCCGCAGGACAGCGGCGTGCAAACAGGGGGCGTAAAAATGATCTCCATACAAACACCCGTGGGGGCTTACAAGGTATGGACAAAAAAGATCGGCAACAATCCACGGATAAAAGTCCTGCTGCTGCATGGCGGCCCTGCTTTTACGCATGAGTACATGGAATGCTTTGAAAGCTTTTTTCCGCAGGTTGGGTTTGAAATGATCGAATACGACCAGCTGGGTTCGTACTACAGCGACCAGCCAAGCGACAGCAGCTTGTGGACAACCGGGCGGTTTGTAGAAGAAGTAGAGCAGGTACGCAAAGCGCTCCACCTGGATAAAGACAATTTTTACCTGCTGGGAAATTCATGGGGCGGACTGCTGGCCATGGAATACGCACTGAAGTATCAGCAAAACCTGAAGGGGCTGATCGTTTGCAATATGATGGCAAGCATCCCGGCGTACGAGCAGTACAATGGCAAATTGCGCAGCCAGATGCGCAAGTCGCTGGTGGATTCCCTGATGGGCTATGAGCAAAGAGGCGCTTATGAAGATTCAACTTATCAGGCTCTTGTATTTAAGGAGTATTACAATGCCCATTTGTGCCGCCTGCCCGAATGGCCTGAACCTGTGCAGCGTGCATTCAAGCACCTGAACCAGCAGGTATATGTAATGATGCAGGGACCCAGTGAATTTAAAACAGGTGGCCGGCTGCTGCACTGGGACAGGAGCAAAGACCTGCCAAATATCACCGTACCCACCCTGATGGTAGGCGCCCATTACGACACGATGGACCCTGATTATATGAAGTGGATGAGCACCCAGGTAAAACAGGGCCGTTATCTCTACTGTCCCGAAGGAAGTCATCTTGCCATGTGGGATGACCAGAAAAATTTTTATCCCGGTGTAATTGATTTTATCCGGGATGTAGATGCAGGTCAGTCTTTTTAAATAAATATCTGCGCCGGATAAAAAGCAAACCAATCCTCCCACCCTGTTTAAAAATTGGATAAACTTTAACCAACCTATCCAGCTGACATGGTTTAGTATTGAGTGCTGCAACAGATGTAATTGTATCCTGTAGATACCATTGCGTTTTTGGTTGCACACTGTGCAGGCAAATGCTCACAGGTGTACATAACCGCAGCGCTATCCAACCAACATGACTATTTCCAGAACCCTTGTCCTTTCGCTCTTATGCAGCCTGGCGCTGCATGCTGCTGCTCAAAACAATTCAGGTATTATCCGGGGATCTTTAAAAGATGCTGTTTCCAAACAGGTACTCCCGCTGGCTACTGTGACCGTGTTTACGGCAAAAGATACAACCATCATCACCTACCGGTTAAGCGATGCAAGCGGGAATTTCAAGGTGCCCGGCATTCCCCTGGACAGGGACTGCAGGGTGCTGGTCAGTTTTTCAGGATATAAAGTTTACAGAAAGAATTTCACCCTCAGCAAGGAAAACCCCTTGCTTGATATGGGAACCATTTTTCTGGTCAATGATCCCCAAAGCCTGGATGAAGTGATTGTATATGCCGAACGGCCGCCTGTCGTTGTACGCAAGGACACCATTGAATTCAATGCCAGTGCCTTTAAAACCCTGCCCGGCGCCCTGTTGGAAGACCTGCTGAAAAAACTGCCCGGACTGGAAATTGATGGGGAAGGGAATATCCTGGTAAAGGGAAAAACGGTGAACAAGTTACTGGTAGACGGGAAAGAGTTTTTTGGCAGCGACCCGCAGATCGCCACCAAGAATTTACCGGCTGATATCGTAGACAAGGTGCAGGTGATGAACGACCAGGAAGAAATCAGAAGAAACCCTCACCTGCCTGAATCAAAGATCGGACAGGTCATCAATATCAAATTGAAAAAAGCCATCAAGCAGGGCTGGTTTGGCAAAGCTTATGCCGGTGGCGGAACAGACAGCAGGCATGAGGCAGGCGCCATCCTCAATGCATTCAGGGATACGGTACAGGTAAGCGTGCTGGGTTACACCAACAACGTCAACCGCCCGGGCTTTGGTGTGAGCGATATCCAAAAGCTCGGTGGTTTCGACAGGAGCGGGTTCAACAGCATGATGATAACAAACGAAGGTGGCTTTTCCATCAACGATATTTCGCTGGGAGGAACGGGGCAGGGCTTGCAGCGGTCCACAGGTGGTGGTGTAAATTTCAATGACCAGTTCGGAGAAAAACTGACGTTGAACCTGCAGTACTTCTACGGGCAGATAAACAGCAAGCTGAGCAATCTCAGCAACCAGCAGCGTTTCTTCCAGGATACCGTTCTCACCACCCGCAGCTCAAGTGAGTTTGCAAGTGTCGGAATTAACCATCGCATCGGTGCTACCGTAAAATGGAAAATCGATTCGCTGACCACGCTTACCTTCAAGCCTGGTATAACCTTGGCAGAAAACAGGAACGCCTCATCCGGGATGTCTGCCGCACAGGAAACATATCGTGGAAAAGTCAACAGCAGCCAGGTGGACAGCAGGGGCAACAGCACCGGGAACAACTATGCCTATAACCTGTTTTTAGATAAAAGTTTTAAAAAGAAGGGGCGGACTTTTTCGGTCAATGCCGATCTTTCCTCTCTCAACAACAACGCGGATGACTACACGGATGGAATGTACAGTACATACAATAGCGGTACTGCAGCAGACAGCTTGGTGAACCAATTAAGAAAGGCAGGCGGCAATACTTTGAACAGCACGGTAACAGTCTCTTATGCGGAGCCGCTTGGTAAAAAGCTGACCCTGGAAGTCTCCCACACCATCCAGTATGTAAAGCAGGACAATGGCATCGACTTCTTCAGCAAGAACAGGCTCAATGAAAAATACGATCAGTATAACCAGGACTTATCCAATGGTGTGGAAAGAAAGGGATGGAAGAACACGTCCAGCGCAGCGCTTGTTCTGGGTGTAAAGAATATATACATACGGCCGGGCATCAACTATCTTACCGCCGCTTACAAAAACAGTTTTACAAAGAGCCCCCTGGTAAGCCAGCAATTCAACTACGTGTATCCTTCGCTGAATGTTTACTGGGGTATTTTCAACGTGTCGTACAATGCATATATCCGGGAGCCGCCGGCCAGTGACCTGCAGCCGGTGATTGATGTCAGCAACCGATTTTATCAGCAGTACGGCAATCCCAATTTAAAGCCTGCCTTTACGCAATCACTTACCCTCAACGTTTACAAATATGATCCGGAAACAGGCAATTCATTCACGAGTTATATAGGCGGCGATTTCCACCGCAATGGCACCATGCGCGAAACCGGCATTGATCCCAATGGTATCCAGACGGCCCGGCCGGTAAATGTAAATGGAAACCGGTATGTCTACGGCAATGTTGCTTATAATTACCAGTATAAGTTGAGCCGGGATTATAAAGCGTCTATCCGGGCCAGCTTATTTGGATCTTACAACAAAACCACCCTCTCTGTAAATGGCCACAGGAGCGGTCAGGAGAGCTTTGATGTATATCCGTCGCTTTCCCTCAACCTGAATTTTAAGGACAAGATCGAATTAAACCAGCGGTATTCACCGGGGTACAAGCAAACAGCTTACAACGATCGCGCTAATTACAAGAACATCTATGTGCGCAGCCATTCTACAGAATCAGAACTGGTGATCCGCATGCCCAAACGGATCGTATGGGAGAACCTGGTGAACTACACCTACAATCCGCAAGTGGCGCCCGGCATCCGGAAATCAAGCGTACGCTGGAATGCAGCTGTCAATTATCTTTTCCTGAAAGACAACAAAGGACAACTGAAATTGTCGGTGTATGATCTCCTGAAGCAAAACATCAATGTATTCCGGTATATCAACGAAAATTACATCTCTGATACCCAGAACACCACGCTTACGCGCTACTTCATGCTCACGTTTACGTACAACCTGCGCAATTTTACAGGCGGCAAAGTAGGGGGGCAGGACAGAAGAATGTTCTTTTTTTAGGATAGGGCGTAGCACGGTATGATACCAAATTGAATTAAACAGTATGGCATTCCATGTTCCGGTAGGAACATGGAATGCCATACTGTTTAATTTAGTTTTGGATAAGCTACATCAGTGGCGTTGCGCCGGCAGGGTTTCTGTATGAACAAACTGCAGCTCCACAGGCCCCAGTATGCCGGAGGGCCTGAGCAGCGTGTCTGCTCCCGGTGCATCGTATTTCATGATGTTGGTGCGGGTAAGCCGTTTTTCTGCAGGCAGCTTGCCATCCCCGATCAGGCGGTTGGCCCACAGGTTTACCACTTCCACTTCCAATTTATTCTCGCCTGCCTTAACCCTGTTTGTAATATCAAAACGGAAAGGCGCACACCACCTTACAGGCAGCACAGGCTGACCATTTATCCTGATGGAAGCCATTTCCAGTACGTTGCCTAAGTCAAGCCATGCGGTTGTCTCTTTCAGCAGGGCCGGGTCAAGAGAAAAAGTTTTTGTGTAAACAGCCGGGCCCGAGTAATATTTGATGTCCTCATTATTGGAGCTGGTCCAGGATTGCAAGGTGTCAAACTGTACCTGTGCCGGTGCGCCCCAGCGCGTGTCGAAGCGAAGGTCCCATGATCCTGTAACAGGCTCCCCTTTATTGGCAGCAGCCAGCTGGTGGCGGCTCGTCTTGCCATCGGAATAATGCAGGGTGTAATGTCCCGGCTCGGACAAGGAGACGTTCAGCTTGCCTTCTTTTTGTACAACATTGATGAGCGGTTGATGGCCGGCCTTGAATCCATTGCCGGGGAAAAAAGGGTTTCCGTCCTTTTCGATCTGAACAATGTGTACGGACGGCATCGCTTTTTTGAACACGATAAACTTTGATTCCTCGGGTTCAAAAAAGAGCGGTATGATGGTGCGGCCGTTCTCTTCCCTGTAAACAGTAATTTCGGTCTTTTTTCCGGTGAGGGGATCCCACCATTCCGGAACCAGGCCTGTAACCCGGAAAGAACATTCAACCTGTTCACAACGGTTGGGAGGAACCGAAGGGAGATAGCGGTATTCAAAATCGCTGATGCCTTTGCGGGCAAAGCGGTTTACGACAAAATAAATTTCTGCCTCATCGCCAGTCCGGTGAATGTAATCAAGGGCCGTTGCTGAGTCCGGGCTGGTAAAGCGGAGGTCTGGTTCTACCTGCATCTCACGCAGCACGGCGCGCACCTCCTTGCCCCATATTACGCGGCCTTTGCCGACCCGGTTTTCCGTTCCTGTCTTGCCATCCAGTGTGCCCCAGAGACGGGCTGCGATCCTTTTGATCTCCTGGTCGTTTTTCAGCTGATTGGTCAAGCCGGTCCCTTTTACCGGGCGTGGTCCAACCAGGGTAAGCCCTTGCATAACCAATGATTCCAGCTTGCGCAATACCCCCAGGTCGATCGCGGTATCTGGTGGAAGTACGAGCAGGCGGTAGCTCATGCCATCGGGGAATTGGGCTTTGCCCCCCTTTACAGAAAGCTTTTTCAGGATGGCTTCTTTGGAGCATTTGTCCCAGTCATATCCAAAGGGCAGGTCTTTTACCTCTTCTTTGAGAAAAACAAAATTGGGTACATCATCGCCGTAGTAGTACAGCACATCAGCCGCAAACAAGCCTTGCTGGAGCATGTAAGTGCAGCGGTTGAGATAGCTGATAAAATCGCCCGCCTGTTTCCACCACGTTACATTGGGATTGAGGTGGGTGCCTGCAAAATATTCATTGCCCGGCAAGCCGAATTCTTTGGGTGAAGAAGTAAACGTATGCCATACGATCCGGTTCACACCCGAACAAAATACGCGGTCGATATTGCTTTTCAGGTCGCGGGGAGCGCGTTCCCATTGCGGACCGATAGACGTCGGTCCTTCGGCTGCTACAAATCTTTTGCCGTTGGTATGCGCTACGCAGGCGCTTTGCTTCACCACCAGCCGCTCGGCGTCTCTGACGCGGTGCGTGTTGGCCGTGGCCCAGAATTCGCCTTGCGGAAAATCGCTGATGGCCATTACCTCCAATGCATCTACGGGCGCCGAATGCGGGCCCCCTGATTCAGGATGGATTCCCATTCCATGTGCATGCGCCAGGTTGCTGAACAATTGATAATGATTGGCCGCAATGCAATCCCCGATCGTTCTGCGGTAGTCGTGCAAAAACCTGTCTGACTCGTCAACACTTCCCACTACCCGGCCGGCCAGCACGGGCATGTATGGCTTGATGTCGTAACCACGGAACTTTTTAAACGCAGCCGGGAAATGATTGGTCCAGCCAACACTGCCCATTTCCCAGCTGTCTGTTTGCAAGAAATGGACACTGTTGCCCGCTCCCTGTGCTGTTGTAACCAGTGGCATGATCACATCATCACTGAATTTTTTAAAAGCAACCGGGTTTAAGTGATCGACAGACAGCCCGCTCCAGTCATCGCTGTTGGTAGAAGTGATGGCCCCGGTGCAGGTCCAGCCATAGCGTATGATCGTCCATTCTCCCGGCGGCGCATTCCAGCGCAGGACACCGTTTTTGTAAAAGGCGGAAAGATCAATGACACCTGTTTTGGAGAGTGGAGTTGCCTTTTTACTTGCTTCGGGATCTTCATCCCGCAACTTGTACAGCGGGTAAATACCTGAGCTGCCAAAGCTTTGGTTGAATGATTTGATCCCCCAGTTTTTAATTGCGGAGTCTTTGAGGCGAGTCGCTGCAGGTTCTTTAAAAGCCTGCACCAGCACGTCTTTGTACAGGAGCTTTGAAGGAGGCTCGGGCAGTTCCATCTCGATCTTTTTGCCGCCCTGCACCTTTGTTTCTGCCCACACGATCTTTTTTTGTGCAAGCTCGGGCGTAATCGTAGGACCGCCCGGGTTCCAGCCGCTTTGTGTATTTACGCTCAGTTCAATGCCCAGGCGGGTTGCTTCTTTCACCGCATGCTTGTACAGTTCCATCCACTCCGGGCTCATAAACACCGGTCCCCGCTTTGTTTTCGCCGCCACCATGTAGCTGGAGCTGCCTGCATCTACAATAGAAGCACCTCCATATCCATTCAATTTCATCTGCTCCAGGTCACGCGTAATGGATTCCTTGGTAGCCATGCTGTTCAACCACCACCAGTAACACCGCAACCTGGCTTCCGCCGGCGGCACAACAAACCCTTTCTGCATCCCCGCATAGCTGATGGAACGGGATGTCTGCAACGAGTAGTTCAGCTTCTGGGCTGAGGCGGAGAGGAAGAAAAAGAGGCAGGATATAATGATGAGATGTTTGGGCATGTGTTGAAGATTTTGTCTGTCTTGAACCATGGTTCAGACAATCCCCATCCTGTAAATCAAGCTTCCAGACTACCACCCCGGGTTTTGTGCCAGCTTTACGTCTTTGTTGGCGTCGATGACCAGTTGCGGGATGGGCCAGAGATTGTAGTTGAAGTTCAGGGTTGCTTTGGCTTCGGGCCAGAATGCATAGCGTTTGATCCTGTCTACGGCAACGGTGCCGCCCATGCGCAGCAGGGTGTTCCACCGGCATTCTTCGTATACCAGCTCGCGTGTGCGTTCGTCCAGGATGGTCTTGAAATTGTCGTCCATATCTGCTGCTGTAAACAAGTGGCTGCATTGCGCGCGGCTGCGAAGCAGGTTTACATCGGCAGCAGCACCGGATTTGTCGCCCGACCTTTGTTTGGCTTCGGCACGCAGCAGGATGGTTTCCGGCAGGCGGATAAAATAATCATCGCGGAACAGATTGCTGAGGTTTTCGCCGTCCGCCACTCCGGTGTATTTGTCGGTAGCGATCTTGCAGGAAACAGGGTAATCAAGACTGGTATTGTCCATTGAGTTGTACAGCACCGACCAGGGTACTGGCTTGCCGTAATGAGGCGAGGTGGGTACATTGCCCAGGAATATGCGGCGGAACACGATCTCTGAATTGCGCATGTCTACAGAATCTATACCGGCGTAAATGCTGTCGCGGGTGTACAGGGTGGGCGTTACCTGTGAGATGCCCCTTCCGCCTACATCTTCCAGCGTACCCATCAGGTGGGCCGGTGCGCCATTGCGGAACACCGGACCATAGATGCGGGAGTAGGGCAGCTTGGAACGCGGATCTTCTGCACGGTAGGCAGCATAATCGATCTGGATGGCCCAGATGCATTCCTGGTTGCCATCCTGGTAGTTTACATTGTTTTCCTGGAACAAGTCCCAGTATACATTTCCTTTGGTTTCTGTTCTGCGGGAGCCATAGCGATTTTTCATCAGGGAAAAAGTGCCGCCGTCGATGACCTTGTTGCCGTAAGCAATGGATTTGCTGAAAGCATCCTGCGCACCGGCTGAATTGCCATCGGTTGCCAGCTGGGTGCCCATAGCCAGGTAGAGTTCGCAGAGGTTGTGCTGGGCTGCGCCTTTTACAAGCCGTCCGCCTGTTGCGGTTACATCGGGCAGGTCGTTTTCGATGGCCAGCAGTTCAGTGATGGCATACTGGTAGGTTTCTACGCGGGTGGCGCGTTTGTAATCGTAGCGGGCACTTTTGGTGATCTCGGTTACAATGGGCACACCGCCAAAAAGCTCGGCCAGGTTGCGGTATGCAAAGGCACGGAAAAAGCGGGCCTGGGCCAGCGTATAGGCTTTGTCCTTTGCAGAAGCCCAGCTTACACTGGGCAGCTCGGCGCTGTAGATGGCCAGGTTGGCCTTGGCGATGATCTGGTACCAGGCGCTGAAATTGCTGTAGAAAATGCCGTTGTTGGCGTTGATGGTGCCGTAGTTGTTAAACGAGTTGCCCCGCCGGATACTGGGCACATCAAATAAATCTGTTCCGTTGCCCCTGAATACAAAGATCCAGTTCTGCTCATCCGGATTGGCCCAGATGTCACGCAGCTGCGAGTAGATGGATATCACGGCCTGGTCTACCTGTGCAGACGTGGTGAAGATATTGTCAACCGTATAAAAAGTTTCCGGGGTGGCCCGTAGAAATTTTTCATCCGCTTTTTTGCAGCTCACTGCCAGTGTCAGCAGGAGAAAACAAGCGCCTGTTTTTATCATCCCTATTTTCATAAAAATTTTTTAAAGAGTTAGAAACCCAGCGTGCCGCCGATTGAATATGTTGTTGGAACCGGGAAGGTATTGGCCTGTACGGTGGTGCCTGTTTCAGGATCGCCGCCGACCCAGTTGGTAAACCTGGCCAGGTTCTTTATGCCCAGGAATAATTTGAACGAGTTGAGCTGTACGGCCTTCATCCATTTTGCATCTACGTTGTAGGCCAGCGAGATGTCCTGTACACGCACAAATCCCCGCGACTGCAATCCCTGGAAACGGCTGTCGCCTGAGAAATAAGCAGAAGGATATACGTTGCTTTTGTTCTCCGGTGTCCAGTAAGGCTTTGAAATGGTGTTGTCATTAAAGCGGCCGGTTCCGGAAGTCATGTAAGCAGCGGTATTGCTTTGCAGGTAATAATTGTTGCCGCCGAAGATGCCGGATACCATTACATACAGTTCCAGGTTCTTGTAGCGGACGGTGTTGCTCAGGTTCAACCTGAAATTGTCTTTGTTATAACCCAGGATGGTCCGGTCGCTGGCGTCAATTTTTTTGTCGCCGTTCAGGTCTACGTATTTGGGTGCGCCGGGCGCTGCACCGGTGAGGGCGGTATAGCTGGTGTCGGTGGTCTGTACGATTCCGTTTTGCTTGAAACCGTATATGGCGCCCAGCGACTTGCCGATAAAAAAGTTGTTGGCAATATCATCGTCTTCCCGTCCGTCCCCATTCTTGTCTTCCCGGTACAGGTGGATCAGCTTGTTCTCATTTTTCCAGAAGATCAGGGAAGAGGTCCAGTTCAGGTCTCTCTTTTTGATGTTGACGGTTCTGATGGTGAGCTCGATCCCTTTGTTGCCAACCTCACCCAGCGAAGCCAGCTGCGTGCTGAAGCCCGTCATCACGGGGATGGTGCGTACAAATATCTGGTCGGTGGTTTTGGAAGAATAAAGGTCGAGGTCTACGAACAGGCGGTTGGTGAGCCAGGCCGATTCAAAGCCCAGGTTGATGGCCGTTGTTTTTTCCCAGCCCAGGGTCGGGTTGCCAAGCGTGGTTTGCACCAGCCCGTAGCTGATGGTTCCTTGGGCATTGGAGAACTCGTAGCGGGAATTGCCGGCTGCGCCATTCTGCACCTGCGAGAGGGTCGCATAAGGCCCCAGGCCCTGGTTGCCGTTCTGCCCCCAGGAGAATTTCAATTTGAAGTTGTTCAGCGGCTTTATGTTCTTCAGGAATTCTTCTGCCGAGATGTTCCAGGCCCCGCCGATGGCGGCAAAGTTGGCCCAGATCTTGTCTTCCCCAAAAACCGATGCACCATCCCGGCGGATAGAACCGGTGAGATAGTATTTGTCGTTGAATGAATAATTCAACCGGGCCAGGTAGCCGATATTGGCCCGCTCGCTGTTGTTGAGAATAACTTTTTGTACGGTCGCTTTCGACAAGCCATATATGCCCAATGCCGTGTTTCCGTTGGCGGCGAAATTGCTTCCGGTGGCGTTCACCGTATCGGCTTTGAGATGGTCTCTGGTGGCAACCAGGGTTGCCGTAATCGCGTGTTTGCCGAAGCGGTTGTCGTAAGTTACGATGTTGTCAAAAACATATGTATTGATGGTAGAATTGAGCAGGTTGCCGTTGGCATTGGACAGCAGCGACTGCACCGAAGCCGGATCATACCGGCCTGCAATGCCGGCGCCTTCCTTGATATACCAGTTTTCATACGTAAAACCGCCGGCCTGCCGCTTGTCTGAATTGGAGAGCAGGTTTACCCGGTAGCTCAGTCCTTTGATCCAGGGGATTTTTACAACCCCGTATGCATTCAACCTGAAATTGTTGGTGACATCCACGTTCTTGATGGTGCCATCGTTTACGCCCCACAGTGGATTGGCGAGCGATTGGGTATAAGGATATTTTTCCAGGTGCCCCAGCGAATCGCGGTACATGACGCCGTAGGGCGACATCAGCTGCGCAGCCCCTACGTTGGCCGCTATGCCTGAATAATCGAGGTTGGAATAGTTGGCGTCTACACCCAGCTCCAGCCAGGAAGTGACCTTTGTATTGAGTTTGCCAAACACAGACACACGCCTGAACCAATCGCCCACCACGATGCCTTTGTTTTCATTGTAGGACGAAGACAGGTAATAATTGACGCCTTGCGCACCGCCGGAAACAGCTGCCTGATAATCCTGCTGGATGCCGGTTTGGGTTACCTGGTCGAGCCAGACGGTTTCTTTGCCGGCATTGAGGTTGGCCAGCTCGCCTGCCTGCAGCCAGTTGGTGCTGCCCGGTGTGTAGCGGTTGCGGGCGTTCACGACTGAGAGCCATTCTGTTCCTTTCATCATGACGGGCTGGTTCTGCCAGGTTTGAAAACCTGTGTTGGAGCGCAGGGTAATAACCGGTTTTCCGCTCTTGCCTCGTTTGGTAGTTATTGCAATGATGCCGTTGGCTGAGCGCGAACCATAAGCCGCTGCTGACACCGCATCTTTCAGGATGTCGAAGCTGGCAATATCGTTCGGACTGATATCGCTTAAGGCACCCAGGTAGATCACACCATCGAGGAGGATCAGGGGGGTATTGGAGCCGCTGATAGAGCGCTGTCCCCTGATCTGGATGCTGGGCTCGCCGCCAGCCGAGTTAACGGCGCCTACATTCAAACCCGATACATTACCCTTGAGGGCTTCCAGCGGGTTCTGGTTGGGCAGTACGGAAAGCGGCGAATTCTCCAGCTTTACAGATGCAACAGCGCCGGTGAAGTCTTTGCGGCGGGCTGTACCATAGCCGATCACCACCACATCGCTTAACGCCGTTGAATCGCGGTGCATGGTAATGTTCAGCACCAGGTTGTTGCCCAGCGCAACTTCCTGCGTGGTATAGTTCACGTAAGTAAACTGCAGAACCCGGGTATTGGCAGAGACCGGCAGGCTGAACGTTCCATCAGTTCCGGAACTCGCGCCCTGCGAAGAGCCCCTGGCCACAACAGATACACCGGGCATGGGCTCTCCCGCGTCGTTTCGCACCGTACCGGTCACGGTCCTTGTCTGCGCCACCAGGGCTTGAACAGACAAAACCAACATGATACAAAGAAGATAAAAAAGTTTTCGAAAAGGAGGCTTGCTGGCGGGCATAGCAGGGATGGAAGGGAGAGGCGTACTCATTCTTGTCATACAGCAATTATTATAAAAATGGATAGAACAAAAGAATTCAGGCAGCAGTCTTGGCAGCTTCCGGTTAAGGACAATGGTTTGGGTGAAAATGATGCGTGACAGAGTCCTATTTTCCTTACTTTTATTCAGTCAACTATCCCTTGAACAGAAAGAGCCTGCCGGATTGGTTATTGTGCCAAGAACCACCACTTCTTTCTGCCTCATAAAGAGAAAAGACCGGTCATGCTGTATAAGGCGATCAAAATATTTTTTTAGCCGTGTAGGGATAACAGATTGTCTGATCGTATCATTCATAACCAAATGAAAGGAAACAGACCACTTGACCAACTGCTGTTGCTCTACCACGCAAGCATTAGATGCACGAAGAAGGATATAGCCAACCTGTATTTTATCGGTACCTGCGGTGAAACAGATTCTTTGGAAAAGTTCTTAAGCAGATAACAGGAATCAACAATTTAAAATGAACCAAGCAAAATGACCAGTTTGTTATAGCCAGATAAGCCGGGTAAGACAGCGATTGCACATTCATCTGGCAGCGAGGATAGACTTGTAAGACTATTCTTTTTCATTTATAAAACGGTATGTCGTATGAAACATCGTGGACGAATGTCCGGGACGCTTTCTTCGGTCCTGGTGTTCCTTCTATCTGCCTGTCAGGTTTACCATGCAGCTGCGCAGCAGCCCGCCCCTATCGTAAGGGGTGTGGTGCAAAACACAAACAACGAGCCGCTTCCCGGCGTATCGGTTGTAATCAGAAACACAAAGACAAATTTTTCCACCGGCACCGCGACCGACAGCAGCGGCATCTTCCATTTTGCCGGCATCCAGGCCGGCGGGCCCTACAGCTTCAGCTTTTCCATGGTCGGTTTTGAAAACCAAACCCTGTCGGGGTACAACCTCAAGACCGGTGCTACCCTGTCGCTGGGCATCAAACTGGTGCAGCTGGGCACCTCACTTGACCAGGTGGTGGTAGTTGGATACGGAGCCCTCAAACGAAAAGACCTGACCGGCTCGGTAGGCTCGCTGCCTGCCAGGGAAATAAAAGACCTGGCCGTGCCCCGCGTAGAGCAGGCGCTTTCAGGCAGGGTGGCAGGCGTACAGGTAAAGTTCGCCGATGGTACGCCGGGCGGTGCGCCCCAGATCCGGGTCAGGGGCATCGGCAGTATTTCAGCAGGCGTAGATCCGCTGTACGTGGTAGATGGTTTTCCGACAGACAACATTCAAACCATCAACCCCAACGACATTGAAAGCCTCGACATCCTGAAAGATGCATCGGCCACGGCCATCTACGGATCGCGCGGCTCCAACGGCGTGATCATTATCAATACCAAGCGCGGCACCACCGGCACGACCAAGATCAATTTTGATACCTACTACGGTGTGCAGCAGGTGACGCGGCAGCCTGAATTTTTTAATGCCCGTCAACAGGCAGACTATTATTACAATTCTATCCGCAACAGGAACATGGACCTGGGCAACAGCGTTTCAGGCGATCCTGCCACCTGGGCCATCCGCGTTCCGCAGACTGTGCTGGATGTGATATCCGGAAAAAATACCAACGATGTGAGTGCGTTGGATGCGGTGCTCAGAACAGCCCCGCAACAGAGCTACAACCTTTCTTTCAGCGGGGGCACGCCGGCCGTAAGATATGCCGTGAGTGGTGAATACCTGAACCAGGACGGTATTATCCTGAACAGCAATTTCAAACGGTATTCCATCCGCGCCAACCTGGATGCACAGATCACCAGCAAGCTGTCGGTCAGGCTGAACTTAAATCCTTCCTTCACCAAAAACAAAAATGTGATTGCATCAGGCGGCGGCGCCGGTGCTTCCAACAGCATCATCGGTTCTGCCACGTCTGCCCAGCCTTACTATCCCCTGTACAATCCGGATGGCAGCTACTTCATTTACCAGTCGATCGATGCTTCTACAGACCTGTATAACCCGCTTGCCCTGGCGCTGGAGAAAAAAGATATTTCTACCCGGGCGCGCATCCTCACAAATGCCAGTTTAGAGTACAAGTTCACAAACGCGCTGCGGTTCAATGTCCTGTTTGGCGCTACGCTGAACAATGCCAAATCATCCAGCTTTATGCCCCAGCTGCCGGTATTTTTAAATGCCGCTGCAACAGGTACAGATGCTGCTTTTTCGGGGTACGACTGGCTGGCAGAATATACCCTTCATTACAACAAAACCTTTGGCAAGCACGGCATTGCGGCCCTGGCAGGGTACACGGCCCAGGAAGATGTGAACGAGCAAAATTCCATCAGCAGCAACAACTATCCCAACAACCTGATTCCTTACCTGAGTGCAGTGAGCGGCATTATTACCACGGGCACGGCTACAAAAGATGAATGGTCCATCGTTTCGCAGCTGGCAAGGATCAACTACAATTATGATGGTAAATACCTGGTTACGGCGTCTATCCGCCGCGATGGTTCCTCCCGGTTTGGCTCCAACAACAAGTATGGTGTGTTTCCATCGGCAGCCCTGGCCTGGCGGGTATCGGATGAAAGCTTTCTGCAGGGGGTGCGTATGGTGAGCGAGCTCAAGCTGCGCGCCAGCTACGGAAAAACAGGTAACAACAACATCGGTAACTATGCGCCGATCTCTACGGTCAACTATGTAAAATACACCACGGGCGGTGCGGCCATCGGCGGTTTTGTTCCGGCCGTAATTCCCAATCCTGACCTGACCTGGGAAACACAGCAACAGTTTAACGGAGGAATTGACCTGGGCTTGTTTGGCGGGCGGTTAGCCATCACCGTTGACCATTTTGTATCCAGGAACAAAGACCTGCTGCTCAATGTAAACATTCCTACTTCAACCGGTTTTAGCACAGCACTCAAAAACATCGGTGAAGTAAAAAACAACGGTTGGGAGTTTGTGGTAAGTTCTACCAATATCAGCACAAAGAATTTCCGCTGGACAACCGACTTTAATATCTCTACTTACAAAAACAAAGTGGTGCGGCTGGGCCCGTCGGGGGATGATATTATTGTGGGCAACAACATCACCCGGGTGGGAGAGCCCATCGGTATGTTTTACGGATATATCACAGACGGTATCTTTAAAAACGCTGCCGAGCTGGCTGCGGGTCCCATCTACAACAAAGGTCTCTCAGACGAAACCAAGGCGGGCGATATCCGGTTCAAAGATGTAAGCGGTCCCAATGGCAAGCCGGACGGCATCATCACCAATGCCGATCTCGCCATCATGGGCAGTCCTTACCCTGATTTTTATTATGGCATGACCAACCGCGTTTCTTACAAAAGCATCAGCCTGAGCTTTAACATAGCCGGCTCGCACGGCGCACAGATCTACAACAATGGCATGATGATCTACCGCCTGATCCGCTCGCGCAGCCGGACCCTTACCACCGAGCTCAACTACTGGAAATCGGAAGCTGACCCCGGTGACGGAAAAACGGTGCGGCCTGATGATGTGCCCAGAGGCGGGCTCCGGCTGCCCAGCACACGCTATATCGACAACGGGTCTTACCTGCGCGTGAACAACATCACCCTGGGTTATGCGATGCCGGAGCCCATCACCCGTTTATTCAAGCTCAACGGACTGCGGATCTATGTGAGCGCTAACAACGCTTTCATCCTTACAAAAAATCTTTCTTTCAACCCGGATGTGAGCAACAGCGGCAACGCGCTTACACCTGGTATCGACAACAACAATTATCCCCTCCCCAGAAATGTTGTGGTGGGCCTTAACCTCTCACTCTGATATAAAACCAGCTTAGTCATATGAAAAAAAACATTTCTATTTTGCTGCTGGCTGCCGGATGGCTGCTCTCCTCCTGCAGTAAAAGCTTTATCGAGCGCCCGCCGGCTTCTTCCGCCACCGTGGATGTACTGTATAAAACAGACAAAGATTTTCAGGACGCCATCATCGGCACTTACCAGGCCCTGCGCAATCAATACAATGTCATGTACCAGTTTGGCGACCTGCGCGGCGATGATGCTTTTATCCAGGTCTCTAACCAGCCCAGCCTGACAGGTGTCGATCTTTTTTCTATCAACAGCAGCGATGCGCTCCTGAACAGCACCTGGGCCAATTATTATATCGTGATCAACCTGGCCAACAACATCATTGCCAAGGTTGCTGATGCAGATGCAAATGTGGTAAAGAACAAGGACCGTTACCTGGGTGAAGCAAAATTCCTCCGTGCCATTGCCTACTTCGACCTGGTAAGAATTTTCGGCGATGTGCAGATGATCACCAAGCCACCGACCTCTGAAGAAGCAAGTGCGGCACCCCGCACGCCCGTAGCTGCCATCTACAGTGAGATCATCATCAAAGACCTGCTGGAGGCCGGTGCCAAGCTTGCACAAACCTACACGGGCACCGAAGTGGGGCGGGCCACCAAAGGCGCAGCCAAAGCCATGCTGGGAAAGGTATACCTGACTATAAAAGATTACACAAAAGCAGAAGCCGTACTGGCCGAGCTAACCGCATCGCCCTATACCTATGCGCTGCTGCCCAACTTCAACGACTTATTCGATTATTCAAAGAATGAACACCACAGCGAATACATTTTCGATATTGAATATGAAGAAGGGCTGGGCGGATTGGGCAGTCCGTGGACCAATGCATTTATGCCCAATGTAACAAACCTGCTCAACTACTATGGCATCAAGGGCGGATTCGGTGAGTCAATGTCGCCCACCAGGCAATTCTCTGATCAATGGCGCGCAGGCGATAAACGAAAAGACATCAGTGTGCAATGCTGCGGTTCGTGGAAGAATCCAACTACCGGAGCTGTAACCGTGTTTAACTCCACCACCGCGCAATCGTTCACCATGAAATACATCACGCCGGTTGCCACGCAAAACGACAGCAAGGCCAACTGGAAGGTGGTACGCTATGCGGATGTGCTGCTGATGTACGCAGAAGCCCTGAACGAAAACGGCAAAACCACGACCGCGCTCACGCCCTTGAACCAGGTGCGTACAAGGGCCGGTTTAACCACCCTGTCAGGGCTCTCGCAAACCAATGCCCGCGACAGCATCCTGCAGGAGCGCCGTTTTGAGCTATGCTTCGAAGGCCACCGCTGGTTCGATCTGGTTCGCACCGGCCGGGCCCTCGCCGCCTGCGCCCCCTTCGGCATGAAGGACTACATGACCGTATTCCCCGTGCCGCTGTCACAAGTAAGAGTTATCAATAACAACACCGTGTTCCCGCAGAATACGGGGTATAATTAAATATGTCTGAACCATGATTGTCTTGAACCAGGATTACACGGATTAAAGGCTTACCAGGATTGCAGCTTGAGAGTGAATTATCTTGAAGTTGATCGAAACGTATGTTGAAGGATCAATCTTTATGTATGAGTATCAATTATTGTTCAGATGATCCACTATCGAACACTAATCCTGTAATCCTTTAATCCGTGTAATCCTGGTTCAAGACAAAAAATCAAGGTTCAGACAAAAAATCAACTCTATGCACAGAAGACAATTCATAAAAAACACGGGCTTCGTCAGCGGCGGGCTCGCACTTACCGGAACTGCCGTGCTGGCGGAAACAGCGCGCTTGGCGGCCGATGATGCGCCCTGGTTTGGCAAGGCTATGCGGTGGGCACAGCTGGCTTTTGTGGAAACAGACCCCGGCAGCTACGATCCTGATTTCTGGCTGGATTATTTTAAGAAAATCCATGCCGACGGGGCTCTGCTGAGCGCCGGTGGTATCGTGGCATTTTACCCGACCGATATTCCGCTCCACCACCGCAGCGACAAGCTGGGCAATCTCAATCCGCTGAAATACCTGGTAGACGGGTGCCGGAAAATGAACATGTCTATCTGCCTGCGCACTGACCCGCATGCGGCGCGGCAGAATGTGTATGATGCGCACCCGGACTGGATTTCCGTAACTGCAGATGGCGCCAAGCGCCGCCACTGGGCCAATCCTGAACTATGGGTGACCTGTGCTTACGGCCCTTATAATTTTGACTTTATGACCAGTGTGAACCGGGAGATCATGGATCGCTTTTCTCCGGATGGCATTTTCTCGAATCGCTGGAGCGGTCATGGCGTGTGCTACTGCGAACATTGCATAAAGAATTTTAAAACGTACTCAGGCCTTGATCTGCCAAAGGATACCGACCGGCTCAATCCAACCTATATCAAATGGACCGACTGGCGCATGGAAAGGCTCAAGGAGCTGTGGTTTTTGTGGGACGGTGAAATCCGCAAGCAGCGGGCCGCTTCCCGCTTTATCCCCAACGGCTTTCCCGACAAGGTGCTGACCGGACAAAAATCTGATTTCTTTTTTGCCGACCAGCAGGCCAGAAGCGGGCCCATTCCGCCCTGGGCCAATGCACGGGGTGCAAAGGAAACACGCGCTACGCTGGGCATGAAGCCGCAGGTCGGCATTTTCAGCGTAGGCATCGAAGATGAGAACCGGTGGAAAGATTCCGTACAGGAAGAAGCAGAGATACGGATATGGGTAGCCGAAGGCGTTGCCAACGGCTTGCTTCCCTGCTTTGTAAAATTCGGCGCCGTGTTATATGACAAGCGCTGGGTCGATACCGTAAGCGGGATCTACCAGCGCTACTACAAGGCCGAAAAATACCTGCGCAATACAGCCAATTTAGCCCGCATCGGCATGGTATACTCTGAACAAACCGATCGCAAGTACGGCGGCAAGCCCTGGCAGGAGCGGGCGCGTGATCATTCCAGCGGTATGTATCATGCCCTGGTAGAAGCCCGCATGCCTTTTGAAATGGTGAACGACCGCCTGCTGGATGCCACCAGCCTTCAGCCATATAAGCTGTTGGTATTGCCCAATATCGCGGCGCTGTCTGACCAGCAATGCAACCAGCTCCGCAGCTTTGTGGACGGCGGCGGCAGCCTGCTCGCCACATTTGAAACATCGCTGTACAACGAAGAAGGGGTGCAGCGGGCCGATTTTGGCCTGGCAGATTTGTTTGGCGTTTCCTTCAACAAAAAGATAGCCGGCCCTATGAAGAACAGCTATCTCAAACTAAAAGCCGATCCGGGTACCAAAGCATTTCACCCCGTGTTGAAAGGAATGGAAAACGCTTACCGCATCATCAATACCCTGTACCAGGTTGATGTGAAGCCGCAGGCCAATTTTCCCAGTCCCATCACGCTCATTCCTACTTACCCTGATCTGCCGATGGAAGACGTCTATCCTCGCGTGGCAGATACGGATACACGCGGCATTTATGTGCGCGAGGCAGGCAAGGGCCGGGTGGTGTATATACCCGGCGACCTGGACAGGTCTTTCTGGCAAATCATGAATGGGGACCATGGAAAGCTTTTGAGCAACGCCATCGGCTGGGCCCTGAACGAAGAGCCCCTGGTATCCGTAGAAGGACCTGGCGTGATTGACGTAACCGTATGGCAGCAAAAAGAATCCATGACGGTGCACCTGGTAAACCTCACCAACCCCATGATGATGAAAGGGCCTTTCCGCGAGCTGATACCCGTGCGTGCAAAACTGCGCATACGGGTGCCCGGGAACAAAAAGGTAAAGGCAGCCAAATTACTGGCCGCCAACCAGCCCTTGCGTTTTGATATGGGCAAACAATCGTTGCTATTCGATATTCCTGAAATAAGCGATCATGAGATCGTAGCGCTGGACTTTTAACAACAGATAATTCACAATCGCCAACAGGCTGTAAAAGCAAAAAATGATACTATGAACTGGACACAAGTCATCGATCCGTTAAAGAATGCGACCCTGTCGGCCATCGTGGCCGTACTGCCGATCTTATTTATTTTCTGGGCCCTGATCATAAAAAAGATGAAAGGCTACCAGGCCAGTTTACTGGCCGTGCTGATTGCCATCCTTATTGCCATCTTTGTATATGGCATGCCGGTTCAGCTGGCGCTTCTTTCCACCGCCAATGGCGCCCTGTATGGATTGTTCCCTATCTGCTGGATTGTAGTAGCGGCTGTTTTTCTGTTTAACATCACCGTGAAGAGCGGCCAGTTTGAGATCATCAAGCACTTTATGGCTTCCATCACTTCCGACAGGCGTTTGCAGGCCCTGCTCATTGCTTTTTCTTTTGGCTCTTTCCTGGAAGGCACGGCCGGCTTTGGCGCACCGGTGGCCATCACGGCTGCCATGCTGGTCGGACTGGGCTTTAACCCCCTGTATGCAGCTGGCATTTGTTTGATCGCCAACACGGCGCCCGTGGCATTCGGGGCCATTGGTATTCCGATTACAGTGGCATCGCAGGTGACCCAGGTGCCGGAGATGGCTATTTCGCAGATGGTAGGAAGAACCCTGCCGATCTTGTCGATCATCCTGCCATTTTACCTGGTTGTACTCATGGCCGGTTTTAAGAAGGCAGTAGATGTACTGCCGGCGATCCTGGTGTCGGGCGTTTCTTTCGCCCTGCTGCAGTGGTTCTCGTCCAACTTTATCGGGCCCTCTCTCCCTGATGTGATTGCAGGGATCGGCTCCATTATTTGCCTGGTCATTTTTCTCAAGTTCTGGAAAGTAAAACAGGTCTGGCATTTTCCCCATGAGCCGGCTCCTACCATAAATACAACGGTCCATTACTCTTCCGGACAGATCGTGCGGGCATGGTCGCCTTTTATTGTGCTTACGGTGATGGTAATTGCATGGGGTTTGCAACCGATCAAAGCCTTGTTTAATGATCTGGTAAAAACAGAGTTTGCATTCCCCGGCCTGCACAATGCCATTATCGACAAGGCAGGAAAGCCATTGGGGCATATTTTCAAGTTCAACTATTTGGCAGCTTCCGGAACAGCTATTTTTCTTTCTGCGCTCCTGTCTATTCCCCTCTCCGGTTTGAAGCTGACAGATGCCATCCAGCTGTTTGGTAAAACCCTGCGGCAGCTCCTGTTCCCGATCATCACCATTGCCTCGGTGCTTGGGTTTGCGTACATACTCAACGACTCGGGGATCACGATCACCATTGCAGAAGCACTGGCAAAAACAGGTTTCCTGTTTCCGTTCTTTGCACCCGTGCTGGGCTGGCTGGGTGTTTTTATCACCGGCTCAGATACTTCTGCCAATGCCTTGTTCGGCAAGCTGCAAGCCACTACTGCTACTTCTATCGGTGTTGATCCGGTGATCACCGTAGCAGCCAACGTATCGGGTGGGGTAGTGGGTAAGATGATCTCGCCACAATCCATTGCTGTTGCAGCCGCTGCCGGCCACCTCGTGGGCGAAGAGTCAAAACTGTTCAGGTTTACAGTGAAGCATAGCTTTATCATGCTCTTGTTTATCTGTTGCATCGTGTTTGCACAGGCTTATGCATTCAAATGGCTGATCCCCCGTTATAACATGCTTGCTGCCGGAACGGCAGCCGCTATTGCTGATTTATCAAAAGGGCGCGCTTATCTTTTTGTGCTGGCCTCCGTGCTGATCGCATTTGCTGTACTCATCTTTTTGCTCAACAGAAAAAAAGATTCTCCCATTCCCTACACTGCAACAAAATAAATCCCATGAACGAATCTTTGCACAAATACATGAAGGTGGGACTGGTTCATTTTATGGCATTCCCTTCCACCATACGGGGAGAAGGTCCCATTCTGGAAACAATTAAAAAGGTAGCGGTTGATGAATATTTCACTGCCATCGAGATTACTACGATCAGGAACAGGGAAGAAAGGCAGCAGGTAAAAAAGATGCTGGAGACTGCCCACATGGCTGTTGCTTATGGCGGACAGCCCCGCCTGCTGACCACCGGCTTAAACATCAATGACCTGAACGAAGAAGGCCGGCAAAAAGCCCTGGCCAATTTAAAAGAAGGCATCGATGAAGCCTATGAAATTGGTGCTGCAGGCTTTGGCTTTTTAGCCGGCCGGTATGAAGAAGCCACCAAAGAAGAATCATACCGGGCGCTGGTGCAATCGACCCAAGAATTGTGCAGCTATGCCAAAAGCAAGGGCGACCTGAAGATAGCCATTGAAGTGTTTGATTACGATGTGGACAAGAAAGCCCTGATCGGTCCGGCCCCGCTGGCCCTGCGGTATGCCCAGGAGATCAGGGAACAGCATGCCCATTTCGGGTTGATGGTTGACCTGAGCCATATCCCCCTGATCCATGAAACCATCGAAGAATCTGTGCTGCCTGTGAAAGATTATATTACGCATGCCCACATCGGCAACTGCGTGGTCAAAAGCGCGGAGATGCCGGCTTACGGCGACCTGCACCCGCGGTTTGGCTTCCCGGGCGGCGAAAACGATGTAGCGGAGGTAACGGCCTTTTTGCGCATCCTGCTGGAGATCGGTTATCTCAACGACCGCAATCCGCCCTTTCTCAGTTTTGAGATCAAACCCTTTGGCGATGAAGACCCCGATGTAGTGATCGCCAATGCCAAGCGAACCTTGAACGAAGCATGGGCCAGGGTGTAAAAAAATACAGATCCACCCGCATCCTATTCCAAATTAAATTGCAGCAAAGACAAAACATATGAAGATTGTAGTACTGGACGGATATACCCTCAACCCCGGCGACCTGAGCTGGGACGGACTAAAGCAATTGGGCGACTTGACAGTATATGATAGAAGTCCGCCGGATACTGTGGTAGAACGCGCAACCGGCGCAGAAGTCGTTTTTACCAACAAGACCCCGCTGGGCGAAGATATTTTAAAGCAGCTTCCTGCCTTGCAGTTCATCGGCGTACTGGCAACCGGATACAATATCGTCAACAGCGATGTGGCAAAAGCAAACGGCGTAGTAGTGGCGAATGTGCCGGGCTATGGAACTGCCTCCGTAGCGCAGCTGACATTTGCCCTGCTGCTGGAGCTTTGTCACCACGTGCAGCACCACAGCGAAACCGTAATGGATGGCAAATGGGTACGCAGCGCCGACTGGTGCTACTGGGATTACCCCCTGGTAGAGCTGGCCGGCAAAACCATCGGCATCATTGGCTTCGGCCGCATCGGCCAGCAGGTAGGCGATATAGCCACAGCTTTTGGAATGAACATTATCGGAAATGCCCGGCACCGCTCCGATCAATCGCAGCGACCTAACTTCCGCTGGGCCGATGTTCCTGAACTGCTGGAAGGATCAGATGTGGTGAGCATTCATTGCCCGCTTTTCCCGGAAACCAAGGGGCTCATCAACAAACAAAGCCTGCAGCAGATGAAACGGTCGGCTTTCCTGTTGAATACTTCACGGGGACCGATCATTGTTGACCAGGACCTGGCTGATGCGCTCAACGAGGGCGTGATTGCAGGTGCCGGGATTGATGTGTTATCCGTTGAGCCGCCACCAAAAGACAATCCCTTGTTCGGCGCAAAAAACTGCATCATCACGCCGCATATTGCCTGGGCCACCCAGGAAGCAAGAGCCCGGCTCATGAAAATCACTGTTGATAACCTGACAGCATTTCTCCAGGGGCATCCGGTGAATGTGGTCAACAAATAGGACAGGAGGGGAGGGGAATGACAGGGTACGTCTTGCGCTGCTTTAAAACCATGTTATATGAAAAAGAAAATCTCCCTGTTTGTTGCAGCCCTGGTAGCTGGTTGTTGCAGTACAGCCGTTTTTTGTCAGGGAGTCGTTAACCTGTCTTCCATCGATCCGGGGCATTACGATACAACCTGGTGGAACCGGGCACCTTACAGGCTGGTACAAACGAACCTGCGGGAGATTGACGCTGCGATGGATGTAGCAGCCTATGTGCAATCGATGGTAGATGCGCATGCCAGTATCGTGCTGATCAATGTAGGCGGCATTGTAGCAAATTACCCCACCCAATTGCCGTTTCATTTCAGGAATACCTACATGAAAGGTGACCTGGTGGGCGATCTGGTAAAAGGACTGCATGCAAAGGGAATCCGCGTGATCGGCCGGTTTGATTTCAGCAAGATCAACGAAACGCTGGCTGCCAGAAAGCCGGAGTGGCTGTACGTATCCACTGCAGGCAAAAATGTAAATTATAACGGGCAGGTACATACGTGCATCAACGGCGGATACCAGCAGGAATACGCCAAGGAAATCCTGAAAGAAGCCCTCGGTACCTATCCGCTTGATGGTGTATTTTTTAACATGGTCGGCTATACCACGTCCGACTACAGTGGCAACAACTATGGCATCTGCCAGTGCGAAAATTGTAAAAAGCGGTTTCATGATTCTACCGGCCATGTTTTGCCGGTAAAGGCAGATATGAATGACCCCGTGTACAGGGAGTACAATGATTTTAAAAAAACGACCGCCGACAAACTTTTCCGTGAGATCCGGGAGCACATCAAAACAGTGAACCCCAAGCTGATGATCAATACCTACACCGATGCCGGGGTAGACATGATCGCCAGTGAATCGGGCGCTGATCTGTCGCCGGAATATGAATGGAATTACTCGGCAAGCGACAATGTAAAACGTGTGCTGGGGTCCTATAAAGACAGATCACCCGGCAACCTCCTGATTTATTTTCAGGCCATCAGTTATCGCCACGTAGGCACTTCACCCAACCTGGCCAAGGTGTGGATGCTGGAAAACATGCTGCAGGGAGCACCCATGGGCTTTGTTGTCGTGGGCACACTGGTCAATTATGAAGACCGCATTTTTATTCCTACCCTCAACCGATTGTACGGCTTTCATCAAACCTATGAAAAGTTGTTCACCAATATCCAGGCCGTGAGCAAAGTGGCCCTTATCAGGGGCACGCGCGTTGAGTACCAGGGCCTGATCAAGCTGCTCACGGAAGAGCATATCCCTTACGATATCATTGAGCCTGCTGTGATCGGAACCGGCAGGATGCCGCGCCGTTTGGAAGAATATGAAGCGGTGATATTGGGCGGTGTTGATAACATGGACAGTGCGCTTGTAAATGCATTTGATGCGTATGCAAGAAATGGCGGAAAGATCCTGGTAACAGGTGCTACTTCCACCAGGGATGGGTCTGGCAAACCCATGAACAGCATCCGCCTGCGATCGCTGGGCGTTGATCCGTCCTATGAACTGTTCAAACAGGCGCCTTCAACCTACCTGAAGGTGCAGGCAGCAGACAAAGCAGCGCTCGGGCAAAAAGAACTGGCTGATTTCAGCATCGTTATGCAACATTCCGATTTTCTGGGTTGCAAGCCTGTGGGTAGCGCAAAAGGATACCTGAATTTTTTGCCGCAAACCCGGTTCGGCCCGCCGGAAAAATCCTATTACACGCAGGAAGACATAACCGGTTTTCCCGGATTGATCAGCAATAATTACGGCAGGGGAAAAAGCGTTTTTATTCCCTGGGAACTGGGAGAGCAGTATTATCAGAAAGGCCACTACATGCACCGCGCCTTGTTTGTAGCAGCCCTGCAAAACTTATTACAAGTAAACAGGGAGCTGGTCACCGATGCATCACCCCTGGTGGAACTAACGCACCTGGCTAACCGAAACAGGGCATTTGAATGGCTGGGTTTGATCAATCATTCCGGGCAGCTGGGCGGCTCCTTGCGGGAACCGGTCAGCATGCATGATATTCACCTGGGCTTTCTGCCGGCAAAGCCTGTGAAGGAGATCAGGCTGCTGGCGTCCGGCAAAACGGTCCCCTTTGTGCAAAAAGGGGGCAGGGTAGATTGTACAATTCCGGTCTTGAATGATTTTGAGATGGTGCTTTGTTTGTATCAATAAAAACGGAACCTTCGCGCATGCACATCCTGATTGCACCCAATGCATTTAAACACAGCCTGACCGCCGAAGCGGCAGCACAGGCCATAGAAAAAGGACTGCAGCAAAGCAGGCTAGTCTGCCAGACAACCTGTTTCCCTGTAGGTGATGGCGGCGATGGAACCGCTGCGCTGATCATCAACAAACTGGAAGGGGCTTGGGTGCCTACTCCGGTGCATGATGCATTGGGAAGAGAAATCCAAACCCATTTCGGTTTGATAGACAGGGGCCAAACAGCAGTGATCGAAATGGCTGATGCATCCGGACTGCGCTTGTTAAAACACGATGAGCTAAACCCGTTGATAGCAACCTCTTACGGAACTGGGGAGCAGATCAGGATAGCGCTGGATAAAGGTGCAGGGAAGATCATCGTGGGTATGGGCGGTTCGGCAACTGTAGATGGTGGCTGTGGCATCCTGCAGGCACTGGGCATCCGGTTCCTGGATGCAGCCGGTGCAGAGCTCACCGGCTTGCCCGGAAGCTTGACCCATTTAGCCAGCCTTGATCTGTCCGGGCTCGACCCCCGGGTCTTGCAGGCAGAACTGATTGTGCTCTGCGATGTAGACAATTTCTTGCTGGGCCCGGTAGGAGCAGCAGCCATGTTTGGTCCGCAGAAAGGCGCATCGCCCCAGGCCGTTCAACAGCTGGATGCAGCGCTGGCCCGGTTTGCAGAACTTGCCTTGGTGCAAACAGGCAGAGACATGGCTTCGGTAAAATACGGCGGTACAGCAGGTGGGGCTTCTGCCGGTTTGTACGCCCTGCTCAACGCAAAGCTGGTAAATGGCATCGAGCATTTTTTACAACTTACCCATTTTGATGTGGCACTGGAGAAGGCTGGTCTGGTCATCACCGGGGAAGGCAGCATAGATGAACAAACCTTGCAAGGCAAGGGGCCCTTTGGTGTAGCCAGTCATGCCAAACAAAAAGGCCGTGGCGTCATTGGCCTGGCAGGCAAGGTGCCGCTGGAAAGAAGTTCAGCCCTCCAGACTTATTTCGATGTGCTGCTAGCCATCGGCCACCAACCAGCCGATTTGGCAACAGCACTGGCTGACACAGAAAGCAATCTGATCCGCACCGCCCGGGAGCTGGGGAATTTTCTGAACCTTGATTTACAGGATTTAAGGGATTTGGGGACGTTGGTCCTTTGATCAGCTTGCGGAGGCTTTTTGTCTGAACCAGGATTACACGGATCCACGGACTACAGGATTGATTGGTAAGGGTGTAGCATCTTGGAGTTGATCGATACTCATCTTTAAAGATCGATTCCTCAAGCTGTAATCCTATGATCCGTGGACCCGTATAATCCTGGTTCAGACAATTTCCTCGCTTAGCGGACAAACTACTGTCAATGTATAATGACTCACCTGTACCCAATCCTTTCAATCCCTAAAATCAAGGTTCAAGACAGATAAATACCATCCACATGAGAATACCTTTTACACTTTTTCTATCCCTCATCCTGCTAAGCAATTATCAAACCTTTGCGCAGCAAACCCGCATCGGTGTTCAGGCAAGTGCGTCAGACAGCCAACTGGTGTATGCTGCCAGACTGATCCGGCAGGCTGCTGCTAGCAAGCAACTGATGGCAACAGAGACCACCGCGCTGAAAGAAGCTGCTGGTGAGGAGCTGGTTGTAAAGCTTGTTGCCGATCCCGCTCTGGCAACGGGGATCGCAAAAGAGAAAGGTTTGAAAGCGGTAGACGACCTGGGGTGGCAGTGTTATTCCATCCGGGTGCAAACCAACGCGCAGCAGAAGATCCTGTATGTGCTGGCGGGTGAGCCAACCGGGTGCATGTATGGTGGATTGGATGTGGCTGAAGCGATCCTGACCGGTGCCCTCGACAGGCTCAGGGATTCAGATAACAAGCCTTACCTGGAGCGCAGGGGTATTAAATTCAATATACCGCTTGATCTGCGCACACCCAGCTATACCGACCCAAGCGATGCGGCGCAGCAAAATATTCCCAATGTGTGGGACCTTTCTTTCTGGGCTACCTACCTGGATGAAATGGCCCTGCACCGTTACAATGTACTAAGCCTGTGGAGCCTGCATCCTTTTCCTTCGATGGTGAAGGTCCCGGAGTTCCCTGATGTGGCCCTGGATGATGTATGGCGTACCCGCGAAAAGTTTGATGATAGTTACAGCCATACAGGTGTCGGCTTTGTGCGTCCCCCGTTGCTGCAAAACGTGGAAGTGGTAAAGAAGATCACGATAGATGAGAAAATTATTTTCTGGAAAAGAGTGATGCAAATGGCCGCCGAGCGGGGCATCGAAGTATATGTGTTTACCTGGAATATCTTTACGTATGGAGCAGAAGGCAAGCACAGCATTGCCAACCGGCAGACCAGTGATACAACGATCGCGTATTTCCGGGCAGCTGTGCGGGAGCTGGTCCTTACCTATCCGCTGCTGGCAGGGATCGGCATTACGGCCGGTGAAAATATGGATGGAAAACTAAAGGGTGAATATGCCAACGAACGGTGGCTTTGGTACACGTACGGGGAAGGCATCCGTGATGCGCTGAAACGCGCACCCGGCCGCCAGTTCCGTCTGATTCACCGGTTCCACCAGACTTCACTCAGCAGCGTCAAGGAAGCTTTCCGCGATTACCCGGGGCCGTTTGATCTAAGTCTGAAGTATGCCATTGCGCATATGTACTCCATTACGGATCCTCCCTTTGTGCAGGATGCAATGCCCTTGCTTTCGCAAAAGACCAAGAGCTGGCTGACTGTCCGAAACGACGATATCTACAGCTTCCGCTGGGCCAATAACGGGTTTGCCCGCGCGTTTATCAAAGCCATTCCGGATACATCAAAAATCACCGGTTATTACATGGGCCCGGATGGCTACAACTGGGGCCGCGATTACCTGACCAAAGGCACTGAACACCCCCTGATCCTGCAAAAGCAATGGTATTCTTTTATGCTCTGGGGAAGGCTGAGCTACAACCCTGACCTGCCGGACAGCGTTTTTTTTGATGCGCTGCAAACCCGCTTCCCTGCCGTGCCCGTGAATGATCTGTACAAGCCCTGGTCAGCTGCTTCCATGATCTTTCCCTGGATCACGCGGTATGTTTGGGGAGATATTGACCTGAAATGGTTTCCGGAAGCCAATATCAGCCATCCCACCCACAAAGGGTTTTATACCGTGGCCGACTATATAGAACGTGAGCCTATGCCGGGCAGCCGGATCCGCAATATCTATCTCTGGGCCCAATACCAGCACAGGGGCAAAGAAGACTCTCTGCTGTCGCCGCTGGCAGTCGCCGATACGCTGGCCAGTCTTGCAGCAACAGCACTGTCCGGACTGCACGCCTTGCCTGCCCGGAAACCGGGCTCATTCCTGGAACTGGATCAAACCCTGGGTGATATTGAAGCCTTTGCCCATATCGGAAATTATTATGCCGCCAAGATGCAGGCCGCCTGCAGCCTGGCCTTGTTTGATCAGTACGGACGCAAAAAAGACCGCAGAAAAGCGGTTGCGCTGCTGGAAAAAGCACGGGAACACTGGAAGCTGTATGCCGGCGTATACAGCGCTCTTTATAAACCCGCCCTGTACAACCGGGTGGGTTTTGTAGACATACCCGCGTTGATCCTAAAAGTAGAGGCCGACATCACGATCGCAAAAAGCTGGAAGCGGGGAACAATTCATTATCAGCAGAAGAGTACAACAGAGAAGCCTTTCAGGGATTGATGAACAGAATGAGTTGATGAGTAAGGGATTTTATCCTGCAGCACTGAATTTATTGCTCAGGTTGTTTCTCTTTCTATCTCAGAGGACGTCTACTAAATACCCGGTATGAAAGCGTTTGTGAAATCATTGTACCGCTAAAAACTTATTTATGAAATTGATTTTTCTGTTGATCGCATCGCTTGCGATAAGTTCTGTTTTTGGGCAGGGTAAAGAAACCAAATCTTTTTTGGATGAGAATAAGCAGCCGGTGAGAGAAAAGGATGCCAGCTACCTCGTGATCTGGCAGAAAAATAAAAAAGCAGGTAAATATTGCAAAACCCTGTACAATATACAAGGCCCCCGCATCAGCAAAGAAAATTTTGCAGATCCAGAAGGCAGAATTCGGGAGGGCAAATGCCTGTATTATAAGTCTACAGGAGCGCTTGATTCATCAGGCAACTACAAAGCCGGCGTGCAAGAGGGTTTGTGGTACTTCTATGCAGAGAATGGAGATGTGGCGCGTGCAAAGAAGTATAACAATGGCGCGCTGATCAATGATACCCTGTTCACTGAAGGCTGGAATGAATCCGTGCAGCCAGCTTCTTCCGGGCACAGCACGACCGAAGCAAGGCTGGCAGAGGGAGACCAAGGCTGGACCAGGTTCCTGCTGCGTAACCTCCGCTATCCTTTAGAGGCACAGCAGCTACGTATCACCGGGAGAATTATGCTTCAGTTCATTGTAGATGAGAATGGCAATGTCCTGGAACCTGATATCAGAAAATCAACAGCCTATTCGCTGGATGAAGAAGCACTCCGGCTGATCAGGATCTCACCGCCCTGGTCTCCTGCCAGCAAAGATGGAATTGGCGTAAGTTCTTACAAGCTTCAACCCATTATATTCAGATTGGAATGAGGCAGGTTGCGCCATCCTGACAGATGTGAATTGGCATTTTATGTTCCGGCAGGCACATACAATGCTGTACTGCTCAATTACTTTGGTAATGGATCAGGCGCATGCAGCAGTCTGCTGCCTGCTTTTACGGCAATCTGCGATCCTTCGGCCAGCAGTACCGACCTGGGTTGCTGTTGTGATAAAAATGCAAAGCGCTCGCCGTATACAAGGCCGAAGTTTACATCGATCGTGTAATGGATGACCGGATATGTCAGCCATTGCGGATGGGTGACTTCATATTGCGAAGTCAGGGAGGGACTGAGTTGTGTATAGCCCCAGTAGTGCTCGGTAATAAATTCATGCTCGCTTTCTTTTTCGATCAGGACCGGCTCCGGGCTCGCAGTGAGGTGAAGCTTGTGCCATCCCTTTTTCTTCCACCGGTATTCGATCTCCATCGGGTCTTTGTCCAGGAGCCAGGTGTGGGCTGTGGGCATGGTCTCATAATTCTCTTTGTAGATCTTGTTCGCTACAAAGGCAAGGGCCGGGCGGGGAACGATTTCTTTGATAAAGACCACGCCTCTCCTCCATTCTTGGCCTTCTTTCCTGCGCACGTAAAAACGCAGGTTTATCTCTTCAAAGTTTGTATGAAAAGGCACCGGAATGCCCTTGATCCGGGTGTTCAGGAACATAAATCCTACCAGGCTTACATAGCAGGTGCCCTGCCAGCTGTCGAGTTCTGTACCTGCCGGCAAAAAAGGGGCGAGCAGGGCCTGATCAACGGCATAGTTGGCCATGGCAAGCTTTCTCCATTCAGCAGTGAGAAAGGTAGATGATTTCATAATTGATTTATCAGTAATGCCAGCGCACAAATGCTTCGATGGCGGCGTAATGGGTGAGGCCCAACTGCGCATACAGGTTGGCGGTAGCCGCATTGCGTTCCTCGGCGCGCTGCCAGAACTCACGGGCATCGCTGCCCTGGAACGGTACCATGTCTTTCTGGCTTTGGTGGATAAAAATACCATGGCGCTTGCGCTGCACCTGCTCCGGGCTCATGGGAACTGCCATTTCTATTTCCTCCATCTTCCATTCCTGCCAGGCCCCTTTGTACAGCCAGAGCCAGCATTCTTCTATCCAGCCACCCTGTTGTTTGAGGCGGTGGAGCGATTCAAAAACAATGTCCAGGCATACTTTATGGGTTCCGTGCGGATCGGCCAGGTCGCCGGCGCAGAAGATCTGGTGGGGTTGTATTGTATTGAGCAGCTCTATGGTAAGGCGGATGTCTTCTTCCCCCATCGGCCTTTTTTCGATGGTGCCGGTTTCATAAAACGGCAGGTTGAGAAAATGCGCTTGTTCCTCACCGAGACCTACATAGCGGCAGGTGGCTTTGGCTTCGCAGCGGCGGATCAATCCTTTGATGGCCCTGATCTCGGGCGTATCCAGCTCATCCTTTTTTACAGAAAGATAGTTCCGGATATCGGCTGCAATGCGGTGGGCATTGTCGTTGGTGCCGCCGGCAATCGCTTCAAATCCCAGCGCAAAATCCAGGAAGCGGGTTACAAACTCGTCTGTTACCGCAATATTGCCCGATGTCTGGTAGGCTACATGCACTTCATGGCCCTGGTCGTGGAGCCGCTGAAAGGTGCCGCCCATCGAGATGATGTCGTCATCGGGGTGGGGAGAGAAAATAAGCACGCGTTTGGGATAAGGCTGCGACCGCTCCGGATGGGTAGGCAACACCACGTTGGGTTTGCCGCCGGGCCATCCTGTGATCGTGTCTCGGAGCATATAGTAAACCTGCAGGTTGATGTCGTAAGGATTGCCTTTTTCTACCAGCAGGTCACCCAGGCCGTATTCGTTGTAATCGGCGTTGGTAAGAGACAGGATAGGCTTGTTGATGGCCAGGGCCATGTTGACCACCGCTTTTTTGATCATCTGGGGCGTCCATTCAATTTCACCGGTCAGCCAGGGACTTTTAAACCGGGTCAGTTCAGATGCGGCTTGTTCATCTACCACAAATTCGCAGTGGTTGTGCTGCTGCAGCAAGCTTGCCGGCACCTGCTCTGTCAGGAACCCTTCTACCGCTTTCTGGATCACGGGTGCCTTGGCGGCGCCCCATGCCATCAGGATCACGTGTTTGGCTTTGAGGATGGTTTGAATGCCCATGGTAAGCGCCAGGCGGGGCACCTGGGAGATATTGGCAAAATCATGTGCGTTGGCCAGGCGGGTTGAGTTCTCCAGGCTGATCAGGCGCGTGCGGGAATAGATGCTGCTGCCGGGCTCATTAAAACCGATGTGTCCGTTGTTGCCGATGCCCAGCACCTGCAGGTCCACGCCGCCGGCTTCTTCGATCTTTTTTTCATAATCGGCACAGTGTTGCTTGATCTTTTCCTTGGGCAGACTGCCATCCGGAATATGGATATTTTTGGGATCGATGTCGACATGCTGGAACAGGAGCGTGTGCATATAGCGGTGATAGCTTTGTGCAGCATCCAGCTGGATGGGATAGTATTCATCCAGGTTAAAGCTGATCACGTTGCGAAAGCTCAGTCCCTCCTGCCGGTGCATACGAACCAGTTCGGCATAGAGTGATTTGGGGGTGGAGCCGGTAGCCAGGCCCAGCACACAAGCCTCACCTTTTGCCTGTTTCTGGCGGATCGTATCGGCTATCTTCCCGGCTACAAAACGGGCGCCTTCCTTTGGGTCGGTAAATATAGAGCAGGGAATTTTTTCCAGCGAGTCAACCATCGTAACAGTGCGTTTCTGCATGGTAGTAGCCATATGGGTGGGTTTTGTAAAGACAAATGTAAATCATGGTTCAGACGAGGCAAACAGCCGGGCAAAATGATTTTCAAGGTGGTTGCGCATGGCATTGCGGAACAGTTCGGGTGAGCCGTTTTCGAGAATGTCGACCAGGCCTTTGTGGGAAACAAATTTTTTCAGGCTGGGTGGTTTTTTCAGCAATCCGCTGTTGTGTACATAATCAAAGACAGGCAGCAGCATGCGCTGGAATTTTTTCATGGTTTCGTTGCCGGTGATCTCGTACAGCTTGCCATGAAAAGCAATTTCATGCTCGATATGGAAGAGGTGATGCTGGGTTGCCTGCGGCTCTTTGCTTACGATCCTTTTCAGCTCTTCGATGTCTTCCCGGGTGATGTGGTAAAAAATCAAATCGGCCATACCGATCTCCAGCACCAGCCTGAATTCAAATATCTCCTTTAAGGTGTCCTGGTCAAGGATGTGCGGATTCATGCTTTTGCTCATGACGCCAAACAAATCCGGGCTGGTGATCACCGCTCCTTTTTTCTTCTTAGACTCGATCATGCCCATCATGCGCAGCCGGAGCATGGCTTCCCTGATAACCGTGCGGCTGACCCCCAGTAATTCAGCGAGCTCGGTTTCTTTGGGGATGGCATCGCCCACTTTCAGCTTTCTTTCCTGCAGCAACCTGACCAGATTGGCTTCTACTTTATCAACCAGGGAACTGGTGTCTGCCGCTTCCATGTCGTCTCTTAGCGTGGTAAAATCCATAATAAGTATTACTTAAAACAAAAATAAGAAAAAGGGATGAATTAAAATGAAATATATTTAATATTGATAATCAATGTATTGTAAAACAATAAAAATATTTTTTTCTAGTTAGACGAAAGTTTTATCTTTATTAAGTCATACATAATAATTTACTTCAATCCAGTTTATAATGAAAGTGCTCTTTATTTTTGGGCTCCTCCTGGTTTTCACTTCCCGGCTCTCGGCGCAAGCAAGGCTGGTCAGCGGACAGGTCACCTCGGCAGAAGATGGCAAGCCATTGCCCGCCGTAAGCGTGCAGGTAAAGGGCAGGTCTGCCGGTACGCAAACAAAAGAGGACGGCAGCTTTTCCCTGTCTGCCGTGAACGGCGATATCCTGGTCTTTACCATGACCGGCTTTGCCTCCCGGCAAGTAACCATCCGCGGTCTCCTCCCGGTTAACGTATCCATGAAAGGAGAAGCCGGTAAGCTGGGCGAAGTAGTCGTGGTCGGGTACGGCTCCCAGTCGCGCAGAAACATCACCAGCTCCATCGCCAAGCTTGACACCAGCGTTTTGCAGAACGCGCCCCGTGCCAACGTAGGCAGTGCCCTGCAGGGTACGGTGTCCGGTCTGCAGGTCGTAACACCCAGCGGCGCTCCCGGTACCTCGCCCATTGTCCTGCTGCGGGGCGGCGCTTCTATCAACAACCCCGGCGCTCCCCTGGTAGTGGTTGACGGCGTGATCCGTGATTATAACGACATTGCTGCCGAAGACATTGCTTCTATGGAGCTGCTGAAAGATGCTGCTTCCACTGCCATTTACGGAGCCCGCGCCAACAACGGGGTTATTTTAATTACCACCCGCCAGGGCCGGGCCGGCACCGCCCAGATCTCTTACAAGTTTACCGGTGGCGCCAACATAAACCGGAAGGGCTACCGGTACATGAGTGCAAAAGACTATATTTACTTCAACCGGCTGGGCAACCTGAACTCCGGCCGCACCCTGGCCAATGTAAATGCCTCGCGCGGCTACGGCCTCCTCACCGACGCTGCCAACTTAGCTTCTTTCGACATCCGCAGCTACGACGCTGCGACAGCCCCGCTGCTGCAAAAAGGATGGGACACCGTAGGCGATCCTTATGGCGGTACCATCATCTTTAAAGACCATGGGGGTGAAATAGAAAAAATCCTGTTCCGCAATACCCACACGCAGGATCATTACCTCAATGTAAGTGCCGGAAACGACAAGGGACGGTATTTTGCCAGCTTTGATTATTACAAGGAAGATGGCGTGATCGTGGGCTCTTCTTACAAACGCTTCTCGGGTGATGTAAACGGCTCGTACAGGGTAAAGCCCAACGTGGAAGTAGGTACGGGTGTTAACCTGTCCACAGCCAGCCAGTATGGCACCATCGGCGGTGATGTAAACACCTTATACCGGAACCTGTCTATCTGGCCCACTTTCAATCCCTGGCTGGACTCTGCCAAAACCTTGCCCAACCCGGGAAATGGCATTACAGACGGCAATCCGCTGTACTGGCTCAACCGGGTACAACGCAACAACCAGCTGAGCAAGGTGACCGTTGTATCTTCCCTGAAATGGGACATCCTGCCCGGCCTGTACATAAAGGCAACGGCAAACGCTTACCTGTATGAGAACGTAAGCCAGTCTTTCAACCAGGCCACGCAAAACTATACAAACCTTTTTGCCAATCCGCCCTCCTACAGCAGCACCAGCCGCGATGCCGTTAATTATTTCCGGAGAGACTTCCAGCAAACCTACAATGCCATCGCCAACTATACCCACCAGTTTGGCGGGGCGCACAACATCAATGCAATGCTGGGGGCAGAATATTTTGACTATAGAAGGATGGACATGCAGGTATACGGCACCAATGCGCCCACCAATGATATTTCCACGCCCAATGCTTCTACCACTTTTGCTGCCGGCAACAACTACGGCACCAGATCGCAGTACCGGATCGTTTCCCATTTCGGACGGATCAATTACGATTTCAACCAAAAATATCTGCTCACAGGTGTATACCGCCAGGACGGCATTTCCCGGCTGGCTGCCGGAAACCGCTGGGGCTTTTTCCCGGGCGGCTCGGCAGGCTGGAACATGCACCGGGAAGCTTTTTACCAGGATTGGGGACTGGACAAAGTGTTGTCTTCCCTCAAGCCCCGCATCAGCTATGGCGTAAACGGAAACGTGGCTGGCCTGGGTGATTATGAAGTGCAGGGCGTGTACGGACTGCAAACCAACTACAGCGGCAATGCCGGATTTTTAAATACCTCCCTGGTGAACAGCAACCTGCGCTGGGAAAAAAGCAAGACAACCGATGTGGGATTTGATGCCGGCCTGCTCAACAACAGGATCACGCTGATCTTTGATTATTACGATAGAAAAACCAGCGACCTGCTGACCAACCTGACCCTGCCCAGCTATATCGGATTCAATACCGTCAGAACAAACCTGGGAACGTTTCAAAACAAGGGATGGGAATTGACGCTGCAGGCAAGTGTGCTGAACAGGGCCGATGGCTTGCGCTGGGACATTGGTGCGAACGCATCTTATGTAAAGAACAAGATCCTGCAACTGCCTTACAATGGCAACGAGCGCAACCGGCAGGGTGGTCTCCAGATCTATGATCCGGCCGCAGGCAAGGTTGTATGGGTTGGCGGCTTGCAGGAAGGGCAGTCACTGGGAAGCATATACGCTTTCAGGCAAGTCTCTATTTTCAAAGACGCAGCAGAAATTGCCAAGCTGGCGGGTAGCAGGGTAGATGTGATTGGCGGTATCAGTGGTCCCAACAGCAACTACGGCACCGGAAAGATCACGCCGGGTGATGTGAACTGGATGGATGTGGACAAGAACGACACCATTGATTCGCGCGACATGGTGTACATGGGAAATATTTATCCCAAGTGGACAGGCGGTTTCAATACCTCCTTGTCGTACAAAGGGCTATCGCTTTATAGTCGCTTTGAATTTGCCCTGGGTCATACCATCTACAACGACCAGGTGGCCCGCGTGCTGGGCAATTACCAGGGTACCTTTAACTACATCGAGCTGCAGAAGGAAGCCTGGTCGCCTTCCAATACCCAAACCGATATTCCGAAAGTGTATTATGCCGACCAGGTGGCGGCGCCGGCAGGCAAAAAGAACTATACCCGCAACAACAATGCAGGCGGGGTGCTGAATGGGAACAATTCCAGGTTTTATGAAAAGGGTGATTACCTGGCCTGCCGCGAGATCACGCTATCCTGTGATCTTTCTAAAAAGCTCCACGCCCGGTTGCCTTTCCTGTCACAGGCACGCATATACGCTACCGTGATGAACCTGTTTTATATAACCCAATTTTCCGGTCCTTCTCCCGAGCCTCCTGTAGCCGCAGGTTCCTCTACCATCAACGGGATTTACGCCGGCACCTATCCTACACCCAAAACAATTGTAGCCGGCATACAGGTGAGTTTTTAAATATCAATCTAATCAATCATGAAAAATATTGTTCTCTTCTTTTTTCTCGCCCTCCTGCTGTTGCTGCAGGCCTGCAGCAAAAAGCTTGACCTGCTGCCGGCAAGCAGCATCAGCGATGCCAGCTTCTGGAAAACCCCCGACCAGTTCGATGCTTTTGTAACCGGTGTGCACACACAGTTTCGCAGCAATGCAGCTACGTTTCAAACCCTGGGCGAAATGCGGGCCGATATATTTGGCACGGACCCGGGTTCGGGCTCGGTGTTTACCGGCGAAGCTACCCAGGGCGTAGAGCGCCTGTGGACGCAAAACCTCGACCTTGACAATCCGGGTGTGTCCAACTTTGGAAATTTTTATTACAACATCAACCAGATCAACCTGCTGATCAGCAACCTGAAAACAACAGGCGTAGTTACACCGGCCAACAAGAGCTATTACCTGGGGATCGGTTATGGCATGCGGGCCTTTTATTATTTTCACCTGCTGCGTACCTGGGGCAATGCCATCCTGCAAACCACCCCGGTTTCTTCCATCGACATCTCCAACCTGGCCAAAGGGGCTTCCACCCAGGACGAAGTGACAAAGCAGATCAAAGCTGATATTGACAGCTCGGTCAATAACTTTGGCGCTGTCTATACTTTCCGGAGCCAGAAAGGCATCTGGTCAAAAGCTGCCAGCCTGATGTTAAAAGGGGAAGTGTATTTGTGGACTTCCTACCGGGGTGGCGGGGCTGCAGATGCAACCACGGCCCTCAATGCATTGACTGATATTCAAACCAATATCCCTTCCCTTGCCCTGCTGCCTAATTTTGCCGATGTGTTTGCTTCCGGCAACAAGGGCAACGCAGAAATCATTTTTGCCATCCGCTACCAGCTCAACGAGGCGGCCATGACCTGGATCCCCGGTACGTACGAACCGCAAACCGGTTTTATCATCAACTACTACGACTCTGCAGCCAACCGGAAATTTGACGCCACGACCGACAACTGGGGAGGAACCCTGCGCGCGCCTGTCAAGATCGCTACCTTCCGTGCATACAACGACAAGGACCTGCGCAAGGGATACACCATCCAGCCGGCTTACAATAAGGTGGGCAATAATTATGTGATGGCCGGTGCCTTTGTCAAAAAATACCCGGGTGAACAAAATGCAGGCAGCAGGCAATATACCAATGACTTTCCCATATACCGCTATGCCGATCTGCTGCTGCTGAAGGCAGAAGCAAAACTGGCCCTGGGCCAAGATCCTGCAGCAGAGATCAATGGGGTCAGGCAAAGAGCTTACGGTGCCGGTTATACGCTTGCTCAATGGGGCTATCCCAACCAGTCCGTTGATGCAGACCCGAAGGAAGCCTTGCTGCAGGAGCGCTTTTGCGAATTTGTATTTGAAGGAAAACGCTGGTACGATTTACGCAGAATGGGCGATGCCTATGTATACAAACATACAACGCTCTCTTCCACCCAGGCTTACAAGCTGCTCTGGCCCATCGACCGCAATTCTTTAACCAATAACCGCTCGCTGGAGCAAAATCCGGGATACGCTAAATTTTAATCCAATTCTATTATGGCCATTTCCAACCTACAACACCTGCAGGGACTGATCGCTGCACCTTTTACGCCCATGAAAAGGGGAGGTTCGCTGAACTTATCTGTGATACCAGATTACTATAGATTGCTCAAGGAAAACGGGGTAAAGGGGGCATTTATCTGTGGCTCTACCGGAGAGGGTGTATCACTGACCCGCAAAGAAAAAATGATGGTAGCTGAAGCCTGGGCCGCTGCCGCGCAGGCAGATCCGGATTTTAAGGTGATGACCTTGCTGGGGGGAACCAGCCTGGCTGATTGCAAAAAGCTGGCACTGCATGCCCGCGACTGCGGACTGTACGGTGTTTCCTTCACCGCCCCGTTTTACTTTAAGCCGGCTACTGTTTCCCTGCTGGCCCAGACCTGTGCAGAGATTGCTGCAGGGGTGCCGGACCTTCCTTTTTATTACTATCACATCCCCGTGCTCACAGGGGTGAACTTTCCCATGATCGAACTGCTGAAGGCGGTGGAGGAAGTGCCCAATTTTGCCGGGATCAAATACACCCATGAAGACTTCATGGATTTTCTTTCCTGCCTCCGTTACAGGGAAGGGCGTTACGATATGCTCTGGGGCCGGGATGAAACCATGCTATCGGCCCTGGTACTGGGCGCAAAGGGCGCTGTAGGCAGCACCTTCAACTATGCCGCACCGTTGTATTACAAGCTGATCGATGCTTTTGATCAAAACGATTTAGACAGCGCCCGGCAGCTGCAACAGCAATCGATCGACATGATCAGCTTGCTGGGCAAATACGGGGGCATTGCGACCGGCAAGGCTTATATGAAGCTGGTGGGGTTAGACTGTGGTGAATTCAGGCTGCCGGTAAAGAACCCGGATGCCGGTGAATGGGAACGGTTCAGGCAGGATGCGGAGCAGATCGGGTTTGATCAATTTAAATCCGTTGTTCAGCAAGCGGTAAAATTGTAGCTTTCGCTATGAACGGGAAAGAAACAAAAGCATATCCTTGGGTCGTCGTTGGTTTATTGTGGGTGGTAGCCCTGCTGAATTATATGGACCGCCAGATGTTGTCTACCATGCGGCCCAGCATGCAGCTGGACATTGCAGAGCTGCAATCTGCTACCAACTTTGGCTCCCTGATGGCCGTATTCCTGTGGATATACGGATTGATGAGTCCGGTGTCGGGACTGATCGCCGACCGGTTTAACCGCAAGTGGATCATTGTGGCGAGCCTCGGTGTTTGGTCGGCGGTTACCTATGCCATGGGCTATGCGACTACCTTTCAGCAGCTGTACTGGCTAAGGGCCCTCATGGGCATCAGCGAAGCCTTGTATATACCGGCGGGATTGTCCCTGATCGCTGATTTTCACAGCAGCAAATCGCGCTCGCTGGCGGTGGGTATTCACATGACCGGCCTGTACATGGGCCAAGCGCTGGGTGGTTTTGGTGCAACCCTGGCAGCCCGTTTTTCCTGGCATGTTGCTTTTCATTCTTTTGGCTTGATCGGCCTGGTTTACTCGCTGGTGCTGTTGTTTTTTCTGCGGGAAAAAGAAGCAGACAGAAAACCTGTACACAATGTAACAGGCATGAGTAAACGCGCTTCCCTGCTGGAAGGCTTCCGGGTGCTTTTCTCCAATCGGGCTTTCTGGATCATCCTGTTGTATTTCGCTGTTCCCAGTCTGCCGGGCTGGGCTATCAAGAACTGGTTGCCCACTTTATTTTCCCAGAAACTTGCTATAGACATGGCTGTTGCGGGTCCCCTGTCCACCATTACCATTGCGGCTTCTTCGCTGCTGGGGGTGCTGGTGGGCGGCATTCTTTCCGACAGGTGGGTACAGAAATCTGTCCGCGGCCGGGTATATACCAGTGCGATCGGACTGGCGCTTACCATTCCGGCGCTCCTGCTGATCGGCTTTGGCCATTTGCTGGTGCATGTAGTAAGTGCCGCATTTTGTTTCGGGTTTGGATTTGGCATGTTCGATGCCAACAACATGCCCCTGCTTTGCCAGTTTGTATCACCCCGTTACCGGGCGACAGGCTATGGCCTGCTGAATATGAGCGGCGTATTTGCCGGCGCCATCATCACCGATCTGCTGGGCAAGTCCACCGACCAGGGCAACCTGGGCAGCAGCTTTGCCTCCCTGGCCGGTATTGTGCTGTTGGTGCTGGTTATCCAGCTTTATTTCCTTCGCCCCCGTGCAGTTGACTTCAAGGATGAAGTAGTGGGAGGGGCGGTATCAACTACAGGGACCAGTTAACTGGAACCGAAATACACTATCACAAACAGTCGTTCCGATGAACTTAAAACATCTTCTTGCTTCTTGCCTGCTTCTGCTGCTATCCCTTAAAAGCGCTTTCTGTCAGTCAGCTTCCGCCGCTCCTGACAAGATCAGCATCACTTCTACCCCTGCACAAAATCCGCTGATAAAAGGCTTGGCTGCCAATCCCCTGCTGCACCTGCGCATTGTAGTGCCGGCGGGCCATGAAACGGTCAGCTTCCGTTCGCTGCAGGTCCTTTTAAACAGGGAGGCTAACCAGCATCTGCAAAAGCTGGATGTGTTTTTTTCCGATGGGGAGCCTCTTTTTGCTACCGGCAATCCCATTGCTTCCTTTGTGCCTGCTTCACCCACCGGAACCATTCCGCTGGAGCTAAAGCTTTCGCCGGGTGTGCATACGATCTGGCTGAGCGCTGCGATCAAGAGCGAGGCCGGTGCAGATGCGAAGATTGAGCTGCATTGCACGGGCCTGAAGGATGCTGCCGGTAAGAATTACCCGGTGCAGGAACAACCCGGCTCTTTCAAAAAGCGCATAGGCATCGCAGTGAGGAAGGCGGGTGATGATGGCGTAGATACCTACCGCATACCGGGCCTGGTTACAACCGACCGGGGCACCCTGATCGCTGTGTATGACGTCCGGTACAACAATTCAAAAGACCTTCCGGCCAACATTGATGTGGGCATGAGCCGCAGCACCGACGGGGGCCGTACCTGGGAGCCCATGAAGATCGTAATGGACATGGGCGCACCCCATGAAAACAACGGTGTAGGAGATCCGAGTATTCTTTTTGACCCGGTTCGCAAAAAGACCTGGATCGCTGCGTTGTGGAGCAAAGGCAACCATTCCATTGCCGGCTCGGGCCCTGGCTTGTCGCCTGATGAGTCAGGGCAACTGGTACTGGTCAGCAGTGAGGATGACGGAAAAACATGGTCCCAGCCGGTAAACATCACGGCACAGGTAAAAGATCCGGCCTGGAAGATCTTGTTCCAGGGGCCCGGGAATGGGATTGCCATGCAGGATGGAAAGCTGGTCTTTCCGGCCCAGTACTGGAATGCCGCCGGCATGCCTTATTCCACGCTGATCTGGAGCCCTGACGGGGGAACAACCTGGAAAAGAGGCACAGGCGCCAAAGCCAATACCACCGAAAGCCAGCTGGTTGAAGCAGGGCCAGGTACCCTGATGCTCAACATGCGCGACAACAGAGGCAGCTTCAGAAGCATCGCCACTACTACCAACATGGGCATGGACTGGACAGAACACAGCAGTTCTTACCAGGCCCTGCCCGATCCGGTTTGCATGGGAAGCCTGATCAAGGCAACGGTAGGGGTGAAAGGAAAGCGCGTGGATGTGTTGTTCTTTAGCAACCCTTATTCCCAATGCAGGCGGGAGAACATCTCCATACAGGCAAGTAGGGACGGAGGGACAAGCTGGCCGGCAGCCAACCAGCTGCTGATCGATGAGCGGATCTGCTATGGGTATTCTGCCCTCACAAAGATTGATGACAATACCATTGGATTGCTGTATGAAGGCACCAAGGATTTGTATTTCGTACGGGTGCCGGTAAATGAGATTGTGTGGTAGCCTGCCTAATCTTGCGGGTGGATTTAAATGCATCCGTTTACATTTGCTGTACAGAGCCTAAATTAGTTCCTACACAAAACGACTCCATATGCAAAGAAGAGATTTTATCCGGAATACGGTGGTTACCTCTGCCGGTTTCGCTGTAGCACCGCAGACAAACCTGTTTTCGCAAAAGGCAGAGCCCAAAGTGCAGCTGGGCATTATCGGTACCGGCTTGCGCGGACAAAATCATTTGGAAAATGCCCTGGCCCGCAAAGATGTGGACGTGGTCGCTATTTGCGATGTAGATGCCCGCATGCTGGAAAGCGCGACAGCCCAGTTCCGCAAAGCAGGCAAGCCCCTGCCAAAGGTTTATACCGGGAACGACCATGCCTACCGCAACCTGCTGGCACAAAAGGGACTGGATGGTATCCTGATCGCCACGCCCTGGGAATGGCATGCTCCCATGATCGTGGACGCCTTATCGGCAGGCATCAAATACGTAGGAACAGAAGTGATCCTGGGCATCACGCTGCAGGACCACTGGGATGTGGTAAAAGCGGCCGAAGCACACCAGGCACAGGTCATGATGCTTGAAAATGTTTGTTATCGCCGGGACGTAATGGCCGTATTGCATATGGTGCGGCAAGGCTTGTTTGGTGAGCTGATCCACCTCCAGGGCGGCTACCAGCACGACTTGAGGGGCGTGAAATTCAATGATGGCAAAACACCGTATAACAGTGGGGTGGAGTTCGGCGAGAAAGGCTTTTCAGAAGCCCGCTGGCGCACCAACCACGCTGTTCACCGCAACGGTGATCTGTACCCGACGCATGGTGTAGGCCCTATTGCCATGATGACCGGCATTAACCGGGGCAACCGCTTTGAGTCTATCTGTTCCTTTTCGACCAAAACGCGGGGACTGCATGAATACATCGTAAAAAAGGGAGGAGAATCGCACCCCAATGCCAAAGTCAATTTTCGGTTAGGCGACATCGTTACCACCTCTATTAAATGCGTTAACGGAGAAACTTTTTTATTGCAGCATGATACCAACCTGCCCCGGCCTTATTCCCTGGGTTTTCGTGTGCAGGGAACGCATGGCCTGTGGATGGATGTGAATAAAAGCATTTACATTGAAGGCATGAGCCAGAAAAATGACCAGTGGGAGGCAGCACAGGCATGGCTCGATAAATACGACCACCCGCTCTGGAAAAGATGGAGCAAGGAAACCGAAGGCGCCGGGCATGGCGGCATGGATTTCTTTGTACTGCATGCCTTTATCGAATCCATCAAACGCAAACAGCCCACCCCGCTTGACGTATACGATGCCGCTGCCTGGAGCGCCATCACCCCCCTCAGCGAATCGTCCATCGAACTGGGCAACCAAACCATTGCCTTCCCGGATTTCACCAGCGGCCAATGGATGTACAAGAAAGATGAATTTGCGCTGGGGGATGAGTATTAATCCAGAACAAAACGTCCGGAATCGGACAAATCTGAAAGCGCATTTTTTTACAATCTTCTGATAGGCAAGCCGCTATGTTTGGCATTTGGGTTGAACCTGATAGACCAAACTTTTTGCATGGATACGGCGCTTCCTAAAAATGTTGTTGTTCAAAAAAGGCGGAAAACAGTTGTCATCCTGCTGGTTGCTGTCGTGTGCGTGGTAGCGCTTGCCTGGCTGCTGCGCCGCTCCGTGGCTGCCTCGCTCGACAAGACAGACTTTACAACAGCCGTGGTTGAAAAAGGCGACATCGAAAATACGCTGACAGCATCCGGTGAAGTGGTACCTGAGTTTGAAGAAATCCTTGCCAGTCCCATCACTGCTTCTATTCAGAAAGTAGCCCTCGATGCCGGCAGTCATGTAGAAACGGGACAGTCGGTGCTGACGCTTGATAAATCAGCCGCCCGGGTTGAATACGAGAAGCAGCAGTTTCAGCTGGAATCAAAACGCAACAGCATCCGGAAATTAAAGCTGGAACTGGACAAAAGCTTTTATGACCTGAAATCCAACAACGACATCAAACAGCTGCGCATCAGCAGCCTGCAGGCCGCGGTGGAAAATGCCAAGCGCTTGTTCAAGGCAGGGGGCGGTACCCGCGAAGACATTGAGCGGGCTGAACTGGATCTAAAAGTGGCGGTGCTTGAAAAAAAGCAGTTGGAAAACGAGATCAGCAGCCGGCAGCAAACCATGCAGGTGGAAATGCGGGAATCGCAGATCGCTGCCGATATCCAGCAGAACGACCTGCGCGAACTGGAGCGCAAGCTTCAACTGGCTGATGTGGTAGCTACCCGCCCGGGTGTCGTAACCTGGGTCAACAAAAACATTGGCGCCGCCGTGCGGGAAGGAGAGTCCCTCGCCAGGATCGCCGACCTGGAAAGTTTTAAGATCACCGGTAGTATCACGGATGAGTTCATGGATCAGCTACGGTTAAGCATGCCTGTGATCATCCGCATCAATGACGTGCAGCTTCGCGGTACAATCACTACCATCCATCCTTCTATTCAAAACAACATCGGCACATTCGAAGTACAGGTGGCCGAGCGCAACAGCAAGCTCTTCCGCCCCAATATGAAAGTGGATTTATTTCCGGTAACAGCCGTTCACCGACAGGTGTTGCGTGTGGCGAACGGGCTCGCATTCAAAGGGCCTTCCATACAAGATATTTTTGTGGTCCGGGGCGACAAGGCCATCCGGCGAACGGTGCATACCGGTATGAGCAATTTTGACTGGATAGAAATCAAAGACGGGGTGCAGCCCGGTGATGTAATTATTACCTCCGACATGACAGAGTATAAACATTACACAGAAATTACCATCAGCAAGTAAGATGAACCACCAGCACCTGAAAACCGGCTTGTTGTGCCTTGTTCTGCAAACTGCTTTCCTTGTTGTATTTGCACAGCAACCGGCTGATACCCTGATCCTTTCCCTGCAGCAGGTAGTGGCCATGGCAAAGGAAAGATCCATTGCTGCAAAGCAAGCTTCCACCGTGCGGGAAACAAAATACTGGGAGTGGCGGACCTATCGTTCAAACTACCAGCCGCAGCTATCGCTCAGCGGAACCCTGCCCGGCTATAGCAAAACTTTTGCGCAGGTATTGCAACCCGATGGCACCATTCTTTTTCAGCCCATCCACAACAACAATTCCCTGCTGAATTTATCTTTCAGCCAGGGCATTGCAGCCACCGGCGGGGTTGTATTCGGAACCACCCAGTTGCAGCGCTTTGATGATTTCGACCGCAACCGGACCTTGTACAATGGAGCACCTTATGCGGTCGGTTACAGCCAGCCGCTCTGGCAGTTCAACTCGCTGAAATGGGATAAGAAAATCGAACCGCTCAAATTCAATGAAAGCAAGCAGGCTTACATCGAAGACCTGGAAGAGGTGGCCATCCGGGCAAGCAATTCCTTTTTCGACCTGCTGCTGGCCCAGGTAAACCTGCAAACAGCAGAAACCAATTTAGGGAACACCGAGAAGATCATCACCATTGCCAATGAAAAACTGGAGCTGGGCAAAATCTCCAAGAACGAAATCCTGCAGCTGCAGCTTGAACAGCTGAAGGCAAAAAAGGCGGTAGGTACGGCCCGGCGCGACATGCAGATCGCTGCGCTGAACCTGCGCGCTTTCACGGGCTTGCAGGGCGCAGAAAAGATAGCGCTGTCCCTGCCGGCTGCCAGCATCGGCATCACCGTGGCTTCCGACAAAGTGCTGGCAGAAGCGTATGCAAACCGGTCGGATGCCATTGCTTTTGTGCGCCGCTTGGCAGAAGCCAGGCGGGCCGTTGCCAAAGCCAAGGCCGACAATGGCCTGAATGCCGCGCTCACGGCCCGGCTGGGCTTTTCAAAAAGCGCTGCCCGGTTTTCAAAGGTCTATCAGAACCCACAGGACCAGCAGCTGGTGCAGCTTGATTTTACCATTCCCATCCTCGACTGGGGACGCTCGAAATCAAGGACAAAAACTGCTGTTGCCAACCAGCAGCTAACGGAATATGCAGTAGAGCAGGACAAACAGGTGTTTATTCAGCAGGTCGTGACCCAGGTAACACTTTTTGACATGATGCGCGACCAGGTAGTACTGGCTGCGAGCGCCGACAGCATTGCGGGAGAGAAATACCAGATCGCCAAAGACAGGTATGTACTGGGCAACCTAAGCATCACCGACCTGGGCATCGCCATCCAGGAAAATGACCAGGCCAAGCGCGACTACGTTCTGTCCCTGCGCGATTTCTGGGGCGCTTATTACCAGCTGCGTTATCTCTCCCTCTACGATTTTGAGCAAGAACAAAAAATCAGTTACAAATAATACAACCACCTTAAATCAGGTATATGATCCATCTACAAAACATTGAAAAAGTTTACCGGACCGACACCATCGAAACCCGGGCGCTCAACCACATCAGCCTTGATGTGGCCAAGGGTGAATTTCTTTCTATCATGGGCCCATCCGGTTGCGGAAAAAGCACGCTGTTGAACATCATGGGTTTGCTGGACGAACCCAGTGGCGGTGAGCTAAAGATTGATGAACAAAAAACAGATCACTTGTCTGACAAAGAGCTGGCGCGGTTCCGCAACAAAAAGATCGGGTTTATTTTTCAGAGCTACCACCTGATCAACGATCTCAAAGTGCTCGACAATGTAGAGCTGCCGCTGCTTTACCGCAGCAGCACGGCCCGCGAAAGAAAGGGACTGGCCGCAACAGCATTGGAGAAAGTAGGCCTGAGCAACCGGATGAAACATTTTCCCACCCAGCTCTCCGGCGGACAAAAACAGCGGGTGGCCATTGCCAGGGCTATTGTAGGCAGGCCCGAGATCATACTGGCCGATGAGCCGACCGGCAACCTCGACAGCGCTATGGGCAACGAGATCATGGAAATCCTGATCGGACTGAACAGAAATGAAGGCACGACCATCGTGATGGTAACGCACGATGAACAGATGGCCAGAAGAACGCACCGCCTGGTGCGCCTGTTCGACGGGGCACAGGTGGGGTAATGTACCGAACCCACCCCTATCTCTCCCAGGAGGGGATAAGAAGGGCGCTTGTATTATCCCCTCCTGGGAGAGATAGGGGTGGGTCTGGAATGACACACTGTTTGAAAATGATTCAATGAGATCATCCAACATAAATCAACATGCTAAGAAATTATTTCCTCATCGCCATCGCAGTTTTAAAGCGAAGAAAGTTTTTCACGTTTATCAGCTTGTTTGTGATCAGCTTTACACTGGCGGTGCTGATGGTGCTAACGGCCTTTATAGACAAGATCATCAACGATGATTATCCCGATAAAAAGCGGGACCGTTCCCTGTATATCAACAAGCTGCAGGAGGTGGGTTCCAAAACAGGCTACACGAGTTCGGGATCGCTTTCATTTTCTTTTTTAAACCGCTATGCGGCTACATTGCGTACGCCGGTCAAGGTCGCGATCTCGTCCCTCTATCAATCAACCAACACTTATGTGAACAACAAGAAGATCGGGGTTAATTACAAATACACCAATGGTGATTACTGGGATGTGATGGACTATGTTTTCACAGAGGGCGGACCTTATACAAAGGGACAAATAGAAAGAGCTGAACGCGTGGCTGTGATTTCGGAAGACCTGAAGCGGGATTATTTTGGGGATGTGGGAACAGTCGTGGGCAAGTATATAGAGGCAGACAATGTGCAGTACAGGATCAGCGGCGTGGTGAAAAATGTGCCGGTAACCAGTTACCTGTTGTACAGCGATCTTTACCTTCCTTATACGGTTTCAAAAATGGATTACAAAGGCAAATCCTACCAGGGGCCTTATGCCGCTGTGTTGCTGGCCAACAGTAAAAAGGACTTGCCAAAAATGCAGGCGGAGTATGAACAGGTAATGCAAAAGGTTCCTTATGAGAACAAGGATTTTGATAAGCTGTACAGTCATGCAGACACCTATATCACCGGCTATCTCAGGTCGGGTGATGAAAAGAAATCAGGCTATCGGACAGCGCTCACGATGCTGATCGTATTCATCGTTTTTTTTATGCTGCTGCCTACGCTCAACCTGATCAATATCAATGTTACCCGCATCATGGAACGTTCATCGGAGATCGGGGTGCGCAAAGCATTTGGGGCTTCATCCGGCACGCTGGTGTACCAGTTCCTGGTTGAGAATATCATTCTTACCCTCTTGGGCGGTTTGATCGGTGTGCTGCTGTCGGGCATCATCGTTTATTGTTTCAACCGGGCCAACTTGATCGACAACCTGCAGCTCTCGTTGAGTCCTGTAGTGCTGCTCTGGGGCTTGCTGGCCTGTTTTGTTTTTGGTCTGCTCTCGGGCGTATATCCTGCCTGGCGGATGTCGCGCTTTAGTGTGATAACGGCCCTGAGAAGCTAATCGTTCAACTGTCAATCCATCATTATGTTTGCACATTTGTTTACTTTGATCTGGAATAAAAAAAAGCAGAATCTCCTGCTGATATCTGAAATACTTGTTTCTTTCCTGGTCATCTTCGGCGTATTTTCCCTGATAACCTATGATTACCTGAATTATAAAAAGCCCATGGGTTTTGATTATGAAAGGGTATGGGTGGTCAACTACAGCAATCCGCTGGAAACCAAGAGCAATGATTCGGTCACCCTCTATTATGAGAATCTGCGGCAAACCCTGAAAGCCATGCCGCAGGTAAAGGAGGTAAGCTTTACCAGCGGCAATTTTCCTTTTTCCAATTCCACCAATGCGACGGGGTTGCGGCACAACGGTGTTGTGTACAGCCGGATTAACAATTTCACGGTGGACGATCAGTACAAGGAAGCCATAAACCTGAAGCTGCTGGAAGGCAGGTGGTTCAACAAGCTGGATGCAGCTGCCAAAGACCGACCTATTTTGATCAATGAAAGTTTAAAGGAAGCTGTTTTTGGCAAAGAGGCTGCGGTGGGAAAATACATGAACGATTGGGAAGAAAAAAACAAGCTGAAGATAATCGGCGTGGTGCAGGATGTAAAGATGAAGGGCGATTATACAACGATCGGCAATGCGGTTTTCAACAGGATAGACAGCGGTGCTTTTCACTGGCTGGGCAATATGCTGATCAAGGTAACAGGGGATGCGGACGCGGCGTTTGAAAGCCGGCTCTACAAGGTGCTCGCCGGTTCCATGAAAAATGCCAACATTGAAATCGGGCACCTGAGCAACTTGCGGGTATCAAAGAACAAGGCCTTCCTGGTTCCGCTGATTGTGATTTCTATTGTGGCAGGCTTTCTGATCATCAATGTGGCGCTGGGTTTGTTTGGCGTACTATGGTACAATATCAACAAGAGAAGGGGAGAGATCGGTCTGCGGCGGGCCATCGGTGCCAGCGGAAAATCTGTCTCCCTGCAGCTGGTCACCGAAACCATGATCCTGTCAACCCTTTCCCTCATCATCGGCGCTTTTTTCGCCATCCAGTTCCCAATCCTGCGGGTAGGAGACATCGATGCAAGCGTATACCTGACAGCCCTCCTGCTTTCTATCCTGTTTATTTATCTTCTTGTACTTGTATGCTCCCTTTATCCGGGCAGACAGGCAGCTGCTATTCAACCGGCGGTGGCGTTGCATGAGGAATAAACCCGTCTTGAACCATGATTTACAGGATGGGAGGGATTTACAGGATTGAAGAAGGAGCGTGAAGAATGTCATGAAAGACGCTATAAGTGCGGAGAGCCAAAGACATATCCCCTCCCGGGAGGTGTAGGGGCGGGTTTAAGAATTGATACGCATGAACCCCGCTACCAGCGGGCTCTACCCATATCAAAATCCAATCCTGCGAATCCCATCAATCCTGTAAATCATGGTTCAGATTTCATTAACTTGTCCACTTCGTATGATACTCATTATAGATGATGATAAAGCCGTAAGAACTTCCCTGCTGCTGCTATTGCAGCGGCACCAGTATGCGGCAAAGGATGTGGGATCGCCCAATGAGGCGCTGGCCTGGCTGCATCACAATGTGCCTGCCCTGATTATATTGGATCTGAACTTTTCACTCAATACATCGGGAGAGGAAGGCATGCGGTTGCTGGGGCAGATCAGGAAACTGCACCCGGGCGTGCCCGTTATTATCATCACAGGCTGGGCTACCATCGACCTGGCCGTAAAAGGCATGAAGGCTGGTGCAAGCGATTTTATCAACAAACCCTGGAACAACGATCACCTGCTGGCATCTGTAAAAACCCTGCTCAACCTGCAGCATAAAAAGGAAGAAAGATGGAGCCGCCAGAAACTGGATCAGCAATACCAGTTTCAACATATCATTGGGCAGGATCCCAAGATGCTGGCTATCCTGGAAACCATTGGCCGGGTGGCTTCTACCGATGCTTCCGTGCTTATCATGGGCGAAAGTGGTACGGGCAAGGAGCTGGTGGCCGAAGCCATTCACCAAAACAGCCTGCGTTGCAACAAGCCTTTTGTAAAGGTCAACCTGGGCGGTATTTCCACCACCTTGTTTGAAAGCGAACTGTTCGGACATGTACGCGGTGCTTTCACCGATGCCCGGAGCGACCGGACCGGCCGCTTTGAAATGGCCAACAAGGGCAGCATTTTTCTGGATGAGATCGGCGATCTTGATCTGGGCAGCCAGGTAAAGCTGCTGCGGGTCTTGCAGGACAGGACCTACGAAGTGCTGGGAAGCAGCCGGACCAAAACCGTGGATGTAAGGGTGATCTGCGCGACCAACAGGGACCTGCCTTCGATGGTGCAAAGCGGCCTGTTCCGCGAAGACCTCCTGTACCGCATCAATTTGATTACCATCCGCCTGCCCTCCCTGCGCGAGCGGGCCGGCGATATTCCCCTGCTGGTACAGGCTTTTATCGGCAATATGCGCGAGCTTTACAACCGTCCCCATCTATCAGTTAGCGTCCGCGCCCAGAAATGGCTGCAGGGGCTCGAGCTGCCGGGTAATATCCGCCAGTTAAAAAACCTGGTGGAACGCACGGTGCTGGTGAGCAAGCGGGACGAGCTGGACGAGGCTGATTTTGAGGCGCAGCTCGAAACAGGCGGGAAGAAGGGCAAACCCAGTCTGCCTGCAGTGGGGCAGCTTACGCTTGAGCAGATGGAGATCCAGATGATCAACCAGGCCATGCAGCACCATAAGAACCGCATCACCCGCGTGGCCCGCGCGCTTGGCATCACACGCAGTGCTCTGTACCGGCGCCTGGAGAAATATCATATCCCCTACGATGAAGCTTCGGAGTAAATACATCTTGTTCGTCGTCCTGCTTCACGCAATTGTGCTGGTATTGTCGTGGTTTGTATTCAGGGAAGACAAGATTTACTTTCTGGTAGCAGAAGGAGCAACCCTTATCACCATCGCCCTTGCCTGGCAACTGTACAACGAGCTGATCCGTCCGCTCAAGCTCCTGTTGCAGGGGGCCGATGCCATCCGCGACAAAGACTTTAGCGTAAAGCTGGTGCCTACCGGAAAGCCGGAACTTGACCAGTTGATCTGGGTGTACAATAAAATGATGGACGAGCTGAGAACAGAACGCACCCGGCAAAAAGAACAGCATTTTTTTCTGGAAAAGCTGATCTACTCTTCTCCTACAGGCATCCTCATCCTCGACTTCGATCAGCATGTGCGGCAGGTTAACCCGAAAGCGCTTCAACTGCTCGGACTGGAAGAAGAGGAAGTTGTAAATAGCTCTGTTGGCACGCTGGATCATCCTGTGATGGAAACCATTGCCCGGCTTGCTTCGGGACAATCAAAGACGGTGGTTTCCGGAACTGCTACGTATAAATTGCAGAAATCACATTTTATCGACCGGGGATTTCCGCGGCATTTTGTATTGATAGAAGACCTGACGGCAGAAGTGCTGGCCGCGGAAAAAAAGACTTATGGCAAGGTGATCCGCATGATGGCCCATGAAGTAAACAATACGATCGGGCCGGTCAACTCTATTATTCAATCAGCGCTGGAAACGCAGCAGCAGCCTGCCCTGCTTGCGGATGCCATGGTAGTAGCCATTGAGCGGAACCAGCACCTGAATCAGTTCATGCGCAATTTTGCCAACCTGGTCCAGATCCCGCCCCCCGACAAACGGCCGCTTGATCTGCATGCCCTTTTGCAGCATGCGGCCCGGCTGATGCAGTTCAAGGCCAGTGAGAAAAAGATCCGGATCCTGTTTGAGCTGGACGCGCGCGCGCTGAAGATATCGGCAGACGGGCAGCAGGTAGAGCAGGTGCTGATCAACATCCTTAAAAACGCCCTTGAGGCTATAGAAGAAGACGGTGTTATTACCATTATCACACACCTTTATCCCAGGCAACTGATCATCCGCGACACCGGCAGGGGCATTTCACCCGAAACAGAACAGCAGCTTTTTTCGCCTTTCTACAGCACCAAAAAAGACGGACAAGGGATTGGGCTTGCCCTGATCCGCGAAATCCTGACCAATCACGGTTTTTCCTTTTCCCTGAAAACCACCCGGCCCGGACTGACCGAGTTCGTGATCAACTTTGACTGATGAGGAAGATTGTGCTACACGGGTGATTTTCCTGTCCCGGTTTATTCCTGCCTGCTGCGATACCTGGTTTTAAAAAGACCCAGTACAAGATTGACAGGAAGAAGCAACTGTGTTGCCAGCATTAACAAAAGCAGGACGGCGATGAACTGGCCGGTCCTGTATATCTGCATCAGGCTGTTGATGTCCGGTCCGGTTGCCTGCCGGGTAAGTATAAAAGATGTATGGATGTAAAACAATATCAGCAAGGTGAGCAGAATTGTTAGTGTAAGAATGATATGTACGCGGGCGAGCCAGGAAGAGTAGAGAAACTTATTGGCGGCCATGGAGATCAATCCGGTTAGTGTCAGAAAGGCCGCAAGCGTAGTATATAGGGTAGCGTGAGACAATACAAAATAAGTGTCATGAATATGCAAGTCGATGGTGTTTTTGACGGGAATAAAAGAAACAGCCACCAATACCAAAGCTGTAATAAGCAGCATCCGGTACCAACTGTATGAAAGCGGCATGGAGGATTTTTGTCTGAAGATAAAAAATTTCGGCTTCGCTTGCTGTTGAATATGCCTAACGGGATAGCTCCATTCATTTTTAAGTAAATGTAGTGTGTGTCGATATTGCGAAGGGCCGTTAAAACCCCATCATGCCGCCTCCATTGCGCGGGTCGGGTTTCGATTTTAATTCGTATTCTGTGGGTGGTGTGGCTCCCATGAGGTTGCGCACGAAATAATCCCAGCGGCGGCGGGTCATGTAGGGAGAGAATTCTCCGTAGCCATGGCGGCTGTTGGGGAATACGACCAGGTCGAAATCTTTGTTGGCTTTGATGAGCGCGTCCACGACCAGCATGGTGTTGGAAGGGGGAACGTTGTCGTCCATCAGGCCGTGTGCAAGCAGGAGCTTGCCTTTCAGGTTCTTTGCATAGTTCTGGTTGGCCTGGGCTTCGTAATTTGATTTGCCGTCGGGGCCTGGTGTGAGCAGGCCGATATAGCGCTCGCCCCAGTCGTCTTCATAGTTGCGGTTGTCGTGGTTGCCGGATTCAGAAATGCCTACTTTAAAAAACTCAGGGTAGCGCAGCATGGCTGCCGCAGTCGCAAAGCCGCCACCGGAGTGGCCCCAGATGCCTACTTTGTCAAGATCCATATAGGCGTATTTGGCTGCCAGTTGTTTGATGCCTGAGATCTGGTCGGGCAGGGTGTTGTCGGCAATGTTTCCATAATCGGCATCGTGAAAAGATTTGGAGCGGTTGGGATTGCCGCTGCCTTCAATGGCAACCACCACAAAACCCAACTCAGCCAGGGCCTGGTTATCACCGACCGAAGGAGAGAAAGACCAGCTGCCGATGCTGCCGCCTTGAGGACCAGGATAAATATAATCAATGACCGGATATTTTTTAGTGGGATCCAATTTGGAAGGCGTAAACATCAGGCCGTACAGATCGGTTTTTCCGTCGCGTGCTTTTACCGAGACCGTTACCGGTGGTTTCCAGCCGGAAGCTACAAGACGGGAGATGTCTGTTTTTTCTACTGTTGTCACCAGCTTTCCATCCAGGCTGCGCAGCACGGTAACTGGCGGTACGTCCTGCTTGGAATAACTGTCTACAAAATAATTTTCAGCGGGAGAAAGGGTGACCTGGTGATTGCCGTCTTCGGGCGTAAGCAAGGTGAGGTTCTTTCCGTCAAAACCGATCTTGTAAAAATGGTCGAAATAAGGATTGCGGCCGGGTTCGCGGCCATCGGCGATAAAATAAAGCAGGCGGTTTTTCTCGTCTACTTTCATCAGTTGGGTAACCACCCATTCGCCCTTTGTGATCTGGTTTTTTAATTTGCCTGTCGTGGCATCGTAGAGATATAGATGTCCCCAGTTGTCGCGTTCAGAGAACCAGATGATTTCGTTGGAAGCAGGGAGAAAGCGCCAGTTGGTGCCGCCCTGGCCTGATTCAAACTGGGTGGGCACGGTTTCTTCAAATACTTCGCGCACTTCACCGGTGGAGGCGTTGGCTATGCGGAACTTTTCCTGTTTATGGTCGCGGGAGGTAGATACAAAAGCCAGTTGCGAGCCGTCCCCATTCCATCCGGCGTCGCCGAGCCCGCCGCCGTCTACAATATCGTCGCCATTGGTGCTGCGGCGCGGATCGGGCGGGATATTCAGGCGGATGACCTTGGGTGCATCCACGTCAATGATCACCCGCTCAAGCATGATAATGGTCTTATCACCGGGAAGCGGATTTTTCCAGGCTTCCAGGCGGGGCTTGCCTACATTGGTGGTAACAAGGTAAGCGTCACTCACGTTGCGCTGGTCTTGCTTGTAGGTAGCGATCTTTTTTGAATCCGGCGACCACAGTACGATCGGCCGGTCACTTTTTTTCCAGCCGGCATTGTCGGTCGCATAGCCGTAATCTTTTTCTCCGTCGGTCGTAAGCTGTGTTTCTTTGCCTGAAGCTACATCACGCACCCATAAATTGTAATCCCGGATAAAAGCGGTGCGCTTGCCATCAGGCGAAGGGGCTGTGGCACCGAAGCCACCGCGTCTGCCCATGCCGCCAACTCCCCGTGTTCCGCCTGCTTCTCTTGCAGCGCTGTCCGGTACCAGGGTATAGGTGCGCAGATCCAGTTTCCAGTTTTTTTTGTCTGTAAAAGAAAGGGTATTTCCGTCTTCTGAAAAACCGATCGTTGAAAACGGAAGCTTGTTGGCATCGTATGACTGTCCGGCAGCTTTGGAAAGTGCCGCGGCCAGCTTCTGGTGGTCAAAGGCAACGGTGCGTGTTTTGCGGACCGGATCAACCAGCATGAATTCGCTGCCCTGGGCAGTGAGCACGCGGTACCAGAACCGTTCGCCCTTGATCCAGTTGGGCCGCACGCCGCCCCGGTCAACATAAGGGACCGTATTATACGTCATGAACTTTTCTGCCTGTGCATAATCGGCAGCAGTGAAAACCCTGGAATTATTTTGTTGCGCAGCGGCAGAAAGGGAAACTGATAGAAAAATCAGCTGTAAGAATCGAGCTGTAGTTGATTTATTCATGGAAATAATGATATAAAAAATTAAGATAATGAGTTATTTTGAAACAGGGATTAGAATAGACAAATTATTTCTTGGCTGCCCAGCAGGCATGCTGATTTGCGCCCACTGAGAAGGCAGAGAAAAGGGTGCGAGCCAAAAAAAGAATGTACCCCCGGCAGGGAGTACATTCATGCGTAAGAACCGCTTGAGACAGCTTTAAAATGCTTTTTTCGCACCCGATCCGCTGGTGGTCGTCTTGTCGAAGTCGCCAGCTTTTACAACAACAAATTTTTCGGGCTGCACATATTTGTGCAAGGCTTCGTTTACCTGCACCAGGGTCAGGTTCTCGATGGCCTTGTCCTGCTGCGCGTCGAAGTTGAGTGTTCTGTTGAGCGGCAGATAGTTGTTTAGCTGGCCAACGAGATTTCCGTCTTCCGAGCGCGCTACCCGGCGGCTTTCCAGGTAGCCTGCTTTTGCTGCCTTTAATTCATCCGCCGTGATACCATCTTTTAAGATCCTCGCAAACTCTTCTTTTACAGCCTGCTCCAGTTTGGCAAGGTTGTCCGGATTGTAGATCGCGTACATGCCGATAAAGCCGGATGTATCATAAGCGCTTGCAGAGTTGTATGAACCGATGCCATAGCTCAAGCCTTCTTTTTGCCGGACACGGGTTGCCAGTCTTGAGTTAAGAAACCCGCCACCCAGGATAAAATTGCCCAGGTTCAGGGCCGGATAATCAGCCTGGTCATCGCGAACAGGCAGGTTGAGGCCGATTACATAAAAAGCGTTTTTCTTGTCGGGGGTATTGATCTTTTTATCCGTACCGGCTACATCAAATTTTTTGTCCTTGATGCGTGTGTAGTCTTGTTTGCTCTTCCAATCGTGCAACATGGTATCAAGCTGCTGGATCGTAGCGGCTTCATTGCAATCACCAACCACCGCAACAGTGGCATGGGTACTGTTGTAGAAATCTGTATAGAAATTTTTCAGGTCGTCCAGTTTAAGGGCTTTATAGGCCTCTGTTTGCTCATCAAAGGTCTTTGTATAGCTGATGTGATTTTTGGGATAGGGATTGAGCAGCCGGTCGCTTTCGGTAAAGGCAATAGATGCAGGGTCACTTTTCTGCTGGTCGATATTAGACAGGTTTTCCTGTATCAGCGCGGTAAACTCCTGCTGGGGAAAAGAAGGGTGGTGCAGCATATCATTTACCAGGACCAGTACCTTGTTCAGGTTGTCTTTGGTGCTCTGGATAGAGATGTTCACTATTTGGCCGCGGCCGTAGATGTTTACCTGCGATTGCAGCTTGTCCAGTTCATCATTGAGCTGTTGCCGGGTTTTGCTGGCCGTGCCCCGGCGAAGCATAAGCGCTGTGAGCTGGGCAATTTCTGTTTTGTTCTGCAGGCTGTTCTCATCACCGATGCGCAGCTGCAGCTGAACGTTCACACTGCTTCCACGCGTGGTTTTGCTCAGGACGGCCCATTTGGCACCACCGGCTATTTCACCCTTTTTGGTGCGCTTGTCAATGTTGGCAGGAGAGGCGTCAAATGCTTCGGCAGCAGCCAGGGCGGGCTGCCCTTTGTAATCTTTCACCAGCGCTGCCACATCCGGCGCAGCAGGTATTTCGGCCCGGTTGGGATTCTTGTCCGGGATGAACTGGCCTACTGTTCTGTTGTCGGGCTTAAAGTAAGCCTTGGCTGCTTTGTTCACGTCGTCAACCGTAGCTGCCTTCAGGCGGTCGCGGTAAATAAATGCCATGCGCCAGTCGCCTTCTGCCATGTACTCACTCATGGCCAGGCCAATTTGTTCCGAGTTCCTGTAAAACAGTTCAAAGTCTTTGAGCAGCTTGTTGCGGGCCCTTTCAACTTCTTCGGCAGTAACCGGTTTTTCGTTGAGGCTGTCCAGTACCCCCAGCAAGGCTTTTTTTGCTTCATCCAATGATTTTTCTTTGAGCACGTCAACAGAAAAATAAACAAAGCCCGGATCTCTGAGGGCCATGGCATAGCCCCATTCTGAAGAGGCTTTCTGCGGCTCTATCAGGGCTTTGTAGAACCTGCCGGAGGGCTCTCCGGTAAGCACTTCGTTCAATATGTCGATAGAAGCAAATTCGGGTGATGTGCCTGCAGGAATATGATAGCCGGATGAAACCGTTTGCACATCCCCTACGCGGCGCAGGGTTACATAGCGCTCTCCATCCTGTACGGGCTCTGCAGTGTAAGCCTCCTGCAGCTTGCGCGAAGGCCTTGGGATCGCGCCGAAATATTTGCTCACCAGCAACAAGGTCTTTGCCTCATCAATCTTGCCGGTGATCATCAGCACGGCATTGTCGGGCTGGTAGTATTTTTTGTAGAAAGCCTGCAGGTTTTCTATGGGAACCCTTTCAATGTCTTCTTTTGAACCAATGGTTGATTTGCCGTAATTGTGCCATAAGTAGGCGGCCGACATTACCCGTTCCATCAGGATGCCGGAAGGATAATTTTCTCCGGACTCAAATTCGTTCCTGACCACAGAGAACTCGCTTTGCAGGTCTTTTTTGGCAATAAATGAATTGATCATCCGGTCGCTTTCCAGTGAAAGCGCCCAGTTGAGGTTTTGATCTGTTGCCGTAAACGTTTCGTAATAGTTGGTTCTGTCGTACCAGGTTGTTCCGTTGGAATTGGATCCGTGGTCTGTCAGCTCCTGGGCTACATTGGGGTGGTTCTTGGAGCCTTTAAATAGTAGATGCTCCAGCAAGTGGGCCATCCCGGTTTCTCCATATCCCTCCAGCCTCGACCCCACGAGGTAAGTAATATTCACCGTGATGGTTTGTTTGGAAGGATCGGGAAACAACAGGACTTTTAACCCGTTTGCAAGCCGGTACTCTGTAATGCCTTCCACCGAAGCAACTTTCTGCGGCAACGCACCGGTACTGGTTTTCATGGCTGTTTGTGCAAGCACGGCGCGTGAGCAGGCACATGCGGCCAGGAGAAAAACGGCTCTTCTGAAGGAGGAAAAGAAAGGCATATGGGGTATGTTTTAATACGGGAGAAAAAAGGAGACTGGACAGATCGATCTTCAAGGGGGCTTGATCATCGGATATACAATACTAAGTTTTTCTTGCTGTACTGCAATCTTTGAAAAAAGATTTTGTTTTACCGGGCTACAAACAGCAGCTCTTGCCTGGTCTGCGGGCTTAGCGCGTACTGGTGTTGCTTGCGGTGCAACTTCACCCGTTTGCCATACTTTCTGAACAGGGAAACGATTGCTGCAGGATCGGGGATGCCCTGGTCAAGGTACGACAGCACGATGATGTTGTCCTGGAACCGATCGATCAGTTTTTCCATCGCTGCGCTGATGGTTTCCTTGCTGGTGAAATCTTTTATGCCCTCATTTTCTTTGACCTTCGGCAGGGCGCGGCCGGTATGCGCCACCAGTTCAGGCCAGTCCCGGTAGTTGGCAATCCCTTCCAGAAAGCCGTAATAATCCTGGTAATTCAAGCCGGTTGAATGATGATCGTGGAAGTAGGGCGGATCAAGATAAACCAGGTCAACTCCGTTCGGACAATCCAGCGCATTGTATCCGCCTACGACCCGGTTTTCTTTTCCGTTGTCGTATACGGCCCGGTTGTACTCCCGGATAAACTTTCTGATCAGTTCTTCGAAAGGCCGGTCCCAGGTCTTTTTGTTGCCGAAGCTCCGTTTTACATCCCGGGTCCGCAGGTTCAGGTTGGCCCGGTGGAACAAGTTAAAAGGCCGTTTGGAAAGACAGGCCTGGAACAAGGCAGCAAGCAGGATGGCCTGTTTGTATTTATCGCCTAACAAGAAAACTTTTTGTATAAAATCATCCAGCCACCTGTTTTCTTCATCCAGGTAAAAGACGCCTTTATACAATTGCTGGATGGTTTGTTGCGGATCGGGGAGGGGTGTAGTTAAAACCTGCTGCAGGTCTGTTTCCGTAACAAGGGTATGCGCATTTTCAATCAGCGCCGTACCGATGAACTGGTTAAAGCAAAGCAGGTCGTTGTAGTGGACCTTTTTGCCCTGCTGTTTGAAAAGCAGGCTTACAGATGCTGTACCTCCGAATGCATCCAGCACGGAATTGAACCGGAGACCCGACAGGCTTTCCTGTATCCAGCCCAGCAGCCGCCGTTTGCTGCCGTAGTAGCGGGTAGAAGGAAAGGGACGTTCAGAAGGTAGGGTTGCCATTTTCTTTCATGCGTTTGATAAACTCCTGGATGGTCTTCTGCGCAAAATTAGCCGACAGTTCTTCGCCCATTTTCTTGCTGATATCATGCGCTACAAGAATAGGCGCGGGCACCAGCGTTTTGATGGGTTCTTCCAGTCCGCGCAGGTGGTCTTCATCCACATCAAACTGGGCCAGCCGCAAGGCCGATAAGAGGCGGTGGATGGTATGATAAATGTTTTTTGTATTGGCTTCGTTCACCAGAAATTCGTAGCGGGGAAAATACATTTCATCGGTGGTGGAATGACCGGTGAAAAACATCATTACGTCGATCTTCAGGGCCTGGTTGACGATCTCCCGCGCACTCAGGTCTCTTGTATGGTATACATGATCCAGGCGGGCCAGGTCGTTCTCTACCTGCTTTCTTGTTCTCCTGTTCAAGTTGGAAACCGTATGGAACCGCCGTTTGATCGGGCAGGTGATCAGCACTTCATTGAATTGAGAGGCGTTGAAGCCGGGCAGGTAAAGCATGTGGCGGATGATCTCCGAATCAGATACGATGTGCCCGGTCGGGTTCCATTTTTTGCGGTCGTAGCCCATGTGCCGGATGATGTACCAGTTGATGAGCGTGCTGTATACTTTTAGTTCCACCTGCTTTGCTACGCCGGCAAAAAGAATCTTCAGCTCATTGGCGGTGCGGCAGGTAGTGGCCATGCGGTACATGGCTTCGCGCGTAAGCGAGCCATGGCGGTTGGTCAGCACGCAGTTCATGAGCTTGTCCTGCGGAAAAATGCGGCCATCCCTGAAATGCACATCCGGCTTGTTTACCAGGCCGCCGTGCTTGAAAATAAACGTTTCTTCAATAAAGAACTGTCCTACGTCCATGGAAGATTTGGTGGCCCATTCGTAATCGCCTTCTTCCATTTCCGCATAATCTTCCGGACCAATAATGACCCAGTTTTCATACTCACTCGTATCGCGCGGAACAGCCACATGCTGCCACTGGGCCTGTCCCTTGTTCTTCCATTTGATGGTGCCTCCCGAATTGTTGACCACCACCGGCGATGCAATGGTTTTTCTAAACGGAACCTTGAGTTTAAAGCGGTGCTGGCTTGCATCGCAGGAGCTCATGCGCAGCGGAAATTCAGGTCCCCACAACTGCTGATCAGGAGGAACCGTGATCTTCTCAAAAAACGTTTTTCCAAAAACGGTTTTGTTGATGTGATCCCGGATCAGGGGCCAGTCCGGTTCACTGGTAAAGCGGATGGTGGTTTGTCCGGCGTTGGCAATGCCCAGGTCTTCCTGCCAGATGCCGAGTCCTGCAATGGCCACGCTTTCGATGTATTTGAGGAAGCGGAACTGCTGCGATTTGTCGGCCGTCTTTTTCAGGATCTCCACGCAATCTTTCAGGAAGGCCAGGTATAGTTCGCGCGGATCTTCCCGGGTCAGCTTTTGGGTGGCTTCCTGCAGCACGCTTCTTTCAGAATCAAATAAACTGGCCTGGAACAAAAAATCGGCGGTCTTGGAAATGATGGGATCGATCCGGGTTTCTGCCTCCAGGCGCGAAAGCTTGTCGTCGAAGCTGAGCTCTTCAAAGTTTATTTTTTCTGCCATGGCTGCCTTGTTTCAGAAAAAATATCCGGCGTTTTACCGCCCGATTCGGTTTTGCGGTCAGAACGGATCTGGATCGGAATCGCATGCTTGATGGTCTCGTACGTGCCGGAAAGCAAACAGGTGCCCACGGGCATCTTGGAAAGACGTTTCAGCGTATCGTCCGACGCATCCGCCTTAACCCCGCGGATGGCTTCCAGCTGATCGGGCTCAAGGGCAAAGATGAGCCGGGTATTGCATTGCCGGATCGTTTTTGCATCAATATCGACGGGGCTTTGCGTGATCAGGATCATGCAAATACCGTAGTGGCGGCCGATGCGGACGTTTTCGCGGATCACCTGTTTGCAGGGACTTTCTTCTCCGGAGGGCACCAGCAGGTGAGCCTCATCCAGCACGCATACAAAGGGCGGTATCTTTTCCGCTTTGCGCAGTTCCTGTATCTCGCGCAAGGTAGCGCCAACCAGGAGTTGCAGCTGGCTTTGATCAAGGTTGCCGCAATCGATGTTGATGACAGGTGTTTCTTTTAGCAGGTTGACCCAGTTGGTTTTTTGTCCGAGAAATGCATGCCGCTCGATAGAGAACCGGGTTCTGGATAATCCCATGTTCAGGCTTCGCGCATCGATGGAGAGGCTGTCCTTATCTGCATCCATTGCCTGTAACAATTCGTTCAAGCCAAATTCCGCTATCCGTCCCATGCGTACTTCGCGTTTCAGGCGCAGGAAAGAATAAGCAAGCAGATCACCGCCTTTCAGGCCGGCCAGGGTAGGCACCAGGTCCAGCAGCTCGCTTTCCGTGAGAGAGGAGAGGCGGACGGTGTAATCTATTCCGGGTTGAAGCACCTTGCCCTGCAGCCCGCGGGCCACACCAAAATATTCCCGTTGCGAATCAATGACAATGATGGGCAAACCAAAGCGGTTGATCTCTTCCAGTAAGATGCCGGTTGAGAAAGACTTGCCGCTGCCTGTTGTGCCGCCGATAAAGATGTGCCGCTGGATGATATTCTTTTTTAGCAGCACATTGTTCCTGGATTTATCCCCGTCGTCCATGGTGATCTTTGTGCGGCCCAGCACCAGCGCCTGGGTGGCATCTTTTTCAAAACCCATGGCCTGTGTGATGATCTCTTCTGAAGGAATAAATACTTTCCCGCCTGCCTTGGGCATGTTGGAAGGAGCGGTGATGTTGACATGGGTTATACGGCCTTCCCTGTCACGCTGCAGCACACCTTCTTCGATGATCTCTGCTTCATATACGCGGTAGATATTGATGGAAAATTCCTCCGTAGGAAAATCAGAGGCAATGCCCATGGCTTCCCGCACTTTGGAGCGCGAGGCACTTTCATGGGGGTTTACTTCCAGGGAGGCCGAAATGCGGCCGATCAGGAACTGGTTCTTCGCGATCCAGGTGCCTACCAGGGTGCCCGGAAAAACATATTCTGATGCCAGTGCTTTAAACCGGAATACATCAAAAGAAGGGGATCCGTCATCCGCGATCACATCTCCGATTTCTCTGAAATTTGGGTTCATGGGTGGGTAGATTGCAGGAAAGGCTACAGGGCTTCGGCCGGCCTTGTTTTTTTCATGCTCTTTTTTACCTTCTCGCGATGCATGGTTCCCCATTCGCTCAAAGTTTGTAATACCGCATCCAACGTTTCTGCGTATGCGGTTAGTTCATATGTTACCACCACGGGTTTGCCGGTAAAAACATGGCGCTTTACAAAGCCGTTGATCTCCAGTTCTTTTAATTCAGTGGAAAGCATTTTTGCAGAAATGCCTTCTATCAACCGCTGGAGTTCGTTGAATCTTTTGTCGCCATGCATCAGGGCAACTACAATTTTCAGCTTCCATTTTCCGCCGATCGCATACAGGGCATCTGCTACCGCATTCAGCGTGGCTTTGCACTGCGCTTCGGAAATGGCTTTTTGATCTGTTTTAGGCTTGGCCATAAGATAGCTGTAAGACTAACCCAAAGGTAACTGCTAACCTATTGTATAGTGCTTACTTTTTGTAAGCAAATGTATATAATTTTGTGTCCGCTTTTAAATCATACTATATGGCAATCAAACGAAAACTGGAAAAAATATATACACCCCAAGGACAGCCTGGCTTTTTAGGGGCTGGGCATACCGCGCGGCCTGTCCTGAATGACGGCTTCCAGGCAACAGATCCGTTTATCATGCTCATGGATGATATACTGGACAAAAAAGACACAACGCCAGTTGGCGGTCCGCACCCGCATGCAGGCTTTGAAACGGTTTCTTTTCTCCTCGAAGGAGAGATGGGAGACGAAGCGCATAAAATGAAGGGTGGCGACTTTCAGCTCATGACAGCCGGCAGTGGCATCGTACATACAGAGATCATCGACAAGAAAGCAAAGATGCGCCTGCTGCAACTGTGGCTGAATTTGCCAAAGAAAGACCGCTGGGCCACGCCCCGGGTGCAGGATCTCTCCCTGGAGCGGGTGCCTCTGCTGTCTCAGGAAGGTATGGAGATAAAATTGTACAGCGGTTCGCTGGCAGGACTGACTTCTCCCATTCAAAACTATTCACCCCTGATTGTGGCTGATATTACATTGGAAGCGTTTGCCAGCACCGTTCAGCAAATTCCTGCTGATTATAATACCTTCCTGTATGTGATCAGTGGCAGCGTACAGGTAGGAGAGGACAGCCGGCAGCTGAATCAGGACCAGGTAGGCTGGCTGAATTTATTTGGCAGCCCTGTACAGAGCGACCTGCAGGTAACGGCAGGCGCAGAAGGTGTCCGTTTTGTGCTCTATGCCGGCAAACCCACAGGCGAGAACATTGTTTCTTACGGCCCGTTCATTGCAGACAGCTCAACAGATATCCAACGCCTCTACAGCGAATACCGGCAAGGAAAGATGAAGCACATCTCCACCGTTCCGCAGGAGCAGCGGCTGGCGTGGTAGAGGGGGCATGTCTGAACCAGGATTACACGGATCCACAGATTACAGGATTGCAGATTGAGAGTGTATCATCCTGAAGTTGATCGTTACTCATCTCTAAAGATCGATTTCTCAACGTCTAATCCTGTAATCCGTGGATCCGTGTAATCCTGGTTCAGACAAAAGCACCGGCAAGATAATTGAATCACCAACGTTCCCCAATCCTGCGCATCCCGTCAATCCTGTAAACCAAGGTTCAGACAATAACAGCTTACACCCTGCTGTTCAGCCATGCAATGATGTCGTTCATAACAACTTCCTTGTCGGTATCGTTCAGCAGGTCATGGTAATGACCTTCGTAAAATTTTACGGTCTTGTCTGTTGACCCGGCATGGTCATAGAAGTACTGGCTGCCGCTTGGTTTGGTGGCTTTGTCCTGCGTGCCATGGATAATGAGCAAGGACAATTTAATGGTGTTCATCTCTGCCTTTAACCGTTCATCTGCCAGTACCAGTTGCTGAACAGTTCTTGTTGGCTGGACTTCGTGTTCGAGCAAGGGGTCGGTGTTCATTGTTTCCACGACAGCTGGTTCACGGGAAAAATCTTCATTTTTCAATTTCAGAACATGGGCGTGGGGAGCAATATGGCTGATGCCTTTTAGTACGGCCAGCACAAAATCCGGCGCAGGGATCTGGAACGCAAAGCTCTCACAGATAAAGCCGTTGAGCTTGTCCTGGTGTTCCAGGGTGTAAACAGCGGACAGTATGCCGCCGGCACTGTGGCCGAGCAAAAATAAGGGCAAGCCCGGATGCGCGGTTTGGGCAATGGTTACCAGTTGGTCGATGTCGCCAATCAAATCGTTGTAGTCTTGAATATAATAGCGTTCACCGTCAGAGTTGCCCCGGCCGCGCAGGTCTATCGCATAGGCTTCTATGTTGTTGGCAATTAATTGTTCGGCTGTCCATTGGTAATAGCCGCTGTGCGAGTTAAAGCCGTGAACAAGAACAATCACTGCTTTGGGCGTGTTGGCCGGTTTCCAGTTGCGGTAAAAGACTTTGTGCCCGTCGCTGGTGTCGAAAGTGGCAGTCAGGGATGGTGTGTTGGTTTGCATATGTTTTAATTTGGTACATGAAAATTACGCTTTAATATGCTAACGTAAAGGTATGCACGCCGGAACCTACCCCCTGAATTAATAGACCTTTTAAGGTTTTTGTTGGCTTTATCACCGTTCCATCCATCAGCACTTTGGAAACCTCTTTCCGGGCCGGCAAGTATACCTGCGCCATCGTGTTGGAAGGAATGGTTGCCTGCAGTGTAAAAGAGGAGGCTGCATTTTCGAAGCTCGCCACAACATCCCCCTTGATCGTGGGAACCTTGATCGCTGCCTGCCTGAGCGTTCCGGGTTTGGGCGCGATTGTAAACCGGGTCCAGCCGGGTTTGAGCGGCTCAATACCCATCAGCTTCCGGGGAATGATGTTGGCAGGCGCTGCTCCCCATACATGGTTCCAGTCCTGGTTGGGTTTAAATTTATTGTCCCAGGCTTCCAGGGTCAGGGTGCTTCCGACCTTTATCATATTGTACCAGCTGCGTTCATTTGTGGCTGTTAGCAACGCCAGTCCGTAATCTTCATCACCCCCATCATAAACAGCATCCAGCAGGAACTGGCTGCCGTATACACTGCAGGCCATTCCTCTTGAGCGGATAAAAGCTACCAGGCTGCCCTTTTCTTTTTCTTCTGCCAATCCGAAGGTCAAGGCAAAAACATTTGTGTGCAAAGAAGCATGCCGCGTGGTGATGCCATCACAAAAAACGCCCTGTTTGGGATCGTAAAAGAGCTTGTGATAGATCTTGCGAAGGCGGGCTGCTTTGTCTGCAAAGAAGGATGCATCTTCTTTTTTACCGAGACCCGCAGCGAGCTCTCCCATGATCACGAGGGCGCGGTAGTAATATGCATTTACGACCGCATTGTAATCGGTAAATACAAACCCGTCCGTTTCTCCTCCTTCATTATTGCCCAACCCAAGTATGCCGGTGTGCGGCCAGTCCACAATGTCTTCCAGTCCGTGAGGTTCTTTGGTAGAGATCAGGTGGATTTGCTTCAGGAGTTCCGGGGTGGTTTTCTTTGCCGTAATCAATCCGTTGGCATCCTCCAGCGGTACCAGGGTTTTCTTTTTCAGCTCTTCGTAAAAATGGTGAGCGGAACGAAGATCCCCGGTGTACAGATAATCGTTCCAGGCCATCAGGACGGATTGCAGGATCCATTCTGTAGGCCAGTTAGCATGATGGATCAGGTATTCATGCGAGCGTCTTGCCATGCTGTATTCCCTGTCCACGGAGTAATGACAGAGCTGGTTGATATAAGCATCGGCTTCGTAGGGAATGCGCTCGCGGTCGCCATCGATGTAGATGCCGGTGAAGGAAGTGGCTTTTACGGTGTATTTGCACAGGTCCCAGATCTTGTTCAGCAGGGTGTCGGAACTTGAAAAATGGGCGGCCGAATCGTTAAAGGGATAATGGGCAACTGCGCGGACAAGCTGCGAAGGTGTAAGTGGGCGTTGATAGCTTTCTATTTCACAATACCGGAAAGGAGTCACCTCGCCGATGTAATCAGGCATTGTAATGGCATTGGGTCTTGTGTTTCTGCTATCCGGTGTGATGCTGAGCTGGTAGGTGTGCGTACCGGGCAACAGGTGCAACGTGTATTGAGCAAAGCGGATGGTGCCACCTGGTTTCTGATTGATAGAACCGTCCGGATTGATCGCTTCACCCAACCGGATGACAACCGAATCGTGCTGGTTCCCCGAACTCAATTGTACTTTGAGCTGTCCGAAAGCATCTTTCCCGAAATCAGCCCGCGTGATCTCTTTGATCCTTGTTATATGTTCGGGCTGCTGATCTGATTTCTCCACCGGGTAATAAGCCGTGGCATATTCTTTCAATTGACTGTCTGTAACAAAACCAGCCGGATAAGAAAACGGGCTTTCTTCCTGCTGGTTGTTCCAAACCTTTACTTTCCAGTAATAAGAACGATCCGGCTGCAAAGGGTTGCCATTATACAGCACAGCAGAAGACAGGCTGCTGAATACCTTGCCCGAGTTCCAGATATTTCCTGTATCATGCGAGATCGCCAAAGGGTTATCGGAGACGAGCACCTGGTAGGCGCTTTGCATGGAACCCTGTTTGGGATCATGGATAATCCAGGAGAAAGCAGGTTGTTGGTTGGAGATTTTTACCGCCTGCGTTTTTGTTCCTTTGCCTGCCTGCCGGGTGGGATATCCATCCACGCTCTGGTATTCTGTATAGCTCAACAGGTCGCACATCAAACCACCGGGGGCCTGTAACCTGTTTCGGGTATCAGGAGACTGTCCAAAAAGATGGGTTGCCGTGCAGGTAAGCAGGACAAGAAAAAATGGGATGTTAAGATGCATGGATGTTTTAAGCTGTTAGCTGAAAAAGAAAAAACGACCGGGTTCCGGTCCGTGAATGTCGGATTAAAATTGAGCATTTGATATTTTGATTTCCGCATCAGCATTTCTGGTTGGGTGTTTGTTGCTACAGGTGCAGCCGCCTTGCTGATAACATTATTAACCGTCAGCTTCCAGGCCATCAAAGCAGCCGTTGCCAACCCGGTGAAGAATTTGCGGACGGAATAAGCGCGTGCAACAGCCCGTCACCCAGCCAATCAAAGTACCCATGAATTCCTGTGTAAAATGTATTCACGCTAAATGATGTATATTGATCGGGGAGGCGGTAAAAGATGTCAACAGGGCTATTCAGGATAACGGTACACATGATTTCAAGTCTGGACGGGTTTATTGCCAAAAAAGACAACAGTGTGGCTTGGTTTGAGACAGCAGACTACTATGAGAAGGGCGTGGAACTTACGGAGCAGGACACGGAGAAATTTCTGAAAGAAATAGATTGTTATGTAATGGGCTCGCGTACATATGAGCATGCCCTGGAGCTGTCAAAATCTTACGGCTGGGCATATGGAGATACGCCTACAATTGTATTGGCCCACAGAAATCTGCAGGTGGGCAGACAGAACATCGAAATTTATTCCGGAGACCTGAACAGGCTTGTTGAAGAACGATTAAAGCCAGCATACAAAAGGGTTTGGATCGTCGGCGGAGCCTCGCTGGTCAAAGACTTTATCCGATTGAAATTGGCTGATGAAATCAGGATGTCCATCATCCCGATCATCCTGGGTGAGGGCACGTTGTTTTTTGATCATATCGGGCTGGAGCAGGCATTGCATTTGAAAGAGGTTACAGGATACAGGAGTGGATCGGTAGAGCTGTGTTACGAAGTAAGGAAGTAATCATTCCAGGCATCTAATATTTCCCATGCCATTTCCCGGTCAGGAACGGTTTTGAGCCGGACAATTGTCTCATTAATAAACGTGGCTGTGTAATAAAACCGTACACTGCCCCTTCCTACAACGAGCATAACAGGTTGGTTACTACTTAGATATTAACATGGTATGTTATTGGAACATTCTACGTGATTTGTCGTGTTCTGCAGAAAATCCCAATTACTTCATACGTCTACTGCACTGAAAATTATGCTCAAAGATTATTTTAAAACTGCATGGCGTAACATAGCAAGGGGCCGAAGCTATAGTGCGCTCAATATCTTCGGGCTTGCAACGGGTATGGCTGTTGCATTGACAATCGGGCTTTGGGTTTATAATCAATACTCGTACGACAAATTTCTTCCTGATTATCAGCGGTTATACCAGGTGACCAGGGATTTTTACGGCAATGGTGACACGCTTCATTATGGGGGGAGTTCATTGAAACTGGCGGATGCCCTGAGAAATCAAATACCGGAAATTGAATCAATTGCCGAAGCGGCTGGTGGTGGGATGCACGGACTCATGGTGGGCAGCAAGAAATTGTATATAAATGGAGATGCTGTTGCTGCTGATTTTCTCACCATGTTTCAGTTCCCTTTGCTGCGGGGCCAGGCAAAGCGTGTATTGAGCGATCCTTATAGCATAGTGCTTACAGAGAATACGGCAAAAGCCCTGTTTGGCAATGAAGAAGCCCTGAACAAAACTGTTCGCTACGACAACAAATATGATTTAAAAGTCACGGGTATTCTAAAGAACATCCCTGCCAATTCGACCTTGCAATTCAACTTTTTAGTTCCATTCAGCTTCCTGGAATCCACTGATGACTTTGTAAAAACAGCCCGCTCCAGGGGATTTGGCTGGACCAGTTTTATAACATATGTAAAAGTAAAATCCGGAATTGCTTATGCACAGGTAGCTGCAAAAGTAAGGGACATACAGAAGTCGGAGAAGGACAACAGTATGTCCATGACAACAAATATTATTCTTGATCCCATTGAACGGTGGCATTTGTACAACAATTATAATACCGGCAAGCCCGGGGCAGGTTTTGTTGAGTATGTCCGCATGTTCAGTGCCGTAGGCATACTGGTGTTGGTGATTGCCTGTATAAATTTTATCAATCTTACAACTGCCAGATCAGAAAAAAGGGCAAAAGAGGTTGCTGTAAGAAAGGCAATTGGGTCTGGTAAAAAAGAACTGGTATCTCAGTTTTTAATTGAATCAGTTGTCCTGACTTTTATTGCATTTTTGTTTTCTCTTGTTTTTGTTCAACTGGCTTTGCCTTCATTCAACATACTTACAGGAGATTCGTTGGAAATTCCTTTCACCAAACCAGCTTTTTGGATCGCTACAGGGGGGTGTGTATTCGTTACCGCATTGGCTGCCGGAAGCAGGCCGGCATTTTATCTTTCTTCTTTCAACCCCGTGAAAGTACTGAAAGGCGGTTTGCAGGCTGGAAAAGCGGCCTGGCTGCCCCGGAAAATATCCACCGTGCTTCAGTTTAGTTGTTCCATAGCACTTATCATAAGCACTTTTATTATTTACCAGCAGGTGCAGTATGCCAAGGACAGACCTTCAGGTTATGATAGAAGCAGGCTCATGATAACGGATATGAATGAAGAGCTGGCCCTTAATTATGCGGCTATCAGGAATGAAATAAAACAACAAGGGATTGCTGATATGGTAACAACTGCATCAAGCAGCATCACGACGGGAGGCAATCACAGGGATCTGGAAGACTGGCCAGGAAAAAGGCCGGGCGAGTTTATAAATATGGGCTATATACATGTATCGGAGGATTATTTTAACACGGTTGGCATAACGATGAAAGAAGGAAGAAATTTCTCCGGTAAATCAGATACGTTGAATGTTATACTGAATGAAGCTGCAGTTAAGCTGTTGCGGTTAACCAATCCGGTCAACCAGGTGATTACGTATATCGATACCCGCCTGCAAATAGTTGGTGTTGTAAAAGATGCAATAATGACCTCTCCTTTTGCACCTGCTGACCCAACCGTCTTTATGTACGAAGCCGCTCCCCAGCACGTCATGTTGTATAGATTGTCTGTCGGTATAAGAACAGGGGATGCTATTACAACGCTCAAGACCATTTTTAATAAGTACAATCCTGCTTATCCTTTCACGTATACGTTCGCCGATGACAGCTACGCTGCCAAGTTCAAGCAGGAGGTACTTATAGGAAAGCTTGCGGGATTGTTTGCTGCTTTGGCCATATTTATTTCCTGCCTGGGCTTGTTCGGGCTGGCGGCTTACATGGCAGAACAAAGAACCAAAGAAATAGGCATACGCAAAGTGTTGGGGGCATCAATACACCAGGTGTGGCTGCTGCTTTCAAAAGATTTTATCCTGCTTGTATTGATAAGCTGTGTCATTGCGTGTCCGATTGCTCTGTATTTTTTAACTGGTTGGCTGCAGAAATATGAATACAGAATTTCCATAAGCCCGTTTGTATTCGTAGTAGCAGGTATCCTGGCCATTCTAATAACTACAATTACAGTTAGCTTTCAGGCGGTTAAAGCGGCCATTGCAAACCCGGTAAAGAGCCTGAGAACAGAATAATACCGATTTGAATTTGTTGGTGTGCCCTGTTGAGAAGGGGGTAAATGAAATGCATACGTAAAACACATGAAGGCAGGGGTGGGGCTACGATGCATGCCATACCAGCTCATTCAATTGGGTATTATTCCGTCCTCAGGCTCTTTATAGGATTGGCGATGGCGGCTTTAACCGCCTGGAAGCTTACGGTAATCAGGGAAATGGCTATGGCCAGTGATCCTGCCATAACGAACACCCACCATTCAATGTTTGTACGGTAAGAATAATCCTGCAGCCATCTGTGCATGGCATACCATGCTACAGGCGATGCGAGGATGATGGAAATAACGACCAGTGCTACAAACTCTTTTGACAACAGGGTGGTAATGCTCAGGACGGACGCTCCCAGTACTTTTCTGACCCCTATTTCTTTGATCCTGCTTTCAGCCATGTAAGCGGCCAGCCCGAACAAGCCCAGGCAGGAAATAAATATGGTGAGCGCCGCGAACAGTCCGGTAAGGGTGGAGATGCGTTTTGTATCATCAAATTTCCTGGCATAATCATCATCCACAAAATGGTACTCGAAAGGATATTCGGGGTTGAATTGCTTGAAAAGGCGTTCTGTAGCTTGTAAGCTTTGTGCCGTACTTTTTTCAACGTTCAGCTTTATATGAATTACATTGAAGAAGCTTTTACCGCCCTCTATGATCATCGGCTTGGTTTCTCCATAGGGAGAGCCCAGCAGGAAATCTTTTATAACGCCTATGATGTGATATGTTTCGCCGTTATCCTTGATCAGTTGCCCTACAGGATCTTGAAAGCCCATGGCTTTTGCGGCAGATTCATTGATCAGCATAGCTGTTGAATCGGTCGGGTACTGGGTAAGATCCATGTCCCTGCCCTGTAAAATGGTTAGCCCGGCGGTCTTTACAAGTGCTTCATCTTCACTGAACCGGTCGAAATCGGTTTTATCGTCGGGGCTTTTTCCCTGCCATTCAATGCCCCAGGTGTCACTGAATCCGGAACCAAGCGGAGAGGCTGTTTTAGTAACAGATACTGCAACGCCTGAACTCAGCAGCTCTTTTTTGATCAGGGAATAATTCTTTGCAAGATCCCCGGTAATCCAATGATAAACAAGTTGACCGCCTTCGTACCCTGTTTCCCTAGCTTGCGCATACCTGATTTGCTGAATTACAATACAGGTGCAAATGATCAGGGTGATGGCGAAGCTGAACTGCAATACAACCAGTATTTTTCTAGGCCTTACCAGGGCTTGCGCCCTTTTGAACGTTCCTTTCAAAACAGATACCGGCTTGAAAGAAGAGAGGAAAAATGCGGGATAGCTTCCTGCGATAGCGCCGGTTGCCAGAATAAACAGCAGGGCCGATACCCAGAAATAGGGACTGTTGAACGGTACTGTCAGTTCCTTTGTGATCAGCAGATTAAATGAAGGCAGGCATAACAACACCAGCAACAGCGCAAGGATGCCTGAAACAATGGCCATCAGCACCGATTCACCCAGGAACTGGCTTATCAGCGAACTCCGGTTCGCACCGGCTACTTTTCGAATGCCTACTTCCTTTGCCCGCCGCTCGCTTCGGGCTGTACCAAGGTTCATGAAATTGATGCAGGCAATCAGGAGTATGAATGCGGCAACGATCCCGAACAGGCGAACCGTTTGGATATAGCCACCCGTAATTTTTCCATTTTCAAAATGGGAGTACAGGTGCCACTTGCTGATCGGATGTAAAAATATCTCTTCTTTTTCCTCGCCGTTGGAATGCTTTTTTGTGATGCCTTTTATTTTTGCGTCGACGGAAACCGGATCAGCAGCAGGCTTCAGCTGCACAAAGGTCTGAACAGAATTATTGCCCCACAGGCTGTCATCTTCGCCGGTTGTGCGAAGGTATGCCCAGGGCAGGATGTATTCGAAATCAAAAGCGGTGTTTGCAGGAAGATTTTTCAAGATACCGGTTACAGTAAAATTGTTCCTGTCGATCGTGATGATCTTGTTCATGGCATCCGTGGTGCCAAACATTTTCTTTGCCATCTTCTCCGTCACTACGATTGAATAGACATTGTTGAGCGCTGTGTTGATGTTACCCTGCACGAGGGGAAAACTGAACATGGACAAAAAAGAAGCATCGGTAACAATGGCTTTCGTAGAAATTCTTTTTTCACCTGCCATCGTTACATACCACCGGGCGTATTGTCTGGAGATGTTTTCTATTTCCGGATATTCCTGTTTCAAGGTAGGACCCAGAATTTTCGGTGTGTTATCCCAGCATTGCAATTTTCCATCGAATGTGCCCCGGTTCCAGGCGGAATACAGAACATCTTTGTGTTTGTGAAACCGATCATAACTCACTTCATTCTGTATCCACAATAAAATAAGGATGGCGCTTGCCATCCCCACCGCCAGTCCTGTAATATTAATAAAGGCGAAGCCCTTGCTGCGCCAAAGATTTCTGAAAGCAACTTTGAAATAGTTTTTAAACATACGGCTGGTTTCTGGCTGAAGACAATCCAATCGCAGGTGGTGTTTACCCCTTCTGGGACCGGCACCCCTTCTGAGATATCTTTTACCTATCTGGTTACACAAAACAAGCCAATACCTGGGCGCCTGAAAATCAATGAATCGGATAGTTCCGCTACCGCTTTTGTTGTCCGGTAGTGATACAGTGGGTGCAGCCAGCCGGTACAGATCGTTGTTTTACATGCCGAACTACTCAATTGGATCAAACATTTTTATTATTTTGAGATGCTTGTATGAAGTCGCTATTGATGTATATCGGATTGTTCCTGATAGTTGGATATGGCGTAAAAATATATTTTCAGGTTTATTTGAACTACTTGTATAGGGATGATCTGAGCACTGGGCCTTTGAACCCCGTGAGTTATGAATATATAAAACCAATAAGAAGGACTGTGCCGTCCAATCTTATTTTCATAAAGCATTTTGCAAATACGATTCATTATTTGACCCTGCCTTATTCATTGATCTTCTTCTTTTACTTTTGGGCGAGGTGACCAAATGTGGCCGTTTGTATGCAATTCAAATCCGTTATACAGACTGCGTGTGAGTTGACGAGATCGAACCACTGACCCTCTGCTTAAGGCATGTTTTTAAGTAAAAGATGAAATTGCAGTAATTAAATAAGAGCGCTGTAATCCTTTGCCAGCTTGCATTTCTTCACAAATGTAATGAGTTCTGATCATGTGAATTCTTAAATATCCGAAAGCGTCTCACACTTTCCAATAAAAATCATTGGGGAAACCGCTGACGGTATTCAAATTGAGTTCCAATTCGGTTCCATCTTCCAATCTGGCACCTGTTACAAACGCCTCATAAGCCATCAAACTTACTTGAGCTAAGTTATTGACTGCTACTGTGTAAATAATCTGTGACGGGAAGGTGTCATGCAAAAAGAAAGCAACCTGCCCCGTTAATGGCTTTTCGGTGTTAGTAGATCGAACCTTAAGGATTATTTTGTAAATCCCATTGGTAGAAGCAGCAGGGTCATAGGTCGCTTCAAGCACTTTGTCGTTGGCTTTTGCTATTCCACCCCACCTGCCATTTTGTATGTCAGTTTTGTCAACGACAGGCTTGGCATTGTAGATGCTTTCAGTCTTATTCTTAAATTCTTCCGTTGGAAAATTTCTTGCTTCATCACCTAATGCAAGTAATGCCTCATGTATCTGAACAGATCTTCCATCGTTATTAATATTCATTTCAGGATTTGCGATTGCCTGAAGACTTGTGATCGCCTGCTGGCTTTTTTGCATTTCTGCTTGTTTTTTTCTGGATTCTGTAAGTATTAGCCCGAGATTTGTCCTGGCCCATAGATAAATAATTCCCCCTCCAGCTAAAAAATACAGGATTATTATTCCATAGCCAAATACGTAAAAGCTAGAGGAGTCGCCATTACACATATGATAAGAGTGTTGTATGGAGCGCGCTGATTGATCGATCCATCCAATAATTGTACGTATTTTGATGAGTGTGAGCCCTACAATAATCTTCGACAGCCAGTCTGAAACTTCTTCGAGGTTGGTATTGTCGGAATAGGCGAAAGCACTAAGTGAGTGATCAAAACTACTTTCAAGAATCATGAGTACAAGGTGCTGAAATACCAATAGAGTATGCATTGCAAAACCCTTACAGGTAGCACATTTCAAAGGATATT
>JADCRZ010000002.1:347465-359581 GCA_015069695.1 Williamsia sp.
AGTATGCATTGCAAAACCCTTACAGGTAGCACATTTCAAAGGATATTGCTTCGGAAACTTCGTTTTGAAGAATGTGCTATTCTTCAAATAACTATTGGCAACTCACTTAAGTATCTGAGACATTATTGCCAATCATTAGCATTGCTTTATAGATCGAACATTTTCAATTGAGTATCGTTTTGTTCTTTGAAATATTGTAATTGAGTTTGCTGAAACCAAAAGGAGATACATGACAGATCCCATGGATGCATGGCTGGACAGCTTCAAGGCCTTGCTGGTCAGGTACGAAACAAAGGTGAGGAATTGGATGGCGTTGCATTTCCATGCTTTCACGGTTTGGTTGTGCAGAAAGCCTCCAAGTGTTAAATCCTAAACAACCTTCTTATTAGATTTATTGGTTTACAAGAGATTTGTTAGGTACATCTATCCTATTCCACAGTTTGTTGCAAGTGATAGAAGAATATTCAGGCCCTTATTTAGACATGGAATACGAGACGCTCTGTATTGCCTCCTTTATACTGGCTATATATTCCTGGAATTCAAACTGGATTTTAAAATACTGAATTTGAATAATTTAGGATATGCTAGCTAAATTATAGTCCAATCAACAGCTGGCCTTTACTTAGCATGTATAGCAAGCTGCATAATATCGAGATAGTTGTCTGCCAATACAGATCGTTGTTGCCTACGATCTCTCAATCACATCAAACTTGACCCGCATCATCTGGGTGCCGTGTTTCAGTACAATAAAAAGCTCGCCAAATATTGTAAGCCCCCCTTGATGGTAGCTCCACTATCAGTAATGTGAAACGCTTGTGTCGGAATGCCCAAAATAACAAAGGGTCTCAGTTTCCTGAAACCCTTATCCAGACTGCGTGGGAGTTGACGGGTTCGAACCGCCGACCCTCTGCTTGTAAGGCAATGGATTAATGGTTTGATATGATGCCATCTGAATAGATGTCTCTGTAATCCAGCACTGTATTAACTTTCAGGGATTAGATGAATTCATAAAAGCTGATATTTCTTGTGCAAACCTTGTGCAAGAAATTGTTATCTTTATGAAATGCAGAATACGAACATTACCGTTTCTCTCGACACAAGACGGCAAAAAAAGGACGGATCATATCCTGTCATCATGCGGTTAGGCCATAACGCCCGCACGACTGCGATTACTGTGGGTTTCAGTGTTTTGCAAAAAGATTGGGACGATGATAAAAAGGCTGTTCGTAAATCTTACAGCGGCACGGCGAGCGTCTCACGGCTCAATAATTTGCTGCAAAAGAAAAAAGCAGAGGCCATGGATGTCATCTTGAAATTACATGAATCCGGTGTGCTGAATACATTGTCGGTTTCAGCACTGCGCGATCGTATTGATCGAAAAGATTTCACAAACTCATTTTTTAGTTACGCAGAAAAACAGATTGAAGATTTGATCAAAGCATCGCGGATCGGTACTGCCCGTTGCTATAAGGGCGTGGTCGCGATACTTAAAACTCATACCCGTGGTCATGACCTTAAGTTCCAGGATATCAGCTATGCATTTCTTATGACGCTTGAAACAAGCCACCATAGCAAGGGAAACGGCGCTAACGGCCTGTCGGTCTATATGCGAACGATCCGAGCAATCTTCAACAAGGCGATCAAAGAGGGATTAGTAGACAAAGAACTTTATCCGTTTGCCAATTATAAGATCAAGTCTGCCCCAACCGAAAAACGGGCTTTGGAGTGGTCATTATTAAAATCCATTATTGATCTCAAGCTTGACCCTGCCCATGCTTGCTTTCATGCACGTAATTATTTTCTGGCCAGCTACCTTATGTACGGGATGAATTTTACCGATATGGCATATTTGCGATTGACTGACATTAAAGATGGACGGATCAGTTATCGCCGCAAGAAGACAGCCAAACTTTATGATGTCAAAATTTCCGAGAATTTGAAGTTTATCCTTGATCAATATATTCAAGACACCTCCGAATACGTGTTCCCGATTTTAAAACGTGAGACAGCATATTTACAAGGCAAAGACATCCAATGGGCAAGAAAACGCTATAATGGCAGACTTAAGGAAATCGGAAAATTATGTGGAATTGACCAACCTTTGACCAGTTATGTCAGTCGACACTCTTTTGCGACACAGGCCATGCTTAAACAAATCCCTCTCAATGCTATTAGCGCTATGCTGGGCCATTCCAGTCTTAAAACAACCGAGGTGTATTTAAAAGGGCTGCCATCGAATGTCATGGACGATTACAATAGACATATTACTGGATTAGACTAGAAATTTAATTTTCTTTTTTTACCACAAAAAACCAGTGTTTTTACTTCTAAGCTCTGCTTAGGGAAAAGGTCTGATAGTAAAATAAAAAATATAGAGCAGTGCTTAGGGTCGAGTATGGGTGTCAGACAAGATCAAAACAATGATGGCTGGTATTGAGAGTTTTGTAATTCAACGGTGGAAGAGCAAGCGTTTCTTTGACAAAGCAGCAGGCGATTTAGCAGGCGTAAAAGCAGACAAATTGATTGACGGTTGAAAAAAAACACTGTAGAATCAAGACATAGGAGAATATTTATGCGTCTAGCCTTCCTGCTCGAGGAGCCAATTCCCGTTTTCCCCGGGATTAACCTATATTATTACTGGTTGATAAAAAAAGGTTTTTTCCGTTCCCGGAAAGATCGACCCTTATGCTCGCCTCAAATCAGCAGACAATTTAGCAGGCAAATCCGCCGACATCTCGCTGAACGGGGTGTGTCATGAACTACTGCATGAATATCAGGGGGCATTATTATTTTATCCGCCGGGTGCCCAATTACCTAAGGCAGTACGACCCCCGTAAAGAGGTTAAAGCCTCTCTTTTCACCGACAGTAAAAAAGAAGCATTCAAGCTTGCCGTGTTGCATAACGAAAAGCTCGAGACGTATTGGCGCAATCTGGTGACCGAGCAAAAGCCGCATTGTCCGGACACTTTCAAAAGTATCTTTATGAACAACCGTATTGCAGGATTCATCGCCGATAAACGAGAGCAAGAAACAATCCCGGCCGCAAATGCCGTTTCCATTGTATCCAAAACAGGCGGTATTACCATTGCCGACGGTCTTGTCCGTTTCTGGGATTTTGCCAAGCCGAAAATTATGAATAAATCGCCAAACCAAATTCGCAAATGGCGGAACCCGCGTAAATCGGCGATCAATAATCTGATTCATTGCATCGGCGACAAACCCATGCAGGAGGTTACCCGTGCGGATATATTGAAATTTCGCGATTGGTGGATTGATCGCATACAGGAAGAATCTTTGGGGCCGAACGCCGCAAACAAGAATTTTGTCCAGGCGAAGACGATTTTCGAAGTGGTTAATGATAATCTTGACCTTGGTATTGATGTCAAAACCCTCTTCCGAAAACTTTTACTGGAAGAGAATTTTGAGACAACCCGCCGTCCCTTTGAAAGCGACCATATTTGTAACGTCTTGCTTAATCCCAAAAACTTAACCGGCTTAAACGAGCAACTCAAGTGGATGCTTTACTCCATAGCGGAAACAGGGGCCGGCATTGCTGAACAAATCAGCCTTCAACCAGAAAACATTCACCTGGATGGTGACGTCCCGTATATTGAGATCACGCCGAAACACCAAAAAGCCCTTAAGACACGCTACCGAAAAAGAACCATTCCCCTTGTTGGCTTTGCCTTGGACGCATTTAAAGCCTGCCCTAATGGCTTTACTGAGTTCCAGGACAAGCCGGACGGCGTTTCGGGCGTGTTGAACAAATACTTACGTGACCAAGGATTGTTTCCAACAAAATACCATTCCGTTTATTCCCTCCGGCACAGCTTCCAGGATCGACTGCTTGCCGCTAATGCGCCAGACCGCGTCCAGGCTGATTTAATGGGGCATAAATTCAATCGTCAAGCATATGGAAATGGGGCAAGTTTAATGCAGAAACTAGAATGGTTGGGAATTATAAAATTGAAAAATAATGTTGCACAGCTCAATAGCTCAGATTAAAGCCTCAGCAATTAATCACTGCATGTAATATCATGACTTTTAAATTAGTGTGCAAAAACAAACCTATTGCTTAAAATTTTTGTGCAAACCTTGTGCAAACGAAAAAAGGTCTCAGACGAAAAACGTCTGAAACCCTTTCCTATACTGCGTGGGAGTTGACGGGTTCGAACCGCCGACCCTCTGCTTGTAAGGCAGATGCTCTGAACCAGCTGAGCTAAACTCCCTTCGTGCGGGGGGCAAAGATAAGGGATGGAGTGTATAATGAACAAAAAAAATTGCAGGTTTATTTTTGAAGTCTGAGACGCCCGCTTTTGGATGCCACCTCTTTTGGAATAGGGGTGAAATGGCTACATTTGTACAAACAGGGGTTATGTCGCAAGTGCAAACCAATACCTATACCGAAGTAGAAGTGGACGTGCTTACCAGTATCCAGCATCCCTATCAGCTGATTGTCTGGAACGATGAGGTAAACACATTTGAATGGGTCATTGAAACCCTGATCGAAATCTGCGGGCACTCTACCGAACAGGCTGAACAATGTGCCATCCTGATCCATACAAAGGGCAAATACGCCGTTAAGCAGGGCGATTATGATGAGCTGAAACCCATGTGTGATGCCATCACCGAACGGGGTATCGGCGCCACCATCGAAGTTACGGTTGAATGATTCACCCCTGGCAGATAAGTAACTGACCCTTGTTCCCTCCCTATTTGTTCCATGCCCTTATTTCATCTCTCCAAAAAACTCCTTTTTCCCCCCGTCCAACTGGCTGAGCCCGACGGATTGCTGGCTATCGGCGGCGATCTCTCTACCGAACGCCTGCTGCTTGCTTACCAAAACGGCATCTTTCCCTGGTACGACGGACCTGAAATCCTGTGGTGGTGCCCAGATCCCCGTTTCGTGCTGCTTCCCGATGAACTGCAGGTAAGCAAAAGCATGCGCCAGCTGCTAAAGCGCGAGGCATTTGATTTTACCGTCAACCAGGCTTTTGAATCTGTTATCTCCCACTGCAAAACCGTGTCCCGCAAAGACCAGGACGGAACCTGGATCTCCCCTGAAGTAAAAGCGGCGTATATCCGCCTGCACCAGCTCGGTTATGCGCACAGCGCAGAAGCCTGGCACGAGGGCGAACTGGTGGGCGGCCTTTATGGCGTCCGGATCGGAAAGGTATTTTTCGGGGAAAGTATGTTCAGCAAAGCCAGCAACGCAAGCAAGTATGCGTTTATCCGCTATGTTCAACACTTAAAACAACAAGGCACTGTCCTCATCGACTGCCAGGTATACACCCAACACTTAGAAAGCCTCGGTGCCCGGATGATCGACCGCGAAGATTTTTTATCGATGCTCAGGAAGTTCGCCCTGTCTGAACCATGATTTACAGGATTAGGAGGATCAATGGTCTAACGTCCCCGAATCCTCCTAATCCTGTGAATCATGGTTCAGACGATCAAAACCTCGTCGACAAATAATAGGGTAGCATGTCCCTCCAGGTGGGCCAGTCGTGGCGCATGTCGGCGCCCCAGATGTCGAGTTCGTACCAGATGTTTTTGCTGTAGAGGACACCGGCAAAACGGCGGGCTGCCTCGGGGTCTTCGTAAGCGCCGCTGCCGCTTAGCAGGTGGATGTGGTGACTGCGCCGGATCTGCTCCAGTATATGGTGATCGCTGAGGTTGGCCATGTAGCGGATCGGACTGTTGAAATACACATCCTCATCGTAATAACCCCGGCTGTATTCCATCAGGTCGTACACGCCGCTCATGGCAATGACGCCGTTGATCATATCAGGCCGCTTGAAGAACAAGTTGGCGCTGTGCAGGGCGCCGAAAGAAGCGCCGCAGGTAAAGATCAGCGTGTCCTGGCTGGTGTTGTTGCGGATAAAAGGAACCACTTCATTGTAAACATACTCATTGAACTGGAGGTGCCGGATCATCTTGTGCCGCCCATCCATGCCGTAGTTCATCCAGCTCTCATTGTTGATGCTGTTGATAGAAAACACCTTGCATTTGCCACTGTTGATATACGGTGCGATCGACTCGATTAATTGAAACCGTTCATACTCCAAAAAATCTGCAGCAGCAGTCGGCACCAGCAGCAACGCAAAACCATAATGGCCATAGGTGGCGATCGGCATCTCTTTTTGCAACGAAGGACTGTACCAGGAAGTGATCTGTCTTTGCATAGCTAGATTTTATGGCTGAAAGTAAGGAAATTGTCTGAACCGTGATTTACAATACCTTTATCCTAAACATCTCCCCATGCATTTCGGCCGGGTGCTTCCGCATGAGATTGATCGCATCAACTTTACATTGCCTCCTGATCCGCCGCTTACCTTGCACACTTTGCAAACAGCTGGCAAAGCCCAGCAGCCGGGTATTTACCTGGGTTGTCCGGTATGGGGCAGCAAGCCCTGGATCGGAAAAATGTACCCGGCAAAAACAAAAGATGCAGAATACCTTGATCACTACGTGCAGCATTTCAACACCATTGAGCTCAATGCTACGCACTACAAGATCTACGATGCCGCTACCATTGACAAGTGGGCCGCCAAGGCCAGAGACCGGGTTTTCTTATTTTGTCCGAAAGTACCCCAGGCAATCAGCCATTACAGCAACCTCGCCAGCAGGCAGGCCTCTGATCTGACAGATGAATTCCTGCAGAGCATCCTGCATTTTAAACAACACCTCGGACCGGTCTTTCTGCAGCTCAGTGAAAATTTTTCTCCCATGCAGATGGGCACCCTGCTCACCTATCTGGAAGCCTGGCCCCGCGACATGCCCCTGTTTGTGGAAGTGCGCCACGCACAATGGTTTGCAGAGAAAAGAACCCGTGAAGCTTATTTTCAGGCTTTGAAAAGATTGAACCTGGGCGCCGTGCTGACAGACACTTCCGGCCGCCGCGACGCCCTGCACATGGAGCTGACCATCCCGCAGGCATTCATCCGTTTTGTCTGCAACCGCGATCATCCCAGCAACTACACGCGGATCGATGCCTGGGTAGAACGGATCCACCAATGGCTCGACACGGGATTGCAAACACTCTACTTTTTTGTTCATTACCCGGATGATGTACAATCGCCCGAACTGGCTGATTATTTTGCGCAACAACTCAACGAGCGCTGCCATACCCATCTCACCCGGCCCCTGTTCATCAGCGGGGAACAAGCCATTCAGCAAAGTTTATTCTGAGGTAGGTACAGGCATTATCATGTGTATTATTCAGGGAGGTTCTTTGGAACGCATATGCTGTCAAATTGAATTTAACGGTATGATCGTATAAAATACTTCTTGCGGAACACGAAGCAGAAAAAGGCTGGATCAGGCCACCCTACGAAGGCAACAGCACAACCTTCCGGTCCGGATACAGTTCGGCGTATTGGTGGATCAATCCGCGGATGTAATCGTTGTCGGGGTATTGGGTAAGACGGGTTTTTAGCTCGTCGATGTTGCCGATGGCATACTGGTGCGGTACATAGCCCATGCCGTAGAACCGCCCGCGTTCAATGAGCAGGATGCTTCTTTCCTGGTCTTCTTTTCCTGTGCCCTGTACGGCAAAAGTGGGCAGCTGTTTTTGCAGCATGGCAATGGCTTCCCGCACCCGTGCATTGTACGTGACCGGGTCTTCCTGCACTGTTCCCTGTGTGGTATCAATAAAACAAAGTGCTTCGCTGAGCCCATATTCCCTTACCAGCTTGCGCAGGAGGTTCTGGCCCTCATACAGGAGGTTGAACGTGTACAGGGGCTGCAGGTGTTTCCGTTTTTTTTCGATGCCCAGCCGCAGGTAGCCGTTCTGATCTTCAAAGGAATAAAGTCCGTAAGCGTGTTCAAACCGCTTGAGGCTCCGGTTGTGCTCGGGCCAGAGACGCCGGATCTCCGAGCACTCCAGGATCAGGGCCATCAGCTCGCTGCCACAGACCTGGTGCGTAATGCTGCACACATTGCGGATAAACTCCTGCTTGCGCCTTGAATTGTCGTTGTTTGAAAAATGACTTCTTACCCGTTTCTGCAGGTCGACGGCCTTGCCTACATAAATGACCTTGCCTTTCTGGTTGTGGAAATAATAGACCCCCGGTGTACTGGGCAGCCGCTCCAGGTGCTCGGAAGGAACATGCAGGGGCAGGTACTGTTCCTTGTTTTTCCCCTTGAGCATGATGGGCAGGTGCCCGTCCTTATCTGCTTCAATGATCCGGGAAAAAAGAAGGGCCGTGGCTTCTGCATCACCCAGGGCCCGGTGCCGCGCGCTGATCTGGATGTCCAGTTCCCGGCAGATCGAACCCAGGCTGTATTTCAGGTAGCCCGGAAATACTTTGCGGCTCAGCCGCACCGTGCAAAGCTTTTTTACATTGAGCTCATAACCATGCTGCTGCAGGTGGTGCTTTACAAACGAGTAATCGAAATTGACGTTGTGGGCCACAAAAATCCGGTGCTGCAACAGGCTGAAGATATGGGCAGCCACTTCCTGAAAGGAGGGAGCCTGCTGCACCATCTCATTGGAAATGCCGGTGAGCGCAGTAATATAACGCGGGATAGGGCGCTCCGGGTTGATCAGGGTTTGGTACTGTCCTTCTACCTCCCTGCCATTGTGCAGGATCACGGCTATTTCAGTGATGCCATTGGCCCCGGCATGACCGCCGGTAGTTTCTATGTCAACAATTGCGTACGACACCTTGTGTAAACTTGGACAGCGAAAATACTAATCATTTTGGCAAATTTTTGTTCATTTCTTTGCTGTCCTTGCCATCTCTATTCTGCCATCACACAAAGGCTTTTTTGTACCTTTGCCCTCCTTAAATTTTTGCATTGCATGGAACTGTCTAAGAACTATCTTCCCGCTGGTACCGAAGAAAAATGGTACCGGCACTGGCTCGGCAAAGGTTATTTTAACAGCACCCCCGATGAACGCCCGGCATTTACGGTGGTGATCCCGCCGCCCAATGTGACCGGTGTGTTGCACATGGGACATACCCTCAACGAAACCGTACAGGATATTCTGGTCAGGAGGGCGCGGATGAGCGGTTACAATGCCTGCTGGGTCCCTGGCAGCGATCATGCATCTATTGCCACCGAAGCCAAGGTAGTAGGCATGCTGAAAGAAAGAGGAATTGATAAGACCACCATTTCCAGAAAGGAATTTCTTCAATACGCATACGAATGGAAAGAAAAATATGGCGGCATCATCTACAACCAGATCGAGAAGCTGGGCTGTAGCGTAGACTGGAACCGGGTTACATTCACCATGGATGATCATTACTACAAAGCCGTTATCAAGGTGTTTGTTGACCTGTACAACAAGGGGCTGATCTACCGGGGTGCGCGCATGATCAACTGGGACCCGGCCGCCAAAACCGCCCTGAGCGATGAAGAAGTTGAATACCGCGATGTACAGGGAAAACTTTACTATCTGAAGTACATGCTGGATGAAAGTTCGCTGTCGCAGGACGAGAACAGGGATGATAAAAGTGCCGCCTGGGTGCCCACGGAAGACCAGACCATCAACAACGATCCGCTCGGTGTTGCTGTGGAGAGCATGAAAGATGAAAGCGCCTGGCTGCTCAACGGCACGCCGCTTACGCCCGAAGAGATAAATGGGGATGCGGCTGCAACAACCGGAGCGGCTGCCCGCAGTTACAATTATATTACCATCGCCACCCAGCGCCCTGAAACCATCATGGGCGATACGGCTATCTGCGTAAACCCGCATGATGAACGCTACAAGCACCTGCGTGGAGCCTATGCCTATGTTCCGCTTATCAACCGGCGTGTACCCATCATCTTTGATGAATATATCGACAAAGACTTTGGAACCGGCGTCCTCAAAGTAACGCCTGCGCACGATATCAACGACTACAACTTAGGACTCAAATACAATCTCGACATCATCAACACCCTGAATGAAGACGGTACCCTGAGTGAAGCTGCTGAGATATTTGTTGGTGAAGACCGCTTTACAGCCCGGAAAAAAATTGTTCAGGCCCTGGAAGAAAAGGGGCATCTGCTAAAGGAAGAAACCTATCCCACCCGCCTGGGTTATAGCCAGCGCACAGGCGTGGTGGTAGAGCCCATGATCTCCACCCAATGGTTCCTGAAAATGAAAGAGCTGGCCGGGCCGGCACTGGAAGCCGTTACGGAAGAAAAGATCCTGATCCACCCGGGTGAAAAATTTTTGGCTACGTACCGGTACTGGATGGAAAATGTAAAAGATTGGTGCATCAGCCGCCAGCTCTGGTGGGGGCAACAGATACCGGCCTGGTACGATGAGGGCGGCAACGTTGTAGTTGGGGAAGATGCCGCCGCCGCCCGCGCCGCCTATGCAGAGAAATGGGGCGAGTCAGCTGCTGCCCAAGCGCAGCTCACACAGGACGAAGACGTGCTGGATACCTGGTTTTCTTCCTGGTTGTGGCCCATGGAAGTGTTCAACGGCATCACCCGGCCCGGTAACCCGGAACTAAAATATTATTATCCGACTTCCGTACTGGTAACCGGACAGGACATCATCTTTTTCTGGGTGGCCCGTATGATCATGGCCGGCATGGAATATGAAAAGGGGATACCCTTTAAACACGTCTACTTTACGGGCATGGTACGCGACAAGCAGGGCAGAAAAATGAGCAAGAGCCTTGGCAACTCTCCCGACCTGCTCGAGCTTATCGATAAATACGGGGCTGATGCCGTGCGCTTCGGCATCATGATCTCTTCACCTGCCGGCAACGACCTGTTGTTCGACGATGCCAGTCTGGAGCAGGGAAGAAATTTCAACAACAAACTCTGGAACGCGCTCAAGCTGGTAAAAGGCTGGAGCAGCAGGGTAGGGGAAGAAGAAAGAGAGGGAGAAGCCCATTTCGCTGCCGACTGGTTCCAAAGCCGGCTCCAGCAGGCAGGCAGCGAGATCGGCAGCCTGCTCTCACAGTTCCGGTTAAGCGAAGCGCTGAAAACGCTTTACTCCCTGATGTGGGATGATTTCTGCAGCTGGTACCTTGAATGGATCAAACCTGCGCAGGAAGGTTCCCTGCCGCTATCTGTATACAACCGAACGGTTGATTATTTTACGCAACTCATTCAGCTGCTGCATCCCTTTATGCCTTTTATCACAGAAGAGATCTATCACCTGCTGGCTGATCGCAGCGATGATTTGTGCGTGAAGCAACTCGCCGCGCCCGCGCAGGCAGATGCCCTGATCCTGGAACAAGGCCAGTTGCTGAAAGATGTGATCACGGCTATCCGGGACGCCCGCAACAAACACGGCATCAAACCCAAGGAAAGCATTCAGCTGCGGATTCAAACAAGTTCACAAACGTTGTATCAGCGCATTCAACCCATTCTCCTCAAACAGGTAAATGCCGAGGCGATCGTATACACAGCGGAAGTTGTCCCGGGCGCCATTGCCGTCGTCAGCGGCAAAGACACGCTCTATCTGCAAACCGACCGGCCGCTTGATACGACCGGGCAAAGAGACAATCTGCTCAAGGAAATCGATTACCTCAAAGGTTTTATCACCATCATCGACAAAAAGCTCGGCAACGAACGCTTCATCCAGAACGCGAAACCGGAAGTCGTAGAACTGGAAAGAAGAAAACGCTCCGACGCAGAAACAAAGATCAAGGTGATAGAAGAGAGTTTGGCGGGGTTGTCTTGAACTGTCTGAACCTTGATTTACAGGATTGATGGGATTCGCAGGATTGGACGGGGAAGCCTACTCTTTTCTTTGTCACTCTTTTCTCTTTATCATTCTGCTGGGGCGCTGCTTGCTGTTGCACCTGCGGTATGCTTGCGCGCCCCGTGCGGAATCTCTGCGGGGCAATCTGTTGCGATGATGGGCCAGCGTCTCACTAAAGAGAAACTCCCCGCTCCGCAGAGATCCTGTAAGTGCGCAGCATCAGCCTGCAAGTGCAAACGGAACTGCGCCCTTGCAGGATGACAAAAGATGGGGGATATTCATTCCTTTTCTCTTCCTTCCCGCTCACCATCACCCTCGCTTCTTCTCCCTCATCAATCCTCTCTTCTCCTCCTCTCTATTCTTCTCTCCTATTGCCTTATCATCTCTATTCTTCCCTCACATTGCTTCATCCTCTCTCATCTCTTCTTCTCTCTTCCCACCATCCAATCCCTTCCATCCC
>JADCRZ010000003.1:0-173799 GCA_015069695.1 Williamsia sp.
CGGTTCTATTTTTTACTATAATCTCGCGGGGGATACTGCGGCGATTGAGCCTTTGGCGTCACCTTGGGAAGATGCCACCACCAAAATTGACGCAGAACCACAAAGAGAGCAGGGTATTCCGCTTGAAGTTGAGCACCCTTTGTTGACTGTTTTGTAAGCGGCTTGAAACAGGGTGTTTGTGATGAGATAAAGTTAGTGGTTTAATCAGTAATGTCTGCCAGCTTTTTGTTCCATTTTCTTCTGAGCGATTCTCCTTTGAGCTCTATTCTTTGTGACTGATGAACGATCCGGTCCATGATCGCATCAGCTACCGTTTTCTCTCCTATCACCTCATGCCACTGCTTGACCGGCAGCTGAGAGGTGATGATCGTCGAACGCTTGCCATGACGATCTTCTATGATCTCCAGCAGCGAGGCCCTGCTCTGGCTGTCAAAGGGCTGCATACCAAAGTCGTCCAGAATAAACAGGTCCTGCCTTTCTATGCGCATCAGCTCCCTGATAGCAGAGCCATCTGCCTTGGCCATCTTGAGCTGCGCAAACAACCGCGTAGCATTGGTATACTGTACCCGGTAGCCCAGTATGCAGGCCTGGTGACCGATCGCTGAAGCAACAAAGCTCTTACCCGTGCCGGTCGGACCTGTGATCAACAGGTTTTCATGCCCCTTGATAAACTCGCCCTCTGCCAGGCGGTGAAGCTGGTTCTTATCTAATCCTCTTTCCCCCTGATATTCCAGTGCTTCCACGCTTGCTTTGTAGCGGAAGCGGGCACTGCGCAGGCTGCGCTCTATAGCCCTGTTGTGGCGGTCGTCCCATTCGCTGTCCACGAGCATAGCTATCATCTCGTCGGCTGTAAGTGAGGCTGAGCCGCCTGTTTCAAGACTGGTTTTAAAAGCCCGGTGCATACCCAGCAGGCGCATGCGGCGCATCTTGTCTAACGTGTCAGTGTTCATATTGATGTGTTTTGGTGTTTATTGGTAATAGTCACTGCCCCGGATGTTGTGGTGATCGGGCATAGATAATAAGTCCTGCTGCTCTTCTTCACTCAAAGCATCCAGGTTCTTTTCCAGAATCTGCTTGATGATAGAGTAGTTGTAAATACCGTAGCTGCTGGCTCTCTTGCAGGCAGCGGCCAGCCTGTCGGCACCCACCTTGCCTGCAAGGCTCAGAATGCCCGAGCAGGATTTGTACGCTTGCTCAGGATGCTGCTTGTGTTCTATGACGCAGCGGATGTACATACCTACTTGTTCATGTACCCCCGTGCTTTTTCGATCAGCTTCTCGGGTTGCCAGTCTTCCAGGTAGCGGTGAGCGGGAGCCAGGTGCTCCTGTACCTTGGTGTACTGGTACTTGTGCAGGCAGCGGCGGTGAACGGCTATTCTTTCATAGCGGTGGCAGATCTCCACAATGGTGGAGTTGTACAGGATCTTGACCTTGACACCTATGTAGCGGTAGGGGACGCTGTAATAGTGTTTGTCCACTGCCAGGCATACGTAGCCGTTCTTCATTACGGTGGCCATCAACTGCTCTTTGAACTCGTACGGTAGAACAGGCAGGGGGTGAAGGACACTGCGTTCCAGCTGCTCAAACTGATCACGGCGACTGTAATCGCGTGCTTTGAAGGGTGTATTGTTAAGCTCTTCCAGGACTGTCCTTATACAGGCGTTCAGGTCACCCAGGCTGGTAAACACTTGTTCACAGACGAGCGTGTAGATGCTTCGATAAACGATCTTTACCATGCCTTCCACCAGGGCTTTGTCCTTAGGCCTATAGGCTCTGGCCGGAACAATGGCGGTGTTGTAGTGCTCAGCAAAGTCTGCGAAGGTGTCGTTGATGGCCGGCTCATAGCGGCTGCTCTTGGTAACAGCCGACTTGAGATTGTCGGGTACAATGGCTGCCGGTACACCACCAAAGTAAGCCAGTGCATTCACATAGGCCATGATGAAGTCCTGCTTCTGCTGGGAGTAAACAGTCTCTACATAGGTGAGCTGGCTGCAGCCCAGGATAGCTACAAAGACTTCTACTTCCCTTATTTCACCGGTCTCAGGGTCTGTGAGCGAAAGCTTTTCACCGGCAAAGTCAATGTAGAGTTTATCACCGGCTTTGTGCTCGATGTGCATGGAGGGGTGAATGCGGCGGGCATACTCACGGTAATACTTGTAAAACTGGGTGCTGCTGTAGGCTGATGGGTAATCCTTTCTGTATTGCTCGAAGAGCAACTGCAGGGTCATGCCCTTTTGTTTAAGGCGTTTTTCTATGTGAGGGAACAATGCCTGCAGATCATCGAAGCGTTGGTCCTTAGGTGAAGGTTCTATCTGGCCAAAGAGCAGTTGCAGCTGATGGTCACTCATACAGGCGATCTGCTCGTAGGTAAGCTGCTCCCAGATAAACTTATGGATATACTTCTTGACGGTGTTGCGCGAGGAGCTGGTGAGTTTGCTGATCTCTTTTTTGCTTTTGCCCTGGGTATGAAAACGAATGATCTGTCTGATACGGCTCATGAGAATTGTTTTATTGGCCATGTGATGGGATTTGTATAAATCTACCATCAGCCAGGTGGCCTGTTAAAACAACCTGATCTTACCGCTTAGGGGGGGTCAACTTGGCGCGTAAAAGGGTGATCTGCTTAAAACGGAATGCTATGCTCTGATTACAACGGAACCCCCTGATCTAGTTACACGGAATCTCCACTGAGAGCTGCTTTGATATTCAGGAACGGCCATAACGGAGGCACCGCCAGACCGCCGTATCGGCCTTGCCCGCCGCAGGCGATTCATTAGATAAGGGCTTAGCGGCCTGGCGGGTGGCGGACAGAGTGGAGGAGCTGCGTTTTTATTGTATGGCCTACTGTTTCTGCGACGCATATAATCATACAATAAAAGTAGCAGCGGAGTGCAGGGCTGCGAAGGGCGGGCAAAACCATGACAGGTACGGTAGGGCTGGCCTCTGTGCGGCTGCTACCTGGCGTGGTTTTATTCCGTGGGTGCAGCAACTGCACACCTTTATGCCCGCTGTCGATACTCTTGGTGTTGATGATAAGGAGCATTACCGCTGCCCATTTGTATACTACTGCCGGCTTTAGATGCCGGCACCACAGTCGCTATGCATTGATTCAGAACCTTGGTTTCCTACTGGTATGATGAACTGCGTTAATAATGACCTCACTGCCTTCTATTTCGTACACCACTACGTACGGAAAGCGATCTACTCTTATCCTTCTGTAATATTTATTGATGGATGTGTAATGCTGCGGGTGTTCGCTTAGTTTATCATAACAGATCTCTAATTCCCTGACAAACTCATCACCCAGTCCGGCCCGCTGCCGCTCGTACCATGCGTATGCAGATTGTATGTCATCGATAGCTTCTAGCTGCAGCCTGATCCTATAACTCATTCCATGGGCTTTTTGCCGGTGATCATTTCTTTTGCCTCCGGCCAGCTGTACGTACTGCTTTGCCCGCTTAAACGCTTGCTTCTTCTCTCATCGAAGAGCTTGATGTCTTCTTCATTGAACGTATACTCAACCTCATCGTCTTCGCTGTACTGTTTTGCTAAGGCATACAGCAGTTTCAACAGCTTATCATCACCCTTATCTATGTACTGCTGCAGCTCCTGGCGGATATTTACTGTTTCCATGTCCATACTTATTTTCATCAAATTTACTTTTTAAAACCGAAAGGTTTACAATAGTGCTTACTTCATCGGATGGTGCTGCTGCAGCTGATTCTGCAGCTCATCCAGGTTGCTGACCTGGTAACGCTGTGTCGAGCTGACATATTTATGGCCGGCCATGTACTGCACCTGCCTGAGATTGTGCGTTTTAAGCCAGTGCGTGATCACGCTGCTTCTGATCTGCTGCGCATTGATTAGCTTCGGGTTTAACTTCCTGAGCTGCCTCATCATGTGCTGCATGCGGTTGGAGATGTTCTTCTCACTGATGCCGGTCAGCAGCAACGGGCCTTCCTTGAACTTACTTTTACTGAGGTAAGTTTGTAATTGCGATATCTGAACCGCCTGCAGCTCCAGCCATCTTTCTGCTGTGCGTTTAGTTCCCTTGACAAACACTTTAGCTTGGGCGGTATTGATATGCTTCAGTTCCAGCCGCATGATCTCATCCGTTGTCAGGCCCTAGTAAACCAGCAGCCCCAGCATGATCTTCTTACTTTCATCTACATTCAGCTGTATACTGTATTGCCGGTACAGCTCCTGCAGCTCTTCCGGGCTCAGAAGATTGTTTGATACCTTTCTTACCATCCCTTTGATGAACAACCCGGCAGCCGGATTATCCATTCTCTTGCCTTCTGCTATCAGGTAAGTGAAGTAATGCCGCACGATACCCAGCAGGTGAGTGATGGTCCGCTTACTCTTTCCTGCACCTTGCAGATGTCGTACAAAGTCCAGCAGCTCCGTATAAGTGATATCAGAGTTCATAATATCTTCTCTTTGCATCCAGCCGGTAAAATGGCTAATGTACTTGCTATAGCTGCTTACCGTTGCAGCACTGAAGTTCTTCTGCTCCAGGTATTCTGTAAAGGTCATGCCGGTTCGTTTTTAAGATGAGTATATATCTGCGTGCTGTCCAGATCAGCGTGGCCAAGGAAGTCGCGGATGCCTTCCAGCTTCATGCCCGATTGCAGCAGGTGAGTGGCAATGGAGTGCCGCAGCGTATGAGCGCCTACCTTCTTCTTCACCTTCGCTATTTTAACCAGCCGCTTTATGCGGATGTACAAGCTTTGCTTTTGCATCGGTTGGCCTTTGTTCGCATCAAGAAACAAGGCACCTGTTTTTACCTCCTGCATCAGTTGTGGCCGGCCATAATCAATATAGAACTTTATCTCCCGGTAGTTCTTTTCAGCTACTGGTACCAGCCTTTCTTTGTACTGCTTGCCTTTCCTGACGTGCAGCAGCTTTCTATCGGTGATGATATCTTTTATCTCAAGGCTTGCTCCTTCATTTAATCTTAATCCGCAGCCATAGAAAACAGCCAGCATCGCCCGGTCACGCATGCCCAGCACACTATCGTCCGAGGCTTCATACAGCCGCTGCACTTCTGCTTTTGAGAGCCACACTGGTTTGGGCCTGGATTGCCCCATCCGCTCAATGGCAAAACCGATATCACTTCTGCCTGTTTCTCTTACATAACGGCTAAAAAGCTTCAGCGCCTGGATGTACTTGTTGATATGAGCAGGGCTGTATGGCCGGCCTGTCCTGATGCCTGTTCTCTCTTTGAGATGCTTTATAAACTCAGCTGCATCCGTAGCTGTAATTTGTTCCAGCCTGGCTTTGCCGGTTTGCTCTTGGTAGTTTAAAAACTCTCTCACATGTCCAGGCAATACCTCTCTAGTGCCGGCTGCATACCCCAGCACCTCTAGCCACTGCTCAAACGATCCGCACAGCAGAATATACTCGCTGCTTTTAAGCCTGCTTGTTGCCGTATCCATAAAATAAAAATTTGCTAATGGTCTTTTTTCTTGGGCTACCGGTCCACCAAGCCGTAATGCTGATGCAGCCTGCATTTGCATGGACCACCACGGGCAGTGGTCCACTACTGGGCTACTGGGCCACCGGGCTACCGGCTATACTTTCCCTGATGGCTACCAAGATGTTTTGCAGATGTTCATCGATGCTGCTTTTCAGGCGGGCGTATTCCTGCTGATCGGTGATGCTGTATTCATACTTCACATACCGGTTGCCGTTGCGTTTGATGTATCCATACCGCTCCAGCTCAAACAAGTAACGCTTTATGGTAGTGGGAGCCAGGCGCAGTTCTTTACGCATATCTCTTGCTGTAAAGCTCTCCGTACCACTCTGCTGCAGCATCACTTTTACCTGCTCCAAAAATCCCCTGGTCGCTTTACTCAGCTCATCACTTTTTGAGAACAGCACATCTTTCAGCAACATGAACGCAGCTTCGATATCTCCTACCGTTGTTTCGATGTACAGCTGGCCGGCAGCGTCTTTCTTTACTTCCCGCTGGAACTGGTGATAAAGCGTAATGGCTTCTATAAAACCCAGCAGCAAGGTCATCGTCTGCCTGGGCTTGAACACCTGATCGGGCAACTGTATCCACTTTGCATAAGGGTTGATGATGGCAACCGGCCTGAGAAGCCGCTGCATATTGCAGAACAGCTCGCGGTATTGATGCTCGCGCTGTTTATTTATCTCACCGGCTGACAGCTTGACCTGGTACCCGGTGATCCTCTTATCCTGCTCTTTGCTCTGGTCGATGTACAGCAGGATGCATCGGTTGGCATTGTCCTCGTAAAGCCTCTCCCTTGTCGTGCAGCCGCTCACACTTACCGGACCTTCTACCGTCAGCGTAATGGTTTTGAGGTTACCCTTGCTATCTTTGAGCGTTACCGTCTTGGAGATGCGCCGCTTGGTCTGCAGCTCCCTCAAAGGGTAGAACACCGCCATCGCCCCGTCCAGATCCTCGATCAGGATCAGCTTGTGTTTAAGCTCATGCTGCTTAAAATAGTAAAACGCATTCTCGGTCACTTGCGTGATCTCTATCCTGTCTTCCGGTGGTATCAGTTCCGATATCCTTTCCTGCAGGTAGGTCTTCCCACTGCCAGAGCTGCCAAGTAACATCACATGCAGGGGAACCGGCTGCTTTCTGGTTGAGTAAGCCAGGTAAGCAACCAGGGCATTGTGCTCCTCTCCAACAATACCGCTCATGGCGATCAACTGGCTGGTACGTTTGAGCAGCTCTGGTTTCTTCAGCTCACTGATCGCTGCTTGTCTTTGTGCAGCGGTCATCTCTGCTTGTGGCTCCTGCCTGGCCTGCAGTGCTTCCATGCGTTGAAGTCGGTAGCTCTCCAGGCTTGAAGTAAGTTCAGCTATCGTGGCTGTGGTCGATTGCATACCTGTCTCAAAAGCTTCTGCTATGCTGTTTACAGCCTGTTCCCGCTGGCCATGATTGTACAGGTCCAGGCTGTGCCATACGGGTAAGCTCATCTTATCTATGCACCTAACCTTCAAGGTTACTTTCATGCGGTCAAGTCCCGTAACCTTAATACCGCTCAGCACTTCTATGTATAGCTCTTTGCTGTCGTATATCAGCAGTTCAGGATTGGTTGTAATGAGCTTATAAGCTGGCTGTAATGCAGGTGCAGTAATGATCGCAGCTGCGGGTGTTTTCAATTCGCCTGCAGCGGGCGTTTCAATTGAAACAAAAAAATCTTTTCTTCTCTCTAGCAAATCCGATAAGGCTTTGGGATTATCATGCGCCTGCAGTACACTGTTCACATCTTCCCCCTCAGGCAGTTCTACTTTGCTGATCTTCATCTCTGGCAGCAGTTCTCTTAAGGTGCTGTAATGCCTGGCCGTGGCTGCTTCTCCTGCCTCGTCCCTATTGAGCATCAGGATGATCTCCCTCAAGTCTTTTAGATATATAATTACCTGCAGATGCTCATCCGTTAACCCATTGGTGCCGTACAGCGCCAACACGTTGTAATAATGAATGATATCGGGCTGCTGCAAGATGCTCGCTGCATCAATGACCGACTCAGTCAGGATCAGCTTCCTGGCTCCCGGATTGGGATAATGCGGATAGAGCCCCCGGCGGTCCTTTAAATAAAAATGCCGTTGCTCCCCATCGTTCGTTATGCTTCTGCCATACAGGCTGATGATCTTGCCTTGCTTGTTCTTCAAAGGGAATACGATGCAGTCCTTTGCCCATACGCTATTTCCTCCGGCAGGCCTTTCCTTTAGCAGCCCATACTTTACCAGGCTTGCCGTTAGATGTTTATTCTTGCCCTCCTGGTGCAGCCCGCCGCTATTATAGGCTACATCAACTATCTTATGGTTCAGGCACCTAGTCTTCAGGTATGCTACTGCCTTCTCCGCCCGTGGCAATCCTTTTTGATAATAGTTAAACCATTTGGTGAGCACCGCTTCCCTTTCCAGCCGGTCCGCTTCGTTTATTACAGCCGTGATCTCCAGGTGTTCAACTTTTGGTGTTACGGACACCGGTCCGATCAGTTCTTTTGCTTTTACGATCGCCTCATGCTTGCCGCACTTCTCCATCAGCTCGATGAACTGGATCTGGTCGCCAGTGCCGGCATTACAGTTAGCACTAAAACAACAAAATGTGTTGGTATCTGGGTATACCTGCATGCTCGGTGTTTTGTCATCATGGAACGGGCAGCACAGCCGGCCATGGCTGTCCGCTTTTAGGTTATAATACGCCAGCACCGTCAGAATGGACAAGCGCTCCTTAATCTCTCTGATCTCCATTGGCTGAACAGTTTTTGATGATAAGCGTATTTTGCTCAATGGTTATCTCCACCTGATCGCCTTTCTTAAAACCTGCCGCTTCCAGCCATATGCCGCTCACATTGAGCCAGGGAACTTCTTTGCCTGCGGGCCAGCTATTTCGCAGGGCTCTATACTTGGCATGCAGCTTTACTTTTTTGGTGCGTTTCTCCATAAAAAATTTGTGGTTATTTTCACAACCAAAAATTTACATAATAGTTTCCTTTTTAACAACTAATAAGTTTTCATATTATCCATATACTTCAGAAAGTATTTTTAATTGCTACTTTTACAGCATGAGTATTGCCGAGAACATAAAAACCATAAGAGAAGCCAAAAACCTCAAGCAAATTGAAGTGGCAACGCATATAGGCGTGGATAAATCGGCTTACAGCAAAATTGAAAAAGGATTAAGAAGCCTCAGCGTGGAAGAACTCCAGAAAATGGCCCAGCTCTTTAACATGACCACCGACCAGGTTATCAACCATGATGGCCGCCTGCCTAAAGAAGTAGTGATGGAGGATAAAACGGCCGTAGAGCAAATGAGATTGATACAGCAACTCGATGAAGAGGATAAACAAACGATCTTCAAACTCATTGATAAAATGCTCACCAATAAAAAATTCAAAGACTTCTTCCAGAAAAATATCGCAGCTATGTAAAATACAAAACCCCCTTACGGGGCTTTTGCACTTCAGTACTACAAGGATTAATTGCTACTGTTTTGAACGATGTAATTTCTTAAATTAATAGAGTTGCTTACATCTGTTGTGTCTATTCTTTTTTTAAGCTCTAAATTAATCTCAATATTATTACCAATAAGTTCATCGGATGCCCTAAGATTAGGATTGTATTTATTTGCAACGCCTGCTACTACAACTTTATATCCCTCTTCAAATTTTGCATTGAAGCAGCCATTTCTATCTGCAACCGTATCAACACTTACATAATCGGTTTTATCCCATCCGGCATGATACCAGCACAATAAAGTAATTTTTGCATCAGCCATAGGCATTCTGGTTGCACTATCAGTAACACATCCCTTAACATTAATTTCTTTCTTATTCATTGTATGTTCGTTACAACCGACTATTATAAGTAATAAAATGCTGAATGTTATATAAAAAGTACGCATATTATTGTTGTCTATTTTGAAGGGTAACTTTTATAAGCCTGTTAATTAAATCTTCAGTCTTTTCATCAATGTTGCCATGATTAGTTCCCGGATCAACAACTTCATAATCTCGAACGTCTGTCTTCTTAGAATTAGCAGCTCTCTTTTTGCCGCCATGTGAACCAGGAGAATCTGAACTCCCACTGTTAGACCCACTTTTTTTCTTATTACTACTACTGTTTCCCTTAGACGATCCAGAACCAGAAGAGCCAGAGTGTTGAGATCCGGATGATTTGCCAGAGTTATCTTTTTGAAAAAAGTTTAATGCATTTTTGACGTTATCAGGAATAACATCATTAACCGTAGCATTTTGTAGCGGTCCATCAGCGGCATCCACTGTTACCAATAAATCCACACTAATGCCTTCTTCCTTTAAAGCTTCTGCAAGTTCTACAGCGAAATCGCCTCCGTAACTATATCCATAGAGTACGACTTTCTCCCCTTTTGTATAATTTTCTTTAATAAAGCCAAGTGCATTACTAACTGAACTTCCTGATGTAAATCCAGGAGTGATTACCCTGCCACTAAATTCAATTCCATTTTCTTCTGCAAATTTCTTGGCTTCTTGTACAACTCGTCCTGCAGTGGAAGCATCTTTAGAACCGGCATCTATAGTTTTTCCACCTCCAGTTGGGCCTCCCGTAAAAGCAACAATTATATCACTGCCATCAGGATCAACATAAACTGTGGGGTTATTTAAAGTATATACGTAAGGAGCAGCCCAGTGGTATTTATCAGCTTTCGCATCTTGCACCATCCATCTTCCGATTTGGGGATCATACATTCTTGCTCCATAATCCATCCATTCCAGTCCACTTCCATCGCTAAACTCCTGCCGTTGTTCTTCCTTGCCATTAAACTTATACTTATTCTCGGTATCCCCCGCAGCCTTACTACTGATCCCCGCCATAGTGAGTCCGAACGGATAGTAGTGCGTCTCTTCCAGCAATGCGCCTCTCTCATGGGTGAGTATAAAGTTATCAAAATATACCTGCTCTTCGCTCTCATTGCTAAAATATACATACACATACCCGTTTTTCTTCACTGACACGGCCTCACTCATCGTCTTGTCTATCTTACCCTTCTGATCCGGCTTGTACTCCACCGGTACCACACGGCTGTTCTGGCTGTCGAAGTTGAACTGCTCATCGAACAACAAAATGTTCAGGTACGCCTTGGGCGCCTGATCGCCTCCTGAGCTGTTCGATGCCGTGTTGAGCATCGTCTGCAACGACTGGTTCAGACCCAACCCAGTAATCAACGAGTTGCTTGCATCTTTCAGCGGTCCCGACACCACACTGCCGGGTGACAGCACACCTACCAGGCTGGTTACAAGACTGGATAACCCGTTTGCACCGGCGTTGTTGCTGTTGGTGCCATGATAGTAGTACTCCACACTGCTGTGTATCCGGTCGCCTGACATTACCTTCAGCAGCTTGGTGGCACCGATCGCACCCGTCGTGCTCTTCTTCAGCGCCATGGTCCAATCCCCATTGCTTGACTGATCTCCCATCCCCGGCGGCCTGTTTGTCCTGAGCGTGCTTACCGCCAAAGGTTGGTTGTTCTTGTCCTGCCATACCGCCTGCTGCTCTGCCAGCTGACTGCTGGTACCATCAAAGCTCAACGTCGTATACAGATCTGACTTCTGCTCTTCGGTCAGCACCATCCGTATGTTTCCAAGATGATCTTTTATAAAGTAATCATATGCAAAGCCGCTTACCTGATTGTTACTCAATAGCGGCCGGGCCCTGCCTTCTTCATGGCTTATAAACTGCAGCTCGTAAGACTTGTTCTGGTGCGCAGCATCCGGCTGGGAGTATGTCTTGCTCTCATACACGCTTGCTCCCAGGTAAGTGGTAACCGTCGTAATGGTCAGGTTGCCATTATTGCTGCTGGGTTGCTCTTCCGCTATCTTCTGCAGCTTACTTCCAGTAGCATCGTACACATAGCGGATCGTACCCTTCGTACTACTCCCGCTCTCTGCCTTGACCGTTATTGCTTGCGGCAGGTTCAGGTGGTTGTACTGGATCGATCCTCCGCCCCCGGCTACCTGCTCCAGCGCACCAGACGCATCACCGAGCTTCTTGTTCAGATCCACTACCAGGTTGCCGTTCGCATCATAGCCATAATCACTGGCATTGTCTGTCAGCTTGTTCTTGTCCAGAAAATCTCCCAGCGTAGCGCTTCCCGGTACATACGCCACCCCATCGGCCACACTCTTGAGCTTGTTACCCGATCCGTAATATTCATAATGCAGATCATCTATCGGTGACTGGGCTGATTGACCCGGCTTGAGCCCCCACTGTTTCATGGCCAGGATGTTCCCGTTGGCATCATAGGCCGAGCCGTACGATGTGCCAGTGCTGCCCATCTTGACATCGAAGTTCACGCCCGCATACTGGTTCCATGCACTGTTCGTGTTCTGCGTAAAGTCCGCCCGCAGCAGCCTGTTGGCCGCATCGTAGCTGTACCCGTAGGCACGCCGCTGTTCATCCCCCTTGCTTTTCCAGATCGTTCCAGCTATGTTGCCGTTGTAATAACCCAGGGGGGTGTACTCAACCTGGGCAGGTACCACATCAGCATCAAACTCACCGAACTTCTGTGTCTGAGTATTGTAGCTGTCGAACTCATCTACAAACGATACCTCACTGCTTGCCAGGTACTGCGATGAGTTATCATAAGTGCTATTGGTGCTCGTAGGCTGGATAGTAGTAACTGCGTTAGGTACCATCCCGCCCCTGTTGTCGTTGCCGCCCGATGCTGTCGTAAAGCCGTAATCATAGCTCAGCTGCATGCCGAACCAGTTGTTCGCACCAGCTACTCCATTGGCGTATCCTTTGTTGATGCCTGTGAGCCATCCCCGTATGTTGTAGTCGTACTTAAGACTTTCCAGTGAAGTAGTGGCCGTGAACGGATTCAGATCCTTTCGTTCCAGCTGACCCAGCTCGTCATACGTGTTGGATACCACCTGCTTCTCCACAGCCGCACTGCCATCTTTGGATATCTTCTTGTAAACTTTGAGCAGCCTGCCCATATTGTCGTATTCGTTGCGCGTAACTACTGTCAGGCTTTGCACCGGAGTACCTCCTATGGTCTGCACCAGTTTGCTGACCATCACCTTGCCATCGAAGCTGTACTGGGTGGTGAGTATATCCTGCCCTGCTGTTATGTTGGTCGAGTGCACCTGGATCACCCTATGCTGGTCGTCGTAGAAAGACACGCTGTACAGGTACTGAACCGATGAGTTGGCAGCTGTTCCCAGCACCCGGGTTCTTGTGCCTGTTACCAATCCTTTGAGAGAACCGGTCGTAGCAATCACAGGTTGTGCAAAGGGGCGCGTCTCAAAAGAAGGTCTCATAAAATCCGCTGAGCTTACCTGTGCTGCGCTGAAGGACTGTGCCACCGGATTGCCTTCGCTCTGTACCCACGTGTAATTGTCGTAGTATGTACGGGTGAGTTCCGTCTTGGTGGCGTAGAGTGCCAGGTTAGGGTAGGCAGTGCTTGCATGCGCCTGGCCCTGGTGGTATGCTGCATCGTGACCTGCAGCAGGATCTGTGAGCAACCCCGTGGCCACAGGCCTGTTCAGCTCATCATACTGCATGTACATCCACTGCTGACTGCTTTGCTGGTTGGCATCCTGGCTCATTACCAGCCTGTCGCGTGCATCGTAGACCATCTTGAGCGCTCCCGCTCCCGGCACTTTCTTGAGCGTCATGCGCTTTCTCTGATCGTATTCGTAGTAGAAACAAAGATCCGACATGATGGCGCTGGTAAGTACCCAGCTGGAGCTCACCAGCTCCACTGCCCTGGGTGGAATGACACAGCGCAGGTTATTCAGATCGTCATACACGTAGTATGTACACAGCCAGTTTGCATGCGTTTTGTTTTGTGCAGCCGCGTCTATCTGCACTTTCTTGAGCACCACCTGCCCTTCCTTGTCCTTGTACTCGATTACTTTATGCTCCTGTTCGTCGGTAGTCACTGTGCGATACAACTGGGCGGTGGTGGAAAACCCCGGCCCTTCGTAGAAGCCGGCGCTTACCGGTGTAGCGTTGCCGGCTGTAGAGATGGTCCATATCATGACCTCTTCTGGCTCATTTACCTCATAGCCGGTGGTCACACCCTGGCCCTGTCCTACCCAGCTGTAGCCGGGCGCAAATGATTGAGAGACCCGGTTGAGCGGAGAGGCTTCAAACTGGGTCTGGCCGTAATAAAACTGCTCGCCCGGGTATTTTGCCTGCATGAACGTCTGCTGCTCGCTGAAAGGCGTCACCTTGAAGCCGCCGCTCACATCGGCAGAAGAAGGATAAGGAAGATACTTGAAAGCCTCTCTTCCAAACGCATCATACACCACCGGTGCCACCATGTCCTTACGCGAGGGTGTCACACCTCTGATCACTGTCTGCAAAGGCCTTCCCAGCCCATCAAGGTACTGGGTGGACAGCTCGGCTTCCGGAAAGCCAGGGAATGTAGTGACTACATTGGCATCAGGCACAGGAGCATGCATGGTGTAAGTGCGTACCCAGTTCAGTGGAGTGGCGGTTCCATAGGTCGTCGTCTCACTATGGGGAGTTCCTGCCGGACCGGAGGGAGCAGTTGCTCCGGAAGGAATAACAGCTTGTCCATAGCTGCTCACAACAGCCAGCAGCTGAACTATGGCAAGGCACATCACTGCAAGGGCAGAGCGCAGGAAAGGGCTAAGTGGTTTACAAAAACACAAAGAGTTGGGCATATGCTTGGTGTAGAATATTGAAAAGAAGAAGGGTTGATCAATTGCAGACATCCAGCAGCTCTCCATAAAGATCCTTGTAGAACTGGGCTATCTCTTCAAAAGTGGCGTAATTTTTACCGGCTGCTGCGTTGAAGTAAAGCCGGAAAGCTTCTTTGCAGTCAGCTTGTATCGAGCAGATAGCTGTCGCAGGGTACTTGACCTTTGCAGGAGTGACTCCGGAAGTAAAATTTTCTTCGTACTGCACGGTACCGTTTTTATCAGACACCCTTACAAAATCCACCTGTCCGTCATTGCCATATAAGCCTACGGAAAAAAGGATATGATCATCAATCACATTGGCAGTGCTTGGCTGACCGTTAACTATCTGACCGGTTGGCTGGAAAAAGATCTGCACATCATCAAAGTAAACGTAGTATCCATCGTCCTTTACCTGGAGCTTGACGGTATGAAAGTCACCAAACAGGTGATCGGAACTGATCTTTTTATCATCGAACAGGTTCCGTCCCCCTTCACTGCTGAAATGAACACCGCCTACATGATTTTCGGGGTCTTTGTATCCCACCAAGTAGGTTCCGTCGTTAGCCCCGGAGTTGTAACGGTCAGCGAGCACGACTGCAAAGTTTGAGTTGACAGATACATTGTAAAAGTACTGATCTCCCTGGTTGATGTTAGAGCTGCTGGGAGGCAGCTTGACCCTATACTCAACGGAGTAGCCCTGCTTCATAAAGCAAAACCTGGGAGCGAGTGGGTTCCAGCCGGGATTATCCATTCGCAGGTCCATGACAGAATACCAGGTAGGCAGTTGTGTTCTGAGATGTTCAGGAAGTTTGGCCACACCGTCGCGATAAAAGTCCCTTGGGTCTTGCACATAGTAATCATTACCGTCCTGAGCGCGGTATGAAAAGCGTTGCAGCAAGCTTCCGGAGCGGATTTGCTTGAAACCACTCAGGATCAGGCTGTATAAATAGTCGGAAGTCTGGGCAGACTTCTCAGGCGTGCTGGCGTAGTTATACTGAAAGCGCTTGAGCACGTTTCTGTCCTGGTCACGGATGTTGTCGAGCCTTCCAAAAGGATCATACTCGTAGTACGTTGTCTTGCCACTCGGATCCGTCTGAGACGTCATGCCATTCAACGGTGAATACGTATACGTTGTAACAAGGGCTCCAGGAAGATTTTGCTTTATCTTTTCTAACTCCTTCCTTAATTCCAAATCACTTGTAGGAGTTTGTAATGTTGAGGAAATAAGATTTTGAGTTGCATTACCATGATCATCACCCACAATCTTTGCTACCGGGAAAAAGTCATTATAACCCCATACATAACTTACATGAACATCATTATCTTTAGATTCGATCAAAATATTGTGTTGCTCATCATACAAATGATATTGCAGTCGAGGATCTTCATTATTACTTCCTATTTTCACAGAAACTTTTTGAGGCACATACAGGTTAGTAAATGGTGTGAAGTATTCAGTTTTTGTCTCTACTAAGTTGTTTCCATTAATGCTTTGAATTTGATCTACCACTGGATTTAAAATATTCTTCCCAACCATTTGCTGATAAACACCTGAGGGATCCAAGCCATTATCTACCATTTCCTTAGGATGCTTGGTTGAGGTCTTAATACTTTGCTTTTTACTGTTAATAGTTGTAACAGACTTTTGATAGTAGTAAGAATCATCATATTCATAGGCAGTTGAAGTTTGGATCTTCGATCCATCTGGACCATATTCAGTCACAACTTCCGACTCCAAATCTGCACGTCCTCCAGATGGGAAAAAATCATTCTTATAGAAATATACACCACGTGGATTTAGACTCCAAAAATTGTTAAGATCAACAAGGTATCCATTAAAAACAAACGCTACAGGTGCAATTGTAATGCATCTCAGATTTTCCTTCAGAGCAGCATTGTTATAATATTGATCCAAACCAAATTTGTATGTGTAATCTGTTTGCTTCAAGACCTTATCGTTTTTATCACGGATTTCTTCCCTTCTTACCAATCCATATATCCAATCTGTTATCTCAACAGGTCTATAGGGGAAACCGACTTGCACCAGCGCTGGACTTTCATCAAAGCTGTAAAATTCACGGATTGTCTTTCCCAGATAGTCGCCATTGTATCCTGTCTTTTCTGTAACTCTGTTGTATGTAACAGGACTTCCATTCAGGTTTGTTAGCGTAAAAAGAGTCGTACTGGTTCTGGAAATACAATTTTTAATTTCATGATCCCCTCCGTTAGGGGACTGATCTTGCATCTCATCAGCATTTAAGTACACCGATTGATAGAAAATCGGATCTGAATATATGGGATATATTCCCAAAGAGCCTGATGTTGATCCATCTTGCAACGTGTACTCGTACTCTTTTGAATGTACAGCGACAGACGATATTCCATCGAAGTCTGTAATCTGGTGAGCCCTCAGCCCCCCGACATATTGCTGGGTATGACTTATTAGGTTTGTAAACGGGTGTTGCGTACGGTCCTCATGCCACTTGAAACGTATGTAGTCGTTGTATTTGGTGAAACCTGCTGTGCTAATTTGAACAGTATATGTTCCACTGACCAAATTAGATTTGTTAAACGATATTGCTGCATCATTTGATAAAGCAGGGATTGTTCTGGTTTCGACAATCGTGTTGGATGCATCCTTTATGTCAACATAAATAGTACCCGCGCCGTAAGAGGCATTGGCTAGTATTTCCAAAATAAACGTCGTATTAGAATTGGGATCCCCATCGAAAACAAATGAGCCTGAAGTGGGTGTAGCTGCACTGCTAACGGCTATACCCACTTCACCATCATAATAATTGGTGATCATCGAAAAATGCTGGTCTAGCCAGGAGGCTTTTGCCTGATTCGCTTCCATTTCATAAATAGTATAACCACCAGTAGGGTAAGTCATCTTGTGAAGGCTTCCGGTCTTAACTCTGACCGGATCGGTATCCCTATTTCCTCCGGCCAGTTCAACCCATCCGGCTCCGGTAGGATTTTGAATATACTCATGAGGAATCTCACTGCCCAGATTGTTGTTGTAATAACCCCAGTGATCTTGTTGCGAACTCAAACGATTAGGCAGGCTACCTATATATTCAAAGGAGTAAGGGGGCTGCCCTGTCATTTGCGCGCCTCCATATGGAACAACCTGGGTTAGCGTGAGCCTGTTAGTAGAATAGTCATGATTTAATTTAAACCCTCTTTGATTGTTATTATCATGAATGTTTATATCGGAAAGCCTGTATGCTCCTGGAAGGTCAAGGCGTTGAGTATTATCATAAGTGAAAGAAACGTTTACTCCGTTTTTGAACAGAATGTTTTTAATGCGCTTGCCTATAATTTGTTGGTTAAACCAGCTAACATTAGTGGGACTACTAGGAAGATTTGGATCAAACGAGAAAACAGTTGAAATTGACTTTGAAAAATCATATTGGTAAATTTCATCCTCGTAAGTTATTGTTACTTCTGGTTTACCATTAGCAGAAATAACTTGCGACAGATACCAAGAAGAAGGAAATCGGTTGTATATAGGTCTGCCTGGCACGTAAGTCATTTCAACTGCATCAAAGACATATTTAACTCCCATTTCATCCGTAAGTATAAACTTGCTTATAAGTGGACTTGAGCTATTAGGATCAAGGTTACTTGTCATCATTTCAACCTTAATCTTTTGCTGATTGATCATTAAAAAAGCTCCATTCTTACCATAAACAAACTTTCCACTTCGTCCATTGAAATTGAAGTTGAAAATATCATTCTGCGAATCCAACACTCCTTCATTTATACGTACGAATGGTCGATCATTTCTAATTTTTGTAGCATCATTCCCATCGGCTTCATTTATCGGTAATGCCCCGGCATTCATGAAGCCCACTTGAGGTGCTTCGTCATAGATACCTCTAAGTGTTCTAGTAATGGCACCACCTGCATTCAAGACCCAGCCTAATCCTACATTAGAAGGCATGTCATCTACCCTTACACCACCTGCATGATAACTAAGTGATACGTCGAAGGACGTACTAGTACTCCCATTAGTGTATGAATAAATCGGCACCCCGATTTGGGGTATCCCTGTTGAAGGTCCGACAGGAATGTTGCCATAGACATTCAAAGCACAACTATTTGGCGAAGGGGGAACAACGTTAGTTAAACTCGGATTTAGTTGAACTTGTCCGAACGTCTGGAAAGTTAGAAAACAAAACAAAGAATAGAATAGCACTTTCATATACTAGTTATCAATTTCGATAAAGATTACATTCTCACACCTTGGAATTATCAAGGGATTGCTAATGATCTCTACTGATAGTTATTTACTTACTGTATATCCAACCTTACTTCTTTAGAGTAGACATTACAGCACTTTAGTATTAATTTATTTTATATTATATCCGAGTCTAAAGAGGATGGGTTGCGTCTTTGGTGTTTGCTGATAACTCAACAAGTCCCACAACAGCTTCATCTCTCCCTTCAGCTTCTTGCCCACCGCATAGCGCTTCGACAATCCCAGCAACCCGCTGCTCTGCCATCCACTGTATGCCCTTAGCTGTGATATGCTCCTGAATGTGGACCGGTAGTTCTGCTCATAGCCTCCCGTCATGTATATCGATCCTTTTATCTTGTAGTCCACATAACTTCTTAACCCTACCCCCTGGTGCGTCACCTTTATCTTGTTCCACCCACTGCCAAGACCCATCCTGTACGCCGCTCCAACTCCTACTACACTCCTGTCGTTGAGCTTGTAGCCTACAGATGCTCCCAGATCCGTCGTTACAGGAAAGAAGCTCCTTGCTTTCTGCGACTGCACGTTCGTGCCTACCTCCACCCTCTTCCAAAAACTCCTGGTCTTCTGATTGTTGGGCTTGAACCCCGCAGCATCCTTCACCTCCTCTTTGCTATTACCTACACTGCCGCTGCCATAGCTGCTCACCTTGTCCTTCAGCGTCGTTAACACGTTACCGCCTTGTCCTCCACTGCCTCCCGCCTGCTGCAAGGCCTTACTCACTACCCCGCTGTTGCTGCCGAAATGCTCCTGTAATACTTGCGTCATCGATGCATTCGTTTGTATACCCGGTGCAAACGCCGCCACTTCCCCACCATCGCTGCCTGATGCAGGCAACGCAAACAACCCTGCTAATTGCGAGTGACGTTGGAAGAACCCCTGAAACTGAGGCAGCTGACGTACAACTGACAATACTTTCTTCTGCAGCTTATCTGCATTTTCGAACATCGCCTTGTACTCTTTGGCTTGAGCCTGGTAGTAGTACACGCTCTTTCTGTACTTCCTGAGCTCTTTAACCATCCCCAGCTTCTCCAGCTGGTTCCTGAGCTGGCTTTGCCGCTCTTGCAGGTACCTGGCTATCTGATCACTTTGGTTGAATCGCTCCTGCAACCCGTTGAGCCGCTCCAGCGAACTTTGCAGGCCAGCGTGATTAACCACTCCCATATACTTGTCCATTTGCAGCATCTTTATGCCTGTGCGCAACGAATCTAGCCGCCCGGAGTATACCTCAGCGTACTTACTTACCTTGCCGGACATGGCTCTGAGCTGCTTGTATCTCTCCTGCACATCTCCGAACACCTGTGCTGCCAGCACCGAATCTTTCTTCATCAGCTTGCTTTTGAGCCGCCGCTCCTGTTTGTCCAGCCTGTGCAGATAGTGTTCTGTTTGCCTGGACAGCTTCGCCTCTACATCCGCCGCTTTCTTGTCTACGCCGGTAAATAGCTTGTCAGGCATAGACAGCACACGATCAGACAGCTTGCTGCTATCCTGTGCAGCAACCCGGCAGCTCAGCAAGAGCAGACACAGCATGCACAAGCTGCCGGTCAGCACAATCTTCATGATCTTCATAGTCTCATTTTGGGTGGGTAGTTATATATAGCAATCATGTGAAGCAAATACCGATTACCTGGAAGAACCTTTGAGCGTCCTGATCTCCTGCCTGAGCTCTCCCACCTGTTTTTGCTGCTCTTCCAGCTTTTTGTTCTGCTCTATGACATAAAGGGTCAGTTCTTCTATCTTGCGTAGCAGCGTGGCCTGGCTGCTTCCCACATCAATGCCTTGTTCCTCCACCTGTTTGGCAGTAGGCACGTCGGGCAAGTGGTGGTTCCTTGTAATGTACTCCTCTACCTGCTTCAGGGGCAGCAGCTTGTAAGTGGGTTCAAACACATAATCCGACCAGCCGCTTTGGGTAACACGAAGCCGCTTTGTGACAATGTTGCCATTGACCGAGAGCATCTCGCTGGGATTGTTGGTGCCGATGCCGATCTTGTTGCCCGTGATGGACATGGCTGCCGCTCCGGCAGTATTGCCCAGCAGTATCTTACCGGTGGTATTGCGATAGCAGATGTCGTTCTGGGCAGCATTGGTAAACCACTCCCCGTTTGAAGTCGCAAATGCGATCCAGGGATTGTTACCCACACCGCCAGAGCCCAGTCCGCAGGGCCCTCCTTTATCAGTAGGGAAGTTGATCCACGAGCCGGTAAGTCCTGATGCCGTACTGGTGAACTTTTGAATGACCAGCCCACCAGGCCCAAGGATTTGGGCGTCTGTGCTCATCTCCAGGCTTTGATCGAGCAGCAGGTTGTAGCTGTGGTAGGTGTGGTTGTGGGTGGGGTCAGGGTCATACTTATCGATGACCTGCAAGTTAACACGGCCCTTATTGGTGTTTCCATCTACCGGCCCTCCCAGAGCCACCAGCCCGTTGATGTCCTGCACGATCCTGTTCCAGGATTGGTTGGCGCTGCCCTTGGTCTTGCGAAAGAAGAGCTGGTCATCAAAGAAGCTGCCGGAGAACTGCATGGCAAAGTTGGCGGTGGTGCTGCTGTGGCGCACATCGAGCAGGTGCCAGCGAGTGTCAGTGTTGGCCACACCGGAAGGATAGTTTGATTTGGCGCCGCTGCCCTCATCTCCTTCATAGAAGCCGGACATAACACCCGATCCGGAAGCTCCTGCGTTGTTCCTGGTTTCTGTGCGGGTGTTGTTGGTGCCCCAGGTGGTTTGGGCCAGGCAGGCAGAGCAGAAAAACAGCAAGAGGAGGGTCGTTGGTAGTTTTTGTATCATAGTGAAACTGTTATTTACATGTAGGCAATAGTGTTCCTGGATCTGATCTGCGCATGGCTGCACAGATCAGATCCTTGTGAATAAATTTTACTTTGTTCCATCTTCAACTTTTAAGAACCCGGATGCAGGAACACATGCAATAGCATTGCATTGCGATCTGTGGATGAGACTATAGCATGGTTGTGCTGCACCGAATGATCCAGTATCAGACGCGATATATTTAGGCATATGTTACCGCCTAGGCATAACTATCCTGTCTGCATTCAAGATGAGTGCAGGGCAGGTAAGTCTGGCATTTGACGGGTGTAAAAGAGCAAACTATAGACTGATCTCTTTTCAAGCGGGGAGACAAGCCTCCGCGGAGCGGAAAGTTGAAGTAAAGGGCAATAGGCCGAAGCAGCTACTGAACCTTTGGAACGGACTGATGTTTAAAAAGGATACGTGAGAAAACACTTTGACAGGGTAAGGAAAAGGACTCAACCCGGAGCGGACAACCTGGACACAAAGGAGTGAGCGGGAATCAGATCACTGGTAAAGCGGCTGCAAGCTAAGGAGCAAATGTTACAGAATTGTAAACAGAACAACCAAGTTTTACAAAATAAGAGAAAACCCCTATTATCCGCAAAACACTTCTCCATAATCCCCTCTCTAACAACAACTTAAATCAATAATGAAAGAAGGGTGCTTATCAGCGGCAACTTAGGTGGTTCACAGATCCACCCCTAAAGTACATTCTTGTATTATCTACTTGAATGCCTAAGCTTTGCAGGTTATAATTTAGAAAGACTACAATTTCATACCACTGGCAAAAATCTTGAGATATAGCACTTCGGCCACCATTACTAATTATACAACATCAAATTTATCCAATTGTATAAGAAGCTCAACTGATTATTAGAAAATAAAGATTCTTCTTAGATACAATTATCTGGCCACGTTACTGAGCTCGCTACTGTACAATCGAAAATTTTTGAATTACATGAAGAAAGCTATATGTGAGAACCTCTACAAAAATCTTTGGGAATACCGGACAAGTGCGATTAATTTTAACAGTGCCTGCTTACCTAATACAACAGGTATGCATTCCGTATTTAAGCATTTCTGAGCACGATTTTTAAAGGTCACATAATGGCAGTAAAAAAGAAAAGACAACTTTAACGATAAACATCCTAAATGATCATCACATTTATTCATAGCCAAAAAGCATTTCTTCCTGAAGTAGGGGCTTACATCAAACTGTTCGAGTCTATCGGAATAAAATGCAAAACAGCTGCGCCCCACGAAGTAATTCGAGCTGATACTGATGTAGAATGGCATTTTATGGGAACAGATATCCGCAAAGCAAAAGAAGGCAGGATTAAGATCCATGAATATGCTTCGGGCTCAATAGGAAGGTTGGGTAACTTTAAAGATTTTAGTAAGAAAATCTTGAATGTAAAACCGGATTTTAGGTTGTTTCTGAATCCGTACGTGAACAACAGATTTAAATTCAAAGACAACATACCTTTTGGATATCGGGATATGGGGGTTAATGCTGATTGGCTTACACAAGCCAATCATTCAAAGACTAACTGCAAATTCGATTTCGTATATATTGGTGACCTAAGTCCAGCAAGGCAACCGGAAAACCTGCTGAATGTTTTCACGAAAAGTCCCATGAAGGAAAAAACGTTGCTCATCATCAGTAGTAATTATGCCCATTTTCAAACCGCATATTTTCAGTTTAAAAATATTGTATTTAAAGGTCCATATAATCACTCCGACATCCCTTCGATTTTATCGGAGGCATGTTATGGCATCAATTACATCATTGACGAGGAACCATTCAATCAACAAACCTCTACGAAGTTTCTAGAGTATGCAGCATGCGGTTTACCCATTGTAAGCACGAAGTACAAATGGATCGATGAATTCAGGTCGAAATATGGTGGAAATTATTATTATCTTAAACCTGACCTGTCTAATTTCGCATGGGATCCTATCGTGAACTTTACCTTTTCGAAACCAGATTTAACCAATTGGATGTGGGAAAAACAAATAAAATCATCCGGGATTATACAATTTCTAGACTCAAAAATGAGAATCACCAAGAATAGTTGATCTTTTAGTTCATCTATCTAATAAAGATACCATGCAAGGCATTCGTTTACAACATCAGTCTGCATTTATCCATGGGCCACAAACCAATTACCCGGACTGATCGTATTTTATTCATTGCCAAATTAAATGGATAAGGGCAGTTTTGGCAAGTTCAATTAGACTCAAGTTGTTTCACTTATTTTTTTAGCTAATGAGTATTCCCACAAAAATTAATCGTACTTCCGAAGTATGTATATAGCATTGTCATTCATTGAGGTGGTGTCGCCTATACTTGACCTTCCGTAAAAAAGTGTTTCATATTCCGCTCTCCAAATCCCCGCGTCATGCTTTGAAGCAAAGACATCTTTGTTAAAACTTAAAAACGTATAATAGCCTAATGCAAATAAACCGGTTAAAATGTAAACTGCTCTGTAAGCGTACAAAACAAACTCAGGGATTTTACTCCGCATTAAAATAAACAATAAAAACGGCAAAACCGGAAACCAAAACCTGGAATCAAAACTTGCACTCCCAAATATTCCTATCACATAAAGGACAAAATAAATTTCTATGTGCAAGCTGTTCAGCACCTTCCGGACGAATAGTGTGTAGAAAACGATTATTAGAGATACACATCCAACCGCAACATAGACTAATCTGCCAAGATTGAAAGAAACATACCCTATAATTTTTACCATTGGAAAATTAATAAAAACCTCACCCCAATCGGTAAGGTGACGACCTAGTGTATTACAGATATAACTGAGGGGTTCTGATCGAAACTGCTGCCAGAGTGAACCAAAATAAGGACTCGTGAATACAATAATGACCAATAAGACCAAAAGCGACGAGCATATAAGAATAGCCAAAGTCCGTTCTCCCGGACGCCAGTGTCGGATGTTCTTTCGATTCCTAAAGAAAAATGCTAACCCTAAAGCGGGAATCAAAGCAATACCCACCGTACGAGTAAAAATGGCAACGAGGCAAAAGAAAAATGTTATTAAACCAGCCCATAAGTTCCTACTATCCTCAAATCGCTGGTAAAAATATAATGCACCTAAAGATGCAAACAAATACTGCATTTCTGACAAGGGGAACAAGGTGAACTTCATTGTAAGCCAACTGCAAATAAAAAGAATGGCAAAAAGGTAGATGTTAACGTGCCCTTTAAAAATTCTGCTTGAAAGATATAGTACGCCGAGTAGATAACAGAATTGAATAATAACAATTGTGTTATAAGTTAGTACACCCAGTTTCTTTAGAACAAACAAAAAAATAACATATCCATACGGAAAGTTGTTTCTTTGTTTGTCAAGTTGTGTTGGCAAACTTTTATCCAACTTCTCCATCTGAGTGAAATAATCAACCGTGTCGTTTGTAAGACGTAATGGAGAAAAGCTATTGACGAGTAAAACGAGTAAAATTCCAATAATCAGAATAGGTAATTTATTTTTATACTCAGATAACAATATCATGCTTAAGTTTGAGATACAATAATAAGGACTTGTACTTTGCAATACGGAAAAACATATAAATTAATTCTGCATTAATCTTATTGGCAGAAGGCGGAATGCAGTATCACCTGCGGGAGTATAAAGTAGAGGAAATCTAAGTACTCTGCAAGGATGATTCGGTACATACTATCCGTTACAGCCTTGCCACCCACCTGATCGATAACGGTAGCGATCTACATACCGTAAAAGAACTCTTGGGTCACAGCAATCTTTCTACTACCATGCAGTACCTGCATATGAGTATCAGGCGCATTCAAGGTGTAGTCAACCCATATGACCTGTTGGAGCCAGAGGTGGTGAAGTCTTTCAATGCGGTAGCTGGTATCAAGCTGCTTGATCACATCTCTTAAAGGTGCTGCTGTATGCAAGCTGATTGTACACCACCACGCTCCACTTTACAATTGGTGCTGCGAAAGCATGCTGATTACCAGCCCTCCAACCTGCACTGCCAAAAGGTGCTGCAGCGACTCAGAACATGCAGAGCCTCAGCGTTGGGTTATCAAGTGTACTGATGTAGTGATGGAGACTGCGCTCATGTAAAATATGGGTACCACAGCTGCAGGGAAAGGCATTGCCCACAGTGTGGAGCCTTGAAGAAACAGCAGTGGATAGAAGCACGCACCGCAGAACTGCTGCCGGTCAAGTACTATCATGTGGTGTTTACGCTACCTCACGAGCTTAACAGTCTGGTGATGGGGCATCGAAGGGAGTTGTACAAGCTGCTTTTTGATGCTACCAGCCAGACGCTGCTCACCTTTGCTGCAGATCCCAAGTACCTGGAAGCATTGCCGGGCATTATCAGTGTGCTGCACACCTGGGGGCAGCAGCTGAGCTTTCATGCGCATATTCATTGCATCGTGAGCGGTGGAAGCATTACAGCGGATGGGAGTTGGAAGCAGGCGACAAAGAATGACTGGCAGTTTTTGTTTCCTGTCAAGTCAATGAGCAAGGTGTATAGGGGGAAGTTCATGGAGAGGTTAAAGGAAATGCTGGATGACAGATCAGTTACATCAACACCAGATACAGATGTGAGAGGGCTGATCAATCTACTATACAAGAAAGAGTGGGTGGTGTATGCCAAAGCTCCTTTTGGTGGTCCTCATGCTGTCATAGAATACTTAGGCCGGTACACGCACAAAGTGGCCATGAGCAATCATAGGATAACAGGCATCGATGAGCTGGATGACACGGTAAGCTTCCGGTACAAGGATTACTCCGATGAGAACAAGCAAAAGCAGATGACCTTGAGTGGGCAGAAGTTTATCCGCCGATTTGAGCAGCACATTTTACCGAAGGGTTTTACCAAGATCAGGACCTATGGATACCTTGCCAACAGGAACAGGCATCAGCGAATCAGGGAAGTATTACAAAAAATGAAGCTGCCTGTTCACAAAAGGGTGGTAAACGTTCCCATGGAGGTGCGCATGCTGGAGAAGTATGGCATTGACATGAAGGAATGCCCCTGCTGTAAGGGAAAGACCATGGAACTGATGCGGATATTTGTGCCATGGAAGCAAAGTGATGATGGATGAGAGTGATCACGGATAAGAAGCAGCTACAGGATCTCCTATCAGGCAACGTTCAAATAGGATGAACTGTGTAAAAAAACAAATTAAATTTGAAGCTTTTTAGGGGTTGGCGGAACAATAGTTTGGCTTGTATCGGGTGTTGTTTCTGACGACGGTGAACACCTATTTGAGAAGCTTGTTACACACAGCAATCAAGGCCAGCTTACCTGTAAAAGGTAGCTTTGCAAAGCAATTTATCGACTTTTCGAGGCATTTTCACAGTCTGACATTTTGGGATTGATTATACAAGTGTGGTTACTTAAAGTTAATCCCAACTGTCAGATTAAATACTTACATCTACATCTCACGTTAGGCGTAATATGACTTTCTATACACTGCAGATACTTCGGTTTATTGCATCCCTCTTGGTGCTCCTTTTTCACCTGAATCTGATTTATTCTGGTTATAAAGGTGTAGACATATTTTTTGTGATAAGTGGCTTTGTGATGTACTACACACTTTTTCATAGGCCCCGGCCAACTGCACTTAAGTACCTGGTTAACCGATGTTCCAAAATCTTTTTTTTATACTGGGTTGCGTTAATCGTATTGTATTTGGTACTGCCATTTAAATTAGACTCTTCTTTCTTAAAAACTTTTTTATTGATTCCGGGACACGATTCTGTCATTGGTGTTAGCTGGAGTCTTTCTTATGAACTCTATTTTTATTTTCTTATTGGAATAGTTGTGTATTTGATGCCAGGCAAGTACCAGAATTTTATATTTTCCTTGCTATTTACTTTATCTTCAGTAATCACAATTATCAACCTCACGCCATTAACTTTTAAAGGCACTTTTATAAATTTCCTGTTAGGTCCTAATTTTTGGGAATTCCTTTTAGGTATTGCAAGTGCGTTGCTGTCTATTTATCAACATAAGAAGATTCGGCCGGATATAGCTCTCCTAGCCGCTTCATTAGGCTTTTTATTGCTTATAGTTGTCGCAATACCTTACAGCAACGTTTTTTCCCATGTCGTGTATGGCCCTTTATCCTTTTTAACTGTTTCTTTTTTTGCAATCTATGAAGAAGAAATATCTATTACAAAAAAGGTGTCAAATTTTTCTATGCTCTTAGGGGATGCTTCCTATGCAATTTATTTGTTCGGCCCGATTTTTACGCTCTTGGTTACACCTGATAGCTGTTTCTTAAAATGGATAGTTGTTTTTAGTACCATTTGCTTCTCAGTGGTATTTAATCGATTAGTGGAAAGAAGGTTCTTGACTTGGAGTAGAAAAATGATTTATAATAAGAAAGAATGCGCCTAAAAAAGGAATTTGCAAAAGTTTGGCATAACCTTGGCAAAATAAGCAGGTGATCGCTCACCATCATTTGTCAGGACAGGAGAATTCAATTGAACAGTTAATCGCAATTTGTGTTATGTGTTTCAATCAGAGTGGAAATAACGATTAAAAAGGGGTTCTGCGTCAATGTTGGTGGTAGCTGTTTAACTTTTTCGATCACTGGGATATTTGTTATACACTAAACACATTAATGCATTCAGAAGAGCTTGTATTTGGCTCATCAGATAACCTTGAAGTTCTGTCAATATTACGGTTGGAAGATCAATTAATTGTATCGGTGCAAAGCCGCAGCAAAGGATGCCCCTGTCCTGCTTGCCTTGTCTTCAGCAGCAAATTGCACAGCTATTACCTCCGTAAGCTAAAAGACTTGCCGGCATTCGACAACAAAGTCTCCTTGCGCCTAAGGGCTAAGAAATGGCGCTGTTTCAATGCTGAGTGTCCCAGAAGGATATTTGCTGAGAGATTTCAGCACTTCTTCAAGCCGTATAAGCGAACTACTGACCGTTTACGGGAGAAGCTATTGAACACTGCCCTACTACTCGGTGGAAGACCAGCAGAGAGGCTTTGTAGAACGCTTAATGTTTCAGTTAGCAGTTCCAGCCTGATACGCATTATACAACAACAATCAGTGTTTGCCCCTTCGTTTGTAGATGCTATAGGTATAGATGACTCTCGCATTCAGGAAAGATATTAACTACGGTACTGCTATTGTTGATCTGAACTTGCACAAAGTCGTGGACCTGCTGCCCGACAGGGAAACTGCTACTGTGGAAAATTGGCTTAAGAAACATCCAGAAGTAAAGATCATAACCCGTGACAGGTTCAGCAGGTATGCGCTGGCTGTATCGAACGCTTTGCCGGACGCTATACAAGTAGCTGACCGTTGGCACTTACTGAAAAACATGGGAGATGCGGTGCAGAAGCTGCTAGAGCGTAAACGCCAGCAGATCATAACCTTACAGTCTCAACAAGCCATCCAGCAAAGCCAAGTGGATCAACAAGAAAGCGAACCAGTAAAGCAAGGATCTAAGCTCTCGGCCAGCCATCAGCTTCTGCAACAGGTCAAACAGATGTATGCTGCAGGTAAGGGGACTAAAAAGATCGCCAGAACACTTGGCATTAGCAGAAATACAGTAAAAAAGTATATCTATCTGCATGAACCTCCACAGAAGAAAGGCATCAAGACTACTAATCTGATCAGCTTCAATGAATATCTGCAAGCCAGAATCAATCAGGATGCCGATGTGACGAATGTTCAGCTGCTGCGGGAGATAAAGTTGATGGGATATAATGGTTGTCATTCCATGCTCAACGATCACTTAAGAAAACATAGTAAACAACATAACAGAACCAGGTACAGGAGTTTGCCTGTTGTAAGCTGGACGACAGCAAAAGTGAAAGCACTATTATGCAAGAAAGAAGAAACGATGGAGCAAAAGGATCGGGAACTGCTGCGAGACATTTGCGAGAAATCAACTGAGATCCACCATGCACGTCAGCTGGCAAGTAAGTTCAGAGAGATCATGGAGGCGGAGCAATCAGGCATTCAGGAAATGAAAGGATTTGCAAGAGGGATGCTGAGCGACTACCAAGCAGTCGTAAATGGGTTAACCCTGCCGTGGAGCAATGGTCAGGTAGAAGGGCAGATCAACAAGCTCAAAACACTCAAACGGCAGATGTACGGCAGGGCCGGGTTCGTATTATTGAGAAAGCGGGTGATACTGCATTCCGCCTACTACCACCAAAATTGACGCAGAACCACAAGGAGTGTTTTTTCCATCTAGTGATGATTGTTAAGAACCATAATCTAACAGTTAAAGGAGTATGAATTGTTATAAATAGATTACTTTCGATCAAACCTGAGGTGTGTTTTACTTAGAGATGGGGTGCGGTAACATATGAAAGGACGTTTTATTTTGAGTCGTGCTTTTCAATAATGGCGGCAATATCCATATAACCCAATGCTTGTGCTAATTGTATGGGTGTCTGCTTTTTTGAGTTTTTCTGATTACTCAGCAACTTCTTTTCTTTAAGAAATTCTATTAAGTTTAAGTCACGATTTATTACCGCCATATGGGAGTAAGAGTTTCCTTCCGAATTTCTAAAGCTTTTGTCAACTCCTATATGAAAAAGAATTTCAGCTTTTGAAAGGTCTTTTGATAAGAAATCGTAAAAAGCTCTGCTTCGCTTTTTTACCTTGTTGTACTCACTAATGTTATCTAAGCCACGTATAAAAATGTAAACTGCTGTAAATAACTGTAGAGCTTTTAATCCAGAAAGCTCACCGTTCAAGATTCTGCCGATGACTATTTTAATTGTCGCCGCCTTATCGTTTTTCAGCAAATCACCAATGCTATTGTAAGCAGAAGAGATACTAAATAGTATCTCTATTATCCCATATATCTTTCTATTTTTCTTCTTTAAAGAGAAAAACAAATAACCAAGCCCTAAAATAATTACTATTCCGGTGATGTAAAAACTTACATGTTCATAATTCATGCTAAAAAACCGAATAATGACACCAATTAATATGAAAACTGATATAACCAGCCCAATAATCATCCAAATTTTACTCCCTGCTCCCTCGCTCAACCCATAACCAACCAGCCCAATAAAAATGGAAAGTAAAAGGAAAGAAAATAAAGAAATCAAATCCTGTTGCCAAGGTGCATGAAATTGCACATTCATCATATTATATAAGGCAATACACCCTGTCACCAAAAAAATTAAATTAACTAAGCCAAGGATGTTAGACAGGGTACCGATGAACCCTTCGCTATGGTCTTCGCCGCTTACAAAAGCGTGAACGTAGAAAAGAAGGCTGCTGGATATTAAAGCTAAGATAGTATTTAGGATAGAATCTTTAGTTCTCCACAAAGCCATTCCAAGAAGAATGAAACCAACATAAGCGATAACAATGGTAATAACCCGCAGAACAAGTCGGTGATTATATAGAAGGTCAGATTTGAGACGGTTTACCAAATGAAATAAGAGTAGAGAAGCGATGGAGAAGACAAAAATAGTCAAGATAGAAAAATTAACCACTGGGATGCGTATTGATATAAAACTGTCAAATGAAAACTATTTCTAAGATAAATGAAAAGGGTGAATGCGCGTTTTATTGAGCAATTAACCGCTCTCGCTCTTGAAAATGAGCTTGCAACAATTGGAGATCCTGCAGGAAAGATTTTTCATCAAGCATACATATATCGGCCAGATCGAATTTGCCCTTGCACCTCATATCATACAACACAAGCGTTCCTTCTTTTTCGGGGTCAAACTGCTCAAAAGCAGGATTCATTCTGCAGGATGATCCATGCCCGCTAAAATAAAACAACACGGTGTCATCCTTGCCTATCTTTGGATTGCGAATGAACAGATCAATGAATTGCTGTATAACGGCCTCGCGTGTCGCCTGCTCATTGAGCAATTTTACAACAGAGCGTTGAGTTTCGCTAAAACGGTTGTTCAAGTAATTTTCCAGGCTTGATACATCATTGATGCATCCACTCAGCGAAGCAACATTTGAATCTGCATGACAATGAGTGACTCCTACAAGCAGTGCAAAAAGATTTGGCATAAAACAGCATTCAAGTACCAATTTACCTATTCTTCACTTGAGAGCAAAGGCCTATATGTCAATTTTTTCGTTTAACTTATATAAATTTCAATTAAAAAAATTGCGCATGCTTACATATGCACTTCTGGTTGGAATCAACAATTATAATAAGATCAGAAATCTCTCTGGCTGTATTAATGATACTGAGCAGGTAGGGAACTATCTCAGCAGGTATGCCCCGGCCAGTGAAGTGAAAAAGCTTTTGAACGACCGGGCCACAAAGCATTCGATCGTGGAAGCCTTTCGCAGCTATACTAAAATAATTACTGCCAGTGATTCATTTCTCTTCTATTTTTCCGGCCACGGCACCCGGGAAGAAGCAGATCCGCTCTGGCATGAAGTGAACGGATACCTTGAGTGTATTGTATGTTACGACCAGGACCCGGACAGCCCATGCAGCTATTTGCTGGCTGATAAGGAGATGCGATACCTGATTTTCGAACTGGCAAAAACCGGATGCCATATTGCAATGATCTTTGATTGCTGCCATGCCGGAGGAAACACCCGTTATTTTGAATTGGTACAAGAGGGTTATGGTGGCCAGGATGTGAGAGAAAGACGCTATGCAGCTACTTTTCCTCGCCGCACTTGGAAGGAGTTTATTTTTGGATCTTTTATTTCCGAAGAGAGCGCATATGGCAAGTCTCCAAATGAGTTTTTACCCCAAGGAACCCATGTTCAGATAGGGGCCTGCGAGGCTGACGAATACGCGCTGGAAGTAGACGGTGCAGGCGTGTTTACAAAAACACTCCTCAAAGTTTTGCAGGATACCGGAGGTAATATTTCCTACTACAACTTGCAAAGCCGGATCAGGAATTACTTGCGCTTTGCTTATAAACAACAGCCGCGTGTATATGCAGTGGGCAAATCTGATGAGGAAACGCGGCAGCAGCTGTTCAATCGGTTTTTGAACTATTCAGCCACCGCGGATCAATTCATTGCAGAAGCTGTTTTCAACAGCAAAAGAGGCTGGCTGCTCAATCTAGGCGCTATTCATGGGATCAGTGAAAATACAAATATCAGCCTGGTTGATCCTGTTTCATCAGAGAATTACCAGCTCTCTCCCCAAGATATCTATATAGACCATTCTACGTGGAAACCGGCATTGTACTCCAATATACCTACAGGGGCTACAGCGCTTAAAGCCATGGCACATGGGCTTGCCTTCCCCGATCTGAAGCTGCATATCGCAGCAGGCGGCTATAACCTTAAAAAACAAAAATCCATAGCCGATGAGCTGACAAATCAAGCAAAGGGGTATTTTACGCTGACTGAAAAAGAAACTGAAGCGGCGTACAGTTTACACATCCTGCCCCAGTGCATGTATCTTACTTATCCGGGAGAAGTATTCAGGCCTATCGCAAGACCAATAGAAATCAGTCAGGCCGTCAGTGACTCGTCTTCTGACATTGCGCAGCTGATTGAAGATCTGAATCACCTGTCGCGGTGGACGCATATCCGGCAACTGCAGAATAAAGTGAAGGGACTTTTGGATGAAGACCTGATAAAAGCATCCATCACCCAAATACACGAAGATGGCGCAGAGGACCGCTTGTCTATTACCAGGAACAATGATGGATCTGGATCTGCAATCCTGGCTCCTTACACAAAAGGAGGCTTGCGTATCCAGCTCACCAACGGGAGTAACCAAAAACTCTATATCGCTGCAGTTTACTTATCATATAATTTTCGTGTTTATACCGATTTCCTGGAAACCGGTACTGAATTGTTGAATCCCGGTTCAAGTGTTGCCTTGAGTATCTCACCCGGTTCCGGCTTTGCTGTCAGGAAAGATTTTATACCCATCCAGTTGTCTGATGTTGTGAAGGAATACAACTGGCCTGCTTATTCGGAAACGCTGAAGATAATCGTCAGTTCCGAGGACTTCAATCATGAAGTCCTCCGTCTCGACGCGCTTCCTTCACCCTATATCCTGAAAGACCGGTTCAGACAATTGAGCAGTCACAAAAGCTTTGATTTTGACGATGACGACCCAGCTACATTAGAGGGATGGATAACGCAAACAATCCATCTTGTGCATCCGAATGCTTTGTACAACAAAACAGACAAGGAAACAATTACAGAAATGGCGGGTTGGGATAAGACGGCCTTTTTTGCTGCAGGATTGTATCCAGAAAAAAAGCATTCGACATGATCACTATTTCTTGGCCACTTTCACCAGCGTACCTTCCTGGGGAGAAGAAATAAACTCGGCGGTGTAGCCGATCTGCTCCGCCCTGTATTGAATATTTTTCAAACCCATTCCGCTGGCTGTTGTACTTACATTGAATCCATTACCGTCGTCATAGATTAAAATGGCCATTTTCCTATTAACCTGCGCCATTTCAATGCGGATGCTTTTACACTGTGCGTACTTTATGCAATTGTGGACACACTCCTTCACGATCAGCAAAATATTTCTTTTCTCTGCCTTTGACATCACTCTGTTATAAAGATCCGAATCAACGATGAATGAACTGTCTATCCCTGTTGCACTTGCAACAGGGATAACGTATTTCTTCACCCGCTCTGCGAACTCATGAATCGTGTCGTGCGAATCATCCAGTATCCACAGCATGTCCCTGAAAGCAACAACGGCTTGGGTCAATGCTTCTTCAATCTGTATCAAATACCTTTCGCTTCCTAATTCCCTGCGGGCCAGGTGGGTAAACACTTTTACCGTATTCAGTATGCTGCCAATATCATCGTGCAGATCGGCAGCAATGTCCTTTCTGATTTTTTGCTGTTCCTTGAGCTGCCCTATCCTGTATGTATAAAGCCCGTAGAGTAGCGCCAGTATTCCCGCTGCCACCACTATTTTGAACCATCCCGTCTGATACCATCTGGGTGGATATACCAGTGTAATTTCCAATGGTTTTGTGTTCCAAACATTGTTTTCATTGGCCGATATAACGCGCAAAGTGTATTTTCCCGGATACATTCTCCTTATACTGATAAAATTCTGGTTACCCATGTGTATCCAGTTGTTGTTGACTTCTACTATTTTGTATGCATATTTGACGCGCGAAGGGTTTGAATAATTGAGTGCAGAAAAAGAGAAAATGGTCTGCATCTCATCCCCCGGAACTTTCATTGTTTTAAGTGACTGATCACTTTTATCAACAAATCCGGATTCCGTCTCCATTTGCACGTGATTAAGATACAGCGTCGGCGGAATGTTGTTCGGGGCAAAATAAACCGGATCAATGATGGTAAACCCGTTTATTCCACCTGCGTATATTTTCCCGTTTCTTGAAGCGCCGCATCCTTGTTCAAAGGCATTTGAATGCAATCCGTCCTCTTTGTAGTAAGTACTGATTACATGTGATTGAAGGTTAAGAACGGATAACCCATAATTAGTAGACATATAAATAAGGCTGTCTTGTACAGGGAATACTTTATAAATGCCTGTGTTGGATAAACCATCCTTTACGGTAAACACCCGCCTTATGTCAAAATTGTGATCCAGCTGGATCAAACCAGATCCGTAAGCGGCGATCCAGAAATATCCTCCTGCTTCACAAACGTCAAAGAAAAGCTTATAATCGGTATGGGTATTCCGGTTGACAAGGTTGATGCTTTTTGCTGTGCCGGTGACGGGATTATACAATGTAATCCGTTTGTTACCCAGCACCCATACCCTGTTCTGTTTGTCTTTGCAGGTGGCATTAACGATGTTTGCTTCCGCCGCATCTACCGGTTGAGAAGCAGTATGTTTTACCAGCGTTTTCCTTTTGTAGTTCCAGATATAAAAGCCGTTTCCCGCTTGCGTACCGATTACGGCAATAGAATCACCAGCATAGGTAATGCTGTTTACGCTTGTGCTGGCGAGGGCTTTCAACTCGGGATAAATAATGCCACTTTAAAAAACTGTTTGTCGTGGGGTCTGAATACAAAGAAGCTGTCTTCACTGCTTACAAGCATGTTTTTATCTGTATGTTCCGTAATAAAGTAATATTTTCTTCCCTTGTCTAAGCTTACAATTTCATTTGTATTGCTATTGACGGCAAGCAATCCGGTCTCCGTACAAGCATATGCAACAGTATCATTGTAAGGGTAAATATAGAATGCGTGGTCAATCATTGCAGTCTGATCCGCTGAAATATAATAGGGAATGAAGAAAGGAATTGTATTTCGCGTATAGGTAATACCCTTTCTGGTGCCCAGCCATATATTGTTGTTTCTATCAAAGAATATATCATAGATATAATTGAACCAGTCATTTTGAAGGTGGATATTGGCATCCTTCACTTCCATCACTGTATGGTGTGAAGTGTTTACCCTGAATAATTTCGAGGAAGTAGAAAACCAGATATGGTGAGAAGAATCAATGCCCGAAGCTTCTATGCCGGTGCGGTTGTAATCCGTGTCATCGTCGAACAAACCGGCCGAACTGGTGCGGATGCCGGTTGAGGTATATACAATGCGCCTGAACCCCTGACTGGTACCGGCCAGCACAGTGCCGTCCGGCAGAAGAGTAACAGAATTGAATTGCTTGAAGGTGGGTTTGTTTTCCAACAACAGCTTCTCTAAAGAATAATAGCTTATAATCTTCCTGGTTTCACCGGAATAAATCGCGATGCCGTAATTGGCAACAAAAAGCCATATGTGACCATACGGATCAATAAAGAACTTATCTATACAGAAAGCATTGTTCCCTTCTTTTTTAAACGGAAGCGGCTCAAACCGCTCGTATGCCTGTTTCTCTACGTTATAGATGGTAAATCCGTCGTATGTTCCGATCCACAGATCATTTTTGCAAAGCCGCAAACACCGCAGCCACTCATGACTGAATCCCTGCTGCGATATTTTTGCCGGGATGGTCCGGGAAACCTTTCCGGTGATAAGATTTACCGCATTCAAACCTCCGTAAGAAGTAACGACCCAAAGCAGGTTCCGGATCGAATCTTCCTCAACATCCCAAATATCACTTGCCAGCAATTGATGATCCTTCTCAGACGAATTGTTGTATACCAGAAAGTTTTTTCCATCATAGCGGTTTAGTCCATCCTGTGTAACAATCCAAACAAATCCGTACTTGTCCTGAAGAATTTTTTTTACATTGTAGCTGCTTAGGCCGTCGTCTATAGAAATCTTTTTATTAAAGGGAAGCCTCATGGCTGATTGACACAATCCGGTGCTTGACACAAACAAGCTTCCAGCAAAGATCAGGCATATTTTAACAGCTGCTATCATTCCAATAGTCTAGTAATTTAAACAATATCAATGTATGAACTACAAATGGACAGTACTTTTTTTGGTACACGCTTCTACCAGGCAAACCCGTGAACATGTAAGAACTTTAATACAAATACTTGAAAGCGGCCCTTACAATGAAGACATTAAAATACTGGTACTATATGGTGCGCTTCAGTACTCCAGCACCCAAGGCATGAGAATCCAAGTTACCCTGCATGAACTGAAAAAGCATGGAAGTGACCGGATGCTCTTCGATGAAGTTCCTCCCGGTTATGGAGTGATAGACATGGGAGATGACAGAAAACTGCGAAGAATATTTTCAGACATAAGAAGCGGATATCCTTCTCAGCGTTTTTTGCTCTTTACATGGGATCATGGCTCAGGATTCGGCATTTTCAAAACAAATCCAGCAGAACGAAGTTTATTGGAGAAAGAGGCTTTCCTGAACTTTGAAATGGAGGTGATGCAAGAAGGCAACAGCAGGTCACCGGTAATTCCTGAAGCAGCCATCGAGTTTGATATTATAGACAATCACTCTACCGAGGAGGAACCCGGCAGCCCTGTTCAAGGTAAAAAAGGAGAAGCAGGCAAAAAAATAAAGACCAGCATGCTAACCAACGATGAGCTTAGAAATACAATATTGTATGATACGCAGGCACGGAAAGTAGACTTGTTAATTATGATGAACTGCGCCATGCAAATGATTGAAACCGGGTATGCTTTGCAGGATGCAGTCGAATACCTGGTGGCTCCCGAAACATGTATTTTCTGGGCTGGTTATGATTACAAAAGCATCATCAGCAAGCTTTGTATTGCTCCCGATATTGAAACAGAAGCACTTGGCAAATACGCCATCGACACCATTGAATCTTATTATAAGAACACCCCTTCCCGCACTTATTTTAACGACCTGGTAGTATCACTGGTCAAGCCCGCAGCGTCTGTAGAAATCAGAACAGCTATAGATGAAATTGCCGATCAATTGACCAATAAACTGGGCCAATCATTTGCTAAGATCAAAAGCTTGCGGACAGCAAGCGAAGACCTCACACAAAAGTACGTTAGCGGAGTACCTTATCATTATATTGATTTTCTGGGCTTTGTTGCAGCATTGGCACAAACAGCAGATATGATAACATTGGAAAGGATCAAACAAGCAACGGAAAAATATGTGATTCATATCATCAAAGGAAATAACTATAGCCAGGTGGACACGGCCAACAACATCGGCCGGGTAAATGGCTATACCATTTACTTTCCCCCGACCGCTTACGAAGCAGATGATGATGTTTACTACGATTGGTTTTATAAAGCCGGTAACCGGCAAACGCTCTTTGCCGGCCACTGTACCTGGAAGGTATTCCTTCAGCAATATTTCAGATACAGCAGGTAAGCTTCCCACGAACAAAGCATTCGGCTAAGGCATTACCTGGTTACAAATGCTCTCGCTAAGTTGCATGGTGGTACAGAGCATATTTTCACCGCTATGATGTGTTTACACCATAGCGGTAGTGAATTTATCTGTGATTGCAACAACCTACTTTTCCGGATTTATTTTCTTTTAGCAACCTTTTTAACCGGCTTCTCTGCCGCTGCTGCAGGATAGCGCTTGTCTCTTTTTCCGTCATTTGCGGGATCCTTCCCTGTCACCTTCGCTTTTACAGTTTTGGCGCTCTTTGCAGGATTTTTCTTAGCAGGCTTTTCTGCAGCCGCTGCGGGATAGCGTTTGTCATCTTTTTCGTCGTCTGGCATAAAAAAAATTTTAAGTATTATGAATTTAAGGAAGATTTCAGTAGCTTTTACAAGCTGATCAGATTTCTGCGAACTCCTTCCATTACCATTCCTACGCGGCTCTGCACATTCAGCTTTTGAAAAAGGGATTCACGGTATCCGTCGATGGTTCTCTCTGCCAGGAACATTTTATTTGCGATTGCTTTGTATGTTAAATCAGTACAGGCCAGCTGCAGAAATTGCTTCTCCTTGTCTGTAATTACAAGAGCCGGCGATACAATTGATTGCTTCAGAAGCCGCCGGCAGTTGCGGTTACACTCATCTGCATTGTAATACCCGACTTCGTGGATTTCAAGCAAAGCCCTTTCGAGTTCGTTCGGATGAATATCTTTTAACAGATACGAACAACAGCTTGCTGCGATCATACTGATGATCGTCATGTCATCATCTTTTGATGATAAAGCAACCATTTTTATGAAGGGATACTTTTTTGAAACATGCTCTGCTGTTTTTATCCCGTCCATGACCGGCATACTCACATCGATAAGCAAAACATCGGGTTTGGTTTTCATGGCGGCAAGCTTCTGCAACAGGTCTTCGCCGTTCAACGCTTCTACAATTACTTCAAAATCATCGAACGTGTCGATCAGCACGCTTAATGATTTTAAAAAGAGCTGCTGATCATCTGCTATCCCGATTGAAATGTTCATTGTAGCTGGCTTATGGAATAAAGTAAATTAATCATTGCAATGGACAGTATAGCTTACATGCTGCTTTGAAGCCGATCATTCACAATGTTCGCTAAAATACTCATATTGGTGTACGGGAAATTTCCCCTATAAAAACGGGAATATTCCCATAGTACGGTCATATCCGGTGGTTTAATTTTGTATCTTTAATAGATACGGACCTTAGTTTTCCTTACCCGGTCTGAATCTTAAATAAAGTACTGCACTTGTGAAAGGCACACATGCAGTAATATAATAAGATTTCTTCAGAAAACGCAGAAGTAAACTCGATAAGATTCAAAGACAGCACTACATTATATACAACAGCTCGTTCAAGGTTTATATTTAATTCGCGGCCTTACAGACTTGTTTTAGTAGAGCATTTTACATTTTAATAAATACTGCTATGCGTAAGTTTATCTTTATCCTTACAGGCGTTGCCCTGTTATTTTCAGGATGCAGCATGTTTAAAGGACGTTTTTCCGAATTTCCTGTCAATAAAACGTTCACCGTCAACTTCACTTTTCCTGATCTGGCCAATGAAGAATTCAGCGACCGGGAAAAAGCCGACCAGGCCAGAGACTGGCTGCTTTACACAGTGCTTTCCAATTCCGGTCTGAAAGTAAATGAGCTTGCCGAGTCGACCTATGATCTGGCTCCGGTACGTTATGGATTCAATAGCACACTGGCCAATTTTGATTACGGCGAAACCCGGTCAAAATTTATCGGGAACGGCGAGGTAGTGGCACTGATTCCCGTATCAGATGATCAAACAAAGATGGACAACATCGCCCATATTCTGGATGAAGCCCGAAAGAACCAGGGTGAAAAACCTGAAAAAGTATTTGTTTTTGAGTACGACCTGAATACGGAGGGCAAGTTTGCCCGCATAACGCAGCGGGATGACCTGGACGCCGGGGATCACTTCACTGAAAAGATGGGATATGTTGAAATGCCTGTTCGCAGCCTGGAAGATCTCAAAGTTTTTATGAACAAAACGGAAGATGTTACTTATGCGAGTCGTGATGGAAGCATGCTTGTGTTTGGCGGCCGTAAATTATTCACTCACAAGTATGGGAAAGCAACCCCAGAAGACGTAGCTGCAATTTGGCAATCGGAAAAATATATTGCAGAAGAGCAGTCAAATTATTTTATTTCAAAAGCAAGTGCAGTTAAAGAGCTTAGTGACCAGGGCGAGCTTGCCTCTTCCAGCGGGTTTTCTCTTGACCCTGCAATAGATTATGAAAAATCAATTGAATTGGTAAATAATTATCCTTCCTGGTTTGGGGCTGTATTGAGTCCGGATTATACTGTCAGCCAATTGCTACAACAATTAAGGCACAAAGAAGGTCATCTAATGAGCTATGCTATGGCCAAAGGAGAAGCCGGCTTTGGACTGGAAGAGTATGAGCAATTGGTTAAAACTTACTCTTATCAAAAAGCGCGTTATGACGGGAAGCTACAAGGAACACAGGTAGGAATGACGCTGTTTTACACTGATTTATTGGCAAAAATCTGGGCAGGAAACAGGTTCAGATCTAAACCGATTGATGTTATTGCTGACTTTAAAGACCATGAACAATCTTATCTGTCTGCGTCCAAGGTCTTTAATAAAGAGTCAGAATCTCTATCTGCTGTACGGCTCTGGTTTGGACCAAACAAAAATGGATTTCAAACAAACGAGTCCAAAAACGATCTGAATTTTGCCAGAAATGCAACCCAGATCTTTGCTTTATCCAGTAACCCAAGTGAGCCACTCGATTCAAACGGCATAAGTAAGCATGTAGAACAACAGGCATCAGCAGAATTTGAGGTTGCGCTATCCTGGTGGAATAATCACTACGAAGAAGTTGCAACCTATGAGCAGCAGTACGAACGGCTAAACGAAATAATGAAATGGAGCACCATCATCAGTTGGCTGGATGCAGAGGACTCAAAATTTTACTTAGACTTTCTTGATAACTATCCCGTAAATCGCAGCTTATGGTTTCCAGACTGGGCTCGAACCAATGAAAGTTTAAAATTTAATGACTGGAATAAAGTAGCATTTTTCCCCCGGGGGCATTTAGGTGACAAAACCGAATCACTTCCAATTCTATTCTCACCCAACAAATTAATTCATGGAGGAGTTTCCCTGGCAGAAAAATCACTGGTCAAAGAAGCACCCGGATTGCTGCCGGCAGAAAAATCACTTTTCCGCCGTGCAAATATTACCCGTGACTATGACCGCGGAGAAAATGCTTTTACCACATTCAAGGAAACAAAAATAGATATAGCAGAAAATATCAAGGCAAAAACCGTCAGTATCGATCTCAAGCCGAAAGATGGTTTTAAACTTAGAAGCCGTTTTGGAGAAGTGGAAAATACTGCCTTCGAATGGGATCTAATTCAAGAGTCCTCAGGTAGTTTCAGCATTACCAGCAAACTAAACCGGACACCTATCGGAGAACTGCACTCCACCCACATGGGCAAGAACGGATTCACCATAGGTTTTGAATCACATGCAGTAGACAAGGGCATGGCGATCGCAAAACAATCCAGCGATTTCAATGGCGACATAAAGGCATTTCTGAGCAACCACCCTGAAATTGAACGGTATGTTCGAGCTGAAAATGGCGATTGGTGCATTCAAACCAGGAATGACAAAGAATGGATGGTGATGCGCATTTATCCAAGCGATGCCGAAGGAACTGTAAACCTGCAAAGAGGCTGGCAGGCACGTACATCCGGCAGCCGGCTTGACTCCAAGATTGTGGAGATGAAGTGGGTGGATGAGTCCGAGGTAAAAAAGCTGAGCCCTAATTTTTCCACCGCTAAGAAGCCGGGATCTACTGTGTTGGATGAGGCGCCAGAAACCCTTAGAAATCGATTGATAAAAGAAAAAGGTGAAAAAGTGGCCAACCTTGAACTAAATGCCATCCGTGATAAAGGCATTGTTGAAGCTGAAGCGTTGGCCGTGAAAAATGAATTTGAAAGAGCCGCCTTGCTAACCGACAAACTTGTGCAGCATTTTGGAGAAACGCTGCAACTCAACAAAATGAAGGTACGTTTTAAGCTGCAGGCCGGGTTGAAAGAAATGGAAAGTGGCAATTATACTATGGCAGTCAATAATATCAATGAAGCGCTCACCACCCATCCATTTAAAAACAGCACGGAATACTTACGGGAAATTGAGAAGGTGCTGGAAAATTCACCCATAGCCGAGGCAGTAAAAAGCAGAATCCACAATATGGGAGACATATATTATACAGACAAACAAATGGCCATTCCTGTGTACTGTGAGGGTTATAAAAGAACAGCCAGGCCGGTAACAGCCATAAATGAAGCTTTTAACCAAAGAGATGCGAAGATTTTTTATGACAAAGCCACTTTCAACTCTATGGACCCGTCCGGGTCATTTCATGAGACCATTGCCAAAATCCGCACAATGCCGGGAATTCAGGTATATGATATTTCAGCAGAAACGGTAGGGAAGAACACCCGGCTCTATGCTTCAATTGAGCCTGATCTAAATACTGCAAGTGAAAATTTGACAAATTTAAAAGCACAACGATTCCGCTTTCGCGTTTCGCCGGGAAGTTCATCGAACAACTGCAAAGATGAAGATAATGACAAATGCGATAAAAGTTATACGGTACCCGGACACGTATATTATGTCACGGCTGCTTCATTGAATTGAACATTACTTTCAGTTTGCCTAATAGCTTGGTATGGTAGATTGCACAACAACCATTCGTTCAGCGGAAGAGTATCAAAGCGTTTTCAACAAAGCGGAACAGCTCCGTGTGAATGGGCAGATTCAGGAAGCCGCTGATGCTTACCGTCATCTCTTGTGCTACCGTCTACAATGGGAAGAAGGAGAGCCGGGATTGAAGTTTACACGCAATGAATTCATCATCGTTGACCGTCTAGCCGATATTTCCTTGATCCTAGGCAATAAGAAAGCTGTTCGGCATTTGCTCTCCGCCCTAGAGGACCTAACGAATCACGTGCGCAATTGGAGCCTGCGCATTCATGTTGTTACTAAGCTGCTGCTGTTGAACCTGCACGACAGCAACCTAGACGATGCCATTGAAAATGCCCGGTCGCTGACTGATGTCATAGGCAACCTGGAAGACATCCAAATATCTCAGGCAGGACTGCCACTCTGGGAAAGCAGGGTTCATTTAGACCCAGACTTCCGAGCACAGGATCGGGCAGATCAATTTGTTTGTTTGTATGATGCGTTAAGCGCTTTGCTACTTGCATTCGGCAGGTTCGCCGAAGGTATAGTGATGCTCCAGCGGGGAATCCAGATTGGGCAAAACAACCGTTCCCCGTTGGTAGACTCCCGGCTTTTGGCCATGAAATTATTCAAGGTAAAAGCCCTGTATGAAAAGGGCGAAATCCAGTTGGCTAAAACAGCGTTGGCAGAAACAGAGAACGATGCCCGTGCGGCTGAAATAGCTTCCGGCACACCGCTGGAGCTACTGGAAATCCAATCGAAGCTGGCCCTTGCCCAGGGCGAGCTGGGACAAGCTTATAATTGCCTGTTCCGGGTTATGCAGTATTGCCAGGGCCACCGGTTAGTATTAGCTGAGTTGTACGCCCATTATAACCTGGCGCAAACCAAGATACTGCTCAACCAAGTGGATGAGGCCGCCATCATCTTCCAAGACTGCCTGCTGAAAGCAGAAAAGCTGGGTGAAGCAGCACTCGCACTGAGGATCAAGCGATTCTTGCAGGTTGCCGATAAAAAGGTGCAGACTGTTCTGCCTGTACTGAATTACGCCGCTTCCAGGCGTAAGCCGAAGCCCGCCCCACGCCCAAAAGCTGCTCCGGTTGAAGAGTCCCTGGACTATCACCGGCCGGAAAGTTATCTTGGTTTGTTTGAAGAAAAAGTATTGATCTTTCAAATGCAGCTGGCAGAAAACCTTCCTGATAAAGCTGCAGAGACGCTTACACAGCTGCACCTTCTGGCAGGCAGATGCGATTCAGCGTTTGTTCATGCGCGTTTGCAGATTGCGGAATTTACGCTGTTGTATTTCACCAATGCAAGCATTCCCGCCGACTGGCCTTTTCAACCGGTATTGGATTTCCTCACTGCAAACCAATTATTGCCCGAGCTTTGGCAATTCAGGCGCTTGCTCAGCCATACAGAGCTGGTATCCCAGGATCAGAAAGATAGCTGGACAACCGAGAACCAGCATATACTTGACCACATCACCGCCACATTGCCGCCGACGATGCAGGCGCTCTATCTGCTGAATAAATGGTCATCCAATGAAGAGTACCTGGCCGGCTTCTCCAATGAATTGTACCACCTCAAGCAAAAAGCAACCTATCACTGGTTTTGGCCGCAACGCTGGTTAACGGGATGGAAGCTGATGAAGCGGCTGCATCCTTTTCAGGAAGATGTAAAGCGCTACCAGGATCATCTGGCCCGGAACATAGCAAGTGGTACAAAATCCGATGGCTTTGCTTTTTCCGACTTTGGTTCAGGCTTGCTCAATAAGCTTTTGCGTCAACCGAGAGGCAGTTTGTCAATCACCTATCTCGTCCTTCCGGATCGCATCGTTATTACCTCCCGGTCTTTTTTGCAGTTCAGGGTTCACATCACTTTTATCAACCGTGTAACATTGCGGCAACTGGTATTCGCTTTGCGCGATCTTCTTTATCCTGAGGGAAAATTCAAGACAATAACCGATGATTTTTTCCCCTCTCCACAGCCGTATAAGTTTGCGGAATTGCTAACCCACCTCAGCAATATGTTGCAGGCTGACAACATCTTCCAGGTACACGGCAACAGCATCAAGCATATAACTTTTGTAGCTGACGATGTACTGCATGGCTTTCCATTTACAGTCCTCAATTTGGGCGGAACGAACATACTCGAAAAAGTAAAGGTCAGTATATCAACGGATGACCGGCAGCCTAAACAGGAAAAGATCAATTTTTCCGGAAGAACCGCTTTGATCATGGGCGTTTCAGAAGCTGTCCTGAACCTGCCTCCCCTGCCGGGCGTATTAAGAGAAGCAGCGCAGATCAATGAAAGCCTCACAAATTATGGCACAACTGTGCAGCTGTTATTGAACGGGAAGGCAACTATTGAAGAAGCAAAAAAACAGCTGCCGGCAACATCAATCGCTCATTTTTCCTGCCATGGAAAATTTGATTTCAGGCATCCGGAGCAAAGCGGGCTCGTACTTGCATCGGCCGAAATGCTGACCCTTAAAGACATTTTGTCGCTGCAAAACCTCTCCCAGCTCCAGTTGCTTGTTTTGTCCTCGTGCAGGGGCGCAGAACATTTTATTCTTCCCGGGAGATGGATCATCGGTTTACCGGAAACGTTCTCCCGGGCCGGAGTTCGTACAATACTTGCCTTTCTGTGGCCGGTGGATGATGATTTCGCCACCTGCTTTACCACCCGGTTCTATGAACACCTTAAAACCGAAACTCCCGCTGAAGCTTTCCGGCTTACAGTGCTCCGTGCCCGGAACAAGCAACTACCCGGCCTGCAATGCCAATATTGGGAACCGAAATTCTGGGCAGGTGCAGTTTTCTATGAAAGATAAAGATCAGACAGTCTGGATAACCAATGTTTACAGATCACAATAAAAGCTTTTTTTCAGAAATTACATTTGTTTTCGGTTTGGTATGTACACACATTGCTCATGTATGGCAGCACCAACCAGCTACAAAATACGCACACCTTTATGCCGGGAATTTCCGATTACTTTACTGCCAGCCGGGCTTATCTTGTTGGCATTGAAAGCTATGGCAGTGCCAGGCTATACACTCCCGTTAAGGACGTAACATGTCTGGCAAGCGCTTTATTGAAACATGAGTTCCTCCCCGCAAATATCCAGGTAAGAACAGATATCGACAAAGCCGGTTTTGAAGAGCTTATCCGGGAAATGCAACAGGACTGTAAGCCGGATGACCGGGTGTTGTTGTATTTCGCCGGCCATGGCATTGCGCATGAAAGCAATGATCAACCGAAAGGTTATATACTGGCCGTTGATGCAGACAGGAAAGATGAGAAAACTTTTATCAACATGAAATGGATGATGGAAGAGATTTCCAAAATCCGGTCGCGGCATTTTCTGCTTATATTGGATTGCTGTTTTTCAGGTGCCATACGCTGGGCGGAAGGATATCGCAGCATGCAATTTGATGATGTCAAAAAATTGTATAAAGAAAAATTTTACCGCTTTGTGGAAGAGACTTCCTGGCAGGTAATTACTTCATCCTCCTATAACGAAGAGGCACTTGATCAGCTAACGAGGATCGGATTCAGGGATGATCCGCAGCAACCCCTTTTTAAAGACAACTCTCCTTTTGCTAAAATCCTGATCGATATACTGTGTTCAACAGAAGAAGTCCATCATTTTCCGGACGGCATCATAACGGCGACCCGTTTATACGATGCTATCGACGAAAACATGGCAGGCTATCTTCTTGAAAACGGCATTGAACACCGGCAATCACCCTCTTATTTCTTATTGCGCAAGCATAAAAAAGGGCAGTTTGTCTTTATTCAGCCGACCAAAAGGGACAGGGCGGTTGAAACCTTGCCCAACAGGGAAACAAAAAATCCCTACAGAGGCCTCTTATCTTACCGCCTACAGGATGATTACCTGTTTTTCGGAAGAAACAGGGCTATACAGGAACTTACAGCAGTTATTCGGGCAGCAGCTTCCCAGATCGTTGTTGTTACCGGATCATCCGGCATAGGAAAGTCTTCCCTGATCCAGGCTGGGGTCATGCCTTCTCTCAGACCTTTCTATTCAGACTTTGTTGTACTCAGGCCCGGGCAGATCAAATCAGCCCCGGACGTTCTCGTTGAAACAAGCGGAGTACTCGGCAGTTCTTCTGATCATCCCATTGTATTTATAGATCAGTATGAAGAACTAATTACAGTTTGTAATGAAACAGAGAAAGACGCCTGGATGCTATTTATCATGGAAACCCGCAGATCATACCCAGCCGGGCGGATCATTATAGGGGTTAGAAATGATTTTGAAGCGCAGATGGAAGATGTATTGACAAAAGCATTCCCGGACATTGTCCGCTATGTTGTTCCGGTCCTGCAACGGAATGAAATTGAAGAGATCATATTACAACCTGCTTTGCAAGCGGCCATTGAAATTCAGTCAGACAGCGGAGATGATAAAGCCAATGAAGCATTCATTAACCTTATTGTTGATGAAGCAATGCAATCATATGGAAGTCTGCCCCTGTTATCGTACGCGTTGCAGGAATGGTATATGCATTCTGTTAACGAACAATTTGGGTATTGGGTGATGCCCGAACGCATTTATCACCAAGTGGGCGGCATAAGCGGTGCTTTGGGCAAGCTCATGACCGCTTTTGTGCAAAAGCTGACCGACGAGCAGAAACAGGTTCTACGGCAGATGCTGATCAGGATGGTTTCCGTACATGACGGAAACTTCACAAGAAAAAAAGTTTACCAGGATGAGCTGGATTTTGAAGATGACCGTAAAAAACGCTTGGTGGATGAATTGCTGCAGCAGCTGATTCAAGCCCGGATCCTCGTAACAAACCGGAATGCCACAGGAGAAAACAAGGAAAAAGTGTATTATGAACCTGCACACGATGCATTGATCGTTTCATGGAGACAATTATGGACATGGGTGAATGAAGAAGGGCAGGAAAAGATGGCCGTTTATCGCCGCCTGTCTGAAGACGTCCAAAGATGGAAAGTGGCTGCCCGCAGGCCTCGCCGCACTATTTTATGGGATACAGGTTCCGACATGGATACCGTAATCAAAGACATCAACGGAGGTTCCGAAAATAAACTCAACTTGTTCCGAGAAGAGCTGGTTTCAGCAGTTTCCCTGGGCATTTTTCCCTTAGGACACAATGTAGACCACTCATATCTGAACAAGCAGGAAAGCAGCTTTATTCGCTCGAGCCTGCTTCGCATCAGAAGACGCAGAAGTATACGCTATCTGTCATTATTGACCCTGTTCTTGCTTGTCTTAACTACCAGTCTTTATATCAATCGCAAAAACCAGCTTAATGAAGCCCTATTCATCAATTCTACTGCAGAAGGAAACTCACCCAGCGAAAAAATCCTGCTGCTGAAAAGGGCTTATCTACTTGACCCTTCGCAGGAAGTGACGAAAGACAATATCACCCGCTTGCTGAACTTATCTCCCTCCTACCTGTACCCCTTTGCAGAACAGATATTGTATCACAAAGGCAGCAACTACAGGAATATTTACCAGAGTGATGCAACCGGCGATTGTATTACCATAGCAGACTCTTCTATGATATGGTGGAAAAACAAGGCACAGGATCCTATTCGCTTTTCCGACAATGACGTAATTACCACTGCCGGATTTGTACAGGAAGAAAACAGCACCCTCTTCTACCTTACGTTCAGCGGAACCTTTAAGATTTTTGATCGAAACAAAAATTGGATCAATGAAAAAGAAAGTAAACCGGGTGGTTCCTTTTATCAGGCATTTCAACAACGCAGCATCCACTACGCAGCTTATTCAGACTCACTGCATTCCTTTTTAATAATCTCGACCGCTGCGTCTTCCTCTGATAGCATACATACAGTTGTGTGCAGCTTCATAGATTCCAGCGGTCACGTAACAGATCATGACACCCTGAGTGGCCTGCCATTGCATCCATTTATAATATACACCAATGAAAAGACCTGCGAGTTATATTTTTATGACAGCAGAACGCTGGTCGTTTACAACTATCGATCCAGAAAATTCCGCACTTACCCATTGGTTCATGAAGAGAAATTGCCAGATGGACCGGTAGCTTTGTCGAAGATCCCTTCTGCGAATGATTTTCCTGTATTTCGTTTTGCTTCTGATGGCAAATCATTTTTCTACAAGCCATTCCGTGACAGTGTATTTTTTATGTCGGTCACGTCTGCAGGCATTGTTACTACAAAGATGCCCAATCACATCATTGATGGAGCTTTTATTGATACTGCAGGATCTTTGGCTGTAATTGATAGTTCAGGGATAACTGTCTGGACCAACGACTTATCAGATACAAGGAGTGTAAAACTGGAACAACATCCAGTTTCGATCATTGCTCCTCAAAATGGAGAAACACTGCTGGTCAACGATGAAGAGGGAAACGGATACCTGTTCAACAGGGATCTGAGCCAACTGATGGTGATAGATAAAAGCTACAACTACGACCAAGCTGTGATCAGTGATGCAACGAAAAAGTTGTTCTTGATATCAAGGGGGGAAGCTTTTTACATCTTTGACCTGAAGAAAACAGGTTATCTTTTCCACGGTATTTCACAGAGTGAAATCGTTCCCCTGCCGGGAAGGTCATCGTTCGCGTCGTGGAATTCAGGTTATGATTATTTTGAAATCATGAACGCCAACGGCTCCAAGTATTTTTTACCTGCAGGTTCACCCATCATAAATGTTGCTCCTCTCCCCTCTGGCGATTCAATTTGTGTATTTACGGAAAAGAGCTATATTATCATTGATCATCAATGCCACATCTTGTTTACAAAACATTTCCCACCTATGGAGCAAACGGTTACACCGCTTAAAGGCGTTCCCAAATTATTGCTCTATCATGACGCTGTTGTTCAAATCATTTCCTATGATCTGAAACAGAATGATTCTTTGCCCGTCCATTCACCCGTTTCAGATGTTTTCCCTCTAAACAACGGCGACTTTATTGTACTGCAGCGAAACGGAACGGTGACCCGCTATAACAGCCGTTTTATCCTAAAATGGAAGTTCTCCAGTCCTCGGCTGGCTGTGAATTTTCTTGGAGACAGGATCATATATATGGCTCCGTTGGTTTATAAGGTCAATACTGCCGGTGAATACATCAGCTTTGACACAGCAGGCAGATACAAAACCACTGGGGCGCTGGTTAGGAACACAAGCAGTCCGGGAGGCAATTTCAGCTTTGGAGAATCGCTGGAAAGATACTTGTTTTCCCCTCCTTATCTTTATGTAAACACCCAGCAGATCACTTACGATAACATTCTGTATGATTTTTCGGGAAAACAACTCTACGACTACAAACTCAACAAGGCTGCACTGGGCCAAATGATCGGCAAGGACATAGTATTGTTCCAGGCATTGAATACATACGAAGTATTCACGCAGTTTACACCGGAAGGTGCGTTGAAACAATTTGATTTAACTGATGTTCAGATAGCCCATGCTACTGAAACAAAAGGAAGCAGGTAACAACTGTTTACAAGAAATCGAAGGAATACAAGAGTTTGTAATACAGCAAGTAGTACGTATATTTAGTAAACGACCCGAAATCAAAGAAATGTAACTAGCTACAGCCAAGATCCAACAAATAAGATACAATATTCAAAAACTTACTTTTATGTGGAGTCTTGAGATATTAAGTTTTTTAGCAGGGATAATCTTGGTGTTTATATCCCTTGTAGGTGGTGGGTTTAAAATAAAAGAAATTGAAATCCCCCGCGTTTCAGCGGTTTTTCGTGTATTGAGTGCATTGTTGGGCTTTCTGTTCATCATCGTAAGTTTTGGAATGAATACGAATAAAGGCGTAAATGCGTATTCTGCAAAATCCGACAGTTCTGTAGAAACCAGTATACCGCAAAAATCATACTGCACAAAGTGCAAGGTGTGGAATTTTCTTTGGATATGCAACGGGGTTCAGTATGAAGCGTTGCTAATTTATAACCCCACAAGAGGATTCGGCAAAATGCGGGTAAAATACTTTACAGACAATAAAAACATCATTGTACAGGAAGAAATGAGCCAGGTAAGTACAGGTCAAGGTCAATACCTCAAGGGCCAAAATCCATTTGATACGAACACATTTCAGCCAATCACCGACTATATCCCCGACAACCTTATCATGAACAATGAAACGATCAAAGTATTTGACTCGAACATTGTTTATGAAACGAACCTTGCAAAAATTAACGATGTAGAAGCGATGATAAGAGCCTTCGGATTTAGTAGTGAAGATTTGGATTTTTGATAAAACTTATCGATCCCGTTTATTCAACCTTATAGCTCCATTTACATTGGCGCCAGCCTGCTATACAGTGTCATTAAACAGCCAATACCCCTGTCATCAGCTTTTCAATTTACCAATATCTCTCTTTAAAAAGCAACTGATGAGTACTTGATCATTGTAATATTGATAAGCTCTCTAAATTCCTTGCAATCTGCCTCTAAATCCGGTGAAACAACTATCCAATGAATGCCTTTCAACTCGTTAAAACCCGGTAATAAATCCATCAGAGAACTTTTGAGAACTTCTCCTTTGTTAGCGCAGCATTTAACTTGTTATGGCAGATTAAGCCCATTTACCACAGACAAAAAAACTTTTTTAAAGACAACATTCAGTAACTTAGGAAGCGACAAAAAATTTGTATCTCAAACCAAAGCTAATGAGAATCACACCTATTGGCAGAATCACAATATTTCTAATATTAGGTTTGGCCACTTTTTTTCTGCTTAAGCGGTTTTCAGAAAAAAATATCGAAAAATCTACAGACAAACATGATTCGACCGTTAATCCTATTGATTCACCACGTCAAGGAAAGACAGGTCAAAAGGTTGATGGGAATGTGAAAGAAAAGAGCCGCAGCTTCGATTATACACCGGAGATGCCTGTAAATGGTACCCTTAGAGGGGTGGTGGAAGTAGGAGCAACCGGATTCAATGCATTTGTTATTGAAATGGATAAGCAAAAGCGCTGGAAGATGATATCGAAAGATTTCGGTCGGTCGCTTGCATACGAAAATCTGGCTACCACCGACGACATCAGGATCGGACTAAAAAAATTTTTTTCCACCATGTTCGATCAGGGCGTTCTTAGCCGGAATATGCATTTTGTTATATCCTCAGGCGCACAGAGAGAGCCTAAAACACTTGTAATCAGCAACGAGCTTAAGAAAATGGGGTATATAGTAAATCTCGTAACAGCAGAACAGGAAGGCAAGTTCGCTCTAAGAGCCACTGTTCCTCTTCCCTACCAGCAAAATTCTTTTCTGGTTGACATCGGTTCCGGTACCACCAAAATATCCTGGGAAGAAGATGACCGGTTAAGGGCGCTTGGAGCCGATGGTTCGAAGTACTATGAACATGGCAGATCGGATGCAGATGTATATGATGAGGTGAAGGGGCAAGCAGCACATGTGCCAGGCAAAAAAACAAATACTTGCTTTATCATCGGCGGGGTACCCTACTCTTTATCATTACAAAGCCGGGCAAGTCCGGAAGAGCGTTATACGATCCTGGACAATCCAGGCAGATACAAAGCTGCCGATAAGAAAATGGCTTGCGGACTAAACATTTATAAAGCAGTTGCAGATGCAACAGGATGTAACAATTTCGTATTCGATGCGGATGCGAACTTCACGATTGGTTTTTTGCTAAGTCTGCGAGAAAGAGAGTAGCTGCAAGAACAACTCTTTTTTGGAGCTTACAGCTAATCTTTTATTGTGCCATACCTTTTGTCGATAGCCTGCAGGATCAGTTCATCATTTTTTTGCAGCGCTACTTTGAAAGTATCCAGACGTTTTTGCAGATATACAAAAAAGCGTTCATCCAACTCTTCAATCTTTGGGGCATGCGTAAGTACAACTTGATCTAAATGAGTTTTAATCTGGTTCAGCGATTGTACGAGCTGGGTTGTGAGATGTCCACTATCCTTGAAATTCTGATTAAACTCTTTAAAACCATCTGCGAATCGGCCATCTCGCTCTATTACGCGGTTTAGTTCTTTGTACAAAACAATACTCCTGTTCAAGGTTGCATTAAGCATACTTGCCAAGTTGGAAAATTGAGACAAGTCGCCCGAAGCCTCCTCCATACTTTTCTTTACATCCTGGTAAAAAGTTCCGTTCCTTATAATGATTTCGTCAATGTTAAGTTTTTGAATCAATTGTTGATACTCCACTTGGTGGGAAACCAGGGCGTTTAAACTATCGGATGTGGTTGTTAAAACATCCAAGTTTTCTTTTAACCGCATTGTATTGGTCTGAAAATGATCATTGAAAGCATGAATAGCGCCGGTCATAGCTTGTAAGGTTGCGGCCAGGTCATTTTGGGAATGGTTGAAAAATTTCAAAGAAATGAAATTGAGAAAGTGCCCTTTGTTCTCTTCTGTTGACTGCATGGCGCTAAGAAGCCAAAAAACTTCAATGGTAATCATGGAAAAACACAAGAAGAAGGCAAACTTTACATGAAGATCATTAAAGTAAGAAGCCGCGCTAAAGCTGCTGCTAGAAATCTCAAGAAAATAGTACGACGCGATAAAAAAGAAACTGACAACTATATGCCAGCTCATATTGGCAATGATGCTTAAACGCGCTTGGTAAAGAGCCTGGCTAACTATTTTATCGATCTGCTGCGTATGGTTGATCAGCTTATTGCCAAAATCCATCTCCAAAAATTGGTTTGCCTTTGCCACAATGGCATCAAACAGTTTATTCTGCGTACTGTTTTGCTGCAATGCATTGGCATCATCGACAGTTAATACCGTATCGTAGTCAGGGATTCCATTGCTTGCTGATTTAAAAATGTTTTTATATTTATTAATCAATATTATTATATAGACAAACAAAAACAGATGAATGAATATAGTGATCATACACGTAAACGGATTTATACAAAACGAACACTTGCTTTTTGCTTAATTTGCCATTGCCCGCTAGCATTCTTGTTAACTAGGCCTGACTCCACCAGCTCCAAATCTGCGGGCGTCCGCACCTCGAACTTATTTTCAATTGAGCAAAACATTTCAAGAGAAGGTATCGCACTTAGCAGCGCGACTTGTTTCTTATCATTGAGGCGATAAATCCCCTCGTTTTTACCCTCCTCATGCTCAATAATTACAAAAGCATTTTTATCATCTAGATCTACCTCTTTGGTGAAGATGTTGTTGTTGGGTAAATTGAAGTAAGATGTTTGAATCCCAGGTATAAGTGCTTCATGGAGAAAGGGGGAAGCTACCGGTGGTGCTATCTCTGTTAAATTTTCTTTTAATGCCGCGACTAACCTATCGTTTTCGGATTTTAAGATAGCCAATTGATCATTAAGACTAGATACTTGTGTTTCTAATTCATTATTCTTTTTTACAAGATTATTCTTATCGGCTTCAAGAGCATTAAGCTTGGATTCCAATGTGTTTATCAACTCTTTTATCTTGTCTATTGTAGAAATAGTAGAATCGTTCTTTCTATTCATGTAATGATTGATTTCTAAGTATTTTTTTCTATATAGTTTTAAATCTTTTGAAATTCTTGAAAAGTGATGTTGATAAACGTAATAAAGTAAAACACCTAATAGAATAAGTGAAAAAAGCCCGCTTATTGAAAGACCAGAACTACTCTTAATTGATTTGCTTCTGGGAATAATTAGTTTGGCTACTACTTGCTTCTTGGTCTCGCCCATTAATTTGACTTGTAAGACAGTAGTATCGTTCTTTATTTCAAAGAACTCTTTTGTATCAACTAAAGCAATCGAATCACATTTAGAACATTTGAATTTAACCACAGTACTATCGGCAAAAATAATATCTATACTCCCGCTTTTCTTTATCGTGCTCAAGTGCGCATTACATACATCTTTCAAGTCACTCAAAAACTGCAAAGTCTTAGGCTTTACAAATGTCTTTTTGTTACGATCTTCCCTTTTCTGATCTAACAGAATAGAATCGATTAATTTTAATATATGCTCATAGTTACTCTTAACAGGATTAGAGGTAAACTCCTGAGACATCATGGCTAGAATAGACGCAGTTTCTTTACTTCTCCTCCTCTTAGAACTATCGCAATCTTTACAGTCATTGTAAGAAGTTATTTTAATCTCAAGATTTTGCTTATTGATAGTATCAGAACCCTTTTTTAAAGGGACATCGTTATCCTTTAAGTTAACAATTTTGAGTAGTAACTCATTATTTTGTATATTCTGTGCAGCAATAAAACTATATGAACTTAGAATCAGTAGTACTACAATTGCTATTCTAACTTTTATAAGTAAGCAAATCCGTATCATTTGTTAAACTTTTTTTACAAGCATATATTTGTATAATCGAATCACTTGTGAAGTTTGACATAAAGAAAATTTCTCACTTATTATCTGGATACTTTTCAGCCAAATACTCACTCAGCCGACTAATCGCTCCCATCACAGGATAAAAGAACACTGTTTCGTAAAGAGTATCTTGTACATCTGCCAGCTCTAATCTGTTAAACATACCTGCATTAAAATCAGCTTCTACCAGGCTGTCATCTTTGAGGATAGGGTATAAGTCATCCAGGTTTACAATTACACCAAAATTTGCCTTGTAATTGATCCGCTTGTTCAGCTCACCTAAAAAGAAGTCTACGAATTCGTAATAATTGGAATTTTGTGCTTTGAAGCTCAACTTTTGTGGCCCATCCTGAAAATTCTGGTAAGTAAGATTATTGATGACCTGCTCATCTGTTACCATGTTATTGTATACATCATACAGCTTTTCACCTACCAAAATTTTTGCCTGTGCTTCCTGATTTATTTGCTTTTGTTCTTTCCATAAACCGCCTTGCGCTGTTGCTTCTTTGGGTTGCGGTGTTGTATGAACTTTTATAGTAAAGTTTATTCCATTCGTAAAGGCCTTTTTGTAGATTTCCGTTATAAATCGGGAAACAGGTGAATTATTGGCATCAGGCACAGGGTCTATCAGATTGAGTATACGGCTTCCATTACCGCTCATGCATATATGACGCGGAGCCGGTAAATTCAAATACCGTATATAATGTGCATAATGGTAATGCAAAGCGCCCAAATAAAACAGAAACACAACTTTAAACGGCGACTTTTCGTTTCGCAAATGATCGGCGAATTGCAGCTCCGGTCTGGAAAAATAAAAGCTTATGACATCTTCCGAACGGGTGGTGGAACTTGAATTGAAATACCATTCGTGCAATGATTTCATCTGACCTCCAGCATCCTTGAGGTCATCTGTTTGTCCATTCGAGATAAATGCCTCTATGAGTTCTTTGATCATTGGACGGTAATACTTTAAAATCGGATTGTTCTTTTGAAAGGTTCTGTTTCTGAACTCACCGAAAAGCACTCTGCTTGCCATAAGGGAAGATGTGCTGTATAAAGGTTGATCATTGTAAAACAGTAGCACATCGGTAGTCCCACCCCCGATATCCATACTTAAAACAGGCTCGTTCCCTCCAAATCTGCCTGTCGCCGAGTGAATATAGTAAGGAGCTTCAGACTCAGTGATGCATATCGGGGCCGTGATTGAATCGAAGATCCTTCGATACAAGGAACTCCACTGCCGGGATAGGTTTTGAATCTGAAAATTGCTCATGCTTAAAGGCTTGAACCAGATCAATCGGCTCTGTGCGGGGTTTCCACCATTCAACAGGATTTTTGTCCTGATCATATAAAGCAACGTCTCAAAAAAAACGTTGATTCTCTTTTCATCAAAAGTCGCGGGTTTCGGATTATTCCACTTGATACCCGTATGAATTTTCACATCCGTTGACTGGTAATGTTTGCCAAAAGCAAAAGGTATATTGGAGTTGGCCAAGTTAATTTGCTGCGCATTTGTAATATATCCGGCCTCTGCAACAGCTGTTTGAAACGGCATGTTATAGCCCGATGCTTCGATACCCATAACACTTGGCGTAACTTCATCCCGTTGTATTCTTGTAAGGACACCCAGTATCAAAGAGCCCATTTCAAGGTTCTCATACTTTTTTGTTATTCCGCCACCGCTCCTGGACTGAACAGGTTTATCCAACCGCACCAATTGTATCTCTGTTTCTTTGATATCAAAACTCACTGCATTGGCCCCTGCCTGCCGGTAAGCCACGTAAGTATTGCTTGTTCCAAAATCAATGGCCACATCGAAGCTGAGATTGCCCAAATCCTTTGACGCCAAAGACCAATCAGGCATGATGGTAGCAGCGTAGGTAACAATGCCATTGATCTTGATCTGGATAAAGTCGAATTCCTGATTTAAAATATGATATTTTGAGTTACGAGACCGTTGAGTGACCTGATTATCTACTGGCCGGTTGGCTTCAGGCAACGGTACTGGCAAAGCGGAAGAAGGAATCCTGTAGAATTCAACATTTACCTCATGCTCGTTGTCCGGTCTGGTGACGACACCAAGCTTATAAAAATCATTATATGGTGACGATTGGTCCAACCTTACCGGCCTCATTTTTAAAAACGGGAACAGCATAAGACCGAAGTCCTCTTCTACAATGTATCCCATATTTGCAGTTCCGTTGCTGGAAGCTTTGTTGCCCCTTATTTGCTGGTGGGTGGGAAAGATTCCGGGTGTTTTTTGAAAATCGCGCGAAAGTGTAATGAACGGTTGGGCAGGCCGGTTTATAGGTATATTCAGTTCTACCCGGATGGTAAACTCCTTGCGCGTGATCCTGAGGTTCCGTTTCAGATCGGAGAAAGTGAAATATTCAAAATAAAGGGGCTTGATGGGCAGGAGAAAGCAAAAAGGGTTTGCATCATTGAACCCTACGCTGTTGCCTATGATAAAAGCTGCATCGTTTATGGGATACGGAAGTTTTACAAGATATTCTTCAATAAAGTCGCCGGCAGCAAGAAAAGGATGCTTGATATTGTATACGGGCAGGCGTCTTTCATCAAGTGGTATTACTTCACCGTTTTCATCAACAACATCTATCGGAACTTTGGTATCGCTGAGAAAGGGTTTGCCGTCAAGATAGATGCCGGTCGCCCCTGATTGCAATACCAACGGATACTTTTCTGCTGCATCCGCACTCTGCTTGGTTGGCCTGATGAGAAACTGACAGGTAGTATCTACTTTCAATGTATCAACAGGCAAAGAGAACAGCAGGTGATTTGTGATGCCATTCTGAAAATTCAATTGCAGTACTTGCCCTATGCTGTTTTGAACAAGATGACTGTATTCGTTTACAAAACTCGCAGGCTGGTAAGTTGCTAACCAAATGGGATTTAATTTAGAAGCATAATAAGGCGAGGTCTGTAAGTTATTATACACATAGTTAAAAAAATTGACAAAGAAATAGCTGATACTGTCCTGATACGCTTTAATCAATTTCCAGATAAACACCTGAAATTTATCATTTCTATCTTTCAGCGGTGTAGGCGTTGTAAAGAACGGCTTTCCTTGTGAATTGTTCAGCGGCAGGTTGGCAAGATTGGGAGAAGTAAAAAAGCCCGTAAAAGGACTCGAGCCGGCGAAAACAACCCCGTTGTGGCTGATCAAATAAATCTGGCTGATGGCCTTTATTTTGGGATTGCTGTCCTTGTTTAAGTATAAGTCCAGGGTACGGGCGAGTAGTTGGTGGCCGGTAGAAGGCGATTTTTTTATATCCGCTACATTAGCAGTTTTATCCCAAACATGAAAGTCGAGCCCGTAATGTTGATTCCAGGTAAACAGTATTTCCCAAACATCCAAACAGTCAGATACAAGTTTATGGTACACAGTTGACTGGTTGGTAGCATCGTTTCGGTTGTCATCCACGAATTTGAAAGCTGTGTCAACCAAATGCATGCGGGCCAATGGAGATGGAACCGATGAAATATTTCGATCTGCACTGGCTCCAGCAACATCCTCGATGTCGTCGGAGCTGCTTTCATTGTATCCGTTGAAAGCGTGCCAGTTTGTTTGGTTTGAAACCGGAGCTGTCTCATTCTTCTCTTTCAGGCGAGCGTCAAGGGTCGACATAATTGCTGCTTTTTATTTTCTGATAACTTTTGTGTTTGCGAAAAAATCATGCAAACAGCGCTTATCGTTGTTTACAAAGTAGAGTATAAAACCAACAGGCAAAAAAAGCTTTCCCACAAAACGAACAGATGTATTCAGCACATTTACTTTTCGATAGTTGCTGCTTGTAACACCGATACCAATTATCTTTTTTCCCAACGTTTGTCCACCTGCACTATAGGTTTCAAGAACAGAGAAATACAAGTATGCAAGCAGGAAGAGAAAAAAAGTAAACTCATGTTTATAAGTTCCTTCAGTAATTTTATTCAAGCTATACGCAAACAACAACGCCAACGGGATTACAAGAATCATATCGATAGCCAGGGCAATTACACGTTGCAGGAAAGTGGCGTAATACATTTCTTTGGCTTTACTTTAAATATGTTTCCACTCTTCAGCAAAGGTTTTTGAGCATAGATATGAAACTTCGCTGTAAAGATGATTGTCCTTTCCGGCGAGGCCGCTTACATCACCATCAAAGTGATTGAACGAGTCTACTATAGAATGAGGCAATCTGTTAAACAATCCCTTGGCGCTTATGGGAATATCCTTTACCAGGTAAGGCAACTTTTTTTCATCTTCAAACTCTTTGATCTGATCTATAGAAGGTTTAGTTTCAAAAGGCAGGAACTTAGGGTCGCCGCCATTGATGTCCAATCCATGCAGCCAATCGAGAAAAAGCCCTTGAAAGACCAGCATCTGCTTTATGAAATCACCGTTCTCGAAGCCGGGTTTAAAGCTGATGCTGTGAATCCTTATCTGTCTGTTTCTTTTTACAAAATTCTCCCCTGTAAAGAAGCCTGTCAGGCATGAATAGTAAAACAATACAAGTGGCCGCTTGATCCAAACGGCCGTTTTACCGTCCAGGTTGGCAAGATTTAGAACACCCTGTTTTTCACTAAACCCAAACTTGAAAAACTCGCGGCGTGGAAGATAATCACTGTAGTTAGCATAAGGAACAAAGTCTTCTTCAGCTTTTGAAAGAAAATGAAAGATCGACGTGGCCCCCATCAATTCAATAGCATGTGGCAGGTTCTTTTGGCTTTGTCCACCTTCCCTATTTTCGTATTGAGTTGTACTGTTGTAACCTATGTAATACACAGTATTGGCCTCAATAAGATTCTTATCGTAATACTTAAGTGCAGCAATAGACTTCGTGATAAAGCTTTGAGAGTTGATCAAGCTTTTCTCATCTTCCTTTACGTTGAAGTACGGTAGCACAGATAGCATACCAATAGGAGCATTGGCCAGAGCACCGCTGCCTGCCCGTATGTTTTTGAGTAACAACGGCAGTCCGGATGCACCTGTACCGCCAAAAATAGAGCCGATTATAAAGACTCTGTCGCCGGCTTGAAATTGATTTTTAAAGTTGATGAAAGCTATATTTCGTTCAAACTGGTTTAAAACGATGGTACCTATACTCGGCACCCCTTTGAACCCTTTTTCCAGCTTCATCTGCAGATCATTGTCATTGTACAAGAGCCTCATCAGCTGCTGGTCATCCGGATTGGGTAAACTGTTTAACTGAATAGAATTTGCCAGTGTATCATTTTCAGGCGACTGGATCTGAAGCTTGAAGTCCTTTTGCGTTCCTTCCAGCCTGCTCAAAGGGTAGCGGAAAAACGGAGAAGTTCCGGTAGTGCTCTTCAAGCTTGCATTCAGCGCTTCGTACGTTTGGAGCGCCTGGATACAAGTTGCGGTATTGCCATTCTTTTCATCCAGGTCTATGATGACCGGAACAAAGCTCCATTTCTTGAGTTCGTTCCAGGCACAGCCTGCTCCAATCAGATAAGTAAAACTTTCCAATACACGGGTACCCGATCCTCCGATGGAAAATATATAGCAAGTAGGCATATTATTAGGGATTTACTAAGAAGGAAAATTTAAAATGGCACATTTTGAGCAATTGAATTTTTAATCCGCCTCAAGAATAGTGACAGTAAAAAATACAGCAGCAAGGAAAAGAGTGTATCATACAGGATGTATTTAAGATAATAACCCAGTGTCAACTTTACGCAGTAATCAGGCTTTGATATGATTAGAAATGTCAACCCCGAGCTTAAAACAAGGTTTATAAGAAGTCCAGTCGTCCAAACCGCTTTCTGCGTTCGATGATTCCTGATATTCAGCGATTTTCTGTTGAAACAAACCAGGTAGATAAACAGCGCAGAACATATTGGCGTGAGCCACCGCAGCAAGAACAAGGGAAAAGTAGCCCCCGTGTAAAACTTTTCATCAGCTGGCTGAGGTGGCAACAAGCCGAAAAGAGGTTCAAAAAACCTTTGCCAATGCTGATTATGATCTTTTATTCTAAAACCGATTGCAAGGGCATTCCGCTGTTTGTAAGAATTATTGTAATTATTCTCCAGTGCATCTGTAAGAAAGCTCAAACGGAAGGTTTTACTGTGAAAATCACTCCTTTGATGAACTATATCACTCTCATGGCCGGCTTCAATGTTCAAATTTTTAAAAAATGGATCCAGCTTCCTGGGTCCGAAAACAATCTTGAAAGAATCGTGGTTTTGAATCTCTTCCTTTGTAAACTTAACACGAAAAACGATCTTCCCTGCTTCTATGCTTTTATCCGCTGGAACTTCTGTTTCTTGCGCGTTGATTATCTTTACATCACTGTTCGTCGTCTCCGGTGAGTTTGTTATCAAAGAAAAGGAGATCCTGTCGTTTACTATACTTGTATTGCAGGACTCGATCCTTATTTTATCATAATCGGTAAAACTTTGCCTCTTTATATCATATCTGTGGAATTTATCAAAATCAAACATTTTATCAATGAATGATATATGCTTGTTTTCACAAAAGACGATTGCATAAAAATTTCTCGCTCCATTTACTTGTAATTCCCTGAAAGAATTGTCCGAAGAATAATAATTTCCAACATAGGGGAAAAGAAACCTGAAAATAAGAACCTGGTTATCTGATTTCCTTTCCAAAAATTTCTTAAAAGCATTTCCTATGCGGTTTCGCTCATTTTGCAACTGCTGGTCGATCGATCCCCTTGAAATTACAGATGGCACCCCATCAGTTAATACAATGCCGATTGAATCCCCTTTTCCAATCTCTTCAATGATTGTATCAAATGCAATACTGTATATATTATCTTGACCATGAAAAACAGAACCTCTAGTAAGCAATTCCATAAAGCTTGCACCTTCTATTGGTATTCTAGATGCATGAGACGCAAACCCGAAATATTCAATTTTGCTATTGGAAGGCTTGATCGTGCTGAGATGATTAAACCACTCGTACACTCCTTTTGCAATCCCGACCGACTCGCTAAAAAAACCACCCATTGACCTGGACGAGTCTACAAACACTTTGATATTCCTGGGTTCTACTGATGGCAGTTTATCAAATACAACTTGAGCTTTCTGAGCATATGCATTACCGGTAAAAAGCATTATAAAAAGGGAAAAACAAGCAGTTTTGAAGAACCCGAGCCTTAAGCGTTTATCCATCTCACACGGATGTTTTTTAATAAATACAGGGATTTGGACTTGTACGACCTATCTTAATGCAGACTTTACTTTTACGATTATTCAATACCTATTAAAGAAAGCACAGAAAATCTGATTGATACATCTAGGTTCTTCATGGCTATAGATAAAGATCAAGGTGTCGATGATACATAGAAGCAGACCTTTGTCATCATCTCTTTGTAAAAGATTGACTCTTACATCATGCACACTTGCTTCATTGAAGTACGGGATTGCCTATTATAACACGATTATATGATCATAGAACATGCAAGGCACTTTTCAAGGGGAACAGCTACGAGATATACAATTATATAAATTATTTGTAAGACTTCAAAATAAAAATTTATCAGGCAAAGATCAATTTGATGGTACGATATATATTAACATTGTCAGAAAATTCAGGCAAATACATGCCTTCTAAAATTTTAGTAATAATGGATCTTGGGCCACTCCCACCCCCACTGACCTCGCCCAAGTAGAAAATTCCGCCTGTAGTTGCTAATAGTCGCAGCTGTGCATCAGATCTACTGACTGCTACGCAGTTGTACCGGTTTTAGCACTTTAGATCACTCCTGTTTACACCCCTCAATCAAAGCCCTCACTTCGCTGGTATTTTTGATTTGCTTGGCATACTGGCACCACTTAATCAACCCTTCGCAACCTGTATATACTTCCATTTTCCTGGCTTTTTCAACGAATTCATAATAACCCTTGTCACCACTGCCCGGAACGAGCTTATTTGCCCTTATATAATTATCACATGCGCGTTTATAGTTTCCATTCTTGAAAACACGACTGGCTTCTGCCACCAATATTGCTGATTGCACAGTATCAAACTTCAGCTGCAAACGAATTTGGTATCTTTTGACTAACATTATATTTTCCTGTGCCGAATCGGGGATAAGTTTAAGCAGCTTTTTGCAATCTTCAATAGCATCTTTGTAGATCCTTGTACCAAGAGGTGGGTTGTTTGTTATGCGTCTATTTTGTATCTCTTCGATCATCTTTAATTTCAATAAAACACTATCCCTCCACAACAGCCACCGATTATCTTTCTCATATTCCCTTTTTCTGTTTACATTTCCTTGAGATGTGCTGACTGGCTTTGAAAGGGTATGCGCAGGTGCCGGTTGTTCTTCTTTCTTTACAAAAATCAACTCCCGCCCCATCATCACAACACCTGCAATTGCACATCCGGCCAACAAGATTATCCACACCCACATGTACTTCGTGTTAATCTTCCTAACACGATCCAGAAACGACTGTACGCTGCGTAACCCTTGCACTTGCAGTTTCCCTATTCTTCTGCCACTCATACGGCCGAGGCGTGCAGACGGAACTTCTACTTTCGTTCCAAAAGGAATCGAGTGATATTCAGAAATCATCATTGTGAGATCTTCAGCTTTTTGCTCTTTCTGAAATGCCCCTGCATCTACAAGCAGTGCAGTAACTTCACTTTCTTCTTCCAGTATCTGCTTACATTCCTGTATCCTCTCTAAACACTCAATGCGATTACTTACCATTTGATTTGCTTGTTCATAATAGAGCAAAGCTTGGTAGTAAGATGCGCATTGTTGAAGCTTTGCTCCTGCTTCCATCAGGCTTTTGAATTCTTTCTCAGGATTAACATCCTGTAATGCCTTGTTTATGTCTTTCTGAAGTGCAACAATGGAGGGTGTAATGGTCAAAAGCGATGCTGCCTCACCAAGCAACGCCAAGGCATAAGTATACAATCGGTCATTAAAGCTGCTCCTACCGGCCTCCATTAAATGATTATAGGCTGACTCGTTCTGCAGCGCATGCAAGAATTCAACAGCGCTGCCAAATCTGTCTATGTATCTTGTGCTAAGTGCCTTTTTTATTAAACTAGGGAAATAATCACTATCATTATCAGCTGCCGATGCAATTTCAGGCAATACTGACATTCCGGAACTGAGAGAGGCTGCGCTGGGAGGCAGTTTACCTGTTAAGCAATGCAAAAATGTGCTTCCTACAGAGTACGTATCGAGTGTAGCATTGAAGTATTTGAGATGTTCAAGTGCATGCTGTTCCAGAGGAGCATAATGACTTATCCCGCTTACCAGCCTACTATTGGTTGTTTGAACCTTGTTATCTTCCAAGTTGTAAGCAAGAGAAGCCCCAAAATCTATCAACACAGCTTCATCCGAGCCATCTCTGATAAGAATATTACTAGGTTTAATGTCCAAATGCAATATCCCTTTGCTATGCATCTCAGATAGTGCCCTTAACACGTGAACAATATATCTTACAGCTTTTCTTAAGAGTAGCTTGCCATCCTTTTTTAATAACTGTTCCAGATCAACACCCTCTATGTACTCCAACACGATATAAGCGGTATCGTTTTCTTGAAAGATTTTATGCGTTTTTACTATATGCGGATGGGACAGGCCACGGAGGATTTTTCCTTCTTCGACTATTTTGTTTATCAGCTTACCGAACAATATTTGGTCTTCAGCCTTCGCTATAATTACGCGCTTGCCTGCACGATCACGACTGCAAAGCTGTGTATAAAAAAGTTCCTTGATGACGACCTTTTTTTCATACCCTAAATGCACGGAAGACTTCAGCTGTTCTGCCAGGTAAGTTATTGCAAATCCCCCTTGTTTCAACTTCCTTATTATGCTGTAACTTCCCTTATCGAGTAAAGTACCTGCAGCGAGCTCAATATTCATCGTGTTCCCGGATTTATTTAGTGATGGGCACAAACAAAACTTATCTTGGCCCAAATAGCAGCTACTGCATTTGAAAACCTCATACACTCCTGTGTTTGCGTTCTTGAATATCCGTCTTTTTCCATCCATCTTCAGGAGCTGAGGATCTCTATAAAGATAGCACTGAAATTATCATCTGCGTTCTCTTCACACATAGAGTTGATCCTTTTCACCAAATCCCCAAGTTCCGCATTGCACACAAAAGATTTTTCGATGAAGTGATTGTCGATTCCCTCTAAGAGTCCGTCTGTGCAAAGGATAAAAAAATCATTTTGCCTGATGTCATATATATATTTTACATCGGCTAATGCCGGATTATGCTTTCCCTGTATAGCCCGCGTGATTACACTTCGTTGCGTATGCCACTTTGCTTCTTCCTCTCTGATATAACCGGCATCTATAAGATCGTTTATCAATGAGTGATCTTTCGTCTGATAAAGAATAGTCCCGTTCCGGACATGATAAATTCTACTATCGCCGGCATGAGCCATCATAGCCACAGGGCCGAATATATGAAGCAAAGCAAGGGTGGTAGCCATACCGTTGCTTTCAGGGTGCTTAGCTACGTACTTAGTAAATGCATCTTCAGCATTGATGATCGCATCCATGACATCCTGTTTTTGGGGAATACCATGAGAAAGATGTAGAAAATAGTTAGATATTGCTTCGCAGGCCAGTTTACTAGCAATTTCTCCCTTTGCTGAACCACCAACACCGTCACAAATAATGTAAGCCCCCCCTGAAACAGAAAGAAAATCTTCATTACAAAGGCGCTTACCTTTGGAACTCAGAGACATGCATTTTATCACTAAATGTTTCATGGAGACTATTAACTTGGATACTTGATGCTAATTTGTAGCCAATCGCCTTGACTGCCGGTGAAAAAAGAAGGTTTTGATAAAATCAGCAGTTTTAATAAAGACTGTTAAAGAAGACCGTGTATAAATATATAGCCTGAAATTTATTCACATCCTTTTATGCATTCCCCATGACGATTAAGAAAAAAATCTTGGTTTTTCCTTCTTACTTGCACTACACCGTTTGTAAAGGTTAGCGCTTGATCATAGTCGACGGGTATTATTTCTGCTCCCTTTAAATCAACAAAGCCATACTTGCCATTTCTTTTTACTCTCGCCAAACCGTTGTTAAAGCTGCTAACTTCATCATATATAAAAGAAATTGCTGTAACACCCTTTTTGTTGATGAATCCACACTTTCCGTCTTCTTTTACCCCGGCCATTTTTTCGTGAAATGATCCGGCTTTCTCGTATTTCGGCTTGATATCCAGTGTACCTTTTCTGTTGATGTACCCATACAGCGAACCTTGTTTGACCAAAGCCAACCCATCTTCGAAAGCACCCACTTCATCATAAATAGCTGGTACCACCATGATCCCCTGAACATCTATAAATCCATATTTACCTGATTGCTTAACCCATGCACGCCCCTCCCGAAAAGCGCCTGCGTCATCATACTTAAGTGGAATAATCAATCGACCTGCCTGACTGATGAAACCTGCTTTACCATTCTTTTTTACCCAGACCAATTGCTCTGAGAAGGATCCCACATCGGTGTATTCTACCGGTACGACGATTGTACCACGCGTGTCAACAAGGCCCCACTTGCCTTTCTTCTTAACCTTTGCCAGCCCCTCATGAAACGATCCGGTTTCCTCGTATTCCAACGAAATGACTATTTCTCCATTCGTATTTATAAACCCATACATTCCATCTTTTACGACGCGGGCCAAACCATTGGCAAAAGACCAGGCATTGTCATAATCGAACGGAATCACGGGAACGCCGTTTGCATTGATGAATCCGGACTTACCATCCTTTTTGACTGAGGCGCGTCCATTCGCAAATGGCCAGGCTGCAGTGTATTTTAACGGGATAACCAGCTTTCCTGCTGAGTTCATGTATCCGTAAAGCTTGCCCTTTTTCACCGGGCACAACTCACTTCTGAAAAAACCGTAACAGTTATCGTAATCCAGCTTTTGTATGCGTTGAAAATCCTTATTGATCAACCACCATTCGCCGGAAGACAGTCTTGCCCAGCCCCCTTGCCTGGCTGAATCCAAAGATATTTTATCATATTCTCTGAGTTTCGCCAACTTATTTCTATCACTTGCACTGGCTCCATTCGCCTTACACTCAATGTATGCAGCAAGGAAGTTCCGCGCTGAATCCACATCGTTGACAGATAGAAAACTGTCCTGTTTGTGCAGGTAATAATCACATTCCGCAGATTTCTGACCGTGAATACCCTGTACCAACGCCAACAGGACAGCTATCACAAAAGAGGTTTTCATCACTCTAAAGATAATAAATACAGCTTTCTATTCAGTATTGATAACTGAAAACTCTCACAGGACTAATATTAATTCCCACGTTAAATTGTCTGAAAGATGGAAGATCAACCTTCTTTGCTCTTCCGGGAGAGGGATCATACAAAATAGTTGTGTAGTAAGATCCATACAGGTCTAACCACTTCAGCAACTTAACTTTCCCCCCAACATTCAGATAAGGTCCGAATCCTTTGAAGGAACGGATTTTATCCGTAGAAGTTTTTTTGCTGTTGTTAACCGAATGCTGATAAAGTACAGAAGTAATCAATCCAAAATCAATATTCAACGACCCCACCACCCTGTTCTTCTTGTTCCGCTGAAGGTATTCCCAACCAATACCACCGCTGTAGAACTCCCAAGACAGTGCTGAATCCCGTTTGAATATGTTGTCTGCAGGCGATTTATAGAGTGCTGCTGTCTTCATGTATTCAAAGGGGAAGTAAATTTTTGTATCCTTTTTAATTCTGTTATAAGAATCGTAGGCGTTGTATACCAAAGCAGCTCTTGCACCAAATCCAGGTGTTTGAGAGAAGTCAAGAGACTTGAGTGATTCTTTTGGATATGCAACACCTTTTAACGATCTCACCCTAAAACCAACCGTTGTGTAAGCCGTCAGATCCATGCGAAAGTTTTCCTTCACATCCATGAACTGGGAGGCGTAGTACCTCATTGCATTTTTATTGCGGGCGAGCTCAACCCCTGCTGCTGCAACGCAATTTTCCTTTGCAATCTGTATCCTTTCTAATCTTTGATGATATTTGATTGCTATGGCATTGATCCTCCTTATCTTTTGCTCCAGGGTGGAATTAGAACCGTATGCCATCCGTATTTCATTGAATAGTTCCTCTCGCTCAACAGTATTGCTGTAAAAAAAGCGAATAAGATCCAGTACCAATCCGAGCGGCTTGCCTTGGGCAAGCAGCGCCACTATCTGCTCAATCGCTTTCTGAAAATTTTGTTCTTCTTCTTCCCTTCGAGAAACACGCATACAATCCAAAGAATCTTCTACAAAACATTGGTAACTGTAAAAGACTAAAAACGGCTTGTTGCGCACATTGTATTCACTTAATTCAAATTCAACTCTCTTTGTAAATCCCCGGCGTAGCAAATGAAACTCGTTGCTACCGATCTGCACTGTTACTGCATGCGTGGATGCATTGCTAACTAGAATCAGATTTTTACCGATGCGCGCAATGTTGATATAATTTTGTGCGTTCGCTGCGCCTATGAAGCAGATCACACAGCCTATAAAGGCAGCTAAAGACTTTTTTTTCATACAAAACATTTTGGTTTAAGTTTATTACAGATTTATGTTGCATCAACTGATACCCACCAATAGTTCATCTGAATATATCCGATGAGTGACACATGGTTGCAGCTCTCAAAAGTGATGGGCAAAGAATAGCCATAGGCATTATACAAGTGCCTTGAGAGAACAGAATGCTCAACACCCAACCGCTTATTTATAGGCTGCTTTTGCTGTTCCTGATCCCAGAAAAACTATGTAAGAATGATCGATTAAAGCTGAATAGCTATTTGGATTTGTGTTGATTTATTTTTGCTATGCCGTTGCCTTTGTACAGGTGATTTTTGAATATAATTTTTGTTATGCCGGCTTGTATACTGTCCCCGTCCGCCAGTAAGTATTCTTCGCAGTCTTCGACTATTTTAGTTTCATCTTTTGGGGTATTCACGCGTGTAGGATTTTTAGCCATGGCATTCGAAAGAAGATAGATGAATCCAAATTTCTCTCCTGCTTTTACTTCAATGCAAAAGTGCCTTCGGCTTAAGTATTTGTCCTTGGTTTCTATCATGATGGTAGCAGGCCTCGAAACAGATTTGCGTCCAACCGTTTGTTTGCCTAGTACCAGAGAAAATAGCTGCGTATCCTTCTCTTGTTCATATACAATCAGCCATCCGATTTCCATCGCTTCCGCTTCGGCCTCCTGTGCTTTTTCTACTGTTCCATTGCCTCCCGATTCACTACCTGTTGCTGCTGCAGGTTTAAATCTGGCATAGCAAGCAGGGCATTTAACGGTAGGAATACCATTCAGGAGTGAAGCGGGTGCAATCGGAAAAACAGCAGGACACCGAGGACATTTGATTTTCATAGCTTTCATTTAATGATGATGCAAGCCGTCCTCATCAGCATAAAAATCATTGGATGAGGAATGATGAATATCGCTTCCATCCCATAATGGAGGCAGTTCTTCCTGGTGAAGTGTGTTCACCAGCTGCGTCAGATCATCATTTGACAACGTAGCCATTTCCCCTTCAGCGCCCAATATTTCCATGTCGCCATGTTCTGTAGGAATGATGCGAATGTCAACTATTCCATCATTGTTATAGTCTATCTTGATTTCCAGCTCTCCATCTGCATCGTACAGTCCAACGTGCATTCTACTGCCATCTGTGTGCTCTATATAATCACTTCTGATCAGTTCTCCTACATGTTCCATATCCCATGTATTGCCGTGATGGCTGGCGTATTCACTTACCAGCCAATCCACGTCAGGATCAATCAGTTGTTGAATATGAATGTCGTGTTCGCTGATGTGTGGATCAAGCGGATCAGTATAACCTGTTGAAGCGGCAAAATCATGTTTTTCTTCTTCATTCATCGCACTGTACTCTTCAACTGTGTACGTACTGTATGAACGGCCCTGCCATGTAAATGTGCCTCCCGGCCCAATCTCGGCACGTGCTACAGCGAACGCATCTTTCAAGCTTAAATTATCTATCAAACTAGTCGCTACTGGAGCGATATCATGTACCATTACTACAGGTCCGTACTCATTTCCACCTGGTGGCTCATGGAACCTGTTCTCTGTTTTTCTGTATTCTGCTACAATATTTCCCAGAATCTTTTCCTGATCTTCACTGGTTAAAGAATTGATTTCACTGTCATACATAGTGTTAAACACCTTTCCATGCCACACAAAGTAACCTGAGGGCCCCACCTCAATCCTCGCATTTGTGAAGGCTTCCTGAAAGCCCATTTGATCTGTAATAGAATTTGCCTGCTCCGGAAGTGATACAATGTCTGGCTTTTCAACAGCTTGCAATTTGTCACTTTTGCCTTGTGCTTCAGGAAGGGTATTCCAGACTGCAAGATCGCTTTGAGTAACGGGATCACGCCCCTGATGACCAACTTCCGGCTTCTCAGTAGCATGTAAACTGCCATCATCTTTCGGTGCCGGCTGGGTCAGATAAATCAGTGAAAGTGCGCCACGGGTATCTTCAAACCCACCTTCCCTTGGACCTTTATTCATCAGAACTCTTCCCAAGCTGGTACCATAAATTTTCCCTAACACGGTTTTAGCAATTTCCGCCATATTCATCTCATCACGCATAATCTCTAGTTTTCATATGAAAATGCAGGTTCTACAATCGGAACTTTACATATCATCAGTTGTGGTAAATAACCAACCCGTAATGCCCCACCGTTTGTCCCGGACTGTACCGGTATACTTTGGTAACGATCTTATAAAGTGCTGATGAACCTGGAATGATTTGCACAACAGCAATGTTTTCCGTATCGGCGTCTTTCTTGATCAACACCCATTTGTCATCGACATACTTGTATACTTCCACATCAATATCTTCTATCTTGCTACTTCCCACTGCCACAATGGTATACGTCCACGAGCTTTGCAGCTCCCTGAAAGAAACTTGCTCCCCTCTTATCAAATCAGCTTCTACCCTGACCACTTCCCTGTCCATTTCTTCGGCCTTGCTGACAATTGTTTGGATTCTGTCCAGTATTCTGCCACTACCCATACCTCTTGATTGAGCGAAGGTATAATCACTAGAAATTAAGAGCGCCATTGATATGAAAAATAAACTTTTCATTGCAGCCTTTTTTAACTATTACGCAATATTTTGAAATAATTGTTTCACTGCTGATTGTATTGTTTCTGTGTGTAGATTGCCCCACATCTGAAACACTTCCCTTGATTCGCATACACTCTCCAATGTGTCGTACCTAGTGGGTTTCTACATGGTGGATTAGGACAGATATACTTTGATCTAAACTCATCATCAAGTTCCTCCAGTTTCTCCATAGGGGATAGCATGCCGCTTACGAAAACGGCAACGGAGCTTGCCACTGCTGAGAACGGCAAATACTTGCTTTGCAAATGGTGGTAAAGAACCGGATCTGCTTTTTCCAACTGATCTATATACAAAGCCTGTATTACTTCCCAAACAAAAAGGGGTGTTAATACAATCACTGACCGGATCACACCGGTCTTAAGCTGATGCCTTCTGATGATTCCTTTACGATCCCTCTTGTATTGTATCCAAACTTCTTCCAAAGAACTAAATTCGCGTGTAAAATCCAGAGGATTTTTCTTAACGTAAGCAGGAGACGCAGGTACTCCAAACAATTTTCTTAAATCCAGGTATGTGTTCTCTGATAGTCTTAATTCGTCGGCAAGTCTGATTTTTGCTTTCCGTATGCGATATCCATTTACATAAGTTCCATTGGTCGAATTAAGATCTTCTACAAAAAAGCAACCCTCGCCATCCATACTAATTTTTGCATGAAAGTTGCTAACATCCAGCTTTCCGATAACCACATCATTCGCATCGTTCCGGCCGAATGTTTTTGTTTCTATGCTTTTCTGAGAACTCATCTTTGTTTTATATAACAATTCAAAAATATTCAGTATTCACTTACGTGTATTCCGGAAATAGATAAACCGCCCTTTTTAGCGACAGAAGGCCTGTCTCAACCATTATTCGATCCCTTTAGCCCGAACAATTGCAGCAAATCATTCTTTTTACTCTTGGATACAGGTATCGGACTTTTTACATTCTGCAGTAGAACATGCCCGCTATCTCCTCTTACATAATGGGTAAGCCTGTTGACGTTTATAATATAAGAATTGTGAATTCTGAGAAATGCTTCCTTTTGCAAATCTCTTTCATAATGCTGCAGGCTTTTGCTTGACACTAAGGGCTTTTCAATATTCTGTATGTGAATATGCGTATAGGATTTATTGGCTTCCAGGTAAAGAATTGAATTGATGTCTACCAACTCACACCCTTCCACGGTTGGAATAACAAGTTTTTCCAGTTTCTGTCTCTTTATATCAATGATGGTTTCGGGCTTGCCGCTTTGGCTTTCTTCCATGATCAGGTTTGAAAATGAAATAAACAGATGCACTTCTCACAAGGAAATTACAATCTTTCCAAGACCACTTATTTTATCCCCCAAACGGCACACATAAAATAACAACTAACTATCATTTGGCTTCCAGCCAAATTGACCCTGGCAAATATAAATTTCGGCAAAATTTACAAAATACCCTAAATATGGCATACGACAAATAGCATCAGGTAGCTGTTTCTACCAATTTGACCTCAGCAGAACATTTGATAAAATTCTCTCTCCTTCCCTCCACTTCCGACCGGTTCGCATAGGCCTTTTTTTCCTGCAAGTGAAAAGCCGGTAAACCAACCTCTTCTATATGAAGAGCTGCTGAGCAGTATATGTATGAAACACACATAAATTACGAAGTACCCGTTGACTCTTGCAAAAAGGACCGTTCCATGCTCGCCAGGGGGATCGTGATGTATCTTCATCTCGACAGCGCCCAGAGAATACTGTACTACAAAACCTTTATTTATGCAGACCAGGAGCTAACCTCAAACAGATCATACCGGTCCATCCCTTCAAAGCAATCCATCCGCTTTTCACTTTTAAAAAGTATTTTACAGCTTTCTGAACAGAAAACCCCTCAATAAACACGTCCATGCATACTGTTTTACCATTCCTGCTTGCCATGATTGCGGCTGTTGTGTTGTTGGAAATGTGGGCGCAGAAATTGAAAATTGCGTATCCTATCCTGCTGGTTGTAGCAGGATTGCTGGTCAGCTTTGTTCCGGCCCTGCCAAGGGTGCGAATCAATCCTGACCTTATCTTTTTTATATTCCTGCCACCCCTGTTGTTTGAAGCTTCCTGGACCATCTCGTTCAAGGAAATGAAAAAGTGGTGGCGCATAATCTGCAGCTTTGCTTTTTTGGTCGTCTTGTTTACTGCATTGTCTGTAGCCATTGTGGCCAATCATTTTATTCCGGGATTTACCATGGCCCTTGGTTTTTTGCTGGGTGGCATTGTTTCACCGCCCGATGCAGTCAGTACCGGCGCCATCACAAAATTTGTCCGGATACCGAAAACAACGTCTACCATTCTGGAGGGGGAAAGCCTGCTGAATGATGCTTCATCGCTTATTATTTTCCGCTTTGCATTGGTTGCTGTTGGCACAGGCCAGTTTATCTGGCAGGATGCTGCCGGCAGCTTTTTATGGATGGTGATTGGCGGAGCAGGAATCGGCCTGCTCCTGGCCTGGATATTTGTTCAGGCGCACAAACGCCTTCCCACCAACGCTTCATCAGATATTGCCCTCACACTCGTAGAACCGTATCTCATGTACTGGGTGGCAGAGCAATGCCATTGCTCGGGCGTACTGGCAGTGGTGAGCGGTGGCCTGTTTATGTCAGCCAGGCGCCTTGTTTTTTTAAACAGTGCCAGCCGCATTGCCAGCTACAATGTTTGGCAAAGCCTGGTTTTTATCCTGAACGGCGTGGTATTTCTGATCATCGGGCTGGAGCTGCCTGAAATTGTAGAAGGTTTGCAGGAAAAGGGAATACCGTTAAAGAGTGCCATCGGTTACGGCTTACTGGTTACTGCGGTGCTGATCGTAGTGAGGATCATCAGTTCGTACATAGCCCTGATTGCCACCTATATCTTCCGGCCAAGTGTAGCTCCCAGGGCCCGGTCGCGCAGGAGAACCCTGCTGATGCCGCTCCTGCTGGGCTGGACCGGCATGCGGGGTGTTGTTTCGCTGGCTTCGGCGCTCGCCATACCGATCGTTTTGGACGATGGCGCCGAGTTTCCGCAGAGAAACCTGATCCTGTTTATTACGTTTGTAGCTATCCTGCTTACGCTTTTAATACAAGGTCTCACACTTCCCTACTTCATCAGGCGGTCACGCCTGTTTGATGATTTTAACAATGCAAACCTGGAAGCGTCTACCAGGCAAGAAATGAAAAAAGGCTTAAAAACGCATGTCTATCAATTCCTCAAAGGAAAATATGAAAACGAGCTGAACCACCATGTTGGCCTGGAGAAATTTTTTAAGCAATGGGAAGAACGGGCGAAAGCCACAGAAGACAATTGGATAACTGAAAAAACAAAAATAATTTTTGTGGAGTTGCTCGAAAGCCAAAGAAAATATCTCACTGAACTTAACAAAGACCCCGGTATTGACGAGGAGATTATCCGCCAGCAATTGTTTCAGATTGACCTGGAAGAAGAACGATTAAAAATAATCACGTCAGCATAATTTCCTTTGCATCGGTTATAGGCCAACAGGCGTCGAGTTAACAGAAGCAGACAAGGCCTCGTTGGTTCCATATAACAAGTTAATGGACGCAAGACAATAGAATCAAAAAAATCGACCGTCCTGTACTGTCATTTACCTGGTTAAGCCGGAGCAGAATCACAAGTAACGGAGCAATCAATTTTCTTCATGCTGCCAGACTCTATGGAAGTGTGCGTTCTGCTATCAAGCTGAATGAGCCAAACAGCTTTTTTGTACATGCCGTCCCAATTAGCTGAAATCTTTAATTTACGGTCTGATAATCTTTACGTTCAAAAATCAGCGCAAGCATGAACAAGAAACCGAAAAATATATTTGTACAAGGCCGCATTGATGCATCGTTCATTGCTGATAGCATCCAAAAACACAGCACCCAAACTGAGATCGGGGCCCATAGCATCTTTTTAGGACAAGTACGCAGTGAAGTCAAGGATGAAAAATCTGTTGCGGAGGTTGATTATACAGCAGATGAAGCAGCTTCCCTGGAGCAGATGCATCTTGTTCGGGAAGCCATTTTTGCAAAGTACCCGCTGACGTGCATGCATATTTACCACAGCCTGGGAAGGGTAAAAGCAGGCGAAATCTTTCTATTTGTGTTTACTTCTTCCAGGCACCACAAAGATGCTATTGCGTCATGCGAAGAAGTGGTAGCACGCATTAAAAAAGAATTGCCTGTTAAAAGCAAGGAGATCATGGAAGATTGAAATATGACTAAGAGCCTGCCCTCTTGCAGATCGGTTTACTGTGTTTTAACCTCCACCACCGCCCCCTTCAACCCCGGTGATGATGCTGATATTTTCAGGATGCCGGGGCGGGATTTTTCGGAACGGACAATAGCCAATACCAGTCCGGAAAAAGCTTCCCGTTCTTTTGACGCAAAAGATACCATATTGCCCGGATCGCCGTTGTCGGTGGCGATGATTTCTCCGGGGCCTTCTACCTGAAAGGTTATTTTGTTGTCTGCAACCGGTACGGTGAGCCCGTTCTTATCTGCTACCCTCACCGTGATAAAAGAAAGATCAGCCCCATCCGCTTTGATGGTACGGCGGTCGGCACTGATCCCTAATTGTGCCGGAACATCCGTTGTCTGGATGGTTTGCTCCGCCCAGTGTTTGCCGCCTTTATAAGCAATTACCCGCAGCTGGCCCGGCTCGTATTTTACATCATCCCACCGGATCCTGTATTCAAACGGGGCTTTTTTCTTTTTGCCCAGTGAACGGCCATTCAAAAAGAGCTCTGCTTCATCGCCCGACGTAAAAACATGCACCGGTGTTGTTTGCCCCGTGCGGTCGGGCCAGTTCCAATGGGGAAGGATATGTGCCATGGGAAAGCCGGGACGCCAGCGGGACTGGTACAAGTAAAAGCGGTCTTTTTTAAATCCTGCCAAATCGACGATACCTGAATATGAACTGCGTGCGGTATAGTAAGGAGTAGGTTCACCCAGGTAATCCCAACCGGACCACACAAACTCACCGGCCACATACGGATGCTTGTCCTGCGTCGCAAAAACCTTGTCCGGCGATGCACCAAACTGCGCTGTATACAGCTCATATGCGCTTACCCATTGCCGCTTGGGATCGCCGCCGGTGCTGTCGCTTACCGGCGCACTGATGGCATCAGCCAGCGGAAATACATACGTACCGCGGGTGCTGAGCGCAGAGGCCGTTTCGCTGCTCACGATCATTTTGCCGGGAAACTTTTCTTTGAACGCAGGATACAGGGGCGATGTTCTGATGCCCCTGAGATGGGCATAGGCAGGTGCATCACGAATGCCTTCTCCCTGGTAATTCAAACTAAGGATGTCCATGACCTGGGGGAAAGGCATGTCTGGCTTGGCATAGTTCATCGAGGCCGTGGCAGGTCTCGTGCTGTCTTCTTCCTTCACGATCGTATACAGCTTCTTTGCCAACGATGCGCCTTCCTGCGCTGTATACTGTTCTCCTACTTCGTTGCCAAAGCTCCAGGCAATGATGGAGGGATGATTGCGGTCCCTTCTTACAAAGGACCGGATGTCGGGCTCATACCAATCAGAAAAGATCAGGTGAAAATCCAGCGGCGTTTTTCCTCTTTCCCAACAGTCAAAAACTTCGTCGATCACCAGAAATCCCATCCGGTCTGTAAGATCAAGCAATTCCGGTGCAGGCGGATTGTGCGAGAGGCGGATCGCATTGCAACCCATCTCAGCCAGGATCTCTAATTGCCGCTCGGCGGCCCTGGTATTGAATGCAGCCCCCAATGCACCGAGGTCATGGTGCTGGTTTACCCCCCGGATCAGTACCGGCTTCCCATTTACCAACAGGCCCTTTTGGGGATCAAACTGCAAAGAACGGATACCAAAGCGGGTTTCATATTCATCTACCAATTTCCCGCCTGTATACAACCGGGTAACGGCCGCGTATAAGTGGGGGTTTTGCAAAGGTGCCGGTTCCCACAGCAAGGGATTTTTCAGCCTAATTCCATTTTCTATTTTTGATTTTTCTCCGGCCGGAACATTGATAACTGAACGCGGGAAAAAAGCAACCGGTTTTCCTGTTTTACCAAGCTGCGCATTCAATGCATACACTTCTGTAACCACCGCTATGTTTTGCGCCGTGCCTGCTTTGTTTTCAACCATCACAGCCAGCCGGATACCGGCCGCGGAAGCAGAGACCTCTCCAGCCTGAATGCTGGTTCCCCATTGGGCTATATGCACCGGGCTTACCTTTGTAAGCCACACATTGCGGTAGAGACCGCCGCCCGGATACCAGCGGGAAGAATTATTTGGATTGTCGAGCCGGATCGCCAGCTGGTTATCGCTTCCAACCTGCAAGTAAGGCGTCAGATCAAGCCGGAACGAATTATAGCCATAAGGCCAGCCACCCACCAGATGTCCATTCAGCCACACCATTGCGTACGACATGGCGCCATCTATATCAAGGTAAATCCATTTGCCTTTGTCTCCGGCGGGCATGGTTAGTTTCCTGCGGTACCAGCCAATGCCCTGGCTGGGCAAGCGGCCCATGCCCCCGCCTACTTCCGGATTGTTGCCCGCGTAGAAAGGCCCCCTGATGGCCCAGTCGTGCGGCAGGTCTACTTGCTCCCACCGGCTGTCATCAAAATCTCTTTGCACAAAAGAAACTGTAGAGCCGGGATTTCCTTCCGGACGCTGGTGATGCTTTGCCGGGTCATTGATAAAATCGTTGGCGGTGGGCAAGATCCATTTTTTCAACACCTTGTCCGAAGAAGAACCCCTTGTCGTATCTGTTGCTCTTGTATCGGCAACCATATTATCGTTCCGGTTGGTGACTGCAGGACGTACATCATAGGACAGGTTTTCACCATCAGCCGGATCGCCTTTTATAAACCGCCAGTTGTCATTGATAGAAACTCTTTGCCTTCCGCTTTGCGCAGATGCAACGAAGGGAAATAAAACGGTCACAATAAACAGAAAATACCCTGAGATGCACAAGCCTGCAATGCGCTTTGAAACTATCATGAGGAGCAGTTTATAGAAACTTCGATGACACAAAATTAGAATTCCTGCACGTGAGTTTAGATCAGAACAGCTACTTTGAAACTACAAAAAATTGAATTTACGGGCATGCTATGCATCGTAGACCCACCCCTGCCCCTCCCGGGATGGGATGAGAAAAAATGCACTTTCTTCTTATCCCATCCCGGGAGGGGCAGGGGTGGGTTACGGCCTGTAATGTTCGAAAGACCGACATAAGTTTCGATACGCTCCCGCTATTGCGGATACCCCGGATTTTGCTCCAGTTTTGCAGCGCGGTTTCTTTCGATCTCGTCTGCGGGGATCGGCCAGAGGTTGTAATTGTCCTGCATTTGCGTGCCGTAAAAGGGATTCAGTCTTTTGACCCTGTCTACCCATTTGCCCAAACGCATCAGGGTTAACATTCTTTTTTCTTCTACCCCAAACTCGCGCAGTCTTTCATCCAGTATGTAATCAATGGTCACACTGGCGGGCAGCACGGCCGAAGCATTGGATCTTGCACGCACCGCATTGATGTCGGCAGCAGCTGAATTCAGGTTGTTCAATCCCAGGTAAGCTTCTGCCCTGAGCAGGTAAGTTTCCGCCAGCCTGAACATGTACTGATCGATATAAGTTCCGCCTGCACCCGCCGTCAGGTAATTTCTTCTGAGCGAATCGATGGTAAGAATTGCAGCAGGTACTGCATTGTCCGCTGCCACCAGGGTTTGCGGCGGCTCATATGCCTGGGTGGCTTTTGACTGATAAGGATAAAAAGACCGGTCGGGTTTGTTGGCTACCAGCGCACCATTGATGCCGGTTGCACCTGCCGGAGGATTGCGGGTAGAAACCAGTTTGCCAAAGAGGGGACTGGCCGGGTTGTTACCATAAAAATCCCTTACGAAGTTGTGGTTGGCATTTCTTAAGTCATTATTAAAATCGCTTTGCCAGATATCGGTAATAAAATAAGCATCCGGTGCCAGGAACCCAACACCTCTTCCGCCGGTATAGTTGCCGATCGGCCAGAGAAAAGGTGCTACGCCATTCACCCGCACATCGCGGACAAGGGGCGCATGAACCCGCTCCAAAGAATAAACGCCATTTTGATTTCCACCGGAGGTACTGCCGCCGCCGCCGATTACATCTGTTTCAATCTGGATCACCCAGATGGCTTCCCTGTTGCCACCCTTTCTGTTTTGGTTGCCTCTTTGAAACAAATCCCAGTAAACATCACCGGGGGTAACGGTACTCCGCCTTCCAAACCTGCTTCGCATAAGGCTCACCGTGGGGTCATTGATAACCAGGGTAGCCGCATCCACCGCATTCTGAAACTGGCCATCTGCAATGTATACTTCGGACAACAGGTGGTTGGCTGCCTGGCTGGTAACCTCTCCATCTTTAACGGAGCCATCAGCCAGTGAGGGCAGGTTGGTGACGGCGTATTTCAGGTCTTCAATGGCCTGGGCATACACCTGCTTTCTTGTTGATCTGGTAAAACCGGTTTCAGGGGTTGTCACTTCCTGCAGTACCAGCGGTACGCCGCCATACAAATAACCAAGTGTCCGGTAAGCAAAGGCCCTGAAAAATCTCGCTCTCCCCTCAAACAACTTTTTCTGCGTATCCGTGAGTGACGAGCCGGGTAACCGGCCAATAATGGTATTTGCCTCCGACACAATTTTATACATGGGCGCCCAGGCAAAATTGGTCAATCCTCTCGGTGCCATGTCAGCCGCCATATTGGGTGTGGTTACGGTGATATCAAAAAAAGCGTCTGTCCGGTACAGGTAGTAAAAAGGCTGAAAATCATTGATGGTGTAAAAATGCTGCCGCACCAGTCCGTACAGGTTATTCGTAGAGGCAGTAAAGTCTGCTGCTGTTTTAAACGCATTGGAGGTACTTAAAAAATCCAATGGCTTCTCCGTTAAAAAATCTTTCTTACAGGATAAACCGCCTGTCAGAAGTATCAACAATAAAAATTTATAAACTTTCATATCCGGGAATGTTGTTGTTGTAAAAGAATAGTTTGCTGTCTGGGTCCGATTAATAAGTAATGTTTAAACCAACCGTAAACGCCCTCATAACCGGTCTTGTTCCCAGAAGGCCGCCGGCCACGTTGTTGGTACCTGCATTGTCAATCGGCTCCGGATCCCATCCTTCCCAGTCGGTCCAGGTAATTAAATTTTTGCCGCTTACATATACGTTGATCGCCTGCGCTTTTATCCGCTTGGAAAGTGCTGAGGCCAAATTGTAAGAAAGGGAAGCATCCTGCAGCCTTACAAAGCTCCTGCTCTGCCACCTGTTAAGGGTTTGTTCATTGTAAGAACGCGCGCCGGAGATGTTGCGCGGATACTTGCCATTGGGGTTAGCCGGTGACCAGTAATCGATGGCCGACAGATAATTATTCCTGATCCCGTTGTCATCCCGGAAATAGCTGGGGTTGTTGTTGCCCAGGTAACCATTCTTGCCACCCTGGATCGAGTTCAGGAAAAAGCTGAATGAAAAAGACTTGTAGCTAAATGAATTGAACAGGCTCATCTGGTAAGCAGATTCGCGGCGGCCCAGGAAGGTTCTGTCAGCATCCGTAATCGTACCGCTTTTGTCCAGGTCTGCAATTTTATAGGAGCCTACGGTGAAACCCGGAAGCCTTGTGTCTGTCAGTCCATAAATACCATTGTACTGGTAATCGTATATAGCCCAGCGCGACTTGCCGATAAACAACCCGCTTCCTACCAGGTCGTCTTCTTTGCCATCTTTGTTCAGGTCCTGCCCGGTGAGATGAATGAGCCTGTTCCTGTTTGTCCAGAAATTAAATGTCGTTGTCCATTTAAAATCTTTTTTGTCCAGTACTTTATACGTCAGCACGGCTTCGAACCCGGTGTTGCTAAGCTGGCCAAGATTGGTTTGGATGTTGTTAAAGCCGGTAACAGCAGGAATGTTTACACTGAACAACAGATCGTATGTATTGTTCCGGTAGAAATCGAGCGACCCGCTCAACCTGTTGTTCAACAAAGCGAAATCGATGCCACCGTTCAATCCTCTTGACCGTTCCCATTTCAGATCAGGGTTGCCCAACTGGGTAACCTGCTGCGCGGCGGCTGTTGTACCCCCGTCACCAAATACATAGGGAAAAGCGTAGTTGGTAGTAGGCGGATTCGGCACCCAGGGTGTTGTAGAAACCCGGGCAATAGAAAGATACCGGGGTGTTTGGTTGCCGTTCTCACCATAGCCTACGCGCACCTTCAGGTAATTGACCGCTGCCAGCCTGCTCATAAAACCTTCTTCTGAAATCACCCACCCGCCTGCGAGTGTCGGGAAGTACGCATATTTGTGGTTCTCGGCAAAGCCCGAAAAACCATCGCGGCGGATCGTGGCCGTGAGCAGGTATCTGTCGTTGAACTTGTAATTGATCCTGGCCATCTGGTAGTTCAGGGCTTCCTGATACGCACTGGATGATACAAATGCATTTGTACCCTGGCCCAGGTTGTTGTAGCTCAGGTTCAGCCTTGAAAACACTTCCGACCGGGAATTGGTGTTGTTTGATTTTCTTTCCACCGCCCCATACAAAAGCGTACCGGTAATGTCATGCCTTCCGAATCGCTTGGTATAGGTCAGGATATTGTCCAGCGTATAATCGTAATAGTCTTCGTAGTTTTTGTATGCCTGTCCCTGCAAGCTGGCCGCAAAAGTGCTGGAGAAGAAATGCTCCGAGGTTCTGTAGTTGTTTCCGAAATTAAGCCGGTAGTTGAGTCCTTTTAAAAATGGAAAATCGATGTCGGAATAGATGTTGGCGAAATAATAATTGTTCCGGTCATAGTCGTCTACATAATAGGTTTGAAAGGGGTTGGGCACGAGGGTATTGGTCGGACTGGGAATGAGCACGCCATTGGCGTCAAAAGGCACCTGCAATGGGGAGGCTTGTATCACGTTGCCGATCGTCGGTTCTGCACCGTCCTGGTTTACAAAGGAACCGGATGAAACCAGGCCCACTTTCCACCAGGTAAATGGTTTTGTTTCCAGGTTGGCGCGGATAGATTTTCTTTTAAACTTGTCGTTTATAATAAACCCTGTCTGGTTTACATAACCGCCGGATAAAAGATAGTTGAACCGGTCGCTTCCGCCCGAGATCCCCAGGTTGAGTTCGGCTATTTTACCGGTGTTGGTACTGGCATCCCACCAGTCGAAATTGTTGGGCAGCAGATTGCCTGCAGCATCGCGCATGGTAGGATCTACATATTGCGCTACGACAAACGCAGGATTGGCCTGCTTGTAATCAGGTCCCAGATAGGCTTTGTCCCAGTTGGCATTTCTGATGTTCTGCAGATACTCATCGCGGTTCAACGGGCGCAGATCAACGGTGGGCCGCTGCGTGGAATAAGAGCTGGAAAGGGATATACGGGGTTTCTGGTTGTTGCGGCCTTTTCTGGTTGTGATCAGAATAACACCGTTGGCAGCCTGTGCACCGTATACAGCCGTAGAGCTGGCGTCTTTCAACACATCGATCGTTGCAAGATCATCCGGGTTGAGGGATGATAAAGACTGGGTATACTGAATGCCATCCACAATGATCAGCACGTTCTGGTTTCCGCTCAGCGTATTCTGTCCGCGAATGGCAATGGGCGGTGTTCCACCGGCGAAGGTGGAGATACCCACGTTCAAGCCCGGCACCGTGCCCTGCATCAGTTGCCCGATATTGGTGTTCGGAGATTCTTTCATGGCTTCCAGGTTCACGCTGGCTACTGCCCCGGTCACGTCTTTTTTCCGCTGCGTGCCATATCCTACAACAACGACCTGTTCAAGATCCGGTGGCGTTGCTGTCAGGGTTATGTTTTGAAGGGCCTGGTTGCTCACGGAGATTTCCCTGGTCGGATAACCAACCGATGAAACCACCAGCACACCGTTGGAAGGAGCATTGATCTGATAATCACCGTTGGCGTTGGTGGCCGTACCTGTACTGGCACCTTTTACCAGGACCGATGCGCCGATAACCGGCTGGTTTTTTTCATCCACAATGCGGCCTCTTACCGCAATGGTCCTTTGCGCCAAAGCAGGCAATACAAACAAGAGGGTTGCAAGAAAAAACAGGGCAAATTCTTTTTTGCTTTTCCAAAGCAGCAGGCAGAAAGAAGATCTCCTGAATGGCTTTTGTGTAACCGTTAATTTCATAAACTTGATTTCTTTTTAAAATGGCTTTGAGAACAGTTATTAGAAAAGGCGCAAAACATACCAAAAAGGGGATTCTTATAGAACCGCTTAAACAGTATGCAGGCAGGTGATTTTACGGAAGCGAAGAATAGAAGCAACAAAAGCTAAGGAGGAACAAAGAAGATAGTCTTAACAGGGCAAGTATCGTTTGATTTTTCCATCGTGCAAGTCAAAGGCAACCCCTGGTCCTGAAATATCTCAGCAAGCCCGGGATGGCGCAATTACTACCGGACAACAGTGCCCGTACATATGCTGCATACCAGAAATGGCTCCTGAAAGAATAGGCGGGAATGATACCAGCGGGCATGTGGAAGCCAGGATGCTCCCAACATAAAAGCACCAAGGCAAATTGCCTTGGTGCTTTTATATAGATCGTGAAACAAAGTCTCTCTTAGTAACCAGCGTTCTGTTTGAGACCCGGATTGAGCGTTATCTGCCTGTTAGGAATCGGCAGCAGTTCTTTGTTCTTGTCGTTGCTGGGTGTATGATCCCACCAAGCGGTAGAAACAAATTTGTCGAAACGGATCAGATCCTGGCGGCGGAATCCTTCAAAGATAAATTCCCGGCCTCTTTCCTTTAATAATTCATCCATGGTCAGTGTAGCAGGTGTATAGGCTTCTGTAGCCCAGTCTGCAGCAGCGAACGAGCGTTTCTTACATGCATTGATCAGGTCAACAGCATCCTGTGTAGCTACGCCATTGTTCTTTCTCATCAGCGCTTCTGCCTTGGCAAAATAAACCCAGGTGAGGCGGTAAAGGGACCAGTCAACAGCCTGGTAGTTGGCAGCATCTGTTGTTAAACCCAATTTGTATTTATTGAACCTGACTCCGCTGTTTTCTTCACCGGTGGTCATGTTCGAGGGCAGTGTATTGGGGTCCTGGCCTGGCTGCAGGGATTTGTTCTTGCGCACATTGTCAACAAAAATCAGCGGCTGTTGAAAGTATTCCCGGCCTGATGTACCTGTTACAGGTGTCGTGGTTCCGTATACGTACTGTGGCCCGATCAGGAACCATTCTTTTTTACGCAGATCTGTGTTCTTGAAAAAACCATCGTATACGCCGGGAATTACGATCACACCGTTGTTACCTGTACGGGTTGATCCGTTTATCTGACGCTGGTTGAAGTGATAAAAATCACCGGGCCATTGCGGAGCAGAACTTCCCTTGGGAGGATCATACGTAATAGACAGCAGGATTTCTTTTGATTTGGTGCTGTTTCTGGGGCTGTAAGTATCGACAATATTTGGATCCAACGCTACAGCGCCTGCTTGTCCGCCACCCTGGCCAGCCATGAGCTTATCGCATGTTGCGATGCAATCATCCCAGCGGGCTGTGCCTGTCCATTTAGCGGCGTTCAGGTACAACTCAACCAGCATGGCATAAGCACCGGCCTTGCTCATACGGCCAACCATTGTAGGAGAAAGTACAGGTACTTTTTCCAGGTTTTCTTTGATGTCTGCTTCCAGGAAGTTAAACACTTCTGTTCTTGATTTCGTAGGAATGTTCAGTTCGCCCACTGTAGTTGCAACCGGTACATTGCCCCACAGGTCCATGATCTTTAACAGGGTAAAGTCGCGGAACAGTTTCAACTCAGCTACATAAGCATCTTTTTCTGCCTGGGTAATGCCCATCTGGGCCAGACTGCGTTTTTCCAGGTTTTCAATGGGCTGGTTGCAGAGTCCCAATCCCCACCACATGAGGTTCCAGGGGTTCCAAACGGCGTCATCGTCATTGGTCCATTGGTGGTAGTGATCCCTGATCCAGTTACCGCCGTCCTGTCCGTCGATCCCTTTAACAGGCCAGGCCAGCTGATCGGCGGAGAGTTCACTCACGCGCCACCAGCCGTTTTGCCCGGGTGTTGTCCAGGCATTTGCATGGGTATAAGGCCGGAGCACGGCAGAGAGTACTTCGTTTTTACTGTTGTAATAGTTTTCTGCTACAAACCGGCTGTATACCGTTTCGTCGAGCTTGGTACAGGAGTTGGTTGCCACCAGGGGCAGAAGAAAAAAGAGATATTTAAATTTACTTTTCATTTTTTCAGGTTTGTCTGTTTTAGAATCCCAGGTTTAATCCAAGCAGGAAAGAACGGGTTCTTGGATAAGGGCCGCGGCTGTCCATGCCCGGTGCCTGGGTCTGGTCGCTTGAAAATACATCGCTGATGAAATCAGGATCGTTGCCGGTATACTTGGTAATAGTGGCAAGGTTCTGGCCTGTAGCGTACACACGCAGGTTGCGGATATAGTTTGTATTTAATTTGAAGTTGTAGGACAGCGTCAGTTCATCCAGTTTAACATAGTCTCCTTTCTCCAGGTAATAATCGGAGTACTGGTAAGTATCCCTTAACTGGTCGTTGATGCCTTCGAAAGTGCTTTTCAGTACGTTGCCTGGCAGTACAGCCCGGGTGCCGTAGCCCAGCTTGTTTACATTCAGGATGTCGAAGCCGAATTTACCCCGCAGAAATACCCTGAGGTCGAAATTTTTATAGCGGAAGGTGTTTGTCCAGGAAGCATAATACTTGGGTATGCCGTTTCCGATGATCGTCAGGTCAGTCAGCTTGGGATCGTTGGAGACAACGATCTGGTTAAAGGGCACGGCTGTTTTACCGTCGGCTTTGTAAAATAACCAGGTACCGTTGGAGGCAAAACCGGCAAATCTTTTACCGTAGAAGTTGCCGATCACGTCACCTTCAGCAATGCGGACGGCCCTGCCCAGTGCGCCGGCACCGGGAATATCGCCAAAGGTTTGGGGAGCGCCCCGGAAACCGGTTGAGTTGTACTTGGTGAGCTTGCTGGTAGCATGGCTGGCAGCCAGGTCCATATCCCAGGAAAAACCGCCTTTCTGAAGAACCACTGCGTTCAGGGTCAGTTCAACCCCGTTGTTGGCAATGGTACCAACGTTGGCCAGCACAGTGTTCCGTACAAATGCCGGAAGCTGTGTATCAAACGTTCCCAACAGGTCAACCGTGTTGCGGTGATATACATCAAATGAACCGGAAAGTCTGTTAGACAGCACCGCGAAATCAAGCCCGATGTTCAGCTCTTCTTTCTTTTCCCATCTCAGGTCAGGATTGGGGTTTCTGTCGGGTCCATATGTTTGTCTCCAAACACCATCAGGATACAGATAGGTATTGCCGGTGCTCAGCGTAGTCAGGGAAGAGTAGTTGGCAAATCCCTGGTTTCCGGTGATGCCGTAACCTGCCCTGATTTTGAGGTTGTTGATAAATTTCATGCTGCTCATGAAATCTTCCCGGCTGATGTTCCAACCCACGGAGGCAGCGGGGAAATTACCCCATTTGTTGTTCACACCAAACCTGGATGAACCTTCGCGGCGGATGATGAAAGTAGCCAGGTATTTGCCGGCAAAAGAGTAATTGGCCCTTCCGAAAAACGCGATCAGCTTGTTGTCTTCTTTTGAGCTGCCTGCACCACCTCTGAAGGTACTGCCTGCAGCCAGACCGGTACCTGCGCCGATATTGTTCTCCTGGAAAATGTCATTGATGAATCCTGTGTTGTTTACATTGAAGGATGAGTTGACATTGTACTGGTAGCTATAACCAGCCAGTCCGGTAATCGTATGCTGGCCGAAGCTTCCGTTATAGTTCAACGTAGGCTCAAAAGCGTAGTTGTTTTCCAGATAAGATCCTTTGTAAGCATAACCACCACCGCCATAGGTCAGCGTAGAACTGCGGGAAGCCAGTACGCGGTATTGGTCATCCGTATAGGTGTTTCTCTGCAGGGATCCGAAAACAGAAGCAGAGATGCCTTTGTAAAGATCCAGGGTAAACTTGGCATCCAGGGAGCTTGTCTGCTGTGTGCGCCAGCTGGTTTCCTGGTTCAGGCGGGCGAGCGGGTTCGCGGTCGTAGCATCTTCAAAGTAAGTGCGGTCCGCTTTCAGGATGGGGGCTGTAGGGTTGCGGGTAAGCGCATTCTCCCAATCGATGCCACTGCCAAGCAGATTGGCCCGGTTGAAGTTGGTGGCCACATTTATCTGGGCAGCTAACCGGTCCTGGAATCCTTTCTGGTTGATGCTGAACCGTCCGCCGTAATTCTTGCGTCCGCTTGCTTTTGCAATACCCTGCAAATCCTGGTAGAAAAAGCTTGCCCGGTAGTTTGTATTACCGCTTCCGCCGGACATGGCCAGATTGTGGTATTGCGAAACGTTGTCGTGATTCAACAAGGTATCATACATATCAGATGAAGCACCCAGGTCGTATTGCGCGCCAATCACCCCTTGCGCAATCTTGGCCCTGTATTCGGAAGCAGTCAGAAAATCAGGTCTGGAAGAGAGAAATTCTTTTCTGAAGTAAGTGGAGTAATCAAACCTGGCGGGTCCTTCTTTTCCTTTTTTGGTGGTGATCAGGATAACGCCCCCGTTTGCACGCGTACCGTAAATAGCAGCGGCAGAACCGTCTTTCAGTACATCGATAGAAGCAATATCATCCTGTTGCAACAGGTCGAGGTTGCCGCCCGGGATACCGTCAATAACGATCAGCGGAGAGTTGCTGCCCTGCAGGGAAGTGGCTCCTCTCAGGATGATGGCAGCACCGGAGTTGGGGTTGTTGCTGGTTCTTGTAATGGTAAGACCAGCCACTTTTCCCTGGATCAGGTCCAGCGGATTGCGGGCCCCACCCTGCCGGAAATCCTCCGGCGTTACAGATGCGGTCGCGGAGGTTACTTCGCGTTTTCTTTGCGTACCATACCCTACAACCACAACCTCGTCCAGCGACTTGGTGCCGGCCTGCAAGGCCACGTTGATGGTATTGGTGGCGCCCAGTTTCACTTCCTGCGTGCTGAAACCCACAGAAGACACAGTGATGCTTTTGGCGTTCCGGGGCACGGTAATGGAAAAAGAGCCGTCTTCTCCTGTTGTAGCACCGGTAGTGGTACCACTCACAACAATCGTAGCACCGGAAATTCCACTTCCGTTGCGCGGATCAGTGATCTTACCTGTAATTACGCGACTTTGCGCGAACGTTGTCTGCATCAACAACAGCAGTACTATAAAAGCACTTAAACGCTGTAGAATGCCAAGGTAAACTTGTTTCATTGAGCAAATTTGATTTTAGAATATAGACATTTGGGTTACGAAGATGCCATTGAAATCTTCAAAGCGTTCTCCCGTTGTATGAATGACCGCCTTGGTGATTGTGTAAAGAGCCGGCTTTCTGATTGCCGGTATACATGACTCATGTAAAGTTGTATCCGCTGCTTCAACAGGGCCTGAATTTGGATTTTGCCACTGATTTTATTTGAAGGGGGATGAAAGGATCCGGTACTGGTCCTCTCGCCAGGTGGATGAGCAGAAGAAAAGAGGAGGTAAAGGGAGATAAAGAGGAAAACGGATCAACACCAGCTAATTTTCTTACCATACAGCGAAACTTGAAAATTCGGGGGGCAAGTTATGGAAATGTTAACCCGGAAAACAAAGATTTCGCAAAAATATTATTGCCCTCACCCCTGCAGCACAACCAGCTCCCGTATATCGGCCGGATTATACCTGACCCTCAATATGCTTCCGATGCGCAGCCGGGCGGGGTCGACCTGGGGGAATGTATCGCGGATCTCGGTTACAAAGTTGCGCCCGGTACGGGGCTGCACCTGCATCAGCAGTTTTACCTGCGGGTGCCTGTTTATGTACAAACCGGTTTGCTCTACATTCAGCAAAATAGCTTCTGCCCCCACTCCCTTTCTTTGGAGATGCCGCTGTAACTTGCCTTTTTTGACTGAAAGGAAGAAGGAGCGGTAAGCTAAATAGCTTGTAACAAATAATATAAGGATGGTTATGCAGGTAAGTATCATCGCCGGGTGCGTTGTTCACTGATCAAAATAACACCTGCGGGAAAGAAAACCCTTATCCGTTTAGTAGGCGGTCTGCAGCAGCTTGTAACCGGTTAGCGCAGCTTGAGCTGTTGCAGTACTTCGTCCTTTTTCCGGCGTGAGACTTCCACCCTCGAACCATCCGTCAGCAGGAGATAATCATTGTCGCTGGTAACACGGGTAATATGCTGGGGATTGACCAGGTGCGATTTGTGGGTGCGGATAAAATTGAACTCTTCCAGCATCTCTTCAAAATGCTTGAGTGTTTTGGAAGCGATAAAAGGCCGTTTTTTTACCAGGTGTATATGCGTATAGCTCCGGTCTGCTTCCAGCCGCAGGATCTCATCGATCGTAAAAAAGTAGACACCATCAGATGAAGGCACGGCAATCTTGAAATCTTTTACTTCCCTTTTCTCAATGTTGTTGACAAGGTTCTGGTAGAGCTCCTTGTTCTCACCCCGGCTTTCCCGTTTTTCAAGGTGCCGTGCAACCGCTTCCTTTAATTCATCCGGGTCAACCGGTTTAAGCAGGTAATCCAGTGCGCTGAAACGGATCGCCTGGATGGCGTATTGGTTGTAGGCGGTGGTGAAGATCACATCAAATTGCGGGTCCTTTGTTTCGATCAGGAACTGAAACCCGTTCTTGTGCGGCATCTCCACATCCAGAAATACCAGATCGGGTTTGTACGATTGCAGGATCCCGAGCGCATTGTCCACCCCATCTGCCTGCCGCACTTCACTCACCTCCGGTATAAAGTTCGTGATGTAATGCTGCAATACATTGCGGGCTTTTATCTCGTCGTCGATGATCAGGGCTTTTAACATGGGCATGTGGCGATGGTGAGAAATAAGGTTCCTTGTTATAAAGTTGCTTCTTGCAATTGCAACCCGTGAAAACAAACAGCAAACGGCGAACGGCGTACAACGAACGGTACGAGCCCTGAACCCACCCCTACCCCTCCCAGGAGGTGATAAGAAGGGCGCTTGTATTATCACCTCCCGGGAGGGACAGGGGTGGGTCTACGATGATCGCAGAACCTTTTCCTACTCCAGAAAAGCCGACAGCTCCACAACCACCCGGGTGCCTGTTGGTTCGCCGGCCTCATTGTATTTGTCAATAATATCCAATACCGCATGCTGCTGTTGTTTTTGAAGCAGCTCGATGCGGTCCCGGCTGATGGTCATGCCCCTGGATACATGGCGCTTGGTTTTGCTTTGCTGTTCTTTGAGCTCCAGCGCCTTTTTGCGGCCAATGCCATTGTCGTCTATCACACAGGTAAATACGGCTTCGCTTTTTAATTCAAAGGAGATGCTTAACCGGCGGTCATCCTGCTTGTGCATCAGTCCGTGCCACAACGCATTTTCCACATAAGGCTGCAGCAGCATGGAAGGGATCAGGATCTCATCGGTTTCCAGTTCCTCATCTGTATAAATGGTATAGGCAAACGATTTTTCAAACCGCATGTGCTCAAGCGAAAGATACAGGTCCAGCACCTCGATTTCTTCTGCCAGCGTTACCATTACCTTGCCTGAATTGTTAAGCACCGAGCGGAACAGCTTGGCAAACTTGTTCAGGTACAGGCTTGCTTCGCCATACTTCTGCGTTACAATGCACTCCTGTATGCTGTTGAGGCAGTTGAATACAAAATGCGGATTCATCTGCGCCCGCAAGGCCATGAGCTGGCTTTCGGCGAGCAGCTTTTTGATTTCCAGCAGCTGTATCTGGGTCTCTCTTGCTGCATCTTCGGCCTTGGCTTCTGCTATTTTATTGGCGCTGATGGCAGCAATGGTGCAAAGTGCCTTCACATGTTCATCGGTAAAAAAGTTTTTCCTTGTATGCTCCGAATCGATCACCCCGATTGATCTTCCTTCATGCACAATGGGCACAGCCAGCTCGGACGGGCGCACCGCATCGTCTACAATATACCGGCTATCTTTCGAGGTATCCTTTACCAGCTGCGGCTTTCCGGTACCGGCTGCTGTCCCGACGACACCTTGTCCCAAAGCCAAGGTGATCGGATTCAGGATGTCATGGTCTTTGGGGTTCTTCGGACCGTAACCGGCTTTTTGTACCAGGAGGTTTTGCTTTTCATCCAGCAGGTATACCACGCAGTCTTCCAGCTTGAGCAGGGAGATGCAGTTGCGGGCAATGTCCCAGCAGATCTCGTTGACGGAATTTTCTCCGTAAAGCGAGTTGGCAAAATAGTCCACCGCTTCATCCATCAGCTTGTTTCTTTTTTGTTTCTGGCGGAAGCGGTATAAAAAATAAATACCGGTCGCTACGCCGGCGAGCATCAGGCAGATAGCCCACCAGCGCTGCCAGTAGGGCGAAATGATGTGTACCCGGATCGGCGGCGCTTCTTCCCATTTGTTCAACCCGGCCAGTGTGCGCAAGCGGAGCGTGTAAGTACCGGGCGGCACATTGGTGTAGCTGGCGGAGTTTTTATCGCTGGTGATCCAGTTCTTGTCGAACTTCTCCAGGCGGTAGGCGTACTGCGGCACGGCAGCCTGGTTGTACTGGAGGGCAGAAAAATCAAAGGAAAAAAAGTTTTCATCCCAGTTAAGCTCAATGTCCGACAGCTCAAAATAAGGCTGGGCAAAGAGCTTGGGTTTGTCGAACACCCGGAAGTTTACCAGGTGCGGCGCACCGATCCCGGTCTGCGGCGCAAAACCGGTCTTGTCTACCATACAAAAACCCCTGTTGGTACCCAGCCAGGCATTTCCCTGTTCATCAACAAATAAGGAGCGTCTTGTAATATTGGCATAAGGCATCACCGTATTGAGGTTAAAGGCCACTGATTTTCCGGTAGCAGGTGTGAACAAAACCACTTCGCTCCCGGTAGTGGCCCATACAGCTCCCTCCTTCGTATAAGCTACATTAAAGACATCCTGCGAAGCAGTCGGCAAATTATAAGGCTTTCCCTTCTTTGTATCCGGATTGTAATAGATCAACCCCTTTTTTGTTCCCAGCCAAAGCGCACCACTGGGGTCCGGGGAAATCTGCGTCAGGGTTTTGATGGATGTATCAGCCGTGTAATGATGCCGGGTGGCTGTACAGGTGGCCCAATCATACCGGTACAGCTCTCCATCACCTGCCTCCAACCAGAGGCATTGGCGCAGCGAATCTTTGGTGGCGCAGTTGATGCCCGCAAACTGATAAAGCGCATCCGGGCTATCGGCGTTGTCTTTGTAGTAGCAGCGGCCGCTTCCCGGCTCAAAGCGGGCTGCCGTGCCAAAGGGCGACAACAAGATCAGTTTACCGGGAGCGGTCACATAGACCCTTGATAAATAGTTGCTGAAAAGCTCCCACTTGCCGGGATGGTCTTCATCCTTCAGAATATAGCGTTGGAAGTTTTTGGTCTGTTTGTCGTACAGCGACAAACCAAAATCAGTCGCCATGAATACAGTATCATGGCTTGTTGCAAACCCTTGTACAGAAGCAGCCGGAAATTTCTCCGCTGCTGTTACTGAAACAGGATAGTTGTAAAATCCTTCTGCAGCCCCGTTCAACCGGCTTAGTCCCTTGGTGGTAGCAATAAACATGTCATGCCCCTCTCCTGCCGGCAAAAATCCGTATACGCCATCCCCCGCCAACGATGCGGCATTGGCATAATCGCGCCGGTATACATTTACAAAATTGTGTTTGGGCTGAAACCAAACCACGCCCTGCTGCGAGGTGCAGTACCAGATGTTTCCATCGCGGTCTTCATACACGTTCATGCCCTTTCCCTCCTGCTCCGGGTAGGGGTAAGGGTACGACTGAACAGATTTAACCGACACAAGGGTTCCGGCCTCGGTATATTCCATCAAACCATACACGGAATTGGCGACCCATACCCGCCCCTGGTGGTCTTTGATCACGCCGCCGCAGCTGGAATAAATTTTTGACGAGGCAGGATCAAGCGGGGGTGGCGCAGGCCGAAAAACTTTTGTACGCACGTTAAAAAACAAAAAGCCGGAACGCGGCGTGGTGATGATCATTTCATCGGGGTTGATAAACTCGGCGTCTATCAGGGCGGCAGACCCAAACCCGGATTTTTCCTTGTCGTAGGGAAGGTGCTCCATGGTATTGGCAGAAAGCCGGTGCAGGAACAACCCATTGTCTGTAAGGATCCACAGCGAATCAGCGCCCTGCTGAATAAACATGGCAACACCATAATTGTCTATCTCGCCTTTGAACAGCGGTGTCAGGTTTTCTATCTTCTGATTGCTTTTTGTGTAGCGGAAAAGTGCTCCGCCACAGGCGATGTAGATCCGGCGCCGCTGGTCTTCCCCCACCCGCCATACGGGTGCTGCCAGCCCGGTTTGCCGGCGCATTGTTTCATAAGGAAGCAGTTTTTCAAACCGGTTTTTTGCATAGTCGTATCTGGCCACACCGGCAGCACCGCAGGCTGTCCAGATATCCCCGTCGCTATCCTTATGCAGCCAGTACACCGTATTGCCCGGCACGGAAAAAGGATCCTTGGGATCGTTGAGGTACTGGCGGATATTGTGTCCGTCGTAGCGGTTGAGCCCGTAAGAAGTACCGATCCACACAAAACCGTATTTGTCCTGGCAGATCGCCCAGACATAGGAACTCGACAAGCCCTGTTCCATACCCAGCACAGAAAAATGGTAACGCGACTGGCTATGCGCTGTAGTATAGACCAGGATCAAAAAGAAGAACAGAATTTTTTGCCGCATACGGAAAGCAAAAGATGCAGCTGTAAAATAAGCATTATTGCAACCAAACAGCCATCGGCAGCTGCGGATTTGCAAGCGGTTGGCAGATGCTATGGCATCAGCGTTTCACAAGCTGGCATGTCGCTGTGCATCGTAGCCTCCCCGCCCCTCCCGGGAGGGGATAAGAAGAAAGTGCAGCCTCCTGCAAGTGCATCGTATCCCCTCCTGAAAGGGCGGGGGTGGGGGGTCAGCCATGATCCTGATGAGCTTCGCAAAAGTCTTTTCACTTGTGCATGGCCGTGAATGTTTCGCGGCCCCAGCTCTTGTTGGGCTTGGGTCCCATTTTTAGCTGCAGGGTTCCGCCGGCGGTCAGCTGCTGGTGCGTGAACCAGGGCGTGTTAAGGGGCTGGCCGTTCAGCGCAGCGCTTTGTATGTATTTGTTGACCACTGAGCAGCCATCGGCTATCACGGTAAACTTCTTCCCGTTCGGCAGGGCGATCGTCGACTTCTCAAAGAGGGGACTGCCGATTGTATACAGGGGCCGGCCCGGTGTAACAGGGTAAAAGCCCAGGCTGGAAAACACCACAAAGGCCGACATGCCCCCGCCATCTTCATCTCCCGGTATGCCAAAGATGTTGTCTCTGAACCACACATCAAGCAGGAAGCGGATGCGCTTTTGCGTTTTCCAGGGACTATCCGTGAAATTATAGAGATAGGGAATGTGGAAACTGGGTTCGTTGCCCATGGAGTATTGTCCGACCAGGCCCGTAGCGTCCGGGAACTTGTACCACATGTCATTCTTTCCCCTTCCCAGCGGTTCCCGGAAGAGCTGGTCCAGCTTGCTTTCAAAAGCCCCCTTCCCTCCCATCAGCTCAATCAGCCCTGGCATGTCTTCCTGCACCTGCCATAGGTAGGTCCAGCCATTGTTTTCATCATAATAATCACGGCCGCCCTTGCCGCCATCAAATTTGGGATCGATGTTGATCCAGGTCCCCTGGGCATCTTTGGGTAAAAACATTTGGGCCTGGGGGTTCCACAGGTTTTTGTAGTTGGAGGCCCGCTGCGAGAACAAACTGTAGTCTGGCTGTTTTCCCAGCTCTTTTGCCAGCTCGCCTGCGGCCCAGTCGTCATAGCTGGCGCCCAGGGTAACGGCGACCGCCTGGCGTTTTTCGAACGAATGAACGGTGGCATTGGGTTCGGGTTCGCCTTCGCGGAGGGCGGGAAAGAATCCCTTGTTCAGGTAAATATCATCCAGGTCGGTTTTCGGGCCGTTGCGCCAGGGTAACAGGGTAGCCTGCGTCGCGTTTTTGCGAATGCCTTCATAGGCTTTGGCCACGTCAAAATTGCGCAGGCCCTTGCGGTAATCATCCAGGAACATCACCGTAGAGTGAAAGCCGTTCATGCAGGCATGATCGCCAAAAATGACCGGGAAGGTAGGCATCCAGCCGCTTTGCTCGTACATGCTTACATAAGAATGCAGGATGTCTTCTTCCTGTGCAGGGTTCAGGATGGCCCGGAGGGGATGGTGCGCCAGGTAAGTGTCCCAGGTCCAGTCATCCACATAAAAAGGCCGGTCCGTTGTATGGACCTTTTTGTCGAACCCGCTGTAGTACTGCCCATCTTCGGCAATGTCAACCATGCGCTCATAGCAGCGGTAAAGCGCCGAGTAAAAAGAGCGCTTCTGTGCCGTTGTGCCGCCTTGTACCTGTACCTGGTTGATCACCTTGAACCAGGCTTGCTGACCGCTGGTTTTGAGTTGCTCGAATGTGGCGGATGCCAATTCCTGGTTGTAATTTTTGCGGGCCTGCTCCGGACTTATAAAGGAAACAGCGTACCTGAACTCCACTTCGTTGGCTGCTCCGGGGAAGCTGATGGAACAGCGGCTGTCTTTTCCATTTACCAGCTGGCCGCTTTGGACCCTGTTGTCTTTTACGATACCGGTTTTTCCCGCAGTGCTGAACCTTCCGTACAGGTATATTTTGATGTTGTCGTGATAGGTTTCTGTTCCGGTGATCTCCTGGGAAGAAACAAAATTGAACTCGCTGGCGCCCCCGTTGCAATTGTTGAAAAGCAGGGTTTTGCTTTCGGCACCGGCGGGAAAGCTGAACCGGTAGATGCCGGTCTTTTTTCCAGGCACAAATTCAACGGAAGCTTCGTCATCAACCAGGAAGGTGGAATAATACCAGGGACGGGTAATTTCCAGGTCGTGGTCGTATGCCTGCTTTTTGTTCCAGCTTTCGGAGGTAACGGTGTTGCACCAGGGCTTGACGCAAAATGCTTCTCCCAGTCTGTGCGATACAATGAGCAGGGGGAAGCCGGCAATCTGGTCATCCAGATAATCGGCCCGGAACGGATACATGCGCATCAGCTGGTTGGGCAACTGCACCGTAGGCCGGGTAGGCACAAGCAGCTGGCCTACGTTCCCGATTTTCGGATCAACAAATTGAAGGACCTCTTCTTCTTTTGGAGGCAGCTTGTTCTTGGCAGGCTGGGCATGGAGGAAAAGAAAAACAAGCTGGCAGGCCAAAAAACAAGCAACCGTTCTGGATGTAGACATAAAATGGCAATTCAGTTTATCGATTTTTTTATCACAACAATCTTTTCGCGGCCTGCAAGTAAGCTGTCGCACCTTAACAAAACGCTTAAGAATGGATTAATGCAAAAATTAATACGGGCAGCTGTACCAGGCCCGCCCGGGGATGGGCGGTATCGTGGAAGTTTTGGGAATTTAATATATTTGTAGAGGGGGTTTCTTAGATGAACCCCTTGATTTTTTTGGTGAGATCGGTAATACAGAACAGCCCTCAAAGACCTTTACCGGGATATTTACAGCTGTATTGTAGTTAAAAAACAACGCAAACTAGTTAAGGGAATGCGGATATACGTTGCGGGTAAACATAAGATAGCAGCCTGGCTATTTGTCTTATTTGCTTTACTCAACCTTTGTTCTGATGAGTTGCATGCCCAGTCTTACGGATTAACATTTTCCAGCCACGAGGTTGTACCTGAAAAGCGCACCTCCCTTGACCTGACGGGCAGTGACCCAATTTGTTTTTCCCAAAAGCTTGATCTTACTTTTGAGCTAAGCTTTGTACCGGATTATATCACCTATTTCGGCTATGTGTTCCGCCTCATCAATGACAAAGGGCAGAACATTGACCTGATATACGACCAGAAAACAAAGGTGTTCCGCCTGGTGGCAGCCGAAACATTTATCAATATCAACCTGGAAATAGGGGATGAGCAGCTCAGGAATGGCTGGACAAAACTCCTGTTCTCGATCGATGCGGCAGGCGGTATTTCCTGTGCTTACAATGGCAGGACCCTGCGAAGCAAAACCCCGGGCCTGAAAAGCACCTGTTTCAAACTTATTTTCGGGGCCTGCAATGAACACGATTTTATTTCCCGGGATCTGCCTCCCATGCGGCTGAAAGATGTGGGGATCAGGATAGATGGGAAAGACCAGTACTTCTGGCCGCTGAACGAACTGGAGGGGGCCAGCGCAGACGATCACATCAACCACAAGCCCGCCAGGGTTATCAATCCGGCCTGGATCAAACCCACCCACGACAGCTGGACGGAACTCAGGAGCTTTGCCATCCGGGGCCGGCCCAGCATGGCTTTCGACCCCGAAAAGGAAATGCTTTACATCGTAAGCGCAGATACGCTTTATACGATGGAAGCCCGGAACACCCTGTTTTCCTCCCTTCCGCTGTCTGTGTCTCATGCCAATTTATTGTCGGGAAACCAATCTGTTTATAACCCGGCCAATGGCAAACTGTATAATTTTTATACAGACCAGCACTCGGTAGCCACTTTTGATTTTACCTCCCGCAAGTGGAACCACAATTTTGAAAACACCCCGGTAACCGAGTTCTGGCAGGTCAACAAGTTTGTAACAGATACCAGCCTGTATGTGATCGGGGGGTACGGACAGCTGAAATATAAAAACACGGTTCAGAAGTTCAGCTTTGCCAGTAATAGCTGGAGCATCCTGAAACCGGGCGGCGATTTCCTGGCGCCGCGCTATTTGGCAGCATTGGGCACCACGGCTTCAGCAGATACCGCTTATATCCTGGGCGGGTATGGCAGCAAGGAAGGCGACCAGCTGCTGAGCCCCCGGCATTTTTACGACCTGCTTTTATTTGACGTGCGCAGAAACAAGTTCAGGAAACTGTATTCACTGGCCGAGCCCGACAAGCCCTTTGTATTTGCGAACTCAATTGTACTGGATAGCAGCGGCCAAAACTATTATGCCCTGATCTTTCCGAACGACCGGTTTAAAAGCAACCTGCAACTCATCAGGGGCTCTCTGCAGCAACCCATGTACACACCATTGGGCAAGCCCCTTCCCTATTCATTCAGCGATGTAAAATCCTTTGCCGATCTGTATTACTGCAAAAGAAACAATTCATTGATGGCCGCTACCATGTACACAAACCCCGATGAGGTAACCGAAGTAAGATTGTACAAGATCAATTTCCCGGTCAACGATCTCCTGCTTGAAAGGGCTGCCGGGCAGCCAGGCTCAATGCCCCGGTCTGTTTACCTTGGCATAGTGGCAGGCTTGCTGGTAGCGGGCGCCGGGTATTTTCTCTGGGCAAGAAGGGCCAAGTCCCGCAAAAAAGAGGCTTACCAGCAAAGAGAAAAACAGGCAGCGCCGGAACCTGTTTCTGCACTGCCGGCAGATCAGGCTATCACTACGCAGGCAGTCAGCATGCCAGCGGCTCACGAATCCCTGAAGCCGGCTTACCCGTCCCAGCTGGAGATCACAACACCCGTTCAAACGATTGCTGTATCGGCACCTTTGCCGGAGATAGAAGAAGAAACAACAACCGATACAAGTCTTCCCATACCGGTTGGAAAGATCATGCTGTTTGGCAATTTTGAAGTGGTGGCTGCAGATGGCAGCAACATCACCAAACAGTTTACGCCCCTGCTCAAGGAAATGTTCCTGCTGATCCTGATCGATTCGCTGCGGTATAAAAAAGGGGTTACGGCAGAGAAGCTGAATGATATTCTCTGGAACGACAAAGACATCAAAGACGCCAAGAACAACCGCTCTGTCAACCTGGTGAAGCTGAAAAACATACTGGATAAAGTAGGCGGCTGTGCCATCACCCGGAAAACAGGGGCCTGGAAATTTGAATGGGATCCCAGCCTGGTAAAGATCGACCTGCTTGATTACCTGGACATTTACCAGGCGCACAGTTCCATGACGCATGCCACCGCATCCAGGCTGCTGGCCATTGTGGAGGCGGGTGCGTTTTTGCAGGAGACCCATTATGAATGGATCGATACGCTGAAAGCAGAGATCTCCAATTTTGTAATTGAATCACTGCTTGGCTATGTCAGAACACTCCATATCTCCGGCAACGCAGAAAAGATCATTGCCATCTCCAATGCCATCTTCAGCTTCGACGAACTGAATGAGCATGCCCTGAAGCTGCGCTGCAAAAGTCTGGTCGCCCTGGGCAGACACACGCTTGCCAAAAACACCTTTGATAAATTCAAGACCAAGTACCACGATATATATGGTGAAGATTTCAAAGAAACCTATCACGACCTGGTGAGCTAAGAGGAGCCTCGCTGTTTACCGCCGGGTAACTTTCTGCTTTGACGCTTTCCCGGTGTTCCAGAAAATAAACGTACCCCGGTCCGTTGAAGTAACGCTGTCAACAGTACCGTCTTTATTGAGATCCACTGCCAGCACATGGGAGCCGGCACCGGAGCGGTTGTGGATCAGCTCCGGAACAAACACGGCACCACCCGGGGCTGTTTGCTTGCGCACAGTTTTATACCAGTACAGCACGGGCGGTCCGTAAGGATCCGGATCAAAGTAATCATCGAGGTGCGACCAATACCATTTTCCCACGATACAATCTTTTATCCCATCGCTATCCACATCCGCGAAAGCCGAACCATGGGATTCAGAAAAAGTAACGTTGCCTGCATTCTTAGCGGCATAATCATCGTTGTCTACCACCAGCGGATTGAACAGGTACTGTATCTGGCCGGCAGTAGGATAAAACCAGGCCACCTCAAGATTGCGGACATTTTTTTTGTTGATCTGTTTGAACCGGACGTATTTCGATTGATCAGCACCCCACCATATTGCTGCCAGCTTCGATGTTCCTTATCAGACTGCTGCCCCTCCTTTCCCAGCAGCAGCCTGCAGCCGGCGCACAGCAGGAGCAACAAGGCCGTGCCCGCAGTGAGCAACCTGAATAAGTATACCTGGTTTGGATGGCGCATGGCTGCTGGTTGTTGAGGCTTTATTTTATTGAAACGATGACTGGTTACTGAGGCCGGCAGCTTGCTTCTGCTCCGAAATGGGGATTGGGCTTGCTGTCCATAAACATCCGCAGCGTACCGCCTTTGATGATGTCGCTGTGCAGCAGGTAGCTGTTTTTGTACGGCTTGCCATTCAGCTCAAGCCGCTGGATATAGATATTGGCCGGACTGTTGTTCACCGCCTCTACCACAAACTGCTTTCCGCCCGCCACCTGCAGGCTTGCCTTGTTTACCAGCGGACTTCCGATCACATACATGCCCGATGCCGGAAAGACAGGATAAAAACCCATCGCAGAAAAAATGGCCCAGGCCGACATCTGGCCACAGTCTTCATTGCCGATGATGCCATCCGGTTTGTCGCTGTAAAATTCTTTGAGGATATAGCGGACCTTCCCGGCCGTTTTCCACTGTTCGCCTGCATACGCATACAGATAAGGAATATGATGGCCCGGCTCGTTGCCATGCGCATACTGTCCGATCAGTCCGGTCAGGTCTGCCAGGGTTTGCGTGCCTTCGGTCATTTTCACAGTGAAGAAACTGTCGAGCTTGGCGGTAAAGGCTTTATCACCGCCCAGGAGGGAAACAATGCCTTTTACATTTTCGGGTACCAGCCACAGGTATTGCCAGGCATTGCCTTCCGTATAGTCGCGGTTGCGGCCGGTGGATTGCGTGGGAGAAAAATCGGCTCTCCAAACGCCTTCCGAAGATATGCCCCGGAAGAAGCGGGTAGAAGGATCAAAATACAATTGATAGCTGTTGGCCCTTTTCAGAAAATAATTGTAATCGGCTGTCTTGCCTAATTTTTTGGCCATGAGGGCAATGCTGTAATCGCTGATGGCGTATTCAAGTCCGCGGGCTACCGAGCTGGATTGCTTGTCGTAGGGAATGGCTTTGGCTTCCCGCACATAGCCCAGTCCTAAAAAATCAGTCATGGCCGTTGCTTTGATGGCCTCGTAAGCCTGTCCTGCATCAAAGCCTTTTAATCCTTTCAGGTAAGCTTCTGCAATGACCTGCAGACTGCTGATGCCGACCATGGTGCCGGTTTCATTGCCCATCAGGTGCCAGATGGGCAACCTGCCTTGTTGCTTGTAGATCTCCAGCATGGAGTTGATCATATCGGCTGCTCTTTCCGGCTGTATCAGTGTATACAACGGGTGCGCGGCGCGATAGGTATCCCAGAGGGAAAACACGCTGTAATTGTCGAAGGAGGCGTTCGGATAGACGTTCTTATCTGCACCCCGGTAATCCTTGTTGTGATCATTGAAGAGGCTGGGGTTTATCATGGTGTGAAAGAGGGCTGTATAGAACATCCGCTTGTCTGCTTCGTTCCCTGTTTCTATCCGGATGCGCGAGAGTTCCCTTTCCCATTTGTCGCTTGCCTGGTCGGCGGCCTGCTGAAAATTCCAGTGCGGGATCTCGGCTTCTATGTTTGCCAGCGCGTTTTCCGGACTTACCGGTGAGATGCCTATCTTAAGCTGCAGCGTGGGGGGCGCACCGTTAGGGAAGCTGATCAGGCCCTTTATGTTCTTTCCCCGGCCCTGCTTGCCTTCCAGCAGGGTGTCGTTGTTGTACACGGCAAACTGGTTGATGGGTTCCTGGGAACGGATGGCAAAATACAGCCGCTGGTCTTTGGCCCAGCCGCTTGAAAAGCGCTGGCCCAGCAGGGTGTATGCATCAACCTGTTTGATATAGGTATCTGTTCCCCGGTCGTTGATGCCTTCCTTCAGGTCGATGATCACATGGGCTTCCCTGCCTGCGGGAAAACGGTAACGGTGAAAAGCGACTCTTTCAGAGGCGGTCAATTCTACATCCACGCCATAGTCAAGCAGCTTTACCCGATAGTAACCTGGCACTGCTTTTTCCTGCTGGTGCGAATAGCGGGAGGCATATCCGCTGCCGGGTGTTTTTTCCTGCCCCTTGTCTGTTTTTACCGGGCCTGTATAGGGCATGATCAGCACATCAGCCAGGTCGCCGATGCCCGTGCCACTCAGGTGCGTTTGCGCAAAGCCGATCAGCACACTATCGCCATAGTTGTAGCCTGAACACCAGTCCCATCCTTTGTAAAAATTATCAGGCCCCGGCTGCACTGCCCCAAAAGGCACGCTCGCCCCTACAAACACATGCCCGTGTGAACCCGATCCGATAAACGGATCAACATAGCTGGTATATTTTTGCGTTTGTGCATGCGCGTAAGCTGCGAGAAAAATAAGAGAGAAGCTTGTTATCCGCTTGAACATCATTTGAATCATCAACTGTGTTTTATTCAATTCTTGTTTCCACATCCGATACATGGTTGCTTGCCCGAGCCGAGATGTTGATCGCGTACTTATTTCGGCTCAAGGCTTGAACCCATCCCTGCCCCCAATCATTACCTTGCCGTCTCACCGTTCTTCGGCAACGGTATTTCCATCCGCACCGGTAGTTCTTTCCGGAGAACTTTGCCTGCATAGCCTGTCAGGTAGAGATAGTAATCCGATGGTATGCCTTCTTCAAATTTTACAAAGCGGCTCCCGCTTACGGGTGGATTTTTGGAGACCTTTTCTATGGCGGTTCCTTCATCTACTTCATCAAACATGGCGACGTAGATCATCTCGGCCTTGTTGTTGATGGCCCCCATCAGCTGGTTCCAGTAGAAATGGCCCCTGTTCCGGGGTATCTGGTCAAAGGGAGAACTGGGATTGAGGTTCGACCAGCTGAAACCGGGGAAGACAGTGGCAGCATAAGCCACCCCATTTTCCTTGCACCATTCTATATCGCCTTTCTGTACATCTGTTTTGTAGCGGGTGTATGTTTCTTCGTCGCGGTACCTTCCGACCGTCCAGGGATGGATCACATCTACTTTTTTGATCACCTCATGCAGGCGCGGATCAGGGTCGGTATCGCGGCCTAGCTCCCGCCAGTAAGTAGGCACGCCCAGCATCACTGAACAGCCGCCGTACGCGGGATCATGCTGCAAAAAATCAATGATCCTTTCTATGCTTCTGAGTGTATAAGGCCGGCGGTCGTTAAAGCCAACACCCCAAAGAACAACCAGCGGCTTTCCGCCCTGGTACAGATAGGTTTGCCTGTTGCCCCGGCTGGTGATCTTCATGCTGTCCACCAGGTTTTTCCAATCCCTTATCAGCAGCGGCACATCCACACTGTCGCGCATGCCGGACAGGTCGTACATAACGGCAATGGCACGCTGGTATTTTTCCGAGGCATTGAGTGCATCGGCAAGTACCTTGTTGAAATGGTCGCGGGTAATGCCGTAGTTCCTCACGTTGCCGACAAACCGCTGCATAAAGACGCCATCGATGCCATACTCCTTCATCCATTTAAACCGCACATCTGTTGTAGAGGCATCGTGGTCGCTGGGCAGATAGGCAACGCTGCTGTCGGCATGCTTGAAAGGCGTTGGATATAGCTTCTCATACTCCTTTTCCTCCGGCCACAAATCGATCTTGATATTGCCCGGACCAAATACGCCTCTTTGCAGGTAATGGCCCCAGCCCCTACCGGAGCCATCATCGGGCGTATCATGCCATCCCTGGTAGCCGGCCATCACCAATCCCTTGTAGCTCCCGAACCGGGAAGAGCGGCTATGTTTGGTTTGCGCAAAAACGGTTGTGCTGAACAGCAGAAGGAGCAAAGACAATTTCCTGCACATAATTTGGTGTCGATACGTGTTTATCAGATGTTGTTTCTAAAGCGTAATTTTTACGATCGGACTGTAATTGAATTTACCCGCTGAACCGTTCCCGAAAACAGCTACGCGCAAGTAGTATGTGCCATGCGGCATATGCATGTTGGCGAAGCTGAATGAGTAAGGGTTGCCCGATGCCGCCGTTCCGCCCCTGGGTGTATAGGGCGTATTCAGCACGGCATCGGTGATCGTGAACTGAAACTGGTTCTGGTAATACTTTCCTGCTGTATTGGAGCAGATAGACTCATCCACGCGCTCAAAATTGTTGATCAGGATCAGCAGGTTGTTGGTATTGGTAAGATGGTTGGACACCGTGGCCATGGTTGACTGTGTGATCGTAAAGGTTACGGTACTATCTGCCACCGCAGGCGTTGATATGTAATAGAACGGAGCCACCTTGAAGGTCACGTTCGCAGTCTGGTTGTCGGCAACTGTTACATTCACCGAGTCTTTGGCAACGTATTGCCAGGGGCCTGATTGCGCCACCGGGAACACTTTATAGCTTTCTGAAAAGACGCTTGAGTTGGAGAAAGTACCATCCTGCTTTACGACCAGGTCGTAGTTGGCCGGTGCGGGGTATTTGGCCGGATCATTGACCAGCATCCTTACGGTGCTGTTTGCGCCGGTTTCGCTTAGCTGCAGGGTGCCGCCGTTCTGTGCATCAACAAGAGCGCCTGCTATACCCCCTTTGGGCATGTCGTAGTTGTCTTTCTCGCATCCTGCAAAAATCAGCAGCATGCTGCCCAGCAAAATAATTGATTGAATCGTTTTCATGATTTTAAGCAAGATTGATTAATAACCTGGGTTGTGTCCTCCGTTTATTTGTTTGGCAATGGCCGGACTGGAGCTGATATCATTGGCCGGCACATCAAAATAGTAGGCTCTGGGTACATAGGTTTTTGTGGCAATGGGTATCTTGATAAACACATAATCCTGCGTATCGATGTCCCAGTATATGCGCAAGCCAAACTCCTGTCTGTTTACAAAATCGGTGGTCAGGGTTCTCCACCGCACATAGTCCCAGTAGGTTTTGTTTTCAAAGGCAAATTCAACAAACCGCTCGTTGCGGATAACATCCCTGGAGGCTGCTGTGTAAGCGGGCATGCCTGCGCGGGTGCGTATCTGGTTGAGGGCACCCAAAGCTTCACTCGCAGGACGTCCCAGCTCCAGGGCAGCTTCCGCAAAATCCATCAGCACTTCTCCATAGCGCATATCCATCCACGATGTACGGGAGGTCCAGTCTTTGATCAGCGAAATGTCTGTTACAGGATCAATCCATTTTTTTATCCAGAATGCATTGTCGGTTCCCAAATCGGTCGGACTGCCACCCGAGTTACCTGAACCCCATACCATACCGGCCGGAGGTACCGGGCCGGTGGAAGCAGAGAATTGCCGGGTGGCCGGATTGAAGTATTGAGCATAGTTGCTGGCATTGAAAATGGCTCCGTTGAGGATCACGCCGCGCTGGCTGGTAACCCATCCGCCCTGCAAGGTTCCCAGGCCGGCAGAATTTCTGAACTGGGTTCCGGGGGCTACAATGGTACCGGCAAACCGCGGGTCTTTGTTGGCAAACGGCGCAGCCATAGTCGGATAATGGATCTGCACGTTGATATTGGTGGTGGCGGTCAGTCCTTTTGAAGCACCCAGGGCACCGGAAGACCCGTCAATACTCTGGAATTTTTCTACCAGGTCCATCGATGGCATCAGCCTGTTGGCATAGCCGGTTGATGACTGAATAGCATGGGGCAATGCCAGCAGATCCTGTGAATGGGTACGGGTGGTGGTAGGATAATCATAGCCACGGTAAAAGATGCCTTCGCTGTTGGAGGTACCCGGAGAAACATCATAGAACAAATACTGAAAGTTCTGCGACAGATCAGTCGGGAACTTGTTGTACAAACTGAACTTGCCTGATGTAATGATGGCATTGGCTGCTGTATAGGCTGCCTGCAGGTAAGCCTGCGCGCTGGTCGCATCTACCCCATCAATACCACCGGTCTGCGCAAGGTTGCCCGTGTTGTCAAACAATCCGATGCTTGCAGCATGGAGCATGGCCCTGGCTTCCAGTGCAAGGGCAGCCCATTTGGTGGCATGCCCGTAGTTGGCATTAGGCAGCGTGGCATCCATCAACAGCACGGCCGAGTCCAGGTCCACTTTGATCTGGTTCCAGATTTCCACTTCCTTGTTTCTTGGAACAGAAACAGGCTCGCTTTGCACGTTCAGGATCAGCGGCACACCGCCATAATATTTTACCAGCCCGAAATAATTGTAAGCCCGGATAAACTTGGCTTCACCCAGCCAGTAGTTTTTCTGGGCCTGTGTAAACACGGTTGCATTGGCATTGGGCACAGACGCAATAAAATTGTTTGTTGTGCGGATGGCCCGGTATATCTGTGCGTAAACGCTGTTCAGCGTAGGATAGTTTTGCGAACTGGTAGAGGCAATGGCCTCATCGGTCCAGTTGGCGGTGTAATTGTTTCCATCGTTCGGGAAGTTGCCAAAGACGCCGTTGCAAAACGAAAAATCTTCCACCGGCAAATTTGAATACAGCGTAGCCAGGTACGCGTTTACGGTGGCCGTGGTGCTGAATATCTGTTCGGTCGAAATGGCGTTGGTGCCTGGTATGCGCAGGGTATCTTTCCTGCAGGACCACATGCCTGCAAGCAAAACAATGATGCCCGCTATTTTTATCTGCTTCATTCTGGTTGTATTAAAAAGTAAGACGGAAACCTACATTGAAGTTTGCATTGATCGGATAGTTGTAACCATACAGGTTTGTATCCGTGTACTCAGGATCGAAATCTTTTAGTCCTGTCTTTGTCCAGGTGAGCAGGTTGTATCCGGTAAAGAGTACGGAAGCCCTGTTCACACCGATCCGGTTGTACCACCTGGTGGGCAGGGAATACTGCAGCTGCAATTGTTTTAACCTGACATACGTACCATCATACACGTTGGCGGTATTGCCATTGACCACATACTGGTTGGTACCTGCACCGCTGCCAATTGTTTGAAAGCCGATGCCCAGGTAGTTTGTCCGCTCGCCCATGGCCGGATATTTACCCGGTATCCATGCGCTGGTGGGGTCAAACACATTGGCCAGGTGCCAGCGGTCTGTATACATGGCCAGCGGGTCGGCTGCGTTAAAGAAGGGGCGGCCCAGCTGGTCCTGGTAAGAAATATGGTACCGGGTAGCGCCCTGGAAAAGAAAGCTAAGGTCAAACGATTTCCAGGAAAGATTGAAGTTGGTACCGAAGTAAACCTGCGGCCTGTTACCGCCTGTGGCAATTACTTTCTGGTCGTACCCGTTGATGACCCCGTCACCATTCAGGTCTGCATATTTGTAATCACCAGGCAGCACGCTCCTGTTGCCGGCGCCATCCTGGACAGGTGCTGTGTAGATCTCTGCATAATTCTGGAACTGTCCGAGTACAGTGTAGCCCCAGATCTGGTCAACATACCGGTCGGTGTATTTGGTCCTGTACTTGTTGTAGGGATTGGTAGCAGGTGTTTCTTCCCAATGTCTTTCCCTTGTTCTGCTAAAGCCTGCGTTGGCCTGGATGTGCAGGGTAACATCGCCTACCTTGCTGGTATGGCCTACGGTCAGTTCCCAGCCCTGCGTACGGTCGGAGTTGATGTTCTGGGCGGGTATGCCGGCGCCAAACGTAGTGGGGATCGCAACAAGGGGTGTGGCCAGCAGCCCGCTTCGGTTGCGTCTGAAAACATCGCCTTCCAGGGTCAGTTTTCCATTCCAGAACGAAGCTTCAAAGCCGATGTCTGTTTGTTCGGATGTGTACCAGGTAAGATTGGGATCGGCCACGCTGGTCCAGTTGACGCCCTTGGTGATGCCACCGCTGCCAAATACGGTACCGATGGTGGAGCCGCCGTTCGCATATACGTTGCCGGTAGCCGGATAGCTGTATCCTGTCTGGTAAAGGGGAAAACTGGTGGAACCGTTCGCAGCCGCATCATCCCCTGATTTTCCGTAAGAAGCCCGCAGCTTGAGATTGTCGATCCACTTGGCATTGTCCAGCAGGAACGATTCTTTCGACAAACGCCAGGCTGCCGAAGCATACGGGAACAGCCCCCATTGGTGGCCCGGACCAAAAAGCGATGAGCCTTCATACCTAAAACCTCCGTCGAATATGTATTTCTCTCCGTAGGTATAGGTAAAGCGCCCTACATAACTGTTTTGCGCGCTCCGGCTGTAGCTGCCTCCGTTGGTTGCCGTGCTGGGGTTACCGGCGTTCAGCGTGGGGATCACATCCACGGCATACTGTACGCCTGCATTGATGTTGTCGCTGGCATTGTACAATTGCTCGTACAGGGCCAGGCCGGTGATATGGTGGTTGCCGAACGTTCTTTCGAAATTCAACGACAGCTGCAGGTTGTCGGTTATACCCTGGTTGAAGCTTTCGGACAAGCTCGATGGCGAATTGTGCAGGGTTGGAATATAAACGCCGTTGGTGAATGTGTACTGGTTGAAGGCTTTGGACAGATTGTAATTCTCGCTGTACGTATTCCTGTAGGCAAAAAATCCTTTTGCACTCAGGCCTTGAACGGCCGGGATGGCATAGGTGAGTGAAAAGTTGGAAGTAAACACCCGGGAATTGTTGTTGTTGTACCCTGCGATGTTCCGGTTTATCAGCCCGGCGATATTGGCATTCTGTGTTACCGTGGTAGGGAACTGATAGAGATAGGCCGGATTGTTGTTGGCGTACACCGGCATCGTAGGCGGAATGCCGCCCACCGCCGCTTTGATCAGGGAGCTCCAGAGTGTAGCGGTGGATGTATTGGCCGTATTATAGTTCACATCGTTGAAGCCCAAGTTCAGGTTGGCGGTCAGTCCTTTCACAATCGTTGCATCGATCACTTCGCGCAGGTTGTATTTTTTGTCGCCATCGATACCGGAAGCCATCACGCCACCCTGCTGGTAGTACGACAGATCCGTAAAAGACTGGATCCGGTCGCTGCCGCCGCTGATAGTGATGTTGTGCTGCTGCTGTGATGCGCGGGGTTTAAACAGGACGCGGGGCCAGTCGGCACTGGGCAGGGTTCCCTTGTTCCACTGTTCTATCTGGTCACTCGTATAGGTGAGCGCAGAAAGATCTGAGCGGCCGCTGATATAACCATTCTGCTGGCGCTCGTTGAAGAGGAGGGCATACTCGGCTGCATTGGCCAGCTTCGGGTAGCGCGTGATCACCTGCAAGCCGTAGTTGCCCGTGTAGTTGACCCTCACCCTGCCCTGGATGCCATGGCGCGTAGTAACAACAATGACACCATTGGCCGCTTCTACCCCATAGATCGCGCCGGTTCCGTCTTTGATCACGCTAAAGCTTTCAATTTCGTTGGGGTCTAAACGGGCAAACTGACTGGCATCAGTTGTAGGCACCCCGTCGATGACAAACAAGGGGCCACCGTTTAAAAGGCTGGGTGTAATGCCATCGCCCTGGTACTGGGCAAACCCCCTGATCACGATCGAAGAAGAAGCACTCTGTGTTCCACTGTACATACCAGGCTGGCTTGAGAGCTGCGTGATCTGCACACCGGGTGTACGGCCGGTAATGGCGTTCAGGGTATTGTCCACCACATTGGCCCGGATCTCTGATGGCGCTACGGTGCCCACAGCCCCTGCAATCATGGATTTCTTTTGCGTGCCATAAGCTACTACCACCACTTCATCCAGCGCACCTGCGTTGGTTGATAAAACCACGGTCACATTGTGGTTTCCCTGCACATCGATCTCCTGCGTCACGTAACCGGTATAGCTCACCAACAGGCGTGTTCGTGCACTGGGCAATTGAATGGAGAAAGTACCATCGTTGTTGGCGGCAACGCCATTGGTGGTGCCTTTGGCCTTGACGTTGGCGCCGGACAGAGGCTGTCCGTTTTTGTCCAACACCTTCCCCGTTACGGTAAAATTCTGTGCCTGCAGACAGTAAGACACACAACAGGTCAGCAGGAAAAATAAAAATCTCCTCATATGTCAGATTTTTGGGTTGAGAAACTGAATGATTTGTCCGTTAACAGCGCGTGCAAAAAGGTTTGCCGGCAGGATGCCTCAACAGGATGCCGGCACTTTTTGCCAGGGAATGGACGCTACCCATAAAAGCGGCTGATTGAATAGGGAAGTCTTAGCGAAGTGGGTTGCTGAACAGATAGCCGGGAAGCTATACAGCACAGGCAGGGAAAATAGAGGATTTGTTTCATATGGCTTATTTAGTAGAATAGCTGGTTCAGACTGCAGGGTTGCGCGAAACAAGATCTGTAAACAGCATAAGCTGAACCCGCTGCAATCGGTACAGGAACGAAATAAGAAAGAGGGAATTAAAATAACCTTAATAATCCCTTAACGGACCTATTAATTTTACAAGCAAGGGGCAAAAGCGCTTCCCTCTGCCTTCCTTTACTGTTGTTGCTTGTCTTCTTTTGCCAATTCTTCCAGGGTCCACAGCTTTTCCCGGCCAGCAGTTTCCAAGCGGAGCCTTTTGACCTCATCCGCTGTAACTACCGGCTCAAAGCGCCTGTTCTCCCTTACAAAATTGTAGCGTATGTAACTCAGTACGGCGGCCACCCATTCATCCTTATTGGCAGCCCCAAACGGCGCCATTACATCGCTGTATGATTTTCCATCGATCGGACCGGATAAACCGTTCAGGAGAATGCGGACCAGGTTTTCCTTGCTGCCTGCCACGCGTTGCGAACTGGCCAAGGGCGGTGCAGCCGCATTGCCCCCGATCAGCAAGCCTTTTCCATCGGGTCCGTGACAGGTGGTGCAAAGCTGTTTGTAGATGCCTTCCCCGTCCAGGATCAGGCCCCTGCGGGCTGCTGTCATGCTGGCGAGCCGGCCGCCGAATAAAAACGTGTTTTTGTTGACCTCGATGCTGTTGGCCACTGTTTGCAGCAAGGGTTTATAGGAGGATGAGGCAACCAGCCTGGTTACGAGCGGCTGTGCGTCTGCTGATTTGCAATAGGAAAGAGAGGAAAGGAGCTGAACCTGCACATCTGCAGAGGGGTCGTTTTGAAGGGCGGCCAGCTTGCCGATTGTTTGCGCATCGTTTTGTTTCAGGTAGCGCTCGCTGATCCATACGGCGGCCTGCCGTACGCGTGCATCCCCATCCTGCAGCGAAGCAAAAAGAAGGGCTTTGTCCATGGCGTTCAATCCATCTAACGTCCACAGGGCATGCAGTCTGGCCAGGGTGCCTGTTTTTTGACCGATCCGGGGATGGTTTCCTGCAGCGATTTCCCTGAGTGCAGGAACCACAGAATGATCGGCGCGTACGATCAATTCCCGTTGGGCGTTTTCCCTCCACCAGGCATTGGGATGGTCGAGGTAGGTGAGCAGTTGGGCAGCTGACTCGTTCAGGAGGTGCGGTGCCGGCCCTCTTTTAAAGCCATCGTGTACCAGGCGGTAAATACGGCCCTGCCCGATGTTTTTATCCAGGCCTTTTTCCAGGATCCTGGGCCGCAGGAAGCTGCCTTCTTTGGTCCAGTTGCTCTCCTGGATAATGCCCCGGTGCATATCGACGATGTACAGGCAGCCGTCCGGACCGGTAGCGGTGTTTACAGGCCGGAAGTTCATATCGGCAGAAGCAATAAATTCCTGCTGGTTGTAGGCATTTTTAAGAACTACCTTCCCGCCTTCCTGCAGCACTTTGGCGCGGCGGATCAGCCGGCCAACGGGTTCGCAGATCAGCAGGTCGCCCCGCAGGTCGGCGGGCAGCGCGTCTCCCCTGTAAACAGATTGTCCGCAGTTGGCGGTAAAATGATTGAGTGTGGTATCAGGCCGCAACCGTCCCATCCCGCCCTGCACATCGGGCGTGGCAATGATCGGCCATACGGCCTGGAACTCATCATCAAACTGATCGCGTGGATTTAACAGGCCATAGGAAGGATTGAGCTGGAAGCCCAGCGCCGGGATCTCTGCGCCGGCACTGGAAAAGTACAGTCTTCCGTAATCATCATTGGCAACGCCCCATTGCCCGCCCGGCGAATTGGCCAGGGAATCGGCCTGCAGCTTGCCATCTACATAGCGGTAACGCACCGGGTCGCAGCTTACATAAATCCAGTTGTCTATATTCCAGAGCAGGCCGCTTTTCTGGTGTTCCAGGTTGCGGGTATCGGGTTTGTCGTTTTTGTATACCAAGTTTTTTTCATCTGCCTTGCCATCTCCATTCCGGTCTTCGTAGCTAAAGATGTTGTAGGTATAAGTTTCATTTACCAGCAGCTTATGCCCCAAACACAGCAACATCCGGGGCAATACCAGGCTGTCTATAAAAGTGGTGCGCTTGTCCATCTTGCCGTCTCCGTTTGTGTCTTCCAGCCGCGCAACCTGGCAAACAGGCCGGTTCTCACCCGTGCCATCCACATCCTGCATATAGGTGCGCATCTCAGCCACATACATGGCGGCATTGCCGTCCCATACAATCGCCACCGGCTCTTTGATCATGGGCTCACTGGCTACGAGCTCGAGATGATAGCCGGGAGGAAGGCTGATCGCCTGCATACTTTCCTTTGCGGTTAAGTAAGCCGGATTGGGATGCGGGTTGACAATGATTTTACCTGTTGCATCACGCTGAAATGCGGCCGGACGCGAGACTTTGCAATAACAGACAAATAAGCTCGGGGCAATAAAGAGACAGGCAACCGTTTTCCGGATGTTCATGCAGATGGGTTTTAAAAAATTGAAAGAATGCAGGTGATCAGCAGGCGATCTACTTCATCGCATACTCGATCCCGCCGAGAATATGTTGTATGTACAATGGGTCTGTATAGGATTCGTCCGTATGGCCCAGCTCCGTATAGAAAGCCTTGCCGCCATCATAGGTATGATACCAGGCCATGGGGTGATCGGCTCCGTTCTTTCCACCCTGGTAGCTGCTTTCATCGATCTTGATCAGGACATTCAACCCTGTGGCCATCCATTTGAAATTGTACCACTCGTCTTTTCGTTTCCAGGTTTCGGGCAAATGTTTTGTTGAAACATGGCGGCGGTCTACCACGTTCAGTACAGCTTCCTGCTGGTTGGGATGGCTGCCGAAATAAGCGCCTACCAGGTTGCCGTACCAGGGCCAGTTGTATTCGCAGTCGGTGGCAGCATGAATGCCTACAAAGCCCCCGCCTGAACGGATGTACTGCTCGAAGGCAGCCTGCTGTTCATCATTCAACACATCACCGGTTGTGCTCAGGAATACAACAGCCGCGTATTGCTTTAGATTGGCCGTTGTAAAAACACCTGCATCGGCGGTTGTATCTACATCAAACTTATGCTCGGCACCCAGCTGGTAAATTGTTTTTGCGCCAATGGCAATAGATCCGTGATGATAGCCAGCCGTTTTGTAAAACACCAGGATCCTTTTGTTTTTTGCTGTCACAGGCCGGGCAGCCACAAACAGTACAAATACAAGAAAGGAAAGGAGCGCGAAGCCTGAATACTTTTTCATATGTTATGTTTTAACCAAGGTAGCAAGCTTTTATTTGCCGGAACAAATTTGGTCCGGGCCTGCTATGATTTGGTGTTGTATACCTGCAACCATTGACGATTAAAAAATCTGTCTGTTGATAATACCTCAGTTATTTTTCTTTCAGGGAAAGGATATACGCCACCATTTTTTGTGCATCCTCCCGGGCAAGCTGTGGATGAGGTGCCATCGGTACCTGTCCCCATACGCCGGTACCTCCCTTGATCACTTTGTCGGTCAGGGCTTGAAGTGCTCCTTTGTCCGAAGCATATTTTTGCGCTACATCTGTATAGGCCGGGCCAACAAACCTGGTGTTGATCTTATGACAGACCAGACAATCAGATTTTGTGATCAAAGCCTCACCTTCATGCGGTTCTGTTTGAGCGGTGGGCTTTGACGAAGCCACTGCACCAGGTTTGGCTTTTGCCGCAACAGGTTTCTTTGGGGAAGGCTGCGTTTTTGCAGAAGCTGAGCCCCTTTGGGTTTGTACCGGCTGCAAGAAGAAAGGGGTGTTGGTTTGGAGGGCCTGCCCCAAATTCCCTACCGGCTGGTTGTTGGTTTTAAAAGCACACAACGCAGCCATGCATACACACACGAAAGCATCACTGAAGGAGGTCAGCATTTTTTTCATTCAACCTGATTTTTTAAACTGATCGTCTTTGAACTGTTGTTTATATCAATTTCTCAAAGAGAAGCTTGTTAGTAAATCCGTGCTCAAAGAACCACTTAGCGGCTTAAAAAAAGATTAAAAATGGATTAATGCTGAGAAAGGAGGATATAATTTAATGGAACAAGCCTATTTTTTAGTTCATGACCATCATCATCAACTGCCATTTTCCCCGGTCTGCGATCCAGACCCACATATAATTTGCCTTTTTCTGGTTGGCGGTCGTTTTGCCATAACTCACGAGCATGTCACCGGCCGGGGAAAGCCAGCGCCCCACGGGTTCAAATTGGTAATGCCCCAGAACGGTTTCATCAAAATCATCCATCTCCCGGCTGTGGACAGGCTGTCTGTCATTGACCAGGATCCAGGCGTCCGGCACGCTGTATTCTTTTAACAGGCCTCTCTTTCCGCTCTTGTATGCTTCTATGAATTCCTGTTCTCTTTCCGTCACTTCGGCCGTATCTGCACGCACACCACCAGCCGGCTGGAGCGCTCTTCTAACAACCCGCTCTTCATCCGGGGCCGGATCGTTGTGGTGGATACCAATATCGCAGAGCACGGTCCACCTGCCTGTTTTGCTTCTATGCCAGAGGGAAGCAAAATGCCCGAAATGACCGGCGGTTTGAGCAGCCCGGTCGGGCCGGTATTCGGAAGGGCCCATGGTACAACCAAAATCGCCGGATGCAGAGAGTACGGCAAACCGGGGGCGCCAGAGCAGCAGGGAGCTGTCTTCCGGAATGTCGCGGCTCCAGCGGGTGTAGCCGTTCAGGATTTCTCCCTGGCTGAATACAATGCTGCTGCTATCAAGAAAGCCAAGAAAAGCTTTCCGGGTAGATGTGCTGGCTGCGGTGGAAGCAAAGCTCCGTTCTGCGTTTAACAACGCGTCAACGGCGGGCTGGGCATAACACATACTTTGCAACAGCAGGCACAGGAGAAACAGGTTGGATCGCATACGATAGATGGGTTTAAGCGCAAAAGATCTCTGTAAATTACTATTTTCATCTTCACATTGCACCATGAAAAAAGCCCTGTTTATACTTGGCACCGGACTCTTGCTGCAGGCTGTCCCTGCACGATCAAAACCAGTTTCGATGCGCAGCCTGCAACAGGCAGCAAGCAGTCCTGGCCACTTCTCAATTGTCAACAAACCGTATTATACCCAGGCTGTCCGCGTCCTGCGTCCCTCCGTTCTTGCAGCAGCTGCCTGGGCCATGCAGCAGGAGCCGGTTACGGTAACGGCCACCCGGTCTGAACGGAGCCAGGGCGGGAAACATGATTTTTATTCCGAAGGTGATTACTGGTGGCCCAACCCCCGGTTTCCTGACAGCCCGTACATCCAACGCGATGGCATCACCAACCCCGATAACTTTACGGCACACCGGCAGGCCATGATCCGGTTCAGCCGCGTAGTGGGTGCGCTGGCCTCGGCCTGGAAGATCACCGGAGAAGAAAAATGGGTGCGGCAGGCAGTCAGGCATTGCAAAGCCTGGTTCGTTGATACGGCCACCCTGATGCATCCCAACCTGCTGTATGCGCAGGCCATCAAGGGGAGGGCTACCGGCCGCGGCATCGGCATCATCGACACCATCCACTTTATGGAAGTGGTGCAGGCCTTGTTGGTCATGGAAGGGGCACCAGGGATGGATCAGCATGCGCTGGCGCTGATCCGCCGTTGGTTTGAGCAATACCTGCAATGGCTTACCACGCATCCCTATGGCAAAGATGAGATGAACGCCGCCAACAACCATGGCACCTGCTGGGCCATGCAGGTAGCTGCTTTTGCCAGGTTTACCGGTAACAAGGAGTTGATGAACTTTTGCAGCGAGCGGTATAAGACAATCCTCCTGCCCAAGCAAATGGCAGAAGACGGCAGCTTTCCGCTGGAACTGAAAAGAACCAAACCCTATGGCTACTCGATCTTTAACCTGGATGCCATGACCATGCTCTGCCAGATCCTTTCCACACCACAGGATGATCTGTGGAACTACAAAACGCCTGACGGCAAATCGATCCGCAAGGGCATTGAATTTTTACACCCGTATGTTGCCGACAAAAGCCGGTGGACTTACCCGCAGGATGTGATGTACTGGAACAACTGGCCGGTAGCACAACCGTTCCTGATCCTGGGAGCCAACGCATTTGACCGACCCGCCTGGTTTGATACCTGGAAAAAGGGGGATCATGCGCCCAAAGTAGAAGAGATCATCCGGAATCTGCCTGTTCGCAATCCGCTTATTTGGATAGATTAGCTGGCTGACTTAAATTGGCCGGCAGAACGTATGAAAGCAACCGTACTCTTTTTTTTATGCACCTGGCTGGCCGTGCCTGTTGCTTTTACCCAGCCGATCCCGGTAGAAGAAGCGGTTCCCTACAATTTTGTTTACCCGCAGCTCAACAACATCGCCAACCTGGCTGGCCTGGAACCCTTCTATGCAAAGCTGCTCCGCCTGAAGAAGGAAGGCAAAGGCCCTGTCAGGATCGTGCACATTGGCGACTCACATTTACAAGCCGATCTGCTGACGGGCGTTGTGCGCAACAGGATGCAGGCCTGTTTTGGCAATGCAGGGCGCGGACTGGTATTTCCTTACCAGCTTGCCAGATCGAATGCGCCGCCTGATATCCTTTCTTCTTCCAACGTTTCGTGGCAGGCTAACAGGCTGGCACACCCGGAGATTGCCATTGCATCGGGCGTTGCAGGTTTTTGCATCCAGACGGCAGCTGCGCGGCCGGTCATTAATTTATCACTAAAACCCACAGAAGATGCTGCCCAACTGTTTACACGGGTCCGCATTTTTACGGGTCCGGAACAGGATACCGGTTTGGTGCTGCATGCTGATAACAACGATACTGACTATGTGCTCACAAGAGATACAGACAGTTCGCTTTTCCTGGAAGCACAGCTCGACCAGCCGGCCAGCAGCATCTCACTTTATCCTTCCCTTACACCTTTTCAATTCTACGGTGCTTCATTCGAAAAGGGAGACGGCGGCGTGCTCTACCATACCATCGGCGTGAATGGCGCCACATACGGGCAATACAACAAGGCCCTGCTTTTCTGGCAACAGCTGCCGGCCCTTTCAGCCGACCTGTACATCATATCCATGGGAACCAATGAAGCACAGAAATCGCATCCCGATCTGGCGACATTCAAGCTGGAGCTGCTCGCCATGGTAACAAAATTAAAAGCTGCCTCACCCGACGCTGCCATCCTGCTTACTTCACCCGCAGATTCTTATTTCGGTGGCAGAACCCTGAGCAACCCGATGAAATTAATCAGCAAGGCCCTGGCAGATTTTTGTGCAGAACAGTCGCTCCCCTTCTGGGACCTCTATACCATTACAGGCGGCTACGGCTCAGCCCGCAGCTGGGCCAAAGGAGGCCTGATGAGCCATGACCGGATCCATTACATCAAACCCGGCTATGAGCTCCAGGGCAATCTCCTCTTCACAGCCCTCGCAAAAGGATACAATCTTTATCAGGGCAGGTTCAACAGCCCGTTTGAACTGTTGGAGAAATTGCCGGGAGTGAACAAGTAAGATAGATTTCACTCCCTATGTATTGTATGTTCCGGCACGAACATTCCATTGGTGTTTCATGTTCCGGTAAGAACACAGCGAAACTGGTTTCTGTCTACGAGATATTACCACAGGAACATGGTGAACAGGGGACGCAGCTGGTGCTAATAACATGCTCCTTCTGGAACATGCGATATTATTGCCATCACCTTGAAATGTACATACGATCATGCTTCATCAAAACTGCAGATAAATCGGAAGCACCTGCTCGCTGGTTTTGAAATAGCCGTATACCAGTACAAATACGGTGAGCGCGACTACATAAAAAACCAGGGGTGCTCTTTGCAGCCGCAGCACTACCCGCTCGGGGAACCCATCAGGAATGGCATGCAGCAGATAGCCCAGCAATATCATAAATAAGACGGGCTTGTAATTGCTGAAAAATGCCCTCCAGACAGAAAGATCGAAGTTGCCGGTGATCTGGTGGATCATGTCGCTTGCCAGGGTGAAATTGGCAGCCCTGAAGTAAATCCAGCAAAAGCAGGTAAAATGAAAGGTGAGCAGGATGCTGAGCGCCTGGATAAATCCATTGCTGTCGAGCTGCTTGCGGATAGAGCCCGTATTGGAAGTCCACAGCTTGTTCACGGCCAGGGCAGCTCCATGCAAAAATCCCCAGATGATAAAGTTCCAGCTCGCTCCATGCCAGAACCCGCCCAGCACCATGGTGATCATGTTGTTGAGATAGGTGCGCAGCTTCCCTTTGCGGCTGCCGCCAAGTGGGATATAAAGATAATCGCGCAGCCAGGAGGACAATGATATATGCCAGCGCCGCCAGAACTCGGTGATGTTTTTGCTTTGATAAGGCGAACGGAAATTGGTCTGTATGGAAAAGCCCAGCCACTTGGCAATGCCAATAGCCACATCGCTGTAACCGCTGAAATCACAATAAATCACAATCGCATAGCCATACACGGCAAACAAACATTCCAGTCCGGTATACCTGGCAGGCTCATCAAAAATATAGTTCACAAAATTGAGGGTGATATAATCAGAGATGATCAGCTTCTTGAACAAGCCGGATACGATCAGGTAAAAACCCTTGCTGAAATCTGCTTCGCTTACGTAATACGGTTTGTCGATCTGCGGAATAAAATCTGAAGCCCGCACGATAGGCCCCATCACCAGCTTGGGAAAAAATGAGAGGAACAAGAGATAATCACCAAACTTCCGCACCGGCTTGAACTCGCCCCGGTATACATCAATGGTATAGCTGAGATTTTCAAACGTATAAAATGAAATGCCGACCGGCAGCAGGATATTGAGCGGATTAAAATGCGCCTGGAATAAGTCTTTGCTGAGATGGATAAAGAAGTTCGTGTATTTGAAATAAACCAGGATACCCAGGTTGAACACGATGCTGGTAATAAGCAGGGCTTTTTTGCGGTGGTGGTTCTGCTCCCGGTATATCAGGTTCGAGATGATAAAATCAACGATGGCCGAAACGATCACCATCAGCACAAAATAGCCGCTTGCCTTGTAAAAAAAGTACAGGGAAAAACAGCAGAAGATCCATTTGCGGATGGCAACCTGGTGCCGGAACGAGTAGTAGAGTAGCAGGAACAGGGCAAAGTAATAAACAAAAAAGCCGTTGTTGAACAACAAGGGGTTCTTAGGATCATAGACCAGCTGGTGCAGCAAGGCCTTGACATCAAGAGCAGGCATGGGGTTAGCGGTTAATAACCGGGTTTATATTTTTTGTAATCGTGAATCAGCGCATTGAACAAGTCTTCTCCCAGGATCTCGGCTCCCCGGTGATTGGGATGCACATAATCCTTGTTGGCGAGGGAAGGATCGCCATTGGCCCATGCTACAATAGTGCCGTTCCCACCCATGCTTTGATACAGGTTGTAGAAGCCCATGTTGTTTTCATAGGCCAGCGTAGCCTGCACTTTTATCAGCGAATCGATCCCGATGGCTGTCTTGTATTCATCACCATAACGGAAAGCCCTATCCGCAGTGCTGACCAGCAAAAAATCTGCAAGGGGAAAAGCCCGCTTCAGATTTTTGATGGAAGGCGTCATGATCTTGTGATACCACTTGTAATCTTTGAGGTTGGGATTGAACAGCTGGTTGATCCCGTATTGCAGGATGATCAGGTCGTAAGGGTTGTTGACAGCTATGGCATGGAGAAAACCGGAATCGATGGCAGCGAATTCAACACCGCTCACACCCCGGAAAGAAAAGTTGTCAACAATAACGCCCGAGGCAGATTCGAACGATACGCCGTAAATAGGCATGGGCTCATCTCCGGTGCTGAGCCTGATGGCATGTGAAGTGTTGTTGCCCAGCACAATGCGGTTTACGGGGTTACCCGGCCGGATGCTTTTTACCGAATCAGCAAATACAATGTTTACAGGGCTTTCCCATTGTCCGCAAAGCAAACTTTTTTCAATAGCCGTAGTAGAATCTCCGATGGTCTGGTCTGTTAAGTTGATCCAGGAATGATTGCCCCAGAAAGTATGGCCTGATAAATAGACGGTGTGATTGCTGCCGGCTGTTTTAAAGTTGGCTTCTTTCCAGTTGTCCGAATTGCTGTGCCGGACGGTTGTTCTGTTCTTGGAAGAAGGATAAGCGATCGGTACAAACCCCACGCCTTCTCCACCAAATTCCCGCTGCAGGAGCTTGCGGAAGGTTTGGGAGATCAGATCACCTTCAATCATGCTATCACCGAGGTAAGCGATCCGGATCTTCTGTTTTTTGCCGCTTTTCAGGGTATGCAGCTTGCTGATCAATCCGCTCAAGGCAGTTTGATTGGTGTCGGTGTTGAAGTCGGTAATAAGATGCGCTTGCTGAAAAAGGCTAAAATCAGCCTGCCGGCCGTTTTTGAGTACAACCGTTTTAACAGGAGGACGGGCAGCAGGAAGGACTGCTGGTGTTGGTGGCGGCTGCTTGAGCAGGTCCGCAACCAGGTCAACCCGCTGGAGCGGTTTCCATGAAAAAGCAAAAATGTGTCCGGATAAAGAAACGAGAATGAGAAGTCCTACAAACAGAAGTACCAGTTGAAGTACCCTGTAATGCTGGTTCATAAAGGGGGTCGGGTTTTTTAATCGAGTTTATAGTTGTGAATAACGGAAGATACCCTTTGAACCCACAAAGACGGAAATGCAGAATAACCTACTTCGCTGATCGCTTTTACCCATTCCTTGTAGTCCCATACACCCCGCAGGTTCGGATAAAAACTTTTTTTGGTCATCAGCACACAAAAATCTTTGAAAGAAGCTACGGCGTTCGGGTATTGTTTGTATCTGGTTTTGATCTGGTGGGAGTCTTTTAAGTTGTTGCGGCCAACGATACCAAAGTGATTGTTGAGCAGGGACCCGACTTTACCTTGTCCGGAAGAAGACTCTACAACCGCGATGGCGAGGATAACATTTTTAGGAATATGATACACTTTGGAAAGGGAATCAGCCAGCCAGGTGTATTGCTTGATATATTTAGAGGTTTGGGAAAAAGCTTGCTTTGATGTAGTAATGATGAGAACAATAAAAAGTGTGATGAGGTTTTTCTTCATAATAACTTTTTTAACGATCAAAGAATTAGCTCAACGCCAAAAACCCTTCTCCACAGACAGACCCGGGTAAATGATGGTTGCAAAAATAGGGATAAATTTTTACAGTCTGTCCCGTTATGGGGTCATTTTGGGGAACCAAGGCCGAATTAACATATACAGCTTTACGCAATACTATATTACTTTATTGATTTTCAGGAATATAATCAAAGCAACAAAAACAACGATTACGCCCGCTATAACAATTTTGTTCATCGTTGAAATAGAGGGATCCTGCCCGATCGTTGTTTCTTCCAGGATCATTTGGCCTTGTTTCTTCCGCTGCAGCTTTCTTTGCTCTTCCTGTTGCTGCTTAAGCTGGAGGTCTCTTTCTTGCCTGGCTTGTTCTTCCTCCTCCTGTTTTTTCCGGGCTTCTATTGCTTTCTTTTTGGTTTCTTCTTCCTGCGCACGCTGTTGCTGCAGGCGCTGTTTTTCCAGTTCATGCTGCTCTTTTTCTGCGCGCTCCTGTTCCTGCCGGGCCTGCAGCGCTGCCCTGTTCTGCTCGGCTATGGCCTGGTCTTTTAGCCTTTTTTCTTCAGCCGCCTGCTCCCTCTTTTGTTGTGCTTCCTGTTGCAAGGCCCATTGCTTTTCCCGCTCCTTTTCTTGTTCTGCCAGGCTGATCGCATTCCTGGCTTCCTGCGCATACCTGCCGTCGGGGTATTTACGGAGATACTCCCGGTATCCTTCCGGTTCATGCCGCTGCACCAGGGCAACCCAAAGCCGGCTCTCTGCCTGTGCATCTGCCCTGGCCTTTAACTCATCCAGCTTTGCATGGGCATCGCCCACATACCTGCCTTGCGGATACTTTCCCAGATAGTTGGAATAAGAGGCCGGATTATCAATTGCTAAGGCATTGTTCCATTCATCTTCTTCTACCAGTTCATTGATCTTTTGCTGTGCCTGCTTGCTGAACTTGCTGAAAGAAAAATCGCGCATAAAACCGATATATGCCCAGGTGGTGTTTTTCTGCAGCGCTTCTTCCCAGGCGATTTCATCCTTTGTTTTTGGCTCACGCGTTCTGTCAAATAATTTCGATAAATTGGTTACAGAGTCTCTATCGCCATGGAACCACAAACTCCCAACCTCCGTTTGATCAGGGCTTACTTCAGATACGTTCCCCTGATGATTTTACTGCTTGGCGCCATTGGCTTTTTGCAAAAAGTCCGTACTGCAGATCCGGCCGGTGTGTATTATATAGCCGCCCTGCTGGCAGGCACGCTGGGCATCATTCATGTGCTGCTTCTCTACGGCTTTTTCCGGCTCGATGCGCCTGCTTCCATAAAACCTTCCCTTTTTCTTACCGGCCTGATCCTTACAGCCAGCGGTGTGATTGCAGTGATTGGCAACTTGCTGCTGGGCCTCAGCATGTATTTCCTGGGTTATCTTGCTGCCTTTCTGATCCCTTTCCTGCCGGGTCTCGGCTATGTGTATTACCTGCAAATACCGGCGACCACCCATCTGTACTGGTACCCTCCCCTGCAACAGCCGCTGAACCCTCCCCCGCCGCTCGATGAAACAGAAACTGAGCTGGTCAAATTTGTGCTGAGCAAGCATGCCGCATCACCCGTTCAGACAAGCTTTACTCTGGATGCGCCTGCAGACCTGCCGCTAAGCCAGATTTTTGTTAACCTGATCAATGAGCACAACAAATCAAACCAGCAACAACCCATCGAATACCTTGGCGCCGATGGCGAGCTGGTCGGCTGGCTGTTTTTCATCAGAAAAGCCCCCTTGTTTAAAAAAGATTATATCGATCCCCTTCTTACCCTTCGCAACAACCGGATCCCTCCCGGAAGGATTATTTATGCAGTCCGCGAGCGGAAACAGCCGATCTCCTGAAAAGAGGAAGCTAAGCTGATGGCAAAAAGGAACAAACCGCCGTTACTTTTTCTTAACGGTCAGCAGTGCAGGCAAACGGATCGTGTCTTTGGCTATGATAACAGCAATGCGTATGCGAAGGCTGTCTGAACCTGGTTTGTCTAATTCATCCATCTTCGGCAAGGCAACAACAATAAGGCTGGAAGACAGATAGGAGATGTTGCCCCTCTGCCGGTTGAAAAACACTTTTATTTCCTGGCTGTTCCGGGGAATGTGTTTTCCCGAAATCGCGACCGGGGAATTCATGTAAGCCGTTTTCGGCAGGAAGTCGATGATCTGGGCTGAAGGTCCGGTTTGCTGAGTACCCCGGTACAGAAAAAACCATAGCAGGATCACAGCGACCAGGGCAGCCACCGACCCGGTCAGCAAAGCTCTTGTTCGCGGATGCTTAAGGCCCGGAAGATCCTGAACAATGATAGGCGGCGGCTGGACAGGCCCTTTCTGCAGGATGGTGACAGGCTCCTGCTTGTTCCCGGCTTCTGATTGATCCTGTCTTTTGTTCCGCGATTCATCCACCGGTCCGCGCCCGGAGGTATTGGCTTGCCGGGCTTCCTGCAATTCTACGTCATCCGCTTCAGCAACCGGTTCAGCAGTTGTTGAGTAGTATCCATCGTGCTGCGCCTGCAAGCTGGTCTCTCCACGCATCGTCAACCGGTTAAGCTGGACGATCTTTCTGACCACCAGCTCCCGGATCTCCTCCACCGGGTAAGCCACAGGACCATCAGCCTGCCCCTGCAACACGTTTAAGAACAGCTGCCGGAAACGGGGATCAAGCGCATCAAGCAGGGAGGGCAGTTCATCAAATGCCTGGTCCGACATATACTCCTGGCTGGGCCGCAGCGAAAACACTTTAAGATGCAGCACTAAAAAAACAAGCTGGAGATAGTTCAGGGCCCTGCCGGGTACATCAGCCACTTTGAGGTCTTCTACGCCCATGATTTCCTTGTAAAATTTGTATACCAGTGCCCAGTATACCATATTTACATCCATGTCGTTGCTCGGCCTGGTTGATGCAGGCTGACAACTGTCAAGGTCTATAAGAAACCATTTTCCATTTCTGTCTGCAAATATGTTCTTCTCGCAAAAATCAGGAAACCAGGCATCGTTTCTATGAACCGACGACAAGGCGTTGAACAGCCCATCCGTTAATGCAGTTAGATCAACAGGGCGGCTGTCCTTTATGATCGCTTTCAGCGTTGAGCCATTGACGTACTCGTGAAACAAATAATAAACCTCCCGGCGATTTTCTTCTGTCTGTACAATGTCAAAGGTGCGCGGAAGATGGGGTTCGTTTTTGTACTTTAATTTCATGAGCAGGTTCCAGCCGGCAACCCGCTGCCGGCCGTCCATCTCAAATCTTTTGACAAAGCAGGGGTTTCTTCCGATCACAACAGGGCACTTGAAATAATGTCTGGAATTAAACATCCATCCTTCGGGGTAATCGGATACCCATTCATACTCCCTTTCATTGATGATGACTTTCATCCTGCAATGCTTTATGTTAAGGTTGAATAAGCTCCAGCTTTATCTTGTGCGCTATCTGTAGGATCCTGTTGTACCAACTGACGGGCCATGTGTTACTGCAGCCTGGCTGCTGCTTCAATCGTTCAGCCAATAATAGGCATTTTACCAGGTTCAGGAACAAGAAAGATTGGATGGAACCTCTCTGCTTGTCGTCTTTTTTCTCCCCAGGCAAATCCTTTTTAGCTGGTTTGCAGAAATAAATACCCGCTGACGGGGTGAAAAATTCTACTGATTTTATGGTATATTCGTTTCTGTTACCGTAAACCGGTCATCCGCACCTTATCTTCCGGAAAAAATAAAATTCTTGTTACTGCAATGCGGCAAATTACGACTCTGCACATTGGATCATCCATTTGCGAAACAATGGTGATTGCAATGTATCGGAACCAGCAATAGAAGTACAGGAATTCCAGCTATAACCTTTAAACAATATACCATGGCTGAATGGAAAGGCATCATCGGAAACAGCTTCAGCGCAGACAGCTTCGACAGCTACTGTCATACCCTTACCTGGAGCACGTGGAGACCCTCCTTTATCGTATTGCACAACACAGGCATTCCCTCGCTGACACAACGCCCGAATGGATTCAACAAAGACCAGATCAACGGGCTGCAATCTTATTACCGCGACGACCAGAACTGGAAAGCGGGCCCCCATCTTTTTATCGATGATCGACAGATCTGGGTTTTTACTCCCTTAACTGTATCAGGCACACATTCACCCTCCTGGAATAAACTCGCGCTGGGCATCGAGATGCTGGGCGATTACGAGCATGAACCTTTCGACAGCGGCCGCGGACTGGCCGTGCGCAAGAATGCCGTTCAAGCCATTGCAACGCTCTCGGCCATCCTGGGTCTTTTTCCGGATTCGCTCAAGCTGCACCGGGAAGACCCGCTGACTACCCATGCCTGTCCGGGTAAAAATGTGCGCAAGCTGGAGATCATCCAGGAAGTGATGGATCTGATGATCAAACGGCATGCAGGCGAACACCCGATTAAACCGGCAGCTTAAGCCCCTTCTGCCCCAGGCTGCACCCCGTTCCAAGGCCCTGTTTGCTGCAACAAACCATGCTCTATGATCGACAATGCATTAAAGGTACTCGCCAACGAAGTCAACAAATACATCGTTCGCAAACTTGATCCCGACCGCGATCCAACCACGACCAAAAGGGTCAGCATCGGCAACGTCGTAAAAGCGCAGGAAACAGATACGGCTGGTACGCGCACTGATTCTGTATCCACGCCGGGAATTTTGACCCTCGTAAACATCGAAGAAGAAAGAAATGCCAGGGGCATTGAAAACTACGTAAGGATCAACAACCAGATCGAATACAGAAATCCCAAGCTGCATCTCAATCTGTACTGCTTGTTTGCGGTGAACCACAACGCTTATGATACAGCGCTGCAATACCTTTCGCTGATCATCCAGTTTTTTCAATACAAGAATGTGATCACGACCAAGAATACACCGGCAGACAACGGGCTTGCCCTTGACCCGAAAGTGGAAAAGCTGATCGTGGATATGGTATCGATGAATGCGGAACAGGTCAATCATTTATGGGCCACCCTGGGCGGCAAATACCTGCCCTCTGTTTTATACAAAATACGCATGGTTACCATCGAAGACGATACTGCCGGCTCGCTGGCAGATCCGATCTCCGGTTTGGAAGTCAATACTTATGGTACAATCAATCAGCCATGAACAGCCAGTACTCTACCTTATTCAGCGTTGCCCTGCAGCATGAGTATTTTCAAAACCGCCGGTGCCTTGATTTTGAAATTTCTCCCTCGGCTGATTGCCTGGTCCACCTGAGGCGCATGCATATACAATGGCGTTCCTTTGAAAACCGCTATTATGCATTTATAGAAGAGAACAGCCGGCAAGAGCCAGTTTTAAACGGCGCTTCCGCCAAATATTTCCGGAATGATTACAGCAAAACTGTGCTGCGGTTTTATCTCAAACTAAAGAACCCGCTCCTGCTGAATTATACCAACATCGATCCCTCGTACGGACGCGGAAAAAAGTTTTATTTCAGCAATACAGCCAACAATGCCGACAACGGAACGTGTTACCTGTCTGCGCCCGTACCCCCCTTTGCCAACGACAAACCATACTTCCCGGGCAACCTGGCAAAAGATGCCCGCACCGGAACCGTATACGAAGCGCTGAAAAAATACACCAGCAAAAAGAAAACAGACTTAACGGATCCAGCTTTGTGGTCGGCCAAAGGCTTGCAAAACCCTGGCTCCCCTATCGCAGAGTACAAAGCCGGAAAAGCTTATCAGCCCGGCGACCTGGTCAAAGCCGCATCAGGTGATCTGTTTGAAGCCGTCCGCAGGCATACAGGCAACAGCGCGAAAGACCTGGAGAACCGGGCGCTCTGGAGCGCAAGGGGACAAGGACAATTGCAATATGCGACCGACAATGATCTTATTTTTTGCTGCGGCAGCAAGTGCATATTACCGGTTCCAGAGCCGGTAAAAAAAGCAGACGTGGCGGTTCTTGGTTATAACTTCAATGCAGCTTCTCCAGCATACGACCTGCCCGCCAGGGAAAGCGGGTCACAAACATTCAGCAGTCCTGTGGCCAGTGTGCCGGTCGATTTATCCGGCCTGCCGCCGGGTAAATACGCCATCAGGATCAACAAGGAAACAACCTATATCTATTATGATCCGGCGGTAGAATTCAGTACTTTGTTTGGTGTGATAGAGATTTACAACCACCTGCCTGGCCAGGATGCGTATGCATTTTTAACCGATGAAGAGCAGATCAAAACGGCGGATTACCAGCTCCTTTTTCCGGTTCGCCGTGTATTGTGGAAATACATCCGGAAAGACGGCAGGGCAGATGCGATCACGGATACGGGTGATACAGGTTATCAGTTCAGTTTAAAAGGGGATGAATTTATTTCTTCTGTGCCCATGCCTTTTTCCGAGAGCCCGTTAAAAACCCTGCGGCTGGATTTTAATACCCATGATTTCCGGTTGTTTCCGCTGCCTAATCCATCTGTAGAAAGGCTGCGGAAATGTGTACAGGATGAATATGAGTACTTGTGTTCAGAAGTAAATTTGAATTACTGAAGAGCAGGCTCAATTAAAAAAGAATAAAACTGGCATGAAGATATAAAGCGCATGTTTAGCGGAGCTGATAAGACAGTGAAGCAAGCTTTTGCTGCTGTTCAGCAGCGGACAACTGCTGCTGCTTTTTTCAGAAAGGCAGCAGAAGGCGAATCTTTTTTTGCACCCAAACAAAATGCTGGTTTCTTCGGCTCCCCTGTTCAAGCCAAGCTCACGGTGAGCTCACCCGATGATCCGCAGGAAAAGGAAGCCGATGCGGTCGCGGAAAAGGTCATGCGCATGCCGGAGCCCCTTGCGGCAGCGCCGGAAACAAGAGGCAATAAGGAAGAAAAATTGCATCGCAAGGAAGAGGAACAAGTAGAGACAAAATTGCAACCGGCACCTGCCGGCCATATTCAAGCAAAGCAGGAACCAGCGCAGTTGCAGGCCAAAGCCTGTTCCTGCGATGCGGGTGATGAACGAACCCATGTCCACAAGAAGACACAGGCAGATGTTGCGGGAACAACAGAACAAACCGGCCGTGCTGCCATCGCTTTATATCCATCGGATGTTAAACAGGAGAGTGGCCGGGGACCACCGATGCGTTCTCCCCCGTTCGAGCAAACACTGGCAAGTTCCAAGGGCGCAGGCACCGCCCTCCCTCCTTCTACCCGCCAGTTCATGGAAAGCCGCTTTGGCGCTGATTTCTCTGCCGTACGCATCCACACCGGTGCACAAGCCCACCACTTGAGCCGCAGCGTACAGGCACAGGCATTTGCCCACGGTGCAGACATTTATTTCAACCACGGCAAGTACGCTCCCGATAGTGCCGAGGGCAAGGGTTTGCTTGCCCATGAGCTGACCCATACCATTCAGCAGGGTGCTGCCAAACCGCTGTCCTCCCCTGCTGCTTCCACGCATGTGGCCACCACTTCTGTTTCCAGGAAGGCTCGCAAGCCACTCAGCTCTCCTGATGCACCTGCTGCCAGCAGCTCTTTAGCTGCTTCTATCCAGCGCAGCCCTGCCACGGCTACCCTGCTGCAGCCCAAACGCATCAGCTCCCCCCAAGCTGATCCTGCTTTCCTGGCCCAAACCACTAAAGTAAAAGCTACTGCACAGCAAGCAAAAAAGCACCCCCCCGCTGCAAAAAAAGCAGCCGACGCCCAGTCCGCCGCCAAACCGCCCGCCAACGAAAAACAAAGCAAGGCCAAGGACAAACAAGCCGAACAGCTCGACCAGCAACAACCTGATCCCTTCAACGAAGCCGCCTTCAAAGCTGCCCTGCGACAAAAGATCCAGGCCCTGCAGCTCAGCACCCTCCAAGAAGCTGAAGACTTCAAGCGCTCCAACAAAGCCGCTTCTCTCAAAGGTGACATGGCATCCCAGGTCACCAGCGAAAAGGACCACGCTGCAGCTCCCATCGACTCCAAGGTCAAGCAAGAACCCCCCACCGCCTCCATGCAGGGCAAGCCCGTAGGGCCCGATCCTTCCCCGGAGAAAACACCCTCCTCTCCTTCCATCGATGCCACCCAGGCTGCACCCAAAGCCGTCCCTGCAGAAGATGTTTCCTTGAACAAAGAAAGCCAAAGCCTCGACGCACAGATGAAGCAGGCCAAGGTCACAGACCAGCAGCTCGCCAGATCAAACGAACCCAAGTTCACCAGTGCACTGGACAGCAAAAAACAAGCGCAGCAGGACTGCCACCAAAGACCTGGTCAGTTCCGCAAAGAAGAAAAAGCCCTGCTCAACGCAGCCCAGCTCTCGGCTGCCTCCACCGGCAAAGCAGGACTGGCTGCCCTGGCCGCCACACACAAGCAAAAAGCTGGCGGCGTGCTCGACAAACAGCAACACGCAAAAGCAAAGGACGAAGCCGACCGGGCCAAGGTAGCCAGTGACATAGAAGCTAAGTTCAATGCCACCAAAGCCGATGTGGAAGCCCTTCTCTCCAGGCTCGACACAGACGCCGCCGCCCTCTTCGACCAGGGCATTGCTGCTGCTACCCGCCTCTTTGAAGATTATGTGGACCGCGAAGTGCACCACTACAAGGTAGAGCGATACCTCAACCGGCTGGGTGGTTCCCTGCTCTGGGCCAAGGACCTGCTGCTGGGCATGCCCGATGAGGTCAACGAGATCTATGTACGGGGCAAACAGCTCTATGTCTCGGCCATGGACAAGCTCATCGATCAGGTAGCTAAGCTGGTGGTCACACAACTCAATGCCGCCAAGAAGCGCATCAACCAGGGCAAGCAGCAGATCAAGGGTTATGTAGAGAGCCTGCCCAAAAACCTGCAGCAGATCGGAGCTGAGGCGGCCCGGAACATACAAGCCAAGTTCAGCGAGCTGGAGCAAGGCGTCAACAGCAAGCAAACGGAGCTCATCGACAGCCTGGCAGCCAAGTACAAGGCAGGGCTGGAGAGTGTGGACAAGAAGATGGCCGAGATGAAGGAAGCCAACAAAGGGTTGGTGAGCAAGGCCGTGGATGCCATCAGGGAGGTCATTGATGCCATCATCGAGTTCAAGAACATGCTGCTGAACGTGCTGGCAAGAGCAGCCGCAGCCATAGAGCTGATCATAGAAGACCCGATCGGCTTTCTGGGCAACCTGGTAGCGGGTGTGAAAGCAGGCATACAGGGCTTTGTGAGCAACATAGGCCAGCACCTCAAGGCCGGGTTGATGGGCTGGTTGTTCGGAGAGCTGGGCAAGGCAGGCATACAGATGCCGGCGAGCTTTGATGCAAAAGAGATCATGTCCCTGGTGCTGCAGGTGCTGGGACTCACCTACGCCAACATCCGCAGCCGGGCGGTGGCCATTGTAGGAGAGCCGGTGGTAAAAGCGCTGGAGACAGCAGCCGAGGTGTTCATCATCATCCGCAATGAAGGCATAGCGGGGTTGTGGAGGTTCATCAAGGAAAAGGTGGAGCAGCTCAAGGATGCGGTGCTCGATGGCATCAAGCAGTTTGTGATCGAGAAGATCGTGGTAGCGGGCGTGACCTGGCTGGTGAGCATGCTCAATCCTGCTTCAGCGTTCATCAAGGCCTGCAAGATGATCTATGACGTGATCATGTTCTTTGTGACGCGGGGCAGCCAGATCATGGCGTTGGTCAATGCGGTGATCGATTCGGTGACGGCGATCGCCCAAGGTGCGATCGGGGTAGCAGCGAAGGCAGTGGAGAATGCGCTGGCCAAAGCGTTGCCGGTAGCGATCAGCTTTTTGGCGAGCTTGCTGGGACTGGGCGGCATCTCAGAGAAGATCAAGAGCATCATAGCCAGGATACAGGCGCCGGTGAATGCGGCCATAGACTGGGTGATCCACAAGGCAGTGGCGCTGGTCAAAGCTGCCGGCAAGCTGCTGGGCGGACTAGGCAAGGGCAAGGGGGACAAGAAGAAGGAGGAGGAGCACAGTCCGGAGAAGCAGGCTAAGATAGATGCAGGAGTGTTGTTCATGAAGCAGGAAGAAGCCAGATACCTCAAGGAAGGCAAGATCAGCAAGGAAGATGCCGACAAGGTAGCAGCAGCCGTGAAGAGCAACCATGCCGTGTTCAGCTCCTTTACTGCTAAAGAAGTGGGAACAAAGATCCAGTTTGTATATACCGCCAGTCCGCTAACGGTAGCCGATGAACGCGAAGCAGACAAACCCACACTGCCAGACGGTTTTACGGTGGGCACCTATATAAAAGCGGGTGATGTATTTTACCAGATCGGTGCGATCGAGAAAGAGGTCGTGGAAATCCGCAATGCTAAAACAAAGGTGATCAGGCGGCAGAAAATGGAATCGGCCGTGAAAGACATCCAGGATAAGAAATATGTGAAAGCCACAGACGATGAGATCAAGGAGCTGCAGGAGAGCGAGTTTCCGGAAGAAAGAAAACTTCCTTCTGTTGTTAACGGAGACGTGCTGCGCGATCACTATGAAAGCTTTGGCTGGCAGTCTTTCAGCGCCGGTGAAAGATCCCGCGAAGTGCCCAACATTGTAGCCGAAGTTCAGCGGGTGCAGGCGCTCACCGACCCTGCCGCACAACAAACCCAATGGGATAACCTGAAGAAAAAGGGATGGGTAGCAAAAGGCGCTACACCCGGCCATTACAATCCTTCCGCACAGGAATACCAGACCGACCATGAGCCTGATCTTTCCCTGCGCTGGAACAATGGAGGCGGCAGAAACGGCGACGACGGCTACAGAAAAATCCAGCTTACCGCACCGCAAACCAATGTGGTAGAAAAAGCCTGGAACTTATCCAAATCAAAACACAACTATATCCTGTCTGTGCAGAGAGGCTTCAGCAGCGCTAAGTTGGATTCTCCTCCCAAATCAAAAACAATCAAAGGACAGCCTTACCTTGACAAAAACAACCAGCCGCTTAAATAATACTAAATTGAATGAGCTGGTATGGCATGCATCGTAGACCCACCCCTGCCGTCGTGTGTTTTACGTTTGCATTTCATTTACCCCCTTCTCATAACTGCACACCAACAAATTCAAATTGGTATAACTATGAAATCGGATAAGATCAAGATCAACATCAATCATTCCTTGCCCATCATTGCCATGGACGCAAACGCCGGGAGCACGCTGCTGGCAGTTTCACAACAAGGAGCAACAGAGAAGGACCCGATTCTAACACTGATCGATCTTAAGACCAGGAAAGAGATCCACATCATAGAACACTATGATCTTAATTCCATCCCCTCCCTGGCTTTCAGCCATACACAGGACCTGCTGCTATATTCTAAAAATGATGAACAGGTAGAGATATTCGACCTGAAAAAAAGATCCATCACCGACAGCATAGTAACGAGCCGGAACAGAAAGATCAGGTGTGCAAAATCTTCGGGCAAGGTGGTTCTGAGTGGAACCGCTACCGAGGTATGGGATGCGGGAAACACGACCTTGCTATGGCGGGAAGACAAATACAAGGCCTTTCAGCAGCATGGGCCCGTAAGTACAAAAGACATCAAGGCAAGCTGGGATCCGGCTGCTGCCAGCCGGCAGGCATTTATCAGTCAGCCGGCCGCAGCTTGTTTTTTCGATCATGACAAAAAGATCTTGTATGCGGGCGTGAACGAGCCCAAGATCTTTGTGTATGATCTTCAGGATAAATCGTTAGCCCCCCTGTTGCACGACGGGCCATTTCAATGCAATGACCTTAAACTTAGCCGGGATGAAAAATACCTGTGCAGCCTCAACCAGGTTCCGGCCGGCCTGTTTGTCTGGAACCTGGCAACAAAGGAAAGAGCAGCCCGGCAGCATGCAAATGAAAAAGAAGCCCCCTCCTCAGCCATTGATTTCCATCCCACAAAAAATATATTGGCCATCGGTTCTGCCACCGGCTATTTAACCCTGTTAGATATAGAACAGGAAAAGGTCCTGTTCTCCGAGTGCATCCATGATACAAAGATCAGCCAGCTGCTCTTTGTAAATGAGGGCCGCCATGTAATCACTGCATCCATGAGCGGGGAATTGCTGTTGACAGAGATCTCCTAAAATAAGTTCTCCCTTTGTCGAACGGCTGTTCGCCGGGCAGCCTGAATTGCGATTAAGTAAAAAAGATAATCTAATTTTATTGCCGTTCATGCTCCACGCCATCCACACCAACATTGCGCCTCAACACGCACTGGAAACCGCCCTTGGTTCCCTGCGGCAGCTGATCGTACAACGCATGCAGGCTTACTTCAACAACCAGTCTTTCGATTTCACGACGGTTGCCCGGGAAGCATTCAGCAGAACCTCCCTGCAGGAAACCGTGCAAAAATTTATTCCGCAGGTAAGCCTGTCCGAGGAATGGGTGGTACTGATGCTGGCCATTGCGCCCCATATCCAGCCCAACTTTTTTGAATCTATTATAGCGGAACACCTGCCCAATGGCGGCGACTTCCCGGAATTTGGCGGGGTAAAAGGAACAGCCCACCGGGGTATGCTGCCCACGGGAGAAACAGCCCAGTTTATTGTTGCCGGCAACGACATCGAGGCCCGCCTGGCTGTGCTGGCCCTTTTTGAAGAGCCCCATTTTTTTTACCGCAACGACATCATCTGGCTCGAAGCAGTCAAAGAAGGCGAACCGTTTATGAGCGGCCGCATCATCCTGGCACCTGAATGGGTCAACTTCCTGCTCACAGGCAGGGAGATCAAACCCAAGTTCAGTGCAGACTTCCCGGCCAAGCTGGTACAAACCAAAATGGAATGGAGCGACCTGGTGCTGCATTCCTTTACAGCCGAACAGATTGAAGATGTAAAACGCTGGTTTTATTTTCATGCCGAACTGGAAAAGGATGAAAACCTGTCGCGCAAAATCAACCGGGGCTACCGCGTGCTTTTTCACGGGCCGCCCGGCACGGGCAAAACACTCACGGCAGGGCTCATGGGCAAAGAGTTTGGCAAGGATGTATACCGGGTCGATCTGTCGCAGATCGTATCCAAATACATTGGCGAAACAGAAAAAAACCTAAGCAAGATATTCGACAGGGCAGAGCACAAGGACTGGATCCTTTTCTTTGATGAAGCAGATGCCTTGTTCGGCAAGCGCACCAATGTGCAAAGCTCGCACGACAAATACGCCAACCAGGAAGTTTCTTTTCTGCTGCAGCGGGTAGAAGACTTTCATGGATTGCTGATCCTGGCTTCCAATTTCAAATCAAATATGGACGAAGCTTTTCTGCGCCGCTTTCACTCCATCGTTCATTTTCCGATGCCCAATGCACAGGAGCGGCTCAAGCTCTGGAAACAATCGCTGCCTGCTTCCCTCCGCCAGCAGGGCAAGCTTGAGCTGATGCAGCTGGCCGAAGCGCATGAGATCAGCGGTGCTTCTATCGTGAACATCGTTCAGTACGCAGCCCTCCGGGCGCTCAGCCGGGAAGACAAAGCGCTTACCCACGAAGACCTGCTCCTGGGCATCAAGCGAGAATTGCGCAAGGAAGAAAAGTCGACCTAGCCTCTGCTTTCTGCAATTGGCCAGGAAGCCATGGCCTCAGTTTGCAGGCAGGTCGCATGTCCTGCAGCATGCAAAAACTTTTTTACGGGTTTTGAAATTTAATTGTGATATTTATAAAACGTTGCTTGTAGTGTATTGGCAATGTGTCTGATCTTTCTGGCTTTTACGAACCTGACCTGTTATAAACCTTTTCCCGGAAGCTCCTGTTCTCAAGCACGTAACCCATCCAGTATCTGTACCTATTTTTCAAACAAAACCAATTTCTATGTGATCTGAAAATCCCGGTTAAACCCTTGTTGCTTGTATGCTTTTTCTAACGCTTTGTGTACATTAGCCCAGTATAAAACCACCGTACCAACGACGAGTCTCCCTATCGACAGAGAACAGAGGTTAAGAACCATCCACTGATGGGTAGCATTCAGCCCATTCGTTCAGAAGAAACTTTCCTGTAACAAGCTTCCTGGTATTAATTCTTTGTTACCACAGTTATGGGCACACGAATATCAATAACAGACAATAATTTGCAGCAGCATCGCCCCGGTGAATAGAGTTCTGTGATGAGCTGCCAGTATCTTCATCAATAACCCTGTATGAACATCCCGAACAACACCCTTGCCGGATACAATAGTTCATGATCCCTGGACTCCTTCAACACAATACAGAAAAAACTTGTCCGTGTGTGTTGACCCCTCTCTTATTTCTACGACAAACAGCTTTAACCTACCTCAATTCATCACTAAATAATCAAAAATGGCAACGTACAAAACACCTGGTGTGTATGTTGAAGAAATCACCACCTTACCACCTTCCGTAGCAGAAGTAGAAACAGCCATCCCTGCCTTCATGGGTTTTACAGAAACAGGAGCCCGGAACCTTCCCAGGCGCATCACCTCCCTGGTTGAATACACCGAATACTTCGGGGGCGCCGAAAGCGAAAAGAACATTTCTGTGACCGTTGAAAAAACAGCCGGCGGCACCCTGGACGCACGGGTGGTAGACGTGAAGATAGACCCGCTGACCAAATCAAAAAATGTGATGTACTATGCGCTGCAACTTTACTTTGCCAATGGCGGCGGCCCCTGCTACATCATACCAACCGGCAATTTTGCCGACAGCGTAAACAATCCCAAAGACGCCTACAGCGATGCCCTGCGTGCTTCTTCCAAAGAAGACGAACCCACCCTCCTTCTTTTCCCCGACGCACCCTTACTGCTGAATGCAGCCGATTACTATAGCCTCATGAACGATGCGCTGGCAGAATGCTCCAGGCTGGGCGACCGCTTTGCCATCATCGACGTGATGAATGTTGGCGGCGATCCGCACGCATCCGTAGCCCAGTTCAGACAATCGATCTCAGCCAACCTGGGCGACATCAAGTATGGTGCAGCCTACTATCCTTATCTCAATACCAATCTCAACTACAGATACGCACCCGAAGAGGTAAGCGTACTGATAGCCGGTGATGATACAGCCGCCCGCAATGTAATCGACAGCCAGGATGCCGCTGCCGCCGCACGCAGGGATGCAGATGCAGCCCGGGCAGAAGCCGACAAGCAAAAAGCAGCCGCAGGCGCTGAAGGCGCTGATGCCGCCACCAAAAAAGCAGCGACTGATGCCGGTAAAAATGCCGATGCCCTGGAAGCAAAAGCAAAAGATGCACAGTCCAAGGCTGATGCCGCTTCCAAAGCCGTGACCCAGCAAAAATGGGCCGATCAGAACAACGCCCTCCAGAACCAGATCAGAAAAATAATCGGCACCCTGGGCGTACAGCTCCCGCCCAGCGCCGCCGTGGCCGGGGTTTATGCTGCCACCGACAGCACCCGCGGCGTATGGAAAGCACCCGCCAACGTAAGCTTGAACTATGTTGTTTCTACGGCCGCCAAAGTGACCGACGACGACCAGCGCGACATGAACATTGATGTAACCGCCGGCAAATCGGTCAATGCCATCCGCGCTTTTGTAGGCATGGGCACAAAGATCTGGGGCTCCAGAACGCTGGCCGGCAACGACAACGAATGGCGCTATGTCAACGTCCGCCGCTTCTTCAACATGGTGGAAGAATCTGTCAAAAAATCAACCTACTGGGCCGTGTTTGAGCCCAATGACATCAACACCTGGACAAGGGTGCGCGCCATGATCGAGAATTACCTGATGCTGAAATGGAAAGACGGCGCCCTGGCCGGTGCCAAGCCGGATGATTCTTATTTTGTACGGGTAGGACTGGGGCAAACCATGTCTCCGGTTGATGTACTGGAAGGCAGAATGATTGTGGAAATCGGCATGGCTGCAGTAAGGCCCGCTGAATTTATTATCCTGCGCTTCTCCCACTTCATGCAAAAATCATAACCACGTACCCCTCTTAACAATAACACCTATTTAAATTACACCATATGGCAGTTTATCCAGTTCCTGTGTTTCACTTTAAAGTGGAATGGAAAGGTAAAAATGTAGGTTTTTCAGAAGCATCCGGTTTAACCCAGGAAGTTCAGATGATTGAATACCGCGACGGCAACAGCCCGGACTACTCAACCATCAAAATGCCGGGATTGCGCAAATTCAACAACATCACCCTGAAGCGGGGCATCGCCAAAGGCGACAACGACTTCTTTAAATGGCTCAATACCGTGAAGCTAAACACCATCGAGCGCAGGGATCTGACGATCAGCCTGCTCAACGAAAACCATGAACCCGTAATGGTCTGGAAAGCGCACAACTGCTTTCCGGTAAAAGTAGAAGGTCCCGGCTTAAAAGCCAATGGAAATGAAGTGGCCATCGAATCGATCGAAATTGCCCATGAAGGCATCGTGATACAGAACGACTAATCGCTTGTAAGCATTTGCACCCGGTCATGGCATCGCTGCCAGAGACCGGGTGCAGCTGCAACAGGGAGCACAGAAATATATCCGTATGGCAATTTACTATCCGCCGGTAGGGTTTCATTTTCGGGTACACTTCACCGGTATCAACGCCACCGGTGAAGATGCACAGTTCCAGGAAGTGGCCGGCTTAACGGCCGAGATCAACGTAGAGGAACTGGCTGTAGGAGGCGAAAACAGGTTCTCCTACCGCCTGCCTGTGCGATCCAAATACGCCAACCTGGTGCTGAAGCGGGGCATGCTCACCAGCTCCGGTCTGATCAGCTGGTTCCGGGATGCCATTGAGAACTTTACATTTAAACCGGTCGACATCAATGTAGAGCTGCTCAATGAAAACAACAATACCATGACATCGTGGAACTTCAAGCAGGCCTATCCGGTAAAATGGGTGATCTCCGATTTCAAAGCACAGGAAAACTCCCTGGTGGTAGAAACCATTGAATTGGCCTACCAGTATTTTACCCGTTCATCCTAGATCCAAAACAGCCTATCAAATGCCAGTACAAATCAATGAAATGGTGATCCGCGCCAACATCAAGGAACCGGCCGCGCAAAGCCAGCCCGATCCGAAAACAGGCGGTGGTACCGACGTAAACAAGGAAGAGCTGATCAGGGAATGTGCCGCACTGGTCATGGAAATGATCAATCAACAAAATCAACGCTGATGGCCGAAACCAACCTGAAGATACACGCGTACGACAAACCGGGCGGCAGCAGGCGGCAGGGTGAGATAGATACCTTTACGGTAGACTTTAACCCCAACTCCTTTGCCATCAACACCAAAGTAGAATACAAACAGCCGGAAGGCAAAGGCTCGGCAGGCAACGACCCCACCTTTGAAAAAATTCCGGCCCTTGAGTTCAGCCTGGAGTTTACAATCGATGGCACCGGGGTGGCCGCAGAAAATTTTGCGCCGGACAAAAGAAATGAATACAAGAGCAAGAAAAAAGATTACGTAAAAACACAGGTAAGACTGCTCCGGGATGTAGCCGGTATCGTAAACCTGAACGGGGAGATCCACCGGCCCAACTACCTGGCGGTGCTCTGGGGCACTTTTTTCCTTGATTGCGTGATGACGAGCCTCAACGTAACCTATAACCTGTTCGACCAGGAAGGAACACCCCTGCGGGCCAAAGTAAACTGCACTTTCCTGGAAAGGCTCCGGCCTGGAAGCGGCGGGCGGCAGTCCCGGCTTGAATCGCCCGATCTTACCAAGCACCGGCTCGTGCGGGAAGGAGACATCCTGCCCCTGATCGCAAAAAGGGAATACGATGATTCGGGCTATTATATACAGCTGGCGAAAATCAACAAGCTGAAAAATTTCAGAAACATACCCGCAGGCATCACCTTGATCTTACCACCAATGGAACAAACAGATGAGTAGCGACAGCACAGCATTGGCGACACGGGACCAGGCCACTGACCTGGTCAACTTTAAAATACTCCTGAAGGGCAGTGCGATCAACGGCGAGTATGCCATTACTTCCCTTCACCTGGTGAAAACTTTCAACAAGATCTCATTTGCAAGGATCACCATCACAGATGGCGATCCGGCCAAGCAGGATTTTGCCATCAGCAGCACAGACGACAAGCTCGTACCCGGTGGCGAAATCGAGATTGCCCTGGGATACCACGCGCAGGCACAAACGATCTTCAAAGGCATCATCATAAAACACGCCCTGAAATCAACCAAGAACAAGCAATCTTCGCTCACCATTGAAGCCAAAGACAAGGCCATCAAGCTCGCATTGGGAAGAAACAACCATTGCTATATCGACAAAACCGATAAAGACATCATCGAAGCCATTGCAAAGCGCGCAGGTTTTGGCGGAAGCGACCTGGATGTGGAAAACACTTCCATCCAGCACAAGCAGATGGTACAGTACAATGCGGTAGACTGGGACTTTATTGTTACGCGGGCAGAAATGAACGGCATGCTGGTGCTTACTGATAACAACAAGCTGGTGATAAAAGCCCCCGATACCAACCAGCAGCCCGCCAAGGAACTGACCTACGGAGTAGACGTGATTGAATTTGAAAGCGAGATCGATGCGCCCTCCCAGGTAAAGGATGTAAAAACACATGCCTGGAATTTTACAGACCAAAAGATCGAAGACTCGCCTTCCGCCAGCATCCCTTTCAAGGAAAGCGGCAATGTAAAAGGAGAAGACCTGGCCAAAGCCCTGGGACAGGAAGAAAGCAACCTGGTGCATACCGGCAGCCTGAACAAGGACGAGCTGAAAGCCTGGGGGAATGCCAAGCTGCTGAAAAGCAAGCTGGCAAAAGCCATGGGCCGGATCAAGCTCAAAGGCACGACCGAGATCAAGCCGGGACAGGTGATCAAGCTCAACGGCTTTAGCAAGCGCTTTAACGGCCCTGTACTGGTTACCGGCATCAAGCAAACCTATGATCATTCTATCTGGGAAACAGAAGTTCAGTTTGGCCTGCCGGAACAATGGTTTTACCAGCGCGAAGATGTGGTGGAAAAACCGGCCGCCGGCCTGCTGCCCGGTATTCACGGATTGCAGATCGGTACGGTGATCCAGCTGGAAAACGACCCGGACAACCAGGACCGCGTCAAGATTCAGCTGCCGCTGATAGACAAGGGAGAAAGTATCTGGGCAAGGATTGCCAGTCTGGATGCCGGAAATGAAAGAGGCGCTTTTTTCAGGCCGGAGGTGCAGGATGAAGTTGTTGTTGGATTTCTGAACGACGATCCGCGTTATCCGGTTGTATTAGGCATGCTGAACAGCGGTGCCAAACCGGCTCCCGTGCAGGCGAAGGATACCAACCACGAAAAAGGTTTTGTGACCCGGAGCAAGATGAAGCTTTTCTTTAATGATGAAAAGAAAACCATCAGCATAGAAACACCCAAGGGAAAAAAGATCGTCATCGATGAAGACAGCGACTCGATCCTGCTCACCGATGAACGGAGCAATAAACTGACCATGGATGCAAACGGAATCAGCATAGAAAGCGCCAAAGACATTTCGCTGAAAGCAGCTTCCGGCAATATCAAGCTGGAAGCCCTGAACATCGAAAACAAGGCCAATGTAAAGTTCAGCGCAGAAGCCAATGCCTCCGCCACGATCCAGTCGTCCGGACAAACCGTGGTAAAAGGCGGCATTGTAAACATTAATTAATCAACAACCCATTATGCCATTTGCTGCCAGGATAACAGACATGCATACCTGCCCGATGGTGACCGGCCTGGTTCCTCATGTGGGTGGGCCGATCCTTCCGCCCGGCACGCCCACCGTACTGATCGGCGGACTGCCGGCCGCCACCGTGGGAGACATGCTGGTTTGTGCCGGCGGGCCCGACACGATCACCAAAGGATCGGCGACCGTACTGATCGGCGGAAAGCCGGCAGCCAGGATGGGCGACATCACGGCGCATGGCGGCGTGATCGTACTGGGATGTTTAACCGTAAATATCGGAGGTTGATATGGAAGCCCTATCAAATGATTTTCTGGGAAACAGCTGGAAGTTCCCGATCGAATTCAGGAAAGAGCTGAAGACAGTGGTGATGCTCTCCGGCGAAGAAAACATAAAGAACAGCCTGGATACGCTTTTTGCTACGCGTGTCGGTGAAAGGATCATGCATACCAGCTACGGATCGGCGCTCTCTACTTTTTTGTTTACACCGATCAACAAAAGCATCAAGACCTACATGCAGGCCATCATCAGCGACGAGATCATTTTCAACGAACCCAGGATCGTGCTGATCAATATAGAAATTGAAGAGTCGGACAAGGCACCGGGCAGGCTGGACATCATCATCGAGTACAAGATAGCGGCTACCAATAACCGCTACAATTATGTTTATCCCTTCTACATGAAGGAAGCAACCAACCTCAATCGCTAAGCGGCCCAGCCGGCAGCGATGGCGATCAACTGAAACAGACAAAATAAAATGCGGTGCACAGCAACCTGAAAAATATAGGCAGCATTCTGAAACAGGAAGGAACTTCCCGCTACGAACGGTACCTTCCTGCCCTGGACCCGGATGCGGTTAAACTGGACGACCGGAAGATGCAGGACCTGATCGCGTACGCGCAACGCTACTCCAAGAACCTTCTTTTTATCGATACCGAAGCAGAGCAGGTCGACCTACATGACAGCTGGGAATATTTTTTTAAACAGGACAACATCGTGCTGCTGGTGGCCAACATTGCTACCAAAAGTGTGCAGGAGCTGAAAGACACCTACGACAGCCTGCAGCTTCAGTTCAACAAGCAGCCAACACATGCCCGGTTCAGTGAGCTGCTCAACTGGGTATTCTACCGGTATAAAAAGATCAACACCTGGTATTACGCTACCCGCGCTGACAACGTTCTTAGAACCGATCTGACCCTTTATATCCAGTCGTACCTGCAAAGGGAAATGGAGAACCTGAAAGAAATTGTCTTTTATATCCGCGACCAGGGCAACAACAACTACAGCCACAACGATTTCCTAAAGGAATTTTATGCAAACAGTCCGCTGCCGGTCGTGAAACAGCTGCTGGAAACAGACGATGTATGGGAGATCAGTAAGAAGGAAAACATCTCCCTGCGCGAACAGATCTTTTCAGGCAGCAGCGAAGAAGGAAAGCTGGTCAGTGCTTCGCTCATTCTCAACAAAGTGTTTGATGCTGTTTTTTATGCCACCGGCAGCATTATCAACAACTGCAAAGCCTATTTCGACAAAACCATTTACCAGAGCCAGGATCATCCGCCACACATTGCATTCCTGCTGGCTTTTATAAAGCTCTATGGCTATGCACAGGATGAACTGAATAAAATCCCGCGCCGGCACCTGGAGTATTACTACGGCGATGTGCTGCGCATCAAACCCAAAGCAGCCATTCCGGACCAGGCTTATGTGGTATTTGAGCTGGCAAAAGGATTCGATACCTACAAGATCGGGAAAGGCACCCAGCTTACAGCGGGGAAAGACAAACACAACAAAGAGCTGGTGTATGAAACAAACGATGAGATTGTAGTGAACAGGGCACAGGTAGGTTCCCTGCAAACCATCTTTGTTGCCCGCGACCAGCAAAACCAGGTCCTGAACTATTACAAAGAACCGGTTGCACAAACCGGCCAGGCAACAGGAGCACTGGCAACCGCAACAGAAGAAGCTTACCCTATTTTCGGAGCCCCCAACCTGTACTCGATCGCTGAAGTGGGCTTTGGCATTGCCTCTACCCAGTTTTACCTGGAGAAAGGAGAACGGCATGTAATCATCAGCTTTCAAACCGCGGATGGAATAACCACCGACCAGTTTGATACCGGCGATCTCAAGCTGCTTCTTACCGGTGAAAAAGGCTGGCTGAACAGCGATGATCCCAAAAGCGGCATCACCATTCAATCCCTGAAAAAGGTGGGCAGCCAAACGGTTGAATTAAGCTTTACCATCTCCATTGCCCAGGAATCGGCCGTGATTGCTTTTGACAGCAAGTTGCATGACGGCAATTTCAATACCGCCTTCCCGGTTTTGCAATGCATCCTGAAATACCCCTTTACAAAACCAACAGAGGGAGACGAGGCCTGGGTAGAATGGAAAGGGCGGATTGCACAGCTAAACCTTTTGCAGCAGCTGAAGATCAATGGCGTTACCATCCGCGTACAGGTAGGCAGCTTCCAGGCAGGGGCCAGCTTTGACGGCATCAAGGACCTGCAGCTGGAAAACGGCGAAGCCCTGCTCGACAGCAAAAAGCCCTTCTATCCTTTTACCGCTGTGCCCAAAGTAGGTTCGCAGTTTTATATCGGCTGCAAGGATCTTTATTACAAAAAGATCCAGCGCCTGCAGGTAAACCTGGAGTGGGTGCTGCCCAACGATTTTGGTTTTTACTATGCCAAATACCTGCCGCCCTACGACTCCAACCAGTTTAAGACATCGCTGAGCATCCTGCAAGGCAAACACTGGCAGAAGCTGAATGAGATTTCTATCATCAGCAAAGATTCGGATGACCCGCGGTACAAGGCCATCAACATCGACTTCGCAAAATTGAAACCGGAAGAAGGCCCTGCCCAGGGCGAGAACAAGGTTTCTACTTTCGACAATGCCAAGAAAGACGGCACCCTGAAGCTCAAGCTGAAGTATCCCGATTTCGGACACAGCATTTACCCCCAGCTGATCACATCGGCCGTCATGGAAAAAGCGGCTTCCAAATCATCTTCGGTCGATTATTACAAGATCGTAAAAAAGCAGCTGGACGATTCCGTTATTTCTATCAAGCTGCCCGATGATATGGACCAGCGCAACGGCTCTATGCGGGTGCGCCTCTACGATATACTGGAGCGCGTGCCGGATGACATCCAGGCAAAGACCATGATCGTGAACGGACTGAGCGAGATGATCAAGCAATTCAACGGCAGCAACCTGGTTGCCAAAAAAACTACTCCACCGGCACCAGGGAGTCCTGAGGGGGAAGAAGACCGCCGGCTTGTCAATGACCAGAACCTGATAGAACGCGTCCTCAGGTTCCTGAAAAGGGTCAAGATCATCGATCGGAATATCCACTACGATGAAGACAAGCAAAATGCCGAGCAGGTAGTGGATGCCGTAAAAGACAAGATCAATGTAAAGGCTGATTTTATCATGCCCAGCGACCGGGAGCTGGTGAATGTGATCATGTTCGAGACCAACAATGCCATCAACAGAACAATTGCCAATGTGATGGATGAAGTGATAGCCCTGCGGGCGAAAGGCATGCCCGATCCACCGGCCATCGCCGGCATGCTGAAAAAAGAGTTTGATGAAGCAAACCAGGTGATCAATGATATGATTGCCCGGAAAATTGCTGTCATGCTATCAGCCAATGAAATTCCCCCGCCGCCCTACACGCCGCTCGTCAACGCGATTTCTCTGAGCTACCTGTCTGAAAAAAGGGCCAGTGCCGGCAGTGACCAGTTCTTTCACATTACCCCGATGGGTGTTTTTGAAATTGATCTGTTCAGCGGCCTTGATCCTGCCTTGCCCGAGGATGATCCCACCCAGGCCACTGCCTCCGTGTTTCCCCGTCAACTGCTCGAAGACGGCAATGCACCGGGCAGCATACAAGGCATGTTGTTCATCGGCCTGGATGGGATCAGGCGGGGCCAGAACATTACCCTCCTCGCCAAGATCGCGGAAGGCACCAAGCGGAACGACAAAAAGCCGCCGGTTGTGTACTGGTGGTACCTGCGCAATTACAGGTGGATCAAGCTGCCGGCCGATAACCTGGTGTCGGATACGACCTGGGGCTTTCAAACAACCGGTATCGTGGAAGTTTCCCTGCCGAAAGATGCCGACAACGACAGCATCTTGTTTGGCAGCAAATCCCTGTTCTGGCTTTGTGCAGGCGTGAACGGTGATACAGATGCTTTTCCAAAGCTGGCCGGCATGTATACGCAAGCCGTTGCAACCACTTTTAAAGACCAGCAGAACGATCCGGCCCACCTGGCCCTGCCGCTGGAAGCCAAGCGCATCAAGGGTTTTACAGAAACCTTGCCACAGATAAAAGGGGTGAGCCAGCCGGTCCCCTCCTCCGGTGGCATCGTGAAGGAAGCAGGAGAAGAATATTATACCCGGGTAAGCGAGCGCCTGCGGCATAAGAACAGGGCTGTCAGCACCTGGGATTATGAACGGCTGGTACTGGAAAACTTTCCATCGGTCTTTAAAGTAAAATGCCTCAACAATTATTACAACGGCCATTTTGCGACCGGGCATGTTACCATCGTTCCGATCGCCAACCTGACAAACAAAAGCTATGAGGGCAGCAATTTGCTGATACCCAAAACAAGTTATATCGACCTCATGCGGATCGAAAATTTCCTGCAGAAAAAAACCTCTCCGTTCACCCGCATTCATGCTGTTAACCCCCAGCTGGATCATGTGCTGATCCACTGCAGGGTAAAGCTGCACAGCGGCGTGGACAAGGGCTATTACCTGCAACAGCTGAACAATGATTTGATCGATTTCTTGACGCCCTGGGCTTCCGGCGACTCGGCAGAGCTATCGTTCTCTACAAAGATTTACTCTTCCTCTATCATCAATTTTATCGACAAAAGATCATACGTGGAATATGTGACCGATGTAATGATGGAGCAGTATACGGAAAACGAGTTGGGAGAAAAAGATTTTTGCACGGAAGAAGACGAGCTGACATCGCTGGTAGAAACACAGATCACCTCCGATCACTCGATCCTGGTTTCTGCACCGAAACACGATATTGAACTGGTAGAATAAACTGACCCCATGCAGTTAGCTGCTAAGCAGCCTGCTGCCTTATAAACTAGATCCCTGCTATGGCAAAAGGGTTGACCATAAAAAAAGACCTCCAGCTTTCCCATGCGGAAGACTACGAATTTCTGAGAAAGGAAGGCATCCGGCTGATAGAACAGCTGTCGGGAAAAGTATGGACCGATTATAACACCCATGACCCCGGCATTACTCTCCTGGAAGCAGTCTGCTATACCTTAACCGATCTTGGTTACAGAACCCAGTTTGAGATAAAAGACCTGCTGGCTCCTGAAAAAGGAAGGGGCGACAGCTGGGAGCAGATCTTCTTCACTGCCCGCCAGCTCCTCCCCTGCAATCCGGTAACTCTCAACGATTACCGCAAACTGATCATTGACACGCCGGGCGTGCGCAATGCCTGGATCGAGCCCAGCGATGAGTATGAGATACCCCTCTACCTCTCCCAAAGCAGGGAAGCCGAACCAGCCTGGGCCCTCACCTACGATGCGGCAAAAGGAGATGAAGTGCTGCACCTGCGCGGCCTGTACAAAGTAGTGGCAGAATATGAAGACGCGGTGCTGGACCTGAAGCAGGAAGAAACGATAGCCAGGAATATCCGGAAAAAACTGAGCCGCTACCGCAATCTCTGCGAAGATTTTCTCAGCGTTACCTCCGTGGAATACGAGTATTTCAGGATAGAAGCAGAGATACAGGTAAGCGAAGGAACCGACATCGAAAAGATCAATGCCCGCATCTACAAAGTGATCCACGATTTTTTCTCACCGCCTATCCTGTTTTATTCACTGGATCAGATGGTGGAAAAAGGATACTCTGCAGAAGAGATCTTTGAAGGTCCTGCCCTCCAGCACGGTTTTATTGACGACCGGGAGCTGGAAAACTCCGAACAGTACAAGGACATTCACTTGTCTGACATCATGCAGCTGATCTCCGGGATAGAAGGCGTGATTGCCGTCAAAAAATTGGCCATACCTGCTGAATCGCGCATGCCCGGAGCAGATTTCTCCCAATGGATCATTGATTTGAAAGACAAACAAAAAGCGCCCCGGCTTGATCTCGACAATTCGGTGGTCCTTTTTGTCAGAAGCGGCGACCGGCACCGGGCCAGCAACCCGGCCCAGAGAAGTCCGGACAAGGGGAGGGTGAAAGCTATTTTTTCTTTTCTTCAGTCGGCTGACGTGCGGTCAAAGATCAAGGGCTCAGCGGTCAAGGATTTCCCTGTACCGGCCGGTGAATTTATGGAAGCAGCAGATTACTATCCCCTGCAAAGCACCCTGCCTTCTGCTTATGGAATGACCGAAACCTACCTGGACGGTCCGCTGAATGATGAGCTGATCAACAAGTCCGTTTGGGAGCTGCAGAGTAAGAAGGACAGTGGTAAAGAACTGTCTGTCCACACAACAGCGCTGCAGGATTTTGTGAGCCGGATGTATGATCAGTCACTCGGTGACCTGGATGAAGAAGCAAAGACCCGTTTAAAAGAAGATTATAAAAGGGCGCAGCTGCAAAGACTTGGCAAACGTGAAAAGCAAACCCTTCAGCTCCGGGGTTTCCTGATGGTATTTGAGCAGATTCTTTCTGATTACCTGGCCCAGCTTGCGCATGTAAGAGAGCTGCTATCCTTTAACAGCTCGGTCAAAAACACCTATTTCTCCCAGCCCTTGCAAGGCATCAACGATCTTTCTGCCCTGTTTATTGACCACAGCAAATATTTGCATGCTGTTTCAAAAGGGAATGAAACCGGGGAAGAATATATCCAACGCAGGGATGGTTTTCTCGACCACCTGCTCGCCCGGTTCTCCGAGTCGATGGATAAATATTCTTATTACCTGCAAACACTGGAAGGAAAGGAGGCTGGCCCGAAGCTGATCAGCAACAAGATCGCTTTCTTGTCTGACTATGTAGAGATCAGCAATTACCGGGGCCGCGGCGCCGACTACAACGACGGCGAAAAAACATGGGATACCACCAATGTAGAAGGACTGAAGAAAAGGATCTGCCGGCTGCTCGGACTGCCTGATTACAGCAGAAAAACAATTGCGCCGGAAGCCATCTTTACAGAAAATGTCACAGTGGATAATTCCGTGGTGCAGTATTTAACTGTTTTGAAAGATCCGGCGCACCTGGATACTGTGCTGCTGCGGAGCGTTGGTTTTGAATTTGAAGGAGAAGCTGTTGACACGCTGAATTACATCCTCGAAAACGGCACCAACCGGGCCTTGTATGAAGTAGAAGGCCGGAAGGACAAATGGACTTATCTGCTGAAAAGGGCTTCACAGGAAGGTGATGAAGAAGCGATTGCCAGTGGTCCCAATTTTAAAACAGCAGAAGAAGCGGCAGCCGGTTTTGAAAAGACGCTGGCAACCCTGGAGCTTTTCTCCGGCAACGAAAACTTTCATCTTGTGGAGCATATCCTGCTCCGGCCTAAAATTGCTGCCCGGGGTAAGACAGCCAAGAAAACGGGTGTGCTGGATGCAGACACCGTCAACCTGCTGCCGGCAGAGGATGTAGCAGATATAATGGCCGACAACCACAAAAAACAATTTCAAAAACCCGCTTACAGATTCAAGATAACCAACTACAAGGAACAGGCGAAAAGAGAAAAGCTGGTCTGGCACCTGGGTTTGCTGGATAAGGATGAAGAGGAAACGCTGGTGGTTGAAGAAGATTTCCTTTTTTACAAGCATCTTACCAGAAGGATCAACCAGATCAAACAATTTGCATCCGATCATTCCAACTATGCCATCAGCAGGAATGCAGACGGGTACTCAATCTATACCATCAACAATGGAGGAAGGATACTGGCTACGGGCAAGCGGAGGTTTCGCTTGCCGGAGGACCTGGAAAACGAGATCGCTGCCCTGATCCGCTTTTTCTCTTTTGAAGCAGGCAGGCAAACAGAAGAAACAGAGAACTTCGACGGTATCAGCTACTATGCCGATCCGTATTCGCTGCGCGTGTCCATCTTTATACCTTCCTGGCCCAAGAAATTCCAGAACCCGACTTTCAAGCACTTGTTTGAAAAATCAATTTACCTGGAAACACCTTCCCACATTTTCTCCCAGGTTTACTGGCTGGATCATGGACAGATGCTGGAATTTGAACAAGCCTATAAAGTGTGGATAGAAGAAACGGCTACCAGCGAGCTGCCCAATACGGAGATCGTCAACAATTTTATAGACGTGTTCAACAAATCAAGGAAATAAGGCGCTTATCATGCAGCATGCCATCAACAAACAAGTTTTTGATTTTACCTGCAGCAGTGAGGCTGTAGCCAAAAACATACGGCATGAATTGATGCATCATACCGCTGTACTGATCAACCGGCTGATCAATGAGGTCTTAACAAAGCAGGCGGAAACATCCGGCAACCTGGTCATAGACAAAATTGAAATTGACCTGGGTGATATAGCAGAGCCTGATTTCGGAGAACCGGAGATGCTTGATAAGTTCCGGACCTTGTTGCAGGAAAAGATTGTGCATGTATACCAGCAGAACAACCGGGTGAGAGCGGACCCTTCACAGGGAAGCAGGTTCGTGAATAAAGACTGGGAGATCCTGCAATCTATCTTACTTCATGGAGATACGCCCTGGTGGGTCGACAAAGCGCACTTTTCTTCCCCTGATCAACTGGTGCTGGAAACGATTTCCCGTTATCCAGCCATGGTCAGGTCATTTCTGGAAGCGCACCGGGAGAACCCGGATGTACTATCGCGTATAGCAACCAAATTCAAACCTTCCACAAAGCAGCTCTTGTACACGCTGGGGTCTATTCCACCGGATGCGTTTACCGCATCATTGCTAAGAGAATTTCAAGCTTCCGGCAACGGGACAGCGCTCCTGCACCTGCTGGCAGCCAGCGAAGGCACCTCGCTACCGGCCATGCTTGTACGAAACGGCCTGTCTGACAAAAAAAAGCGCTTGCTGATGCGCAGGCTGCTCACCCGCAGCGATGCCGGGAACAGGCTAAAAAGCCTGGTGGAGCTGGGTATATTGACGGATGGGGAAGCAAGCATGATAGAACACTTCTTGCAGGAAGGAGGCAGGATAAACCGGCCTGCAGGAAAAAAGCTGGCAGCATGGCTGGATCAGTTTTCTCTTCCGCAGATTCAATTCTTGTACAGGTATGTAGCAAGTAGCGGTGTAGCAGGAGAAGACCAGAAAGGGGATTTCCGTTTTGTTCAGGACGAGCTATCCCGGCCTACTGATACCGCCGATACATCCACAAACAACCAACAACCGGCATCCGGTCCCGTATCAACCTACGTGAACCGTATCGATCAGAGCAATACTCATCCGGACAAATCATCCAGTGAGTTCCTGGACAGTATACAGCTTGCCAGGGAAGAGCTGCTTGCTGCAAACCAGGCTCCTTCTCTCCTCCCATTCAGCCAGTCTGCTTCAGATCTTATGGAAGAACGTGCTGGCAATGTACCGAAAGAAGATCGATCTTTTTCGCAGCAGAATTTCGCTGAAACAGACAGCCGGAAAGTCCATGATGGTTCAAAAACAAATGAAGGCAGTCTGGCTCCTGCCGGAGATCAAATTGATGGTATAATTTCACCGATTCTTTCACCAAATTCCAGTCAGCTGTACAACCACCCGGCAGGCGGTGATGCAGGAGATGCGCAACAGGACAGGCAGCCTGCGGCTTTGCCTTCATCCGGAAATGAGATCGTTTATCTTACCAATGATAACGCCCGAACAATCAACCTATCTCCTACTATCCATTTTTCCGATAAAATCTACAGGGCAGAAGTAAAGCCTGCTGCATTTGGAGTGGAAGCAAAAGCAGGGATGGCTTCTCTCTTTCCTGCACAGGGGTATGCAGAAGATCATGCTTCAAAGCAGCCCATCACAAATGGAGACATTGAATCTGCTATCCTTCCTGCTGGAGCAGCCCGGGCAGAAGAGACAAAGCGGAGCAAACAGATCGCCTATCTGATGAAGGGCATGAACAGTGAACATCCGGCCCTGATCCGCTTTTTGCAGGGCTTGCCGCCCGGTGAGCTAAAGCAACTGCGGAAAAACTTTGCCGATCATGCAAGGGAAGGCAACCTGCACAGAAAACGCGTAAATACCCTGCTTGAGCATCCTTACCTGCTTAAGTATAACCTGCTCCGTTTTTTTGCGACCTTATCAATTCCTGCAGCAGCCGAACAGGCAAGCTGGTACGAAACAAATAAAAAGGGCTTGCCGCTGAACGAGGAAAAAAAGCTGCGCATCATCTTTGAAAAAATCAGCGCGGCTCAACTGGTCTTCACGGCATCATTGCAGCGGCTGTCTCACAAAGAGATCATTATTCTGCAGGATGTGTTTGCAAAGCGGGAGATCAGCAGCAAGAGTGAAAAAGCGCTGGTAAAAAAGATCCTGCTGCACGCACCTGCGGATGCTGTCCGCCTGATGCTTTTTACAGCCGGGCTGCCGGAAGATCAACTGGACCAACTGGAGTCCGCTCCGGAGCCCCTTTTTACCGCGTTTGAAACCCGTCCGGAAACAAGCGGCACGGAACCGGATAGCCGCAACAACCAAAAAAAAATTTATATTGCTAATGCAGGCCTTTGCCTGGTTGCACCTTACCTGACCGGCTTTTTCGGGCAGCTGGGTTATATTGAGAACAGGACATTTAAAAACAAAGTGCTGCTTACAAGGGCAATCTATGTGTTGCAGTACATCGCTACGGGCAAGCCCGGGGCTCCGGAATGGGTGCTCCAGCTCAACAAGCTGCTTTGCGGCCAGGACCCGCAGCAGCGCACCGGGTTAAACATCCGGCTCACCAAACGGGAAAAAAGGGAAGCGGGCTCACTGATAGAATCGGTTATAGACAATTGGAAGGCATTGAAGAATACGTCTGTACAGGGCTTCCGGACTTCGTTCCTGCAGCGCAAAGGCATCCTGTTCCAGGATGAGGGGAAATGGACTATACAGGTAGAAAGACTGGGTCATGATATGCTGCTGGGCACCATCCCCTGGGGATATACCATGATCAAATTGCCCTGGATGAAAAAGATGCTGCACGTAGAATGGTAAATAGGAAATGAACTAGAGGCGCGGTGAAAATGCCCGCGTGCTTTTGCAGGAACGGATCGAAGAAATTGCAGAACCAGGTTGCTGTACCAACGATAAACAGATAAATCATACGAAGAACGTAAAGTATTTACATTATGCCCGAAGCTTTTAAATGGGTTTGCACGGAAGACAGTTCCCATGTTTTTGACGAAGACACGGAAGATCATTTCTGCCCGATCGATCCGCCCTATCATGGCTTTTTGATAAAAACGCTTGTGCAGGTAGAAGACCATGTTCCTGCTTCAAGCATGGACACAAAACCTGCAGATACGCCTGGTACGGCAAAGACTCCGCCCCCGCCGCCACCTCCTGAAGTAGGCCTCTGCGTGATCCTGATGGATGCTTCGGCTTCTATGACCGACCCTGCCTTCAAGGGCAGTCCGCTTACCCGGATGCGGCTGGTAGCCACCAATGCAGCCAGCGGCATATTTGACCTGGAACGGATGCAGAACAATCCGCATGCATTTGTAGCGGTCTTTAAATTTGATGACCGGGTAGAACTGATGTTTGTAGATACCATCTCGAACCTGCTCAACCGTTACGACAAGGACGTGCGCAAATTTGCCAACTACATCTACGAAGAGCTTTTCAAAATGCAGCAAGGCACCGATATCAACAAAGCCCTGCAGCATGCGTATGATTTCGTGGACAAATTCCTGAAAAAACAGCTGCCTGGCTTGCCGGTAAAAAGCTATACGCCCATGAAACAGCGCATCCTGCGGCACGATTCCGTAGAGTCTGTTTCTATTCCGAATATCCGGGTATTGATCTATACGGATGGCATGCAGTACAGCAACCAGGGCGACCGGACGCTTTATCCCAACCCGTTCAGGGAGCATCCGCTTGCGGAGCTGAACCATGACATCGTTATCGGGGCTTTTTTCGGGCAGGAAACCGATGAGGGCTGCAAGGAATTAAAAGGACTGCTGAGCAGGTGCCCGCGGCATGATGTACCGCAATTCTTTTTGTTCGACACCCCTAATCAGATGAGCACGCTGAAAAGCTTGTTCAGAATGGCTTCCGGCGCTTCCGGTTTTTGTCCGAAATGCCTGGAGCTGCAGTTAAGTCAGTAAGAAAGCAGGAATGCAATAAGCTGCCGGCCCTGTAAAGCACACCAGATACGCTGCCGCCCTGTAAACAAACAAGCGACCCATGTAAAACAAAAAACTGATGGGAATGTATAAGCTAACCATATGTTTTGTCTGCTGCCTCCTTTCTATGCGGGCCGGCGCACAGGACAGCAGCCGTGCAAAAACCGCTAACAAACCGGCGGTGGTGAAAAAAGGGGCAAAGCCGGTACACGATACCTGTTGTGAAACCATCGAGCAGTTTAAAAAAGACCTGATCAAGCTGACGGCAAAAGAGTTCAGACAGAAATACAAAAACAAACCTGCCAGGGAAACCCTCCAGGCCCTGAACCTGATTATCAACCGGGTGATCAGCCGGGAAAATTCATACCAGATCAATTTGCTTGACGCGGTCATCAAAGATCCGCCCACGAACAATGCAAAGGAAAAGCCGGCTTACTCGGTCAGGCTCATGATCATAGACAGAAAGAGCGGCTCCAGCATTCCCCTGGAAGGCACCGTGGTGTTCGACCGGGCCCTTGATCCCTCTTCTTATCTCAACAGGATAAGAGACAGCAGCCATATTGTAGATGCCGAACTGCTGGCCAACAACGACGGACTGCTGATCAAATTCAACGAACCCGGGAACAAACCGGCCGACCGCGTAGCAACTGTACCGGTTCAGCCGCAACCCGAAACCGGAAGGGCTCCATCAAAAAACAGCACTGTCCTGTTGTACATGATCGCCGGTTTGTGCCTGCTGGTAGGCATTGGAAGCTACTTTAAAAGCAGGTCGCTGCTTAACCAGGCAAAAGCAACCGGTGGTCTTGCTGCCACCCCCGGTCCCGACAATATGCTTCCACCCGGACAAGCAAAACCGGAACAGCCGCTTTCCGGTAAGCAACAGGAAAATACACCGGAACAATTTGCGCCTTACCAGCCCGCCCCCAAAGAAGAAGCAGCTGCATCACCCGGACTGCATGTCAGCATGCCGCCTATGATGCCTTCCAAAAAACATTTCTTTGCCGAAATCATGACCACGGCCGGTCCGCGTAAGAAATATGTGAGTGAGCCTGGTGCAGACAAGGATTTGGGAGAAGATGTATGCGGGTTTGTGGCAGACGACAAGGACCTGCTTATCTACCTGCTCGACGGCACCTCCGATCTTCATTGCCTGCGCAATCCGGACAACGGGCAGGAATACTTCTCCAGCCGCCTGCTTGCCCAATCTGTAGCCAACCAGCTGCGGTTGGCGTTTAAGCCTGGTAGTTATGGCGCATTTGATGCGGTAATGACCCGATCAATTCAACAGGTAAAGCAAGACTGGGTCGGCACGATCAACAAGCTGCCTGCTGCCGAGCAGGCCCGCATCAGGAAAACCATTGAAGGCAAGAGCTTTCCGGAATGTTCTACCACCCTGCTTGCCAGTCATCTTACTGTAAACGGCAAACTGACGGCGTACAGATCAGGCGATTCAAAGATGCTGCTGTTCAGCCGGCCGGCTGAAAACAAAATGGTATTTGAAGAAACCACCCTCGCCCGGAAGAACGAGCAAAGCAACGACCGCCTTTTCTTCCGGCTTGTTCTGAACAAGGAAAAAGAATTTGACATTCAATTCAACAATCCAAACTATGAAATCATCCAAAAAGAAAACATCCATACAGCGATCGCCTACTCCGATGGCATCGGGCCGGCAACAGAACAACTGCTGCAGCAACGGTATGCCGCAAACTGGGAAGAAATCAGAAAAGACATTATTTACCAGATACAGGGAACGGCCGATGACAAAGCAATTTGTTTTATTACCATCAGGCACTGACTTTTAATCATGCAAACATGAATATCTTAATCAAGGAAAAAGAGTGTACGTACAATTCAGATTTTCCTGCAGGATGGAAAACCCAGTCGGGCGATTACTTCAAGTTTCCGGTGACCATCAAAGCTGATCCGCCTTTTGAAGGTGAGTATGCTTGCTTTATCAAGCGGTTTGAGAAAAAGAACCCGGCTTCTATTTCAGGCTGGGAGCTGCTTGTGAAGCTGGAACATAAATTTGAACCAACCCTGGCCAGGGTGTATGATATTGCCAGTGTAGAAGAAAACCACAGAAGAGTATACTATGTTGTTTACGAATACCTGGAAGGCAGCACACTTGAACAGCTGGTCGCCAATGGCGGGCCGGTTGACCTGACAAAACTGACCAGCGATTTATTTCTGGCGCTTGACTCGCTGCAGAAATACGGATACTGGTTCTCTGACTTTGTAGAAAAAAACATTTTTGCCCAGAGCAACGGAAAGTATGTGCTCATGGATCTGGACAGTGCCCAACCCGCTAACCGGCTTCCGCATGACGACATGGATGTAAGCAAGGAATACTGGGCCCTGGTGTTTGATTACTACAAAAAAATCCTGCACTATGAAAACCTGAAAGTAGCTGACCTGCCCGGGCTCTCGCTTAATTACCTGCAGGTGGTGTTCCTGATCCTGCGCCTGAAGCTTTCATACGATCCGGTCAGCAATGAATACAGGCAGGCAGAGACCTTTCATGCGCTTCCGGCAGAGCTAGACCGGATCGACCCTGCTTTCAGCGCCGTGTTCACCCAGATTTACCAGGAGAGGAATAATCCGTCCTATGCAACGCAAGCCGCAGAGCTAAAAAGACTGATCATTGAGAAGATCATTCCTTTACAACCGGTTATTGCAGCCCCTTCACGCTCAACACTTCCTGTTATTGAAGAGTTCAGCGCCCATCCTGCCATGGTAGAAAAAGGAGGATCATTTGATTTGAAGTGGAAGGTCAGGAACGCAACTTCCATCGAGCTGTACAAGAACGGCGTATTTGAAGAGCGGTTTTCGCCCCTGGAAAAAGGGATTACAAAGACGGTCTTTTTTGATGGCAAAGCCAGAACAATTGTTTACAAGCTGGTTGTTTCTGCCGAAGGCAAGCAAGTCGAAAGCGGGCCTGTGGATGTGCAGGTCGTAGCGGCTGTGCAGAACAAATTGCCTAATCCGCCCGGTCCTCCCCCTATCTCCAAACCCATGCCCAAAACACAACCTGTTTCCATTTCTCAACCGGATCAAGCCTCACTTCTCGAGTTAGATCCAGTGGTAATGGAAAAGCCGATCGAAGAACTGGTTAAGGACAAAGAATCGGTTACTCCACTCCCGCCGCCTCCACCGCCCCGGTATGAAGGTTATAACGCCATCATCAAAAAATACATAAAGAGCATCAGCATCGGACTGGCCGTGCTGCTGGCACTGGCCGTATTGCTGCTGATCAAATGGTGGCCTAACCGGGCTTCCGAAGAGCCTGTTGTAACAAGCGTCACTCCGCGGGTGGATATGTTCAGTCCGGTTGTTATCAATGGCAGGAATTTCCCAACAGACTCGGGCACCATCAGCGTCTTCATCAACAAAATAAAAGTCAGCATTCAATCGCAGGCAGACAACAAGCTGGCAGTTGATTATCCCAAAGACCTTGACCAGTCTCACCAGCAGGAAGTAAACAGGGCAGAGATCATTGTAGATACTGTTGATGTGGTAATAAACAAAGACACCCTGCAGTCCACGCTGCGCGTGCTGCGGCATCTCACCTATCCCCAGCAGCCGGCAGGCGAAGCGCAGGAAGAACCCGGGCCTGAGACAAGGCCTGCTGATCCTCCTCCTGTTACCGCGACCGGCACCCTGACCAGCCGGGAACAAAGGCTTGTAGATTCCATCGGCCTGGTAAGATCACTCAGAAAGATCAGGGAAAAAGCGGGCGTAACAGATCCCAACAAAGGCAGCAAAGAAAGCGTGGAGCAAAGAATACTGGATTCTATCAAGACAGTGAGTTCACAACGGAAAGGATGATCTATTGTTCTTTCACTGCCAGCCTGAAATCTTCCTGGTCACCCTCACCGCTATCTGAAAGAAAGACGGCTGCGATGGATTGCGCATACAGGGTCACCAATTTTTTGCGGTAGAGCTGTTCGGCAGGATGGGCGTAATCTGTTGGCCGCTTGCAGCCGGGGAATTCCATGGTAAGCAGGCGGATGGCAGGACGGTTCTTTGTGCTGTCTGTTGTATCCGCAACAGCAGTGGTGGCCCAGCTTCCCAAGGATACACCGGTACCCCTGTTGTTGCCCAGGGAAGAACCATGCAGGTTCCTGGGCTGGCGGGCTCCGGGCTGCGCCACGGCCGGGTCGCAGGCATAGAGGGTTGTGGGTGCTTGCTGCAGCTTGTTGCCCGGGGCGCAGCCATCATGCGCTTCTATATACTGGGCCATGCGAACGGCCAGGATGCTGTCTGATGCATACTCCAGCGCATAGCCATCGGCGTCAGTACGCGGGTCTGCAAAGATGCCGGCGTTTTCTTCGTTCCTGATTGCATGAATATTTACAATGCGCTCCGGTTTGAACTGCTGGATCACGGTGAGCAGCAGGCGGTTTTCCTGCTCGATCTCCCGGTTCAGGTAATCAACAGGATGTTCTTCATCAAACGGTTTTCCCAAAGAAGGCATTTGCCTGTTCGGATCCGGCGCTGTTGAATGGGAGTAGCGTCCGATATTCAGGGAGCTGCCGATCTGTACCGGCATATTTCTGGCCATCTGTGCATTGTCGGGAAACAGGGAAGGAATAACGATCACGGAATAATAAATACCGGTTTGCTGTTGCAGCTGTGCCACCAGTTCGGTTGCCACATCAATGCTCGATAGTTCTGTACCATGCACGCCGCCAATCACGAGGGCACGCAGGCTGCTGGTGCCGGGAAAATAATAAGCTTCAACAGGCTGCGATTGTTTGGAGAATCCCAAGATGCCTTTCAGGGCTGTGCGGCTTTTCATGGCTGCTTCCACAGTGAACTGCACCCTGTTTGTATTGATAAGATTTTCAGTGCCCAGCGTATCGGTTACCGGTCCGGTTGCAAAAGCCAGTTGGTACAGATGGAGTAGTATAGTTGTCAAAAAAGTTTTCACGGTTGGTAGAATTATGCCGCCAAAACTATTTTACTGCAAAAGAATTTACAGCCTTTGAATGCATGAGACGGAAGTTCTACTGCATGAAATGATTTTTATGGAACTGCATCCAGCATGCGTCTCACTCTCATCTTATCACCTTTAAAAAAAACATAGCATGGCAGAAATAAATCTTTCCGGCAACCATTCCCAAAAAGGGCCCGGTGTTCAAAAAGGAAAAAAATTATCTACCCGTGTCGATCTCACGCCCATGGTAGACCTGGGTTTTCTGCTCATCACATTTTTTATTTTCACGACCACCATGAGCCAGGCCACAGCCATGAAACTCACCATGTCCAAAGACACAACAGACTCTACCCTTTTACCTGCATCCACCTCACTTACCTTCCTGCTGGCAAAAAACAATACGGTCTATTATTACCAGGGAATGCTCCCGGTGAATGCTTCCCAGCTCCGTTCCACTTCCTTTACCGGTATGCGGGATGTTATTATAGAAAATCAAAAAAGGCTGATCCATCCAAGAGACCTGATGGTGGTCATTAAACCGGAAAGGGAATCTGTCTACAAAAACACGGTAGACGCACTTGATGAGATGACGATCAACGGCGTATCACGGTATGCCATGGTTGACATCTCGGAAGCAGAGTCAAAGCTGGTAGGAGCCATTGCAAACCCGGCAGGCCCGCGTTGACGCAAAGCAAAAAAGAAAGCAGGTTCTACTTATATACGGTCCTGTAGCGGCCGACCCCATACTTCTTCAACACAGACAGGCGCAGCTGGTTTCCTTTGGCAGAAAGCATCTTATATTCCCTGAAGGTTTTTTTATCATCCAGAAACCCGATGATGCAGGAGAGTTTGTCTTTTCCGGGATGCACCTCCACAACCGGCCAGGTGCCGATATTGGGAATCCGCAGCGTATCGCTTTCCTCGATGGCTTCATACTGCATTTGCAGCAGGTATTTGAAAGTGAACGGGGTTTCATAAACCGTTACACCAAAGTACCGTTCCAGCTTGCGGTCACCTATCGGAACCCGGTAAGAAGCGACCGGCTTTTTACTTACGGCTGTTCTGATCTCAGGAATGGTATCATGGGTGACGATGGTGGTAGACTCGGTAGATTCCGTGCGCTGCAGCGTGGGGTTGTTGCACGCTGCCAGTAATCCGATAATACCCAAAAAGAAATATCTCATGCTGTTTATTTATAAGAAGGGGTGAACGACACCCCTTTTTTCTATTTATACCACTCCCCCGGTGTAATTCATACAGAAGGGAAGATGAAGATAGCCGTTTTAGGCAAAAAACCTTGCCGCCTGCCCCTACGCACACAGAAGCCATTGAAATCACAGCTCAGATTTCTGGAATTTCTTTAACTTGGCGGCTTATCTACAAAACAAAATTCACTATTTTATTACCTGTCATGATTTCTGTAAAACAGACGACTGCTCCCCGTTGGCTGGGAGCCATTGCTGCTTGCGTTTTTTCTTTGTCGCTCCAACCAGGACGCGGGCAAACAGGACTTTCCCTGAACGACCTGTCTGCCTTTAAAACCACCGGGAAAACCTGGGCCATTGGTGCAGACGCCTATGCAGATCCTGCAAAAGACCGTGCCCTGTCTTTAACACAAGGCACTGGCGTACTGGCCGTTGTTCCGGGTAGCGGCGGTGCCGACCTGTACACCACCGCCCAGTACGGCGATATGGACCTGGAAATCGAGTACATGATGGCCAAGGGCTCCAACTCCGGCATCTATCTCCAGGGGCGTTATGAACTGCAGCTGCTGGACAGCTGGACGGCGAAAAATCCGACCTCAGGCGACAACGGCGGTATCTATCACCGTTGGGATGAAAGCAAACCCGAAGCCGAAAAAGGATATGAAGGGTATGCGCCCCGCCAGAACGTAAGCCGGGCACCGGGACTCTGGCAACAGCTCCGGATTTCTTTTCAGGCCCCCCGCTTTGATGCAGGTGGCAAAAAAATTGAAAATGCCAAATTCCTGCGTGTTGAACTCAACGGCGTAGTGATCCACGAAGACGTATCCCTCTCCGGTGTTACAAGAGGCGCGATGAGCGAACAGGAAGCAGCCATGGGGCCCTTGCGTTTCCAGGGCGATCATGGTCCGGTTGCTTTCCGCAACATCCGCATCACCCCGTTCGACAAACCCCGTCCTGTATTTTCCAACATCAGCTACCAGGTCTACAAGGGCCGGTATGCAGACACGTTGGATTTGAACAAATACCCGCCGGAATCCAAAGGCACACAGGCCAGCTTTTCCGCAGGCTCCATCAACAACCTGCCAAAAGAATATTTTATCAAGTACAGCGGTACCGTCCAGATCAAGGAAGCCGGCGACTACTCCTTTAACCTCTACGTACCCGGCGGACGCGGCATCATGCGCATCGGCGACAAAGTGCTCACACAGCAAGGCAGGGGACAAAGGGGCGGCGGTGCTGTTGCCTCCCTGCAGGCCGGTGAGTTTCCTTTTGAAATGCTGTATACGAAGTTCCAGGACTGGGGCGACCGTTCACTCGGCGTTGCCATTTCCGGTCCGGGTATCCGTGAGTACGTAATTGGCGATGCCAGTATCGGCGGAGGCCGGCAGGCAGCAGATCCTATCCTGGTAGCTGCCCGTGGCAACACGATACTGCGCAGCTTTATGGACATACCTGGATCAGGCCGCGTAGTGCATGGCATCTCCGTAGGCAGTGGCGACAATGTTCATTACACCTACGACCTGGACCGTGCAGCCATTGTACAGGTATGGCGCGGCAACTTCCTGGATGCCACCCCCATGTGGTACGACCGGGGTGATGGTTCATCCCGCCCGCAGGGAGCTGTGCTTCGTTTTGGCAAGCCCGGTTATTTTGTAGCCAAGCTTTCTTCTCCCGAAGAAGTGTGGCCGGCCGATACGGTACTTGATTTTACGCAGAAAGGTTACAAGGTAGACAAGAACGACCTGCCTACCTTCCTTTATACAAAAGCAGGCGCCCAGGTAGAAGATTCAATCAGGGTCCTCAATGGCGGTGAAGGCTTCAGTCGGCAGATCACGCTCAGGAACCCTGCCGGGACCTACTATGCCCGCCTGGCTGTAGGCGATAAAATCGACAATGTAAACGGACTGTACCTGATCAACAACAAATCCTATTACATCCGCATCGACGACGCAGGCGGTGCCAAACCCCTAGTGCGCACGTCCGCCGGCCGCCAGGAGCTGCTTGTTCCTGTTCAGTCAAAACTTCGTTATTCAATTATTTTCTAAACTCCGACTATCAACTGTTGTATGAAATCTATCGCTGAAAGAAAAAGGAATTTGATCAGCCGGATCACATGGCTGGTTGTTTCCCTGTTTGTTGTTCAAGCTTCCCGGGCACAGGAATCGCCCAAGGAAGAAGATTATTTCAAGATCATGCGCATACCGGCACCCGAAGATGTGATGCTGGAAGTGGGCGGACTGGTTGTGCTGCCCAATGGCTCCCTGGGCATCTCTACCCGCCGGGGTGATATCTTTATTGCCGAAAACCCGACCAGTGCGCGGCCCTTCTTTAAAAAGTTTGCAACCGGTTTGCACGAAGTGCTTGGCCTGGCCTATAAAGATGGTGCCCTCTACTGCGCCCAGCGCGGTGAGCTCACCAAGCTTGTTGACCAGGACGGCGACGGCAAGGCCGATCTATACCAAACCATTTACTCCTGGCCGATTTCCGGCTATTACCACGAATACAGCTTTGGTCCGAAGATAGCACCGGACGGCAGTTTCTTTGTGTCGGGCAATGTGGCTTTCGGGGATGAAGAATGGTGGCGGGGTGAAAGCCGCGTACCCTGGAGAGGTTGGATCATGCGCATTACAGAAGACGGCAAGATGGAACCATGGGCTACCGGCGTGCGCTCGCCTTGCGGACTGGGCATGATCGATGGTGAGCTGTTCTATACCGATAACCAGGGCGACTGGATCGGATCGGGGGGTGTATGGCAGGTAAAGAAAGGTGATTTTATGGGTCATCCGGCCGGTCTGCGCTGGTCAGGACTGCCCAACTCACCGGTTAAGCTGACCACCGCCGAGCTGTATGCCAAAGTAGATCCGCGCCAGAAAAGAAATGCACAGGGCCGTTATATCAAACCGGAAAATGTGGTCAACGAAAAGTTCACAACCCTGATGGAGGCTAAAAAAGATTTCCCGGAACTTCGCCTGCCTGCTGTCTGGCTGCCATACGCGATCCTGGGTATCTCTACTTCCGAGCCGATCAAGATCCCGGAAGGCGCATTTGGCCCCTTTGGCGGACAAATGCTGGTAGGCGACCAGGGCCAGAGCAAGATCATGCGTGTGTTCATGGAAAAAGTAAATGGTGAGTACCAGGGTGCTGCCTGGGACTTCCGCGCCGGTTTTCAATCAGGCGTACTGCGCATGGCCTGGGGCGACGACAATTCCCTCTTTGTAGGTGAAACCAACCGGGGCTGGGGCTCTGCCGGCAACTCAAGCCTGGGACTGCAACGCCTGGTATGGAACAACCGCACGCCTTTTGAAGCCAGGGCGATCCGGGCTATGCCGGACGGTTTTGAAATTGAGTTCACCATGCCCGTTGATAAAAAATCTGCAGAAGACATTGCTTCTTACGCAGTCGAAAGCTTTATCTACAAATACCATCCGGTATATGGCAGTCCGCCCGTAAACGTACAGCAGTGCGCAGTAAAAGGCATCAAGCTGTCGGGTGATGGATTGAAAGCCCGCATCATCGTAGACAACCTGCGGAAGAATTACATCCATACCATCCGGCTGGATGGCATCCGCGACCGCGACAATTCTTATTCACTCGTTCACCCGACCGCTTATTATACGCTGAACAACATACCGGAAGGAGCCAAGCTGGCCATGAGCGAAGTAAGCACCGTCAATTCAGGGAAGGCCGCCAAACCAGCAGGAGAAAATGTAATTACTACCGGAAAAGCGGCAGCAGGTAAAACCACACCAGCAGCCGGCGCTAAAAAAACAGCTGCCACACCGGGAACAAAAGCGGCTGCAACCAGCACAAAAGTACCTACTGCAGCAGAGATACAACCCCTGCTTGTCAGAAACACCTGCGCTGCCTGTCACAATGCTACCAAGCGCCAGGTTGGCCCTGCTTTTGCCGATGTAGCCAAACGCCATTATTCCGTAGATCAGATCATCAAGCTGATCCGCAACCCGCAACCCCAGAACTGGCCCGAGTTTGCGACAGAAATGCCGCCGATGCCACAGGTACCCCAGGCTGATGCGGTAAAGATCGCAACCTGGATCAGGTCATTGGATAAATAAGATCTTCCGGAATTTCAGATCAGGAACAATTTCTTCAAAGCCGTTGGCATACCAGCCAGCGGCTTTTATTTTTTACCTGCGGGAGAACTTGTCTCAAAGAATTTTGCGCTGCAAACGCAATAGGGTTTATCTTTCCCAAACAGTGCAGCCATTATGAAACATTTATTTATCTCTACAATCATCCTTATGTCACTCCAAGCAAGTGCCCAGTGGCCTGATGTTCAGCCGCCGGTGGCAGACAAGAAACTCTATAACCGCACCATTCATGGTGATACGGTGGCAGACAATTATTACTGGATGATCGATTATTTCAAAAAGGGACCGGATAGCGATCGCGTGGTCAGCTACCTGAATGCAGAGAACAGCTATCTCGACCAGATGATGGCCGATACCAAACAAATGCAGGCTGACCTGTTTACAGAGATGAAGGCGCGGATCAAGGAAAAGGATGAAAGCGTTCCGTACTTCAACAATGGCTATTACTACTATACACGCACGGAAGACGGAAAGCAGTACTACAAGTTCTGCCGCAAGAAAGGTAGCCTGGCTGCCAAAGAAGAAGTGATGCTGGATATAGATGAGATGGCAGCCGGTCATTCGTATTATGCGGTGTCCGGTGCGGAAGTAAGCGAAGACAATCACCTGCTTGCCTATGGCGTCGATGAAGTATCGCGCCGCCAGTATACCATCTATATCAAAAACCTGGTCACCGGAGAAATTTATAAAGACAGGATCGCCAACACGGAAGGCGACCCGGTTTGGGCGAGTGATAACAAGACCCTGTTCTATACTTCCAAAAATCCGGTCACCCTCTTGTCTGAAAAAATCAACCGGCACGTGCTGGGTGCGGATGCCGCTGCAGACGTAACTGTATATGAAGAAAAGGACAAGAGCAACTACATCGGATTGGGAAAATCAAAGAACAACAAATGGATCTTTATTGCATCCCAGGCAACACTTTCTTCGGAATGGAGGATGATCCCCTCCTCAACGCCGACGGCCGGTTTCAAGGTCTTTCAGCCGCGCATGAAAGAAGTGCTGTATTCGGTAACGCCCCTGGCAGACCGCTTCCTGATCCGCACCAACTGGGATGCAAAAAATTTCAGGCTGATGGAATGTCCGCTTAACCAAACGGAAAGCAGCCACTGGAAAGAAGTCATTCCCCACCGCACAGATGTGTTGCTGCAGGGATTGCAGGAGTTCAAAGACTTTATCGTCCTGAGCGAACGCAAGAATGGATTGACCCGGCTGCGCATCCGCAATACAAAAACGGCGGCCGAACACGACCTTGATTTCGGGGAGGCTGCCTATGCTGCCGGCATGGGCTATACGCCGGAATACAACTCAACCGTGCTGCGCTACAACTACACATCCCTTACCACACCTGCTTCCACCTACGATTACAACATGGTTGCCAAAACAAAGAAGCTCATGAAGCAACAGGAAGTGGTGGGCGGATACAATGTGGCTGATTATGTAACAGAACGCCTTTATGCCGATGCAAAGGACGGCACGAAGATCCCCATCTCGCTGGTTTACAAAAAAGGATTTGAAAAGAACGGCCGCCAGCCCCTGCTCCTGTATGCATATGGTTCTTACGGATCCAGTACAGACGCCGCTTTCAGCAGTACCCGCCTGAGCTTGCTGAACCGGGGCTTTGCCTATGCCATCGCACACATCCGGGGCGGACAGGAAATGGGACGCTACTGGTATGAAGATGGCAAGATGATGAAAAAAAAGAACACCTTCACTGATTTCATCGACTGCGCCGAACACCTGATCAAAAACAAGTACACCAGCAGGGAACACCTCTATGCCCAGGGCGGCAGCGCCGGCGGGCTCCTGATGGGCGCAGTCGTGAACATGGCACCCCAACTCTGGCACGGCGTGATTGCACAGGTACCCTTCGTAGACGTGATCAACACCATGCTCGACGAAAGCATCCCGCTGACCACCAACGAATTCGATGAATGGGGCAATCCAAAAAATGGAGATGCATACGCGTACATGAAAACTTATTCTCCCTACGAAAACGTAGAGAAGAAAGATTATCCCGCCATGCTTGTAACCACCGGTTTGCACGACAGCCAGGTCCAATATTTCGAACCCGCCAAATGGGTCGCCAAACTAAGGGCCACCAAAACCGATCACAACGTCCTGCTCCTCCACACCAACATGGAATTCGGCCATGGTGGCGCTTCCGGCCGTTTTGATTACTTGAGGGATGTGGCGCTGAACTACGCGTTTTTGTTCAAGCTGGAGGGGATGGGGTTGAAGTAGGAGGCTGGGAATTGTTGCCTTTGGAATTTAGTTGTGCGTGTACATCTTTTTACTTTGTAATCCTTCTTTGTTGTGATAGCATGTTTTTTGTTTTGATGTCATGTTTTTTACTTTGACACATGCCCCTTTTTTGTCGTCTTCCTTCAACTTTTTGTCATCCTGTAAGGGCGCAGTGAAGGTTGCACTTGCAGGCTGATGCCGCGCCCTTACAGGATCTCTGTAGAGCGGAGAGTTCTTGCTTAGTAAGACCCTGGCGAATCATCTCAGCAGCCTGTCCCGCAGAGATTCCGTACGGGGCGCACAAGCATACTGCAGGCGCAACAGCAAGAAGCGCCCCGGCGGAATGACAAGATGAAAAATAAACTGACGACGCGATCATACACCGCTGGATTCAGCGCAATGTAAGAAGTACAAAAGCTTTTACTTTACATTATCAAAGCGCTTTACACCTCCTTCCCTATCGACCGCCCCGCTGTTCTCCCTGAAAAAATGCAGCCGCCCAGGAACGTGCCTTCTAACGCCCGGTAGCCGTGCATGCCGCCTCCGCCAAAGCCGGCTGCTTCGCCTGCTGCGTAGAGGCCGGGGATCCCTTCTCCCCTTTCGTTCAATACATTGCCAGACAGATCTGTTTCCAATCCGCCCAGGGTTTTGCGGGTGAGGATGTGCAGCCGTACGGCAATGAGAGGGCCTGCTTTGGGATCGAGGATTTTGTGGAGCGGGGCAGTGCGGATCAGGCGGTCGCCGAGGTATTTGCGCGCGCCGCGGATGGCGGTGACCTGCATGTCTTTGGAGAACGGATTGTCTGTCTCGCGGTCGCGGGCCCTTATTTCTTGGTCGAGTTGTGCGAAGCTGAGCCGGGCTTCTCCTGTAAGCCTGTTCATGCCATCGACCAGGTCCTGCAGGTTGTCTTTTACCACAAAATCAACTCCCCGCTGCTTGAAAGCTTCTACGGGTGCCGTAGCAGCTTTGCCCGTCGCACGCTTGAGTGTTTGCCGCCAGCTTTTGCCAGTAAGGTCAGGGTTTTGCTCGGAGCCGGACAGCGCAAATTCTTTTCGTATGATGGTCTGCGTGAGGACGAACCAGGAATAATCATAACCGGTCTGCAGGATATGGCGGAGGGTGCCTAAAGTGTCAAAACCGGGGAATAAGGGCACGGGCAGCCGCTTGCCGGCAGCATCAAACCAAAGCGAGGAGGGACCGGGCAGGATGCGGATGCCATGGTTGCTCCAGACAGGATTCCAGTTTTGAATGCCTTCCGTGTAATGCCACATCCGGTCTGGATTGATAAAATTGCCGCCTGCTGCTGCTGCAATAGAAAGCATGCGGCCATCTACATGGTCAGGCACGCCGGAGATCATGTTCTTTGGCGGCTGCCCCGGCCAGGCAGGCCAGTTCTGTCGCACCATCTCGTGGTTGCCGCCCATACCGCCCGAAGCGATCAGCACAGCCCCGGCAAGAAATGTAAACTCACCCACGGCTTCCCGGCTGCTTTTTTCTCCCCGCCCTGCAGCGCTTTCCTCCAGCACTTCGCCTGCCACCCCTTCTACCCTGCCCCCTTTCACGACCAGCTCACTCACGCGGTGGCGGAACCGGAAACTGACCCTGCCCTGCTTCACGGCTTCCTCTGCACGCGCTACAAACGGTGCCAGCACACCCGGGCCGGTACCCCAGGTAACATGAAAGCGGGGCACACTGTTGCCATGTCCGATCGCTCCATAGCCGCCCCGTTCTGCCCATCCTACCACCGGAAAAAAGCGGAGGCCTTGCCTGTACAGCCAGGCTCTTTTTTCTCCCGCCGCAAACTGGAGATAAGCTGCTGCCCATTTCCGGGGCCAGTGGTCTTCCTTTCTGTCAAAACCTGCCGAGCCCATCCAGTCCTGCAGGGCCAGCTCATAACTATCGCGGATGCCCATGCGCCGCTGCTCGGGAGAATCAACTAAAAACAATCCACCGAACGACCAGAATGCTTGTCCGCCCAGGCTTTGCGCAGGCTCCTGCTCTACCACCAGCACCCGCTTGCCGGCATCTGCGAGTTCAGCCGCAGCTACCAATCCGGCCAGTCCGGCCCCCACAATGATCACATCTGCCTGGGTGTTCATATGCTTTGTTTTACAATTTGATAAATCCGTTTCCTGATGAACAGGGGCCGTGAGTCCAACAGAAAATATACACATATTTTTCACACGCTTTTGACGCAGGGGAAAAGAAATAACTTTGGGGGTTATGAGAATCCTCCATACTGCCGACTGGCACCTGGGCAAGCGGCTCGAACAAAGCGAGCGCACGGAGGAGCACCAGCGATTCCTGGACTGGCTGGTGGATCTCCTCCATGCTGAATGCATTGACGTGCTGATCGTTGCAGGAGATGTATTTGATTCAGGCAGTCCGTCCAACGCAGCCTTTGAACAATACTACCGGTTTTTGCGCCGGGTGAAAAACACCTGTTGCCGCGAAGTGGTGATCATCGGCGGCAACCACGATTCTGTCAGTACCCTGCACGCGCCCAAAGAACTTCTGCGTTATTTTAACGTACATATTATTGGCGGCGTACCGGATGATTTCGGCGAGCAGATCATTCCCATCAACAACGCAGCAGGTGAAACCGAACTGGTGGTCTGCGCAGCCCCCTTCCTGCGCGACCGCGACATCCGTCTTTCGGTCGCCGGTGAAACAGTGGCCGAGCGGGAAGCTCGCATCCGCCAGGGTATCAGCGATCATTATCATCAATTCACATCTTATATCGCGCCTTATAAAGCAGCCGGTGTTCCTGTTGTGGCTACCGGTCACCTGTTTGCCGCCGGCGCCAGCACATCGGAAAGCGAAAAAGAAATCCATGTGGGCAACCTCGGACAAATATCCGTTGACCTGTTCCCCGACGGGTTTGATTATATCGCACTTGGTCATATCCACCGTCCCCAGCTCATCAACAAAACAGAATGGATCCGCTATCCCGGCTCTCCCATCCCGCTGAGCTTTTCTGAAACAAACGACCAGAAACTGGTGATCATCCTGGCTTTTGAAGCAGGCAAGCTGCAGAGCCTGGAAGAAAAACAAGTGCCTGTTTACCGCAAGCTGCTCCGCATCAAGGGAGGCCTCGACCAGGTGAAACAAGAACTGCTGGTTGTAGAAGACCACCAGGCCTGCTTTCCGGCCTGGATAGAAGTGCAGGTAGAAACCGACAGTTATATCCACAACCTGAACGAAGAGCTCAACGAGCTGATCAGCGGCAGGGATTTTATTGACCGTCTTTTTGTGCGGCAGATCAAGCTCAAACCCAACTTGCAGCTGGATGAGCAGACAGAAGAAGGACTCTCCCTCACCGACCTGGACCCCAAAACAGTCTTCCTCAAACGCTGCGAATGGGAACATCCCGCGGGTGATCACAGTCTCCTGCTGCAAACATTTGAAGAAGCACTCGAGCGCATGAGCCAAAAAGAATAGAACTGTTATATTCGTATCTTCCCCGGAGGTGTGAAGGATACATGAAGATCGTTAGCATAAAATTTTTAAACCTCAATTCTTTAAAAGGCGAACACGAGATCCGTTTCGACAAGGCGCCGTTTACTGACAGTGGTTTATTCGCGATTATCGGTCCCACAGGGGCGGGCAAAACCACCTTATTGGATGCCATCACCATTGCCCTGTACGGACAGGTGCACCGCCACGACAAGGAAGACCCTTCGGAGATCATGACCCGGCATACCGGCGAGTCTTTTTCTGAAGTGGAATTTGAGGTAAAGGATAAGGTGTACCGCGCCAAATGGTCGAATTACCGGGCGCGCAAAAGGGCAGAAGGAAAACTGCAGGGCGTGCGGATGGAGCTGGCCGATGCCCATACCGGCGCCGTGATTGTTGCCCATCCCCTGCCCGAAGTACAAAGACAAATCATCCAGGCATGCGGCCTGGACTACAACCAGTTTATCCGCTCCGTGATGCTGTCGCAGGGCGATTTCACCCGTTTTTTAAAAGCCAACGAAAACGACCGCAGCGATCTGCTGGAACGCATTACCGATACCGGTATTTACTCGGAGATTTCCACCTGGGTATTCAAAGAGGCAAAGAACAAAGCCAGCACCCTGGAAAACCTGCGCGGCCGCCTGCAGAACGTGGTGCTGCTAAAGGAAGAAGAGCTGGCTGCCTACAAAGACACGCTGGCACAAAAGACCCACCTGGCAAAGCTCCGCCGGCAGGAAAGGGATGAACGGGAAGGCACCCGCCAGTGGCTGCTGCGCCTGCGTTCCCTCTATACCCGCCAACAGCAGCTCCGGGAACAATTGGCAGCTTTTTCGACCAGCTACGAAAAACAGGTTCCTCTTTTCGACAAGCTGGCCCTTCACCGGCAGGCGCTGAAACACCAGCCCCTGTTGTTGGAAACAGAAGGAAAAGGCAAACGGCTTGCCGCAACAGAAAAGCAGCTGACCGAGATCGGCTTGAAACTGCCCGCCCTGCAACGGGAAATGGATCTGCTGTATGCATCGATTGATGAAGCGGCTGCCGAGGCGGAAAAAGCCAGAACAGCCTTGCAGGAAGCCCTTCCGGTGATCGCAGAGGTAGAAAGAAAAGATGTGCTGATTGAAGGCGCAGAAGAACAAAGCCGCAAGGACCGGCAAAACTGGCAGGAAGCACAACTGGCCCTGGAGGAAACAGAAAAAGAAACCCAGGAAAACGAGACCTTGCTAAAAAAGACCGGACAGCAAACCGGGGAACTGAAGCAATGGCTCCAGCTGCATGAGCTGGAAGCAGAACTCCCGGAAGGGATACCCCGGCTCGCCGGCTGGCTGGAAAAACGCACAGAACTGCTGGAACAGGAAACTGAGCTCAACAGGGAACACCAGGCATACACCGGCCAGCAGGCAAGAATAGGGAAAGAACTGGAGCGATTGGAACAGGAGGACCTCTCTATCCAGCAACAGGTGCAGACCACACACGAACGGCAGCAACAACGCCAGACAGCATTGCAGGAATTGCTTGCAGGTAAAACGGGCGAAGAATGGGAACAGGAAGTAGCTGCCTATCCCGCCCTGATCAGCATCTGCGAGCAACAACACCGGCTGGCTCTGCAGATCAGCCAGCTTATCCAGGACACGGACCGCACTTCCGCACAAGATAAAACCTGTGCCCAGGAACATACAGCCGAGACGGCCAGGCTTGAGGAATTAAAAGAAAAACAGACTGCGGCAGACACCCTGCTCTCTGCCCTGCAGCAAAACCTGGAACTGCAGATCCTGATCCAGAAATATGAAGCTGACCGCAAGCACCTGCAACCGGAAAAGCCTTGTCCCCTCTGCGGTTCCGTGCATCATCCGTTCGTGGAAAACAACTACACCCATGAACGCAGCGAGGCAGAAAAAAAGCGGGACGCGCAGAAAAAAGTTGTTGCAGACCTGGCAAGCGCCATCAACAGCAAAGGCCTGGCCATGCGCCACCTGCAAACCCAGCTGGAACATCTGCGCAATAAAAAAGAACAGGAGCTCCAAGGGCTCACAATAGCCCGCCAGGACTTTGAAGCCAACAATGCCCTTCTTCCCCGTCCGCTCGACCAGCAGCGCCCGGAAATTATTGATGCGGTCATTGCCAGAAAAAAGGGGGAGTACAACAAGCTGAACAAAACGATCCAGCAGATCAGGATGGGAGAAAAAGAAATCAGGGAACAGGATCTATTCAAGGGTTCGCTGATAGAAAAGGGACTGCAGATCAGCGGGGAGAAAAAACAAGCCGCCGCCAAGCTGGAAAATGTGCTTGCCTCGCTTCAACGGATCAGCCGCGAGCTTGCCAATGTATCGCAAAGTTTGCAGGAGATTTCCGCGAAAGTAACGGCCTTGCTTATGCGCTACGGGATCGATCCGGACCTTTCAGCCGGACAGACCATCCTGCAGCAGCTGAAGGACCGGGCAGCTTTGTTCGCCCAAACGCAAAAAGACCTGCATGCCTTGCAGCTCACAGGGGGCCAGCTGGAAACAATGGTGCAACAGGGGCATAAAAGCATTGGAGAAAAAACCCAGTTTGCAGGGCAGCTGGCCACCCTGTCAGCAACCAGCCAAAAAAAGCTGGAACAGTTGCGGGATGAACGCATTGACTTGTTTGGACAGAAAGATCCCTTTCAGGAAAGAAAGCGGCTGGAGCGGGACATGCAGACAAAAAGGGATGCGCTTGATAAAATGAATGCGGAGCTGAGCAAACACATCGGAGAAAAGATAGGCATAGAAAGCCAGCAGGCGGAATGGAATAAGGTAGCCAAGGAGCAAAGGAGAGATTACGAAGGATCCATGGCCTTGCTGCTGGCCGATCTTCGTGCAGACGATATGGCCTCTATAGAACTGCTGCAGGCAAGGTTTCTACCGCAACCTGAAGTGGATGAAATAAGCAGGTTGCAGGGCCACCTTGAAAAAGAAAAGACCAACCTGGAGCGTTCATTGTTTGACACAGAAACAGAGATCCAGCTGGAAGTACAAAAAGAAAAAACAGCACAGACGCTTGAAGCAGTGAGTGAAGAGATCACGCAGCTGGAAGGAGAAATTTCAGGTCTGGACCAGGACATTGGCCGGATCACCGAACGCCTGAGTGCCAATGAAAAATACCGGGAGCAGCATGCCAAGCTAGCGCTGCAGATCGATCTGCAGCAAAGGGAATGTGAGCGGTGGAACCGCCTCTCTGACCTGATCGGCTCCGACAACGGAAAAAAATTCAGCCGCTTTGCGCAGGGATTGACCCTGGCCCGCCTGACCGAACTGGCCAACCGCCACCTGCTTAAACTGAGCGACCGCTACCGGATCATAAAAAGTCCCGACCGGGATCTTGAGCTGTTGATCATCGACGGCTACCAGGCCGATGTAGTACGCCCCATGTCAACCCTCTCGGGCGGTGAAAGCTTTCTGGTGAGCCTGGCCCTGGCCCTTGGTTTGTCTGACCTGGCCAGCCGCAAAGTGCAGATCAATTCCCTGTTTATCGATGAAGGCTTTGGCACCCTCGACGCAGAAACCCTGGATACCGCGATCTCAGCCCTGGAAAACCTCCAGGCCAACGGAAAAACCATCGGCATTATTTCCCATGTAGAAGCCCTTAAAGAACGCATCAGCACCCAAATCCAGCTCAGCAAACAACCCGGAGGCTCAAGCACGATCAGGATAACTGGGTATAGCGGGAAACTGACGGGGTGAGAACTTTCCTTAATGATATAGGTGCATGATATGCTGACATCAATCACATAATGTCCATAACCCACCCCTGCCCCTCCCTCGAGGGGCTAATCTTGTAGGGGTTTGAGCAAGTAAAGAGTAAAAGTTAGAATTTTGTGATCAAAAAGAGTTGATGAGCGAGTTTGATATGAAGGAGTTTCGGCCACAAGTAAAAAAAGCCTTGACAAGGCCTTCCATTTGGCAGTTGATCACAGCGGACTTTCCTTTTCTCAATGCATGGGAGCTGCTTTCCGACAAACAGTGGCAGCCCTCTTTGCACATAAACGCATGAACAAACAAGTCATGCTCGAAGGACATCTTCACGCTACCCTGCAGCGGGCAGCTGCCAGCACAGAGCCTTATCTGATAGCCGTGCAGGATACCACCTTTTACAACTATAGCACCCATAAAGCTATGCAGGGGCTCGGTACGCTGCAGCCAGCCGTTAAGGGCGTGTTGCAGCATAATGTGTTACTGCTTAACCAAAAGGGTGTACCCCTGGGGCTGATCGATCAGCAGTACTGGAGCCGCCAGCAGACAAGCGTACCTTACAAGGGAAAGGAAAGCCTTAAATGGTCAAAGGGTTTGAAAGCTGTAAACAAACAGCTGGGTGGTGGGGCAAACAAAGTGGTGCTGGTGCAGGATCGGGAGGCTGATATTTTCTGCTTCTTCAAAGCTAAACGGGCACAAAACGTGGAACTGCTCGTAAGAGTGCATCAACCCCGCAATATGGAAGTGATCCAATCAGGTGCAGTGTTGAAGTTCAAGGAGTTGCGGGCGCATCTGCCTGTAGCAGGTTACAAACAGGTAGAGATCGTGCGGCAGGGTAAAGCCATCACACTGACCTTGAGCTTACAGGCCGATAGGGTACATGTGCTGCCAGACAAGGACTTGAGCGGCAACAAGCACAAAACGCAGCCCTTATCGCTGATAATAGCCCGGGAGATAGCAGCCGTAGATGAGAAGGGGCAGGATGTGTTTGATGAGCATCAGCAGGCTGAGTGGTATCTGCTCACCAGCCTTGTTGCCGATAGTGAGCAGGATATGCAGCGGGTGGTGGACTTTTATGCGCTGCGTTGGCGTATAGAGCGCTTTCACTATACGCTTAAATCAGGCGCACTGAAGGTAGAACGTCTTCAGTTTGACGATCTGCAAACGACCATACATGCCCTGGCCTTTTACTCAGTAGTAGCATGGCAGTTGCTGAGTATAAGCTACCAGCTAAGAGAGGATGGTCAGGCAGCAGCACAAGCGTGTTTTGATGAAGTAGAGATCAAGGTACTGCAGCAGTTAGAGCGCAAGAAGATAAGCACAGTGGAGCAAGCAATGCTTGCATTGGGCAAGATAGTAGGATTTGCACGCAGTAAAAAGCAGCCGCTTCCAGGTGTGCGCGTACTGGCACAAGCCTTAGAACGATTATTCTACTTGAAGAAAGGTTATCAGGCCGCTTCTCCTTAAAACCCCT
>JADCRZ010000003.1:173820-328036 GCA_015069695.1 Williamsia sp.
ACAGTGGAGCAAGCAATGCTTGCATTGGGCAAGATAGTAGGATTTGCACGCAGTAAAAAGCAGCCGCTTCCAGGTGTGCGCGTACTGGCACAAGCCTTAGAACGATTCTTCTACTTGAAGAAAGGTTATCAGGCCGCTTCTCCTTAAAACCCCTACAAGATTAGCCCGGGAGGGGCAGGGGTGGGTTCAAGCCAAAAGTTGTTTGATGTATGAATAAAATCAAAGCCGTGAAAAAACAACCATAGTTAATCTCACCATCACTCCGTCCGCTGGCTGATCCTCCCCGTCTTTTTATCTTTGAGAATAATCTTCTTCTCACCCCCCGGTAATATTTCTTCCTTGATGAGGAAATTGTCGTCATCGTAGGATGTTAAATGGGAGGTTGGTTGCACATCGGTTTGTCCGCGCCATCCTTCGATCTGCACTTTTTCCCAGACGCCGCTCCTGGAAGATGCATAGGCTGCATCGATGATGGCATTCACGATGTAACCATCATAAAAAGTTTCAAGGGGTTGCTTGTTCCCTTCGATGGCATCGAACATATCGGAGAACATGTTTGAATAGCCGAGGTCGTGCACTTCATCGCCGACGGGAAAAAGCCAGCCTGAATTGGATTCGGCTTTTTCAGCCACGTAGCCGCCTTTGCCGGTGCTGAACATTTCAAAACCGGTGCGCAGAAAGCTGTTGAGCCAGATCGTTCCTTCCGTACCCATCACCTCGTCACGCAAATCCATGCCACCCCGGAATGCCCAGCTTACTTCAAACTGTCCGATGGCGCCGTTGGCATATTTGACCAACCCGATGGCATGGTCTTCCGCTTCAATCGGATGCACCTGTGTATCTGCCCAGCACATCACTTCAACGGGCAGGATGTCTTTTCCGATAAAGCTGCGGGCAATTTCAATGCAATGACAGCCCAGGTCCATGAGCGCACCGCCACCAGCTTGTTCCTTGTCCCAGAACCAACTGCTGTGCGGACCCGGGTGTGTTTCGCGCGATTTGGCCCATAGCACCCGGCCGATGCTGCCGCCCTGTATAGATGAAAGTGATTTTAAAAACTTCGGGGTATAACAAAGGTCTTCCAGGTAGCCACCCATCACGCCTGCCTTTTCCACCGCTTCCAGCATTTGTTTTGCTTCCGCTCCCGAGCGGCCCAGCGGCTTGGTGCACAGCACATGCTTGCCGGCTTTTGCACAAGCCAGCACGGCCGGCAGGTGCAGGTGATTGGGCAATGCGATCACCACCGCGTCTGTTGAGGGATGTGAGATGGCTTCCTCCATATCTGTGCTGGTATGGGGTATCTGGAAGTCGGCAGCAAAGCGGGTGGCCGATTCCGCAGAACGGGCGTAGATCATCTGGATCCGGTCTTTGCGGCGTTGCGCATGGAGTGATTCCGCATAAAACCGGCCGATAAAACCGGTGCCTAGAAGGGTTATATTCATATATTATTGTTTGAGCTGTTTGAGCTGTTCTATTAGCGGCGGATGCTGTATATCATCCAGCAGGCGATGGGCGAATGCTGCGTCAAGAGGACCATCGTAAACACAATACCGGAACTTTGACCTGTAGTGTTGCTGCGGAGGTATAAAAAACGGACCATCTACGGAGGGCGCATAACACCAGTAGGGCATCGTAGGATGGATGCGCAGGGCCTGCGGATAGCGGAAATTATCCGGAAACCCAAACACTGCAATCCCGCTATACTTATGATTGATGTCTCCTTCCGCCGCCACCCACGCTGCATGCCTCGCGTTTCCGTCAGCGACTGAAAAGCCTGAATCCGTGATGACCTTCCAGGGCTTCTCAAAATAGACCTTGTCATCCGGGTTCCAGGCAGCACTGCCGCGGAACGACATGCCGCCGTAATGATATTGGTTTAAAAAAAGGGTGTCCCTGCTGGTATTGACCTGGTCAGATTCAATGTCGAACAAAAAGGGATTTGCAAAAGGATATACCCTGATGGTCCAGGTTTCTGTCAGTACCGTGTCGGGAGCCGTTGTATAATGTTGCAATTCAAGCCTGATTGTTGCCATTACAGCGCCTTGCGTAACCGAGAGCACCCTGGCATGCCGGACATTGCCCAGCCGGGATTGTTGGTTCCAGAAATCACGTTGGGTTCCCTTGTATTGGGTGCTCGTCCAGGCCATCATCACGCCATGCTGGTGGGCATGCCCGGCAGGAAAATCATCTGTCAGGATGCTGCCTGACGGACTATAAACCGGATGGATAAAGCCGCTCCTTGCATAATATGCCGGGCTATCAGGTGGAGGCGGCGCAACGGCTGTATGGTAAAACAAAACAGGCTTTTTGCCAACAGAAATTAGGAATCCATCCGCAGTGGTTTGCACGCTTACAGGCTTTTTCTCCTGCACGGTTGTTTTATCAATGGAGTACAAAATCCGTCTGCTGCCATTTGCCTGCAGGGTATCGGGCAAAATAAACAGGATCCGCTGGCTGTCCAGAAGTTGTACTTGCGCTGATTTCCCTGTTCTGGTGTTGGTGGCCGTGTAGGAATAGGCAGCAGATAGTTCCTTGTCAAGCTTTGCCACTACGATGCTGTTGATGCGCGTATACCCGTTGTCATCTACTCCTAACAGGGCTTCCTGTGCCCACACCCGATTGCACCAGCCGCTGGCAAGTAAGAGCATGAGGCACAATACAGGCAGGATATACTTATTCATGGCTGGTACCGGGCAATCTTTTTGAAAAATAAATATAGGCCTTAATCGTATATGCGTCTCTGCCGGACTGCTTTAAATAAGTTTTCAGCCGTTTTATTTTTCTCCGTAGCTTTCCCCTGCGATTGGCTTTATTGCATCAGCCATATTATTTACCACTTATTGCTTTCCGTTATGCATGCGCTTTCCAGAAGAAAATTTTTGCAACAATCCAGTGTTGTTCTTGCCGGCACCCTGTTAACGCCGGCCCTTACCCAGGCTTTCAGCAAAACAGCGGCTATCACCGGCATCCAGCTCTACTCTATCCGGGATGATATGAAAACAGATCCCGCAGGAACCCTGAAAAAGCTGGCCACCATGGGCTACCGCTACGTAGAACACGCCAACTATATCGACCGCAAGTTTTATGGCTATCCCGCCAAGGAATTTAAAACCTTGCTGGACGGGCTGGGATTGAAAATGCTGAGCGGACATACCGTCATGGGCAAGGCCCATTGGGATGCAGCAACCGGTCAGTTCACCGATGCCTGGAAACAAACCATTGAAGACGCAGCCACCATGGGACAGCAGTTTGTGATCAGTCCGTGGATCGACGATGCTTACCGCAAAGATTATAATGGACTGGCCAAGTTTATGGACGCTTTCAACAAAAGCGGAGAACTCTGCAAAGCAGCAGGAATGCGGTTTGGTTACCACAACCACGATTGGGAGTTCAGCAAGTCGCTCAACAACACGCCTATCTATGACCTGATCTTAAAGCTGACAGATCCCCAGCTGGTGGTTCAGCAGCTGGACATTGGCAACATGTATGGAGGTGGTGGCCGCGCGATGGATGTACTCAAAAGATATCCAGGCCGCTTCTTATCACTGCATGTAAAAGACGAGATCAAATCCACCGCAAACAGCGAAGGCTATGAAAGCTGTGTGCTGGGCAAAGGGATCATCAATACAAAGCAAATCCTGGATCTTGCCCGCAAGCAGGGCGCTACTCAGCATTATATCATCGAACAGGAATCGTACCAGGGAAAAGCACCGCTGCAAAGTGCGCAGGAAGACCTGGCGGTCATGAAGAAATGGGGCTACGCATAAATCAGGGAGGACACAGCATTATTTACCATATAAACTACAAGCATGCCGTCAAGACGCTCATTCATTCAATCTGCTTCTGTACTGGCCACCGGGTTGGCGATCAAACCCGCTTCCCTGTTCGCCGCGAAGGGACCGATCGGTTTACAACTCTATACCGTGCGCAGTGCCATGCAAAAGGACCCTTCCGTTGCGCTGGCCAAAGTGGCACAGCTGGGTTACAAATCTGTGGAAGGTGCCAGCTATGTTGGTACCGAATTGTTTTACGGCATGAACGCAGCCGCGTTCTCCAAGGTGCTCAAACAAAACGGATTGATCATGCCCAGCAGCCATTACCGGCTGGGTGAGGACAAGGAAAATGGCCAGGATGTAAAAGGCACGCTGATGCACAACTGGGACAAAGCCGTTGATGATGCAGCAGCAGTGGGTGTAAAGTACATGGTTTGTGCCTGGCTTTCCGAGCACGAACGCGGCAACATAGATCATTACAAAGTGATCGCCGAACAACTCAACAAAGCAGGCCAGCGCTGCAAAAAATCAGGTATCCAGCTCTGCTATCACAACCACGATTTTGAATTTGACGCGCAGGGAGGCACCCTGCCCTATGATGTGCTGCTCAACCAGACAGACAAGAACCTGGTCAAAATGGAAATGGATCTTTACTGGGTCAACAAAGCCAACAAAGACCCGTTCACCCTGTTCAACCAGCACCCCGGGCGTTTTCCCTTGTGGCATGTAAAAGACATGGACAAAACACCCCAGCGCTCGTTCACGGAAGTTGGCAACGGCGTCATCGATTTCAAAAAGCTTTTTACCCAGGCTGACAAAGCCGGCCTCAAATACTTTTTCGTAGAACAAGACCAAACCCCCGGCGACCCTTTCGACAGCATCACAAAAAGCGTGAACTATATCAAGAAGAACTTGATGTAGCTTGTAGGCATGGGTGACAGATGCAGCGAGGATTGCTAAGCGGGTTTTGCATCGTAGACCCACCCCTGCCCCTCGCAGGAGGGGATAATACAAGTGTACTCTTTTTTAGGGGGTAAGAACAACGCATAGCGGGTGGCAAAGGTGGGTTCCTGCGGCCCGGTCAGTCTCTCTTGAAAAAACAGCTCCATATGAAAATATTCCTGTCCCAGAAGACCCTTCTCTCCTTCCTGCTGCTGCTATCAATTGCACCTGTTTTCTCCCAATCCAATCTGGGTATTTTTGAGAACCAGGGAGATGTAGGGTCCCATGTGAAACCCGGGTCCGCCACCTATATTCCGCAGCATGAACAATATGTGATTTCCGGTGCAGGTTACAACGTATGGTTTGATCACGATGAATTTCATTTTCTGTACAAAAAGATCAAGGGAGATTTTATCCTGTATGCCCGCGCGGAATTTGTTGGCTGGAATGGTGTTGAACAACACCGAAAAGTTGGCTGGATGATCCGGAAGAGTTTGGACGGGAAATCAGCACAGGTAAATGCGGTGGAGCATGGGGATGGGCTTACATCCCTTCAATTCAGAAAAACGGATGGAGCAACAACGGAAGAAGTAAAGTCCAAGCTAACAAACGCCAATGTGATCCAGCTGGAAAGAAAGGGAAACCTGTTTACCATGCGGGTCGCAAAATGGGGTGAGCCGTTTGTAACGGAACAAGTAGCTGATATAGCCCTGGGTGATGAGGTATATGCAGGCCTGTTTGTGGGATCACACAATGCCGATGTGCTGGAAACAGGTGTTTTCAGCGATGTGCGCATTACCGTGCCGGCCCGCGAAGGACTGGTGCCGTACCGGGAGTACCTGGGCAGTCATCTTGAACTGCTGGAAGTTGCCAGCGGCAAACGCAGCATTGTTTACTCCTCTTCCCAATCGCTCCAGGCGCCTAACTGGATGGCAGACGGAAAAGGACTGATCTACAACAGTGAAGGAGCTATCTACCGTTTTGACCTGGCAAGCCGCCAGCCCCAACTGGTAAATACGGGTGAAGTGAAAAACAACAACAACGATCATGTGATCTCTTTTGACGGGAAAATGCTCGGACTGAGTAGCGGGGTGCAGCAACTCGGCGGCTCGATCGTATACACGGTTCCCATCGGTGGCGGCACGCCCAAACAAATCACACCTGCAGGTCCTTCCTACCTGCACAGCTGGTCGATAGATGGAAAGAACCTGCTTTTTACCGGTCAGCGCAACGGGGAGTTTGACATTTACCAGGTGCCTGCAGCCGGCGGCAAAGAACTCAGGCTCACCACTGCAACCGGACTGGATGACGGACCTGAATTTACACCGGATGGCAAATGGATTTATTTTAATTCCAACCGGACCGGCACCATGCGCATCTGGCGCATGAAACCGGATGGCAGTGGGCAGGAGCCGTTGACCAACGATGAATACCACGACTGGTTTCCGCATGTTTCACCCGATGGCAAATGGGTGGTCTTTATCTCTTTCCTGAAAGACGAAGTGCCTGCGGGCGATCATCCGTTTTACAAACATGTCTATATCCGCCTGATGCCACTTGATGGCGGCAAGCCAAAAGTTATTGCGTATGTTTACGGTGGCCAGGGGACCATTAACACGCCTTCCTGGTCGCCTGACAGCAAGCAAATTGCTTTTATCAGCAATACCAAGATGAGCAATCCGTAATCTTTTAAAATTTAGATCACTTGAAACAAAAACCTGTCTTTATTTTATTGTTCTTCGTCCTGTTCACGGCCATTGGCTATTCGCAGGCAAAGGCCCGGCCCATCGCAAATCACCTGGCGCTGTATGTAAAAGACCTGAAGAAAAGTGCCGACTTTTATGAGAAGGTCATGATGCTGGAAGTCATTCCCGAACCTTTTCACGACGGCAAGCATGTATGGTTCAGAACAGGCGCACACAGCCAGCTGCACATTATACAAGGGGCAGCACAACTGACTGATCATGACATCAACACCCACTTCGCTTATTCGGTACCGGTACTTGCCGCCTTTACAAAACACCTCGACAGCCTCCATGTAAAATACGGCGATTGGAACGGCACCTCCATCACACCTACCAAACGCCCCGATGGCATCGTACAGGTGTACCTGAAGGATCCGGATAATTACTGGATCGAAGTGAATGATGATAAGTTTTAGCGGGGATCATTCCTTTTCCCTTTCCTCCAATCTCCTTACACAATTGGAAAGGGCGCGGAAGTTGTGGTAGGTGGCCTTCCAGATATGTCCTTTCAGGGCTGTCTTTCTTTGCGGTTCCTCGTCAAGGCCTTCTTCATACCAGTCGCCGTATTCATGGTCGATCAGGTAGGTTTGTATGTAGTTCCATTGCTGCTTGAACTTGTCGAAATAGTGCAAGGGATCCTGCGGAAAATGATCGGCCATGAGCAGCAGGGTGTTAAGCCCTTCAGCCTGCGCCCACCAGTTCTTGCTTTTCAAGATGATGGAGATCGTGTCTTGTCCTTTGAAGTAGTATCCTTCATCGTAAAAGCCACCCAGTTTTTTATCCCACCCGTTCTTCAGCGCATGGTCTACCATTTTTTTGCCGATCTGCATGGTCCTCGTATCGTTCTTTAAACCAAGGGCATGTGAAGCTTCGAGCATCAGGTACGCGGTTTCAATATCATGGCCAAAAGAAACATGATCAAGGAATTTGTGCTGGAAGACAGCATTGCGCGAAGAATCGCGGAACGAGACCGGCGTCCAGTCTGGTTGAAAAAACAATTGCAGGTAGCCTTTTGGTGTAACAATCCTGTCGCGTATCAGGAGCAGCATCTCTTGCAGGCGCTCCCGCACCAACAGGTCGGGCCATACGCTGTACAACTCAGTGAGGGCTTCGAGCAGGTGGATGGATGAGTTCTGGTCTTTGTACCCCAGATCGGATGTGGAAGGGGTTGATTTATCTCTTTTCATCGGAGTGCCATCGACAGCCAGGTGCTGAAAATAACCCTTGTGCAGGGGATCGTGGCTGTGTGCTTCCAACCAGCGGAATGCCTGTTTTGCCAGGTTCAGCGCACCCGTATCGCGGGATGCTTTGTAATAAGCCGACAAGGCATACAGGCCAAAGGCGTTGCCATAGGCGTCCTTTGGAACACGTTGCTCCTGTTTTACCCTTCCCTGTCTGTCGACCAGGTTGTAAAAACCACCATGGACCTTGTCCCACATCACATCGCGCAGAAACCGGAAGCCATGCCGGGAACAAGCCAGGTAATACGTGCTGTGTGGATAAAATTCAGCTGCCTTCGCGGTTGACCATACATGCCGCGCCTGCGTAACGATAAACTTGTCCTGCGGCCCGCTCGGTTTGAAATCGTAGGTATACGTGCTGATATAGCCACCGTACTGGCTATCGACACAATGCGGATACCATTTGTTCATGAGTTCTGTCCGGATAGAACGGTCCATTTCACGCGCGAGCTGCAGGCGCGCCGGATCGGAGGTGCCGGATTTTTGCTGGGCGAGCAAATAGACCGGCAACAGCAGAAAAAAGCCGAAAGCAAGCTTTATCATATGGCTTGATAGATTTAGTACACTATAAAGTTGAGGATAAGATCTGACATACAACCGCAGCACGGAGGCAGGGCCCGTAATTTTTTTATGTACCACCTGCAAGCATAAACGCCCAAAAAGTTTAATTTGCCTCCCATTCCTAAAAAGCATCAACGCCTTTGAACAAGCACCATTTCAACAACGCAAAAACAGTCCTGGCATTTGCAACCGGTTTGTTTTGTTTCTTACCTGCATCCTTACAGGCCCAGAAAAAACAAGATACCCTTACATCGGGCAACCCAATCTTTCAGGGCTGGTACGCTGATCCGGAAGCAACGATCATCAACCGCCAGTACTGGATCTATCCAACCTACTCCGCGGCCTACAACGACCAGGTTTTTTTTGATGCATTTTCTTCTACCGACCTGGTACATTGGACGAAACACGACCGGATACTGGATACCGTCAATGTAAAATGGGCTAAGCGCGCTGTATGGGCGCCTGCCATCGTGCAGAAAGGAAACAAATATTTTTTGTTCTTTGGCGCCAACGACATCCAGAACAACCAGCAATACGGTGGTATTGGCGTGGCCGTGGCCGATAAACCCGAAGGGCCGTTCAAAGATTACCTGGGCAAACCCCTGATCGACCAGTTCCACAACGGCGCACAGCCCATTGATCAGTTTGTGTTTAAAGACAAGGATGGCAAATATTACATTATCTATGGTGGCTGGCGGCATTGTAATATCGCCCGGTTAAAAGATGATTTCACGGGCTTTATTCCTTTTGAGGACGGCACCACCTTCAAGGAAATCACCCCCGATAATTATGTAGAAGGACCGCTGATGTTCATGCGCAACAACAAGTATTATTTTATGTGGAGTGAAGGCGGCTGGACGGGCCCGAATTACTCGGTTGCCTATGCCATCGGTGATTCTCCGTTCGGGCCGTTCAAACGGGTGGGTAAGATCCTGCAGCAGGATACGACCGTAGCAACCGGAGCCGGGCATCATTCTGTTATACACGCAGCCAACAGCGACAACTGGTATATCGTATATCACCGCAGGCCCCGGGGAGACCGGGCCGCCAACCACCGCGTCACCTGTATAGAAAGGATGTATTTTGACCAGGATGGCCTTATTAAACCCGTGACCATCACATTCAAGGGCGTACCGGCGCAAAAGCTTTCCCGGTAGGATGGTTACTCATTGTGTTTTTAAAGTGTTAAGGGCAAAAAATTAAAACAGCCAACCCATACATTGTAGGGCGAAAGAAACCCGATGGATGTAAACAAGTTGTTTGTGTGCTGGCTGCTGCTGAGCAGCTGGCGGGCATGCCTGTTTCCGGCGACTGCCCAGGAAAGAAAACCAACCCTGCTCATTCAAAAACCCCTGAACAATAACCCGCCCCCGAAACAGCCGGACTCGGTAGCTGAAAAGGACCTGATCGACGTCTTATCTGAATGGCGGAAAAAACCGGTTTCCAAAGAAAACAAGACGATTACAGCAAAGCCATCCTTTACGGTGGTGCCGGCAGTTGGCTATACCCTGCAATCAAAGCTGGTGGGTTCGCTGACCGGCAATGCTGTTTTTCACTACAACGAAGCCAATATATCTACCATCTCTGCCATCGCCGGCTACTCACAGCTCAAGCAGTTTACCATGCCGCTGGAATCCAATATCTGGATCAAGCAGAACAAGTTGAACCTGGTGGGAGATTTCCGTTTTTACAAATACCCGCAAAGCACGTTCGGGCTGGGCTCCGGCTCATCTGTAAAAAACGAAGACCCGATGAGCTATTCCTTTTTCCGCTTTTATGAGATCGTGCTTACCCCGGTGGCCGGCAATCTCTTCGCAGGGGCCGGGTATATATTTGACGATCATTGGAACATCCGCGAAAAAGGCCTTGCAAATGGGCACCCCAGCGATTATGCTCTCTATGGCAAGGCAGCGCACACAATTTCATCCGGTATTACGCTCAACAGCGTTTTTGAAAAAAGAAACAATCCCATCAATCCCTCAAAAGGTTCCTACATCAACCTGCAATACAGGAGCAGCTGGGCTGCCCTGGCCAATACCACAAAATGGCAATCCCTGATCATTGATATGCGCAAGTATTTTCAATTTCCGGGGCGTTCACAGAATGTGCTGGCCCTCTGGTCATACAACTGGCTGATCGTAAAGGGCAAACCGCCTTATCTTGACCTGCCCAGCAATTCCTGGGATAGCTACTCGAGCACAGGGCGGGGTTATATACAGGGCCGGTTCAGGGGTGCACAGATGATAGATGCAGAAGCCGAATACCGGTTCAGGATCACCCGGAACGGTTTGTTCGGGGCCGTTGTATTTGCCAATGCAGAATCGTTTTCCGCCCTGCAGGGGAGCCGGTTCCAGGCTGTGCAACCCGGGGCCGGGGCTGGTTTGCGGATCAAGCTGAACAAAGTTTCCAAAACAAATATATCTATCGACTATGGTTTTGGAAACCAGGGCTCGCACGGACTTTTTGTAAATATGGGAGAATTGTTTTAAGCCGCGCCAATGAGCTGTATATCGCAAACATTCTTTATATTCCGGCTCCTGCAGCCTTAAATTAGCTTATGAAACAAAAACCCGGGGTCTTATCACTGCTGGCACCTTATCGTGGATTGGTGCTCCTGCTGCTCCTTTTTACCCTGCTTGGCAACGGCATCAACTTGTGGCTGCCAAAAATTATTTCCAACAGCATCGATGCCTATAACAAGGGACGTTTTTCTTACCGCCAAACCATCCTTCCCTTTTCGATTGCAATAGCCTGCATTTTTGTGTTCAGCTATCTGCAAAGCATCATACAAACCTATGCTTCGGAACGCGTTGCAAGAAACTTGCGGACCCGGCTGGTGGAAAAAATATCTTACCAGAACTGGTCCTTTGTAGAAGCAGCCAACCCGGCAAAGCTGCTCACCAACCTGACGGCAGATGCAGACTCTATCAAGTTATTCATCTCGCAGGCAATTGTTTCTATTATCTCTTCTCTCATCATCATCATCGGCGCCAGCATTCTGCTGCTTACCATCAAATGGAAACTGGCCTTGTGCGTGATTGCCATCATCCCTGTTATCGGGGGGGCCTTCTTTTTTGTGTTGCGCAAAGTAAGGGTCATATTCCGGGAAAGCCGGGCCGTAATTGACTGGCTCAACAAAGTGATCAATGAAAGTATTCTGGGTGCGGCCCTGATCAGGGTCATCCATTCGCAGGAAGTGGAATCCGCCAAATTTATAGAGGCCAACAGCAAGGCAAGAAACCTGGGACTGGCCACGCTGCGCTACTTTGCCGGATTGATACCCCTCATCAGCTTTACGGCAAGCATGGCTACCCTTTCTATCCTTGTGCTGGGCGGGCGTTTTGTGATCCTGGGCAGCATGAGCATGGGAGAATATGCCGCCTTCAGCAGCTACCTGGCCATGCTGATATTTCCCATCCTCGTAATTGGTTTTATGAGCAACCTGATTGCACAGGCAACGGCTTCTTTTGACCGCATCAGCACCGTGCTGGATGCAGCAGGCAAAACCGAAACCGGCGCCATCACCACTCCCCTGCTGGGAAATGTTGATGTACGCGATGTGAGCCTCCAGTTCGGACAAAAACCGGTATTGGATCATATCTCGTTTCAGGTGGAGGCAGGTTCTAAAATCGCGGTGATCGGCCCCACGGCGGCGGGAAAAACACAGTTGCTGTATTTGCTGACAGGACTTACCAAACCCAGCTCCGGCGCGATCCTGTACGACAGACATACATTGGATAGTTACAACCGGGAGTCCTTTTACAGCCAGGTGGGTTTTGTTTTTCAGGACAGCATCATCTTTAACATGAGCATCCGTGAGAACATTGCCTTTAGTACCACGGTAACAGATGCCTCCCTGCAAAAAGCCATTGAAACCGCCGAGCTGGCTGATTTTATCCATTCGCTGCCGAACGGACTGGATACGGTTGTATCAGAACGCGGCTCGAGTTTGTCGGGCGGACAAAAACAACGCATCATGCTGGCCCGTGCGCTGGCAATCAACCCGACGATCCTTTTGCTGGATGATTTTACAGCCCGGGTCGACAACAATACAGAGCGGAAAATATTAGAGAACATCCGCAACAATTATCCTGGTCTGACGCTGATCTCGGTTACCCAAAAGATTGCCGCCGTAGAACATTATGAACAGATCATCCTGCTCATGGAGGGTGAAATGATCGCCAGCGGTACGCACGAAAAACTTATGCAACGCAGTCCTGAATATATCCAGCTATACCAATCCCAACAAAGCATGAGCAACTATGAGCTACAATCTTAACAATACACCGGCCAAACAAAAAGTATCTACCTGGGCTGCCCTGCGCGGTTTGCTGGCGCTGCTCAGGAGCGAGCGCAAAAATTTGCTTTTGGGGCTGGCCGTTATTATTGTGAATGCCTTCCTGATCCTGCTAACACCTTTTATCATTGGGTATACCATTGATCATTATGTGCTGCACAAAGACTATCCCGGTGTACTTCGTTTTGCAGGAATTTTATTAGGCATGTACCTCGTCATCTTGTTCAGCAATTATTTTCAGACGAGGCTTGCGGGCGGTGTAGGACAGCGCATGTTGTTTACCTTGCGCAACGCGATCTTTGACAAGCTGCAAGAATTGCCTGTTGCATTTTTTAATGCCAACAAAGCAGGCGACCTGATTTCTCGGGTAAACAACGACACGGACAAGCTCAATACATTTTTCTCCCAATCGCTGGTGCAGTTTATCAGCAGTTTGGCTACCATGGCAGGTTCCGGCATTTTTCTGTTGATCATTCATGTAAAGCTGGGAGCAGCCGCCCTGGTACCTGCCGTTTGCATCGGAATCTTTACCTGGCTCACATCAGACTGGGTGAAAAGAAAGAATGCCATCAATTTAAAAAGCGTGGGCGGACTGAGTGCGGAGGTGCAGGAAAGCCTGGGCAATTTCAGGCTGATAACAGTATTCAACCGCCGCGACTATTTCCGCAAACGCTTTGATGAAGTAAACCGGCGCAATTACACTACAGCGATCACTGCGGGTCTTGCCAACAACCTCTTGCTGCCGGTATACAGCCTCTTTTCAAGCCTGGCACAGCTGATCGTTTTGTCCTATGGCATTTACCTGATCAGCGTGGGCGATTTTTCGATCGGCTTGCTGGTAAGCTACCTGAGCTATGCTACTTATTTTTACAATCCGCTGCGCCAGCTGGCTACGCTGTGGACCAGCTTCCAGGTAGCATTGGCAGGCTGGGACCGGATCGCACAAATACTCTCCCTGAACAACGACCAGCCAACCATTCCTGCAACAGAAAGGGTTGATTCGCCTGCATTGATCGAATTCAGGAATGTTTGTTTTGGATATGAACCCGGGAAGGAAATTTTGCACCGGGTAAACCTCCAGCTGGAAAGGGGAAAATCCTATGCACTGGTAGGACCAACCGGAGGCGGTAAAACCACCACGGCTTCCCTGATCGCCCGTTTGTATGATCCAACAACGGGTACCGTTTTTCTGGACGGCAAAGACCTGCGCAGCTACCCGGCAGCAGAGCGCACCCGGAAGATCGGGTTTATATTACAGGAGCCTTTTTTATTCAGCGGTACAGTGAAAGACAATATCCTGTACGGCAACAGGGAATACCGCGATTATTCAGATGAGCAGCTGGAGGGCGTGATCAGGGAAGAAAACCTGGAAGGACTGCTGGCTATTTTTGAGAACGGTTTGCAGACCAAGGTATCAACCAGCGGAGATGGTATCAGTCTTGGCCAAAAGCAGCTGATTGCTTTTATGCGGGCCGTATTGCGCAAACCCGATGTACTGATCCTGGATGAAGCAACAGCGAATATCGATACCGTAACCGAGCAATTGTTGCAGAACATCCTGCAAAAGCTATCCAGTAAAACCACCCGCATTACCATTGCACACCGGCTCAATACAATTGAAAATGCCGATGAAATATTTTTTGTGAATGCGGGCGAAGTAGAACGGGCAGGCTCATTTGATGATGCAGTAAACAAGCTGATGCTGGGAAAGAGAGCGAGCTAAAGGTTTCGCGGATTCTTCCATTTATTCTCCAGCTTTTCGATCGTTCCTTGTACTCTTTGTTTTCTGGTTTCTTCGCGCTTGGCTGAAACGATCCATTCCACGTACTCCTTTTTGTTGGAAAAGGAAAGCGAGTCAAAAAACTGTGTGGCCGGTCCGTTGGCTTGCAAGGCTTCCTGCAGGTCGCCCGGCAGCCGGATGGTTTTGGCCGCAGCATCAATATATTCAAAGATTGCCCTTGGCTTTGCTGCCGCTTCCTTGTTTGTATCTGCAGCGGTTTTGAGCCGCATCCCAAATACAGACCAGGTATCATCAAACGAAACAAGGCTGATCCATTTCAACTCATCGTGTGCTGACAACTTTTCCCAGCCCTTGTCGCGTGTGAGATCGGTTTGAATATGGGATGATCCTTTGGGATAGTAGATCCAGCAAACCACCTCCCCTTTCAGCAGGCCGATGATCTTTTCCATCTCTGCTTCCATCCCGGCCCTGTTTTTTACGAACCAATGAATTTGCTGATAATCTTCCCCCTTTTGGGTCACCTGAACACCGGCAGGCAGGGGAGCCAAATGTTCCATAAAATGATCCGGCGCATGAAAGGCCAGCAAGTTCATGTTCTCCCGGATGCGGAGTTTTTGGGCGATCGAATTGGTTGCCATGGTTTGGGTTGATATTTAAAGCAAATATTACAGGATGGTCTTACAATTCCGAAATAAATTTTCAACTGGAGGTTTTGGCTTTTACATCTCTACCCCGGCCTGCTGGGCTCCTGTACAATCCATCTCTCAATAGGCTGTTACAAGTAAAGAACCCTCTTAAGCTGCGATCCTCAGCCCCTACACTTACGGGGCATGCATATTGCACCTACCAGAAAATATACAACCTGTTTTATCCATTCTAAAACTTTCTAGCACACATCCTTGCTCCTACGTTCATCGTGAATGTAAACCAACTTCCATTGATTTGACTTAACCTAAAAATAGAAATTATGATCTTAAAAATGGATCGCTTACTGCATAAGCTGCCTGAACCAAAGAATCCATCACCAAACGATGCAGCCGCTGTGCAAGAGCTGATGGGTGGGAAATTCGGGGAAATGTCGACCCTGATGAATTATACATTTCAATCGTTTAACTTCCGGGGGCGGGAGCGCCTGCGGCCGTTTTATGATGTGATTGCCAGCATTGCCGGCGAAGAATACGGCCACATTGAACTGGTATCTTACGCCATCAACATGCTGCTAACCGGATCAACAAAACGGGGGCATGATCCGGAACCGGGTCCGCTCAAAAATGTTGTAGACGCCCGCAATGTCCATCACTTTATTGCCAGCGGACAACAATCGTTGCCCATGGATTCGATGGGTCATTGGTGGACAGGCCAGAATGTGTTCAGCAGCGGCAACCTGAAGCTGGACCTGCTGCACAATTTCTTTCTCGAGTGTGGTGCCAGGGGAAATAAAATGCGTGTGTATGAAATGGTAACTGATCCTACGGCAAGAGAACTGGTCGGTTATCTGCTGGTCCGCGGCGGGTTGCATGTAGTTGCTTACGCACGTGCGCTGGAACACCTGACCGGCGTGAATGTTACCAAGTTGGTACCGGTGCCTGAACTGAGCAACAAAGCATTCCCGGAAGCCAGAAAGCTGGAAGAAAGCGGACAGCATCTTAAACTGTATACATTCAGTCCGAATGATTACCGGCGTGCCGGTGAGATATGGAATGGTTTTCATCCGGAAGACGGTCAGCCGCTTGAAGTGGTCTTTGGCGCACCGGAAGGCGTACCTGTACCTGACCTGCACGAAGAACCGCAGTTAAATTCTCCGGGTGCAGAAGACTTTGATATGGGTATGTTCCAGGATGTTGCCAAGAAAATGGGTATCAAACCGTAGGCACAACGCTCATCAAAACAGATCAGCTTCCGCTCCTGCCCGAACAGATTTCTACGTTGTTCTGTTCAAGCAGGGCGGAAGTCTTTTTAGTCCCTTATACATTCTGTTCCAAACAGGTTTTACTACCGGGAAGGCACACCTTGCTTAATACACGGGTCAATCAACTCCCGAAAATATTTGTATTCACGAAATCATTCCGCAGCTTGCCCTTGGGATCGTGTTGCGTAATCAGCTTTTTAAAATCTTCCATTTTCTCGTACCGGGAAGCCAGCACTTTTGGTGAGATCGTAAACAGCTTGCCCCAGTGCGGCCTGACGGAAAACGGCTCCAGCTCTCTTTCGATCTGCGGCAGCAACTGGCGCACTGCCGGCCAGTCCTGTTTCAAGGTAAAATGGATGGCCACAGAAGGTTGATGCCTGCAGGGGCTCAGCCAGAAATCGTCGCCGTCAATGGTGCGGATTTCAGAGATCAGGAGGTGGGGAGTGATTTGTTTACCCATCCGCTGGATCGCCTGGATGGCTTCTACCGCATGACGGCGGGGCACAAAATATTCTGCCTGCAATTCTTTGCCGGCGCTGGGCGTAAATCCCATTTTAAAATGCGGCAGCCGCTCGTACCAGGCTCCGGGCACACCCATTTGCTCGGTACAGTTCTCTGCCGTAATGGAAGCGATCGGGTGAAGGTTGTGCGGGGCTGCTTTTGCACCATAAAATTCCGGAACACCTGTAAAGTTTTTGTCATGATCTACACGGCTCTTTATCCAAACTTCGTTTATGCTTTCCTGTTGCCAATCGGTAAAGAGGCTGACGCTATATCCTGCTGAAACGATTTCATCAAAATGGTCCTTCAGCTGTGCCAGGGGCAATCTTTCATACACATTTTGCCGCATCGTATAGGCAGGTTGTATGGCCAGCGTCACTTTTGTAACGATGCCCAATGCGCCCAAACCAATGACCGAAGCCAGAAAATTCTCACCATCTTTCTTCCGGGAGAGGTTCAGCACGCTGCCATCGGCAGTCACCAGTTCCAATGCCTCCACTGCTGTTGACAGGTTCCCGTTTTTCACCCCCGATCCATGTGTAGCAGTAGCAATAGAACCCGCCACAGAAATATGCGGCAGGGATGCAAGATTGTGAAGGGCAAATCCTTTTTGCTGCAGGTAAGGACAAAGCACACCGTATTTGATGCCTCCTTCAACGGTAACGGTACGCGCAGCCGCATCCAGCGAAACCACTTTGTCCATTTTTGCGGTTGAAACCAGGTTGTGTTTGCTGTCTGCAATGGTATTAAAGCAATGCCGTGTACCCAGCGCCCGCAGCCGGTTTGTTTTACTCACCAGCTCACTCATTTTTTTTACTGAGTCAGGCGTAAAGACCTGATCGGTGCTGTATTCAATATTTCCTGCCCAGTTTTTCAATTTTTCTTTGTTTGTGCCTGCAAAACCCTCAGATAACAAGCTGGAAGAGAACAGGGCTGTTGACAAGCGGATAAATGTTTTTCTTTTCATACGGAACAATTTGATGTGCAGAAGGCCGGCTCGCTGATTGGTAATGAAGCGTACTGGTATGGCTGGAGGCATAGCCGGTTTAAAAGTAAGATTTTTGCTGCTTGTGTAAAAAGGTTATATTGAGGCATACCATTCAGCAGGACAGTCTGCTATAAAAAAGAGGTTCTCCATCTACCAAAATCTACCGATCAATGCCAGCGCTTCACAGACGCAATTTCTTACGGTCCATGCCGGCCTTCGCATCACTGCCACTGCCAGGTTTTTCATCCAACAGGGCTGATAAAGGGGCAGCAGCATCCAACCGTTTTAAACTAAGCCTGAATGCCTATTCCTTCAATGCCCCGCTTACAGGTGGCAAAGCCACCCTCGACCAGGTTGTTGAGTTTTGTGCGGCAAATGGTTTTGATGCAGTTGACCTGACCGGCTATTATTTTCCCGGCTATCCACAAACACCCTCAGATGAATATGTGTACCACCTGAAGAAAAAAACGCACCAGCTGGGGCTTTCTGTCAGTGGCACAGGTATCCGCAACGATTTTGTACAAGAGAGCAAAGAAGCCCGGGCAGCGGATGAGATGCTGGTAAAGAAGTGGATCGAAACAGCCGCCAAACTGGGCGCACCCGTTATCAGGATATACACCGGTAAAGCCCTGGTGGATGAATCCGTGCGGGAAAAGATCACAGCACAGGTAGCAGAACATATTCACTCCTGCGTTGAATGGGGAAAAGCCCATGGCGTGCTGGTGGCCATTCAGAACCACAATGATTTTATTAAAACAGCCGGTCAGGCGATCCAGCTGCTCAAGCTGGTAAACAGCGAATGGTTCGGATTGGTGCTTGACACGGGCAGCTTTGTTACGGGGGAACCATACGCAGAAATCGCGCTGGCAGCCCCTTATGCCGTAAACTGGCAGGTAAAAGAAAAATTTGCGGTTGGCGGGCAGCAGCAAAACATGGATCTGCCCAGGCTTTGCAAGATCATCCGCGACTCTACCTACCGTGGCTTTTTACCCATTGAAACCCTCAACCCCGGTGATCCCTTTGTGATCGTTCCTCCTTTTCTGCAACAGGTCAAACAAGCACTCGCAGCTGTGATGAAAACGGCCTGAGCAATCACAGTGTCATCCCTGCTTTCATGAATTTGTCTCTGTGCCCTTCCTTCCACTTGCATGTAATATCATTTTTGTATTACCTGGTTTCAGATCACAGCAAAAAATCAGTTATGCGTATATTTGACCCCTTATTCTATTTTATACAAAAAGCGATACCGTGGCCAATCAGTTCAGCAGTCAGCAGATCAGGGAAACTTTTCTGGATTTTTTCAGAAAGCACGATCACCTCTTGATAAACGGGTCTTCCGTGATCCCGAAAAACGATCCTACCCTCCTGTTTATCAACAGCGGAATGGCACCCCTGAAGAAATATTTTCTCGGACTGGAAACGCCTCCTCACCCCCGGCTTGCCAATGTGCAGCCCTGCATCCGCACCAACGACATTGAAGATGTAGGCGACCGGCATCACCTTACTTTTTTTGAGATGCTGGGCAGCTGGTCGATCGGTGATTATTACAAAGAAAAAGCCATCGAGCTGGCCTACGACCTGCTGGTAAACTATTTTAAATTCCCGGCTGAAAGATTGTACGCTACCATTTACAAAGGCAACCCGGCTTTAAACCTGGGTCCGGATCTGGAAGCCCAGCGCTGCTGGGAAAAAGCAGGTATGCCACCTGATCATATCGTGCCCATGGGAGAAGACAATTTCTGGGGGCCTGCCGGTGATACCGGGCCTTGCGGTCCGTGCACAGAAGTGTTTTTTGATACCGGTGATGAATACGGTGAAAAATATACGCCAGGCGGGCATTTTGACGATGTAAACAGATACATCGAAATCTGGAATGCCGGTGTGTTTATGGAACTCAACAAAGACAAGAACGGCCAGTTCTCCCCCCTGCCCATGAAAAGTGTAGACACAGGATCCGGCATCGAACGCATGTTCCTTGCCCTGAACCGGTGCAACAGCGTGTATGATGTAGATACCATCAAACCAATCCGTGACCAGGTAGCTGCCGCCCTGTTATCTGAAGAGATCAGCGAGCGCGACATCCGCATGGTTACAGATCATATGCGTACTGCCACTTTTTTGCTGGGCGATGGTGTAGTGCCCGATAAAGAAGGACGCGGATATATTGCGCGCCGACTGATCCGCAAGAGCATTGCCGCTACTGTTCGCGCAGGCAAACCGGTTTCCTTGCTTGAAGAGGTTTCTAACAGTGTAATAAACCAGCTATCAGCCTGGTATCCCCGCCTCCTCAACCAGGAAAACGGTGTTAAAAACCTTTTGCACCAGGAGATCGCTGACTTCACCCCTGTTATTCAGTCCGGGTTGGAACTGCTCAACAACCGGCTCCAGAAATCAGGGGCTGATTCCCTGAGCGGTGAATTTATTTTTGACCTGGTAGCAACCCATGGTTTACCCTTTGAAGTGATCACGGATTATGCGCAGAAAAAAGGGATACCCATCGACCGGGAAGGTTACCAGCAAGAGTACAGAACCCACCAGGAAGTTTCAAGAGCCGGCATAAAAGGCAAAAACCGCGTGGTAGATGGCAATGACCCGGAAAGCCAGTTGGAACAGGCATTGAAAGAAGTTGACGCAACAGAGTTCCTGGGCTACTTTCAAACCGAGGGCACCGGAACGGTGATGGCCATCCTGAAAGAAAATACGGTGGTAACGGAAGCCACCCAGGGAGAGACTTGTTTTATCATTACTGACCGCACACCGTTTTATGCTGAATCCGGCGGACAGATCGGCGATACGGGCACGGCCTTTAACGATGAAGCCACACTGGAAATAACAGACACCCGGAAACGCAAAGGCATTTTTTTACATACGGCAAAAGTAACAAGGGGCACCGTTGCAACAGGCGATGAGCTGAGTATGCAGGTAAACAGGTACCGGCGCAGCGACATTGCAAAAAACCATACCAGTACCCACTTGCTGCACGCAGCCCTGCATGAGGTATTAGGCCCGCATGCCGTACAAAAAGGTTCGCTGGTGAGCAATGAAAAACTGCGCTTCGACTTTTTGCACAACAAACCGCTTACAGCAGACGAACTCAAAACCGTCGAGTCAAAGGTCAACCGGTGGATCTGGGAGAACTTTTCTTCAGACATCCGTGAAATGGATTACCAGTCGGCCATCAACACAGGCGCCATGGCTATTTTTAGCGAGAACTATGGCAACAGGGTGAGGGTGGTCAACTTCGGCAATGTTTCTAAAGAGCTTTGCGGAGGTACACATGTAGGTGCCACCGGTGAGATTGGTTTGTTTATGATCAACCAGGAAGGAAGTGTAGCCAAGGGGATCCGCCGCATAGAAGCTTTTTCTGGCCCCGGTGCGTATGCACAGCTGGGCAAGATGCGTGATGTGCTGGACAATGCTTCAGCCATGCTGGCTGTTAGCCCGGCCAATCTGGTACAAGGTATAGAGAAGCTGAAGAAATCGGCCAGTGTAGTAAAAGCTGCTCCCGCTGCAAAACCTGCTGCGCAACAAATGCTTCACGAAACAACAATCCAGCTGCCCGATGGCGCAAAGCTGTTTGCCGGACAACTAGACACAGACCCGGTGGCTTTGCAACAAACAGCAGAAGAAAAGATCAGAAGCCAGCAGGCAGATCTTGTCTTGTTGGCATCGAATGTTGAAGACAGTGTAAAAACAGTTGTTGTGGTGGGTGAGCAATGGCAGGGCAAATACCCCGCTGATCAACTCATCAGGAAATGGCTTCAACCCTTTGAAGGACGGGGCGGAGGCAGACCCCCGCTTGCCAAAGGCGGCATAAAAGATCCGGATAGGACAGAAGAACTGATCAAATCAGCACAACAGGCAGTAGAGGGGGCTTAGAAAGCCCTCCTTTACTTGCTGCAAATAAAATAGATGGACGGGTAAAAGAAAGAAGACAATCCGGTCTTGATCAGGAATTTTACCAGCCCTTGTTTGTTTTTGTATTTGTTCAAAAAATAATGATTGCTTACATAATCAACTTTTTTGAAATACGGTTTTGCCAGCTTAATGAATTCCCTTTTCGTAAACCCTGCATGTGCCCCGTGCTCGTTTTTAAATTTACCACGCACCCTGTATCCATAATCGGTCAGGTTCCACTTGATTAAATTCTTCAGCGTGATATTTTGTGAGCCTACATAACCCAGCAGGCGGCTTCTGTTTGGAAAACCCACAACCAGCAAGCCTTCCGGAGTCAGCATATCTGAAAGTTTCTTCAGCACAACTGACGGATCAGGCACGTGTTCCAGCACATGATAGCTGTATACGAGGTCAAAAGAGCTGTTGGGAAAATCCAGGTTCATCAGATCCCGGTTCAGGATCTTCAGTGTCTTGTCTTCATATTCATTCAACAACCCACTGTCGACGCCCACCACATTTGCTTTCAACAGGGTCCTGATAGCAGAAGCTTCAGTACCATCTCCGCAACCGGCAACAAATACATTTTTTGTGTGGGAAGTGTCCTTGTAACTGTGGGCGATGGAAAGCAGCGACTTAGCAATGTCAATATCCATCAAACTCGATTCCAAACGCAATGTGTACGCATACCCCATAGGTAGAGTGTTTTTGATTTTCGTTAAGCTTTGTCACAGGACTTGGTTTCTTCAGCGTAAGCATACGCCATTCGCTTTCGTCCAGTTATCATACAATAACTGACAGGTAAACGGATACTAATAAAAGCTTCTTAGGAAAAGGGGGTAAGCATCTAGGAGAGGCTATTGAAACAAAGATATAGAAAAATGCTTTTAAAAATCTAGGTAAAAAAGAAAGATGGCCGGCCCGGAAGTCCCGGCTAACGGATCAGCACAAGGGTTCCCTTTTGAGAGATGGTCTTGCCGGTGTAGTCAATGGCCTGTACCATGTATACAAAACTGCCGGTTGATTGCGGCTGGCCATTAATGGTTCCATCCCACCCCTTCCCTACTTCGCTTGTACTGAACACCAGTTGTCCCCAGCGATTGTAGATGCGGAAATAAACAAGCTGCTGTATACCGGCGGTAATGGGAAGCATAAAGTCATTGCGCCCGTCACCATTGGGCGTAAATGCTGTTGGCACAAATATGCTGGGAGCAGTTTTATACACCGTCACCTTTATATTATCTGTTGCAAAACAACCTGCGCTCGTAGCTACCCTTACCTGGTATGTAACTGATTCACCTGTTTGTGTATTCAGGTTGAGCAGCGGATTGGAAATGTTGGAGAAATTGAGTCCGGTAGAAGGTGACCAGCTAAATTGATTGGCCGCAGGATTGCTTGCTTTTGCAAACAGTTGAAGAGGTTGCCCTGCTACAATAGATGTATCGTTTCCTGCAAAGACAATGATGCGGGGCGTAACAGCAACGGTGAATGTATCCCTGAGCAGGTTGGGACAGCCTGCATTGGAAATGTTCAGAATGTAATTGGTCTTGGCAATCGGTCTGGCGCTGGCCTCAATGGTAAATGGATGGGTAGGAATGGTACCATCTCCTATTCCAGTCAGCGTTGCTGCGGATGTCCAGGAATAGTTTGTGCCAATGCTCACAAAAGCATTCAGCTTCAAAGAATCACCATAGCAGATCGTTGCGCTGTCTGGTGCGATCGCAGCGGCCGGGAATGGAACCGGGGAATACGCCACGGTTGCTACCGTACTGGTATCTGCCGGACAAACACCGCTTTGTACAATGGTGCGGTAATAGGTTGTAGTCGTGAGGCCGCCCACGCCGGCAACCGTATCTGTTTTGCGCGGAGAAAAAGGACTCCAGTTTGCCTTATCGATTGAAGACTGCCAGTTGCTCACCAGACCGGTTTGCCCGGTGAGAGACAAAATAGTATTGACCGTTTGGCCTGCGCAGAAGCTGCTGTTTTCAGGCGAAAGCTTTCCACCTTTGCTGAGCGGACTTACCTGGATCACAGCTGCCGTACTGCTGTCTTTTCTGCAACTGGTTCCGTTTTGCACCAGGGCTTTGTATTGGGTCGTTGTAGTAAGATTCTGAACGGTATAACTGGATCCTGTACTGGCGATCGGTGTCCAGCTTACGCCATCAGTGGACGACATCCAGTTCAGCACCTGTCCTCGCTGGCCGCTGAGGGTCAGCACGGTGCTGTTGATACCTGTACACACTCCTGTGCCTCCGCTGAGGCTGCCGGCCACCGTGGGAAGGGTAGCTGCCACCGCAAGCGTGTCCCTTAAATCAGCGCAGCCATTGATCTCGCGCGCAATGATGTTGCCGGAGCTGTTTCCGGGTGTAACCACAACGGTATTGGAATTTGCGCCTGAATCAATCGTCCAGCCTTGGGGAACGCTCCAGGTGTAGGTAGCAGATGCCAACGAAGGAACAGAATAAGTTAGCTTGCCATTGATACACGCCAGGGTATCGCCACTGATCTCCAATCCTGCGCAGTTGTTACGCAGGGCTACATATGCATAGGCAAAATGGGCACCCGGCGCGCAATTGTCTGATTCAAAAGTAAGCGTAACCTGTTGTCCCCGGTAGGCAGACAGGTCAAACGTAACTTCGGTCCACCCCTTGGTCCAAACATCCTGCAGGTAAGTACCCGCGTTGCCTGCCGCTCCGCCATGGGAAAGAAAAAGTACAGGACTGTTGGTAAACCCGTTCGCCTTGGCTGCCGCACTGTCGAGGGTAGCCCCCGTTCCTCCATTGCCATTGCCGTTTCCGGAGCCGGCATTGTTGAAAGTAGGTAGATAATATTGGGGAGAAGCACACGTGATTACACTGTCGTGCGCACTCAGCGTGGCTTTGAAAAGAGGCTGCTGGTTTGAGTTGTGGGTTCCGTTTTCCAGCACCATCGCGTAAGCGTATGTCATCGTATACGGGACTGTATTGGAACCTGCAGGCACGTTGATGCGGTAAGTTACGGAGCGGGTAAAACCACCGGGGTTGTTGTTTGAAGACCGCAGGTCGTATGAGGTAGCAATGGATCCCAACTTGATCGCATAATTATAAGCATACCCATTGATAACAGGTATCGTGGGAAAGCCGCCGTATGTATCAATACCGGAAGTTGTGATCACGTTGATAGCAGGTAAGGTGATATTATATTCCGGGATCACAGATGTGCCTACATTGGGAGAGGGATAACTTTTGGTAGAACCATTTACCAGGCCGGTTACAGCCGACCAGTTCGCCAGGTCGCCGGTCGCATAGTTGATATTGACCGGACAGGCCTGTGATTGTGCCATGGCTGGAAGGAGGGCCCATTGTACCAGGCAGTATACCACCAGCAGCCAGCTGAAACCATTCCCGTTTATAAGTAGTTTGTTGCGCTCAGTCAGTCCTGCCATATTCCAAAGTTAATAGACTTGCCTACAGGCTGTGCGGATTGCGCAGGGCGGCGGACAAGTTTTATCATTTCTATAAGCAAGTATACGCCCGGGTGTGTGTTCACATATCAGCAAAACACCTTTTTTTCAAAGCAACAAACCTGCTATACATGCTTGATGAATTTACCCCTTTTAACGGTTGGCTCTCCTTAAATGTTTTCCCTAAAATTGATTTTCTGTATACTGGAGGGTGATTTATGTTTGTACAAATTATAGAAACAATGAAAGATTTGATACAGGAGGCCTGGAACAACCGGGCACTGTTGAAAGAAGAGCGCTATACAGAAGCCGTACGGGCCGTGATTGAAGAGGTAGACAAAGGCCGGCTGCGAACAGCTTCTCCTGCCGAGGAAGGTGGCTGGCAGGTAAACGAGTGGGTAAAACAAGCGATCCTGCTCTATTTTGGCATTCAGCAAATGGAAACTTACAACCTGCCTCCGTTTGAGTTCTACGATAAAATGAAGCTGAAAAGCGGTTATGCATCACTGGGTGTACGGGCCGTGCCGCATGCAGTGGCCCGTTACGGAGCGTACCTGGCAAAAAATGTGGTGCTGATGCCCAGCTATGTCAACATTGGCGCGTATGTAGATGAAGGCACCATGGTGGACACCTGGGCTACCGTAGGCAGCTGCGCCCAGATCGGAAAAGGCGTTCACCTGAGCGGTGGCGTAGGCATCGGGGGCGTACTGGAACCCCTGCAGGCATCACCCGTGATCGTGGAAGATGGCTGCTTCCTGGGCTCGCGCTCGATTGTGGTGGAAGGCGTGATCATTGAAAAAGAAGCCGTGCTGGGTGCCAATGTGGTGCTGACCCAAAGCACAAAAATAATTGACGTCAGCGGCAGCGAGCCGGTTGAATACAAAGGAAGGGTGCCGGCACGCAGTGTTGTAATACCCGGAACCTATCCCAAAAAATTTCCTGCCGGAGAATACCATGTGAGCTGCGCCCTCATCATCGGGCAACGCAAACCCAGCACTGATTTAAAGACCAGCTTGAATGATGCATTGAGAGACTTTAATGTTTCTGTGTAAGCGGTTCTCCTAGTAATCGCGCTGTATCAGGAAATCGGCCAGTTCAAGCAGGGGCTTTTTGCGGGCCGGGTCGATGCTGATCTGTTCAAGGCAGACAAGGGCGTTATTTTTATACTGTTCCTTTAACTCCATGGCCCATTGGTCTACGCCACATGCCTTGTATGTGGCGAGCCATTGTGCTATCTTTTCAGACGAGTTGGCACCTGGTATCATCTTAAGTTCCCGCAGCTGCTGCTGATGGACTGTTTCCAGGGCTTTTACCATCAGAAATGTTTTTTTGTCAGCCAGGATATCTCCCCCGATTTGCTTGCCAAATTTTTCCGGGTTGCCAAACGCGTCCAGGTAATCATCCTGGATCTGGAAGCTGATGCCCAGATTTTTCCCGAAGGCATACAGGTGCTGTTGATCCTGCTCGCCGGCTCCGGCCAGCAGGGCTCCCATTTGCAGACTGGCTGCCATCAATACCGAGGTCTTTAGCTCAATCATCCGGATATACTCAGGCATGGATACCTGTTCCGCTTTTTCAAAGTCCATATCCAGTTGCTGGCCTTCACAAACTTCCCGGGCTGTTTGATTAAACAGATGGATAATCGAATGCAGGTGGCCGGAGCGGATCTTGTTGAGATAATCGTAGGCGACCACCAGCATCACATCACCCGTGAGCAGCGCCGTAGGCTCACCCCAGCGCGCATGAACGGTTTGCATGCCACGGCGCAGGGGGGCTTTGTCCATAATGTCGTCATGGATCAGGGTAAAATTGTGAAACAGCTCGATAGCAACGGCTGCATGATACGTGTCAGGCAGGATGTCGGCAAACAGCTCATTGCCCATCAGGCACATCACTGGTCTGATGCGCTTTCCGCCAAGTCCCAGAAAATAATCAGCAGGTCTGTACAGGGTGGAAGGATGGGTCGGAAAATGGCTGACAGCCAATTTGTCTTTCAACAGTGCGGATAACTCCTCAAACGAATGCATAGCTAAAATTAGGGCTCAGACCGATACAATATTCTTTCAGGATCAAGCCCCGGACTTCTTTTTATTTTTTCTACCGCGCCGGTCTTTTTTGTCTCCTCTTTTGCGCCGCTTCAGCTGAACCGGTTCAAAGGGTTCTTCCGACAGGGAGCTGGTGAGCACCCATTCGTAATCGAGCTGTCGCTTGGCCAGGTTGGCAGAGATAACTTTGATGCGGATCTTATCACCCATCGCAAATATACGACCGCTGCGCCGGCCTACAAGCCGGTACTCGTTTGCCTGGTGTTCAAAATTGTCGTACTCGGAAAGCGAGTTGATGCTCACCAGTCCTTCGCATTTGTGTTCCACTGTTTCTACCCAGAAGCCAAATGAAGATACCCCGCTGATCACGCCTTCAAATTCATCGCCCAGGTAGTTCTGCATGTACTCTACCTGTTTGTATTTGTTGGCAGCCCTTTCAGTTTCCATGGCGGCCCGCTCGCGGTCGCTGCAGTGTTTGCATTTAGCCTCCATTTCTTTATCGGGCACGACCTTGTCTGTCAGGATTTGTTCCAGTACGCGGTGCACCAGCACATCTGGGTAGCGGCGGATCGGGGAAGTAAAATGGGTGTAGTAGGGAAAACCCAGTCCATAGTGACCAATGTTCTCGGCTGTGTAAACAGCTTTGGCCATGGTCCGGATACCCAGCTGTTCCAGTACATGCTGTTCAGGTTTGCCGCGCGCTTCCTTGAGCATGCCGTTGAATGATTCGGCGATGCCTTCCGGCGTTTTCGTGTCAAACTTATGCCCGTATTTTTTGGCAAACTCAACAAAGGGCAACAACTTTTCTTCATCGGGTGTATCATGCACCCGGTACGGACAAGGAACCGGTTGTTTTTTGATCTTTGTTTTTGCAACCCTTTCAGCTACCAGCCGGTTGGCCAGCAGCATAAACTCTTCGATGAGTTGATGCGATTCCTTGCTTTCCTTGATCATGATACCTACCGGCTTTCCGGCCGCATCAAGCTTGAACCGCACTTCTGTGGAAGAAAAATTGATGGCTCCTTTTTTAAACCGTTGTTTGCGCATGCGTTGCGCAAGGTCGTTCAGGATCACCACTTCGCGGTGATACAAACCATCCCCGTTTTCAATGATTTCCTGCACTTCCTCATAGGTAAACCGGTGGTCTGAATGGATCGCCGTCTTGCCCGTCCATTTATTTTTGATGGCGCCGTTCTTGGTCATTTCAACCACCACCGAAAATGTAAATTTGTCTTCATGCGGACGCAGGGAACACAATTCATTGGAGATGCGTTCCGGCAACATCGGGTTAACACGGTCAGGCAGATACACGGAGGTAGCCCGTTGATAAGCAGACTGATCGAGCCGGCTGCCGGGTTCCACGTAAAAACCTACGTCAGCTATGTGGATGCCAATTTCATAATTGCCATTTTTAAGGAGGGTGAATGAAACAGCATCATCGAAGTCTTTTGCATCTACAGGGTCAATGGTAAAGGTCAGTACATCACGCATGTCTCTGCGCCGCGAAATTTCCTCCTGCGATAAAATATCCGGCAGGCGTTCAGATTCTTCCAGTACCCCTTCTTCAAAATTGATGGGAAAGCCGTTGGACATGATCAGCTCCTGCATGGCCAGGTCGTTCTGGTTGGTAGCATCCAGCACCTGTACCACTTCGCCGCGGGGCTTTTTTTTCTTTTCCCAGACTGTGATCCTTACCAGGACTTTATCCTGGGCGGTCGCGCCATTCAGCTTGTCGAGCGGAATAAATACATCCGGCATCGGTTTGTCTGCATCTGCGATAAAGAAAGCAAAGTTCGGACTGATGTCAAGCCGGCCGATAAAATCGGTTTGTTTTCTTTCCAGCACTTCAATCACCTCTCCCTGCAAACGCCCGTTGCGGGCAGGTTGTTCCGATACACTTACCCTTACCTTGTCTCCATGGAGGGCTGTGTTAAAATCATTGGGACGAACCAGGATGTCGTTTTCAACATTTTCCACGACCACATAGCCCATACCCGAGCGGGTAATATCAAGCGTGCCGGCGTAAACACCGGCTTTATGAGTTTTGTTTTTTTTGTTTGTGTGTTTCATTTATTAATCCGGTAAACCGGTTTTGGAAAAATTCTGTATAAAGTTTTTGATCAGGATATTGAAACGGCCTGCATCGTTGAACAAAAATTCCTGTTCGATGGGAATCACGTAAAAAGGCAGGTCCCGGATGATGGTTTCAAATTTGGCCAGCCGGACCGCATCTTTTTCAGTGGTTAAGATGATCTTCATGCGCGACTGGATTTTTTCAAACTCTTCAATAATGGCTTTCAGGTCATCGATGGTGAAAATCTGATGATCTTGAAAAGGAAGCTGGTGGCAGGCTGCAGCTCTTTTTTGCAAAAACTCCTGTAGTGGTTTGGGATTGGCGATCCCGGTTACCAGCAATACTTCAACATTCGCGCCGATTGAATGGTTCGTTTTGTGGATGATATGATAAGGCTTTGCATACCGGATAGAAGAAAAAAACAAATGCTGATGGGGCAAAGGATCAATTTCTTTGCGATACAAGTCCCTTTTTTGCAAATCCATGCCCGGATCACATTTGGTTACAACGATCATGTCGGCACGCCGGTAGCTTCTTTTTTCATCACGCAGGTTGCCGGTCGGCAGATACCAGTCGCGCGTGAAGAGGTGGTTGCAATCAGTGAGCAGGATGTTCATCGATGCCTTTACTGCGCGGTGCTGGAATGCATCATCCATAATAACCACCCGGGTCTTGGGCCGGTCGTGCAGCAGCTGGGGAATGGCTACAAGCCGCTCCTCTCCTACTGTTACAGCCACATCCGGAAATTTCAGGTGAAACAACATAGGCTCGTCACCGATCTCCAGCACATTTGTTTGGTCATTGGCCAAAGCATATCCCTTGGTTTTGCGTTTGTACCCCCGGCTTAAGGTTGCCACAGGCACCGCCTCATGGAGCAGCCGCACCAGGTATTCTACCATGGGCGACTTGCCTGTTCCGCCAACAGACAAATTGCCAACGCAGATGATGGGAAGGTTAAAAGAAGCTGAATGAAAGATCCTGGCATCATACAGCCGGTTCCGGCACCAGACAATTGCATAGTAGATGAGCGAAATGGGAAACAGCAAGATCCTGAACGCACGCAAATATGAATGGTTAAAATTCATAAACCTTATTCGGGGTAACACATATGCTTAAAGGTATGTCAAATTGATGGATGTCATCAATCTGGTCGACAGGTTCAAAATAAGAAAACCCGATTTTGAGCACATCGGTGCGGCATTCGTACAAAAAGCGGTCATAATACCCTTTGCCATATCCAACGCGGTACCCTTTCATATCGCTGATAAGCAGGGGAACCAGCACGGCATCCAGTTCTGTGGGGTCAACAGGTTCGGCATGAACCGGCTCTTCAATGCCAAACGCGTTCCTTTTATACTGCGTTTCTCCATCAGTCAGCAGGGCCTGGAAGTTGAATCCTTCCTTATCCATTACCGGATAGGCAATCTGCAAACCAGGCATGCGGAACAATAGATAATCGGTGATCAGGTGGGTATTGACTTCTCCCCTTCCTTCAATGGGCCGGAAGCTGAGGAGAGTATTGATGGGAGCAAGCGGCCATTGCTGAAAGCGGATCAGCAACAGGTCATCCAACCGGTTCATTTCGGCAGGCGTTAGTTCAGCTCTTTTTTTCCGGTAAATTTTTCTGAGTTCTTCTTTTATCATACTGAATTTTTCTGGATCAGTCTGTTCAGCCCTTCTTTTAGCCTGCTTGCCTGGTCGTGGATGGTTTCCGGGGTGATTGCAGCCAGGTGCGGCAATTTAGCGATGACAGGATAGTTGCTCCACCGGGCAATCTCTTCTTCGTATTGCATGTAATCATCGTTAAATATCCAGCCCAGCACAGAGAGACCTTGCTCCCTGCATACAGCGGCCGTTAGCAGGGAATGGTTGATGCTGCCCAGGTAATTTCTGCTCACAAGGATAACCTGGGCATCAAGCTTTTTGATCAGGTCGCATACAAATTCCTTTTCATTAAGCGGCACAAACAATCCGCCTGCGCCTTCAATCACCAGGTTGTTGCCGGTTGCGGGCAGCCTCCTGGCAATCTCATCCAAATCGATCCGCAAACCCTCCTCTGCAGCAGCCAGGTGAGGCGATGCGGGCAGCTTTAATTTATACACTTCCTGATGGAATTTGCCGGCAAAGCCACCAAGCCAGTTGGCAACGGTTTCTGTATCTGTGCCTTCATCGGTACCGGCTTGCACCGGCTTCCAATAATCTGCTTTCAGCGCTGCAGCCACCAGGGCGGCGACCAGTGTTTTACCGACACCGGTTCCAATGCCGGTAATAAAAAGGGGCTTCATGATGCAGGCCGGTTGATAAAGATCGAGAACACCGTAGTACCGTATTTGCGCGATGTTACAAACAGGGGAAAATTCTCATACTGGTTGCGCGGTGTATGTTCAAGCACAAACCAGCCGCGCGTATTCAACAGTTCATGCTGTGCGATCAACTCCGGGATCTTGTCAATTGTTTGCAAGGCATAAGGCGGACCGGCAAAAATAAAGTCGAACTTCTCCCGGCATTGCTCGATAAATTTGAACACATCCTGTCTTACCAATTTAAAATTGTCGAGTCCCAACTCACCAGCTGTTTTCTTGATAAATGCAGCCATCTCCACATCTTTTTCCACGATGGTTAAGTCTGTCACCCCCCGGGAAGCCAGCTCGTAACTGATGCTGCCCGTTCCTCCAAACAAGTCCAGCGTTTTGATGTCAAACGATTCAAAGTTGTTTTCCAGGATGTTGAACAACCCCTCCTTGGCCAGGTCCGTGGTAGGACGGGTATATGGCATATGGGTAGGAGGATAGATTCTTCGGCCACCCAGAGAACCGCTGATTATACGCATGCAGACATTTTGAGCAAAGGTGAAAAGTAGTGAGCAGGAACCGAGCCAAAATGGTCAGACACCTTGAAATCCGCTGAAAAAGGGACAGGTTGTAGCAAGGCAAAATATTTAAACAGCTCCTGGTACAAAGCCTCCTCCGGTGCAATCATGCCTGCTACATACAGGGGAACCGTTTCACGGTCAAGTCCAAATTGCGTTGCGATGTTGAGCATACAATAAACGACATCGCTGAATGCATGGCAAGGATAAGATTGAACCAGCTGCAGCTTTCCCTCTTTCAGGAGGGTGACGCCTACCTCATTTTCCGAAAGCAATAAATAAAGGCCATCCGCCTGTTTGTTCAGGCAAGCCAGCCAGGCACTGGTTTGATGCCGCATGGTCGCGTTGGCAAAGCTTTTCTTGCACAACTCATCCAAACCGCCCGGTAAACCGAACACATTGTACAGGTCCCAGCCAGGAACTTTTTCGCTGATGACCGCCCCTTTGTACAGATCGCCATGCATCATATCCAGCAAGGGCCTGTGAAAATTTATATCCAGCAAAGACGCAGGCAATAAACAGTTCTTGTTGAAATTGTAAAGCAGGAGTTGCTCTTTAAGCGTATGCTGAAGGGCCGGATCGGTTTGGAAAATAGCTTCTACCATTGCGTTCTTTTCTGCAGGTGAAGCCGGAGGCAGCTGGTAATATTTCCAGCAGACCAGTTTTTTTTCCAGCAAGATCACATACTGCAAGAAATGTTTGCTGAACTCCAATACCAGCCGGCAATGCATCCACTGATCGGAGGCGATTTCTTCGGATGCAATATCGTAGACCGGGTGTAGCATAAAAAGTCTGCAATAGTACGCCAAAAATCAGAAAGGCAGGGATGCCCTTATGGGTACTTTTTCTGCAAGGTGATTCCTGCTTTGCCCTGAAAACCTTCTATGGGAGGTTGCAGCTTGTAGATGGAAAGGGTAATTTCCGTTGCTACGGAGTACCGGTGTTTTATTTTTCGGATAATGGCGTCTGCCACTTCTTCCAGGAGCGGACTGGCAATAGCCATGCGTTTTTTTACAATAGAAAACAGTTCTTCGTAGCTGATGATATTTTCCACGGCATCGAACCGGGAGTTTTTTTCGTCGTATCCTACGCGCAGGTCTACCTGGTAATTTCCGCCTACGACGGCTTCACCTTCATAAATACCATGATAGGCATAGAACTGCAGATCAGATAAATGTACAGTTAGCATGTGGTTATAAAGAGATGTAGAATTTTAGCGTCCTTTAAACAAATCCTTTCTCGGAAAGATACCGTTCTGCATCGAGTGCTGCCATACAGCCGCTGCCTGCTGCCGTAACAGCCTGGCGGTATATTTTATCCTGCACATCGCCACTGGCGAAAACCCCTTCTATATTGGTTTTTGTAGTACCCGGAATGGTTTTGATATAGCCGGCTTCATCCATGTCCAACCAGCCTTTAAAAATGTCGGAATTGGGTGTATGACCAATTGCGACAAAAAAGCCCTGGACAGGAATGGCTTGCTTCTCGCCCGTGAGATTGTTGTGTACGCGCACCGCTTCTACCTTGTTTTCGCCAATGATCTCTTCTGTTTCCGTGTTGAAATACATTTTGATATTGGCCGTATTGCGCACCCTTTCCTGCATCACTTTGGAAGCCCGCATTTCATTTTTGCGGATCAGCATGTGAACGTTGGTACACAGCTTGCTCAGATACAAGGCTTCTTCGGCAGCGGTATCACCCGCCCCTACGATGGCAACATCTTTTCCCCGGAAGAAAAAGCCATCACAAACAGCACAGGCGCTTACGCCAAAGCCGTTGAGGCGTTGCTCACTGGGCAGTCCCAGCCATTTTGCTGAAGCCCCCGTGGCAATGATCACGGAATCTGCCTCGATCATTTTTTCCTCATCCACCCACACTTTAAAAGGGTGTCCCGAAAAATCAACCTTAGTGGCCAACCCAAAGCGGACATCACTGCCCATGCGGGTGGCCTGCTTTTCAAAATCCACCATCATCTCCGGTCCTTGCACGCCATCGGCATAGCCCGGAAAATTCTCTACCTCGGTAGTGATGGTCAGTTGTCCGCCGGGCTGTATGCCCTGGTATAAAACAGGTTTGATATTGGCCCTGGAAGCATAAATAGCAGCTGTATAACCGGCCGGTCCCGACCCGATGATTAAACAGTGAACGTGTTCAGCTTGATTGTTTTCCATAATTGATGTTTAGACATGCAAAGCGCTTACCAATCTGTGAAACCGGACAAAAGTACAGTCATGCTGGCAGAGCACAAAACTGTTTCAACGCTTCAGGATGATCGATTTAAACTGCGATGCATAACCGCCGAAATATCCGAGTGCACCGCCCTGTATATTGCCCAGCACCTTGGTAGGAGAAGAAAAGGGATTGCCGATGCTGCTGTAGCTGTATTCCATCGTGCGCCAGAAGTCGTAAGTCGTTTTGTCAATATTGCTGAGCTTTACCACTACTGTGTCACCGATGTTAAAGAATCCATAGTCTTCGAAGTCGATATTCTGGTTCCTGTCTACACCCTTATCCACCTGTACATTGTAAGTGGTTCCGTCAATAACCTGGTCGTCGTAGACCGAATTGAGTCCGGGCAGATAAGGCCCCCGGTTGGTTTTGGTGTAATAGCGCATGTAGTTTCCGTATCCCGGCGGGTCGGTTAACTTCGACATCAGGATAACCTTGTTTGTGTCGGGGTTGTTGACAGATTTGATCCACCACAGGGAGTCGATCTTTTTGGATAGGGGCGGAATGGTTGTAGCTGCCTGATAGGTGCTGCCATTCGATTTGATCTGAAGCGTATAGGCCTTGTTCAACTCACCTACAAACGTATTGGACAGCTGGGTTGAATCGATGGTGTAATAGTAGATGTCGTTGCCGGCAACTTTGTAAGCATATTCTTTGAGCGTTTGCGCACGTGTTCCGTCGGACACGACTATCTGGGCACCGTGGACAAAGGAATTCAGCAGGAGTTCCCGGGTGATGGTGCTAAAGTAGCTGTAGCTGTTGGAAAGCGTTACCACAGGCGGTTGTCCGTTTTCGATGGTGGCTTCTACTACCAGCTGGTTGGCTGCTTCATTCAGCTTGAACGTAACAGACTTTTCGCAGGAAACAAGCCCGGTGAGCACTGAAAGAACCAGTAAGCAGGTAGATACTTTTCTCAAGAGAGGGCGCATAAAAAACAGATTGGGATACTGGTTGATAAAAAAAGCCGGGGAGTAACCACCGGCTTTATCCAAGAAATTTTATTGTTCAGATGATTACCCCAGGTAGGCTTTGAGGGCATTGCTGTAGCGTGCTTTTTGCAGGCGCTTGATCGCTCTTTCCTTGATCTGGCGGATGCGTTCCTTGGTCAGGTCATATTTCTGACCGATCTGTTCAATGGTTACACCGTTTTCGCCATCCAGTCCGAAATAAGCGTTGACGATCTCTGCTTCGCGGGGGGACAGGGATTTCAGGACCCGGCGTATCTCGTTGCGGAGAGAATCCTGCATAACGTCTTCGTCTGTTTCATCGCCACCTTCCAGCAGGTCGCCCATGGCTACATCTTCTGCTTCGTGTACAGGCGCATCGAGCGAACTGTGACGGGTGTTGCTCTGGAAGATATTGTTGATTTCGGTTTCGCTCATTTCCAGGATCTCGGCCAACTCTTCTGTAGAAGGTTCTCTTTCGTGTTCCTGCTCGAAAGCCATATAAGCTTTGTTGGCTTTGTTGTAGGTACCGATTTTATTTTGCGGAAGACGAACCAGACGACCTTGTTCAGCCAAAGCTTGCAGGATAGATTGGCGGATCCACCAAACGGCATAAGAAATAAATTTAAAACCTTTTGTTTCATCAAACCGCTGGGCGGCTTTGATCAAACCGAGGTTGCCTTCATTGATCAGGTCACTCAGGGAAAGACCCTGGTGTTGATATTGTTTGGCAACGGAAACAACGAAACGGAGGTTAGCCTGAACCAGCTTATCAAGTGCTCTTTGATCGCCCATTTTGATACGCTGAGCCAGCACTGTTTCTTCTTCCGGAGTGATCATAGAAATCTTGGAGATTTCCTGTAAATATTTTTCAACCGCTTGCGAGTCACGGTTGGTTATCTGTGTAGCAATTTTTAGCTGCCTCATGCAAGTATAAATTTGAGATTAATAACACATTATATACAAAATTGTTCCAGTCAAGCAAGCAGATTCAAACGTAGGATGGCGCAAATTTACCGCTTAAATTCCACACTTCATACAATTTTAGCCACAAAACGTCCACATAAGTCTTATTCTTTATTAAATAATCGTAAAATACGATCAGGAGGCAGGTATTTTAAGGAAAGTTTGTGATCTTTCTGCTTGGCGGTTCTATTTTTTATGTGAGAAGGATATAAACATTTCTGATGACGGCTAAAAACCGGTTGGCACAAACGCCATCTTGCTTTTTCCCAGATCGACGGAAGTAGCCACGGCAATTCCCTGCTGGTCTTTGTTATTGAGGGCACAATAAAAATGGTACACGACTCCCTTGTAATGAATGATGGTTGAGTTGCGTGTGTACAAATTATCATACACTTCGGACGGTTTTATCAAAGGCTGTCCTTTCCAGTCTGTCCAGTTGATCAGGTCGTAAGAGCATGCAAACCGGCTTGCAGAGCGGGCTCCTTTGTCATCCTCCGGTTTGATGCTGTTATAGAACATAACATAAAGGTTGTCGATCTTTACAATTGAAGGGTTGCCTGCCATGCCTGCGTTGTGAACGATCACCGGCTCATTGCCATACCGCTGCCAGCGGACCATGTCATCTGATACAGCCAGGCCAATGTTTCCGCTGCCGCCGGCAGAGAGGCTGTCTCCTTTTGCATTGTAGTACATGAGGAAAGGATGGCCGGTGAACTGCTGGTTATCACGCAACACAAAACCTCTGTAAATACTGTTGTTTTCCGCTTTCAGCGTCCCGGCATCCGATGGCGTAAGTACCGGCTTGTCAACGCGTATCCAGGGGTGATTGATAGAAGGGTCCTGATAAGAATAGGCAATGCCCGCAGAATACGTTGCTGTTTCCGTGCTGCGTGTGTTTCCACCTGCGTACGACAGCCAGTACCGGTTGTTGTATTTTTCCCACTGGTAAGTACCATCCCAGGTAAGATCCTGCAGGGCCACAGTTCCTGCTTTATGGGTACCATCCCATGAACTGTCGGCAAGAGAGGTCAGCACCTTGCTTTTTACCCGCCAGGTAAGCAGGTCGCTGCTCTGGGCCAGCCAGGTTTCCTGGCCGGTTCTGTCATAAATAGTATATACCATGAACCAGGCATCGCCCCGGCGGAATATACCAGGCCCGTCAATTTTCTGGTATGGACCGGGCGCCATCATGACCAGTCCGTATTTAAAAGGAGTCTGTACTTTCTTGTACACATCCTGCATCATCTTGTCGGGGATCGGATTTTTGACAGATTGACAATAAAGAGCAGTAGCAAGTAGAAGCAGACAGGGGAAAAAACAGAAGTTTTTGCGCGTCATATAGAGTTTCGGTGTAGTCGTAATGCGGGGTTGAAGGTAAAGAAATTCTTTCAACATATATAGCAGCAATAACGGTTGTAAAGGCAGGCGGCTAAAGCCCAACGCGGTTCCGAGCTTTGCTAACGGATATAAAATTACCACATATATATGCATTGTAGGGTGATCACTAATATTCTTTGATATAAATCAAATCGATTGATGGTAAGAAAAGACATTTTTGCAAAAACAAATACATGAGACACAAACCTCTGTTGATTTCTATCATCTTTGGCCTGATGATAGCGAGCTGTGAAAAGCAGAACTACACGCAAGGCATACCCCGCCAGCAGACCTTCGTAAAGGATGCGATCCAGTATTTAGATAGCCAAGTAGGCGATGAAGAACTGGCCAAGCTGTCTATCTCTTCGCCCAACCTTATCCAGTACCAGGGAAAGCCGGTGGCGGTAAGGGTGTATACCAAAACGGATCCCTCCCCTGATCGCTTTGTAATTTTATATAAGAAAGAGGGCCGGTTTACCGGTTATTGGGTGGATAAGACCGGCTTACACAAGGAACTGCCGGATACATATAAAGGCACCATGTCACTCCTGGATTTAACAGGCAGTCTTCGCATCAGGTACACGGTAGAGGAAAACAAGGTGACTGGAATCTATGATGCTGTAGAAGGAAAAGCCATCCAGCTCAACACACCCTCTCTCAGCCCCCCCGATAATCCTTACGAGTTGGAAGCTGTCGTTGTTACCCCACAGCACAGGGAAAACAAGGATTACTATAATCTGTTCTGGTTTTTAAACCGGGAAGATGAGTTCAGGGAATGCTTTATAACGGACGATGAATACATGCGCAACGGTGGTGGGGAAAGCAGTTCTGAAATGGCAGTGGCAGTCGAATTTCCCGAACCTGACTATCCCATCAAAGACATCAAGGATGAACTTAAGTGTTTTACCATTGACCCGAAGGCAACGTACTCGGTGACAGTGAATGTAAACCAGCCTGTGCCGGGTAGTAGAGAATTGGTGAACTTAAATGCGAACCACAATGCTGGACATGCCTTTCTCACATTATCAGAGCAGACAGACGGAAACTCAATTATTCGGAACGTTGGATTTTATCCATTGCATTCGGCAAAATCAGTCAACGGTAACGATCAATCCATCTTTGGAGATGATTCAAAAACTTCAAGTAGTGTTTCTTTAAAACTGTCTGTTTCAGCAACTGAATTTAATAATCTTCAAACTGTAATATATGACTTAGTAAAGTACAATTATGATTTAAATGATAATAATTGTACAACTGTAATAATAGATGCGCTAAATAAGATTAATATACATCTACCTTCTACAATTGGTGACAACTTATTATTTAAAGGAAACGATCCTGCAGACTTAGGTGAAGATTTAAGACTCTTAAATCTAAATCTTTTTAGTAATCAAAATGGAGGAAGGCACGTGGTTAGGAACGTTTCAAACAAAAACTCATTATACCCTCCAAATAAAACTGGAACCTGTAAATAATCTAAACATTAGAGATGAGCTATATCAAACTCGCACTTACCAGTTGTTTACTCCTCATATCAACAATAGGACATTCTCAAAACCAAATTTCATTTAATGAAAAAGAAAAGGAAATTCTAAAACTATTCAACAACTTTAAAGAGTATCTTATTTTAAGTATAGATAAGGACATTGAGGTTTCAGATACATCACAAATCAAACATGTTTTGCTGAACTACATTTTGCCTGAGTCATCTTTAGATACAAATAATAGAAGTCACTTTAAGGAAAGTGAAATTTCTTCCAGAAAACTAAGCCTCTTTATTAGTGAATTCAAAAAATTTCATCAGTATTTTTTTGAACAAAAAGATAGAAGCTTAGCTGAACATCTATCAATCTTACCAATACGCCTATCTCCTAATAAATGTATTTATAAAGAGATGACCCTGTTTCAACAGCAGTACACATTTGTTTACTATGATAATCGATTTCCAGAAAAGATTCTAGGGTATATACTGTTTGCACCTAAGTTTAAAAATATAACATCAGGACCAAGAATATGGTCATGGACACTCCAGTTTGACGCAGGTCATTGGGCGTTTAGATCTCCTATGGGTACTGTTGGTATGGAATATTTTATTTCTGATGGGTCGAAAGGTCCTGAACAACCTATTGGAAATTGACTATAATACCGAATTGAATTTAGGAGTATGGCATTCCATGTTCCTACCGGAACATGGAATGCCATACTCCTAAATTCAATTCGGTATAAAAACAAGAATGCCCCCAAAATGGAGGCATTCTTGTTTTATATTATCCACAACTTACTTAAAGGAACTTTGTAAACTCTGCGACATCGTTAGGTGACTATGCAGTGTAGGCAGGGTCTTGGTGATCATGCCATTCAAGGTAGAATCTTTTACGTTGTTCTGGCCTTTTTCGAAAAGACGGATGGTTTTTTCGTGGCCTGCTACCAGTTTGTCAGACCAGGCTTTGTCCCAATCTTTGCCGGCTGTATGGGAATTGAGGTCCTTCATCTCGTCAGCAGCTTTGCTTTCAGAAGCATCAAAGGTCTTGTACTTTTTCTTGGCCGCATACGCTTTTACTTCCTGACCCATTTTTTTGTGGTCAGCCAGCATCATCTTCGCATGTGACTTCAGCTCTGCGCTGGTTCCTTTGTCAATGCCAGCCTGCAGCAGCTTCATTTCATCTTCGTTTTGCGTACCTGCATTCAGTACAAAAGAGGAATCCGGATTGCCACTGCTGAAAATGCTGTTGATTTTATCAGCCAGCGAATCCACCCCGCTTTTTGCCCGGTCATCCAGGTTGGAAGCCGTGCCGGACGTATCTCCACCCGTGCCGTTTGCAGTAGAATCAGTTGCATCAGCTGATGATGTTGTGTTGTCGTTGCCGCAAGAAGTGATGGCTGCCGTGAGCAGACATCCGAGCATAAAATGCTTAAATGTTAGTCTTTTCATATGCTTGTTTTAATGGATGAGCGTGTATTGATTATGCTTCCTGTGGTTCAGTGCTGGCCTCGTAGTTGACGCCGCTTTCTGCAATCTGCGTAAGCAGGCCATCTGCTTCTTTTTCTTCACTCAAAGTTTGATCGAGCGTTTCAGCCACTTCGTTGTATCCAAGTGTTTTAGCGAGCTGTTTCAATCCGCCATAAGTGGCAATTTCATAGTGTTCTGCTTTCTGGCCGGCAAAGATCAGTCCTACATCTCTCTGCGCGGTACCTTCTTCGGTTTCATCTATCAGGTCATTGCCTTCGTCCGCAATCCCGGCCATGGCGTGGCATTTTTTCGTATTGGCGGGTTCACCTATAAGATCAAAAACTTTTTCCAGGCGGGTAACATGCGTTTTGGTTTGCTCAAGGTGGTTGGAGAATGCTGTTTTAAGCTGGCTTGAAGTAGCAGCTTCTTGCAATTTGGGCAGGGTCTTTACCAGCTTTTTCTCTGCCCAGTAAATATCCTGTAAAGCATCAATGAAAAACGTTTTAAGTTTCGAGTCGGAACTACCGGAAGCTCCGCTAGTGAATTGAGTTGCCATAAAATTTAGATTTTAGCTGAAAAATAGCTTTGTGACAATGGTATTAAAAAAATAATGCCAAAGGCTATTTCCCGGCAACTCCCCCGTTTCCGTCCGCTCACCGCAGAAACGAAACCACACCCACCCATAAACGCGCTTGTATAAACAGGTGCAGAAAACTTTGGCTGTGTATTCTGTTACACACTCTAAAGGGTTGATCAATACTAATTTATAGAAAAATAAAATGGCTTTTTACCCGATTAAAGCACGCAGCTTACTCTTCGGTGATTTTTTCTTTTACGACAACCAGGTTCTCCAGATCTACCTGCATCGGCAGAAGACCGATCTTTACAACAGCCCGCTTGCCCCGGATCTCCAGCACCTCCCCAACCTGGTGATTTTTTTTCATCTTTACCTTGTCGCCTACATTTACCTCCCCTCCCACTTCATTGTACCTGGATTCAACCTTTTTTTGCAGCTTGTTGACGACCTGTTTGTCTTTTTTGTTGAACAGCAGGTGCTGGATTTCCTTGACCACTTTGTTTTTATCTTCTGCCTTTTTCCATTCCAGCACGATCTGCTTGAGCTTGCGCTCCATGTCTTTGAGATAAACAAGCCGATCCTCGGTGATCTTGTTCTGCTGCTTGAGCAGCTCTACCTGTTGCAGGTGCTTTTCTTTGATGAGCACCGCCTCCATTTCAGTTTTTAGCTGCTGGTTTTCTTTTAGCAGGCGGTTCAGCTCTCCTTTTTCTTTTTGCACCACCTGTAGTTCCTGTTCAGTCCGGTTCAACAATTTATCGAGCCTGAAATGATCTTCATCTACCAGCTCCCTGGCCCTTTCAATCAGTCTTTTATCCAACCCTATGCGCTCTGCGATCGAAAACGTATACGAGCTGCCTGGCTTTCCGGTGATCAGCCTGTAAAGCGGCATGAGGGTCTTTTCGTCAAAGGCCATGGCGCCGTTCATAATACCCGGTACTTTGTTGGCCATTACCTTGAGGTTCAGGTAATGGGTGGTTACAATACCATAGGCATGTTTGCGGGCCAGCTCTTCCATGATCACTTCAGCAAACGCACCACCGAGGTCAGGATCACTGCCACTTCCCAGCTCATCGATAAAGAACAGGGTTCTGCCGTTTGCATGCTCAATAAAGTGCTTCATGTTTTTGAGGTGGGCACTGTAGGTACTCAGTTCAAACTCCAGGCTTTGCGTATCGCCGATGTGGATCATCAGCTGTTTAAATACACCCATCTGGGAAGCAGGATGTACAGGCACCAGCAATCCGCTCTGCACCATCATCTGCAGCAAACCAACTGTTTTCATGGTAACAGTTTTTCCGCCTGCATTTGGTCCGCTGATGACCAGGATCCGGCTTTTGTCATCCAGGGTTACAGAAACCGGAATGACGGGTTTGTTCTGCCTTTTATTGTAGAGATACAGCAGCGGGTGACAGGCATTTACCAGGTGAACATGCGAACGGTCGTTGATCAGGGGATATTCGCCGTTCATCTCTGCTGCCAGTCTAGCCCTTGCCTCTATGAAATCATACTCGCCCACCGCTTCGTAGTAAGTGCTTAAAAGGGGGGCATACACGGAAAGCTGGGCTGTAAGCTCCCGCAGGATGCGGTACACTTCGCGGCTTTCTTCATGCTCCAGGGAGAAAACATCGTTGTTCAGTCCGATCGTCTCCTCCGGTTCGATAAAGGCCGTCCGGCGGGTATCGCTTTCTCCATGCAGGATGCCCTTTACGACTCTTTTCTGCTCGGCAAACACAGCCAGTACCCTCCGTCCGTTCAGAAAAGATTCTTCGATATCGGCTAAATAGCCTTCCTTGTTCAGTTTCTGGACGATGCGGTCAAACGCACGGCGCAGCTCATTGCGTTTCCGGTACAAATCAAGCCGGATGTTCCGCAACTCCTCCGAGGCATTGTCGAGCACAGCGCCGTTCTCGTCCAATACCTCACCCAGCATCTCCAGGATCTTTTTTTCGTAATGGGTTCCGCTGACCACCCCTGCCAGCGCAGGATAGGCTTCCTTTCTTTCCGCGTCGAACCAGCGGAAGATACTTTGCATGCTTTGGGCCAGCCTTCTGATAGAGACAAACTGCTCAGATGACAATACGGCACCGGGAATACCCAGCAATTTGATCTCGCGGGACAGGTTCAGCACCACTTCATTGGGAAAATACATGCCGTTTACCAGCAATTGCTTGTATTCATGGGTTTGCTTCAGGGCCGTATCGATCAGGTCTTTTACCGTATGGATGCGCAGATCGTTGGCTTTGGCTTTGGCATATTCGCTTTTGCTGCGTTCAGCCAGGATCGTCTTTATTTTATCAAATTCCAGTTGTACAGGAGCCGACTCAGGAAATACTCTCAAACACTAATTTTTTTAGAGCTGCAAATTTCGCGATTATTTTTGACCCGGCGAAGCTATTTGCCCGTTTCTCCAGTTTTTACAAATAAGCCCAACGTTAAGAATCCGATAAAAACCGGGCTGTAGAACCGTCCGGGGCCCCATCTCTCTCCCCATTTCTTTAACTTGCTGCAAATTTGTTCCCTAAAAATCATTCTGATGAAAGTGCTCTATTTGCTGGCAGTTTTTATGATACTCGCCGTCTGCATCAGTTCCTGTTCACAGAATCAACCTAAAACATATCTCATGAGCGAATTAAATGGATCCAATCCGGTGAACACCGATACCGCCACTTTTGGTACCGGTTGTTTTTGGTGCACCGAAGCCGTTTTTCAACAATTAAAAGGGGTGCTGAAAGTTACTTCAGGCTACAGCGGTGGTCATGTAGCCAACCCTACCTACGAACAGGTATGTGCCAAAAATACAGGCCATGCCGAGGTGATCAGGGTTGTATATGATCCTTCCCAGATCAGCTACGACGAGCTGCTGGAAGTATTCTGGCAAACCCACGACCCCACCACCCTGAACAGACAGGGCAATGATGTGGGGCCGCAATACCGAAGCGTGATATTTTATCACAGTGAGGAGCAAAAGCAAAAAGCAGAACACTACAAAGCCGAACTGGATAAAAGCGGTTCCTGGAAAGACCCGATCGTAACCGCCATTGAGCCAATCAAGAATTTCTATTCTGCGGAAGATTACCACCAGAATTATTACAACAACAACGGCAACCAGCCTTATTGTTATTTCGTGGTGCGTCCCAAAGTAGAAAAATTTGAGAAGGTCTTCAAGAACAAGCTGAGAGTACATCAATAAAGTCCCGTTGTAAATCCAAATACCATTAGCCACCTCCCAACAGGTGGCTTTTGTTTTGGCGGTATGCCCCGTTCTCAGGGCTGTATATATACCTTCCGCAGCTCCAACAGGTTCAGGCCGTTCGGAACAAAGTTGCGGACCCGGGGTTGCACCAGGCGCAGTACCTGGTCGTACCAGAGCGGAACTACGGGTGCGTCTTCCATTACCAGCTGGTCCATTTCCTGGTACATGCGGAGCTTTTCTTCTTCCCGGTTTTCTGTGAGGGCCTTTTCATACAATGCATCAAAACGGGGATTTTTGTAACGGGTATAATTGGGAGGCGCCGGGTTTTTTGAATAAAAAACACTCAGGTAATTTTCCGCATCCGGGTAATCGGCGATCCAGCTTCCCCGGAAAAAAGGCGCTTCTGATTTGGCCGTTTCCTCCAGCAACAAGCTTTTCTGCAACACTTCTACCTGTACCCTGATCCCCGCTTCATGCAGTTGTCCGGCAATAAAATTGGCGAACTCAGCATAGTTAGGAATGGTCAGCAGTTTTACAACAGGGCCCTCCGGCCGGTAGCCGCTTTCCTGCAGCAGCTGCCGCGCTTTAGCAGGATCGTACGTATAGCCTTTTACTTTGGCAGGATCGAATGAAGGCAATCCCGCAGGCACAAAACCGCTTTCGGCGGGGGTACCGATGGAGTTGCGCAGGTAAAGCATCAACTTTTTCCGGTCGATGGCATAGTTGATGGCCTGCCGTATTTTTTTGTTGCGCAGGGGTGAGCCCTGGATGAGGGGATTAGATGGATCAACTAAAAAACCCAGGTACTCTGTGTTAAGATAAGGATGCTTCGATAAAACAATCTTTCCTTCCCACGCCCTTTTCAGGATACCGCGCTTGTCCAGCACTTCATCTTTAAACGAAACATCGATGTCGTTCAAAAAATCAAGCTCGCCTTGTTGAAACAACAAGAACTCGGTAGCCCGGTTGTTGTTAAAACCGATCTTGATGGCATCCAGGTAGGGCAGCTGCCTGCCTGCGCTGTCTTTTTCAAAGTAGCGCCCGTTTTTTGCCATCACCAGGGCCTGTCCTTCTTCCCAGGCTGTAAAACGGAACGGTCCTGTACCGCAAGGATGGTTGCGAAAGTCTTTGCCCCATTTCTCTACAACTTCTTTTGGCACTATAGAACAATATTGCATGCTCAGCAAACCCAGTACAGGATTAAAGGGTTTAGCAAGTTTGAGCTCAAAGGTAGAATCGTCGATTGCCTCGAAAGGTTGAACAGGGTCTATGCGGTCATGGAAGATCCATGCGCCACTGCTGGCTGTGCGCTTGTCGACAATGCGCTGGAAGCTGTATACCACATCGGCGGCGGTCAGGCGCCGGCCACTTCCCCGGGGGAATGCATCGTTGTCATGAAAATAAACATCCTGCCGCAAGTGAAAACGGTACGTGAGCCGGTCTGCGGATACATCCCAGCTCCTGGCCAGGAGGGGTGCCGGCTTTAGCTGGTCGTCCATTTCGAGCAGTGTGCTGTAAAGCTGATGCACGACCCAGATAACAGACTGGCTCTTCGCAAAAGCCGGATCAAGCGTGGCAATGCCGGAATATTCATTGTAGTGAAAGACCTGCACCTGTTTACTGCTGCGGACGCCGCAGGCATAAAAAGCCACACAGCTCACAAGCACACCATAGAAGCAACTCTTTACCTGGCCATCCCTCACAAGGCCGAGAAGCAACAGCAGCCTGCCGGTTAAACCGCCCTTTTTACCACCGGTTGATTTCTGTTTCATTTAATAAATGCGGCTCTTCTTTTTTGCCGGTTAATCATACATTTACTTTCTAATCTTAAAAATACCGAATGAAGTCTATCGCGCTGTTTTTGTTTTCCAGTTTTCTCTTCTTGATAGGTCAGCCGGGCCAGGCACAGTTAGGACGGGGAGCAAAAAGTTTTACTCACCAGGACACCCTCCGCGGTACAGTTACACCGGAAAGAGCCTGGTGGGATGTAAGCCATTATACAGTAACCGTGCAGCCTTCTTTTAATACCAAAACAATCAAGGGCAGCAATGAGATCCGGTTTACCGTGCTGCAGGCAGGAAAAGACATGCAGATCGATCTGCAGCAGCCCATGAATATTGACACAGTTACCTGGGACAACAAAGCGGTGCCTTACACACGGGATGGCAATGTTTTTCTGCTGCATTTTCCCGTCCCCTTGCAAAAGGGTTCTGCGCAACAGATCCGCATTGCTTTTTCGGGCAAGCCAAGGGAAGCCGTAAACCCGCCCTGGGATGGTGGCTGGATCTGGAAAAAAGACCTTGCCAACCGGCCCTGGATGACGGTCGCCTGCCAGGGCCTGGGCGCCAGCGTATGGTACCCCTGCAAAGACCACCAGAGTGATGAGCCAGACAGTGCCCTGCTTTCGATGATCGTTCCGGATACCCTGGTAGGTGTTGGCAACGGCCGGCTTTACACCAAAACTGCCAACGGTGATGGCACAACTACCTACACCTGGGGCGTAAAAAATCCCATCAACAACTACACGATCATTCCGTATATCGGCAAATACGAAAACTGGACAGAGACCTTTAACGGCGAGAAAGGCCCGCTTGACTGCAGCTATTGGGTACTTGATTACAATGTAGACAAGGCAAAGGAACAGTTCAAACAAACGGCCAAGATGCTGTCCTGTTTTGAGCACTGGTTTGGACCTTACCCCTTTTACGAGGACAGTTATAAACTGGTTGAAGCACCCCATTTAGGCATGGAGCACCAAAGTGCGGTTGCTTACGGCAACAAATTCGCCAACGGGTATCTGGGAAGGGATCTGTCTTCTTCCGGATGGGGCTTGAAGTGGGATTATATCCTGGTGCATGAAAGCGGGCATGAATGGTTTGGAAACAACATCACGTCCAAAGACATCGGCGATATGTGGATCCATGAAAGCTTTACCGATTACTCGGAAACGCTTTATACGGAGTGCGAGTTTGGAAAAGAAGCAGCCACCGATTATGTAGCCGGACTGCGCCGCAGCATCCAGAACCGCTCTCCGATCATTGGGCCTTACGGCGTAAATGCTGAAGGCAGCGGCGACATGTACAACAAGGGGGCAAACATGATTCACACCATCCGCCAGGTCATCAACAACGATGACAAGTTCCGGAACATCCTGCGCGGACTCAATCAAACTTTCTACCACCAGACAGTCACTGCCAAACAGATAGAAGAGTATATCAGCAAGCAGGCGGGCATCGACTTTTCAAAGGTATTTGACCAATACCTGCTCGGCATCCAGATACCGGCACTCGAATACAAGCTGGAAGGCGGCAAGCTGTCTTATCGCTACACCAATTGCGTACCCGGCTTTAACATGCCCCTCAAAGTATCACTGGATGGAGAAAAATGGCTCAAGCCCACCGACCAATGGCAAACCATGGCAACCAAAGCAAGCCAGTGCGTAGTAGACATAAATTTTTATGTGAACACCCTGAACAAAGATTCTGGCGATTAAGTATAAGAAGCTCTCTGAACCTTGATTTACAGGATTTTGGGGATTCGGGGATGTTAGTCGTTCGGTCAGTAAACCAGTAAAGTCTTCACCAGCAAGATGACCGAACGACTAACGTCCCCGCATCCCCAAAATCCTGTAAATCAAGGTTCAGACAACTTACGCATCCGGCCCGGGCCCTTCTTCCACGAGTCCATGATCCGGAACGGGATGCGGGGCACCTTCCGGGTTTGTGTCGATTACTTCATCCTTTTTATCCTCTTGATCATCCCCTTCGTATTCTCCATTTAAACTTTCCTCTTCTTCGGCATCCTGTTCACCGATGCTGGTCGAGGGCTCTCCACCACCGACACTGCTGTAATCTTTGTCGTGCGTATGATTGTCGGGAGAAGTGGAACCGGGGAGATTATTTTCTGCTAACATAAAGGATTGCTTTTCTTTTTATCACATGGTTGTTCAACGCACCCTTCCGGCGCCGGCAAAGCGCTTGAGGTAATACGCTTCATTTAAGTCGCTAATTACCACCCCGCCTGAAACAGATGCGTGTACAAATTTATTGTTTACCAGGTATACGCCCACGTGGGTAAAAGGTCCTTTGGTGTTGAAGAACACCAGATCGCCTTCCTGCAGCTCATTGGTTTCAATGTGCTGACAATATTGGTATTGCTCGCGCACTGTACGCGGAATGGTCAGGTCATACACGGAGGCGATCAGGGAAGAGGAGAAGGCAGAGCAGTCGATGCCCTTTTTCGTAGTGCCACCGTAGCGGTACCTGGTTCCGCACCATTCATCCATAAACGCCAGCAGGTGGGTATTTGACAGGCCCTCTACCATTACATCCAGGGAGATGGCATATTTGAACTGGAGCCAATTGCTGGTTTCCACATCACCGGATAACAGGAGATCGTTCCGGTTGGGAATGAACAGCTTGCCTTCCGTGCCGGAAGGATCATGCGTTACTTTATACACCCGCTTGGTAGGAACCGTGGTACTGATATGGTCATTTGGCTTTACAGGCCGGCGGCTGGTGGCCGGGGCCGTTTCACTGGAAGCTGCCGGCTTGAAGGCCGCGCAGGAAGATAACAAAAGCATTGCAGCAATGCAACCGGGAAAAAGGGTTGTTGTCCTAATCAAAACAATCGATTTAGTTTGAATGAGGCAATGGGCTACAAATGTATAGAAATGGGGATAACATAAAGGCTTGATGTGGAAATTTTGTGCGTAGAATCACCCATCCAGCCTGTTAAATTGTATTTTACTTTGCAGTGGCAAGATGGCCAGGATTGACCGCTCATACAACAAGGCAAGCCTGTTTGTCAGCAAGCGATAAAGAAGAAGACCAGATCATCCATAAAAGACGGCAATGAAATTTTCGCACTTACATGTTCATACTCAATACTCCCTGCTTGATGGAGCAGCCTCTATACAGAATCTTTACAAGAAAGCCATTGATGCCAAAATGCCTGCATTGGCCATTACCGACCACGGCAATATGTTTGGCGTTTTTGAATTTGTAAAACAGGCATATACCTATAAAAATGATGATGGCTCCCTGAAAGTAAAACCGATTGTAGGCTGTGAGTTTTACATCACGCACGACAGGCACCGCAAACAGTTTGGCAAAGACGACAAAGATCCGCGTCACCACCAGATCCTGCTTGCAAAGAATGATACGGGTTACCGCAACTTGATCAAGCTTACCTCCCTCGGGTACATCGAGGGTATGTATTCCAAATACCCCCGCATCGACAAATCACTCATCCACCAGCATCATGAGGGACTGATTGCTACTACCTGTTGCCTGGGTGCGCTTGTTCCGCAAACTATTTTGCGCAAGGGAGAAGAAGAAGCTGAAGACGAATTTAAATGGTGGCTGAATATCTTTCAGGACGATTATTATGTAGAGCTCCAACGGCATGGCATACCCGAACAAGACAAGGTAAACCAGGTGCTGCTCGGCTTCGCCAAAAAACACGGCGTAAAGGTGATCGCTTCCAACGACTCTCACTATGTAGACCGGACTGATTACGACGCCCACGACATCCTGCTGTGTATCAACACGGGTGAAAAGTGGAAAACAGAAAAGCTTACCGAGTTCTCCGATGATGATGTGTTGTCGAAGAACAAACGCTTTGCCTTTCCAAACGACCAGTTTTATTTCAAGAACACGGAGGAGATGAGCCAGGTTTTTCATGACCTGCCCGAATCACTCGACAACACAAACGAGGTCGTTGACAAGATAGAGTTGCTGGATCTGAAGCGTGACATCCTTCTCCCCCATTTTCCTGTTCCGAAAGAATTCAGCTCCCAGGATGCTTACCTGGAACACCTTACGTGGACAGGCGCCAAAGAACGCTACCATGATCTGACCCCCGAAATCGAAGAGCGCCTCCGTTTTGAGCTGTTTACCATTAAGACCATGGGCTTTGCAGGCTACTTCCTGATCGTAAGCGATTTTATCAAAGCCGGCCGCGAACTGGGCGTATTCGTAGGGCCGGGCCGTGGCTCGGCAGCCGGTAGTGTGGTAGCTTTTTGTATCGGCATCACCAACATCGATCCTATAAAATACAAGCTGCTTTTTGAACGGTTCCTCAATCCCGACCGTAAAAGCATGCCAGATATCGATACGGATTTTGACGATGAAGGCAGGCAGAAAGTGATCAATTACGTAGTGGACAAATACGGCAAGAACCAGGTGGCGCAGATCATTACTTACGGCACCATGGCTGCCAAAAGCAGCATCAAGGATGTGGCGCGGGTGATGGACCTGTCTCTCCCTGAAGCCAATACCCTGGCCAAGATGCTTCCCGACAAGCTGGGTATCACCCTCAAACGCGTGTTTCATGCCCCGCTGACGCCAAAAGATGGCGAGAAATCGCTGGTGGAAAAAGAAGGGTTGATGGCCGATGAGCTGGAAAACGTAAAAAAGCTGCGTGAAATCCAAAAAGGAGATCACCTCCAGGGAAAAGTGCTGCGGGAAGCCGAAATCCTGGAAGGCTCCGTACGCAATACAGGCGTTCATGCCGCCGGTATCATCATCGCGCCCAAGGACCTGACCCATCTGATCCCCGTGGCTACATCCAGGGATTCTGAATTGTGGATCACGCAGATAGACGGGAGCATTATCGAAGAAGCAGGCGTTATCAAGATGGACTTCCTGGGTTTGAAGACCCTGAGCATCCTGAAAACAGCCCTCGAGCTTATCAACGAGAACCATGGCGTAACCATCGATCTGGATGGATTGCCGCTCGATGACAAAAAAACGTTTGAGCTATACCAGAAGGGTGAAACCAATGCCACGTTCCAGTTTGAAAGTCCGGGCATGCAAAAATATCTGCGCGACCTTAAGCCGGATAAATTCGACGACCTGATCGCCATGAACGCATTGTACAGGCCCGGTCCGATGGCATATATTCCCAATTTCGTAGACAGGAAATGGGGCCGGGAAAAGATCACCTATGATCTGCCGGAAATGGAAGAGTACCTGGATGAGACCTATGGCATTACGGTGTACCAGGAGCAGGTGATGCTGCTCTCCCAGAAGCTGGGTGGCTTTAGCAAGGGAGATGCCGACATTCTCCGCAAGGCCATGGGTAAAAAGCAAAAAGCGATCCTTGACAAAATGAAGACCCAGTTTGTCAAGGGTGCCACGCAAAAGGGCCATCCCGCTGACACGCTGGAAAAGATCTGGACCGATTGGGAAGCATTTGCCCAATATGCCTTTAACAAATCGCACTCGACCTGTTATGCGCTCGTAGCTTACCAGACAGCCTATCTGAAAGCGCATTACCCCTCGGAGTACATGGCCGCCGTGCTGAACCACGCCGGCAGCATTGAAAAGATCACCTTCTTTATGGAAGAGTGCAAGCGCATGGGATTGACCGTGCTGGGGCCGGACGTGAATGAATCGAAAAAAGGGTTTGCCGTTAATAAAAAAGGCGAGATCCGCTTTGGCATGAGCGGGCTCAAAGGTGTGGGTGAGGCCGCCATGGAAAACCTGATCGAAGAGCGGGAGAAAGGCGGACCCTACAAAAATATCTTTGACCTGATCAAACGGGTGCACCAGCGGGCGGTGAACAAAAAATCGCTCGAATGCCTGATCTACTCAGGGGCTTTTGACTGCTTTAAGGAAATGCACCGCGCCCAGTATTTTTTTACCGCAGAAAACGATGGCAGCAATGCGTTGGAAAAGATCATCAAATTTGGCAATGTGTACCAGGCCAGTTTGCAGCACAGCTCCAACAGCTTGTTTGGCGACCTGGCCATGCCGGAAGTAGCAACCCCCAAGATCCCTAACTGCGAGCCCTGGACGCTGACAGAATTGCTTGAGCATGAAAAAGAAGTGACAGGAATGTTTATGAGCGGCCACCCGCTCGACCATTTTCAGTTTGAACTGCGGCATTACGGAATCACACCCCTGGCAGAGTTCAACGAGATCAAGGAAGCGGTTCACCTGCTCACCAACCCGGGTAAGCCCTTCCGCATTGCCGGACTGGTTACCGAGGTATTTCACCGGGTAACCAAAACCGGGAAACAGTTCGGGTCGTTCAAATTGGAAGATTACAGCGGGAACAGTGAGTTTATCTTATGGAGCGAGGATTATGTCAAATTCCTCAACTACCTGGAAAAAGGAAAGAACCTGTTTATCTGCGGCTGTTTCAAAACCCGCTATAACAGCAGCGAGTATGAGTTTAAGACAGAGCGCATTACCCTGCTGGAAACCATCAAGCAAAACCTGACCCGGCAGCTGATCCTGGAAATGGAAGCCCGCTTTTTGACGGAAGACATGATTGGGTTTATTGAGCAAAATATCAAGAAAAACCCTGGCCGCTCGTCGATCAAGTTCAATATTTCGGAACCTAAAACCAATTGCAAGGTGACGATGAGCGCGATAGAAACCGGTTTTCTGATGAATGATGAGATGGCACTTTTCTTACATGGAAACCCTGCGCTGGAGGTACAGGTTATTACGGCTTAGCAACCACCCGGTGACTGGCGGTTCCTGCCATATCATCATGGTTCAAGAATTGGATGTATTTTTGTTACTTACTATCTATCATATATAAAACTTTTATTTTATGGCAATAGAATTCACAGACGCAAACTTCAAGGAAAAAGTCATTTCTTCTGATAAATTATCTGTTATCGATTTCTGGGCTGAATGGTGCGGACCTTGCCGCGCGATCGGACCGGTCATTGAAGAGTTGTCGAAAGAATATGCCGACAAGGTTAATATCGGGAAAGTGAACGTAGACCACAATCCCCAGCTTTCAACAGATTATGGCATTACCAGCATTCCGGCTATCCTGTTCGTAAAAAATGGCAAGGTGGTTGACAAACTGGTAGGTGCTCATCCGAAAGCCAATTTTGTAAAAAAGATCGAAGCACACATTGCTTCTTCTTCTGTAAACAGCTAATTGACAGCTTTTCAGCCGATGATATAAAAAGCAGGCCCTTTGATGCCTGCTTTTTAGTTTTAAGAATTTAAACAGACAGCTCCTCCCCCGTTAGCGCATAAACCAGATTTTGCAGCTGGTGAAGATGGTAAAAATTGTTGCTGGCTACGAGTCCGTTTACTGTTGCCCTTCCAAAACATTCCCCATTGCTTTTGCTGTATACATACAGCTGGTTGTTGTTACCGCCTTGTACGGGTAAAAGCAAGGTAAACTCCCGGGCTTCGGGCAAAAGAGGGTATTGTTTGTTCTCTACAAACCCACAGCGCTCAACCACTTCAGGCTTTAATACGACCGGATACAATTGTGAAACATCTCCCCTGGCCACCAGCTCCAGGTGCTGCACACCAAAAGAAACCTGGCTGATCTTGTTAGCAGTTTTTTGAAGGATCCTGTTGCCAAACCGCAGCTCGTTTACGTTGATCATATGTTAAATATACAGTAGCAGTATTCTTTTTTTCGCGATCTTGGCGCAAAAATATTCTTGAAAAAAACGAGCCCTTTTGTTTTCTCCCTTCTCAGCGGCTTGCTGCTTTGGGCAGCCTGGCCGGTTTCTTCCCTTACATTTCTGGTCTTTGTTGGCTTTGTTCCTTTCCTGCTGATTGAACAACGGATTACGCGGGCTATCACCTATTTTTACCAGGTTTACCTGATGCTGCTGGTCTGGAACATCGGCACCACCTGGTGGGTTTGCAATTCGACGGTACCGGGCGGCATGGCAGCCATGCTGGCGAATAGCTTGCTCATGAGTATTCCCTGGCTGGGGTATTATTACGTGAGAAAAACCGGCAGACAATGGCTCGCGTATAGTGCGTTGGTTTTTTTCTGGCTCAGCTTTGAATACATCCACTTAAACTGGCAACTCAGCTGGCCCTGGCTCACCCTGGGAAACAGCTTTGCCATGCGCCCCGGATGGATCCAGTGGTACGAGTACACAGGCACCAGTGGCGGCAGCTTGTGGATCATGGTCGTAAACATCCTCATTACCCGGGTGCTGCAAACATATACCCGGCGCAGGTTGATCGACAAACGCGTCGGCATTGCAGCAGCGGCCATGCTTGCATGTCCCTTTTTGCTTTCTTTCCTGATCGGATCTTCTCAACACGCTCCAGCAGCAGGTAAGGACAATGTAGTCGTTGTTCAACCTAACATTGATCCGTACGAAAAATTTGAGCAGGGCACCCAGGAAAAACAATTGCATTTGCTGATACAGCTGAGCGAAGAACACATGGATGCGGACTCGCGGGTTGTCATCTGGCCGGAGACGGCGGTGAACCTGCCCAATGGAATTGACGAAACCTCGATAAGAAGCTATGCTTCTTTGAACCCTATCTGGCAGTTCCTGGCTGCCCATCCCCGGACAAAGCTGCTGACCGGCATAGAGTCATACCGCTTGTACAATGAAAGCAACAAAACCCCTTCTTCCCGGTTCTTACCTCAGTTGGATCAGTATTATGATGCTTTCAACGCAGCAGCCCTGCTCGACAGCACCGGTGCCCTGCAGCTGTACCACAAATCCAAATTGGTACCGGGTGTGGAAACGCTTCCAGGCTTCCTGAAGTTTTTGGATACCTGGTTTGAAAAATTTGGCGGGACTGCCAGCGGCTATGCGTCGCAAACAGAAAGGACTGTGATAACAGATCCGGCAAGCGGCTGGCGCTTTGCTCCTGCTATTTGTTATGAAAGCATTTATGGTGAATTTCTGACTGCTTATATAAGAAACGGCGCCAATGTGATCAGCATTATTACCAACGACGGCTGGTGGGCCAATACATCGGGACATAAACAACACATGCAATACGCACGGCTGCGCGCCATCGAAACCCGCCGCTGGGTGCTCAGAAGCGCCAACACGGGTATCTCCTGCTTTATCTCACCCGATGGCAAAGTCCAGGATGCGCAACCCTGGGATACAGCAGCGGCCATCAAATTACCAGTGAGTCCCCTCAATAAAATGACTTTTTATGTACAGTATGGCGATCTGATCTCAAAACTGGCCATCGCTGCAGCCATCATTGTTTTAATCTACAGCATTTATTTGCGGAGAATAAAAAGACCATCAACCATCCAACCAGCCTGATAGGGTTAGGGTTGTTCTGTTGCAACAAATTCAAAAGCAAGCGCCGGTGGTCTTTCGCTGTTGAGAAGACCTGCAGGTAATTCAACTTCGATGTTGTCTTCTTTGCGGCTCCATTTGACTGTTTTACCGGTTTGCAGAAGCGTCATCCTGCTGCCAGCCTTGGGAAAATTGTTTTTCCAGTGGATGGTAGCAGGAACAAAACCCTTTTCAGGGATACAAAGGATCGCATAGCGATGACCATTTGTTTTGTGTTGGGTGAAGAAAAGACTGTCTTGTTTGTAATCTTTGACAGGACGGGTACCATAAATGGCGGCCCCGTTCTGGTTCATCCATTTGCCGATCTCGGCCAAACGCTCTACTGCTTCAGTGGGCAGGGTACCATCAGGTTTGGGTCCAACACCCAGCAGCAGACTGCCACCTTTTGCAACGATCTCTATCAGGGTATGGATCACCTTTCTGGTGCTTTTATACCGGTCATTCGGTACAAAGCCCCAGTTGTTGGCCAGGGTCATACAGCTCTCCCAGGGATGATCAAGTTGTCCGGCCGGTACATGCTGCTCGGGGGTCTGGTAGTTTTCATACGGACCGTGAACCGTCCGGTCTACCATCAGCAAACCCGGTTGGGCCTCGCGGGCCATCCGGGCAATCCTTGGCATCTCTATATCCTGGCCGGCAGGCGGTATAGGCGCACCCCAGGAAAGCACTTCAGCCGTAACGGAGTTACCGGGGCGTACCCATCCACCGTCGAGCCATAAGATGTCTACCTGTCCGTAATTGTGCATGAGTTCACTGAGCTGGTTATAAGTATACTGCTTAAACTGCTGCCAGCGCCAGGTGTATTTGCGTATGTCGTAATTGTAGTTGCGGTCTGGTGTTGCATATTTCGGCCACCAGTAATACTCTGAATGCCAGTCGGGCTTGCTGAAATAGGCACCGATCATAAAACCCTGTTTTCTGAATGCATCAAAAACCCACCTGGCCACATCTGCTTTGGGGTTGCCAGCAAAGGGTCCCTTTGCAATTGAGAAGTCAGTTTGCCTGGTGTCGAACATACAAAATCCATCATGGTGTTTGGTGGTAAATACCAAATACTTCATCCCCGCCCCTTTACAGGCAGCAGCCCATTGTTCCGGATCAAACCGGATGGGATTAAAATCTTTCTTCAACCCCCAATACCATTTTTTATAATCATCGTACGCGATCGTGCTGTCGCGTTCTATCCAGTTCTCGGAGCAGATAGACCAGGACTCTATAATACCCGGTACGGCATAAAGCCCCCAATGGATGATCATACCAAATTTCAGGTCCTGCCATTGATCCAGCTTGCGGCGCACCAGTGAATCATCCGGCCATTCGTAAGTAGAGGATTGCGGATGCACACCTTCCTGTGCCACCGACCACTGGGCTGAAAGCAACAAACAAAAAAAGAAGGCAACCATGCGAAAAGGCTGACTCATAAGCAAAAAAGTTTTAGGGCACCCTGGCTGAAAGCGCGCCGGCGTTAACGGCTTCGTTGGCAGGATCGATCTTCCAGTCGTTGTCGAAGAAGCCGGCCATCTTCATTTCTTTTGCACCTGCCTGCAGCATATTGAAACCATAGATCATAAAGTCAGGAAACCCGCTCGCACCTGCAAAATACTGGTTGGCAAAAGCTGCCTTCATGCCTTTGAGACCGCTGCCACTTACAACACCGACAGATGCAATCGCAGAGCCTTTGATGGGCCATACAAAGTATGCACTCAGGTCATCTCCCTTCCAGCTGTGACTGCCGGCTGTTACCAGGTTCCGGGCAATCTGGATCGGACAATCGCCCAGCAGCAGATTCCAGGCTTTGTTGGTTTGCTTGTTGCCAAACAGGATCACACCGCGGTCTTTATATCTTTCTGCCGAATATTCCTTGTCAGCAATGATGTCCACCGCACCGTTGCCGCGATAGTACCAGGTTTCTGCATCAAAGCGGGCTTTTTGCAGGCTCCATTCGTTTTCTTCCTTTGTGCCGGCCGTACCGTAAACAAAGACCATCCGGTTGTTGAAAGCATCTTTGAATGTGCCATAGCGTTGCGGATTTTTCTGATCCGGCTCAGGACTTTTCCCCACCACCCATTGATCTTTTTCTTTCAACAAAAACAAGCTGTCTCGCTCGCTGCGTGTGATGTACGAGATGGCACAGCCATCCAGTGTAATTTTCAATGCGGCGCCGGTTCCGAAATTGTCCAGCTCCAGTTTCAGCAACTTAACGTTGGCCGTAGTACCGGTAATCGCTTTTCCCAATTTGTTTCTGTTCAGTAAGATCCGGCTGTACTGCAGGGGATAAATCTGTTGCTGAACAGAAGCCCAATGATAGTCAGCAGCAATGCCCGGACTGGCCGTCATAAAATCGACCTTGTCTACGGCGCTGTCCCGGGCCAGGGTATGCCATTTAAAGAAGTCGAAGAGCGGCTTCCAGTCTACGCTCTGGTCGCCAAACCAGTGCTCGCCGTTGGGGTATTCGTAATAGCTTAGGTCGGTATGAAATTCACCCAGGACCTTCCGCATCTGGCGGGCATATTCAACAGAAACGGTCCGGTCGGCATCACCGTGCAGTACGTAAACGCCGAGCGGTTTGTAATTGGATGCCAGCTTGGGCACATCGCTTTGGTTGCCGCTGCGCAGCAGCATCTGCTCAAGCGGATTGTTGCTGCTGTCCGGGATAAGTCCGTCTGCAGATCCATATCCTTTTAAGGTCGGGTATCCGGAACAAGCGCCGATTGCCGCCCATTTATCAGGATAGGTTGCACCTAAAAACCAGGTGCCGTGACCACCCATGGAGTGGCCGGTCAGGTAAATATGTTGCGGGTCCGGTTTAAACTTTTCTTTTCCGATGGCCAGTACTTCCAGCGCATCCAGCCGGCCCCAGTCTTCCCAGTTAAACCCACGCGGCCTTCTGTTGGTAGCAGCTACAAGGGTACCCCAGTCTTTTGGTTTGTAGGCACGTGCCTGCCCGATCGCTTCCACACCGGCACCATGCACCGAAAGAAACAGCGCGGCATCGGTCGTGTTTGTTCCGGGCTGCTGTGGTGTAACTGCATAATATTGCAGACTGCCATCGATGTTGCTCACAAAGGTCGCGCTGTATTGTTCGGCAGCTGTTACTGCTTCTACCGGAACCTTTGTTTCATCCACGATGCTGGCATCCCGCATCAATGCAACCGCACAGTCATATTTTCCTTTGCCCGGAGCAGCGGTACCATCAAACACAAACGGCACTTTCCGGGAAGACATGGCTGGAATAGCAGGGATGGCTGTAATCAGTTCCTTGCCCGCACATGTGCTTTTAATTTTCAGGCCTTTTAATTCTGCATTGGAGGTGTTCAGTACGACCAATGCTCCCTGCAAATGGCTGTTGTCTTTTGAAACCACAACAAAGGGCATGGTAAGATCTTCCGTATTCAGCGTGACAGGTTTGGCGGGAAAGCTCAGGCTGGCTATGACAGATGCACCCCTTACATAAAATTCATTGAGGCCTTTTTTGAGTGCAACAGGTATGTACATGTATCCCAGGCTATAGGCATCTCCCATATGCGGGACACCATTTACGTACACACCACTGTTCCCTTTGATGTTCAGCAGGGCTGCCTGTTCTTTTTCCGATTGATAGGTCAGGTAAATATAGCTCCCTCCTACCCCGATTGAATTCCGCGCTGTTCCGGGTGTGATGCCTGGACCAGCCGGACCGCCACCCCGTCCACCACCGAAGCCCATGCGCCCGCGCAGCCTGAACAGGCTGTCTGCGGTAACAGGTTGCCACTTGAGGGCTTGTCCGCGTTCATCGGTTACAAATGTTTCTCCTTCAGCCGGGGTTTTCATGGAATTGCTGTACAGCTGATAGGCCAGCACGTCCATGTAAAGCGCTTCCCGGCCGTAGCGGCTGGGCACGGGCGTCATCAGTCCCTTTGTAAAATTGTATACCGACTGGCCCAAGAGGGTCGTTGAACAGAAAAAAGATGCAGGCAACATAGTTGCCTGCAATGCGATCCGGAAAATTTTTTTGATCATGCTTATTGAAAATTTTGATAGCCTATTGATAGGAGTAGTTCGGCCAGTAGGGATTGACGGTTCTTTTTGCTGTCGGCACCCAGAAAATAGGCGTGGTAAAATTATCCTGGTCTTTTACCTTTAAATACTGCTGCTCGTTTGTTTGAAAAGCAGAGGTCGGATATTTCAAACGTTCCGGGAAAGGTTTCATCACCTTACCGGTAAATGTCATAGGCTCCAGGTAAGGATGGCGGGTTCTTCTTAGTTCAGCCCACAATTCAAACGGAGACATGATGTTGAGGTGGATGTACTTCTGCTGCATCAGGATTTCCATCTTTGCTTCTATATCAGCTCCGTTGTTAAAGCGGTTGGCAATAGAATCTGAGTACTGGTTGATAACAGCTGTGGAAGGTTTGGCAGGATGAAAATACAAAGCGGAATCTTCTCCAAAACGGTTGGTACTGAATGTGAGCGGACCTACAAAATAGTTACTTGCAACGGCCTTGGCTCTGAAAGAAGCCGACATCCTGCTTTCCTCGTTCCTGGCATACCAGAAATCGGTTGAATGTGAAATTGCATCTTTAATGTATTGTCCGGCTGTTTTGGGAGTAGTAGCCAATCCTTTTGCAGCTACTTCGGCAAGTAGCAGATCTACCTCGGCCAGCGACATCATATAGGCCGGGAATTTGGCGTTCTGCATGTAGGTAGTATAGTTATACTGCGACTTGGCATTCTGCTGCAGTTCCAGGATAAAGCTGGAGGCGCTGGTGACATAGCGTTCGCCTGCGGTATAAGCCGGTTTTTGCGCATCTGCATTATAGCTCACACCAATGTACTTGCGCCTGTTTACGTTGGCATTGTAAGGTGCTACGATATATTTTGTAGGGTTGGCAATTACCTGCAAGCGCGGATCATCAACGCCGGGCTGATAGGGCAGCGATGAATCGCGGTGCATCCTGCGCATCATGATGTCCGGAATAAAAGAACCAAAATAGTTTTCATACAAACCCCTTAACCAAAAACCATTGCTTTCCGGTGCTACATCCACGGTAAGCGACCAGAGCAGGTCTGTGGCCGGAAAGGGCTTGGCCATGACTTCCTGTAAAACACTTTTGGCTGTTGTTTCATCTACACCGGAAATGCGCACGGCATATTTTAAGCGGAGGGTATTGATGTACTGCATCCATCTGTTTATATCACCCTGCAGGGCAATGTCCTGTACGGCAAATGTTTGTTTGGCCGCTGACGACATAGCAGCATAGGTGGCAGGCAATTCATCAGCGATGGTTTTCAGCTCGGTGATGACCGATTTATAGATTTCCATCGGATCGTCAAATTTTGGATAGAACAGGCTATCCGTACCCTTGAATGCTTCCGAGTAGGGGATGCTGTTGTAAAAATCAACATTGATGAGGGCTACATAGTCTTTTACCACTGTTGCAAGAGAGTAGTAAATTTTGCTATCTGCCAGAGCCTGTCCGCTTAAACCAGCCAATTGGTCTTTCAGCACAGCCCAATAGCGCGCCTTGGTATAAAAATCATTGAGGCGGTTATTCCATAAATTATTGGTCTGGCCGCCAAAGCTATTGGTACCGCTCAGGTCATCAAAGTTAAGGAACCAGGTATAGCGGTCGGTGATGTAGCGTTGGGAAATCTGGGCATAGCCCGGCACTTCGGTGCCTGCATTCAATTGCCAGTAAAATTCGCCATAATCCTGTGAGTACACTTTGTTTTCGGCAATCATTTTTAAAAACATCCCGCTATATAGATTCTCTACATGGGTGTATACTTCCGGATTGTAAAATTGTTTTTCGAGCTGCTTTTTACAAGACGCCAAAAAGACAAAAGGCAGCATCAGCAGCATATATCGGAGAGGACTGTTTTTCATGCTAAAATTTTTGTTGGTTAGAAACTTACGTTTACGCCAAAAGTAAATGTGCGGAGAGAGGGATAGAACGAGTTCTCAATATAACCCTGGGCACCGAGTGTGGATTCAACATCCACATTGGGCAGGGTTTTGTAGAGATAAAACAGGTTCCTGATGCCAGCGGTCACAATCACCTTTTGCAGTTTCAACCTATCCGACACCTTGCGTGGAATGGTGTAATCGAGTGCGATTTCACGCAGTTTGATGTAATCATTTTTGTACAGTCTGTCAGGAGGCCAGGCTGTGCTGTTATCACTGATATATGTTTGATAGAAGTTGGGGGCTGCTACAATGATATCATTTTTTTCATATTTGGTAACGCCTCCGGCTACCACTGCCTTCACCCCGTCGAGGATCATGCCATCGTGGTATACCAGTCCGCCTACTGCATTTGCAGGAGCCGGTTTGTTGTGTTCCCAGGGAATTCTGTTGTTGGTTCCTGATTCTATGTAGTAAGCCAGCCCGCCGTGTTCCTGGTCTCTTCCCTGGAGGGTTGATTTGATGACCCCGTTTCCGGTCAGATAGTTGTTAGAAGTAGAGAAGAAAGTGCCGCCAAATTTGTAATCAACACCGATATGGAGATTGACTCCTTTAAAGAAAAGATCGGAGTAGATGCCGCCATAAGCTTTGGGGTTTACATTGCCTTGCTTTACCAGGTTGCTGCTGAGGGTGTACAAGCCATTGGCATTGATGATCCGGTTTCCGTTTGGATCGCGGGTGTAATCAAACATCTTGATGTCTCCTGCCGGCTGCCCTTCCGTTCCCACCACTTTAAATCCGTTGTTGCCATCAATGAGCTGCTCATGAATACCCGGGTAAAGCTTGACCACTTTTGACATTTGCCGCGCGGCTGTGAACGTTAAATCCCACCGGAGGTTTTTGACCACGACAGGTGCCGCCTTGATAAAGAGTTCGTAGCCCCAATGTTTTACATTGCCGCTGTTGAAGCGTGCTTCACTGTATCCGGTTGGGGGCGCAATGTTCAGGGATATGATCTGGTTGTAGATATTGTTGGTGTAGTAGGAAAGATCGATTTCCAACCGGTTTTGCTCAAACCAGCGGGTGTTTAATCCCAATTCAAATTCGCGTTTTCTGAAGGGCTTTATATCACCCAGAAACAAGGCTGCCGGCGGTGTAACACCGGTAATGGTCGCATTCTCGTAAATAGGTCCTACGCTGTAGCTGTTGTTGGCAAAATACCTGTCCTGCAATACAGTGGTAGGTCCGCCCCCTACGTCAGCCCATGACATGCGGAACTTGCCATATTTAAGCTTGGGTATTTTGATGTCTTCGGAAAAATTATAGGTAAGTGATGCGCCGGGAAAGAAATAGGAATTATGGCCTGGTGAAAGAGAGGAGTTCCAGTCGTTTCTGGCCTGCATTTCCAGGTAATACTTGTTTTTCCAGGATGCCGTAAACGAACCAAAAAAGCCATACAAAAGATCCGAGCCGCGTTTGATACCCCTCACTTTCGACAGGCTTGGTGCACCGCCGATGTCATTGTTGATAGAATACCAGTCCGGGAACCTGAGTCCGTTGTCACCGGTTCCGGCAAACAAATCATTGTCATTTACCTGCTGATAGGAACCACCGGCAAAAGCAAATATGTGCAGCTGGTTGTCTTTCAGGTCTGTTTCATAGTTTACGATACCCTGGTAGTTCTGTACGGTGGAATTTGTTTTTCTCCATTGAAATTTACCGCCCACCTGGGTGGGAACCAGCCGCAGAATTTTGTTCTGCGTGGTGTAATCAATGTTGGTATAATCCACTGCTGCCTGTCCGATAAAGGAGATGCTCTTGGAAAACCGCAAGGTGGTTTTAATGGAGTTGATGCTGTGGAACTTCGTATCTACATCACTGTTGTAATTCTGTTCACCAAGGATCTGGATCAGCCTGCTGGCAGAAGGTGGAAGGGCATAGTTGTCGAGCTGCCGTTGGTAACCGCTTGCATCAAGATAGAAATTCTTTAAGAAGCCGTAGTCATAATCCCGGTTGAGTCCCCAGGCCACCACCTGCTCCAGGTTGGGCCGGCGGTTGTGCGTTTGTACACTGTAGATATTGCTGATAAATTCAAAACTGGCAAACGGTGAAACGTTGAAGTTCCCGTTAAAGCTGAAATTATTTGTTTTCTGTGTGGCATTTGGCAACAGGTCGTTGAAATCAATGTGTGAGTAAGAGGCGCGGGCGCTGCCGAACTCACCTCCGCCCGCAATGGCCACATTGGTGCGGTTTGTAATGCCGGTCTGGAAAAAGTCAATAAAATTATTGGGGTATGCCTGATAAGGCAGCCTGACACTGTCATACCGCATTACCGGGCTCCCGTCAAATTTAGGCCCGAAGCTGAAGCGGGAAGCACGCAGGGTATGTACGCGCTGTCCGTTCGGAAACAAAGTAGTGGCCGTATCCAGCGTGCTTGAACCAGAGCCGTACTCATTTTGAAAATCGATGTAAGAAAAAGGCTTGTCAACACTGATCTGGTGCGACAAGGTAACACCCAGCCCTCTTGTTTTCTTTCCGCTTTTGGTTGTAATGAGCACGACGCCATTCAGGCCCTGGCTTCCATACAATACGGTCGCTTTAGCGCCTTTAAGAATCTCAATGCCTTCGATGTCATCCGCATTCAGGTCATTGATACCTGAACCATAGTCCACCGAATTCAGCGGATCATAAGTTGTATTGGCCATAGTTGTAGCCTGGTCATATATAGGTACGCCATCTACTACAAACAAGGGCCTGGTTTTGGCATTTGATTCCAGGCCGCCCGCACCGCGGATATTGATGTTAACACCACCGGTAGGTCCGGATGAACCAATGTTGACACCTACACCGGCCGCTTTTCCATACAGGGAGAGCGCAGGATTGAGCGTGGTACCGGCTTTGGTGAGCTGATCAGCGGTGATGGTGGAGGTGGCATACCCGAGGCTGCGCCGGTCGCGGCGTACACCCAGGGCCGTTACCACTACATCGCTCATCTGCCCTTCTCCCAGCTCCAGGGCAATGCTGACGTTATTTTGTCCGGCATTGAGCGTAAGGGTCTGGCTTTTATAGCCTACAAAAGAAATTTCCATGACCGTCCGGCCTGCCGGAACATTGATGGCAAAATGGCCATCCGGACCTGTTACGGCATTCGACCGTTGGTTGTTGGCCAGCACCGTAACACCTGCCAGCGGTTGTTTGCTTTGGGCATCTGTAATAAGCCCGGTAACCCGGCGGGTTTGTGCGGCGAGAAAAAAGACAGCATGGAAAAAGAAAAGCGTAAGTAGACATTTTTTCATACTTGTTAGTTTTACATGAATGATTCAGAAAGCCAGGTTACTGCAACAGTAACCTCCGGACAACATCTTGAAGAAGGGATAAATCTATCAAAGAATTCTGTCTCAAACAAGTTCTTCATCAAATACATCGGACAGGAAAATTAACACCGGCCGCAATCAATTAGCAGCCTCTATTTCCGGATATGCCATTCATCAAATAAAAAAAGAGCAACTCAATCAAGTAGTTGCTCTTTTAGCGGAAAGGTTTAATGGTTCTATATATAAAAGAGGTGAAGCTGGTCAGACCAATTTCTCACTTCGGAGACCCATCACGCAAAGGAACGAACGCTGCTTAAAACCTGGCTGATTTCCACAAGCCCAACCGCACGAGGAGTTCAAGCGACCAGTTCTTTTTATCTGCCACAGTACCGTCGGGCAGGGTATACTTAATATAAGGCTGAACGTCTTTGGAAAAACGCAGACCTACCGACAGGCTTTGCCACTGGTAATTTGTTTGCAGCAGCAGATAGGTATGCGAACGGTATAAAAAAGAATCGGTGAAGTGCTCGATGGGCACGATCTGCTTTGAGACCGGACCAGGCTGGTTCAGCAGATTGCGGCTAGCTGTTTGCTTTTCGGTGATGGCCCCCTGGAACCAGCCATAGCTGGCCCCTGCACCTACAGACCAGTTGGAACGCAGGTAATAGTTAAAACTCAGCGGCAGTTCGCGGTAGTATACTTTTTTGAGCGATTGGCTGGTGGTAACTGTTCTGGAAGCGGTATCGGCAAAGGATCGCCGGCTATATGCAAAATCTTTTACCAGCTTGGGCGCCGCATAACTGAACTCTGCCTGCAGGTACCATTTTCCTTCCCGTTCTCCCCGCAAAAAGAAAGAAGGAATATAATCAGAAAGCGGGTTTTTGTTGCCGTTGTGATAAATGCCCACTTGTTTTTGCCCGCCTATGGGTATCGGCTGCTGGATCCCAACCCCCGCGCGTACAAAAAAGGATTTGTGGGCAGACCTGGACAAGTTCTCCTGCTGCTTGTTTCCATTCTGTGATTTGGTTCTATTGTTTAACCCCGCAAGTACTTGGCCTGTATAAAACGCAGGGATCCGGTCAATTGCCACATCAGTGGTGTTTAACGGGTAAAGAACAAGATGTGCTGAGATTGGTATAAGAAGAGGTTCAGTCCGCTCGCCTCCTTGCCTTGCTTCGTGTGTCTGCTTGTATTGGAATTTAGGTGTGAATTTGTCTTTGAGTGATCTTCCTGGTACAGCCGCATTGCCAACAGGGAAAACGGTGGGTGCAGGTATGCTTTTTTCTTTTTCCATTTTTCCCGTTTGTTGGGAAGATCGTTGCGTAACTGCAGGGGACAGTGATTGGGTCGGGGTTAAAGAAAGGGTTGTATTCGTTAGAGCGGCTGCAGGAGATGTTTGGTTGAGTGCCTTGCTTGTCTTGCCCGCTGTTGGGTTTGTTTTAGAAGGCGAAGGCAAGTCAGGCCTGTCGGGTTTGCTGGCTTTGTTGCTTTTTGTGAAGCTTTGTCCTGCAACAGGATGGGGAGGAGCAGTTGTTGTACGTGTCTGCCGGGAAGTATGCATGACCACCAGGAAACCAAGCAGCAGCAGGAAGGCAAGTATATTTTTACCCTTGTGGTCGCGGAAGAAAAAGAAAGGCGCCCGCCTTTTCTTCTTATCCAGGAGCTCCTGCATTTTTTGCCAGGAAGCGTCTTCATCGGGCAGGGGCAACCGGGAAAGCTGCTGTCCGAGCGCTTCTTCGTATGGTAGTTTTTTGTTCATATAGGAACCTCCTGTGATCTGATCATGTGTTGCAGGCGCTTTCTGGCTTCACTCAAATGCCACTTGCTGGTACCCTCGCTTACATCCAGCAGCCGTCCGATTTCAGCATGGTTATAACCTTCCATCACATACAAGTTAAATACAGCCTGTGTGGCAGGCGGCAACTGCCTGATCAGTTGCAGCAGCACGGCCACTTCCAGCTTGCTCACGGCTTCCGCATCTAGCTGCACATCCAGCGCCTTGTCGAGTTCTTTGTGCGGAATGGCCTTCGACCTGAGCTTGATAAAATCCAGGCAGCTGCGCACCACAATGGTACGGATCCAGGTGTAGAGACTTCCCTGCGCCGGATCGTACCGTTGTATGTGCATGAACACTTTTAAAAAGGCCCCGTTCAGTATCTCCACGGCATCAGCTTCGTTCTTCGTATACCGCAGGCACAAGCCCACCATGGCCTTGTAGTAGCTCCTGTACAACTGCTCCTGGGCTTTGCGGTCGCCCTTTTTGCAGCCGGAAATGATATTTGTTTCTACCTGTTCGATGGGTTTAGAATAAGAGCCTTACTTTAAACGTCGTGTTGATCGTATGGACTGTTGAGTTGGAATCGGCTGTAAACTGTCCTGAAAATGATCCTTCGTACAATTCGCCTACTGATTTGGCAACACTTGTAAAAGTAATGGTAAACGGCTGTTTCAACACCGTAGTATTATACCGGTTAACGCCCAGGCTGCTTAAAGAATAAGTACCCGGCGCAGTGACCCCCTTCACGGAAAAGCTGATATAACTGGTTGGGCTGCTCTTTAGCATTCCATTGAAGTAAATGGTGGGATCTACCGTGTTTTGAGATGAACGGTATACAACAAGGGAATCACCTGCGGCAGTGGTCATGTTAACTGCAGTTCCATCCAGCGTATAACTGATTGTTTGTACAGAAGAAACACCGCATGCTGTGATGCTTCCGGCATCCGTACCGGGTGCTACAACAGAAACGCTGCTGGCGGCACTTTGTTGCTGGCTGGTCTGGTCTACCCCAATCACCTGTGCCGAACCCAACGTGCCTGAGCACACGACAAAATTGGTGGTATACTGGCCATTTGCATCTGTTGCCGCCATACGAAGAATGTTGTTGTAACTGATGATCGCATATCCTTTTGTGACGGCCTGTCCATTGCAGTTCAACAATTTCCCGCTAAGCGTGATGATGGATGAACCTGTGTTGGATACGGTAATAACACCCAGCTCCTTGTTGCTGGTTAAAGCGTTGATTGATTGGGAATACACCGCATTACCGCAGGGATCAAGCACTTCCAGCAAGAGGTTTTTATTGGCTGGCACCAGCCCTTTTACATTGCCCAACGAATCGGTTGTACCATAAGCAACGGCATTAACAGAGTCAGCCACAGTTACCCGGGTGTTTACATGCACCAGGGGAAGTCCTTTTGCATTGTGCAGGGTAAGGGAAAGACTGACAGCAGTGAACGGACGGTCGCAATTCCAGTAAGAAAAATGGGCTACATCGCCTACATAGTTGTTGCCCTGGCGGGTAGCAGAGCCTTCTTCTTTCCACAAACCGGTTTGCTCATCTACATACCAGAGCGGGATGGTGGCCGGGGCTGTTGCCAGCGCCGCAGCAGGAATAGGTACCGTAAGGGTAGCGGAAGCTCCTTGCTTGATCTGAAGTTTTTGGCCCGCACCTGACTCCAGTTCAACCGCCAGCATACCAAATGAAGAAAGTACGACCCTTTTGCCGTTTTTGTCATTGGCTGCAAAAGAACCGGGTATTGTCTGGCTGATATCCGCTGCCCGGGGATCTATATAAGAGGCATACACTTTTACATCCCCGGTTGCTGCTGCACCCGAAGCTGCTGTTACTATACCATTCGCTGGCAACTTGATCACCGAGCCATTAGGGAGTGTGGCACTGCCACCCGAAGATGCAGAAACACTGCCTGCCAGGTTTCTTTTTATCAGCTTGATAGCGACCTGGTTTGTTCCGGCTGTTGCAGAAAACACCCGGTAGCCTTTGAAATAGCCTGCTTTTTCAGCCGTGATCACGGAACTGTTTTTATCAAGGGCAGCGCCTGTGATACGAAAATAACCGGAACTGTTGGTAAGGGCTGTTTGTGTGCCGGCAGTAATCGCAACGCCTGCGGCCGGCTGGTTGTTCTCATCGGTGATATTACCTTGCAAGGTCGCCGTAAGGGGTTCTGGCGTAAAAACAACAGGATCGGGATCCGGTGATCCGATATAACTCAGCTCCTTGCGGCACTGCAAAAGAAATACAGAGAACAGCAAGAGGCAAACCAACTGATAAATGCGGTTCATACGATCGGTTTTTTACCGCATATACTTTTGGCTCACAGAAAGGGTTGGGATAAAAAAAGAAAATTTAAAAGTAAATTTTACACTCTTTCAGGTGAGTCATTCAAGCAGGCTTCTGACCAAACAGATTACTCTACTACAATTTGCAGGCTCTTCCCCGCCTCCCATTCCTTTGGCAAAGCAACCTTGATCATGCTCATGTCTTTCTCCGCATCATACGTAACAGCCCCATTACCGGTCTTTCTTTTTCCGGCGATCCCTACTACAATTTCCTGCTGCTTGTGTGTAGGATCAGCAAGGGTTATGGTGAACCCGCTTTTGCGCCCGGCTACCATCAGCACACAGGGCTTGTCTGCGCTGATCTTTTTACATACCGCACTGGTTGCTTCTCCTGCTGCGGCAAATACAAAACCGGCGAGTTGCTTTTCCCTGTTCTCAACAGCCTGTATCTTCCCGGAATTTTGCGTTACCCGAATGCGGACAGCGCGCTGATCAATATTTTCAGCCGTAGCGCCGGGAAATACATAATACGCATAGCTTTCTGCCGCTGGTTTTATATGGTGGTTAAACCAAAGGGTAAACAAATCAGCCTGCATGGTTTTGGGAGGCATTCTTTTCAGCACGCGGTTCCAATCACCGCTTTGTGCGCGGTTGCTGACCTCGACGGATGCGCCGCCGGGAAAGAAATAACCCCACTTGTCGTGCAGCACCCAGGACACAGCGGATAACGGATGTTGTCCGGCTTCAAGCGCATGCGTACCGGTTGCCTGCTTTACCTGAACCGGGCCATGCAGATAACTTTGGTTGACGGTTGTCCGCACTTCTTTATCCAGCGCTGAATGGATGTCGGCGCCGAGACAAATAACGGCATCGTCAAAAAAGAACCAGGCTTTTTGTGCATACAAACTATCGCGGCTATACGCCAGCGCAGCAATGCCGTTTGTACCATCCGACACCCCGCCCGCAAAATCCACCGGCAGGTTGTAGCCGCTGCAAGACAGCACCGGCAAGGGTTGCGCATCGTGAAAGGCTGTTGTACCGGGGATCATCTTCCAATCCCAGAAAGGGAATATGTCTGTGTACTCATCGTTGGACTGGTAAAAGTAAGTAGCGCCATCACCCAGGTGATAACCTTGTATGTTTTCTTCGTTGCAGGATTCGGCGCCTCCCACCCTTTTGGAGCTCATTTTGACAGAAGCATAAAAATCTTTTCTCCTGTGTACGGTCATGTCTGATTTCCAGAAATGGGTATCTCCCTCAAAATCATCCAGGGCAGTGGCATACTGCTTTTGCGCTGCAGGATCAACCAGCGGCATTTTTTCCATGATTCTCCGGATGCTGGTTGCCTTGTCTGTTTGTGCATCAGGAAAGAGCTGGCGGCCGCAGGCACTGATGTCCATCTTGTGTTTCCAGATGATCCAGCGCATGCCTTTGAGCAAATAGTTGCGCAGGATCTCTACCTTTTCTTTTTCAAACCGGTAAGACGTGGGTTGAAATATGGCCGCCCATTTCAACATATCTGCTGCATAAGCAGAACCGTAATTGCCAAACTGTTGCTGCGTACCATGCTGGTGAAAAGAAAAATCAGGCTGGATGCCTTCTGCTTCCGATACCACCACTTCTTCCTGGATGGCTTTGACGGCAGCCCTGATCTGTGCCGTATCTCCGTTTATCAAACTCCGGTATATCACATTCCCTGAAAGCCAGACCTTGTTCTGCCCCGTCATCCCGATCTTTGCCCGGTTCAGAATTTTGATGCCTGCTTCTTTTTGGGACGGGGACAGTTTGTCTTCCATCAGGATCATGGTTGGGCCGAGCACTTTGGGTACACCAATTTCAGGATACCACCAGTTGGGACAAATGGGATCATGCTCCAGCCAGAAATCCAGGCCCCGCATGATCTGGTCTTCTAATTTCGCGTTGCCCGTCCAGGGGCTTCCAGGCCGTTTGTACAGGACGGCCATGCTGTTCAGGCGTTCAAGGTGCTGGTTAACGGGCCATCCGCCGCGGGTTTTGTCCGCATAGTCAATATCAGCCCAGGAGCCATCAGTTTTCATTTTTTCTGCTATAGCGGTAACATCAGCAGGATTGAAAGAAAGCGCAAGAATATCTTTGGTAACTTGTTGTTTGAGGCTTTCCAGTTTTTCATCCGGCAGAGGCACCCTTTTGAAAGGAGCACGCAAGAAACTCCCCGGAAAAAGCAATAGCAAGAACAACAGCATTTTTGACATGGCAACGGCGTTGGGTGAGAAAAGATCGGCTAAGACAAGCGATGCGGTAAAGATAAGTGTTCCCGGTTTTATTGTGTAAATTGCGCCATTGTCCTGAACATGGTACGTCCCTTTTCAACCAAGAATCAACGCTATCCGCTCCTGAAGGTTTTTTGGATTGTAGCTTCCGTCAACCTGTTTTTCTTTTTGCTCGTTGTTGGTATGATCGCTGTTACCACCATTGCGGGGCATGTATACGATTGGAAAAGCATGTTCTCTCCAAGCAATATTGCCCGTGAATCCGTGAGCCTGGTAGCGAACACCCTCTTTTTTTGGATCACCCTGAATCAATTCCACCGGCTGATTACAGAAAGAAAAGGATGGAAAGATTATCTTCCCTTGATTTCAATTTCCGTGGTGGTTATCATGGGCTACCAGTACACGGTCAACCATACATTTGTTGTTTCGGTAGATAGCCAGGTGCAGGAAAAGTACTCCGTTATAGGGAGGATCATTGGTTCAGCGATCAGTTCCCTGTTCATTATCGGGCTGAGCCTGCTCATTGCTTATCTGAACAACCTCCGCGATGAGCAAAAACAACGCAAGATCCTGGAGCAACAAAAAATACAGCTGGAAATGGAGAACGCCCGGGCCAACCTGAACTTTTTAAAGGCGCAGATAAACCCGCACTTCCTCCACAACACCCTGAACTTTCTCTATGTAAAAGCCCGGCCCTTGTCAGAAGAACTTTCAGAAGGCATTGCCACCCTCAGCGACATCATGCGTTATGCCCTGAGCAATGCCAACTCTGCCAGCGGACAAGCCCTGCTCCGCGAAGAGATCGAGCACCTGGAAAATGTGATCAAGATAAACCGGCTCAGGTTCAACAACAACCTGCCACTGGAATTTAAGGTAGAAGGCAATATGGACGGGGCGAGGATCATTCCTTTTGTGCTCATCACCCTTGTAGAAAATGCATTTAAACACGGAGACCTCCAAAGTCCGGAGCATCCTGTTGATATTAAAATCCAAACAGACGGACAATCCCTTCATTTCTACTGCCGCAATAAAAAGAAGATTGGGTCTTCAGAGCTTTCCACCAAACTAGGCCTCAGCAATATCCAAAAGCGCCTTGAACAAGCCTATGGCAGAAACCACAGCTTCTATGTAAAAGACGGTGCCGAGTTCTACACGACCGAACTAACCATTCATGCCCTGTAAAACCGAGCACTCGTCAGGTACCCGGCCCGTTCACTGCAGGTTTACCTAGCGCATCAGGTACATCTTTCCATATCCGCGGTTAAAGAACTTATCCGTATCATCTCCTTCACCTTTGTATTTGTCCATTTGCCGGCCATGCAAGGTCGTCACTACCCGGTACAGGTAAACGCCGTTGGCCAACCGCTGCCCGAACTGGTCAGTGCCATCCCATTTAAACTCCGTGATGTTGCGTCCGATATGAATGGGACCCAGCTCTTCCTTCGTGATTTCACGAACAATCTTACCGGTAACTGTCAGCACCTGGATCTTCATGTTCTGCGGGATCTCATTGCCGGTTAGCGTGAATACAAAGGCCGTAGAGGTTGTGAAAGGATTGGGATAGTTGAGCAGGTTGCTGATCATGGGTTTGTTGATCACGCGGAAAGTAATGCGGTATTCTGTTTCGCCTGCTTTGTTGTTGCTTCTGTCCTTACCCTTCACGATCAGTTCATATTCGTCTCCTTCCGCATTGAACTGTTTCTCGAAGGCAGGCGAGAATTCAATGGTGGCCGTATTATCAGTGCCGTTTTGAGCCGGTATAAAACGCAAGGTATCATTGTCGAACCGGTAGGTGCGGGTCGTATAGTTCTGATCCGGGAAGCGCACCTGTACATTGAGCAGCGACGTATCATTGAGCAACAGGAACTTGGCTTCATCTTTCAGCTTGATCTGTATATGCGGACGCGAAGAAACCAGGTCGCGGTTCAGGATATGGATGCCGTCGAAGGTCACATCCATCAGTGGATTGACCTTGTCTGGCCGCACATAAAAATTGCGGTAGACAAAATTGTTATAGTAATACTGCTCTTGCTGGGCCCCATTGGGGTTGAAGTTGAGGTATAAGGTGTTTAGTCCGGGGTAATCCTTGGTGTCAAGCTCATAGCGCAACTGGATGGTATCACCGCTCACCAGGGGTTTTTTGTTTGCCAGGGGCAGATCATGCACCACATTGTCCTTGTCTGTAATAGCCAATTTCACTTTCAGGCTGTCAAATGGCGCCTGGCTGATGTTTTTAAAGGCCATGCCGAAGTTAAGCTTCTCGCCTATCTCCAGGGTGTCTTTGCCCGTGAAGAATAAATTAGGCGTCAGCGCACCTTCGGGCACCGGATCGTAATCAAGGCGCCAGTAGCGCAGCTGGTAAGGCGTGAGCGTTACAGAGTCCACATTGCGCAGCTGCAGCTGAATGTACGGATACTGGACAGCACTCACGGAGGAGATGTCAAAATCCTGCTGTGTTTTGCTCACAGTATAGAGCTTTGTCTGTACCCCGCTTGAATCCACACCGATCACGTCTACAGTTGGATTGTCGTTGGAGGGCTGTTCCAGGCTGGTGCCACGCCAATGCAGCTGTTTCCAGGTCTTGGCCGGTCCAAACAAGGGTGAGGTGATATAGCCCAGGGTATCGGGCGTGAAACAATCGGCAAGAATGGTCGCTCTGTCATAAATGCCTTCTGTGAATGCTGACCGGGGGGCAAATTCAGCAGCGGCATCTTTCTTGAACAAAAAGATCCAGGAGACAGCCCTGTTGAAAGAGTCGATGGCGGCAAAGCCCTGGTCGCGCAGTTTGTGATAGAGTGATTTGCCTGCACCATATAAGGCTGTATCCTTTTTCCAGACAGCACTGTAAGTGTTGGCCGCATCGTCGGGCACGGTATTGCTCCGGACGATCACGAATGAGCCGGCGGGGATCTGGTCTATAAAGTCCATGGCCCGCTTCCGGCTGGCCGCATTGCCCAGCGGAAAATCAAAATTGTATTCGCGGGTAGATCCGCAGGTAGCCAGGGAGCTGCCGTACAAACCGCTGGCACCACTGAAATCATTCCGCCACGGTGTAAACCTGACCGGATCAATAATCTGGAAAATAATCTCATCATACTCGCAGCCCGGCCCGAGGATATTGCTGCCGTTGATTGAATTCACATAATCACCCTGGTTGGGCGAGCCTGTAGGATACGTGGTATTCTTAAGGAACAAGTTGTTGACCTTTTGCGTAAACTTCCACGACCGGCTAGTGCTGTCTATGGCAAGATGATCCAAAGTGGAGTTCCGGTGCTGGAAGTAATGGGACTGATTAAATCCTGTAGTGGTTCCTTTCTGATAGATGAAAGAAGAAGTGTTCCAATGGTAATCACCGGGGGTGGCAGGCACCAGCGAAATGCGCCAGTAATAGACGGTGCTGTCGCGGTATGTAATGCCCGGATCAAACTGCATAACACCGCCCGCAGCCGTGGTATTCTTTACGATCTTCTGTGATGAGTTGAACAGCTCGGTTGTGTCCACTTCCACTACGTATTGTTTGGAGGGACTGAACGGGTTGGCGGTAGAAGCAAAAAGAGGCTGTGAAGCATTGTTCACGATGCTGTAATTATAAGGAAAGGCCGGCCTTGCTTCATCCTCATAAATAAAAAATTCTTTTGTAACTGTGTTGTTGTTCTCTGATACTTCTGAAACTATATTGTCAGCATCCACAGATATGATCAGCTTGTTCTGCCCCTTGTCACGGGTAGCCACAACCGGTATTTCCAGCAGCAAGGAATCGCTGTAACGGATGCCGCGTATTTTGCGGTTGTAAATGGTTTCTACTGTGCCGTTGGGATACTGCCGCTTTATATTGACCGTAATAGAATCTTTTACGGCTTTTCCCAGGTTGTACATGCTTACCGCCACATTGAACTTATTCTCTGCAATGGAGATAAATGAAGGAGATATTTTTACCTGCGGTTCTTCAATAACATAGTCGGGCAGGGCTTCGAAGTTCATGACCAGGGCAGGATCACCATGCAGGGTTGTTTGCTCTGTTTGCATGCGTGCATAATAATCGTTGGTGCCGGAAACATCTGTTACCTGCTGCAGGGCATTCCGCAGCAATTCGCCCAGGGTTGCGCCATATTGAGGTTTGGAGAGATTTGAATAAAATGCAGTGAGATAGATATTGAGATAGTTTACGATTCCATAGTGCGTGCTCGCCAAAAAAGCAATGCTCCCGCGCTGTTTTGCCAATGTAAACTTTTCTGAAAGGGTTTCATTGTACGTAAACCGCTGCTGATCAAACGTAAAGAAATTGCCTGCATTACAACCATTCACCGAAAACACCGGGTACTTGCCCTGGTTGTTATAGTTCTGCGGATTGTCCAGGTTAAATTCAAGTGTAGTAGCAGAAGAATGGCCAAAATACGTTACCATGCTCAGGCCTTGCTGAAACAACTCTGTGATCTTATCGTTGGAAAGCTGTTCTACGGTGCTGGTAGATGTTTTACAAAATACCGACACATTGGCGCCGGTCAGGGTATCTTCGATGATGCGTTTATAGGAACCCATATAATCACACAATACAGTTCCCAGATAGCTGTCGCTTGCCCCTGTAAGATGGATGGCGTTTTTCATCCACAAACGCCCCTGGATGGTATTCTGTGCTGTCTTTTGTGCGCTCTCATATTCTTTCAGCTTTTCCAGAAAATCTTCCAGCTCTTTGGGTGTTACAACCGACAGCCGTCCGATGGGTGTGAGGATGGAGGTAGAGGTTACGCTCGCCGTGCTCAACATGTTATCAGAACCCGGATTGCCAAATGTAGGAACCAGGTTCAGCCGCTCTGCCAGCGGATCAGCCTGGTTGGCCCGGTACTCGTTGTACGTTACCCCCCTGCCGATCAGGAGCGCAAATTGCGGTTTGGTAGCGAATTTATCCCGGGCAAACCGGAGAAAGTTCCTGACGGAAAGCGGATGTTTTTTGATGCCAAACGCAAACTGGTCAGTCAGCTCATCAATCTCATACACCTGTGCATTGAAGCGACCACCAGTTTGAGAGCTGCGGTAATTCTTATAATCTATTACCGGGTTGTTCCCGCTGCTGCCGTTATAGAGGATAGGATTGCTGATGATCAGGTAATTTCCCTGGTTTGCGCCCGAGGTGAGATTGACAAATGTTTTGCGGGTCAGCGATTCGATGCTTTTGATGTTGGTGCTTTCCTCGTTGACCAAAACAAGCTGCCGCGCTGATGCAGTGCCACGCAGGGCAAAACGGATGGTAGTCCCTGACAGGTTGCCTGTATACCGTTCACCATTGTTTACATCATAGAGTACAGGAGGCTGGGAGCCTGCATTGAAATTGGTGATTTCAAGGTAATAGCCCTCACTCTTTGCAGGCAGCTGAAATTCCATGCTGCGTGCGCCCCCGAAATTGAACAGCCGGGGATAGCTCAATTCATAAAATGACACAACCATCCGGTCTGAACCCGTAGCGGAAGTATTGATAAACTGCACAGAAGCGGTATTGGATGCCAGCAGGGAAATCGGTACGGTGGCCTGTACAACCATGTCATTGAAATAATCCATCACCGTATCTTTTACTGTGCTACCGTTGATGGCTACCCGAACCGACCGGCTGTTCTGTGAGTTGCCGGAAGCACCAAAGCGGATACTGGCCTGCGGGTTACCCTGGTACACAAACAAATTGTTCAGTACGTTGGCCGGTGAAGAAGCCGGTGTGATCTCCTGCGAGCTCCAGAACTCACCGCGGTCATAAGAAGAAGAGTAGAGATACTCGCCTATTACAACCGCATAGCCCGGGTTTAACCGGTCTTTGTAATAAGTGCCGGCTGTGTACATGAAATAAGGTTCCGGCCTCAAGGTATTGCCGGCTACATTGTTGGCAACCTCGTTCAGGCGCAGGTTGCTGCCTGCTGCCGTGGTAAGAAAATATACGGACGTGTCTGATTGCAGGCTGACTTTATCGGTGTGTTGCGCAGAGGCTTCGCGGTACAGGGGCTTGTCAGGTTTGCCGTCGTTCATCTCTCCCCAGAACTCAATATATCCTCCGGCGGGCAGGGGCCCGGTTGCAACAGATGTATACAAAGGCACTTCTACCCCGTTGCGGAAAAGCTTGAATTGCTCTGCCGGTGTGTTTCCCAAACCAGCTCCGTTGAGTGCAGGCTGGTTAATGCGGTATAAGCCGGTTTCAGCGATCTTGAATTTGTAATATGCCTTGCTGTAATCGATCCACTCGTTGTTGTACGACTGCGCTGCCGTCCTGGTGCTTGCCAGCACAAAGATCCACAAGAACAAAATCCGGCCGTATGGGAGGGGGCAATTCATGCGTGCTCTATTTTTGCTTTTTCTTCAGGTCCAGTTTCACGGAGAAGATATGTGTGTACAGGGGATTAGACTGGTTGGCCAGGTTGGTAAAAGCATAATCGATCCTGACATTGGAAAGATTGAACCCGGCACCGATGGAAGGCTGATAGATCCAGAGTTTTCTCCGGTTGGTCGTATCCGTATCATCCAGGGCTTTTTGAAAATTGTTGATGCCTGCCCGCACAAAGAAAACATTCTTGACCGATGCTTCCAATCCCAGCTTGGGATCCAGGCTCACCGGCTTGAAACTAAGTACCGTATTTCTTCTTCCATCAAACGTTATATCAAGTCCGCCCTCAGCCAGCAAGCTAAAACCAGAACTGATGGTAAACGTATAGGCGCCGCCCGCCATCAGCTTGGGAGCGGTTAGCTCGGTAGACTTTACCGGGATCTCATTCTTGGTAACATAAAACACTTCGCGCATCTGTTCATTGATGTTAAACGACCAGGCATTGAAAGTGGTTGTTACATCCCGGGCCACCAATCCCAAATTCCATTTTTTTGATGCGTACTGGATGGCTGCATCAAAACCAAAACCCCAGGCCGTCGCAAAATCACCAGCCTTGCGGTGGATCACTTTTGCATTAAAACCCACACTGAACTTGCGGTCATCTTCGTCAATTACTTTTTGCGCCAGGGAAAATAAGAACGCATAATCTGCTGATGAGAAAGTAGTGATGTTGCTGAAGTTAAGCGAGCCATCCGGTTCTACCAGGAACACCGTATTAGGGATATCGTCTACGGCAAAACGCAATACGGATAAACCGATGGTCCGCTTTCCGCCATTGACAGGAATGGCCAGGCTGCCAAAATCATATTTGCCGATGCCGGCAAAATATTCAGCGTGCATGAGGTTGAGCTGCGGATAATCTTTTACGGCAACCAGCGCGGCCGGGTTCCAGTAAGTAGCGGTACCATCACTAACCGATGCAACCTGAGCCCCGCCCATGCCCAATCCACGGGCACCTGCGCCGATGTTTAAAAATTCATTGGAGTAAACCCGGAACTGGCTGTACCCTGGTTGGGCTACCCACACCGTACAAAACAAGGCTAAGAGAAAGAAGTAGGATTTTCTCATATCTATCTTTGGCAGCTGAAAGCGCAGATGCTTTTGTAAGTTACGTTGAAATGGTTTGGCCAACAACAGCCGGTCTTACTCGCTAAACGCAATTCAGCGGCAAATATTGCCGGGTACTCAATCACTTATATTGATTTAATTTAGCCAAAAATACAGTATATGGATCTGATAGAAGAATTAAGGTGGAGGGGGATGATACAAGACATCATGCCAGGAACCCAGGAGCAATTGCAAAAAGAAATAACAGCCGCGTACATAGGCTTCGACCCTACAGCCGACAGCCTTCACATCGGCAGTCTGGTCCCTATTCTCTTGCTGGTACACCTGCAAAGGGCCGGACACAAACCCATTGCCCTGATAGGTGGTGCCACCGGCATGGTAGGCGACCCCAGCGGAAAAAGCGCAGAAAGAAACCTGCTGAGCGAAGACATTCTAAAGGTAAACCTGGCCGGCATCCGCAAGCAGCTCGAGCGGTACTTACACTTCGATCATTCGCTGCCAAACGGCGCGGAGATCGTCAACAACTACGATTGGTTTAAAGATTACAGCTTTCTCCATTTTATCCGCGATGTGGGCAAATACATAACGGTTAATTATATGATGGCCAAAGACAGCGTGAAAAAACGGCTGGACAGTGAAGTGGGCATGAGCTTTACAGAATTCTGTTACCAGCTTGTGCAAGGCTTTGACTTTTTCTGGCTGTACAAAAACAAAGGCGTAAAGCTCCAGATGGGCGGCAGCGACCAGTGGGGCAATATCGTAACCGGCACCGAGCTGATCAGGCGCAAAGATGGGGGTGAAGCATTCGCGTTTACCTGTCCGCTGATTACCCGTGCCGATGGTGGAAAATTCGGAAAAACAGAACAGGGAAATGTATGGCTGGATACGGGCCGTACCTCCTGCTACCAGTTCTATCAGTTCTGGTTGAATGCAAGCGATGAAGACGCACAAAAATGGATCAAGATATTTACTTTCTTGTCCCAGGAAGAGATCAATCTACTGATTTCCGAGCATGCCGCAAAGCCGCATGAGCGCAGGCTGCAAAAAGCCCTGGCGACCGAGATCACCCGGTTTGTTCATGGTGAAGAAGAATACCAGAAAGCCATCGAAACAACAGAGAAACTTTTTGCCAACCAAACGGCCCCTGCTTCTTCCCTGAGCATAGAAGACCTGCAATCGCTGGAAGGCGTGGTGCAACACGGTTATGCCCGCGAAAAAATTGAGGGTGGCACCGATGTATTAAGCTTCCTGACCGAAACAGGCATTTTTCCGAGCAAGGGAGAAGCACGCAAGATGATCCAGAATGGTGGCGTAAGCATCAACCGCAACAAAGTGGCCGACGCGGCTATGAAGCTGGACCCACAGCTTCTGCTGCACGAACAATACCTGCTGGTGCAAAAGGGAAAAAAGCAATATTACCTGGTAAAAGCGGTGTAGGCTGCCCATGAAAACAGTTTACTTTATCAGCGGCATGGGGGCAGATGAAAGAGCGTTTGGGTACCTTGACCTGTCTTTTTGCAAACCTGTATTTGTGAAATGGATCAAGCCCCTGAAGGGGGAAACCCTTCCCTCCTATGCCGCACGCCTGGCTGAGCAAATCCGGGAACCCGAACCCATCCTGGTGGGATTGTCATTCGGGGGCCTTGTGGCAGGAGAAATTGCCAAACTGATTGCCGTGAAAAAGCTGATCCTGTTGTCGAGTGCCAAAACAGCATCAGAGATCCCCTTTTATTACAAGCTGCTGCGTTTTCTGCCTTTTCATCATATTATATCTGCTTCCTTCCTGCGGCAAGGCAACCGGCTCGGTTACAGGATCCAGCGCATGGCCAATCGCGAAGACAAGAAATTGTTTACCGTTATGCTGTCTGTAACCGATGCTGACCTGCTGAAATGGTCTATCCACCAGCTTGTCCATTGGAAAAACAAATCATACCCCCGACATACCCACCAGATTCACGGTACGCATGATTTGATGATACCTTACCTGTTTGTTCGCCCGCATGATACAGTACGCGGCGGTACGCACCTGATGCTGATGAACAAGCCGGCGCTGGTTTCAGGACTGCTGAAGCAGGCGGTGGAGAGCAGGGAAGAATAAGAAGGTTTGTGCCGCGGAATCAGTGCTTGCCATACATCCGCTCTACTTCTTTCACGATCATCTCGATCTGCTGGTCTTCACCCGCAGCATCGTAGGGTTGTTTCAGGCTGGTGCTGAAAAAGAAGGCAACGGTTTGATAGAGGCGGGCAGTAAGGCCCCCCTTATACTCCTTGATGATCTCATAGCAGTTGTTGCCCGTTTGCCGGTTGATCAGCTTCATCAGGATCTTTCCCTGGTAGATAGAAAGATTGGTGAGCGGTTCAGTGAATTCTTTTTTTAACTCGCCTTCGCGCGATTTGATATACGCTTTTCGCTGGCCTGATTCTTTGATACCCGCCAGGTGGGCGTTGATGTCGTTCAGGATAGCGCCGGCTTTCCTTGCATAAGGATAAGTAACGTATACTGCATTGCGCAAACGGGTCCATTCCCGCAGACGGGCCTTCATGGCCGGCGGTGCTTCTGCGGTCACATAATAGGTTTCCAGCTCACGGGCAGAAATGGTATCACCCTGGTATACAATATAGGGAACCCGGAGCGTGTCGTTTGGACCATACCGGGAAGATTGCTGCTGTGCATGGGCAGTGGTTCCAATCACTATCAAGCCGTAGGTGAGGGTGAGCATGAGTGCCACCCGGTATAACAGATGCTTGCCTATAACCATCGGTTATAAAAATAAAAATAATTTTCTAACAATCAGCAGCAAAAAAGATTTCCGGGTGGGAATATCAGGCCACAGATTTTAAAGCGCGGTTCATCCTGATCCTTCTAACGGTGCTCATGGCAAAACCAACTATCATAATGATCGTACCGACCCACAACACACCGATAAATGGAAACTCGTATACTTTCAGGGATACAAAAGGAACCAGCTTGTTGGACTCTTTTACCTGCAGCTCAATCTTCCGGTTGTCCAATACCTTGCTAAAGCCAATCGCCAGGTTCTGGGCGTATACGGTATCCACCAGGTACTTGCCCTGGTTGTCTTCCACATAAAAAACAGGGCGCGCCTGGTAAGTGTATCCTTCTTTGCTGACCACCTTTACATCTGCCATCAGCGCGGTATCCGAAGGCGTAAACCTGAATTTATCGTTTACAGGATTGTGTTCTACCCCATTCAGTACGATAAAACCATTGGAGTAATAAACAGTATCATGCACATTGAGGGCATAGCTCCGGTACTGGGCCGTATCTGTGCGGCGGTCCATGTTATCGGCATAGCTGATATAAGAGAAGATGTCTTTGTTCCAGTAATGCCGGCTGTCTGGGTTGTTGGAAAATCCTTCCTGTCCTTTGGTATTCTTGATAAGGTTCGGATAAAGCGTAAACTCTTCCTGCTTGTTTTTTTGTTTGAAGTTGATCTTGAAATACATCATGTTGCCCGAAGCATCCGTAGAGTCACTGTTGATATAGGTTGTATGATACTTTCCCATATCTGTTTCCAGGCTTTTGATCAGCGTGATGTTTTCAAGCGGGTTTTCATTGCCCCCCAACTCAAGCGGGATACCCGTGGTGTTAAAAGACAGGACTTCTTTTTTGGAAGAAGAAATCAGGATACCCACCAGCATCAATCCAAACCCGATATGGGCAACTGAGCCGCCGGCCGCTTTGAGTTTGCCATGCAGGGCTGTGCGGATATACGTGGCATTGGCTACCACGGCATAGACCGCTGCAAACAAGGCACCGTGAATGGCAGCCAGGAATCCGATCCCGTATTTATCATAGTGTATCCCGCCAAACACACTGATGAGCGTGGAGAGCACAACAGCAATGATGCTGGGCAGGAGGATCTTGCTGGTAAAATATTTGGCCGGCGTTAATTTATAACGCAGGTACTGGGCTATAGCCGTTAGCAGCCCGATCACGATCGCAATAAAAATAATGATCTTGTTATAAGCAAATGCAGCATCGTTGCCAATGGCAAAGCTGGTATGGAATACTTTGTTGATGACGGGCAGGGAGGTGGCTGTGGCGATAAAAATAGATGTCAGAAAAAATACCAGCGAGCCGATAAACATCCAGAACTCGCGCGAGTACGAGCTTTCTTCCTTTGCTATAAACGGAATTTGTTTGTAGCGTTTGATAAAAAGCCCGATGGCTGGCAGAAAAAATAAGAGGATAAAGATCCTGAGCTGCCAGTTGGTGCCGGAATTGGCAAATGAATGCACGGAAGTATCCTGCAGGTCGCCGCTCTTGGTGAGATAGCTTGCGTACAGGATCAGCGAAAAGGTCAGGATATGAAAGAAATACGTAGCCCGCAGAGAGTGCCCTGTGGCGTTGTACACCACCTGGGTATGCAAACCTGCAATCAGCACCAGCCAGGGTACCAGCGAAGCATTCTCCACCGGGTCCCAGGCCCAGTAGCCGCCAAATGTCAATGATTCGTAAGCCCAGGCAGCTCCCATCATAATACCGGTGCCAAGAATGCAAGCTGAAAAAAGTGTCCAGGGCAACGCTTGTTTTGTCCAGCCGCCAAATTTCTTTGTAAGCAGTCCGGCAATCGCATAAGCAAACGGAACAATGGTAGAAGCAAAGCCGAGAAAGAGGATAGGCGGATGGATCACCATCCAGTAATTCTGCAGCAATTGGTTGAGGCCTTGTCCGTCCTGCATGCTGGCCTGGCTCATATAATCAGGCAGGTTGAAAATAGGCGCATTGCGGAAAAACTCCCGCGTGAGCAGGAAGGGATTTTTTCCGATCTGAAAGCCAAAGACATAAACACCCAGCACCATCGTAGCCAGCATCGCCTGCATGGTGCTCATCACACCCATCACAGGCGCTTCCCATTGTTTGCTTGTCCGCATCAGGGCGCAACCCAGTACTATATTCCAGATACTCCAAAGCAAAAAGCTTCCTTCCTGTCCTTCCCAGATACAGCTGAGCAGGTATTTGGGACTTAAGGAACGGCTGGAATGCTCGTAAGCATAGTAGTATTCAAATTTATGAGTGGCAACCACATATAGCAAACTCGCGAATACAGTCAGAACAGAAATGCCGCTTACGCCGAAAGCCCAGCGTCCCAGGCGTTTCCAGCCATGGGCATCCTGTATGTTGGAAGAACGGGTTGAAACAAAATAAGCGACTGCCGCAACAAGCGAAGAGACCATTGAAAGCGTCACGCAGAAATGGCCCAGTTGTCCGGGCACCAAATGTTCACCTGGGTAATCCATGCTCCTATTTAATTTTGGCTTAAGTTATTGCTGGCTGAGCGCGGGTCGTCTTTGTATTTGGAAGGACATTTGATCAGGATGCCATCCTTGCTGGTAATGTCGAATACATTGCCGCTCATCTTGCCTTTCAATACGATCCGCTCCGCTTTTTCCATGTCGTACGGTTTTTCATAGTGGTATACCACCTGCGCTCGATTGCCCACGGTGTCAACCACATGAAAGCTCAAGTAATTGGGATTTTTGAGGGGGTCGTACGTCATAGGCTGCGAATTATCCAGCCGGGCAATGATGGTAACAACCTTGCCTTCTTTTTGTTTGGCTGAGGCAATGGTTTCGTACGTAGACAGATTGCCCATAAAGCTGATCAGCGTAGCAATGGAGAGGGCAATAAAAATGAGCAGGATGATATGTAATTTCTTCATATTGCAGATTCCAGCGCAAAGGTAGGTCAAAAAGAATTGCCCGCCTCTCCTAAACTGGGCAGAACTATTTCATGCGGCGCCTTTCCTCAGACCACCGTATAATACTTCTGTTCTGCCCTTGTAGCCAGCTGCTTGATCCTGCCAATCACTTGCCGGTACTCCGGGCTTTCTTCAAAGGCCTTCAGATCTTCTTCTGTTTCCCATACAGTGCAGGAGATAAACTCTTCGGGCGCCTTTTCAGATTCAAGAAAAAGGACTTCCCTGTTGCCCTTGTGTGCACGGATCACAGGGGCAATTTCTATGGTATAAACCTGCTTTGCTTCTTCTATTTTCTCCGGGGAGAATGCAAGATGGGTAAACCGGACTTTCATATTGGACATATTTAGGGAAGCGTAAAATACTTGAAAAACGGGAAAAAACAGGGAACTTCAGGATGGTATTCGTCCGGCTAGCCCCAGTTCAGGAAGCTTTATTTTTTTTGTTCTAACTGGCTCTATACTAACTTCGCCCCTTTTTCGTATCTTATTAAAGTACTTGTAATGGCAGACCTAACTCAATTTGATGCCAATGCAGCGGGTAATCCCAATAACAATATATTCGGATTGCCATTTAAAGAAGAAGATGCCAGCCTGGTCATCCTGCCGGTCCCCTGGGAAGTAACTGTTAGCTGTACGGCAGGCACCGCCCGGGCACCGGACCATATCTTCAAATCCTCCCGCCAGATAGACATATTTGACATAGAGAACTCGGAGGGCTGGAAAAAGGGATTTTATATGCGGCCGCCCGACAAGAAGGTCCTGCTGAAAAGCGATTACCTGCGCAAGGAAGCTGAGCTATACATAGATTATATCTCCAAGGGTGAACCGGTGAACATCAACACCTTCATCGCCAAGTCAATCCGCGAAATCAACGAAGGCAGTATTTATCTCAACAACTGGGTGTATGAGCAAACCAGCAACCTGCTCAGCAAGGGAAAGCTCGTGGCCCTGCTGGGCGGTGACCACAGTACACCTTTTGGCTACCTCAAAGCGCTCACAGAAAAATGGGGTTCCTTTGGCATCCTGCAAATCGATGCGCATTGCAACCTGCGGAAGGCCTATATGAATTTTGTGTATTCCCACGCCAGCGTGATCTACAACACGCTTCAGGAAGTTCCGCAAATTTCAAAAATAGTGCAGGTAGGCGTCCGTGATTTCAGCGGCGAAGAATGGGATTATATGCACCAGCACACCGACAAGGTGATTACCTATTTCGACCGGGATATCAAAGAGCAGCTTTATGAAGGAAAGACCTGGCAGCAGTTTGCAGACCAGATCGTAAATGACCTGCCCGACAAAGTCTATCTTAGCTTCGACGTCGACGGGCTGGATCCCAAGCTCTGCCCGAACAGCGGCACGCCGGTATTTGGCGGATTGGAGATCGACCAGGTTTTGTATCTCGTTAAAAAGATCATCCAGAGCGGCCGGCGGCTCATAGGCTTTGACCTCTGCGAAGTGGGGGTAGATGAAAAAGAATGGGATGCCAATGTAGGCGCGCGTATCTTGTGGAAATTGTGCAACCTGCTTGTGCTGAGCAATGAATAACCACACCAAAGCTACCAGATGATTTACAAATATGTAGTTACGTTACGGAATGACAAAGCCAGGGTCATCAACTTGATAAGTTTGCTCGTGGCAGTTTTGTCTGTTATCATCTTTACAAGGCTGCAAATAAAAGCAGGTACTGCTTCACTGCTTTATGGTACTTCAGCGGTCCTTATTACCATCTGCCTTCTTTATATCTACTTTCGCCGCAACATCAGGTACCGAATCATGTCTTACAGCCACATCCTTATGGCTGCCGGTCTTACCTGGTTTGCTGTTCCCGGGTTGGTGGCCTGGATCGGTTTGCCGGTTTTGGTGCTTGCCCTGCTGGAACGCCCTGCCAAGCTGCCCCTGGAAATCGGGTTCACAGACGACCGGATTGTGATCAACAACCTTTTCAAAAAGCGGTTTCACTGGAATGATTTTCACAACATCATTTTAAAGGACGGACTGCTCACGCTGGATTTTAAAAACAACAAGCTTATCCAGCGGGAAACCCTCGACGATGATGAAGATGATGCCAGCGAGGATGAATTCAATGCCTATTGCAAGCTCAGGCTGCGAGAGAAGTAGTGATGGATGTCTTACCTTTGCCGCTGATCATGCAAGCAACCTTACCAGCATCACCCTATATTTTATATTCTGACGGAAAAGGAACTATTTTCGAAGACAGGTCTTTGTATACCACCGGCCGCAGCGGCTGGGACGCCCTGCCCATTGCCCAGGATGAATGGATCGAACTGCCGGCCGGTGGACAGCTCTACGAGCTTCCGGGCCGCAGGGGCATCGGCATCGATGTAAAAACAGGCGAGATGCGGCTCTGTGAAAAAGGATGGGCCGTAGCAGCCTTTCTTTCGCCGGCTTATACAGGTTTGTACCTGGCTGCCTATGAAACAGGTGCAGGTGCTCCTACCCTGCCCTTGTTTTGTTATACGGCTGCCGGCTGGCACAATGAAAAGATCTGGGTTCCGGCCGTGCGCATCGAAAATGATATCCGGCAGGAATCCGTCGGTTTTGATGAGAAAAAGATCCGGTCCGGCGTGGAGCGGCTGTTTGAAGCCTACCCGCATAACAGGCTGGTACAGCACCTGGGCAACAACTGCGCGCTTACCTATCATTGCCCGGCGGCCCGCAACTTTTTTATGGGCAGATGGGAATGCCCGGTACCCTCCTCGCCTGCCTGCAATGCCAATTGCATCGGCTGCATTTCTTTTCAACCCGAATCAGAAACCATCACCTCTACACAGGACAGGCTAGTTTTCAAACCCACTGCCGAGGAAATTGTCGAATTTACCGTGCCACACCTGGAAACGGCACCCTACCCCATTGTGAGCTTTGGACAAGGTTGCGAAGGAGAACCCCTCCTGATGTGGGAAACCATCCGGGAGGCCATTCTGGAAATCAGGAAGCATACTCCCAAAGGAAGCATCAACATCAATACCAATGGCTCGCGGCCGGCTGCCGTAGAAGCGCTTTGCAGGGCCGGACTCAACAGCATCCGCGTAAGTACCAATTCTGTCCGCAAGTCCATCTATGAAGCCTATTACCGCCCGAACAATTATCAGTTTGAAGACATCGTGGAAAGCATCAAGGTAGTCCGGCGCCATGGCGGCTGGGCTTCGATCAATTATTTTGTTTTTCCGGGCATGACGGACAGCGCAGACGAATACGAAGCCTTGCGCACCCTGATCCGGGACACGGACCTAAGCATGATCCAGTGGCGGAATTTCAACATTGATCCGGATTGGTACCTGGGAAAGATCGGTGTTACCGATACGGGCGAGTTCCTGGGCGTAAAGCAGCTGCAGGAGCTGATCAGGGAAGAGTTCCCCCATCTTAGGTTTGGTTATTTTAATCCGCCCATGGAAAGGATAAAAGGCAATTATGAGCACGACTTTGCTCATTAAGTCTATCTAAGCATCCTAATTTACACACATGGAAATCAATTGCGGCGATTTTCTGTTGCGGCCATTCCGGATGAGCGACCAGCAAAGCATGGCCCGCTATGCCAACAATCATCACATCTGGCGCAATGTTCGTGACCGTTTTCCGCATCCTTACACGTTGGAAGATGCGGTCGCTTTTTTGCAGCCAAGGGTGGACACAGAGCCTGTTACAGATTTCTGCATTGATTACCGGGGTGAATGCATTGGAGCCATGGGTATTCTACTGCAACAGGATGTTCACCGCAAATCGGCCGAGTTCGGCTACTGGCTCGCCGAACCCTTCTGGGGCCGTGGCATCGCTACCACTGCTGCGCAAAATTTGATCCCGCATATCTGGAAAAGGTTTGACCTGGTGCGCTTGTATGCCTGCATCTTCGCCTACAACAAAGCCTCCATGCGTGTACTGGAAAAAGCAGGCTTCCGCTTTGAATGCATTTTCGAGAAAGCCGTTTTCAAGGATAACCAGTTGGTGGATGAGCACCGGTATTGTTGTCTGAACCAGGATTATACGATCTCTCCCATCCTGTAAATCCCGGTTCAGACATTTAACACTTCATTACTCGTTTATCTGGTAATTTAGTGAACCGCTTAAGCGTTTAGCCTAAACACGTACCTTCATATGGCCAATACAACCATGATCACTCCATTTGAATACCAGAAAAACATGCGGGCGGGGGGATATACCCTGCTGATCTGTGTGTTGCTTTGTGTCCTGTTCTTTCTGATCAAATGGAATACACCTTCTTTTCCTGTTCCGCCTGTTGAAGATGGCATTGAAGTAAACCTGGGCAACAGCGATGCCGGCCTGGGGGATGATCAGCCCTTTGAGCCCGGCCAGCCGGCACCCCAGGAACAGCAACGGTATACACCTCCGCAGCCGGTTGCAGAAAAAGAAAACATCAAAGATGTAGAAACAGATGACCGGGATGAAGACGCGCCGGTCGTAAAAAAACCGACGGTAGCAAAACCCGATGCTACGAAGATTGCAGACAAGGACGAAAAAATAAACAAGCCGGTAAAAGTTACCCAGCCCGCGGCTGTTCCCACACCTGCTCCACCCAAGCCCAAAGCTGTTTTCAAAGGAGTGAACGGAACCGGAACCGGGGGCAACGAAGCAGACACCTACAAAAAAGGAGGCAATGAAGGCATTGCCGGAGGTCAGGGCGACCAGGGCCGGCCGGGGGGTGATCCGGACAGCAAAAACTATACAGGCAATGGCGGCACGGGTAAATCGGGTGTCAGCATTTCGCGCGGACTGCAGGGAAGGCGTTTTACCGGCCTGCCTTCTTTTGAAGATGAATTTAACGAGAATGCCAAAGTAGCCGTAGACATCCGGGTGGATGAAAGCGGAAAAGTTACTTCTGCCGTTTACCAGCCCCGCGGCTCTACAACCGGCTCCGCCACCCTGAAAAACATCGCCATCCGCAAAGCCATGCAGATCAAATTCAACGCTGGCGGCGATGAATCACTGGGTACGATCGTATTTAACTTCAGGCTGAGGAATTAAGCCCTGTGTGGCCTGCACCCCTTGGAAGATGCAAGTTTCAGCATCTCCATTTATTTCCACGTCGATACAATTTTCCACCACTACGTACCTGGAACTGACATTGCATGCTGCGCAGCCGAAGATGCTAACCCATGAAACATCGTGGCTCACCAATGCAGCTAAAAAGGACAGGTCGAGGCTTGTTGAATTGGGGATCCGGATCTGTTGGCATACAGGTGGCTTTTGTTGCGTTAAAATGTTGTAGTTGGATCAGCGCGTTAAATTTAGCCCATGCCTCAACGCAGAATTAGTAAAAACACGACAACTTTACGTTATACCTTTACGCGGCTGATATATTCTTCCTGGCTCAAAGGCGTTTTTTCCAGGAAATTGGCCGGGGCCGCACCTGAAAACCGCTTGAAATCTTTTACCAGGTGCATCTGATCAAAATAATCTGCTTCAACAGCAATGGAAGACCAGCGCTTCCAGGGCTTTCTGAGCTTGATGTCCAAGCAATAGCGTCCGGGTGGTAACTTCACTTTTGCTTTTGTAAATATCCAAGCAACCAGGCATCAGCCAGGACACCGATAGCATGCAAATTTTCGGACATGCATAAACGCTCATAAAAAAGCCTGACGCCAGGATCAAAAAGATCATCTGTAAAAACAATAAAGTCGTTGACGTCTTTTGAAGGGAGGCGGAATATTTTATAAAAACCGGTTGGCCTAAAAACAATTTCCAGAAACGCATAGCGCCCATTCATGGCTATTTCTCCATTGTACTGGGTCCCTAGACCAAGTATACCTCCGTAACTGCCTCCATCTAAAACCTGTCCTGTAGAAGGATTGCTGGAGCTTATAGGCCAATCATTGAAATGGAACGTAAGCGACATCTCATGGTAAGCATGCCAGGGATTGATCAGGTCCTTACCTGCCGTATCAAATTCCCGGTATCTGTAGCACCGTATGAAAGGGGCCAAGGCCGGCGATGTCGGTATTTCAATGGTAGTGATCATAAAGATGATTGGTAATTTACAGGTAAACCATTCCCATCAGCGCAGCAAGAAAGAAGAAGACCTGGTAAGTATCTCTCAAAGATGCGGCATCGCACACATGAAGGAGGGCAAATTTTAGGCTGGAAGGTAAGCGGTTGTACTAAAGATAAGGCAATTCAGATTAGCAGCAGCTTGTTACGCAAACTTGTGCCTGCTTGTGGCTGGCTTTGCTGAAAAGCAAATTACCTTTACCGGCGAATGTTGCAGTCGTAAACTTAACGGATCAATTGTATCAACATGACCTACCAGGAAACCCTTCACTATATGTACACCCGTTTGCCGATGTTCAGCCGCATCGGGGCAGACGCCATCAAGACAGACATTACCAATACGGTTTTATTGTGCGAACGCATCGGCAACCCCCAGCTATCGTTCCCGTCTGTTCATATAGCGGGCACAAACGGCAAAGGCTCCGTGAGCCACATGCTCGCAGCAGTTTTTCAAACGGCCGGATACAAAACAGGTTTGTATACTTCTCCCCACCTCAAAGATTTCCGCGAACGCATCAAAATAGATGGCAGCATGATACCGGAAGACTTTGTAACCGGATTTATCCAAAACATACAACCCGCCATTGAAGAATTATCGCCTTCCTTTTTTGAGATCACCGTTGCCATGGCATTCGACTTCTTTGCCAGCCAACAGGTCGACATCGCCATCATCGAAACCGGATTGGGTGGCCGGCTCGATAGCACCAATATTATTACGCCCCGGTTGTCGGTGATCACAAATGTTGGGTGGGATCACATGAACATCCTGGGCGATACCCTGCAAAAAATTGCTTTTGAAAAAGCCGGTATCATTAAGAAAGGGGTTCCCGTGGTAGTTGGACAGCATGCGGATGAAACCTACGCTGTGTTCGAAAAAAAAGCAGCCGAAGAACAAGCCCCCCTCTCGTTTGCTGATGCCAAAAGGCGGGTAACCGGTTGGACCTACGATAAGCACCAGCTGGTAGCAGAAGTAACCAAGCTCCATACAGACGACAAACAATATTTTCACCTCGACCTGCCAGGCCTCTACCAAACAAAAAATCTTATCACCGTGCTGGAAGCCCTGGCCGTGCTCAAACAACAAGGCTGGCTGATCCAGGATGGACACATAGAAAAAGCCTTGCACCAGGTAAAGCGGCTCACTGGCCTGCATGGCCGATGGGAAACCATCCGGGAACATCCCGCTATTATTGCGGATGTGGCACACAATGCAGACGGCATCCGCGAAGTAGTGGCGCAATTAGAGGTGATGACCTACCGGAACCTTTCTGTTGTGATCGGTATGGTGAAAGACAAAGAAATAGACAAGGTGCTGGAGCTTTTGCCCAAAGGAGCACATTATTTTTTTACCCGGGCCCAGATAGAACGGGCGTTGCCGGAGCTGCAGCTGGCAGAAGCCGGCAGCCGGCACGGACTCAAAGGACACTATTATCCTGATGTAAACACCGCTATCAGGGCAGCCCTGGCGCAAGCCGATAAAGATGATACCCTGCTCGTTTGTGGCAGTGTTTTTATTGTAGGAGAAATTGATCCCCAAAAATTTGCTTCTTAGTTTGCGGCTGCAAATCCAATGGCATCGGGGTACGCAAGCAGTTAAGCTATTTTTATCCTTCCCAGTTTCATCAAAGCAAAAAATACACAGTTCATGTGTACCGATTGCTTGATCTCCTGGCGCAGGACAAGATCTACCACCTCGTCAATAGAAACAATCATCAGTTCCAGCTCTTCATTGTGATCCAGCTTCTGGCCGGTAACTTTTTTTCCACCCGATGCCATGAACATTTCGGTATAATTGTTCAGTACACCGGGGTTGGCGGCTGATTTGCCCAGGTATTCTATTTCGGCAAACGCATAGCCGGTTTCCTCCAGCAATTCCCTTTTCATCGCTGTTGTAAAATCTTCTCCTTCATCAACAAAACCGCCCGGCGTTTCAATTACAACTTCTTTGATGGGGTGGCGGTACTGACGGAGCAGGATCACCTGGTCATCTTCGGTGAGGGCAAAAGCAGTGGCGGCCGTAGGCAGCTCTACTACAAAATAAGGATCTACGATCACCCCATCCTGCCGCTGGCAACGGTCGCGGCGGGCCGTAAAATAAATATGTTTGTTGATGTATTCGGAAGAAAGCGTATCCCAGAATAGATTATCCATAAGGTGTTTGTAGTGTTTGTGAAGGGAGGTTACCAACCCATCCTGTCCCGCAGTGAATTGATGTGCGCCACATGGTGCTTGCCATGCCAGGCATACATTTTAAGGAGGTGCCAGAGGCTCAGTTCTTTTTTGTGCTCCGGATGATAGACCGTTTTTTTCCAATCGCTTTCATCCAAGTTGTTCAGCAGGGCAAACCACCGTGCATGCAGGGCGTGCAAAAGGGTCAGTGATATATTCACCGGCACAATGCGCGTATCAACCAGCTGGGCCCAGGCCCCTTCATCATAAGGTTTGATAGGCGGGTTGTTTTCGGTCAATCCCAATTTAAACCTGGTATAAGCATTCATATGACTGTCGGGCACATGGTGTACCACTTGCTGAACGGTCCAGCCACCGGGCCGGTATGGTGTATCCAGTTGCTGGGCATCGAGGTTCAGGATGGCATATTCAAGTGCCTGCGGAAGCATTTGAAGATCGAGCAGGAGCTCTTCTTTGATCCTTTCATCAGGCTCCAATTGGCCGGCATAAGGCTGGTCGGCCAATTTACCGATCGGGTAGCGCAGATCAGTGTTGTCAAACATATTGCATGGGTTAGATGATGAAAGGTTTATTCATCCCGGAACTCTTTACCGGTGAGCTGGATAAATACATCTTCCAGACTGGCTTTTTTCACCTCTTTTTTTCGCTCAAAACCTGCTGCAACCAGATCATCGATCAGCTTCACGGGCGAATCAATGGCCACGATCTGCCCTGAATCAATGATGGCCACCCGGTCGCACAGCACTTCAGCTTCATCCATGTAATGCGTGGTGATAATGACCGTAGTTCCCTTGTCACGGATGTCTTTGATCAGGTCCCACAGGTTTCTTCTGGCCTGCGGGTCAAGCCCGGTGGTTGGTTCATCCAAGAAAATAATCTTTGGCTTGTTGATCAGCGTAGTAGCAATTGAAAAGCGTTGTTTTTGGCCGCCGCTGAGCTCTTTGAACTTTGCTTTTGCCTTGTCCTGCAGGTTTACCAAAGAAAGCAGCTCCCTGCCGTTTACAGGCTGGTTATAAAGTCCGGCAAACAGTTCGATCAGTTCCAGGAGGTTCAGTCCGGGATAATAGCCCGAAGCCTGCAACTGAACGCCGATGATTTTTTTGATGTCCCCAGGCGACTCATCCAGGTTGATTCCGTCTACGATCACGTCCCCGCCTGTTTTATCACGGAGGGTTTCTATGATCTCGAGGGTCGTTGATTTGCCGGCGCCATTAGGCCCCAGCAAGCCAAATATTTCCCCTTCCACCACTTCAAAGCTAATTCCTTTTACTGCCTCAAATTCGCCGTATTTTTTTACCAGATTGCTGACGGAAATAATTGCGTCCATGTTGTACGTGCTGATAGATCCGCCACAATATAAGGAAACAAGCTTAGAATGTGAGCCGTATTGTGATTCACCCGGGATTTCAAAATGTAATAGAAAGACACCGGCAGGCTTACCTGGCCACAAAGATCTGGGTAAAATAAATGGTTCCGTCTTCCTGCTTGGCAGTTCCGATACCGGTTACATTGTAAGGGCCTTCTATGTTGCGGCGGTGGCCAGGACTGTTGAGCCATATATCGACAACACCTTTGGCATCCAGGTGTCCATACGCTACGTTCTCTGCAAACTTTCTGGCGGAAGTAAGCTGCCGTTTGATGGCACCGGCCCTGTTGTCAAAGCCATCGTGACCAAAAGCAGTTTTACCACCAGCCATAGCAGTGCTGTGTTTAAGCGCTTCTCCTGAAATAGCGGCATTCATCTCAAGCGGAGCGAGATTTTTTGACTGCCTGTATTCATTCACATACCGGAGGATCTGATCCTCAAACCGGGAAATTTGCGGGGTATCATATAAAGGAGCAGAAACGGGCGAAAAACTTACCAGACCTACGGACAACAAAGAAAAAAGGAGGCCTGTTAAAATGCTCTTCCGGGTAAACTGTTTGCGCATGCTGTAAAAATATTACAGGCCTCTTTCACATGCAATACTTTGCGCTGCAATAAACAGTTAAATATACGCTTACACCTGTGCTTTTACTTAGCAGGCTCGGCGTGCATGTAGCTTTCCAGCTCATCCATCATTTGACTGCTGCCTACAAAAAGGGGCGAGCGCTGGTGAAGTTCGTAAGGCTGTACGTCGAGGATCCTGTTTTTTCCATCGGTGGCCCTGCCCCCGGCAACTTCTGCAATAAAGGCAAACGGGTTGCATTCGTACAGCAAACGCAGCTTTCCCTTGGGTTTGTTGATGGTGCCGGGATACATAAAAATGCCCCCTTTGATCAGGTTGCGGTGGACATCTGATACCATGCTGCCAATATACCGCTGCGTGTAAGGCCCTCCGTTAGAGGAGTCTTTTTTCTGGCAAGCATTGATGTATGCCCGCACGCCTTCTTCATACTGAAAAAAGTTTCCATGATTGACAGAGTAAATTCTACCATGCGGCGGACATTTGATGTCAGGATGGGTCAGGCAAAATTCGCCGACCGAAGGATCGAGGGTAAACCCGTTGATGCCCCGGCGGGTTCCGTAGACAAGCAGGGTACTGGAGCCATAGACAATATATCCGGCTGCCACCTGGTTGCGGCCAGGCTGCAAAAAATCACTGATATTACAAGGCTGTCCCTTTTCAGTGACGCGCCGGTAAATACCAAAAATAGTTCCGATGGAAACGCCTACATCAATGTTGCCGCTGCCATCAAGCGGGTCCATCAGGACCACATATTTGCTTTTGTTGCTGAGCTCGTCGTCGAACACAACAATATCATCGTTTTCTTCACTGCCCACGCCAGCACAATTAACACCATGGTGCAGCACGCCGATAAATTGATTGTTGGCAAATTCATCCAGCTTCTGTACAATTTCCCCCTGCACGTTTTCCTTACCGGCTTCCCCAAGGATGTCAGCCAGTCCTGCTTTGTTTACTTCCACATTCACCCGCTTGGCTGCCAACCCGATGTCGCGCATCAAACTGCTCAGTTCACCGGTGGCCTGCGGAAATTCACGCAGCTGCTTGATGGTAAACTCATCAAGGGTAAAAAATTTTCTGTTGTTGATCATACAGCGGGTTTTAGCTAACAAATGTATTTATTTCTCCACCACAATGGTCTGCTTCAGCTTGATGGGAACATTCACTTCCAGCCGCACGGCAGGTTTCCAGCGGGGCATGGCTTCAAAAGCATCCAGGATATGATCATTGAGCTCATCAGATCCACCACGCAGTATCTTAGGGTTGATCACATTGCCCTCCTTGTCTACGATATATTCTATCATAACAAACGCATTCTTGTGCCCCTCGGGCAGGTACTCCGTCAGGCGCTTGCTCAACTTGTCCAGGAATTCCTTGAAAGCTTCGTTGCCTTCCGGATACACCGGCAGGTTGTTGACCGTAACAGGAATTTGCTTTTCATCAAAATCAACCATCTTCCGTTCTTTCTTTACATACACTTTTTTCTCCACCTTCACGATCTTGGGAAGCGCTTCATCGTCATTGATGTACTCGCCTTTCTGGTTTACCAGCACGATCGGTATTTGCTTGTACTTTTCAAAATAGTAAAACGCATTTTTCATCCTGTTCTCAAACCCGGTATTCTCTGAAAAGCTTTGCAGGTATTTCTTCAGGTAGTCTTCGCTTTTGCCGTTTTTAAAATTGATGGGAAATATGTGCACAGGAATAAAATCCTGTCCCTGGTTGCGGGCATACAGGGCAAGGATATAGAGCTCGTCCATCTGCTGGTCAGTAATGGGAATGCAGCCGGTCGTTACACAGCTTCCATGGATATAGATATCGCCACCGGGTTGCAGCGAGTCGCTCAGGAGGCGGTCAGAAAGGTTGGGATAGTTCAGCCCCAAGGAAAGATGATAGTTGCTGTTGGGATTGAATTCGTTGATATGATAAAAGCCTTCGGGTACCTGGTAATCGCCCTGCATGCGCTTGGGGCCCAGGGTACCGGCCAGGGCACAGACCTTGTACGTTTTGAAGAGTTTGAAGGGTTCGCTCCTTTCGTTCTTGACCCATACTTCCAGTTGGCTGTCGAATTTAAAAGAACGGATGTAGAGATATTTGGCAGGCCATGACAGGTTCTTTTCCCTGAACTGTTTCATCAGGGTATCTTCCTTCTTTCTGAGGATGTCAAAAATTTTTGGATTCGACCGTTGGTTGTCGATAAAATTATAAGAGGAAACCGAAGTTTGGGAAACAGCTGAAAAAAAGATAGAAAAGAAGACAACGGTCAAAAAAAGTTTATACATAGCCAGACAGTTATACCTGCAACGGGAAAACAAGGTAATTATTTTAACCCGGATTTGGGGCAGCAAAAGTATAACAAAAACAAATGATTAAACTGCGTGCTGCAAACCGATTTTGGCCTTCATTGACTATCTTCACCGCGCAATCTTGATTCTTATGCAAAAAGCGGGTATACTGGGAGGAGGACAACTGGGACGGATGCTGCTGCAACAGGCGGCCAACTACCCGGTGGAAACCTATGTGCTTGAAAATGATCCGCAATGCCCCTCTGCCCATCTTTGCCACCACTTTGTACAGGGCAATATTCAGGACTTTGATGATGTTCTCCGGTTCGGCAAAACGCTCGATGTAATCACCATTGAAATAGAAACGGTCAACATTGATGCGTTGGAAGAACTGGAGAAAGGAGGTGTTAAAATTATTCCCCGGCCGGCTGTGGTCAGGATGATCAAAAACAAGATCAGGCAAAAAGCGTTTTATAAAGAGCATCATATACCCAGTCCGGAATTTTTGGTGGTCAACAACCGGCAGGAGTTGCAGGATCATCTCTCCTTCCTGCCAGCAGTACAGAAATTAGGCGAAGGCGGTTATGATGGCCGGGGTGTGCAAGTGTTGCAGCACGCCGGCGAGCTGGACAAAGGTTTTGAAGCGCCCAGTGTGCTGGAAAAGATGGTGGACATCAAGAAAGAGATTGCTGTTATCATCGGCATCAACGAACAAGGAGAAACGGCCGTGTTTCCACCTGTGGAGATGGTCTTTGATCCCGAGCTGAACCTGCTCGATTATCAGATCTGTCCGGCCAATCTCTCTGCCTCCCTCCTGCAAAAGATCGAATCTGTAGCCAGCGGGTTGGTAAAACAGTTTGAGTCGCCCGGACTATTTGCCGTTGAGCTGTTTGTAGACCAGCGCGATGAGGTTTGGGTCAACGAAACAGCGCCGCGTGTACACAACAGCGGCCACCATACCATTGAAGCCAACCAGACCTCGCAGTTCGACCTGTTGTGGCGGATCCTCCTGGGTTATCCGCTGGGAAAGACCGGACTGGTAAGCTGCTCGGCAATGGTAAACCTGATCGGACAGCCGGGATACAGCGGGGCAGCACGCTACAGCGGTTTGCCTGAGGTGATGGCCATGGAAGGAGCCTATGTGCACGTATACGGTAAGAAGCAAACCAAGCCAGGCCGCAAGATGGGCCATGTTACGTTCCTGGGCGAGAGTCCGGAACTTGTGTCCGGCAAGGCGCAGGCAGCAAAAAAAATGCTGCAGGTGATTGCTTGATAGAGAAAGACGTTAATTATAGTTTCTAGATAAATATGAAAAAACTTGTACTATTTGGGTTGATCATGCCGGTTCTGTTCATGGCCTGTGGTGAAAAAAAAGAAGGGAAAAAAGGCGGTCAGGGTGGGCAGGGCGGCGGCGGGGCAGCCAACAACCGGAATGCGCCGGTAAACGTAGAAGGATATATTGTCAGAACAAGTTCAGTCAGCAACTCAATAGAGGTACCGGGAAATATCCTACCCTTTGAATCGACCGAGCTCCATCCGGAAGTGGCAGGACGGGTCGTATCCATCAACATCAGTGAAGGGCAAAATGTAAAAAAAGGAACCCTGCTGGTAAAGCTGTTTGATGGAGATCTGCAGGCACAACTGCAGAAGCTGCAGGTGCAGCTGGGCATTTCTCAAAAAACCCTCCAACGGCAGGGAGAGCTGGTGAAGATCAGCGGTATCAGCCAGCAGGAGTACGACCTGAGCTCACTGGACGTGAGCAATATCCGGGCAGATATTGATGTCATCAAAACATCTATCGCCAAAACCGAGATACGCGCCCCGTTTGATGGCCGGCTGGGTTTGCGCAATATCAGCCTGGGTGCTTATGTAACAACGGCAACCGTTGTTACAACCATCCAGCAGGTCAATCAACTGAAGCTGCAATTCACGATACCTGAAAAGTACACCCGCAACATTTCGCAGATCAAGGATATTTCGTTTTCAACCGAAGGATACCCCCGGAAATTCTCCGCCAAAATCATGGCTACAGAAGCAACGGTTACAGAAAACAGCCGGAGTCTGACTGTAAAAGCAGTCATTACATCCAAAGACGCCAAACTTTTTCCCGGTGCCTTTGCAAAGGTCCTGTTTGACTTTGGAAAAGACGACAGTGCCCTGATGGTTCCCTCACAGGCCATTATCCCCGGCGCGCGCAACAAGCAGGTGATCCTGTACCAGGAGGGCAAACCAAAATTTGTCGTTGTTGGAACAGGCATCCGCGATTCTTCCCAGGTGCAGATTACAAGCGGGGTCGGGGCAGGTGATACGGTGCTGATCACCGGATTGCTCGCCATCAAACCGCAGTCTAAACTAAAGCTGGCAAAAATTGCAAGCGCAAAAGAAGCAGCTGCCATGCAGGGAACAGATGCCGACAATGGCGATGAAAATGGCAGCAGCGGCGCTACCGGTGCTGGCGGTGGTGAGGCAAGGCAGGCAAATCCCTGATCCTGCCTTACAGCAGCGCAGGGAAGCAAACATTTGCAGACAAGCAGCAACAGGATTTTAATAAAACGGCGTCATATAGTGCGCGCTGTAATATTTTAGAAGTGGCAGAGAGCGGTGGTACCATCCTGCAGAACAAACTTGCTTGAAATACAATTATGAATATTTCAGAACTTAGTCTAAGAAGGCCTGTACTTGCTATAGTCCTTAACATCGTCATTATTTTATTCGGAGTTATCGGGTTCAAGTTTCTGGGCGTACGCGACTATCCTGCTATCGACCCGCCCAACATCAATGTACGCACCAGCTATGCAGGGGCCAATGCCGAGATCATCGAATCGCAGATCACCGAACCGCTTGAAAAAACCATCAATGGTATCGCGGGTATCAAAAACATCACTTCCTCCAGCAGCCAGGGTTCCAGCAATATAAACGTGGAATTTGAACTGAGCGTTGACCTGGAAGCCGCCGCCAATGACGTGCGCGACAAAGTATCACAGGCCAGCCGCTCCCTGCCACCCGACCTCGATGCTCCTCCGGTTGTATCGAAAGCAGATGCGAGTTCGGACCCTATTATATCCATGACCGTTCAAAGCAATACGCGCAACCAGCTACAGGTAACAGAATATGCGAACAATGTGCTGGTTGAACGCCTGCAAACGATTCCGGGTGTGAGCAGCATCCAGATATGGGGAGAGAAACGCTATGCCATGCGCATCTTGTTTGATCCGATCAAGCTTACTTCTTATGGACTCACTCCTTCCGATGTAAGGACAGCCCTGCAACGGGAAAACGTGGAGCTGCCTTCCGGTAAAATAACCGGTGATGCCACCGAACTTACCGTGCGCACTTTCGGAAAGCTCAACACAGAACAGGAGTTCAACAATGTGATCATCCGCAATGTAAACGGGTCGGATGTGTTGCTGAAAGATGTGGGCGAAGCTGTGCTGGGACCGGAAAATGAAGAATCTATCCTGAAGGAGAGCCAGATCCCTATGATCGCGCTGGCCATTATTCCGCAACCGGGTTCAAACTATGTGGCCATCTCCAATGAATTTTACAGAAGGTTGGAACAGATCAAGGACGAAGTTCCCAAAGACATCAAGCTGGACATTGCGCTGGATCAGACCAAATTTATCAAAAGCTCTATCTCTGAAGTAGAAGAAACCCTGATCATTGCCTTTGTGCTGGTGGTGATCATTATCTACTTGTTCTTCCGTGATACCCTGATTGCCATCCGCCCGCTGATCGATATACCAGTGTCCCTGATCGGTGCTTTCTTTATTATGTACCTGAGCGGCTTTACCATCAATGTGCTCACCCTGCTGGCCATTGTACTGGCTACCGGTCTGGTGGTGGATGATGGTATCGTGGTAACAGAGAACATCTATAAAAAGATGGAAAAGGGAATGGACAAATGGCAGGCCGCCAAAGAAGGGTCCAAAGAAATTTATTTCGCGGTTATCTCTACTTCGATCACACTCGCCGTTGTATTTCTGCCCATTATCTTTTTACAGGGCTTTGTGGGCCGATTGTTCCGCGAGTTTGGTATTGTAGTGGCCGGTGCGGTTTTGATCTCTGCCTTTGTTTCGCTTACCCTCACCCCTGTATTAAATGTCAAGCTGACAAGAAAAGTGCACAAGAACTCCCGCTTTTATGACTGGTCGGAACCGTTTTTCCAGGGCATGGAAAACGGCTACAGAAGGATCCTGGAAAGATTTATGAAAGTGCGCTGGATCGGTTTTGTGGTCATTGCCATTTGTGGTGCCGTGATTGTGCTGATCGGCATGAACCTGCAATCTGAACTTGCGCCGATGGAAGACCGGAGCCAGTTCCGTCTGCAGGTCACAGCCCCGGAAGGCACTTCTTTCGATTACATGGATAAATACATCGACCGGCTGACCAATTTTGTGCTGGACTCGGTACCGGAAAAAAGGATTGCCATCAGCATGACAGCGCCCGGCTTTAGCAGCGGCTCTGCCAATACAGGGAATGTGCGGGTGACCCTCGTAGACCCTGATCAACGCGACCGGTCGCAACAAAAGATCGTGGACATGGTGAGCCGCAACATCAACAAATTCACCGTAGGCAGGGCATTTCCCATACAGGAGCAAACCATCTCCGTAAACAGACGGGGTGGGTTGCCCGTGCAGTTTGTGATCCAGAACAATGATTTCGAAAAGATCAGGCAGGTACTGCCGAAGTTCCTGGACACTGCCAGCAACGACCCTGTTTTTCAGGGTGTGGATGTGGATCTGAAGTTTAATAAACCCGAACTGCGCGTCAACATTGACAGGCTCAAGGCCAGTCAGTTGGGTATCAGCGTAGATGATATTTCTGAAACCCTGCAGCTGGCGCTCAGCAACCTGCGGCTGGGTTATTTCACCAAACAGGGAAAGCAGTACCAAGTAATGGGACAGGTAGCCCGCGGCGACCGCGATGACCCGACCGATCTGAAAAATATTTATGTAAGAAATGCGGACGGTGTTTCTATTTCGCTCGACAACCTGGTGACATTTACGGAAGCAACCACCCCTCCTACCATCTACCATTTTAACCGGTATAAATCTGCCACAATCTCTGCCGGACTCGCACCCGGAAAAACGATTGGCGATGGTGTGAAGGAAATGCAGAAGATTGCAGCCAATATGCTTGACCCGACCTTCAGCGTATCGCTTGCGGGTTCGTCACGTGACTTTGCAGAAAGCTCCAGCAATACCAGCTTTGCCCTGATACTAGCCCTGGCATTGATCTTCCTGATCCTGGCTGCCCAATTCGAAAGCTTTATAGATCCCCTTATTATCATGCTCACCGTTCCGCTTGCCATTGCAGGTGCCTTGTTGAGCCTCTGGCTGTTCGGACAAACCCTGAATATTTTCTCCGAAATCGGAATGATTATGCTGATCGGATTGGTAACGAAGAATGGTATCCTGATCGTGGAATTTGCCAACCAGCAGCGGCTGGAGGGCATGAACAAAATGGAAGCGGCCATTCATGCAGCACAGATGCGGTTGCGCCCGATCCTGATGACCAGCCTGGCCATGGCCCTGGGCGCCCTTCCGCTGGCGCTCTCGCTGGGTGCGGCTTCTACCAGCCGGATCCCGTTGGGTATCGTGATCGTAGGGGGTATTATGTTCTCGCTGATCCTGACCTTATTTGTGATTCCTGCCATGTATTCTTTCTTTTCAACGAGCAAAAAGAAAAGCGAGCTGGATGAAACCGTTACTGTTAAAGTAGAAGCGTAAAACCTAATTTCATGAGATTGTTGTGTTTATTGTTTTTTTCCCTTTTTCTACAAACCGGATTTTCACAGGAGGTGCTCTCAATTGACGATGCGGTTTCACAGGCCCTGAAATACAATTACGACATTGAAATAGCCCGGACAGATTCTTCTGCGTATGCCATCGACAATGAATATGCATACGCGGGTTTTCTACCCACAATGGATGGCAGCTTCACGCGCTTGTGGAACACGAACAACCAACGCCAGCTTCTCGCTGATGGCACCAAAAGAGGTGGTAACGGCATTCGCTCCAAGAACTTTGCCCTGAACGTTAGCCTGAACTGGACCCTTTTTGACGGACTTAGGATGTTTGCCACCAAAGAAAAACTGGCCGAGTTTGTCAGGCTGGGCGAGTATACGGTAAAAGAACAGGTGGTGAACTCAGTGGCCGCCGTGATCAATAATTACTACAATATCGTAAGGCAAAAGCAACAGCTCAAAGCCATTGAAGAACAGATTTCTATCAATGACGAACGGGTACAGCTGGCCAACAAAAAATTCTCTGTTGGACTGGGAGCAAAGCCGGAACTGCTGCAGGCAAAGGTAGATTACAATGCACAGAAAGCTGCACAGTACACCCAGCAAACCCTGATCGCACAGTTGCGTGAACAGCTGAACCAGCTGATTGGATTCCCGACTGCCAAGTATTATGAAGTGTCTGATAGCATTCCTATCAACACCGCCCTTCAATACGGCAATATCCGCAGTGACCTGGAAAAGTTTAATCCCACCCTGCAGATAGCCAGAAAAAACATCGACATTTCCAAGTTGACAGTGCGGGAAACCTGGGCCAATTTGTTTCCTACAGCTGCCTTTACAACTGCTTACAATTTTACCCGCGTCGACAACACCCAGGTTTTAAATCCTTTTTCGCTGCTGGTTAACCAGAACAGGGGATTTAACTACGGTGTCGTGATAAACGTTCCCATCTTCAGCGGTTTCGAAACCCGGCGGCAGATCAGGCAGGCCAAGCTGGACGTGCATCTGCAGGAGATCAATCTGTCGAACCAGTTTTCCCTGCTTGATGTGACCGTAAACAATGCATTTAAAAATTATGAGCTGTACAAAAAGCTGCTGAACCTGGAAGAAGACAATATCCTGCTCGCAAAGGAAAATGTCAATATTGCCCTCCAGCGCTTCAAGCTGGGTGCCTCTACCTACATCGAGTTGCATGAGGCACAGATCAGCCTGGGCGAGGCTTACGACCGGTTGATTGCTGCCCGCTACAATACCAAGGTAGCAGAAACAGAATTGTTGCGGCTGCAGGGAAAAATTGTAAAGTAGCAGGCTTTTTCTATTCAGTTCCATGGACTCCCCTGCTTGTGTAAATAGCTTTATCTTCAGCCTTCTAATATCATCTTCATGAACCCGCTTGTTGGCATCATCATGGGCAGCGACAGTGATCTTCCTGTTATGAAAGAAGCAGCAGACATGCTGCAAGGATTGGGCATTGCCTTCGAAGTGACTGTTGTGTCGGCTCATCGCACGCCGTTGCGGATGGTAGCGTATGCGCAGAAAGCCAGGAGCCGCGGACTTAAGGTCATCATCGCCGGTGCCGGAGGGGCTGCCCACCTGCCAGGCATGGTAGCTTCGCTTACCTCACTGCCGGTGATCGGCGTACCGGTCAAATCATCCAATTCGATTGACGGGTGGGATTCCCTCTTGTCTATTCTGCAGATGCCCAAAGGCATTCCGGTGGCTACAGTCGCGCTCAACGGGGCTGCCAATGCAGGTTTGCTGGCTGCCAGCATCATTGGCGCTTTTGACAAAGCGGTTGGTGAGAAGCTGGATGGATACAAAATGGACCTTGAAACACAGGTTTCTGAAAAAGTGGAAAAGCTGAAAAGGGCCGGGTGGATGAATGGATTTGACCAGTAATCAATCTTCTTCTACTACCGTAAATACCTGTTCAAGGAGGGGGGTGTGTTCATAGATCATGCTGATAAAATCATCTCCCCACCGGGCAAAATAAGGGGAAAAATTGTCTATCCGCTCCTGCAAGCCATTGCGCGGAAAAAGGGCGCGTTTCAAGCTTTGTACCTGGTTTTGCTGATCACTGAATTTTCTTTTTTCTGCCTGTAGCATTTTCTTCTCCAGCCGGTACAACCGTTCTTCCGCACGCACCTGCAGGGTTGTTACATGCTTGCTTAAGGTACTGTCTATTTTACCGGCTATCCCCTGTATGCGTGCATACAAATGCTCCAATTCTCCTATTTCTCCTTCCAGCTGAAGCTGTACCTGTGAATCTCTTTTTACAATTTCGTTGGTGATCAGCCGCTCTTCTTTGAACAAAAGCGAACTGTCGATGCCCAGCTTTTTGGCCCGTTCTTTCCATTTCTTTTCTATGAATAAAAATGAATTGCGCAGCACAAGCACCGGGAAGGGCACCTGGTAATGATGAAACAATTCTTTCAGCTCAAGCCAGTAAGCTGTTTCTCCGCCCCCGCCTATAAAAGCAATATTGGGTAAAATGGTTTCCTGAAACAATCCCCGCAAGATTACATTCGGACTAAACCGGTCCGGATGGTTTTGCAGTTCTTCGAGCAAGGCTTGTTCGGTAAAATGGATCCCTGTTCCGACCACCCTGTATTCTTCTCCCAGCTTTACGATCCGCTCACGCAGGCCATCTTTCAGATAAAAAAGATTGATCTCCCGCGGAGTGGCCTGCACTTTATAATGGGCTGACAGTTGTTCAATGGTTTTTTCAACAATGAAAGAAGGCGTTTGCGACAAGAGATCATCTTTGAAAACAGGATGCATGGCAGCTTTCAGCTTGGGATGATCGGGGATCAGCACCAACAAACCATAGCGTTCAAACAGGCGGTTGATCAACCTGAATGTAGCTGCCTGAACAGTAGAGGATGCACTGTAACATTCCCTCAATAAAGCGATCAGTTCAGGACCATGAGGTTGTACTGCCAACTCCCCTTCCAGCCGGTCGATGATCTTGTCGAGGCCTTTGTTGTTCATGCGGCCTACAGCACCTTGTTGTGTGGTGGTCCACTTGACCTCTTCTCCACCCAGATAAATTTTTCCCAGCTCATCCAGGTCGGCATCCTCACTGCCCATGTAGAACACTGGAACAAAATTGCTATCAGGCAGCTCCCTGTTCAGTATATCAGCCAGCTTGATAACATGGACGATTTTGTAGATAAAATAAAGATGCCCGGTAAAAATATGCGGCTGGTGAGCAGTGACCAGGGTAAAGGTGTTTTCGTTCAGCAACTTGTTGATATTGTCCTGCACCCTCTCTCCTGCCGGTACGGAAGCATATTGTTCATGCAGGACTTGCACGAGCATAGCCCGGTCTGTATGGAATGCTTGCCGCTGCCTGATGCTTTCCCTGATCCCTTCCCAGGAAACCGGGTGTTCGTAAAAGGGTTGCAGGGCGGGCGCCTGTTCTATGTAGTCGTTGATGATGCTGGTAAAATATCCTGTCTGCCGGTAAGGTATTGAAATCGCTGTACAGTCCATAATGTGCTGTAAATGTAAGATTGTTCTGGATACGCGAAGTTAAAAGCTGGTGCCTGAGCGGCCCCCTTTATAGCCCCTGTTCAGGATTACTGTACCTTGTATGCTGTTATAGAATTTCTATAAAAAGTAGGGATGTATAAGACAGCCTTTGCGGGATCGTACTGGATATCGGCTGTATTGATTTTTTGTTCGCGGGTATCAAGCAGCTTTTGTTTGTTGCCGTCTTTGTGTACATAATAAACAGATCCGCCCCAGCACGAAACAATAAACTCACCTGCTTTCACCGGCACAATACCATCCGTGTCTGGTTCCATCCCCTCCACAATTTTTACCAGGTTCTTGTTCTTGTCAACCAGGTATAAGGTTCCACTGTCGAGAAGATAAAAATCATTGCCATTTGCAAGCAATCCGTTGGGGTTTTTCAGCTTATCCAGGTACAGCTCTACCTTTTCTCCCTGCATCCTGAACACTTTACCCGCCCGTGAATCTGAAACGTAGACCACACCTGATTTATCGACAGTGACATCGTTTAAAAATACGGCGTCTTGTACCGGGATCCTTTTTGTAAGTGTTCCCTTTTTCGTATCAATGATCGCAATCGCATCCAGGTCGGCCACATACAGGTTATTGCCCCGGATGCCCATGCCTTTTGGTGCATGCAAACCGCTTACCCAATCCACTGCAATGATCTTTCCATCAGCTGATACTTTGCCGATAGATCCTTTTCCATCTTTTTCATCGGCCTTTCCATCAATATTTGACACATACAATACGTTGCTTTGCGGATCGATCAGTACAGATTCGGGCACTTTGAGGGCACTGTCGGTTGACCAAAGTTTTGTGAGCCGGTGTTGCTGTGCATGCGCGGCATAGAGCATGCAAACTGAAAAAATGGCAAGGGATACAAGCTTTCTAGTCATAATAGATCGTTTGGTAGGATTGAGATAATAAAGATAAACCCTGCTGTTTAATTGCCAATTCCCATTGGTTGAGTGGCACCGCAAAGCTGTGATAAAAAGATACCGGTAGCAACAGCTGCATTCAGGGATTCGGCCTGGCCGATACGCGGTATGGTCAGCTGCTGTTTAGCCAGTACAAGCAAGTTTGGCCGGATCCCCTTCGATTCGTTGCCTACAACCAAAAAGCCGGGATCTGATTTCTCTCCTTGTATGAGGGGTTTGCCTTGCAGTGTGCTGGCGTATACAGGTTTGTCTGCATGCTGTTCGAGAAAAGAATGGAGGTCTTTATACAACACCTGAACCCTGGCAATGCTCCCCATCGTAGATTGCACCACTTTTGGATTGAATACATCGGCGCTGTCCGGGCTTGCCACGACTGTATCAATGCCAAACCAGTCGGCTGTCCGCATTATCGTTCCCAGGTTACCCGGGTCTTGGATGCCATCCAGCACCAGCGTCCATTTGCCGCTGAACTGAACAGGCTCAGAAAACCGGGGCTGGCGGAATATACCCAGCACGCCATGGGGCGTGGGTTGAACTGAAATCTTTTCCAGTTCCTGCAAAGAAATTTCTACCTGTTTGTCTGGAGATAGCTTATTGGGCTGCGCTTCTTGCCACCAGCTTTCTGTCCCATACAAAGCAACGGGTTCGATGTGCGGGCTGGAAAGCAGCTCCGCTACAATCTTTGGCCCCTCGGCAATAAAAAGCCCTTCTGAGGTCCTGAATTTTTTCTGGCTTAAACTTTGAATATATTTGACCTGCTGTTTGGATAACATGCTAATGGCGTTAAAACCTGTTGTAATTGATCCCCATGAACCATTGTACAAGCCGGGTGCTTCCTGAAAAAAAAGACATAAATGTAAATTACCTGCCAACAATTCCCCCATTTTTCTGTCTGGTTTATATTCAGCAACCGCAATAAGTCCTCTCAAATTCCGCTATGGCAGGTTTCCCTATCATCCGCACTGGTCTTTTTCCGCTTTACTGGATGGTGCTTGCATGCATGGCCCTGCTCTTTTCCTGTACGGTTCCGCGCAAATACCAGGCAAACAAACCTTTTGTGTTTAAAACAAATATAGCCGTTCAGGGAACGCTGGAAGGAAGGGACAAAGCAGATCTTGAGCTGCGGCTCGCGAACCAGCTGGACGATAGCCTGAAAACAAGAACCGTTTCATTTGCCGGTATCCGGCGCACCCTGGTAAAACCGGCCGTGTTCGACACCAATTACGCCAACCGTTCGGTGCTGTTTATGAATGCCCTGTTGAATTCTATTGGCTATTACCAGGCAAAGATCAATTGGGATTCTACCTTGCGGGTGATCGGCAAACAACAGCGCGTAACGGTTAATTTCACCGTAGTGCCGGGTAAAAACCTGAAAATGGACTCGCTGGGGTTTGCGCTTTCCGATACTGGTTTACAGGCGCTTGCTATTAAAAATCGCAGCGCTACGTTGCTCAAAAAAGGGGATCCTTATTCACAGCAAGTTGTCGCAGCAGAGCTTGACCGGCTGGTTGAAGTTTTTAAAGACAATGGTTATTTCAAGGTTTCGCGGGAAGATGTGTATGCAGAAGTAGACACCGTTTTAGCAGCCCTGATCAATCCCACCCTTGATCCCTTTGAACAGATCCGCTTGCTCAATGAAGTCAGGTTGCGCCGTGAGCATCCTACCATCAATGTAGTGATAAAACAAAGAGCCAGGGACAATGCCGCTCCTCCAAAAAAGTATTATATCAAACAGGTGCATATCCATCCAGACCTGCGCCTGTTTGAAGATTCGTCTCAGGCAAGTGTTGATACTGTTGAGCTGAGGAACATCAAAGTGATCGGACATGAAGCGCTTTTTAAACCTTCTTTCCTGGTAAAAAACAACAGCCTGCTTCCAGGGCAACTATTCAGGCAGAAAAATTATTATAAGACCGTCAATGCATTCAGCCAGCTCGGAGCCTGGCAACAGGTGAACGTAGACCTCTTTGCCAATGATTCGCTGGGCACGATCGATGCCGACATCAATCTTTATCCTGCTAAAAAGCAAAGCCTCGTGATCGACCTGGAAGCCACCCGCAATGCTGGCAATACAGGTGATGTATTTGCGGTCAGTAACCTGTTCGGCGTAGGCTTGAATATAGGACTAAGCAACAGGAACCTGGCCCGGGAATCTGTCCGCTCTACCACCAACATCAGAGGCGGCGTGGAACTGGGTACCAAAACAAATCTGATCCAAACCCTGCAGGGAAGCTTGTCGCAGAACTTTTATTTCCCCCGCTTTATTACCCCGTTCAAAATAGCGCACGAAGAAAAGATCAATTCCGCCAGAACCATCCTCAATATAAATACATCGTACACTGACCGCAGAAACTTTTTCTCCCTGGGTTCTATCAGTGGTGCGATCGGCTACGAATGGTCGCGGCGGAACAAAGTGTTTTATTATAGTCCCTTAACCGTAGAGCTGTTCCGGTTGGGCATTACAGACAGCCTGGACCGGCTTTTTGCCAAAGTACCCAACCTGCGGTTTTCTTTTAACAACGGACTGGTAATTACCCAAAACTTTGTTTTTAAATCTTTGGTCAGCCGGGCAAACCGGATCACCAGTTTAAAGATCGGCGTGGAAGAAAGCGGTGGCATCTTTGGCCTGATCCCAAAGCTCGACAAGAAGGGGGGATTGTACCGGTATGTTAAATCAGATCTTGAATACCACCACCTGATCAAACGCAAAAGAGCCGACTGGGCTTTCCGGCTGTATGGTGGCATCGGCATACCATATGGAAAACAAGCAGACGGATCAACAGAAACCGGACTGCCCTTTTACAAATCGTTTTTTGCGGGAGGCCCCAACAGCATGCGGGCCTGGCAGGTCCGCCGCTTAGGACCAGGCTCATCCGATTCGCTGCAGACCTACGATCGCTTTGGCGATATTTCGTTGGAAGGAAACATTGAATACCGCTTTAATCTGTTTTCTATCGGAACGGTAAAAGTAAAAAGCGCCCTGTTTTCCGATGTGGGAAATATCTGGAACCGCACAACCTTCAACAACCCCAACCTGGCCAACACCGAATTCAAGCCCAGCCGCTTGTACCGCGACCTGGCTGTAGCAGCGGGTACCAGTCTTCGGTTTGATTTCAGCTATTTTCTGGTGCGCTTCGACTGGGCATATAAGGTCAAGAACCCGGTTTATTCAAAAACCAATGCCGGGTGGTTTCAAAATGTGCGCTTGAACACAGGTCAGTTCCAGCTAGGTATCGGCTATCCGTTTTAGGTCTTCTTTTTCCTGCGTGATCATATCTTCCCATTCCTCCATGGTATGGGCTTCGTCAAGGGTAAATTCGCCAATGCGTGTTCTGCATAAACTGCTCAGGTATCCTCCGCAACCGAGCGAAGCGCCAAAATCATTGGCCAGGCTGCGTATATACGTACCCGTTGAACAAACAACGCGGAATTCAACAACCGGAAGTTGGATGTTTGTGATTCCGAACTTTTGGATAATCACTTTTCTGGGTTCCATTTGTACATCTATTCCCTTGCGCGCCAGTTCATAAACCCGTTTGCCTCCTTGTTTGATGGCAGAGTGGATGGGCGGCATCTGCAGGATTTCTCCCGTAAAAGCCTGGGTAGCCTCCCTGATCTGTTCAGGTTGCAGCTGGGTGAAATCAATAAAATTTTCAGGTCTGCTTTCCAGGTCGAACGTAGGCGTAGTAGCACCCAGCGTAAAAGAACCGGTATATTCTTTTTCCTTCGCCATGTATTCGTTGATGCGTTTGGTAAACTTTCCGGTGCAAACGATCAACAGGCCGGAAGCAAGCGGGTCAAGCGTGCCGGCGTGTCCTACTTTTTTTATCTTGATCAGCCCCCTGATCTTGCGGATGACATCGAATGAGGTCCACCGCAAGGGCTTGTTGACCAGTAAAACGCGGCCTTCTTCAAATGGGTTCATGCAGCAAAAATAAGGGGTGCAGATTTTTGTTTACTTAAATGCATTGAAGCCGGTGATGTCCATCCCGGTGATAAGCAGGTGGATATCGTGCGTGCCTTCGTAGGTGATCACGCTTTCGAGGTTCATCATGTGGCGCATCACGGCGTACTCGCCGGTGATGCCCATACCGCCCAGGATGCCCCGGGCATCACGGCAAATTGCCTGTGCTATTTCGCAGCTGTTTCTTTTTGCCATGCTCACTTGCGCGGGGGTGGCTTTGTGCTCGTTCATCAGAACACCCAAGCGCCAGTTCAGCAGCTGGGCTTTGGTGATCTCGGTGATCATTTCAGCCAGCTTTTTTTGCTGCAGCTGAAATGCACCGATGGGCTTGTCGAACTGAACCCTTTCCTGGCTGTAGCGGAGCGCCGTATCGTAGCAATCCATGGCTGCTCCCACCGTTCCCCAGGCAATACCATAGCGGGCTTTGGTTAAACAGCCCAGCGGTCCTTTCAATCCCTGTACATTGGGAAGAATATTCTCCTTGGGCACCTGCACCTGGTCGAATACAAGCTCGCCTGTGGCAGAAGCGCGCAGGCTCCACTTGTTGTGTGTTGGCGGTGTGGTAAACCCCTCCATGCCTCTTTCCACGATGACCCCTCTCACAGCACCCTGTTCATCTTTGGCCCAAACAACGGCAATCTGCGCATACGGTGCATTGCTGATCCACATCTTGCTGCCATTCAGTACTACGTGATCGCCCTTGTCCTTTATGTTTGTAAGCATGCCGGCGGGATTGCTGCCGTGGTTGGGTTCTGTAAGGCCAAAACAACCCAGCCATTCTCCGCTTGCTAGTTTGGGCAGGTATTTTTTTCGCTGTTCCTCGCTTCCATATTCATAGATGGGGTACATGACCAATGAGCCCTGTACGGAAGCCGTGCTCCTGATGCCGCTATCACCTCTTTCCAATTCCTGCATCATCAATCCATAGGAGATATTGTCGAGCCCCCCACCACCATATTCAACCGGGATGGTGGGACCAAAGCAGCCCAGCTCACCGAGTTGCCGTACAATATGCTGCGGGAACTCGGCGCGCTGTGCATAGTCTTCAATGATGGGAGAAATTTCTTTTTTCACCCAGGAGCGGACGGCTTCCCTGATCCATTTCTGTTCTTCGGTCAGCAGCTCATCCAGCTGGAAATAATCAGGCGATTGAAAAAGATCCTTGGCCATGACCTAATCTTTGATAAGCATGCAATCTACATTACAAACAAGGTTCAGCAAGAGGGACGAACCAGTTTTACTGTTCGCTGCTCCGCCGCCGTCCTCCACCGCTGCCGGTTCCGGTATTGTTGGTTGATCCGGCGCCTTTTTTCTCACCCGTTTGCTCCAGGTCGCGGTTCATCTCCACCATGTCCACAGGCTGCGAGAAATCACCCAGCAGGTATTTGGCAAAATAGTCGGCCTTTACCCAGAAAAAATATTCCGTCATATCACCATACGCGTGGCGCTGGTTGGGCAGGAGCACAAAATCAAACCGCTTGTTTGCTTTGATCAGCGCATTGGCCATGCGGATGGTATTGGCAGGGCTTACATTGTTGTCAATATCCCCCGTAGAAAGCAGGAGCCGGCCTTTGAGGTTTTTAGCGAGTTCAGGATTTTTTTCGATGTTATACAAAAACGAAGTATCTCCGTTTTCCGCTACCTCTTCTTTTACACCATGGTGTTTTTCACTCCACCACCGGTTGTAGATGCTGTTGTCGTGGTTGCCGCTTTCAGAAACGGCCACTTTAAAAAACTCAGGGTAAGCCAGCATGGCAGCAGTCGACATAAACCCTCCGCCGGAGTGGCCGGTAATGCCGACCCGGTCAATATCAATAAATGGATATTTGTTCGCCAGTTGTTCTACGGCTGTTTTTTTATCTGCAAGTCCGTAATCGCGCAGGTTGCCGTACCCGAAATTGTGATACCATTTAGACCGGCCCGGATTGCCACCCCGGTTGCCCACGGTAATAACGATCATGCCTAGCTGCGCAAACCGGTCCGTATTGTCCATGGAACGGCTGAAAGCCTTGTTGACAGCTTCTGTTTGCGGTCCCGGATAAACATATTCAACAACAGGATATTTTTTGGTGGAATCAAAATCATATGGCTTGTACATCACCCCGTACAGATCTGTTACCCCGTCGTCAGCCTTTACTTTAAAGGGCTGCGGAAATCTGTAACCCGCTTCCATCAGCCGGGACAGATCCGTTGTTTCCAGGTCCGCGATCTTTCTGCCATCGCTGGCGAACAAAGCACTTTTGGGGGCCGTATTTACCCGGGAGTAAGTATCAACGAAATATTGGTTGTCATCGTTCAGGCTGACAGTGTGGTCAAAATCGCCCGGGTCAAGCAGCTTGAGGCCGGTGCCATCGAAATTGATCCGGTACAGATGGGTGTAATAAGGATTTTCTGTTTGTTCAGCTGCATTGGCAGAGAAGTAGATCAGGCGCTTTTTCTCATCAATGCCTTCAATGTCTTCTACATGGTAGGAACCGGTGGTGATTTGATTTTTGAGCTTGCCTGTTTCGTCGTACAAATACAGGTGTGCCCAGCCATCCCGTTCAGACCATTCAATCAGTTCCTTGCCCTTGTTCACGAGGCCCAGACGCCTGATCTCTACATACGTATTCAACCGTTCGGGGATCAGCAGTTTGATCTCACCGGTGCCCAGGTCCACGCTGCATATATCGATCCGCTTCAGATCACGGCTGGTGCGGTTGATATAAAATTTCTTTTCGTCCCCCAGCCAGGTATTGGAGCGGTAATCATTGTCGCGGCTGCTTTTCAGGGAAACAGAAGGCCAGATAGATATATCCTGGTTTTTAAAAGCAGTTGTATTGATGACCTTCGACGACTGCGTGGCCATGTCGAACAGGTACATGTACGGTATAGGCGCTTCTGTTTCGCCCGGCATGTGATACTTGTAGGTTTCCAGTGTAGGCCTGCCTTCCTCTGCACTGTGGATGACCCATAGATCTCTTACCTTCCGCTGGTCTGTGCGGATCAGGGCAAACTTCTTTGAGTCGGGTGACCAGAATACAGAAGCACCCTTGCGTTTCTTTGCATTCTTTTCTTTTTCCACATTGGTTTCATTCGGTGAATTGGCGTAAGAAAAATACTCTACTCCATCTTTTGTGAGCGGATGCTCAACAATGGTGCTATCATCTTCTTTCTTCTTTGCCTTTTCATAGTTGGCCTTGTCCATCCAGTAGAGGTTGTAGTTGCGGGCAAACACAACCGTTTGGCTGTCGGGCGATATAGATGCCCAAACAGGCCGGTCGAGTGGTTTTTTATATTCTTTGAGTTCGTTGAGCTCTTCTGTCAGGAGATTATACTCAAAGTAAAATATCTTCTTCGCACGCGTGGTTGCCCCGGGCTTTTTGGAAGCTGTATCCTTTTTTACTTCTTCCAGACTGCTCTGCACCTGGAACTGGATCCAGTTTTCATCTTTTATAAACTTCAGGTTCTCGATCGGCAAATGGGCGGCTTCAAAAGGATCTTTGACGATGCGTGTGATGGCAGCTGCCATTTTTGTATTGTCAAAGAGCGGCTTCTTCTGCGCTTTTGCCGGATCAACCAGGTACCATTTTCTTCCATCGCTGGTTTCATACTGGTACCAGAACCTGTCTGATTTCTGCAGCCAGTGCGGATCAACGGCGGTAGAATACAGGAGCTTTTGCAGGCGATTGGGTGAAAAACGGGCGGCCAGGGCATAATTTGCTCTTGAGGCCGGACTGGTTTGCCCCAAGGCAGTAGCAGCAAAAAGAAAGCAGGCCGCCGGTAAAAAGAGGCGTGACAAATTTCTCATGGAAACACTTTATAAAAATAGAAATAGGAATAAAACATCTGTACTGGACCAGAAAATCATTTAGCGTGGCAGAAAATAGAAATGGAAAGATACGCAACCAGCACCAAAAAAGTTGTCTATAGAAGAAACCGCATCATTTCTTGCTGGTAGGCCCTGGCAGCGGCGCCAGCTTTTTCTGCAAAATCGGCCTGTGATGATGCATAGATTATAGAACGGCTTACATTTACGAGCAGTCCGACATCCTTATTCAGGGCTGCTTGTGAAAGCGCCTGCAAATCTCCTCCCTGCGCACCCACACCGGGAACCAGGTAAAAATGGTCAGGACAAACAGAGCGGATTGAAGCCATGCGTTCAGCTTGGGTGGCACCGACGACAAACATGAGGTTATCCGGAGTTCCCCAGCCTGCTGCAGTTTTTAGCACCTTTTCATACAGGTATTCAGAGCCGGTTTTCTGCAGTTCAAAATCTGCTGCTCCCTTATTGGAAGTAAGCGCAAGCAGGATGGTCCATTTCCCTTTGTAGGCAAGAAAAGGTTCTACGCTATCGGCTCCCATGTAGGGCGCTACCGTTACGGCATCAAAACCGAAGGTTTCAAAAAAGGTTTTGGCATATTGTGCCGAAGTGTTGCCAATATCGCCGCGTTTAGCATCTGCGATGCTGAGTACATCGGACGGCAGGTAAGCAACGGTTTTCTGCAGGCTTTCCCATCCTTGTATGCCCTGGCTTTCATAAAAGGCCGTATTGATCTTGTAGCTGACTGCAAACTCAAGTGTAGCATCAATGATCGCCTTGTTGAATGCAAATACAGGATCGGGTTCAGATAAGAGGTGAGCAGGAATTTTGGCCGGGTCTGTATCCAATCCCACGCAGAGATAAGATTTTTTCTGCCGGATAGACTGGACCAACTCAGTACGGTTCAACATGTTTATTTTGTATAAGTGCGATGACCTTAATCAATCACTTCGGCGATCTGTGCTGTTTGCATGTGTGCATTGCGCATGGCCGCGCTGCGGGCGACGGCTCCCGCAAATTCACCCAGGGCTGATTTGGCCGCATGGTTATCGCTTAGCATAACTGGCACACCGGTATCACCGCCTTCGCGGATAGACTGGATCAGGGGTATCTGGCCAAGGAAAGGAATGTCGTACTCTTCCGCCAGCTTTTTCCCGCCTTCCTTTCCGAAGATATAATATTTGCTTTCCATTGAACCCTGTGCGGAAGGCGTGATGAAATAACTCATGTTTTCTACCAAGCCAATGATGGGTACATTCACTTGTGCCTGGCCAAACATGGCAATGGCTTTTTTTGCATCAGCAAGCGCCACATCCTGCGGCGTGGTAACCACTACGATGCCTGTAAGTGGAACGAGTTGTACCATCGTCAGGTGAATATCGCCGGTACCCGGAGGCATGTCGATGATCAGATAATCCAGGTCTTCCCATAATACGTCGGTGACAAACTGCCGGATAGCGCTGCTGGCCATCGGGCCGCGCCATACAACGGCATTTTTTTCATCTACAAGCAGGCCGATACTCATCAGCTTGATGCCAAAGCGTTCGAGCGGTACAATCATGCCTTTATCCCCTACCTGCGTCATCATAGGCCGCTCGCCGCGAACCCCGAACATAATGGGGAGGCTGGGTCCATAGATGTCAGCGTCCATCAGACCGGTTTTGGCGCCGCCTTGTGCCATGGCAAGGGCCAGGTTGGCAGCTACGGTGCTTTTGCCCACACCGCCTTTTCCACTCACCACTGCAATGATGTTTTTTACATTGGGAAGCACTGATTTTGCATCGGTGCGGATGGTAGTTGTTTGAGAGGTAAAGTGGATCTTGACGACAGCTTCTTTGTCAACCAGGTAATGGATGGCATTTACACACGCCGTATGGATCATATCTTTGAGCGGACAAGCAGGGGTCGTAAGCACTACAGTAAAGTATACTTCGTTTCCTCTGATAAGAACATCCTTTACCATGTTGAGTGTGACCAGGTCTTTTCCCAGGTCGGGCTCCTGCACATTGCTCAACGCCTGCATGATTTGCGCTTCTGTCATCTTCAATGATTTGTTAAAAACCTTGTTTTGCCGCAAAATTAACCAATGAGCCCTTTTGTTTGTTTACTATTTACGGTTTAAGATTTATTTTTGAATGGACAAGGGCATCCATCAACAGTCAGTACATGCGAAAGTTTTTACCTTTCTTTTTTATCCTCGTTTTTTTATCTCCTATTGCTGTCCGGGCACAATTCAGCCAGCTCAAAGATTCGGTTGTTCAGCTGTATGGCGTGGTGATGACAGCCGATAGCCTTGCAGGGATCCCCTCCGTGAGTGTGGTGGTGAAAGGACAGAACAGGGGAACATTCACCAATGAAGAAGGTGTGTTCTCTATTGTTGTGATGAAGGGAGATCAGATCGAGTTCACCAGCATCGGTTACAAAGCCAAGCTGGCCGAAATACCTAAAAACCTGGAAGGAAATCAGTACAGCATTATCCAGCTGATGGTAACCGATACGCAATATTTACCCATTACCATCATCAAACCGCGCCCAACGCGCGAGCAGTTTGAACGTGATTTTGTGCGGACAAAGATTCCGGATGATGCACTGGAGATTGCGCGGCAGAACAACGATGCAAGCAGACGGCGCCTGCTCATGAAGATCCTGCCCAATGACGGAAGGGAAGCTGCTAACATGATGCTGCGGCAAGGCGCCCAGAAATATTACTCGGCCGGCCAGATGCCCCCTCAGAACATCTTCAACCCGTTTGCATGGGGTGAGTTTATTCAGGCCTGGAAACGCGGAGATTTCAAAAACAAATAATCCACTTCAACAAATATGGACCTGACAGTGCACACCGTTGCTGTGATTGGTGCCGGCACCATGGGCAATGGCATCGCACATGTATTCGCACAGGCTGGTTATCAGGTTCAGCTGATTGATGTAGAAGAAGCGCAGCTGCAAAAGGCCCTGGCTACCATTGAAAAAAATTTAGACCGCCAGCTCGCAAAAGAAGTTATTACGCCAGCAATCAAAGCTGAAACCCTCAGCCGTATCCAGCTTTCTACAGGGCTTGCTGAAGGCGTTCGCAACGCGGACCTGGTCGTGGAAGCGGCCACAGAGAATTTCGGGATAAAATCCGGGCTCTTCAAACAGCTCGATGAAGCAGCCCCTCCGCATGCTATTCTTGCTTCCAACACTTCTTCAATTTCTATCACAAAGATGGCAGCCGTCACCCGCCGGCCCCGCTCCGTAATTGGCATGCATTTTATGAACCCTGTACCGGTTATGAAGCTGGTCGAGATCATCAATGGATATGCAACCAGCAAGGAGGTTACGGACACCACCGTTGCTATCACCAAGCAGCTGGGCAAACTGCCCTGTGTGGCGAACGATTATCCGGGGTTTGTCGCCAACAGGATCCTGATGCCGATGATCAACGAAGCTATCTGGACCTTGTACGAAGGTGTTGCCGGGGTAGAAGCCATCGATTCAATCATGAAGCTTGGCATGGCTCACCCGATGGGACCTTTGCAGCTGGCCGATTTTATCGGACTGGATGTTTGTTTAAGCATCCTGGAAGTTTTGCACGAAGGTTTTGGCAATCCGAAGTATGCACCTTGTCCGCTCCTGAAAAACATGGTGAGTGCCGGTTTTACAGGTGTAAAAACCGGCGAAGGCTTTTATCACTACACGGCCGGCAGCAAGGAACTCCAGGTGAGTCAGCGTTTTTTATAAAGCCGGGCCCGGTTTTTAATCTCTTATGTATACCTATGAATCAAGCAGATGTTATTGTTATTGGCGCAGGCGCGGCCGGACTGATGGCAGCCTATGAATTGTGCAAGCAGGGCAAGCAGGTGCGCGTGCTGGAAGCCCGGGAACGTCCCGGCGGCCGCATCCATACTGTACAGCCACCCCATTTTACGACTCCTGTAGAAGCAGGTGCCGAATTTGTTCATGGAGATTTGCCGTTGACCCTTTCCCTCCTGCAAGAAGCAGGAATTTCCCGCAAGGGGGCCTGGGGTGAAAGATGGCGGCGGGAAGGCAAGAAGCTTTCCAAGCTGGAAGGCTTTATTGAGCAGGAAGATCTCCTGCTCAAGCGGATGAAAGAACTCAAAGAAGACCTGCCGATCAAAGATTTTTTAGACCGTCATTTCCAGGGCAGCGAATACGAGCATATGCGCCGTTCCATCAAGCGTTTTGTGGAAGGCTATGATGCAGCTGATATTGAACGGGCCAGCACGTTTGCTTTGCGGCAGGAATGGGAAGGAGAAGATGAACACCAGTACAGACCCGCAGGTGGTTACGCTGCTATGATCAACTATCTCCTGAACGCCTGTACAAACAGGGGCACTGTGTTCCATTTCTCTTCCACCGTTGAGCGTGTGCAATGGGAGAAAGGAAAGGCAGCTGTATTTACAGATAAGGGAGAACAGTTTGTTGCATCTCAGCTCCTGGTAACTATTCCGCTCGCTTTGTGGCAAGTAGAACCACCTGCAAAGGGGGCGATCTATTTTGAGCCGCAACTGGCTGACAAGCTGGATGCGGCCAAACTGATGGGCATGGGCGGGGTGATCAAGGTCCTTTTTGAATTCAAAACCACCATATGGACGTCCAAGCAGGTAAAGGAGGCTACCGGTGCTGATCTTTCCGGAGCCGCCTGGATATTTTCCGATGAGCCTGTTCCAACCTGGTGGACGCAACAGCCTGCGCAATCAACTGTCCTGACGGGGTGGCTGGCAGGTCCGAAGGCAACAGCGATGGTTAGCATGGCGAATGAAGCGCTGCTTGAACAATCTTTACAATCATTGGCGACCATCTTATCGCTTCCGACAGAAGAGCTCCGGAGAGAGCTAACGGGATCTCAAATATTCAACTGGCAAGCCGATCCGTTTGCCAGGGGAGCATACGCCTATAACACTGTTCAAACGGAGCAAGCCCGGAAAACAATGATCCACCCGGTTGAGAACACGTTGTTCTTTGCAGGAGAATCTTTATACGAAGGCCCGGAAATGGGCACAGTAGAAGGCGCTTTATCAAGTGGGAAGAGGGCGGCGGAAGAGATGTTGAGAAATCAGGAGTAAAAGTTTTCTTGAGACCAGGATGCAGGTGCGAGAGGAACCCACCCCTGCTCCCGGTAGGGGTGGTTCCAGCTAAGAGCTGTTGCAAACCTGTATAAAGGTAAACTCGACCTTTTACAAAGGTTCTGATCCAGCACGCCATAAAAACAAGAAAGCTGCTTTTTCAAGCAGCTTTCCAGATATAGCTTTATCTAAAAGTTTACACTTTAAAGTGGGAGAACGCTTTGTTTGCTTCTGCCATTCTGTGTGTATCTTCTTTCTTTTTGAATGCACCACCTTCACCCCTGCTTGCTGCAACAACTTCACCAGCCAGTTTATCAGCCATGCTCCGGCCGTTTCTTTCGCGGCTGAAGCGGATCAGCCATTTGATGCTCAGGGAAACTTTTCTGTCCGGACGAACTTCGGAAGGAATCTGGAACGTAGCACCGCCAATGCGGCGGCTGCGTACTTCTACAGCAGGCGTTACATTGTTCAGTGCCCTTCTCCAGATCTCATAACCGTCTTCACCGGTTTGTTTAGAGACCTTGTCGATCGCATCATAGAAAATGTTGAATGCGCCACTTTTTTTGCCTTCCCACATCAGGTTATTGACAAAACGGGTAACCAGTTTGTCGTTGTATTTGGCGTCAGGCGCGAGGGGTAATTTTTTAGCTTGTGCTTTCCTCATATATTCTCTGTTGTAAATGAATCATGCGGGTGATGATTCTATCTATTCAATGGGTGTTGTTATTTTTTAGCAGCTGTGGCTTTGTCTTTCTTGGTACCGTATTTTGAACGGCTTTTCTTCCGGTCTTTTACACCAGCCGTATCAAGACTACCACGAACAATGTGATACCGTACACCTGGGAGGTCTTTTACACGGCCACCGCGGATCAGTACGATAGAGTGTTCCTGGAGATTATGGCCTTCACCGGGGATATAAGCGATCACTTCTACTTTATTGGTAAGACGAACCTTGGCAACTTTGCGCAGGGCCGAATTGGGCTTTTTAGGGGTAGTCGTGTATACACGGGTACAAACGCCTCTTCTTTGCGGACAGGCATCCAGCGCTCTTGACTTGCTTTTTGCCCGTATAATTTCTCTTCCTTTGCGAACTAGCTGTTGAATGGTTGGCATTCTTCCTTTTTATTTTGGACGGCAAAGGTAATATAACCCGTTCAAATATGAAAAATTAAATCATTAAAATTCTTCAACAAGACCAATTTATTACACAACTTTAGACATCCACCCCCATTTGTCTTCTACTTTACCGGACCTGATTCCGTTTAACCGCTCTTTCAGCCGGGTAGCAACGCTCCAGGTACTGACGTCGAACTCCATTACATAATCCTTGTATTTCAGCTCCCTGATGAGCGAAATGGTGGCAGCCGTTCCTGTTCCAAATACCTCGCGGAGCTCTCCCCTCTTGTGCGCTTCCATCACTGTTTCAATATTGATGGGTTCTTCTTTTACCTCCAATCCCAGGTCCTGCAGGATCGTGATGGCACTGTCACGCGTAACCCCGGCAAGGATAGAATTGTTTTCTAATCCGGGTGTATAAGCTGTGTTGCCAATTACAAAAAACACGTTCATGGTACCGATCTCCTGCACCCATTTGTGCTCAAATGCATCTGTCCACAAAACCTGATCGTATCCTTTTTTTCTGGCTTCAGCCGTCGGATGCATGCTGGCGCCGTAATTGGCAGCTGCCTTTACGTAGCCGATCCCGCCCGGTGCCGCGCGGGTGTAAGTTTCCTCTACATAGATACGCATCGGCGTAGCATAATAAGGGCCAGCCGGACTAAGAATGATCAGAAACTTATATTTATCAGAGGGTCTTACACCGATCAGTTCATCCGACGCGAACATAAAAGGACGGATATACAGCGCGTGGTCTTCCCTGGCAGGTACCCAGTTCTGGTCAAGCTCGACCAGTTGACGCATGCCTTCTATAAAAATTTCTTCCGGTACTGTCGGCATTTCCATCCGTTCAGCCGACATGTTAAAACGCTTGAAATTTTCCATAGGGCGGAACAAAGCCAGGTGGTTGTTGACGTCCCGGTAAGCCTTGATGCCTTCAAAAATAATCTGGCCATAGTGCAAGGCGGCCACTGAAGGATCAAGCAGCAGCGGCTGGTAAGGTTTTATTTCAACATTTTTCCATTCACCATTCTCATAATCAGCCTCTAACATGTGATCGGTGAAATATTTTCCAAACGGAATATTCTCCAAGGGAATATCCTGTAACTTGCTTCTTTCTACTTTTGTTACTTGTATGTCGTATACTGCCACCATGCCCATATATTTCATGCAAAATAACAAACAAAATTCTGGCCTGCAAAATAGCAAGGGCCGGTTTGCCTAGCTGCAATGCTTCTTTTACATGAACCCATTTGATATAAAATTACCCGGATCCGTTCTCGCCGACTTGTTTAAAACTTCCCTGGTTGCTTCTCCTGCAGGCTCAGTCAGGGAGCAACAAGTGGAAGAAAAAGAAATTGTTCCTATTACTTACTTAGGTAAAAACCTGCACCAGATCACGGTCGGCCTCTATTTTTCTGAACACCCGAATATACCTGCCGACAACCTGCAGTTTCTGGCCAGTATTCTGAAAGCCTGCCAGCGCAGCATAGATCACGTCGCGGTTATAAATTTTGCTGCAAGAGAGCTTCAGCTAACCGATATTGCCGACCAGCTGCACCCCAAGCTTATGTTGCTTTTTGGTGCGCACCACGTTTTTGGAAGCTGGATGATCGAAACAGATGATTTTGTTCCTTTTTATCTGCACAAGATCCAGGTCGTCCGCGTACCAGGTCTGGAGCACATGCTCCACAACACACCTGAAAGCAGGGCTTTAAAAGGAAAACTGTGGATGATCCTGAAGCAGCTTTTTAACCTGTAGAACTGGCGGCCGCAGTGCTTGCTGAAACATGACAGGTCCAATATCAGTACTTTTGTTCTTTAAAACAGTGCCCGCCAGTTCCATGATTGAATTGTTATTTGCCACCAACAACGCCCATAAAGTTGCAGAAGTACAGGCTGCTGTGGGAGACCGTTTCCGCATCATACCACTCAAAGAAGCTGGAATCCAGATAGATATTCCGGAACCGCATCTTACCCTCGAAGAAAATGCCCTTGAAAAATCAATGACTATTTTCAACCTGACCGGTAAATCCTGCTTCAGTGAAGATACCGGACTGGAAGTAGAGGTCCTGGGAGGTGAACCCGGTGTGAAAAGTGCGCGGTATGCCGGAGAAAACCGCTCAGACAGCGAGAACATACAAAAGCTGCTGCATAATCTTGGGGGACAACCAAACCGGGCTGCCCGCTTCAGAACCATAGTTTCCTTGCTGCTGGACGGGAAACCATACAGCTTTGAAGGAATTTGCAACGGAACGATCCGGCAGGCACCGGCTGGAACACAGGGTTTTGGCTACGATCCTGTGTTTCAACCAGCTGGTTCCGCGAAAACATTTGCTGAAATGACCATCGAAGAAAAAGGGCAATACAGCCACCGGAAAATGGCTATCAGTAAATTGGTTGCATTTTTGCAACAGGTAAACTTATCATTGCCAAATGATAAATACAAAATCTAACGAGTGAGTAAAGCAAGCAACCCGTTTATGAGCGAAAGCGACTTAATCAAAGGATGTCTCGCCGGAGACATCCGGCTGCAGGAAGAGCTTTACAACCGGTTTGCACCTAAAATGTATGCGGTTTGCTTGCGATATTCCAATCATCCGGAAGATGCGCAGGATTTGTTGCAGGAAGGTTTTATCAAAGTATTCAGAAACCTGGACAAATTCAGGGCAGAAGGTTCATTTGAGGGATGGGTCAGACGCGTCTTTGTAAACACTTCCATTGAACATTACCGCAGAAAAGTAAACTTGACGAGTACAAGTGACAAAGAAGAGTTCATGATTGAAGACAATCACTGGAATGCACTCGACAGGCTGGCTGAAAAAGATATTATCCTGCTAATCCAGGAGCTATCGCCCGGTTACCGGACTGTATTTAACTTGTATGCTGTGGAAGGTTACTCCCACAAAGACATAGCAGGCATGCTCGGAATCAGCGAAGGAACCAGCAAATCGCAACTGGCAAGGGCCAAAGGCATTCTGCAAAAAAAAGTAGAACAGTTTACCGATGAAAAAAGAAAATCATTAACCCGTTAGATGATGTCGACACCACTAGCTGACAAACTACTAAATTATCAGGAGACGCCTCCGCAAACTGCCTGGCAAAACATTGCCCTGGCCCTGAGCGAAACCAACGGATCTGTTTCTCTGGCTGATAAACTGAACGGGTATGAAGTTGTGCCGCCAGCCCAGACCTGGCCGATCATTGCAGCCGAACTCCAAAACGGGCCTGCACGCAAACCCGCTTTGATAAAGAAGTTCCCTTCCCTGTACAAAGTGTCTGCAGCTGCTGTTGCGATAGGACTGGTTTGTGCGGTAGGCTTTTATTTGTATTCATCCCGGTCCGACAAAGATGCAATGACCCCGTTGGCTGTAAAAAGCAAGCAGCCCAAGCACTCGCAGCCCAATCTTTCTACTATTATCAAGGAAGCTGTGCCTGTTCGCCCGCTGGCTATTCTTAACAAGGCCAGGGCCGCCATTTCAAAAAAAAGAAAAAAATACTTTGCGAAAGATGAGTCCCAGGGCCTGCACAATGCTGCTGTTGACCATATCTCATTTGCTGACACCCTGATTTCTATCATGGTCAACACCCGGCTGATCCGCAATGAAAAAGGAGCCATTATCCAAAACTTGAATCTGCTCAGCAACGGCAACAATCCTTACATCAGTGTTACAGGTCCGAACGGAGAGCAGACAAAGGTTTCTTCTAAATTCCTGAATTCCCTTGTTTATCTGAGAGACAACAACTATCTCGATAATTTTCATGGCTATGTAGACAAGTCTTTTCTGGAAAGCCTTGCCTGGAAATTAAAATTTCAAAGCTGGCGTAAAAAATTACTCGAGGCGCCCTTTATCCCTTCTTCCTACAATTACCTGGACATCTTTCAATTTGCAGAGCTGATTGCAGAAGACAATTAAGCAATAGCTATGTGGCTCTGTTATACCTTTGCATATGCCCCAATTTATACCGGATTTTCCTTCGTCCTTTCTGTTCACCACGCAAATACCCATCAGGATCACGGATCTTAATTATGGCGGACATGTAGGCAATGATCGCGTTTTATCCCTCATACATGAAGCCCGGGTACAATATCTGGAGAAATTGGAATTGAGTGAACTTCAATTCGGTGGAACCGGTCTTATCCTCAAACAAGTATCCATTGATTTTACGAAGGAACTGTTTTACGGAAATCAACTGCAGGTATCCGTAAAAGCGGGAGAATTCACATCAGTTGCCTTTGCACTATTTTATAAGCTGGAGCTGTTAAAAGATGAGAATTGGGTTACAGCTGCGCTGGCCAAAACAACCATGGTTTGTTATGATTATGAAAAGAAGAAATTAAGCCAGCTAACGGAAGAGATCAAAGAAAAACTTATTTAAGTATTCCCATCAGGACAGCTCTTCGAGAGCTGTATTCCAGATTTTCCAGCTTTCTTCTGCCTGTATTACCAGCATATCATAGCCATTCTGAATAGCAGCTCCCCTGCTTTCCCCCTTTTGTAAAAAGAGCGTTTTTTCAGGGTTGTAGGTGAGGTCGAACAAAAAATGCTGCGGTGTAAGCGCCTCGTAATTGAGCGCAGGTGCTTCATCAATGCGGGGGTACATGCCTGTGGGAGTTGTATTGATGATTAGCAGGTGCGTGCGCAAAACTTCATCATCTACTTGATCATAGTGCAGATAGCCTGTACGCTGAGCCTTGTTGCGGCTCACATATTGGTAGGATATGCCGGCCTCTTCCAATACATAGGCCACTGCTTTGGCTGCTCCACCCGTACCAAGCACCAGGGCCTGCTTGTGCACAGGAAGCAGTTTTTTTTGCAGCGATTGCTTGAACCCTTCTACATCGGTATTGTAGCCAATCAATTGCTGGTCAACAATCTTTACACAATTACAGGCACCGATCTGCTTTACCACCTTGCTGGCTTTGTGCAGAAAAGGAATAATTTCCTGTTTGTAAGGAATGGTGATATTAAAGCCCTGGAGAGGAGGCTCATTTTTGATAAGATCCGATACTTGATCGATCGAAGAAAGCTCAAAGGCTTCGTACCGGCAATCCGGTATCTGCTCGCGCAAAAATTTTTCTCCAAAATACTTTTTTGAAAAAGAATGGCTGAGCGGGAACCCGATAAGTCCAAACACCCTCATATACTAAGCTCCTTGTTCAAAAACAGGTGGAATGTGTCGCCGCGAAGTCCGATACGCATAGCTTCCAGCGCAATGATTTCAGAAGGAGCAATATTTCCCAGGTTCACATTGCAGCCGATCAATTCTAAGAAGTAGAGCTGCTGTGCTTTTTGCGGCGCCTCCCAAATGATTTTTTCATGCGGCACCTGTGTAAGGATCTCCTGTACCAATCCTTCCCGCACTTCCCCGCTGCCGCGGTAAATGCCTGCATTTCCGGCTTCACGCGCTTCTGCAATCACATAGGAAGCACCTGCCTGCAGTTCCGCACTCATCAGCTCGATCCACTTGTAGGGCGGTATGATGTGGGTAATGTCTTTGCTTCCTACTTCGCTTAACACCGTTCCTACTTTCGACAGCATTTCTATGTGACGGCATTTCTCCGCGTGGGGGATAGAAACAGACCCATCGCTTACTTCTATGAATTCAATGCCGTATTGCTTGCAAACTTCGATATAATCAGGCAGCTGCTTTCTGATCAGAAAGGCCTCGAACAAGGTACCCCCGAAATAAACCGGCACGCCAAAAGAACGGTAAACTTCAAGCTTATCTTTTAAGTTAGGCGTCACAAAGGAAGTCCCGAAACCCAGCTTCACAAGGTCGACGTGCGGATGAGCAATGCTCATAAAATTCCGCGCATCTTCCACACTCAATCCCTTGTCCATAACCATCGTAATGCCTACAGTTCGGGGTTTCGGATTTCTGGCAGGCATTTGTGACAGATGGAAGTTCATGCAAAAAAAATTTTTATCAGTTGGTTACTGTATGCAAAAGAAAGGCAAAAAAACCAAACTGTTCGCCAAACCCGCTGGTAAATGGGAGGCGCAAACTAAAATAAACGTTTTCTTTTCAAACTGGCGATCAGGTCAACCACCTGGTTGTTTTGAAGAATAGAAGGATTTAAGGCAATGAATTTTTTTAATAAACGGGGCGAGGTGCAGATCGCTTCATGCAGCTGCTGCAGGCCTTCCTTTGATTTGCCCAATGCAAAGTAGATGGCGCTGAGATAATAGATAAACAGGGGTTTGCCTTCTGTTATCTTGAGCGCTGACTGGGCTTGCTGCATTGCATGTTCATACTGGGTAGCCCGGTACAAACAGCGGATCAACGCTTCCCAGCCTGCAATGCTCTTTGGCTTTGCCCTGACGGCCTGCATGAAGTATTGTACAGCTTCTTTGTAGCTGCCCAGCTCCATCTTGCATTCGCCCATGACCAGGTTGTATTCAGGCTGCGCCCGATGGATCTGAAGCGCTGATTCAAGCTGCTTGATGGCCTTGACCCATTTCTGCTCGTTCCTGTACGTACAAGCCAGCTTGAAATACAATTTGCTATCATCCGGATTGAGATGGGAAGCTTTCCGATAATAGAACCGGGCATAGCCCCAGTTCTTCAGCTTATCGTAACAATGACCGATGGCTTCATAAATCACGTCTTCCGGATGCGAAAGTTCCAGCACCTGCTTGAGCACTTCGATGGCATCCTTGTATTTTCTGAGCCGGATATAGGCATCACCCATATTCCGGTAAGCATAATCGAACTTTTCATCAATGGTGATAGCGTATGTATACGCATCAATGGCTTTTTCATAGAGTTTTAACCCCTGGTAAGCAGCGCCTAAATTAAACCAGGCCAGTTCATTGTAAGGATGCTCATTGATGATGCTAGTATGCAGGGCGATGCTTTCTTCATTGCGCTTGGTAAAATCAGCCCAGAAGCAGATTTTGTACAAAGCTTCTTCGTTCACCGCATCTTGCTGCAGGATCAGGTAAAGACAGTCGAATACTTTGTCAAACCGCTCATAGTCATCATACACGTCTGCCAGTTCAAACAAGAGATCGATTTTCTCATCACCATTGAACAGGGACAGGGCGTTTTCCAGGAGTTCTACAGCCTTTTCCTGTTCATCAAGGGCCAGGTAAACGTCTGTTTTCAGGATGTACAGGTTGATGTTAAGGCTGTCGAGCAGCTCAGCTTGTTGCAAATAATCAAGGGCATCGTAATAATGACGGGTAACGATCAGCAGATCGGCCTTCTTTAATTTGAGAACGGAGGAATAAGGATACTGCTCAATGGCCAGATCGGCTGCTTCCAAAGCGCGCGGAATATCTTCAGATTCATCGTAGTAGTCAATGACACGTTCAAAAGCATCTTCGTCAAAGTAGGTGTGATGTTTACCGGCCTTTAAATATTTGTATTGCTGTAGTAACTCTTTTAATTCTTCTTTTCCTTGATCCGAAGGGTTTTCTGTCATGAAAAATTAGTTTATGTAAGTTATTATTATTTCCCCCACAAAAAAAATTTTGCGCCTGCTTAATAAGAGAATGTGGAAAAGATGTACACTCTTTTTTTACTTCGCCCATCCTCTTATTTTCGCGCTTATCGAGCCGACGGGAGGTTTTCAAAAAATGTTAAAATATTTGGGAAATATTTGTATATTTGTATGAAATGTATCAGAATTTCCATAAGATGAGTATGAAGGCATTGAAAATCACGGCTATATTCTTATTGACCGGCTTTACCTTTGCTGCACTCGGAAGCATCGGCGGAGGAACAAAGGCTAAATCAACAGGCTTGATCAGGGCTGAATTTCTGCCTGTAAAAACTTCCCGGGGTTTTACCATCAGAGGGGGATTGACCTACAAAGGCAGTCTGATCCTGAAAGAAGAAAGGACAAAATCTTTTGTGAACTATACATCCCTGGTAACATACGAACGCGGAAACTCAACTTTTCTGCTCCCGAACAAATACAAGCTTTCCCTCGCACCTTCCAGTAACAAAAATTGTTTACAGCTGGTCAATCTCAAGATCAAATTGAGCAAATAAATTTTTATTGACCGCCCATTCCCAATTTTTTGCTTTCTTCATAAGTTAACTCTCTATAACCGGTTTTCGGTATATCAAATCTCGAGGCAGGAACAGGCGCCAGCGAAATCTTATCTGCAGCGTAGTTGATCACCAGATTTCCTTGTTTCAATTCATATTCTAAAGGCAGCCCATTCAGGTTTTTAAACTGGTAATTGTATTCCAGGTTATCCGGAATGATTTCACTCGTATAATAAACTGAAAAGCTGGAGCCATCCTTCAGATTGGCTGTTGCCTTTACACAATTATAGCCGGCAATTGTTTTGGTTTCACCGCTGTTGGTAAAGGTGATGCCCTCGTAGGATTTGTTCTTGTCCTTCCAATCGTCCGCCGTCATGCGGATCAGCAGTTTTTGTCCGCTGACCTCTTGCAGGATAACGGAAGAACTGTTCTTGGCATCGTGGATGGTTGTAAATGAAGCTAATGCACTCACCATTTCAGAGCGGCTCATCATGCCTTTTATATACACCGTGGTGGTAGCCCCGTCGAATATATCAGCCAGACGGGGTTCCTTTGTACCGGTCGTTACCTTTGTAGTATAAGTAACGGTAAGATCAGATACCTTTTTCTGTTGTGACCAGAGCAAAGAAAACGGTACCAGGAGTAAAATCAATAAAATATAGTTGGGCTTTTTCATTCCATTCTTTGCTTATACTTTATCAGACGTCCAATGCCTGCTGTAAAGTTGGTAGCACAACAGATAAATATCTGTTACTTCCCCTGGCTCTTTATTCTTTCCTGCTGCATCTTTTGCTGCGTCTCCTGCATTTGTTCGATCCGCTCCTGCCACTTGGATTTGGTTTTAGGCTTTTTGCGGTTTTCCTGTATATCAGCCAGGATCTTATCGTGGTTAATGATATAATTTTGAATTACATACTGCATAATCAGCGTGATCACATTTGATACGGTATAATACCAGGTCAACGCAGAAGGAAGTTTGTTAAAGAAACCCAGCAGCATAACCGGAAATATATACGGCATATATTTCATGGCAGGGTTGTTCTGGTCAGGCGCATTGCTCATGCCGTACAGGCTGATCAGAAAGCTGGTGGCAACGGCCAGAATGGTGAACAAGCTTACATGGCTTCCATAAAATGGAATGTTGAAACTCAGGTTTAAGATAGAATCGTAGACAGAAAGATCTTTCGACCACAGAAAATGCTGTCCGCGCAGTGCTATGTTGGAATTAAAGAAACTATACAATGAAAAGAAGATCGGTATCTGCAGGAGTGCCGGAATACAGCCACCCAACGGATTTACACCAGCCTCCCGGAAAAGTTTCATTTGCTCCATCCCGTATGCTTGCTGATCATCACCGTACTTCTTTTTGAGTGTATCCATTTCAGGACGGAGGGCCTTCATTTTAGCACCGCTTAAGTAGCTCTTGTATACCAACGGAGAGGTTAATAATCTGATAAACAAGGTCAGCAAAAGAATTACAATGCCATAGCTGCTGATAAAGCTTTTAAAGAAATTGAAAACGGGCATGATAACATACACGTTGATCGGCCGGACAAAGGAATACATATCGCGACCCAGGTTCACGATGCGGTCCATCCCGGGGGCCTGCTTTTTCAGGATATAATAATCATTCGGCCCGTAGTACAATTGCATCGCCACCTGGCTGTTGGTGCCGGCAGGGATTTTAGCATGGAGGTCTACTTCTACTTTGGCTATGAGGTTGGAAGTATCAGCTGTTTCTTTCGTCCAGTTTACCTCACCGGAGCTGAAATTGTTTTTCGCCAGCAGGATGGTATTAAAAAACTGCTGGGAAATAGCGACCCATTGAACCGGATTTTCGAAATTATGTGCAGTCTTTGATGAGATGTAGTCGAATTTGCCATCTTCATAAAAACAGATGCTGGAGCCAAGCCGCTCATACGAAACATCCCTTTGCTTTTTCAGCGGTTGCGCCTGCCAATGAAGGTTCATTTTTTCCTGGCTGAAAAATTTATCGGCGCCATTGGTGACAACATCCCAGTCAATCGCATAGTCGTCCGGACGAATCGTGTACCGGTGGACCAGCTGTTTACCGTTTGCCCCGTTGATCTGAAAGGAAATCACCTGCGTGCCGTCTCCGTTTTTAACCACCGGAGATGGTGCAAAATAAAGATCGGAAACCTGGGCTGCCTGGCCCGGATCTGTATTGATGGCATAGGATATCCTGTCATTGCCACCCACCAGGTTCACCTGGGTGCTGTCGTAAGACTGGTATTTTTTTAAGAACACTTGTTTGGGCTGCGCTCCCCTGTTGGTAAAAACAATGCGCATCAGGTTGTTCTCAACAGTTACAAGTTCTTCAGAACCATGAAGCACTTTCTGGAATGGCGTGGTATCTTTTACAACAACTGTTTTTGCAGCAGAATCGCGTGCCGCATTGAATTGCTGGTTGTTCTTTGCATTTACCAGTGCAATAGAATCCTCCACATGCTTTCTTTGCACAGCCAATTCCTGGCTGTTCTTGGTAGAGAGGTACAGATAAAGAAAAAGCAGGACACCCAACAGCACAAAGCCAATAACGGTATTACGATCCATTCCCATTAATTACAATTTTAAAGACCGCAAAGATAGGTGGTTTGACAGGATAATAGAGAAATGCATCTCTCCCTGCCGGAACAGACCGCTGTAAATAAACACATTTTATAGTGATAAGAGAGTTGACTTACATCATTTCGCTTTGAAGCACCCCGTTTTCTACAACCTCGTTTTTCTCTGCAAACTCTTTGGCTGCTTTTACAAAATGAACAAACAAAGGATGAGGGTTTTCAACCGTACTCTTTAACTCAGGATGATATTGTACACCTATAAAAAAAGGATGGTTGGCGAGTTCAACAATTTCAACCAAACCAGTATCGCAGTTCTTTCCACTTGTGATCAGTCCGGCATTTTCGAATTGTTCCAGGTAATAGTTATTAAATTCCCAGCGGTGCCGGTGGCGTTCGCTGATCTGCGTAGTACCGTAGATGGAATGGGCTAAACTGCCCGGAGTGATTTCGCAAGGGTAAGCTCCCAACCGCATGGTTCCACCTTTGCTGGTGATCTTTTTTTGTTCTTCCATCAGGTCAATGACCGCGTCACAGGTATCAGGGTTCATCTCGGTTGAGTGCGCTTCTTTCAGGCCCAAAATATTTCTGGCAAATTCAATCACAGCCATTTGCATACCCAAACAAATCCCGAAGAAGGGCAATCCGTTTTCACGGGCATACTGAACAGCAATGATCTTTCCTTCCGTGCCCCGGTTGCCAAAACCAGGTGCAACAAGCAAACCATGAAGACCGTCCAGCTTCTCCGCTACATTCTCCTGTGTAATGTATTCACTGTGGATATTAACTACCTGGACTTTGCATTCGTTCATGGCACCAGCATGAATAAAGGCTTCGAGGATAGATTTATAAGCATCCTGCAGCTCCACATATTTTCCAATTAAACCAATGGTAATCTTTCTTTTAGGCGCCTTGAGCTTATCCAGGAACCTGCCCCATTTTTCAAGCTCCGGTTCGTGGTAGTTGGTGATGTTTAATTTCTTGAGGCAGATCAGGTCCAGCCTTTCTTCCATCATCAGCAAGGGAACGTCGTAAATGGTAGACGCATCCACCGCTTCTATAACGGCCTCTGTTTTTACATTGCAAAACAGGGCAATTTTCTTCCGTATGTCGTCTGAGAGCGCTTCTTCTGTTCTACAGACAATGATGTCAGGATGAACACCTTCCTGGCTGAGCTGGCGCACACTGTGCTGGGTTGGTTTAGTTTTCAACTCTTTGGCAGCTTTCAGATATGGAATTAAGGTGAGGTGAATAACAAGGCAATCTTCTTCCGGCAGTTCCCATTGCAACTGGCGAACTGCTTCGATAAAGGGAAGGCTTTCGATGTCACCGACTGTGCCACCGATTTCTGTGATAACGATGTCAAATCCTTCCTGTGATAGCAGCAGCATTCTTCGTTTGATCTCGTCCGTTATATGCGGAACAACCTGTACGGTTTTGCCCAGGTATTTTCCCTCTCTTTCATTGTTGATCACGGTTTCGTAAATCCTGCCGGTGGTTACATTGTTCGCCTGTGATGTGGCGGTGCTCAAAAAACGTTCGTAATGACCCAGGTCAAGGTCTGTTTCTGCACCGTCATCGGTTACATAGCACTCTCCATGTTCGTAAGGGTTGAGTGTTCCCGGATCTACATTGATATAAGGATCAAATTTCTGGATGGTCACATTCAGCCCGCGGGCTTGTAAAAGTTTGGCCAACGAAGCTGCAATTATTCCTTTTCCTAATGATGAAGTAACTCCTCCCGTTACAAAAATGTGCTTGGACGTCATAACAATAATTTATAGTAGAACAATTAGTATCTTTCAATCAAACCCATCCCCCTCAGCCTGCTATATCCATCATTGTTGCCGTCAGAATCAAATTCCAACCATGAATAACAGCTGCCTGAACAATAAAAAAACGTTGTATTAATTAGTGACCTGGTAAAATTTATTGGAATGAATAAATCCAGAAGGTCATGTAAAAATAGTGGTTTTAAATTACCAGGCGGCAAATAAAATCACAAATAGAAATAACCCGCTAAAAATGTGAATTGATTGTGAATAATTGAAAAAAGTTAATACATATTAACCGTAAGATATTCTATGCAAATAAAAATTTTTTATGCCTGTTAGGGAGCTGTTTATTGGCTCTGCAATGCCGAATATTTAACTGAGAATAAAGGCTTTTTGTACGCAATGGGAGCTTTTAAGGTAGCTTTTTTGCTATCACGGTAAAACTTGGCTGTATGAAACAGGCTGATTGCCACAAGTTCGAATATCAATACGATATGGGATAATTTTTTGTTCATACAGGTGGAATGCAGGTTCCTAAAAATTTGTATGGGGATTCAAAATACAAATAGTTGCGGAGAAAAAAAATGAATTTTTAGATCTCATTGATCTTCAAAATGTTAGATCTGCTTACTGCGGCAGTAAACAAGAGGAAAGAAACTCGTATATATATTAAATCAATTCGTTTCAATCTTCTTGTAACTTGTTGATATTCCTTTGATGAGCGAGGAGCTGAACCCCTGGTGTTCCATTTCGTTCAGGCCGGCTATTGTGCATCCCTTGGGGGTCGTTACTTTATCGATCTCCTGCTCGGGGTGACTTCCTTTTTGTAACAGCAGTTCTGCTGCTCCCTTTACCGTTTGCGCAGCAATCAGGCTTGCTGTTACCGCATCAAAACCAATTTCAATTCCTCCCTGTATGTTTGCCCTGATATAACGCATCGCATACGCTGTTCCGCAGGCACCCAGCACCGTAGCCGCATTCATCAGTTTTTCATCGATCTTTACCACTTTGCCAACCGTTGAAAACAAGTCATACACCCACTTTACATCAGCTTCCTGCGCGTTAACATAGCTCAAACAAGTCATGCTTTCCCGGATGGCAATGGCAGTATTGGGCATGGAACGGAAAACCGGAATTTTGAATGGAATGATCTCTTCCATGTCTTTGATCGAGATACCTGTAACGACAGACACCAGCAGGTGCTGCTCGCTGAGCTGGTTCTTGATGCCTTCCAGCACTTCCTTGACCTGGAAGGGCTTCACAGCCAGGATCACAAGATTGCTTTTTTGCACAGCATAACTATTGTCCTTGCTGATTTCTACACCCTGTTGCTGCAGGTGCTCCAGGGTGGCTGTATTGCGTTTGGTAATGATGATTTCATCCGGTGCCGCAAACCGGCTGGCGAGCAGTCCTTCTGCAATTGCAGTTCCTAGGTTGCCGCCACCAATGATAGCTATCCGCTTGCCCATGTGAAAAAGATTAGGATGTTAATAGTAAGTTTTTTGCGCAAGATAGTTGCGTACATAATCATCGACGCCATCTTCCAGTGTATGGAATGGTTGCCTGTACCCCGCATCACGCAGCTTTTGCATGTCTGCTTCTGTAAAGTACTGGTACTTCTCCCGGATGTCGAGCGGCATATCGATGTACTCGATCTGGTCTTCCAGGTCCAGCGCGGAGAATGTGGCTTTCACCAGGTCTTTAAATGCCCGGGCAATGCCTGTTCCTACATTGTAAATACCTGAATCTGGCTGGTTTTGCATCAGCCAGAAACAAACCTGTACCACATCCTTTACATAGATAAAGTCACGCAGCTGTTCGCCGTCTTTGAAATCAGGCCGGTGACTTTTAAACAGCTTTACAAAGCCGGCCGATTGGATCTGGTTAAAAGCATGGAATATAACACTGGCCATCCGCGCCTTGTGGTACTCATTCGGACCGTATACGTTGAAAAACTTCAACCCGGCCCAGAACGGAGGCGCTGTTTCCTGGCTGATGGCCCATTTGTCGAATTCATTTTTGGAAACCCCATAGGGATTGAGTGGCTGAAGACGAAAGGAAAGCTGTTCTTTATCCTGATAACCTTGTTCACCCGAGCCGTACGTAGCCGCGGAAGAAGCATATACCAGGGGTATCTTTTGTCCGGTGCAGAAGGTCCAGACCTTTTGGGAAAAGTCCACATTGAGGTGCTGGTGAATGCTGTAGTCAAATTCTGTGGTATCTGTCCGGGCGCCTAAATGAAAGATGGCCTGTACAGAGCTGCCATGTTCTGCCAGCCAGCTAAACAAATTCTCTCTTTCGACTTTGTCCCTGAACCTTTTTTGCGTGTAGTTGGGCTGTTTGTCGGTCCGGCTAAAATCATCTACCAAGATCAGGTTATCAAATCCTTCCCCGTTTAAAAAACCGGTGAGAAAGCTCCCGATAAAACCGGCGGCCCCGGTCACAACAATGCGCCCTTCTTTGTTTAACATGGCAGTGGTATCAGGGTAAATTTAAAGCTGCTTCTGATTGGGTTTCCTCCAATATAGATTCAATGGCTGTTTCATATTTTTCTTTCCATTGGCGGATATGTCCCCACTCCATTCCATCGATTTCAACGGAACCGGTGGTTACAAAACCCAGCTCCTCATATGGGAAACCTACCAGATGGTTTTTAAATGCTTCTATCTTCAGCGATTTTACGCTTACGACAACCCGGCTTTGAGATTCTCCAAACCAGTAAGCATCTTTGCGAATGCGGTAATCAGTAGCGACTACATCTACCCCCAATGTACGCTCAAAACAAGATTCCAGGAGCGCGGTGAACAAGCCTCCATCACTTACATCGTGAGCCGATTCAATCACTTTGTTGTTGATCAGTTCCATCACTTTGCGCTGCACCAGGAACTCTTCATCCAGGTCAAAACGGGGGGCCGGACTGTACTGCACCCCACAGATCTTGTTCAGGTATTCAGAAGATGCGATGTCGTCATTGCTTTTTCCTATCAGGAAAATGGCGTCTCCGGCAGCTTTGAAGGAAAGGGTCATTTTATCTTTTGGTCTTTCCAGTAAGCCGACCATACCGATGGTAGGTGTTGGGTAGACCGCACCTTCCGGATGCTGGTTGTAAAAGCTGACATTGCCGCCTGTTACCGGGGTACCAAATTTCTCACAGGCTGCGCTCATGCCTTTGATGGCATGCACAAACTGGTAATAAACCTGCGGGTCATAAGGATTGCCAAAATTCAGGCAGTTGGTTACACCAAGGGGTTCAGCACCTGTACAGACAAGGTTTCGGGCGGCTTCTGCAACGGCGATCATAGCCCCTTTAAAAGGATCTGCAAAAACATAGCGGCTGTTGCAGTCCGTCGTTACAGCCAGTGCTTTGGATACTTCTTTCACCAGCACCACGGCTGCATCGCTGGGCTGGTTGGTCGTTGCGTTTGCTGCGCCTACCATGCTGTCGTACTGGTTATACACCCACCGTTTTGAGGCAATGGAAGGCTGGGTGATGAGCTGTTCAGCAACTGCCTTCAGATCTTCCGGTACTTCAACCTTGGATACCTCAAAGGCTTGGATTTGCTTGAAATAAGCAGGCTCCGTATACGCTCTTTCGTACTGCGGTGCGCCGCCTCCTAATACCAGGGATTCTGCCGGGATTTCAGCTTCCAGGTTTCCGTTCATGTAAAAGCGAAGAAATCCATCATCCGTTACTTCACCAATTGCTTCACAAGGAAGATCCCATTTCTCAAACACCTCCCGGATGGCTGCTTCCTCTCCCTTTTTTACAACCATGAGCATGCGTTCCTGGCTTTCACTCAGCAGCAATTCCCAAACTTTCATATTCTGCTGGCGCATAGGCACTTTATCCAAATCGATCCGCATGCCTGTACCGCCTTTGGCACTCATCTCTGCGGTAGAGCAGATGATACCCGCCGCTCCCATATCCTGCATGCCTGCAACAGCGCCGGTTTCAATGGCCTCCAGACATGCTTCGAGCAATTTCTTTTCCTGGAACGGATCACCCACCTGTACAGCAGGCAACTCCTCCACGCTCTCTTCTGTAATGTTGGCCGACGCAAAAGAAGCGCCCCCGATTCCATCTTTACCTGTAGCACTGCCGATAAAAAATACGGGATTCCCTACACCACTGGCTGTGGCAGAAATAGTTTTACCTGACTGGATGATGCCCACGCTCATGGCATTGACGAGGGGGTTCGTATGATAGCAGGGCTCAAAATAAATTTCACCACCCACGGTAGGCACGCCCAGGCAATTGCCATAATGGCCGATGCCATGCACAACACCAGCCAAGAGGTGGCGGGTCTTTGCTTCTTTTAGATCACCAAAACGCAATGAGTTCAGTGCCGCGATGGGGCGTGCACCCATTGTAAATATATCCCGGTGGATCCCTCCAACGCCAGTAGCTGCTCCCTGAAAGGGTTCGATGGCAGAAGGATGGTTGTGCGATTCGATTTTAAACACGACGCCATACCCATCACCGATATCCATCAAACCGGCATTCTCCTCCCCTGCTTTTACAAGCATTTTGCTGCCTTCGCGTGGCAGGGTCTTTAACCAGCGGATCGAATTTTTATAACTACAATGCTCGCTCCACATCGCAGAGAACGCGCACAGTTCATTGAAGTTCGGCACTCGGCCCAGCTTTTCCTGTATCAGTTGAAACTCTTCGGCAGTCAGCCGCAGTTGTTCGGCCGTTTGAGCGGTTATATCCATATTGGAAAAATAGACTGATTTTAAAAACCAGATCTGCTGCAAAATACACAGACACAGCGAATGACCGATCAAAAATATTCAGAACAAACCGATTCGTTCAATCCAGGGGATTTAAAAACTGATCAACAGTGCTATTGTAATTCCTGATAATCAGCTCTACTGAATAAGCGGCCTGCACAATTTCCCGCCCCCTTTTTCCCATGGCTGTGCGCCGTTCTTTTTCCATCAGCAGCATTTCTTCCATGCGGGCGGCCAGCTCAAACCGGTCCTTTTTTTTACACAGCAGACCGCTTACGCCCACCTCTACCAGCTCTTTGCAACCCGTATTATCTGTAGTAATAACAGGCAGCTCCATGCTGCAGGCTTCGAGCAAACTTCTGGGCACACCTTCGTTGTAATAAGAAGGGTATACAAAACAATCAGCCTTCGCCAGGTAAGGACGGACATCCTTTGTAAAACCCAGGTATTTTATGCCACGCTCCTGCTGCCATTTGTCAATTTGCTCTCTCCCGATAGCGTCCGGATGTTCTTCCACTGCGCCCAACAAGTAACAATGAACCGGATAATTTTTTCTTTTCAGGATCAACGCCGCATCTGCATATTCAAGGATCCCTTTGCTTTTTAGCAGACGGGCCGATAGCAGGAAAGTAAACAGTTCTTCGGGATGCTGTACAAAACCCGCCGGGTTAAAGTACTGTGTATTGACCCCTTCACCGGAAAGCACCTTTAGCTTTTGTACCGGCACCAGATTGTGGTGCACAAAGTATTCTGCATCTTCTTTGTTAAGACACCAGACTTCGCTCGCTAACTGCAGGGCATAGCGGTACATGCTTTTGATCAATCCGCGCAGTAAATTGGCCTTGTTAAACGCATGCCCCAATCCGGTAATGACAGCAATAGAAGGAATGCGGAGCTGTCCGGCAGCAGCAGTGCCATAAATATTGGGTTTGGCTACATAATGAAAGATCAGATCAGGCCGGTGCTTTTTATAAATATGCTTGAGTTTGAAAAATAATTCCAGGTCATGAAAAGGGTTTAAGGAGCGGTTCCTGATCTTAACAGGTACAAACTCACATCCCATAGCGCGCAGTGGTTCAACCCATTCGTCTTCTTCCGCAATAATGAGCACGCGGAAACCCCGGTCGAGAAAATTTTTCAGTACTTCCAGTCTGAAGTTGTACATCGTCCACGCATTGTAAGAAACAAAGGCAATCAGTTTACCTGCACGCTCCCCCATTGAAATAGTTTGGCGCGTAAGATAAAGAATTCAATACTTTTGGCGAGGGTCCTCCTTTAACAGTGACGCCTGTTTTACCTGCCTATGCTCTCTATCTTGCTTATTGTATTGTATTGCGGCTCACTTCTTTTTTTATTACACAGGCTCACCCGGCGCGACAGACCCTATCTTTCCTTTGCCCAGCTCACCGCCAGCTTTTTGATCAAGGTTTTGTTCGGGATATTGTATGGTTATTTGTTTATGCGTTTTTACAGGGGTGATGATACCTGGCAATATCACCTGGATTCTTTGGTTCAATACAATAAACTCCTGCATCATCCGCTCCGGTTTGTCCGGGATACGTTTACGGAAACAGGCGGAAGCCTTTCGCTGGATGCAGCTTACAGCACCTCCAATTCTTTCTGGAGTGATTTTGAGGAAGTGTTATTTGTCCGCATGCTAGCCTTGTTTGATGTACTGAGCCTGGGTAACTATTATGTGAACGTTGTGTTGTTTTGCTTTGTAGCCTACCTGGGTCACTTGCTGCTTTACAGGCTTATGGTGGGATACCATCCGCAGTCTGCCCCTTTTTTGCGGGTGGGTATTTTCTATTATCCGGTTGTGCTGTTCTGGCTCAGTGGCATCCGGAAAGAGGGATTGCTGTTGCTGGGGATGGCCGTTCTGCTGTATTATTTCAACAAACTTTTACAGAAAAAAGGTTCCCCGATTAAAAACATATTGCTGTGTTTGGCAGCCCTATTAATGCTTTGGCTGATCCGGAACCTGGTTGTGCTTTGTATGGCACCCGCACTGTTGGGCTGGTTTTTGCGCAAGCGTGCCTGTTTGCAGGCCTGGCGAGCGTATGCCCTTGTTTATGGCCTTTGCCTTGGCGGATTCTTTTTTGCTGACCGGCTACTGCCGTTTCCCAACCTGGCGCAAAAACTGGCAGAACGCCAGCATAGCTTTCTCAGCCTCGAAGGAAATACCCGGCTTCCCCTCGACAGTCTCAATGCTCATCCTTCTTCTTACCTGCAGGTACTTCCGCAAGCGCTCAACCACAGTTTTCTTCAACCCACCCTGTGGCAAAGCAAATCTCCACTCCACCTGGCATCTGCCCTGGATGTGTTCTTATTCTTTGGATTTGGCGCCTTTTGTTTTTATTGCCGCGATAAAGGTTGGACGAATACGATTAAATCGCCCCTGTTCATGACCTTGTTGCCAGGGGCCCTTGCCGGGTATCTGGCAGTTGGGTACATCGTACCGTTTCCGGGTGCTTTTGTCAGGTACAAATCTCTTTTCGAAATCTTGTTTTTAGGCTGTTTTGGCATGGTCGCAACGGGGAAAAAGCTACCAGGCATTAGCAATTTATATATATGGAAGAATAGGACAAAGGAAAACTAATTATATACTACATTCGGTTTGTACCGCAAAATTTCACCCGAATATTATTTAGAAAGTACACATTTACTTTAGAAAAATTGGTATTTTGCCTCAATTGCTCTTATTTCGCTCATAAAATTTTTCCTCATGTCCTTACGTTTAAATGCTGTGAACAACATTTCCGACCCCTCCTCCGATGTAAAGCCCACAGGCTTTCAAAAAATTACCGCCATATTTGGCGAAAACGTATTTACCCTTAAAGTAGCGCGTGAGCTATTAAGTGACGAAGCGTACAAAAGTTTAAGAAGTTCTGTAAAGAGTGGCAAAAAGATCGACCGGGCAATGGCCAACCAGGTTGCTTCCGGTATCAGGCAGTGGGCCGAGTCAAAGGGCGTGACGCATTTTACGCACTGGTTTCAACCTCTCACCGGTACAACAGCTGAAAAGCATGATTCATTTTTTACGATCAAAGGCGATGGCACTTCACTGGAAGAATTTGACGGTGCAGCCCTGATCCAGCAGGAACCGGATGCGTCTTCTTTCCCCAGCGGCGGTTTGCGCGCCACTTTCGAAGCACGCGGTTATACTGCCTGGGACCCTTCTTCTCCGGCATTTATCATGGAAGTCGGGCTGGGTAAAACGCTTTGTATACCAACAATATTTGTATCATACACAGGCGAATCGCTCGACTACAAAGCGCCTCTTCTGAAAGCGCTGGAAGCCCTCAACAAGTCGGCAGTGGATGTTTGTAATTATTTTGACCGGAACGTGACCAAGGTTTCCGCCACCCTGGGCTGGGAACAGGAATACTTCATCGTAGACGCTGGTTTGTTCAACGCCCGCCCCGACCTGGTTCTGAGTGGAAGAACTGTATTCGGCCATAGTTCTGCAAAAGGCCAGCAGCTGGAAGACCACTATTTTGGTTCAATCCCTGAAAGGGTATTTGAGTTTATGAGAGATTACGAACAGGAAGCTTACAAATTGGGCATTCCGCTCAGGACCCGCCACAACGAGGTAGCGCCCGCCCAGTTTGAGTGCGCGCCCATCTTTGAAGAAGTAAGCGTAGCGGTTGACCACAATACCCTCCTGATGGACATCATGGACCGTGTTGCCCGCCGCCACAACCTGCGCGTACTGCTGCACGAAAAACCTTTTGCCGGCATCAACGGAAGCGGCAAGCACAACAACTGGAGCATGTCTACCGATACAGGCGTTAACCTGCTTGCACCTGGTAAAACGCCCAAGACCAACCTGATGTTCCTGACCTTTTTTGTCAATACCATCAAAGCTGTATACGACTATGCTGATCTGTTAAGATCTGCGATCGCTTCTGCAGGGAATGATTTCCGCCTGGGCGCCAACGAAGCGCCGCCTGCTATTATTTCTGTGTTCATCGGCCAGTACCTTACCAAGGTGCTCGACGACATCGAAACCCGTGTGAACGAGAAATTTGACGAACAGGATGAAGCTATCCTGAAACTGGACCTGCACAGAAGCATCCCCGAACTGTTGCTCGACAATACCGACCGCAACAGGACTTCTCCGTTTGCTTTTACCGGCAACAAATTTGAATTCCGGGCTGTTGGCTCATCCGCCAACTGCGCCAATGCCATGACAGTGCTCAATACGATTGTGGCTGAAACCCTGAAAAGCTTTAAAAAAGAAGTAGACGGGTTGATTGAAAAAGGAGAGAAAAAAGAAATCGCGATCATTCACGTGATCAGGGAATACATCGTCAACGGCAAGAAGATCTTATTTGAAGGAAACAACTACAGCGACGAATGGGCAAAAGAAGCAGAAGCGCGCGGATTACAAAATATCAAGACCACGCCGCTGGCGCTGGATGCAATGGTAACAGAAAAAGCCCTTCACCTGTTCGAAAGCAACGATGTATACAGCCATTCTGAGCTGGAAGCACGTTATGAGATAGAACTCGAAAAGTATATCAAAAAAGTACAGATCGAAGCAAGGATCATGGGCGAGCTTGCGACTTCCACCATCCTGCCAGGCGCGATCAAATACCAGAATACACTGATCGAAAACATCAAAGGATTAAAAGAGCTGGGTTTACCGGAGGCTTCTTATGCCAACCAGAGGCAGGTTCTTGAGAAGGTATCTGAACACATATCAGTTGTAAGCGAGCAGATCATGAAAATGATAGAAGCGAGAAAAACGGCCAATGCCCTGGAAAGCTCCCGCGATAAAGCCATTGCTTATTGTGACCAGGTAAAAGGCCAGTTCTTCGACACCATCCGCTACCATGTTGACAAACTTGAGCTGCTGGTAGACGACAAGGAATGGACCCTTCCCAAATACCGGGAGATCCTTTTCCTTCGCTAGGCACTGGCAATCCAATTACGTCATTAAACAGGATACCTTCCGCAAAATACAATCAACCAAAACTTCACAGCAAAGAAGGTATCAAAGCTGCCTCACTCCGGTGGGGCAGCTTTTTTTTGCGCTTGCCTTTTGAGCCTGAGAATGGATCAGATGATGGCATGGTAAAGTTTCTGAACCCACGCCTACCCCTCCCAGTAGGGGATTATACAATTGTATCACTTCGAAACCATGCAATCAAATGCAAACAACCAGATCCACTCCGTTATTGCCCACCATATCAGGCAAGTCGTGAGATGCAGTAAGTGGAGATGCCAGATAGAAAAATGACCTAAGCCCCATTAATAGTGGGCTGCTGGGATTGTTGTGAGATCCTTTCTTTGGCCCATTTCAGTGCAATGTCGAGTTGCTGTTTGATAGAAAGATGCGTGTTGTCCAATACAATGGCATCATCAGCTTGGCGCAAGGGACTGATTTCGCGGTGAGAGTCGATGTAGTCACGCATTTGCAGGTTTGACTTTACTTCATCAAGCGTGATATTGGGGTTTTTCTCGTACATCTCTTTGAACCTTCTTTCCACGCGAACGGCACTGTCCGCCGTCATAAAAATCTTCAAGGCTGCATCCGGAAATACGACTGTTCCTATGTCCCTTCCATCCATCACAATTCCTTTTGACAATCCCATTTCGCGTTGCTGCGCTACCACAAATGTGCGTACATCTTTAATGGTAGCTACTTCACTTACTTTTTCTGCTACCACCAGATCACGGATCACATACTCCACGTTCTCATCATTCAAATGCATCTCGCTTTGCTGGCTCTTGTAATTGAATTTGAATTCCAGTCTGATATTGTCCAGCGCTTCATCTACTGCTCTTTTTTTTGTCCAGTCTACATGATTGCGTAAAAAATACAACGTAATAGCGCGGTACATGGCGCCGCTATCAATGTATACGTAGTTGAGTATCTTCGACAATTGCTTGGCCAGCGTACTTTTTCCGCAACTGCTCCATCCGTCAATGGTAATGATGATTTTTTCCGTAAAGTCAGCCTGATGACTCATTTGTCAAATATACAGCTATGTTCTTTTTACTGGGGCATATCTCTTATTTTTCGCCACGAAAAAAGTATTTACTGGTTCATTCTGTACAGGCACCCTGAAGCCAGACTTCACTACCCCAAAAGGCATTCACCCTGCCGTGCAGAATGCGTGTATTTATCACACTACATAACATACAACCACCCTCTTCTCATGGATGAAATAAAAAAAGGCCGCTTGCGTTAAGCGGCCTTTTGTATGATACAAAGGAGAAATTATGCTTCAGACTTTTCTGACAACTGGGGGGTAGAGGGCTGCAGGGAAAACTTGATTTTTTGGTTTTCCTTGTCAAAATCAGCCACCAGGATGTCACCGTCTTTGATGTTCATGTTCAGGATCTCTTCTGCCAGCGGATCTTCCAGGTATTTCTGGATGGACCGGTGCAAAGGACGGGCACCAAATTGCTGGTCGTATCCTTTTTCAGCGATGAAGTTCTTGGCTTCTTCTGTGAGTTCCAGCTTAAAACCAAGCGTAACCAACCGCTTCATCACACCTTTCATCAGGATGTCGATGATCTGGAAGATATGTGATTTTTCCAGTGAGTTGAAAATAACCACATCGTCTATCCTGTTTAAGAACTCCGGAGAGAACGTGCGTTTCAGCGCTTTCTCGATCACGGCCTTGTTGTTCTCGTCTGCATTCATGGTTCTGGATGCAGTAGCGAACCCTACGCCTTCACCAAAGTCCTTCAGCTGACGGGCTCCGATATTGGAGGTCATGATGATCAGGGTGTTCTTGAAATCGATCTTTCTACCCAAACCATCTGTAAGCTGTCCATCGTCGAGCACCTGCAGCAACAGGTTGTAAATGTCAGGATGTGCCTTTTCTATTTCATCCAGCAGGATCACGGAGTAAGGCTTGCGGCGAACTTTTTCAGTCAGCTGACCACCTTCTTCATAACCTACATAGCCGGGAGGCGCACCGATCAAACGGCTTACAGTGAATTTTTCCATGTATTCACTCATATCAATGCGGATGAGCGAATCTTCGGAGTCGAACATATAACGGGCCAGTGCACGGGCCAGCTCGGTTTTACCAACTCCTGTAGGACCGAGGAAGATAAAGGTACCGATGGGTTTCTTGGGATCTTTCAACCCTACCCTGTTGCGTTGGATGGCTTTCACCACTTTTTGAATGGCATCTTCCTGACCAACCACCATTTCACGCATGTCTTCGCTCATGCGGCGCAGCTTTTCAGTTTCAGCCTGCACCATGCGCTTTACGGGAATGCCGGTCATCATGCTCACCACTTCAGCAATGGCTTCTTCATCGATGGGATAGCGTTTGTGTTTGCTTTCTTCTTCCCAGCTGTTCTTGGCCCTTTCCAGTTCTTCTGCCAGGCGTTTTTCGGTATCCCGCAGCGAAGCGGCTTCTTCAAACTTCTGGCTCTTGACGACCTTGTTCTTTTCGTTCTTGATGTCTTCGATCTTTTTCTCCAGATCAAGGATTTCCTGCGGCACGTTGATGTTCTTGAGGTGCACGCGGGCGCCTACTTCATCCAGCACGTCGATGGCTTTGTCGGGCAGCAGGCGGTCGGTCATGTACCGATCGCTGAGCTTCACGCAGGCGTCGATGGCTTCGGGCGAATACATCACATTGTGATAGTCTTCGTATTTGCTTTGAATGTTGGTAAGGATCTGGATGGTTTCTTCCACTGTAGGCGGATCGATCATCACTTTTTGGAAGCGGCGGTCGAGGGCTCCGTCCTTTTCGATGTACATGCGGTATTCATCCAGAGTGGATGCACCAATGCATTGCAGCTCACCGCGGGCAAGGGCGGGTTTAAAGATGTTGGAAGCATCCAGTGAACCACTAGCACCGCCGGCACCAACAATGGTATGAATTTCATCGATGAACAGGATCACGTCGCGGTTTTTCTCCAGTTCATTCATGATCGCTTTCATCCTTTCTTCAAACTGGCCACGGTATTTAGTACCGGCAACCAGGGCTGCCAGATCGAGCGAGATAACCCGTTTGTCGAACAGCACCCGGGATACTTTGCGTTGTACGATGCGCAACGCCAGGCCTTCCACGATGGCTGTTTTACCCACACCGGGCTCACCGATCAGGATCGGGTTGTTTTTCTTGCGCCGCGAAAGAATCTGGGAGACCCTTTCTATTTCTTCTTCCCTTCCTACGATGGGATCAAGGGCGCCTGTTTCTGCAAGACGCGTAATGTCGCGTCCGAAATTGTCGAGAACCGGGGTTTTGCTTTTGGTGTTACCGGCAGTTTTAACTTTCTGCTGTGAATATTTTTTCTCTTCATCAAAATCATCCTCGTTTTCATCAGCATACTCGCTGCGGACATCATTGCTTTTTACAACGCCCAATTCATTTCTGAACAGATCATAGTCCACGTCGAATTGATTTAAAATTTGAGTAGCAATATTTTCTTTGTTCTTCAAGATAGAGAGCATCAGGTGCTCTGTTTCAACAGTCGGGCTTTTCAGCGCTTTGGCTTCCAGAACGGTTACACGGATCACCTTCTCTGCCTGTTTTGTAAGGGGCAGGCTGTTGATGTTCGCGATGTTTTTCCCGGTCTTGTCCTTTATAGCTAGTTCTACTTCTTTTCTAAGCTCATATAGATCTACATTAAAGCTTTTCAAAATGCGAACGGCCGTATTGTCACCTTCCCTGATCAATCCCAGCAACAAGTGCTCGGTGCCAATAAAATCGTTACCCAATCGAAGTGCTTCCTCCCTGCTGAACGAAATAATCTCCTTAACCTGGGCCGAAAAATTATTATCCATTTTTTTAACGATTGTGTGTTATACAATAATAACGAATATTTTTGATTTAAGTTTACGCCTAGGCTCAGCCAACTGCTTCTGGATTTGGACAACCGGTTAAGGTGATACACAAACTTCACAAAGAAATCAACGTCGCGACAAGCACTTAAATTGTAAACAGCTATGAGGTTCAAAATTGATACCAGCGAAAAATACCATGTCATAACTATTCTGGAGACCGCATTTTCTGCTAATATGACAGAAGAAGCACAAAATTTACTGCTACCTTATCTTGAACAGCCGGTAAGAAACCTGATTGTAAATTTACAAGACATCGAAAAGGTGGAAGACGCTGCTGCAGCATTACTTATTAACATTCAACAAACATTTTACGAACAAGGTGCTTCTTTTGTCGTTTGCGGCCTGCAGCCTTCCGTACAGAAAGACCTTGAAGGAACCGATGGGTATACAGAACTGAATACAGTTCCTACTTTAAGTGAAGCCTGGGATATTGTGCAGATGGAAGAAATTGAACGGGACCTGATGGGAGAAGAAGAAGAACCGCACAACTAAGCCCCTGCATGGAAAAATATGCCCTTATCGTAGCAGGCGGCTCCGGCATCCGGATGGGTACATCACTCCCCAAACAATTCCTCCAGCTTGGTCATCAACCTGTCCTTCTCCATACAGTTGCCCGTTTTCTGGAAGCTTACGCTGACCTGCACATGGTGCTGGTGCTTCCCCCCGCTTACATCGAAAAAGGGAGGGAACTGGTTCAATCAATGCCTGGTGCAGGGAATTGTGCCTTTACACCGGGTGGAGAAACCCGTTTCCATTCTGTTAAAAAGGGATTGCAGTTTATTCCGGAAGGCGCTGTCTGTTTTGTACACGATGCTGTACGCTGCCTGGTTTCTGCCGGGCTGATCCGCCGCTGCTTTGAAACAGCTGCCGAAAAAGGCAATGCCGTGCCTGCCATCTCCCCTGCTGATTCCATGCGATTCCAAACAGAAAGCGGACAATTCCAGCCACTTGACCGAAGCAAAGTAAGGCTGATCCAAACCCCGCAGACCTTCCACAGCACTGTTTTGAAGAAGGCTTTTGATCAACCGTATGATCCCGGCTTCACAGATGAAGCCAGTGTGGTTGAAAAAGCAGGTGTGCCCATCCACCTCATTGAAGGTGAGCCCACTAATCTGAAAATCACGACACCGCTGGATCTGCTGGTAGCCGAACAGTTATTGGCAAAGCGTTAAACCTGCTCACCTCTTTTTCAGCCATCGAACCAGCCGTGGAAGCTTGTTGTAAAAAATGCCGGGGTATTTTTCTTCGACCGCACCAAAGCTTTTAAAGAAAAAAGCAATGTTGTGAACATCTGAGCCTTCAAAGTCAAGCAGGAGTTCGCGGCCTGCATGCTCCCGGATAAATGTATTGATAACCTGGTGAGAAGCTCCGACTGTTCTGCCATCAGCGTGGTTGCCTGCTACAATATAATAGGCCCGCCCGTTAGAAAACAAAAACACACCGGAAGCCAGCAATTCACCGTGGGGCGAATAAGCCCCGTAGCTGATGCCCTTGCCCAAAGCGGCCAGTTTCTTATACAGTTGGGTGAAACGGCTATATTCTTCCTCTTTTACATTGGCTACTGGGACCAGCTTGACCCTTGTTAGCTGCAGGACCTCTTCAATCGGAATGTTTTTCTTGATGGTACAGCCGATCTTGTCAAAGCGTTTTAACAAGGTTTTGTAGCTGGTCCGGAAGTCAGCGTACAATGTGTCATACGGCGTGCGCAGATCCAGCACATGGCTAATGCGCTGGTACAGCTCATAGCCTGGCACCGGAAAAAAGTTGCCGTAGTTGAAGTACATGTCCCAGAGCCTGAACCGCCGGGGGATGGCCTGCAAAAATTCTTTTAGCATGGAAGCAGTTATCTCCTCTCCAAATACACCCAGGCTGGCGCAAAGAAAAGGCTGGTACAGGTAATAAAAGCCCCATTTTTTGTTCCAGGGCAGGGGCATCACGGCTTGGTAACTTCCCAGCACGAGGGCATCCCAGTTCTTTGCCATGGCATCCAGGTAATCCGTATAGGCGTAAATCAATCCGTTAGGGGCTTTGTGAATGCAGGCATTCCACTGGTTCCCATCTATCTGGTCGCGTGTCAGGTATTGTATGGCACTGTTTTCACTCATGCAGGTATGCTAAAGCGGTAAGGCCGAGTCTATCTTGCGCCAGCTAAAGCGCTGAATGTCCAGGCTGAACGAAATGGTTTTCCAAAACCGGTTTTTACCAAGGGTGGATTTGAAATAATCGCGGTATACCGGACTGTATACAAGGGGGACATAAATGTTGACGGTTTCATTGAACAATGAAAATTGAAGGCCGGCATCAAAAAGAAACCTGTTCAGGTTGGCATCCCTGTCCCAGGCTTCGGCATAGGTACCCACATCGGCAAACACCTTTAGTGGAATGGAGAATGGGAGCAACTGCAGGGGATTGATGCTTTTAGGAACCCTTGCAGAGCCGTTGAGCGCGGACAACCAGTTGTCTGTTTTTCCAACCTTGCTGCTTAGCAAATCTGTCCGCACTTTAAAACCACCATCCCGCATCATGATCTGCTGGCTGGCGAACCCTTCAAATTTATTGCGTGCGACAAAATAGTTGCTGTAGGTATAGTCTTCTTGTCCGTTGGCCCCGGTAAGATTCAGGTGAAACCTGTCGGTCTCGAATTGTTTGAGCGTTGTTTGTCCGCCTGTGTAAAAAAACTTCCCTGCAAAAAAACGGAGGTCCAGGCCCCCTTCCCCCTTTGAGTAATTAAAGAAGTAGTTACCCGTAAAAGCTGCTCTAACAAATCCCCTTCCCTGCTCCACCTGCAGCTCACCGCTATACGGATACAGTATACGGGTATTTTTGACGACGAATTTAAGCTGGTTGACTACGTAGTTTCTGGCCACTTTGCTTACGACATTCTGTGTATCTGTCGGACTCACCACCTGCCGGAAATCAAGCTGGTCTTCCCCGATCAGGAATGACTTAAACTGAACATACCGCTCCCTTTTGCTTAAGGGATCTTCTCTCAGGGTGGCACGTACAAAGGGAGCCAGCTTGCGTACGCCCAGGAATAGGGCAGACCCGTTCTCCGGCTGGAACTTGTTGATGGAAAACAGGGAGGCAGCGATACCAGCGCTCAGCTTGTACACAGCTGAGCGATCAGGATACCAGTTGTACGCTGCCCTGGCTGTGCCGCCCAATCGCTTGCTCCCGGTTGCAAAAAGCGGCGCGACGAGGAACTCGAGGCGTTCAAAAGGTGGCCGGATATTGGTGATCCCCCCTCCTATCATAAAACCATCGTACAGGTTAAAACCAACCAGGGGGGCAACAAAGACGGGATTGTATTGCCCATCTGTAAGAAGGTTTAAAGAAGGTGCCCGAACAACCAGTTTGCGGGGAACGGTATCAAGATCTCCCTTTTGGTCAAGTTCACGGAACAGGTCATTCAGGTTAACAGGGCGAACGGATTCCAGCGCAGCTTTAAAATCCTCCGGGTAAGGATGTTTAAACTGCCAGTTCCCGAAGTAAGTCCGCATACAGGAATCAAAAAGGGGCTGGCCCAGTCTGTTTTCCAGCTTCTTCATCCACATCCCTGATTTCAGGTATGCAACAAGCGGATAATTCTGGGTAGAAAACGCGTCGGCAGAAGTGTTGATGGGCTGGTCTTTCCGGATGCTTGTAGCATTTTTCAAATACAACAAGCCAATCTTTGTTGCGAGGTGGTCTGCTTCCGTTTTAATGTTGTTGCGGGCCCTGTTCTCTGCCTGTAAAAACCGCATGTCATAGTAAGTATTCATCCCCTCATCCATCCAGGGATTGCGGCGTTCATTGGAGGCAAGGATCCCATACAACCAGTTGTGACTTACTTCATGCGCAATGGTAGCATAAAGCGCTTGTTCATCGTGCAGCGGTGATATGCTTGTGATGGTTGGATATTCCATGCCGCCCGTCACGCCCATCTGGGCTTCTACCACACTCACTGTTTTATACGGATATTCACCCAGCCAGGCGCTTCTGGTCAGGACAGCTTCTTTGATGGAGCGGAGGCTGTTCTTCCAATAGGCTGCATCTTCGGGTAGATAGTAACTGAAGACTTCTTTTGTATTGCCTGAAGCAAGGCGCAGTGTATCATAGCTGACCAGATAGCGCTTGTCGGCAAACCAGGCAAAATCATGCACCCTGGCTTGCTTGTACACCAGTGTTTTTGTGCTTGTATCTGTTGGAGTAACCTGGATCTTTTTAATGGATGAAGGCAGACCGGTCTTTTTCTTTGGGCCGCTTGTTTTTGGTGTCCGTATGGGTGCAGCAACAGGTTGAGCCGTTCTCCTCTTGATCCATTCCAGTTCATCCCTGTTCTGCAATTCACCGGTTGCAGCTACCACATAAGCAGCGGGCACGGTAATGTTTACCTGGTAATCGCCAAACTCGCTGTAAAATTCGCCCTGGTCCAGATAAGGCATGTCATGCCAGCCACGGCTGTCATAAACAGCCGGTTTGGGATACCATTGGGTAATCTGGTAAGATTGACCAGTGTGCCCGCCCCGGGAAAAATTGGCCGGCAGCTTTACATGAAAAGGTGTAGTAATTGTAATGGATTGCCCGGAAAGCAGGGGCTGCGGCAGCCAGAGCTTTACGACATCTATATATTGAGGATGATCTTCCATCCGGGCTATGGAACCATTGACCTCAAAGTGGAGTCGGTTGATATAACCCCTTTGTTCGGGGGAAGAAAAATAAAAATTGGTCTTATCTCCAAGCAGGAGCTGTTCGCTGAAAGCGGTTTTGTCGTTTTTGTACGCATTTGGCCATAGATGAAACCAGATATAGGTAAGCGTATCGGGAGAATGGTTTGTATACAGGATTTTTTCAAAACCATCCAGCGTGTGTTCCTCATCGTTCAGCTTTACATCAATCAGGTAATCTACCTGTTGCTGCCAATAGCTTTGTGCAGCGCATGTAGTTGCTGCCGCAAAAAACAGCAGGAAAAAGATGCCTGCTCTATGAAGCCTGCAACAGAATCGGAATGCTGACAGGACTGGTTTACAGAAATAAAAAGAGGATGGTTTTTGCATGAATAGGAATGGGTTTCTATTTTCCCTGTCCGGATAAGATGATGCGAATTGTATGAAACAGGATTTTAAAATCGAGGGCCAGGGATACGTTTTCTATATAGATCAGGTCGTATTTCAGGCGTTCCACCATTTCATGTACGTTCTGCGCGTAGCCAAACTGCACCATGCCCCAGGAAGTCAATCCTGGCTTTACTTTCAGCAGGTAGTTGTAATAAGGGGCGTATTGTACAATCTTGCTGATATAATATTTCCGCTCCGGTCGCGGCCCTACCAGGCTCATCTCTCCCTTTAAGATATTCCAGAGTTGCGGCAGCTCATCCAGCCGCCACTTGCGCATGGTTTTACCCCAGGTGGTGATGCGGGGGTCATCGTCCGACGAGAGTGCAGGACCGTTGCGCTCTGCATTGTCGTGCATGCTTCTGAGCTTGTAGATGGCAAATACCTTTCCTTTATAGCCGACCCTTTCCTGCATATAAAAAACAGGGCCGGGTGAAGACAGCTTTACTTTGATGGCAGCATATACAATCAGGGGACATAAGAAGATGATGCCTGTTATCGACAAAACGATATCAAGGAGCCGCTTGATATTTTGCTGCCATTCAGGCATCAGGTCAGTTCTGATGTCGGCCAGCACCGGACTGTATACATTGGAAGTTTTGATAGATCCTGAAAGAATATCAACTGTACTGGGAACAATCTTTATTTCAACGTCTTTTTCACTCAACCGGTTGATAACAGATTCCACCACACCCCTTTCTGATTTGTCGAGGGCCACTACTACAAGGTTTATCTGATTGGCATCTATGATTTGTTCCAGCTGGTTTAACTGGCCAAAATAATCGAGGTGTTTTGCAAGGCCGTTTTTGTGATCACTGATATATCCTTTATACCGGTAGCCTGCAGCAAGCAGTTGCCTGTGGGTTTCTTTGTACAGGTGTACAGATTTGGGCGTATCACCTACCAGCACGGTGTTGAACACCACCTGGCCGCGGCGCAGCTGGAGCTTTGCCAGGTTAACGAGGATCATTCTGCCTGCAGCGGTTGTTAGAAATTGGAGGCCGGTCAGCCAGCAAAAAAAAGGAAAGTAATGGCGCACACCGGTGGGCCATTGCCGGTTTATGAGAAAATAACAGGTGATCAAGGCAGCGCCCAGCATGCTGATGAGAAGGGTATAAACGAGCTCATTCAGTCTTGATTTTCGATACAAGGAGTTATAGCTTCCTGTCAGGAAATAGACGATGACCCAAGCCAGCGGTACAAACAAGAGACCGTATAAAAAAGGGGAACTGGAGAACACCGATCCGGTTTCCTGCTCGTGCAGGATTTCCTTTTTACCTGCATGGATAGCGATCCATGTTATGAGCGCAGCCAACAGATCGCTGACAATATACCATAGGATGTGAATTTTCTTTTTAGGGACCATCCGGCTTTCAGGTATTTATAGAAAAACTTTTTATCTTATTTAAAATCTGGTGTGCAATGTCCATGGCACGGTATCCATCTACGACTGAAACTGCGGTCGGTGTATTGTTGACAACGGCGTCGCGAAAAGCTTCCAGTTCCATTTTGATGGCGTTGACCTCAGGGATGGGCGGATTGGATACGGCGATGGTCCTTTTTCCATGCGGCGTATCGATGTCGAACGCAAATACATTGGCATCGTGCTGGTCTGCCAGTTTGATCACTTCTGTTTTTTTGTTCAGCAGATCGATCCCGATATAAGCATCTTTCTGGAACACCCGCAGCTTGCGCATTTTCTTCATCGATATCCGGCTGGATGTTAAGTTCGCCACGCAGCCATTGTCGAACTCAAGCCGCGCATTCGCGATATCGGGCGTATCGGTCATCACAGCTACGCCGCTGGCGGAGATTGCTTTGACCTCGCTTTTTACCATGCTGAGGATAATGTCGATATCATGGATCATCAGGTCCATGATCACACTCACTTCTGTACCCCGGGGATTGAACTGCGCCAGCCGGTGCACCTCGATGAACACCGGTTTCAGGTGCAGTCCGGCTGTGGCAAGATAAGCCGGGTTAAACCGTTCTACGTGTCCGACCTGGAACTTGATGTTCATTTCCCGGACCAGTTTTACCAGCTGCCGGGCCTCTTCCATGGTGTAGGCAAGGGGTTTTTCTACAAATACATGTCTGCCATGGCGGATGGCCATGCTGCAAAGCTCGTAGTGGAAATTGGTAGGTGCTACAATATCTACCGCGTCGCAGGCATTGATGAGGGCCAACGGATCGGTAAAGCGGGTGAGTCCGTAGGTAGTGGCTGCAACGGCAGCGGCAGACTCATCCGGGTCATAAAAACCGGTAAGTTCTACGCCTTTTATATCTTTCCAGTTGTTGAGGTGAAACTTTCCCAGATGACCCACACCGAAAACACCTACTTTGAGCATGCATGCTTTAGTTTGTGTAAAGATAAGCAACTGCGGCATAGCAGCGCCATGCCCCTTGATCCGGAGGCATTTATAGGTGTTTTTTCGTACGGGCGGCAGTCTTGCCCGGTCACGAAAAGTTACTTCCATATCATTGTCCGGCGCATCAGCACAGCGCGTGAAAATCTTTTCAAAAGAACACGAAAAAGTTTTTGCAAAGTGATGGATTCCCCTATCTTTGCCCTCCTCTCATCAGAGGAACGGATCGGTAAAGCGGGTGAGTCCGTA
>JADCRZ010000100.1 GCA_015069695.1 Williamsia sp.
CAGCCTTGACTTTTTTGGTTCTTTTTGGTCAAGCAAAAAGAACACGGAGTCTCCCTTTCAAACAGCCTTGATTTTTTTTGTTACTTTTTTTTATCAAGAAAAAAAAGTAGATGCCCTACCTTCAATCATTAAACTTGTCATTATGCAATCCCTACTCTCTTATTGGTGGCTGATCATTCTGCTCATCATTGTTTTCAGCGGACTGGTTACGGTAAACCAGGGAACCATTGCTGTTGTTACCATGTTTGGCAAATACCAGCGCATCCTTCGGCCCGGTTTAAATTTTAAGATACCTATCCTGGAACAGATATACAAACGCGTAAGCATCCAGAACAGATCGGTGGAAATGGAATTCCAGGCCGTCACCTTCGACCAGGCCAATGTATATTTTAAAAACATGCTGCTGTATGCGGTGCAAAATCCAGAAGAGGAAACGATCAAAAAGGTAGCGTTCAAATTTATTACCGAGCGCGATCTCATGCAGGCGCTCACACGCACCATCGAAGGAACCATCCGCTCTTTTGTTGCTACCAAAAAGCAGGCGGAGATCCTGGCCCTGCGCAAGGAAATCGTGGAATATGTAAAAGAGCAGATCGATCACCTGCTGGAAGACTGGGGCTATCACCTCCTCGATCTGCAGATCAATGATATTACGTTCGACAAAGCTATTATGGACAGCATGAGCCGGGTTGTGGCCAGCAACAACTTGAAAGCTGCTGCTGAAAACGAAGGACAGGCCCTGTTGATCACCAAAACAAAATCGGCCGAGGCAGAAGGAAATGCCATCAAGATCGCTGCTACGGCAGAACGGGAAGCAGCCATGTTGCGCGGACAGGGCGTTGCGCTGTTCCGCGAAGAGGTAGCCAAGGGTATGAGCCAGGCCGCCGAACAAATGAAGCAGGCCAACCTGGATACCAACGTGATCCTGTTCAGCATGTGGACTGAAGCCATCAAAAACTTTGCGGAAGCCGGTCAGGGCAATATTATCTTCCTCGACGGCAGCAGCGATGGCATGCAGCGCACCATGAAGCAGATCATGGGCATGATGCAAATGCAGGGAGGAGACGGGCAGGACGGCAGGGCATCAACTGTTGCCAACAGGCAATAGCACAGAAATGCAGCGCTAAATGCTTTCTATACAAAATGTTAATAGGAAGCCGAAGGAGATAAACTAAAAATAATCCAACTTACTTTCACGTTTACTGTTTCCGGATCCCGCTTTCTATTGTTAACCCGAGATATAATTTTTTGATGAGCCCATTTCTTCTTCAGATCACAGACACTGCCCGGCGCCTGGCCGACAGCACCGCCAATGGAATAAACACGGCCGCTGCCGAAACCGCCCATATGAACATTTTTGATCTGTTGAGCAACGGTGGTGTGCTGATGGTACCGCTTGCCCTGTTGCTGGTGCTGGCTATATTTTTCTTTTTTGAAAGATGGATCGCCATCAAGAACGCCAGCAATGTAGACCAGAATTTTATGAATATCATCCGCGATCATGTGGTAACAGGTAATATTACAGCGGCCCGTTCGCTCGCGAAAAATACCAACAACGCCGTAGCAAAGATCATCGACAAGGGCCTGCAGCGCATTGGCAAACCGATCGATGCCATCGAAAAAAGCATGGAGAACGTGGGCAAGCTGGAAGTGTACAAGATGGAACGCAACCTGTCTGTACTCTCGCTGGTATATGGTATTGCGCCCATGTTCGGCTTCCTGGGAACCATCTTTGGTATGCTGCAGCTGTTCTACAACATCAACGCAACCGGTGAATTTACACCGGCGGCTATTGCAGGTGGTATCTATACCAAGATGATCACCTCTGCTACCGGGTTGATCATCGGGCTGCTGGGTTATGTGGCGTATAATTTTTTAAACTCGCAGATCTCCAAAACCGTTAACAAGATGGAAGTGGCCAGCGCCGAATTCATCGACATCCTGCAGGAACCGACACGCTAAAGCGGACCGGTTATTAACCTGCCACCGATACAGCAAATCAGTTACCCCATAAACAGCAAGCTCAAAAAGATTATATGAACCTCCGGTCGCATTTAAGATCACATCCCGAACTGCATGCAGGGGCACTGAATGACATCCTGTTTATCTTGTTGTTTTTCTTTCTGATCGTATCTACCCTGGCCAACCCCAATGTGGTCAAACTTTCCCAGCCCAAATCAAAAAGTGATACCAAGGCCAAACAAACCGTTGTGGTATCGATCGACGCATCCAACCAGTTTTATGTAGGCACCTCAAAAGTTACGCTTGAGGAGCTCAAGCTAAAGCTGCAGCCCGTGCTGGCCAAGGAAAAAGACCAGCCCACGGTAGTTGTGAATGCCGACAAAAAAGTACCCATCGAAAATATTGTGGATGTGATGCGTGTAGCCCGTGAGCTGGGTGCCCGCACCGTATTGGCGGTTGACAAAAGCGGGGTGAAATAAGCCGGCTTTTCTGCCTATGTTTGCACCCTTACAAACTACTCCATATGAGATACAGCAAATGGATCGGAGTGCTTGCTTTTGTGGTGCTGCTAGCAGTTTCCTACATGCCCTGGGTCTACATCGAATCAAAGGGGATTACCGTTACCGGTTTGAATGCAGCGGGCACTAACTTTGGAAAACCCGCCTTGCTGAGTCTTGTTTTGGGAGTGGTGGCAACCATCTTGTTTATCATCCCTTACACAACTGCCAAACGCGCCAACTTATTCTTCTGCGCCCTCAATCTTGCCTGGGCCATCCGCAACTTTATCGTTCTTTCCACCTGCCGCCAGGGCGATTGTCCGCAAAAAGAAACCGCCTTGTACCTGATGCTGGCTGCTTCCATCATCATGCTGGCCGCTGCACTATTCCCGGATGTGGAATTGAAGTCTGAACCATGATTTACAGGATTTGGGGGATTGTTGTAGCTGAATTGTCTTGAAATAAAAGATTTTTCTCTTTTGATGATTGAACGACTCTAATCCCCGAATCCTTCAAATCCTGTAAATCATGGTTCAGACAATCAACCGTGCAATCCCAAACGCACAAGCTGCGGCCACTGCCCCGATCAGCATGACTCTTACGGCGCCTTCCCAGGGCCGGACGCCGGTGATCCGGCTTTTGAAATAGCCGAATACAAATAAACTGATCAGGGTAATGAGGGCAGAGATTTTTAGACCGGTGATGCCGTCCGTTACAAAGAAGTAGGGACTTAATGGAATAATGCCGCCAATGATATAAGAAAGACCGATGTTGAGGGCACTCTTGCGGGCACGGGCGGGGGATGGTTTGTCGAGGCCGAGTTCGTATTTCATCATAAAGTCGACCCATTTTTCCTTGTCTTTGGTCATCTCTGCAACCGCCTGCTCCTGCACCTCATCGCTCAGACCTAAATTGGAAAAAAAATGCTTTACTTCTTCGCGTTCCCGCTCGGGCAGCCGCTCTACTTCATCATATTCTCTTTGCAGCTCGGCATTGTAATGGTCCTGTTCTGTTTTGCCGGCCAGGTAACCTCCCAACCCCATGGCAATAGAGCCGGCAGCGATTTCTGCCAGTCCTGCCACGATGATGAGGCCCGTAGACTGTGCCGCACCGCTCAGTCCGGCCGCCAGGGCAAAGGGTACGGTTAACCCGTCAGACATCCCGATCACAATATCTCTCAGTACATCAGAGCTTTGAAGGTGTTGTTCCGTATGAGGTTCAGGAGGCACTATCGGTGGTTTGTTTCCCGGCAATATACAGTAGGATCATCGAATCTTTTCAGGACTTGCCTCACACTGCCTGTTTTATTCATCCAGCACAGCCAGGCTTTTTTTGATGATAGATACGACTTCGCGAACCTGCTCTTCCCTGATCACCAGCGGAGGAGAAAGCCTGATCTTATCGCCGTGAGTAGGTTTTGCCAGTACACCGTTTTCCATGAGCCGGAGACAGAGTTTCCAGGCAGCATCTGTATGCTTGTGCTGTACTACAATTGCATTCAGCAAGCCCTTGCCGCGCACATGTTTGATATGGGGTGAGTGGATGCCTTGCAGCTCTTCGCGCAGCAGGAGGCCCATGGCTTCTGCATTTTCAGCCAGCCTTTCATCTTTCAATACCTCCAGCGCTGCAATAGCTACCCGGCAAGCCAGGGGGTTGCCGCCATAAGTGCTGCCATGCTCGCCGGGCCGGATATTGAGCATGATCTCGTCATCACACAATACGGCACTGACCGGCAAGACGCCGCCGCTCAAGGCTTTCCCAAGGATCAGGATGTCGGGCCGCACCTGTTCATGATCGCAGGCCAGCAGCTTGCCTGTTCTGGACAAGCCGGTTTGTATTTCATCTGCAATCAGCAGCACATTGTATTCGGTACATAGCTCGCGCACGCCGGCCAGGTATCCTTTGTCGGGGATCACCACGCCGGCTTCGCCCTGGATGGGTTCTACCATAAAAGCAGTTACATGCCTGTCCTGAAACGCTTTTTCCAGGGCTGCCAGGTTGTTATAGGGAACTTGTTCAAAGCCGGGCATGTAAGGGCCAAAACCCAGATAGCTGCTGGGATCGGAAGAAGCAGAGATGGCGGCCAGGGTTCTGCCCCAGAAATTGTGTTCCGCAAAAATGATTTTAGCCTGGTTCTCAGGAACACCCTTTTTTCTGTAGCCCCAGCGGCGGGCCAGCTTGATGGCTGTTTCACCGCCTTCTACGCCTGTGTTCATAGGAAGCACTTTGTCGTAGCCAAAATATTCGGTGATGTATTTTTCATACTCCCCCAGTACGTTGTTGTGAAAGGCGCGGGAAGTAAGGGTTAGCTGCTGTGCCTGCTCGAGCAGGGCAGCCAGGATGCGCGGGTGACAATGCCCCTGGTTGACGGCTGAGTAGCCGCTTAAAAAATCATAATAGCGCTTCCCGTCCACATCCCACAAAAAAACACCTTGTCCCTTGCTGAGCACAACGGGCAGGGGATGATAATTGTGTGCACCATGTTCGTGTTCCAGCTCAATAAAATATTGCGCGGCAGCTGAAACTGCTCCTGTAGTTTGCATAATAATCTTAAGAATAAAGGTCAGAAAAATAAAAACGCTTCGTGGCAAGTACCGGTTAGATCGTGCAGTTACCCGGTCCGGGATGATCCAGAAAATCCAGGTTGCGGTCAAGGAACTGTAATATGTTTATTTGTACAGTAATCACGCTATTTTTTGCAATATAGCTATTTTTATCCAGGAATCGGAACATGAAACCCATAACATCTCATCTATCTTATCAATCTATACTATGCAAACCATCTACAACGATGTACTGACCGTTACCATCAACCCCAAAGGTGCAGAGCTGAGCAGCATCTATCACAAGCAGCATGAACTCGAATACCTGTGGAGCGCCGACCCGGCTTACTGGGCCAAAAAGTCGCCCGTCTTGTTCCCTATTGTAGGAGCGTTAAAAGACAATACCTTTTTTTTTAATGACAAGCCTTACGAGCTTAGCCGCCACGGGTTTGCGCGCGAGAGTACATTTACCGTATCGGAGCAGTCGCAGGATGCAATTGCGTTTACACTTACCAGTGATGGACATACGCTGACGATCTACCCCTTCCATTTTGAATTCAGCCTGCACTATGCACTCGCAGGGGAACAGCTCCAGGTTACTTACGGGGTAAAGAATTTAACCGGAGACGACATGTACTTTTCGGTAGGGGGGCATCCTGCTTTTAAAGTGCCCCTGGCAGAGGGAACGGATTACACCGACTACTACCTGGAATTTAACCAGCCTGAAAATGTTGCCCGCTGGCCCATTGCGCCCGATGGCCGCATTGAAGCTGCACCTGTACCGATGCTGAACAATACCAATAAGCTGCCCCTTACAAAAGAATTGTTTTGGGAAGATGCGCTGGTGTTCAAGCACCTTGCTTCCAACAAGGTTGCCCTGAAGTCAGATAAAACTGAGCATGGGCTTGAAATGGACTTCTCCGGGTTCCCCTACCTGGGCATCTGGGCGGCAAAGGGAGCTGATTTTGTTTGCCTGGAACCCTGGTGCGGTATTGCAGACTCTGTAAACACAAACCAGCAGTTGATAGACAAGGAAGGCATCAACCGGCTGGCTGCCCATGAAACCTTTACACGCACCTGGTCACTCAACTTTTTTTAATCCTATACTATGCTTCAGTTCATCGTCCTTGCTTATGATGACGCGACCGATCCTTTTTCGCTCGAACGCAGAATGGACATGCGTCCGCTTCACCTGGAGGGAGCTGCCAAACTGCGGTCTTCTAATAACTTCATCATCGGCGGCGCCTTCCTGGACGAAGCGGGCCGTATGACAGGCTCGATGATGATCGTACAGTTTGAAACAGAGGAAGCCCTGCACGAATGGCTGCGCAACGAACCGTATGTTACAGGAAAAGTATGGCACAAGATAGAGGTAAAGCCATTCAGGGTCGCGGATGTGTAGGACTCCGTTTACTTTTTTTTCTTGATAAAAAAAAGTAACAAAAAAAATCAAGGCTGTTTGAAAGGGGCTAAAATTTACTGCACTGCGCTACAACGAACAAGCTATCATTGGGCAGTTGTAGGTGTTTGTGCCGTTGCATGAATGAGCAGTAGTACAGTACCGGGCGTGTTCGTTGCTTAACGCTTCGTTCCG
>JADCRZ010000101.1 GCA_015069695.1 Williamsia sp.
AGGGACAATACCGAAATTTTCTATACCAATTATCCGGGCTTTTCTATTCGCCAGGGCGTATCTGCCGACCGATTACTGCCAGTGATAAAACAACAAGCAGCCGAATATCAGAAAAAGTATGGTGATGCGATTAAAAAACAAAAGCTCGCTCAGTAAGATGGCTTACCTAGCCAAACGAAAAAGCCATTGTCAGTTAATCTGACAATGGCTTTTCTTATTAATGAAGTTTCTCCTATTTTATCGGCGCAGCACCTTCTACAAGCACAGTGGCTTTATTATCCAGCACTTCCACAAATCCGCCTTCGATAGAAAACCGTTCTGTCTGCGATTTTGTTTCCAGCACTTTGATGTTGCCTTTGCCTAGAGCGCTTACCAGCGGCGCATGTTTGTCCAACACTTCAAACAAACCATCAGTGCCTGGCAGTTGAACGCCGTACACTTCGCCATTGTAAAGCCTCTTTTCGGGAGTTAATATTTCTAATGTCATGATAATTTGAAAATTTAAAACTATCCCTGTGCCTGTGCCTGCAGCTTCTTACCTTTTTCGATGGCATCTTCAATGGTACCAACGAGGTTGAAAGCCGCTTCCGGATACTGGTCCACTTCACCGTCCATAATGGCATTGAAACCTTTGATGGTATCGTTGATATCAACAAATACACCTTTCAAACCGGTGAACTGCTCGGCAACGTGGAACGGCTGCGACAGGAAGCGCTGCACTTTACGGGCGCGCTGTACCGTCAGCTTGTCTTCGTCGCTTAATTCATCCAGACCAAGGATGGCAATGATATCCTGAAGTTCCTTGTAACGCTGTAACATCAGCTTTACGCGGTTGGCAGTATCGTAATGCTTATCTCCTACGATAGCGGCAGTCAGGATACGTGACGTAGAATCCAGCGGATCCACGGCAGGATAGATACCTAAGTCGGAAATCTTACGGCTTAATACCGTTGTCGCATCCAAGTGAGCGAAGGTAGTAGCCGGAGCCGGGTCGGTCAAGTCATCCGCAGGTACGTAAACCGCCTGTACGGAAGTAATCGAACCGTTTTTGGTAGAAGTAATGCGTTCCTGCATCAAACCCATTTCGGTTGCCAGCGTTGGCTGATAACCTACGGCAGAAGGCATACGACCTAACAGTGCCGATACTTCGGAACCTGCCTGTGTGAAACGGAAGATATTATCAACGAAAAAGAGGATGTCGCGCCCTTTACCGGTGCCATCTCCATCACGGAAATATTCAGCGATGGTAAGACCGCTAAGCGCCACGCGGGCACGGGCTCCCGGAGGTTCGTTCATCTGCCCGAATACGAAAGTGGCTTTTGATTCTTTCAAACCTTCCTGGTCTACGAGGCTGAGGTCCCAGCCGCCGCTTTCCATGCTGTGCTTGAATTTGTCGCCGTAATTCATGATGCCGGCTTCGATCATTTCGCGCAGCAGGTCATTCCCTTCGCGGGTACGCTCGCCCACACCGGCAAATACGGAGAGACCACCGTAGCCTTTGGCGATATTATTAATGAGTTCCTGGATCAATACGGTTTTGCCCACACCGGCACCACCAAACAAACCAATCTTTCCACCTTTTGCATACGGCTCAATAAGGTCAATAACCTTGATACCGGTAAAAAGGACTTCGGTAGCCGTGCTAAGATTTTCGAAACGGGGAGGCAGAGCGTGGATAGGACGACCATTTTCTTTATTAACGGCTGGCAGACCATCGATAGGGTCGCCGGTTACGTTGAATAGACGACCATTGATGGCGTCGCCGGTTGGCATAGCGATGGCTTTGCCGGTATCCTGCACATCCATGCCGCGCACGAGACCTTCGGTACCGTCCATGGCGATGGTGCGAACGCTGTCTTCACCCAGGTGCTGCTGCACTTCGAGAACCAGTTTGTCGCCGTTTTCTTTTTTGAGTTCGAGCGCATTGTAGATTTCGGGAAGTCCGCCTTCGGCAAACTGCACGTCTACTACCGCTCCGATGATTTGTTTGATTTTACCTGTTGTGGCCATATTTAACTGTATGGTTGAATTGAATTGTGTGTTTTTGCAACCGGCTGCGAAGGTAAGGGTTCGGAAGATTGATTGGTAATTGTTATTGGTTAATTGTTGGGGAAGGTTTGGGGTATGAGGTGTGGGGTATGGGCTAATAGCTTTTAGCAGGAAGCTGCGAGTCGGAAGAATTGCTCAATCATTGCCCGGAACGCTGATGTGAGTGACACAACAGTCGATGAGAAAAGTACCGGACGCCCGTTACCAAAAGAAAAAAATGATTGTGATGTAAAAAGCCACGATAAAACTGCGCGTTTTTCTTCCGGAAATTTCTCCGCTTTGCGTAAAGGATGGGAGGGTTTCGAACAGAAAAAAGAGCGGTTTGCGGAAGGCATTAAAACTCTTGGATAAAACCTGTGACTCCTGCTCCATCCCTCATAGCTCATACCCCAAACCTAACAGCTAATGGCTAACAGCTAACGACTTTCCTCAATTGAGCTGCGGATCCAGCGGATAATGGATGAGCTGCTCGTACTTGCCGCCTAACTGACGGATGGAATCCTGCCAGATGAGGCTGACATTGGGATGGAAAACGAGGGGAGTATTAGCTTCCGTGGTAAGCCAGGTCTTTTCTTCCATTTCGCTTGCCAGTTGTCCCTCGCCCCAGCCGCTGTAGCCGATGTAGAAGCGGATATCACTTTGCTGAATCTGGTTGTTTTTAACCAATTCGGCAGCGGTTTCAAAATCGCCGCCCCAATAAATGTCGTGCCCGATGGAAAGTCCGTCGGTAATGAGGTTGGGACAGCGGTGAAGGAAGTGAACGGTGTCGGTTTGTACGGGTCCGCCGTAGTAAACGGGGAACTCGCAGCCCTCAAGCTGGCTGATCAGCTCGCCTACGGTCTTGTGATACTTGCGGTTGATGACGAAACCGATGGTGCCGGTCTCTTCGTGGTGATCGCAGAGGAGCACGACGGTGCGCTGGAAGTTGGGGTCTTTTAAAAACGGATCGGCAATGAGGAGATTGCCAGCTTTTATGTTTTCGTTCATGCGCTTGTAAGAAATGTTGTGAAAGCAATGTACGGAATGATTGAAACATTGTGGCGGGTGTGGGGAATTTTTCTGCGAAGCGAAACTAAGCGGCTTGGCCGGGTGTTATTGTTGCGTAATTATATTGGGTTGTACGTTACCTGTGTTGCTTGTTGCTTTACTCATATTCCCTTCTCCTTTCTTCTCTTGCCCGAAAGGAGTAAAGAAGATCAGGCACGGATAACAACAGCTCATCCGTGCACGGTATTTCCATTAGGCTTCCGTATTACTGTAGTTAAGGGCAGTAAAGCCCTGATGGCTTTGAAAAAAATGAAGCTATCGTGATTGCGCGGGCATTTCTATTAGTCTATGACTGCTTTTTGCCCTTTTATCCTTTTTAGGGGGTATAAAAACACCCCCGCAACGGGGGTAAAAACACCCCCAAAAGTGTGAAAAAGCACGGTTATGTTTACCGCACAATTTTTTTACACCAAACAAAAACCGATTGCTATGGCCCACATTAAATTTCCGGCGGAGTTTCCGCTGCAGGTATCTCTCTTAAACAATATCATTACTAAAAACAACGAGGATGGTGACGAAAGCCCGCTGGCGCCATGGCTGGAGGCGAACGGCATAGACCTGGATGCCGACGCAGAGGCGGGAACACAGGCAGGCGCGCAGGAAAAAGAGCGCGCGAAGCAGGAAGCGGCGAGCATAACCAACCACCGCAACCGTGATAACCTGTTTGTGCCGGTGTTTATTTTTATCCGGAACGGGGCGCAGGTGCTGAAGAAGTTTTATACCACCAACCACTCAGTGCTGCGCGAGTGGGGCATCCCGATTACAGACAGTGGGCGAATCGATTACCCGTCGTCCTTCGAAGAGCGCAACGCAATTGCGGCTTCTTTCCTGGAAAAGCTGGCTTCATTTGGAGAAGAGAAAAGCCCCTTGGCAGCTTATATAAAAACGAACAAGGCAGATGCAGCGGTTTTGGCATCGGACAACGGCAAAGCGGCTGCGGCAAACATAGTGGCTACCAAGGCGGAAAAGGCAGCGGAGAACGCAAGGGAGCGCCGCGACATGATCTGGATGAAATCGCTGATGCACATTCATAAAATCGGCGATTACCTGAAGTCCATCAACCCGGACAACCCGCGCGCGCTGGGAGAATGGGGATTTGTGGTGGATGAGGGGGGAAGTGGTGAGGAAAGAGAGAATAATCAGGTTAGGAATTGGAGAAACAAGGGTAATATCGAATATTCTGATTGGCTCAATCTTAATGAACCTGAGTGAAAATGATGCATTCGTATATAAAGGAAAACAAGTGAATGGAAAAGCGACCGTATTGAAAATGAATGAAAAGATGGGTATGATAAAAGGTTATAGTTCGATAACCGTTGTAAACTCTTCTACCCTATTTACAATCAATTTGACCATTTTATCGCCAGAAGCGTGAGAAAATGAGGAACAATTCGTTACGATTGAGGCAAGATTCGTCACGAATTGACTAAGATTCGTCACGATTTCGGCGAATTCGTCACGAATCTTTGGAAATTCGTCACGAAATTTTGTGAATTCGTCACAGAAAAATGGAAATTCCTCACGAAAAAATGAGTTTTTATCACAGATTCCCCAAAATTTGTACTTAAGGATGTAAGTTTTATACGCCTGGTGCTGACTTTATAAGTAAAGATTTTTTATTAACCATGCTTCTGTTTACACCCAATACATTTATCCATAAAACCATGTATTTATGAAAAAAGGAAACGCATTATTTATAACAATAGTCCTCCTGTTTATCTCTTTCATCACCAAAGCCCAAAACCCACCCAACTGGACAGACAAACAACTGGTAGAACCGGCAACATTAGCTGCGCAAATCAAAGAAGGAAAAGATGTTCCTTATATCATCAGCGTAGGTCCCGGCGCCGTGATTCCGGGTTCTCACAAAATGGGTATGGCAAGCACAGAAGAAGGCGCAAAAGCCTTGAACGCCACGCTCGATTCATTGCCCAAAACCACGAAACTGGTTATTTACTGCGGCTGCTGCCCATTTGAACACTGTCCCAATGTGCGCCCCGCTATCAATGCCTTAAAAGAAAAAGGATTTACAAACTATTACCTGCTGAACCTGCCGACGAATATAAAAACGGATTGGATCAGCAAGGGATATCCAACAGCAAACTGAAAGATTGATTCCTGTTGAAATAACAAAAGCGTTGCCCGCGGGAGCAACGCTTTTGTTTTATGCATACACACAAATTCTTACCACACTTTAATCCTTGCACTTTCCGGCTTATACATCGCATCACCGCTCTGCACATCGAATGCCTTATACCAGGCATCCATATTGCTGATCGGTCCGTTGCAACGGTACATACCCGGCGAGTGCGGATCGACAACTACTAACTGCGCCGCAAACTCAGGCGTAATATTCGCCCGCCATACCTGCGCCCAGCTCAAAAAGAAGCGCTGATCGGGCGTGAAGCCGTCAATCTTTTTATCGCTTTTGCCTTCAGGCGTGTTTTTAAAAGCCTGGTAGGCAATGTTAAGCCCGCCAAGGTCGGCAAGGTTCTCTCCCAGCGTCAGCTTGCCATTTACATGCAGGCTATCGTTTACAGTAAAGGCATCGTATTGCGCAGCTACCTTATCGGCTCTTTCGGTAAACTTCTTTTCGTCTTCCTTCGTCCACCATTCTTTCAGGTTGCCATCGGCAGCATACTGGCGACCTTCATCATCGAAGCCATGTGTCAGCTCATGCCCGATTACAGCCGCAATACCTCCATAGTTTACCGCATCATCAGCCCCGAAATCGAAGAACGGAAACTGCAAAATGCCGGCAGGAAACGCAATCTCGTTGTTCGAAGGATTGTAATACGCATTGATAGTTGGCGGAGTCATGCCCCATTCTGTTTTATCAACCGGCTTACCCATTTTGTTCACCATTTTGGTGTATTCAAAACGGTCAATGTTCTGCAGGTTCTGCAGGATGTTATCTGTGGTAATGGCTACACCCGGGTAGGCTTCCCATTTATCAGGGAACGCAATCTTGTTTACGATGGCATCCAGTTTTCCCAAAGCAGCTTGCTTGGTGCTGTCGGTCATCCAGTCAAGCGTATTGATGCGGTCGCGAAACGTAGTCTGAATATTCTTCACCAGGTCAATCATACGCTGCTTGGCAGCATCGTTGAAGTATTCTTTTACATACAATTGCCCCAACAGATCGCCAAGGTTATTATCCACCAGGCTGCTCATGCGCTGCCACCGCGGCGTAATCTGCTTTTGCCCAGATAATACCTGTGAAAACTGGAACTGGCGGTTTACAAAAACGCTGCTTAAATAAGGCGCTGCATTTTTCAG
>JADCRZ010000102.1 GCA_015069695.1 Williamsia sp.
ATCTTATTTTAATCTTTACTCAATCTTGACCTTTTCGGGAAATAGCCTGTGATGTCCTTTCTGGTTTGTGAATTATTCAGGAAGACTTTTCTTTATGAAAAACCGTTGCTAGTCATCCATCGAAAATACTACTGTTAATTGGCAATGACTGACCCTTACCCGGCATGTGTATTGAACTTATGGTTGCGGTTTTTAAAAAAAGAGGTCCCCCTGTTTGGAATTATTCCTCCAGGGGGATTTTTGATTTCCCTCTCTGTGCGTTCTCAACTTATGTGATTGAGTCTTTTTTTGTTTTAGCAACTGAATCCTAATGCCGGAGGGAAATACCGGAGATACATAAACCGATTAAGTAACTATATTCGTATTATAGAAAAGTCCCTTCTAAAAAGAAGGGACGGCCTTGGTAACACAGAAGAAACTGAACAAGCAGTCCTCTGTATATTTGTGCAATGTAGGGCGTATCGCCCATTCTAACCAATTACACCGACGTACTTATTAGACGTTCCTCGTGAACGTCTTCTTTTTTGGAGAATAGATGACTGTCCAACCACGTAGAATGACTTAGTATATAGTGCAGAACTACGTAGTTCGAAAAGTAGAGTTACAGTAAATAAAAAGCCGCCAGGACGAAACCGGCGGCTTTTGTTCTTTGGAATTGCTATGTATGCCAATATGAAAAATCGTTTGTTAAGCCTGCAAGCTTTATACCCTTCAACCCTTTTAAGCTTTTTCTAATCTTAATTTAATGTGCAGCTGTGACCCCACATCAGCGAAAAGAAGGTTAAACGCGTACTCGGACAGTTGGAGGATATAAACAACAGCTGACTTATAATCAATCATACTGCGGACAATTACCTATGCATTGTGTGAGTTACAAATGTTTTAATCGTTGAATCAACCTTTGGGTTTTTCTTTTTAATCAGCGACAGCAAGCCTGCTGTGTCCAGTTTCATATATCCTTCATACTCGTTCCAGTCACTGTTATTAACGGCTTTGAAACTCATTGACCAGTCGCCAAAGTTGCGCTCCTCACAAGTACCCTGCACGAGCTGTATGACATCTTTATGGCGTTCGTCTTTTTTTATTTTTTGGTATAAGTCCTTTACCGTCTGCTGCTCCCCTTCCAGCACCTGCAGAATGCTTCCTTCGTGATATAGAAGAATGCCGGTTACATCTCTCGCTGCATTATTCCTGCAACTAACAGTCAGAATATCGGCAATGTCAAGGTCTGAATACAACCAGGCTCCCGCACTCAAATACACTATGTAGTAAATCATAGCATTAAAAGTAAAACAGTAATAATTGGTTTTACCGGTTGATAAACTTTTTAATCTTTTTCTAATCGGAAGGTCAAACGTGGGAATTAGCGTTTTGGTCATTTTCCAAACGGCGATTTTTTTCATCGTTGTTTCTGCCTTCAACCAGAGGTGAGGGATTTGTATGTCAGCAATACTTATTAAAATAAGCTTAGAATATCCGTACCATACAATTGAGCTATGGCATTCTTTTACTTTTGAGCTGGAATTTCCTTACTCTTAAAAAGAATCGCCGCCGGTTTCGTCCTGGTGGCTTTTTGTTTTGGGTAAGTACGCTTCCTAAAATGCGTAATTCTACCTTATATGTTAAGTAGTTACACTTGATCTAACCGATATATTATCTCCTCGGGAGACTACGCCGAGCGGAAGCTTGTGTAGCGTACCCTGCTGAACATTTGGGCTGTGCAAGACGTTTAGTTGTTTGTGATAAGCTATGGAGAGTTGAGATTTACAAATCGGAGAGTTGCTGACGAGCCAACATAGTCGGGAGACTACGCCGAGCAGAGGGTAAGCACGGGGGTCGGGAATCAGCCATTTTCCCTGCGGGCGGGTAGCAGGATGTACCGTAAGTAGAACCAGAACCTGTTGGCACAAAAGAAACGGTTGGCTGTGTACGTAACGTAATAAAATAGGATGACCGGCACTTTATAATTCAGTTGTAGGAAGTAATCGAGACACACTTGGATGCATACCCAATGCTGGTTTTTCAGTTCTTCCGTAGATAAATCTCTTACCGTGAGCGGCAACAGCGACTTCCACTTGCGGCTGACGAGCATCATATTGTGCAGCCATATTCTGTCGTACCTGCCCTCAGAGTAATGATGCAGCAGTACATCGAACACCACTCCAACCTTGTACTTCATAAATACCTGCAGGGAAAGGTCGATATCGTAGCCGTGAAAGCCTTTAAAGAGTGTTTCGTCGAAAGGGCACTCCGCAAACACATCCTTACGGGTGCAAAGCCATACGCCATCAAGGCAGACGGCGGGCTTAAGCAGGCTGTAGTTATCAGGATAGCCCGTTTCAATGATTCGCTCGGGTGGCAGGGCGTCGAACTTAAAATGCTGGATGATGGATATTTCGCTCTGGAAGACAGACGACGACCACGAGGAAGGCACCCGGCTTTTTGTATCGCCGCCGGCTACGCCTATGAGCCCTACCGACGGGTCGGCCAGGTGGCGGATGACATTTCTGCCCCAGCCTTTTGTTTCGAAGGTGACGTCTTCGTGCACGAAGCACAGGATACTGAAGGCGGCCTGATTGGCTCCGCGGTTATAGGCTTCGCAGATGCCCAGCTTGGCGTTGGGGTTGTGAATGATGATAGTTTCGTATGCTACGCCAATGGTGTTTTCTATGCTTGCCAGCGCCTTTGTGAGTAGCTGGCTGTTTGCCGAGCAGATGATGATTGAGATCATGCGTGATTGAAGTACCGGTTTCGTTTTTCGTGGTATTTTTTCCGGGCGGGCAAAGTAAGGGGTTGGGGAGAATGATTGCAAATAGATTGTTGAAGTGGGTTGGTATTTTGCGTTGGTGGGGTGTGATTGATGGAAGAAGGTTGAAAGATTTTTTCGGAAGCTGCCTGCAGGTATGATTTGCAGATTGTGAAGGCGGCTTTACCTTGTGGCAATCGAATAGGGTGAGCGGGGAGTGGCTGAATGAGCGGACGCCCAGGGATGGGAGATACGAGCGGGGCGCCAACACCGGAACGGGGCAGCCTTCGGACAGTGCCAGCCGCTTCATCGTTTGTAATAAACAATGGTAGGAAGGGGAGATGGCAACAAGCACCGTTCAGCTTTCCTTCATCTTCTTAAGCCTGGCGTAACCACGGAAGCCGAGCCAGATGAAGAAAGCCCCACACAAGGCGAACAGCAGAGGCAGCGCCCATTTTCCGCCCAGCTTATACAAGCCCCATTCCAGCGGGGTTATCGAAAGTTCAGAACCGGTTTGTTCCGACCTGTCCATATCGTACCATCGCCACAGGGCAAATGCCCACATTGCCAGCGCAAACAGCACAGCGTACACCAGTACACGCACCGGCTGCCGCGAGCCTTTGTTCACATACTCATAGTCGGTCCAGTTTGCTTTCGGGATGCGCTGCAGGTGTTCATCAAATGCCATAGCTTAGTATTTTTTAAGCAGTTTGCCCTCCGTCCACACACCCTCTACAATAGCATATTTATGACCCTGGCTGCCCCAGGTAAACATATCGCTGCTGCCTCCTGCTGTATCGGGAAGGGACACGACGAAGGGCGGCTGTATATAGCTGCCTGCCGCGGTGGGCACATCGTCCCAGTCCATCGCATCGGTTCGCTGCACGTTGCAGGGCAGCAGGTACAGGCTGTCGCCCGCTGCATGGTCAACTTTAAAGTAGGTATAGAGGGGTGTATTGCTATCGGTGGTGGTGACAACCTGAAAGATGGTACCGGGCTGCGGGTGCATCACCGCGTCCGTTACGGCAGCCGCCCGGCTTTGGCTGCGGCTGTTGCTGACGTTGATAGCGAGCAGCAGGACGCCCACAAAGGCCGCTGTCAGCAACGGCATCACCCATAGCCCGAGGTAGAGGCGCGGCGGGGTGGAGGTGCCTTTTTTAAGGTGGTTGTAAAACAGGTCCATCTCATCGCTCCACTTCACTTTAGGTATGTAGTTGCCGCAGTGCTCACACCACGCAATGGCATACCGGCTAGAGGGTGCCAGCGGACCTGCCAGCCAGTAATACTTCTGCATCACGCTCATGCTAACGCTGCCTGCGTGGAGGCATAGGGGGCAGAGGAGGAGCGGGAGCGCTTCTGTTTTATAGTGATGATTGCGGAGCTGGTAGTAATAGAACATGCGGTAGCGAATGGTGTGCGGGCAAGGGATGCAAGAATCACGCCTTTGCCGGGTGAGGTTCCGCGGCCCCCTTTCCTCCTTCCCGACTATCTTTGACCTTTTATAAACCACTACCGTTTTTCATTATGGCGCCGTTCTCCCGTTTATGTATTGTTCCTTTTGTTGCCCTCTTATTGTTGGTGGTATCGTGCCGGGATGCGGCCACCAGGGAAGAGCGCCCCTACACCGGCTATACCGTGGCTCCAAACAGTACGGTGCACAAATTTGCGGTGGCGGAACTGAAGAAGTTTCCCGACTGGGCTACCAACAGCGTGCTGCGCGGGCGGGCAGATACGCAATACCAGAGGGACCTGCAGGGCTTTTTTTCTAACGAGCAATCACTGCGGGATGTGTGCTTCCGCTGTGCGAATGTGTCGGAATACGGGACGGGCAAATATGCCGTGCTGCTGGTGGATGATGAACAGGAAGTGAATACGGTGCGGCTGAACGTGGAAGTGGTGGGGCTGATACCGGTTTCTTTTGTGGCGAAACTGAAGGAGGGAGAGTATTACACGTTTAGCGGGATGTATGTGAAGCCTTTGGGTGGGGAGGCAATGGATTACATCAAATACTCTGTTGATGATAGAACGACGCTGGATGTCTATAACAGTGATAGTGTTTTGTATTTCGGGGTAGCGATGTATAACATCGGGGCGGTTTCGCTGTGTAAGCGGAGTGTGCCAACCTTTTAGTTAATGCCATGTGGGTTACAAGCTTATGTTCTGAAAATATAGCTGAAAGCTACCTCCGAAGTCGAGCGTAGAAGAATTCTACGCTCAGTGCCAGCCGATTTATTGCGCCATATAAACTATACCGAGTCGAGGGTCTTTTTTGCACTTCTTTCTTCCCTTTTCGTCCGTTTCTCTCCCGACAGGGCAAGAAAGAAGTAAAGAAGATTCAACAGTTGTTAGATCTATTCATTCTGACTGGTGATACCCATATCAAAAAGCATCTTTTGAACTGCTAAATCTTCTTTTGTCAATAATGGTGTACCGCATGACTTGCATTTCTCCTTGTCCGGCACATATTGCTTTAGTGGAAGATATAAAGAAAAGCTTCCGTTATGACGGTTACATGAAACTGAAGGACGCCTTAACTCGATGACCATTGCTGATGTCACTGTATATTCCCTTAAGCGTTGCATTCCCGCCCACCTGAGGAATCGCATTACACGATTCATTCGTTCATCTATCACTCCTATAAGCACCATAATCCTGTGCCTCCTTTGAATGCTCAATCCGTGTCTTGGAGTAATGTACATTGCCTGCAGCTTTGATCGTCTGTTGTCCCAATTATCAGCAGCAAGTTGTGAGTATTTGTATCCCTTATCAAAAAGTGCTTGGTAATCTTTCATAGAGTCAGTATTTAAGCAGTGTTAGGATTCACTTTGTTTATCAGTTCAGCTGCTTTCTCATCATCTTTCAAGAGGTCCAGATATCTGTACGCAGAAGCCCTGCTGATTTGTAATTGCTCTGCAATTTCCTTCATCGTCTTCATGCGATGATTGTAAAGAACTTTTATTGTCAGTGCCATATCTATCATCGCTTTGGTAACACCACGTGGTCTGCCTCCTTTTCTTCCCTTGGCTCTTGCATCTGCCAGTCCGGCATTGGTTCTTTCGCGGATAATATCTCTTTCGAACTCCGCCAGGCTCGCAAAAAATGTTGAACGTTAACCTGGCGGCTAAGAAACGAAACATCCATTTCGCTAAGCCACGTCATGATACCAATCAAGTCCTTAATGCTTCTGCCTAACCTGTCGAGCTTCCAGACCACAAGTGTGTCGCCGGCACGAAGCTTTGTGAAGAGTTTCTCCAGTTCAGGACGCTCCAGGTTTTTTCCTGATGCTTTTTCCTTGAAGATTATCTCGCATTCTGCTTTCTTCAAAGCATCTAATTGCAGCTCCAATTTCTGGTTCTGCGTGCTTACCCTCGTATAGACGATTCTCATAAAAACGTTGCTCTGAAGATTTTTGAGACATCGATTCCTGAGACGTATATTTGAGACACATAAAAGTAGTAAACCTAACGACATCTTGCCATCGGTTTCCTGTCTTTTTAAATGTGCGTTTTCTGAGACACTTATAAAAACACTTGATATC
>JADCRZ010000103.1 GCA_015069695.1 Williamsia sp.
CTACACGAAGGAACCCAACCGGCAGGCAGCCATCTACTCATCGCTGCACCGCCACATACAGGACGTATGCAATGAGCGTAGCATAGAGCTGATGTCGCCTCACTACAGCGCAATGCGAGATGGCAGCCAGACCACCATCCCGCCTGAACATCTGGCGTCAGGTTATAAGAAGCCGGGTTTCAACGTAAATATCCGGCAGTACCGCGCCGGTGGCGGGGAGGAAAGCTAACTGTTTCGCCAATGCCCTTCTTCACCAAGGGTGGAGCTAATATTTATCTTCCCGTTCGCTGTAGCTTATCACAGTAAAGGCAGTTACAGGGCACGTGCGGCACCGCTCTTGCGTAGCTTGCGGGCTGTTCCTGTATTGTATCCCTTACTTACCTTCCCGCGGACCCGGTAAATCCTTTATAACCGCACCACATTAAAATAAGATTAGAAATAGAAGCTGCACTTCCATATGCACCCCTTTTCAAATTACTTTGTTCATCCAAACAAATACAGGAATCCTATGTCTGTTTATAGCCACACACATCTCAGCCATCTGTCTCACCTCAACACCCGCACACGTAATGCCTGCGAAGCCTCCGGCATCCATACTGTTCACGACCTGTGGGAGCGCAGCCGTCGGTTCGGGCTCAATATCCATGGTGTAGGTAAGAAAGGGCAGCAGCAGTTGAGGCGGATTTTGAACAAAGCCGAAGATGTAATGGGGGTTATGCCGCTCACCCTGGGTGCAACATCTCCCCATGGGAAGGTTGGCTTTACCCTGTCGGCCTATTATCATTCACTTGACGAAGTGGGCAAACAGGTAATGGAGAACTTCTACAACCGGTTCGTAATGCACATGCGGGCAGCAGGTCAGCAGCGGCTGGAGGATGCCTGTGGGGGTCCCACCCTGTCTTCGCTGGTAGCCGCACTGGTGAAAGACCGCGATGGATTCCACAAACAGATATCACCTAAGAAGTACGTTTGCTCGGAAGCGGGACAAATGATCGCGACGATGAATGCCTTTTTCCAGAGCGAGCTGTGGGATGGCTACGCGGCGAACCTGCCGCTGACACTGCTGCGCCAGCAGGTGCACGCACTAACGGGCACCCTGAACAAGCGACTGGATGATATGATCATAACAGGCTGGAACCGTATCAATACACTAGAATTTCCCCTGCGATATTTTGTAGATACCGTATTGTATGCAGAAGAAGCACTACCCAGGGGCGATAAAGGACGACTGGAACGGGCGGCCAAAGCCTGCCGCAACGGAGATGCTACGGCAGCAAAACTGTGGGCAGAAGCGAAGGAAACAGTAGCACCTGCCTGGCTGATGGCTGTCATTAGTCAGTTGATACCCTTTGGCTTCCGGTTGCCTCAGCATTACCGGCTGGCAAACCAGCCTTACCATGCCAGCGACGTAAAGGGCGGAGTGGTATACAGCGGGTTCGAGGATGTGTTTATTACCCTGCTGTACAACCGTGATTATAACGTGGTAAGATACCGTACCGGCAGCGGCATGGCGGTATTGCTGGTGAAGAGCGAGCTGGCGGCATCCTTCGACTTTACGGGGTTGCTGCGCGAGGTGTATGCCATGAAGAATGAATGCATACGCGAATCGTACCACACCGATCTCTATACACTTATGTGTCCTTACTTTGAAGAAGACGGAACCGTGGATGAAGAAGAACTGATACCCGTAGTGGCCGGCATACTGAACGATGTGTACGACCTGCAGACGGATGAAAAAGAACAGCTGGAACTAAAGCGCACCAGTAAAAAGCAGACTTGGGAATACCTCGCAGACATACTATCGGAGAAAGGGGAGCCCTGCACGCTTACCACCCTCGAAAAAGAGCTGGACAGCCATGGCGTAGTGGTAACGAGAGATACCATACGGCAACATCTGAATGATAAAGAACAGTTTAAAGTAGCAGGTGAAGAGGTATATGAGCGCCTGTACGGGCTGGCAGGCTGGAAGATGATGAAGACACCCGCCAAAGAACCCGCTTCTGTGGTACTGATGGTGCTGTAATGAAAAGCAGGCACTTCGGTCAACGGCAATCGCGTGATTATGCCGTTATTATCAATACCGCCTCTTAGCGAACTCTATTTTTCCCATCTCATACCGCTATGTTCTGAGCTCCCGGCGCACCGCTGGCACTGGTAAAGCTGCCTCCCACGTAGAGGAGGTTCCATACACGGTCAGCGTATGTACGTCTCCCGGAATGCCCGACAGGCTGAAGCGGAGCTCCTGCAGACAACTCTAGAAGCAGCTTTCACCTGTTTCCCGTCTTTCTAAAGGCTTTCAGGAAATTTTATTGCATTGATATAAGCCTTATATCGGTGTGCCGGAAAAAATTTGATAAAAGAAGTTTTCCGACGCTGACAGATAATAGAAAAGCCGCGGCATCATACCGCGGCTTTTCATTTTATACAACAAATTGTTTCTTACCTGCCTGTTTGCCCAACAGGTAGCATTATTTTCGGAAGGTACTCGTTTAGTATGATACAACGGTCATTATTTCTGCCTCCCGTTCTGCACCCAGAAAGCTCAGATCAACGGCTGATGAACCTAAGATCAGGTTGTCAATATCATGGTCGGTAATTGATTTTTCCGGGTTCATCATGTGCAAATTGATCAGTTGCCTGGGTGTTAAACGGTCTGCAGAATCAAAATCCTGGTTCAAATGTGTTGTTAGTCTGTTATTCATTGCCTTGCTTTTACGGCGGCGAAATTGACACAAAAAAGCGTAACCGGCAGCATCTAAGCCAAAAGATAACATTGATGAAGACAGGGAAGGATTAGGATTTACTGTAGTTTGCCTCGCGCAGATAGGTGTTTGCAAGCACTGTGTGCCGCCTCCGCTTAGCCTTACCCTTCCTTCTTAAGATTGCCCAGATACTGCGATGGCGACATGCCAAACTGCTTCTGAAAATCTCTTGAGAAATTGCTGTTTACGTTGTAGCCAACCATATTAGCCACTTCGTTGATTTTATACCTGCCCTCTGCCAGCAGTTCAGCAGCTCTTTTAAGCCGCGACAGGTTGATGAGCTCATTGGGCGAGAGGTTGGATACACCTTTTATTTTGCGGTACAGCGTGCCACGGCTCATGTTCATCATCTTCGAGAGGGTATCCACGTCAAGGTCTTTCTCAGTGATGTTAGCGTTGATGAGGTTCTGCAGATCTTCCAGGAAGCCTGTATCGGTTTTGGTGAGGGCAATGCCTTTTATATGCGCCAGTGGCGAATGTGCATAATACTCTTTCAGGTGATTGCGGTTGTTGAGAAGACTGTTGATCTGAGCCAGCAGGTATTCCATTACAAACGGCTTTTCTATATACGCATCAGCACCGGTTTCAAGCCCCTGGATTTTGGAAGTCAATGTGTTTTTGGCGGTCAGCAATATTACCGGTATGTGGCTGTACGCAACATCTGCTTTGATGGTGCGGCACAGCTCGATGCCATCCATAACGGGCATCATAATATCACTGATGACGAGGTGGATATTGTGGTCTGATAACACTTTGAGTGCCTCTCCGCCATCCGAAGCCGCATACACATTGTATGTGCTGTGCAGCTCTTTCTGCAGAAAGCGCACAATATCTTTGTTGTCTTCCACAATGAGAATAGAATGCGCATGGATAAGCGCATCGCTGCCTGTTTCCACAGCCTCATCACCCACGGCAACACTTTCAATGGTTTCATATTCGTCCAGGTCAATCTCTGTATCCTGATGCACAGGTATCGAAAGCAGAAACAGGTTGCAGTTGTTGGCAGGCGGCTTCAGCTCTATCCTGCCTTTGTGGAGCTCTGCCAGCGAGCGCGCCAGGGCAAGACCGATGCCGGTGCCGGCGGCTTTTTCGTTTTGCTTCAGCCGGAAGAAAGGCTCAAATATTTTGTCCTTCATCTCGTAAGGAATGAGGATGCCATCGTTCCTGAATTCGACATGAAAGAGGTTATCCTCGCTGTTAAAAGGCAGCAGCTTTACACTCACCGTTTGCTCTGCATATTTGATGGCGTTGCTGATGAGGTTATCCAATATCTTCCGCAGGGCTTCGGCATCGGTATATGCCATCAGTGTAATGCGCGGAATCTCTAACCGGAAGGAAATCTTTTTCTCTTCGGCAATGGGCTTGTAGACAATAAATACCTCCCTGAGCAGTTCGTTGATATCCGTTTTTACAAACGATAAAGTATAGTTATCAGCTTCGGCTTTGCGGAAGTCGAGCAACTGGTTGGTAAGATTGATAAGCCGGTCGGCATTCTTTTCTATCATAGTCAGGTTCTCGTGCAACAATGGATGATCAGCCGCTCCCTTCAGCAGCTTTTCAACCGGCAATTTAATCAATGTCAGTGGGGTTCTTATTTCGTGGGTAACATGGGTAAAGAATTCTATTTTGGCATGATATATTTCGCGCTCTTTTGCAATCTCCAGTGTTTTTATCTGCCGCTGGTTTTTTTCGCGCACCGCAATGTAATAATACCGCATCATAATAAATACAATGCCTGCAGCCACTAGTGAGTAGGCTATGTATGCCCACATATTTGCCCACCACGGCGGCATTACCTGTATGTGCAAAGAAGTAATCTTATCATTCCAGACGCCATTGCCGTTACTGCCCTTTACCATGAACGTATAACTGCCCGGCGGCAGCTTGGTGTAGTAAATGTTGCGGTTGCTTTTAATGATGGTCCATTCCTTGTCGAGCCCTTCCATTTTGTAGGCATAAGCGTTCAGCGCGGGCATGGTATAGCTTAACGCCGATACGGAGAATGTGACGTTCGATTCGTTGTAGGGAAGCTTAATATTTTGCGTGTACAAAATCGATTGCTGTAAGGGTGAGTGAAGGCTGTCAATCATCACCTCTTTATTGTTCACCTGTATGCCTGTAATGTAAACGGGCGGTATAAACTTGTTTTCTGCAAATGAGGAAGGATTGAAACTGATCATGCCCTTTACGGTGCCAAAATACAAATCGCCGCTGCTGCTTTTAAACCCTGAGTTATAATTAAACTGATCGCTTAGCAAACCATTGGCAATGGTGTATAGCTTATAGTGATTACTGGTTTTGTCAAGGCTGATCAAACCTTTTGAAGTCGTGATCCACAGCAGACCTTTATCGTCCTGCAGCATTTTAAGAACCTGGTTGTTCACCAGCTCCGGCACTTTTGTATAACGAGCTATGCTTTTTGAACGGGCATCATAATAGCACAGTCCGGTTTCTGTACAAAACCAAAGCGTATGCTGGTTGTCTTCAAACAGGTTGTTTACATAGTTGCTGGGCAAAGAGTTTAGGTTGCCGGCTTCCATGGCAAAACTGCCTTCTTCGCCCCTCTGTTCATTCTGATAATATACGCCTTCGCCATAACTGCATACCCACAGTGTGCCGTTCGCATCTTCATGTATCGCCTGCGCCTGCCGGTTAAAGAAGGGCAGCTTCGAGAAATGGTCCGTTTGCCTGTTGTATTTGAATAGCGAATTCCATGTGCTTACCAGGATGTCGCCATTCTTTCTTTTATACAAACTGACAATAAAGTTGCCGTTTAAATCGCTGGGCGTCAGTCCTTGTTTGTAATGACGGATTACTTTTTCGGTACGCAGATCCATCACATCCAACCCATGTTCATAAGTGCCTATCCAC
>JADCRZ010000104.1 GCA_015069695.1 Williamsia sp.
AAATTAGTTTGCGGCAGAGCGCAGGAAGATGATGTGGAGAGAGGTGCAGGGTGATAGTTGTCAGCCGAACACTGATAAATGTCAGCTGGACACTTAACATGCGCAGGGGTAGGTAGAATATAAGTCAGGGAGGAGCGGAGCTGAAAGAAGAAGCCTGTTTACCTGCTATATATTAAGGAAGAAACCGGAGGGATTTCAGCACAGCAAACGTTTGCAGAAAGGCTGCAGGGAGCAGTTTGTATCCAAGTAGCATGAATTATAATTACCTTGAAGGGGTACAAAAGATTGCATTTGCATATGAAGCCTCATCTTTCTTTCTGGCAAATCATCAACATGAATGTCGGGTTCTTTGGCATTCAATACAGTTTTGGTTTACAGCAAACAGCCATCAATCCGCTCTATACTTTTCTGCATGCCAAGCCTGAACAATTGCCCCTGCTAAACCTGGCCGGACCTATGACAGGTTTGCTGATACAACCCCTGATCGGTGCCCTGAGCGACAAGACATGGCATCCGCGCTGGGGCAGAAGAAAGCCTTATTTTCTGATCGGCGCGGTGATGTGCAGCTTGTGCTTATTTGCTTTTCCCTTTAGCAAAGCACTGTGGATGGCCGTTGGGTTATTATGGATCCTGGATGCAGCCAACAACACTGCCATGGAACCCTACCGGGCCTTTGTGGCTGATAAATTGCCGGATGCACAGCTGGCAACCGGTTTTCTCACCCAAAGCTTTTTTACCGGGCTGGGCATTACGCTCGCCAACATATCCCTTTACTTTTTTCAGCAGATCATCAGCGGAACAACGACGACCAATGACGGACAAACAGGCATTCCTTACTGGGTATTCGGGTCGTTTTTTGTAGGTGCGGTTTGTTCTATCGGATCAGTCCTGTGGTCGGTGTCCAAAACGCCAGAAATTCCGCCTACCGCTGAAGAGCTGTTACGGCTACGCACAGCCGAAAAAGGTATTTTCTCTCCCCTCCTTGATATCTTTTCCGCCATCCGCCACATGCCTTCAACGCTTTGGCGGCTGGCGCTGGTATATCTTTTTCAATGGTATGCGATGTTTTGCTACTGGCAATTTATCTCCCATGCCATTGCCCGGGCGATATGGCATACATCCGCTGAGCAAAACCCTGCGCTTTACCAGGAAGCTGTTGGCTGGACCGGACTGGTAAACGGTTTTTATAACATCGTTACTTTTTTATCTGCTTTCTTCCTGGTCGGACTGGCAAAAAAATACAGTGCCAAGCAAGTTCATATTGTTTGTCTGGCCTGTGCTGCCCTGGCCTTGTTCTTGCTGCCGCATATACAAAACAAGTATTTGCTGTTTGCTCCCATGATTGGGTTTGGCGTGGCCTGGGCAAGTATGATGGGGGTGCCCTATATTATGGTGGTGGGCAGCATTCCCAAACACCGGTATGGCGTGTACATGGGAATTATCAACATGATGATTGTTATACCTATGATCCTGCAAACACTTACATTCGGATGGGTCTACAAGTCTTTTCTGCACAGCAACCCCGCCAATGCCATTACCTTTGCCGGTGTGCTGCTCCTGGCAGCATCGCTGGCAGTGATTCCGATTCCACAAAACAAAGTAACCGATGAAGTGGTGCTGCCCGTTGGTGGCGTGGGTGGTCATTGACCCCTTACCCAACGCCTGCATTTGATTGTTCTATTACCTTTATCCTTTCAACCCTCTTGGAATGTACCGGCCCGATTTACACCAACAAATGGTTCAGGAAATAGAAAGCACGGGGATCAAGCCTTCCGAAGCCCTCCCTTTTTATACCCGTCTTGCATCCAACCTGGCTGACATTGACGCGCTGTACAAGACTTTATACGGCGACCCTGGCAGCCGGCATTTCAGCCAGCTGGTCCGGATCCTGGCAGCAGCCTACAAAAACCGGCCCCGCTTTTTGTTGGAAAAAGATGATGCAAAGGCCGCAAGCGGACAGTGGTTTTTAAGCAACCGGCTTGCAGGCATGAGCTTGTATGTAGACCGTTTTTGCGGCCACCTTCAACAATTGCCTTCCAAGCTGGATTATTTTACTGACCTGGGCATCAACCTGCTCCACCTGATGCCGCTTTTTCAAAGTCCGCCCGGCGAAAGCGATGGCGGTTATGCGGTGTCTGATTACCGCCAGGTAGACCCCCGCTTTGGTACACTTGAAGATCTGCAGCAAGTGGTGCAGGAGCTGAATAGAAAGCACATGTACCTGATGCTCGACATTGTGCTCAACCATACTTCCCACCGACATGAATGGGCCGAAAAAGCAAGAGCGGGCGATCCTGCCTACCAGGATTTCTACTACTTCTACCCCGACCGCCAGTTGCCTGATCAGTTTGAACAATCGATGCCGGAGATTTTTCCTGAATCAGCACCCGGCAACTTTACTTATGTGCCCGAACTGAATAAATGGGTGATGACTGTATTTCACCAGTACCAATGGGATCTGAATTTCTCCTATGCCCCGGTACTGCTGGCTACGCTGGAGAACATTTTTTTCTACGCCAACCTGGGCGTTGATATCCTGCGCATTGATGCCCCGGCTTTTATCTGGAAACAACCCGGCACCACTTCTCAAAACCTGCCGCAAGCCCATATGATCCTGCAGCTGATCAAGCTTTGTGTGCAAGTGGCAACACCCGGCATGGCCTTGCTGGGAGAAGCCATTGTAGGCCCCCGGCAGATCATGGAATATTTCGGCAGGGGCCGTTATGCCGGCTACGAGTGCGACCTGGCTTACAATGCAACACACATGGCCCTGCAATGGGATGCGCTTGCCACAGGTGATACCCGCGTGATGCTCGCAGCCCAGCATGAGATCCTCCAGAAACCGCTTGGCACCTCCTGGATCACTTACACCCGGGGCCACGACGATATCGGGCTGGGGTATGATGATGCCATGATTGCGCAGGCCGGCTTTGCACCCTACGAACACCGGCGGTTTTTAAAAGAATATTATGCCGGCGTCTATCCGGCATCGGTAGCCACCGGGGCCCTATTTTCCGTAAACCCCAAAACGCAGGACGCCCGCATCAGCGGCTCACTGGCATCGTTGTGCGGACTGGAAAAAGCTATCAAAGAAGAGGATGCCGGTGCCATTGACCTGGCCGTCAGGAGGATCTTACTGATGCAGGCACATTGCTTTTTCCTGGGAGGTATTCCCATGACCTTCTATGGTGATGAAGCCGGGTATACAAATGATTACAGCTATCTCACTGACCCGGGCAAACACTATGACAACCGGTGGATGCACCGGCCTGTAATCGACTGGGAAAAAAATAAGCGAGTTAAGGAAGGAGAGGGGCCACATCACCTTATTTACAAAGGCATGCAAAGACTGCTGGCTTTACGGAGTCAATTGGATGTAATAGCAGATACCAACAACCTCCGCTGGTTGCATATGCACAGCAAGGCCATAGCAGCTTATCTGCGCAGCGGAAGCAAAGAAGGACTTTGTGCCCTGTTTAATTTCAGCAATGAGCCGGTGGAAGTTGCTTTTAACCTGTTTGACTTATACGGTTTTAAAAGCAACACCCTGTACGATCACTGGCAACAAAACCTGGTGGAAGCAAACCAGGAAGGCATGCTGAATTTTCAGCCTTATCAGTTTTATTTGTTAAGGGTTCAGGGCGAAGAAGGCTGAGTACGAGACGGGCACCAGGATTGTGAAAACCCTATTTTTTCAACCCGTACATGCCGATCAGTTTCAGCAGTACGCCGTTTGTCCATCCAAAGCCGTCCTGGCCCGGGTATTCACCACCACCTGCTTCCAGTCCGGTATCGGCCACATTGTATTTTTCCATCAGCTTTCCGGTAGACTGGTATACTTTGTTGTTCAGGGCGATCCAGCGCTCAGCAGCCGTTTTGGCCAGTGCTGCCTGTCCGTAATTGTTGAGCCCCTTGATGGCCATCCACTCCAGGGGTGCCCAGCCATTTGGCGCATCCCATTGCTCACCGGTGTTTTTCAGGCTCGTTAAAAAGCCACCTGCTTTCAGGAATTTGGTCTGGAGGGTATTTGCTGCGGCTTCGATATGGGATTTATCTGCTACCTGCAAAAAGAAAGGGGCCATGCTGGCCAGGGTGATTTCGGTTGATTGTTTTTTTGAGCTGATGATAAAATCAGTATAAAAACCCAGGGCAGGAGACCAGCAATATTTCTCGATGGCTTTGCCGCGGGCTGCAGCCCTGTTTTTAAAATCCTGTTGTTTGGCAGCTTCTCCTTTCAACCCATAGCTTTTTGCCAGTGCAAGCTCCAGATGATACAAGAGACAGTTCAGATCGACCGGAACATAGTTGGTGGTTTGGATGGTCGCCAGCGTTTTGCCATCTGCAAACCAGCGGCTGCTGAAATCCATGCCGCTTTCTGCACCCGTACGCAGGTCGCGCTGTATGGTGGAAGCGTGTTCCGGATGATATTTCCTGGCCAGCGTATAGTCCTCATAGTAAGATTCCTGGCGGGGCTGGTCAGACTGGTCATAGTACCGGTTCAGCGTACTTCCGTCGGGCATTTTTACGACATGCTGTGTGGGGGCGGTTTTGTCTGCATAATAATTCCATTCTTTCTGCATGGCTTCCCCATAATCTTTGTAAGTGGCTTCTCCCTTGCGGGTTGCTAACAGGTCAACCATCAGGGCAAAGAAAGGTGGTTGTGAGCGGCTGAGATAGTAAGTGCGGCTGCCATTGGGGATGTGTCCGTACGTATTGATGATATACGCAAAATTCTTTACCATATTCTCCAGCGTTTCCCATTCACCGCTTTCTTCCAGGCCGAGCATGGTAAAGTAACTGTCCCAATAATAAATTTCCTGAAACCGGCCACCTGGTACAATGTAAGGATAGGGTAGCGGCAGCCTGGAGCTTCCTTTTTCTTCCCGGTCAGGTGCCCGTTTGAGTACAGACCAAAGCTTCTTGATATGGTTCACGACATCCCTGCCGCTTTCATTCTGGTCTGTTACGGAAGGCGGCGTGGGAACGGTAAAATTTGCCTGTACAAACTGCTGCAGAAAAGCCTTTGTCCGTTCTGCAGCCGGCTTTGCCTTGTAATCTGCTACAATCGCCTGCGGGTCACGCTTGGGCAGGCAGTCAACAAATGTTTTGCCATCAGCAAAGATGCGTTGCATCTGCACATCTTTAAACAATTGTCCGTAAACCTTTTCAGGCGGCTGGAGTGTTTGTGCATACGCCATCAGGATACAAAGTTGGCCAAGTAGAAGAAAGAAAAACCTTTTCATATGGATGCCAATTATCGTAGAACAAGTGTAGGCATATTTATCCATACTTTTCAATAATTGTCTTGAACCAGGATTTACAGGATTGACGGGATGCGCAGGATCGGATGATGATGTCTTGAAGCTTGACACTAGTGGTTTCAGGATGAGGAGGATTGAATGCAGCGCTTGAAAGCTTTGCTGGTAGCGGGCTTCATGGATTTACAATCTTTGACCCACCCCTACTCCTCCCGGGAGGGGATGCGTCTTTGGCCCGCTGCGTTCGGAGGCTCTGCTGATTTTCTTTGGTGTCTTCTCCCGATCATTTTTTTGTCTTGAACCAGGATTACACGGATGAGGGGATTACAGGATTTTTGGATACAAAGGCCTCACTCTTTTG
>JADCRZ010000105.1 GCA_015069695.1 Williamsia sp.
AACTCCGACAGCAAGACCGGCGTCCATATCCGTTTAGGTGACCGTTTATTCGGTAAGCCGGTACAGGTCGATATATCAGATGAGCCGATGCAAAAAGGCATCATCACCAACCGCAACAAATTCATTCTGGGTCCATCGGGCAGCGGCAAATCATTTTACACCAATCATATGGTAAGGAGCTACTATGAGCAAGGTACGCACGTGGTGTTGGTGGACGTGGGCCATTCCTACAAAGGCCTGTGCAGCCTGGTAAAGGGTTATTATTTCACCTACGATGAAAAAAATCCCATCCGCTTCAACCCATTCTTCATAGCGGAAGGAGACGTGCTCGACACCGAAAAAAGGGAGAGCATCAAGACCCTGCTGCTGGCGCTGTGGAAAAAAGACGACGAAGCCTTCCACCGCTCCGAATACGTGGCCATGTCCAGCGCCCTGCAGCTTTACTTCGAAAAGCTGGAAGCGGACAGCAGCATCTTTCCCGGCTTCAACAGCTTCTACGAGTTCCTGCAAACCGATTTTATCGAAGTGCTTAAAGCGGACGGGGTAAAGGAAAAGGATTTCGATGTCAGTAATTTTTTATACGTGCTGCGCCCTTACTACCGGGGCGGCGAGTTCGATTACCTGCTCAACGCATCGGAGAACCTGGATCTGCTGAACCAGCCTTTCATCGTCTTCGAGCTGGACAACATCAAAGATCACCCGATCCTGTTCCCGGTGGTGACGATCATCATCATGGAAGTCTTTGTCTCCAAGATGAGAAAACTGCACGGAATCCGTAAGATGATTCTCATAGAGGAAGCCTGGAAAGCGATCGCTAAGGAAGGCATGGCAGAATACATCAAGTACCTGTTTAAAACGGTGAGAAAACACTTTGGTGAGGCCATTGTGGTAACCCAGGAAGTGGAAGACATCATCAGTTCCCCGGTGGTTAAGCAAGCCATCATCAACAATTCCGACTGCAAAATACTGCTTGACCAGTCCAAGTACCAGAACAAGTTCGACCAGATCCAGGAACTACTGGGGCTGACTGAAAAAGAAAAAGCGCTGGTGCTGTCGGTCAACAAGGCCAACGATCCGCTCAGGAAGTATAAAGAAGTGTTCATCAGCCTGGGTGGTGTCCAGTCGAAGGTATACCGCACCGAGGTTTCACCGCAGGAGTACCTGGCCTACACAACTGAAGCAACCGAGAAGGTGCGGCTGATTCAGTGCGCTGAAAAGCATGGCGGCGACCTGGAAAGGGCGATCGCTGAACTGACCGGTGCTGCAAAAAACAGTTAATCACAACCTTTAAAATACATGATTATGAAAATGACATCTATGCTCGCAAGTCTGCTTGGCACCCTATTTCTTATTTCCTGTAATCCTTTTCGCTCCCATGACGTGGTGAGAGAATTTGTTCCGGGTACTTATATCACCGAGTGGAGAAACGAGTTCACCCAGTCAAAGGATACGATTATCATCCTCGCTCCTACCACAAGGGGAAGCGATGGGTACCGGATCACCAAGCGCAGCTATTACCAGCAGACGATCGATGGCAAAGATCTCAAACCACAGTTCAAAATCCAGAACTGGATCGGCTCCTACAACCCGGAAGTAAAAACGCTGGTAATCGGTAAATCAGGTCGGGTATTGCTTTTCAATCCTGACAGGAACGAGCTGGTAGAGGGTTCCACAACATACAACAAAATCAAGTGATATGAGAAAAGCTGTCGTCGTTACCGGTATTCTTCTGCTCTGTCAGGTTATGCCCTCTTCCAGTCTCCGGGCGCAGGATCCTGTTACAGAGGCCATCAAGGCCGCCGTAATCAAGGTCATCAAAGCCATTGACCTGCAGGTGCAGCGCATCCAGACCCGGACGATCTGGCTGCAGAATGCCCAGAAAGTGGTGGAGAATAAAATGAGCGAACTCAGGCTGAATGAGATCACCGGTTGGGTGGAAAAGCAAAAACAGCTTTACCAGGATTACTTTGATGAACTTTCGAGGGTAAAATCGGTGATCTCAGGCTTTTCCGAAGTAAGGGGGATCATTGACCGGCAAAAACAGCTGGTGAGCGAATACAGGCAAGCCTACGGCGTATTCCAGCAGGATAAAAATTTTACTCCCGATGAGACCAACTATATGTACAAGGTCTATAGTGGTATCCTGGGAGAAAGCCTGAAGAATGTCGATCAGCTTTTTCTGGTCATTAATTCTTTTGCAACTCAGATGAGTGATGCAAAGCGGCTTGAGATCATCCATAAGGCGGCCGAAGGAATAGAAACTAACCTGAGCGATCTCAGGCAGTTCAATACCCAGAACAAGATCATTGCGTTGCAGCGGGCTAATGAAAAAAAGGATATCGACCAGCTTCGCAAACTGTACGCTTTACCGTACTAAAAATTTCCCCCATGAAAAAAATCGCTTTGATAGGGATCTGCGTGTTTGCTGCCGGTGTTTGCCATGGCCAGACCTTCCAGGAATGGTTCAACCAGAAAAAAACGCAGATCAAGTACCTGCTGGAGCAGATAGCAGCTTTTGAGGCTTATACCGGCTACGTGAAGAAGGGATATGACATAGCCAGTGACGGTCTTGGTACAATTAAAAAATTAAAGAAAGGGGATTGGGATCTGCACACTGGTTATTTCCGGTCTCTCAGCCAAGTGAATCCTGCCGTTAAACGCTACGGCCGGGTAGCAGATATCATTGCCATGCAGACTTACATCCTCAAAGGGAGCAGCGCTGCCTTGCGTGCTGTCCGGGGTATCCACATATTAACGAAGGATGAGATGGCATACCTGGAAAAAGTATACCAAAATCTGCTGGCCCAAAGCGGCCGGGACACCGATCACCTAATTGAGCTGGTCAGCGACGGCTCACTGCAGATGAAGGATGATGAAAGAATACAGAGGATTGATGAGCTGTATACGAGTATCAAGGATAAGTATGCGTTCCTGCAGTCCTTTTCGGGTGCGGCATCCATCCTGATGCAGCAGCGCACCAAAGAGCAGCAGGAAGTAAATGATGCAAGAAAAATTCATGGGATACCTTAAAAACAAAGTGTATGAAGTGGCGAAAAATAGTAGTGATCCTGTCGCTGGCTGTGTTGCCAGGAATACCGCTGGGTGCTAAGGCACAGTCACAGGAAGCCCAGCAGTTGATCCTGGACGTGATCAAGCTTGCACAGCTCAAAAAAATCCTGAATGAGCTCTATCAGGGTTACCAGATCGTAAGCAAGGGCTATGGGACGATCCGGGATATTTCGCAAGGAAATTTCAGTCTGCATAAAACTTTTCTCGACGGCCTGCTGGCTGTAAGCCCCGGAGTAGCTAAATACAAAAGGGTTGCTGATATCGTGCAGTACCAGCTGAGCCTGGTAAAAGAGTATAAAAGTGCCTTTAGTTATTTCAAACAAAGCGGTCATTTCACAGCCGAAGAACTTAATTACATGGGCGGGGTATATAACAGTCTTTTTAGCAGAAGCCTGCAAAACCTCGATGCCCTGTTTATGGTGATCACGGCCGGCAAGCTGCGTATGAGCGACGATGAAAGGCTTTCGGCTATCGACAAGATATTCTCCGGCATGGAAGACCAGCTTTCATTCCTGCGAAGTTTCAACAACCAGGCAAAGCTGCTTGCCCTTCAGCGCAAAGGGGAACAGCATGATGTAAACAGCTCACGGGAACTCTATGATCTAAAATAAACCAGTCATATATGAACAAGACGAGTGTAAAAGCTGTCTGCTGGATAGCTACAGGAATCTTTTTGCCCTCCTGGCTGCATGCCCAGAGCACCGCAGACAGCATCCACAGCCTGCAGGCTGTACTCGACCAGCTCTATGAAGACATGCTGCCCCTCTGCAGCCGGCTGATCGGCGTGGGCAGGGGCATCGCCGGCTTTGCCGCCACCTGGTACATCGCAGCCAGGGTATGGCGACACATTGCCAACGCGGAGCCGGTGGACTTTTACCCCCTGTTCCGGCCTTTTGTGATTGGTTTTGCGGTGATGATCTTTCCTTCCGTGATCGCTATGATCAACGGCGTGATGAAGCCCACTGTAACAGCTACGGCCGCCATGGTAACGGATTCAGACAAAGCGATCGCCGTGCTGCTCAAGCAAAAAGAAGACGCCATCAAAAAAACAGCCGCCTGGCAGATGTATGTGGGTGAGACCGGCAGTGGCGACCGGGACAAGTGGTGCAAGTACACGCACCCGGATGATAAAACAGGTGATAGCGAAGGCTGGATCGAAAGCGTTGGCAACGACGTCAAGTTCTCGATGGCTAAGGCTTCCTACAATTTCCGCAACTCGATCAAGGAATGGATGAGCGAGATACTCAAAGTGCTGTACGAAGCAGCGGCACTGTGCATCAATACGATGCGCACCTTCAACCTGCTGGTGCTGGCGATCCTGGGTCCGCTGGTGTTCGGGCTGTCCGTTTTCGACGGCTTCCAGCATACCCTCACCGTCTGGCTGGCCCGTTATATCAATATCTTCCTCTGGCTGCCGGTGGCGAATATCTTCGGCAGCATCATCGCCAAGATACAGGAGAACATGCTGAAAGTAGACATCTCGCAGGTGCAAAGTGCGGGCGATACCTTTTTCAGTTCCACCGATACGGCCTATCTGGTTTTCATGCTCATCGGTATTGTGGGCTACTTCACCGTTCCGAGCATCGCCAATTATATTGTTCATGCCGGTGGTGGGAATGCGCTGTTGTACCGGGTTTCATCCATGTTTTCCGGCGGCAGCAGCAGTGTGATCCAGGCAGGCGGCTCGACCGGTTCGATGACGGCAAGTGCTTTTGGCAGTGCTGCGGCCAGGATGGGCGAAGGACTGGCAAACGTCGGCCAGTCGGCCGGTTACTTCCGGGAAGGCTACAGCGGTTCCCATCCTGGAGCGGGAACATCGGCCGAAGCCGGCCGGCAGGCCGGTAAAACAGGTGCGTACCTCTATGACAAGCTCAAAGGAAATTCCTGAACTATACTAAACCATTCAAGTTATGTTTCAGCAGATGAAAAATATTGATACCGCATTCCGGTATGTGCGTATGATCTCCTTCATTGTGATCCTGGCAAGTGTAGCCGTGAGCGCTTACTCACTTTACCTGAGCTACCGCATGGTATCGCTGGCAGGGCAGAAGATATTTATCCTGGCTAACGGCAAGGCGCTGGAAGCTTATGCAGCCGACAGGAAAGATAACATCCCTGTTGAAGCCCGCGATCACGTGCGGATGTTCCACCACTACTTCTTCACCCTTGACCCGGATGAAAAAGTAATCCAGTCCAACATCACCAAAGCGCTTTACCTGGCTGACGGCTCCGCCAAAGAGCAGTACGATGCCCTGAAGGAGAACGGATACTACTCAAGTCTGATTTCCGGCAACATCAGCCAGCAGGTCGAGGTAGACAGCATCGAGGTAAGCATGGAGAACTATCCTTATTATTTCCACTGCAGGGCCATGCAAAGAATCATCCGGCCTTCGAGCATCGTCACACGAAGCCTGGTCACGGAAGGTTACCTGCGCAGCGTCTCGCGCTCGGACAATAACC
>JADCRZ010000106.1 GCA_015069695.1 Williamsia sp.
CAAGCCCCAGGGCGGCGCTGGACAGGGTAATCATGGATTGCACAATCATTTTGGCGGTTTCTTTTTTCATAATATTTTTGGATAAATGTAAAGCGTTTTAAAAAGGAATGTTTCCTGAAATTGTACTCTTTACATATCCATCACGGGTTGGAATAAGAAAGCCGTACGAAAAAGCTTCTACCAGTTTTTCTTTATTAAAAAAGTTGAATAAACCGAACTGCTTTTCCCGCAAACGCTTTATGGCATTGGATTTTCGATAAAAATCTCTAAAAATTAAAAACGAAGCTTGTTGTTTTTCCGCCAATGATGCTAGGTTTTTTTTCTACAAAAAAACATCATACATCATACATCAGACCAGGCGCAGCTTGTAGAGGTAAAAAAGGTATGCAATTAATAATAACGTGTAAGTAAAGCTTTCGATAGAACTGAAATCTGCCCAAATCCTTACTGGTAAGGGGTTGCAGAATTTGGCAGTCTTCCTTATTTTTATTCCCGTTTTCTCTGAAATCAACGCTTTTAAAACATAACCTCCTTTTCTTCCTGACCAGTGTGCAAAGAAGAGGAGGCTAAAAACAACTTAAAAAATGAGAAACCAGTATCAGTTCTCAGAAAAACACGAAAGCAACCGGCTGGCGCAATTACAGCAGTATAATATCCTTGACACGGCCTCTGAAGAAGAGTACAACGACATTGCCCGCCTGGCTGCCCATATTTGCGATACGCCGCTGGCATTTATCACATTTATTGATGCGCACCGGCAATGGATGAAATCTTCCGTGGGGGTAGACGTGTCGGAAACACCACGTATACATGCATTTTGTCATTATGCCATCCAGCAGCCGGACGAGCTGATGGTAGTGGAAGATTTCAGTAAAGATGCCCGGTTTCAAATGCATCCTTTTGTAGCCGGCGAGCCTCACCTGGCCTTTTATGCCGGTATGCCGCTCACCAATATGCATGGCTATGCACTGGGTACCATCTGCGTGCTCGATGCAAAGCCCCGCACCCTTACCCCAAAGCAGAAAAGAGCGCTTAAGCTTTTCTCCATTCAGCTGATGCACATGCTGGAGCTGCGCCGCATCAACCACGAACACGAAACCCTGCAGGCGCAATTGCGAAGCGATAACCCCGCTGCCGATCTGTACATACAGGCGGTCACTGCGCGAATCAGGCAATCGCTTACAGATGTGGTGAAAGAAAAAGGACAATGGGAGGGATGGTACCGGAATGAAGATAACGAAGTGCCACCCTGCGCACAGAAGCTGGAACGCATAGAGATTGATATGAAATCTCTGATTCAAAGAATACTTTCTCATTACCCTGACGAGCGGTAAATTTTGCTTTTGTCAAGGGGGCGAAATGCCTATTGGTCTTGTATGTTTTCCGGCTGATTAACTGTATGATTATATGAGCTTTTCCCATTCGGATTGACCGGATGCGACCGGTTGGCGCATACAATACCTATATTCGGTTTTTATTCGGTCCATTTATTTTCTATGAAAAACTTGCGAAGCTCCCTTTGCCTTATCGTTGCCTGCACCTGCTTTTCCTTTTGTTCTTTCGCGCAGAAAGATTCTGCAATGCAATACAGCAGCCCCGTAGCGCCGGTGGGCGATAGCTCGGTTACGGTTCCTTCGTCGGTAAAGCCCATACTGGATTACTGGATGCGCGATGCCTTTATCACCTATGCGCCCGACGGTTATTATTACCTCACCGGCACAACCGCTACGCCCGGCCGGATCTTTCCTAAAGGCAACCCGCATTGCTGGGATTACAGTGATGGCATTTACCTGTGGAAATCGAAAGACATGAAAACATGGAAGCCTGCCGGGCTTGTCTGGTCGTTTGATAAAGACGCAGCTGACTGGCAAAAACGGGGCAAGCCGGTGCCTGCCGGTGCCGTTTCTGTCAACGGCGATCCGCTGGATTCCTTTTACCGCGCTGTGTGGGCGCCGGAGATACATTATATAAAATCGAAACGGAAATGGCTGATGGTGGCTTGCCTGAACGGAGGCGGCGGTTCGTTTGTTCTCCAAAGCACTAGTGGCAAGCCGGAAGGACCGTATACCAACCTCTCCGGGAACGATACAGCGCCAATTTTCCCAACCATAGATGCCAGCTTATTTGAAGACGACAATGGCGATGTATACGTGGTGGGGCACAATCATTTCATTGCGAAGATGAAGCCCGACTTATCAGGGTTGGCAGAACCTTTTCGCCGGTTTGCTGAAAAGCCATACAACCCTGAGCCGTACATCGAGGGCGTTTATCTTACCAAATACAATGGTAAATATCAATTGCTGCAAACGGTATGGTCGGTGCCTAAAGACGATGGTACGTACACCTTTGTAATGAATGACCCAAAAACCGATAACAAGAAAGTGCACAGCTACGATGTGGTGGTAGCAGAAGCCGACAGTATTTACGGACCTTACAGCGGGCGCTATCCTGCCATCATGAGTGGCGGGCACAATAATATTTTCCAGGACGCCAAAGGCAATTATTGGTCGTCTACCTTCTTCAATCCGCGTGGCGTTATAGGCAGGCTGTATCCCGTTACCTGCCGCCCGGCAGTAGTGCCCGTAAAATGGGTGAATGGAAAGCTGATGCCGGATAAGGCAAGGGCTGACGCTTTCTATGGAGTACGCTAATGAAGACCGGGAAAGAGGGTTACAAGTTAGGCAAACCATACAAGGCAGTCTTCATCGGCCGGTAGTCTATACAGATTACCTTCGTCCCTAAAAACACTTGACTTTGAGTTATGATTTCCGCCGGGCGGCGGCTGCCGATGCACCCGCCATCTGGACCATTTTACAATCTGCCATTGCGCGCCGCAAAGGGGATGGCAGTAAACAATGGCAGGACGGCTATCCCAACCCTGCCGTGGTGCAAAGCGATATTGAAAAAGGAATCGGATATGTGTTAACCGATAATGATATTGTTATCGGCTACGCCGCTGTACTCATTAACGACGAACCTTCGTATGCTGCCATTGAAGGTGAGTGGCTCACTAATGCCGATTTTGTGGTAGTGCATCGCGTGGCATTGTCAGATGCGTATGTAGGAAAAGGATTGGCAGGCGTCATCTTCCGTTTTATTGAAGACTTTGCCCGCAGTCACGCTATTTACAGCATAAAGGTTGATGCCAATTTCGACAACCCTGCCATGATGCGAACTTTTGAAAAATTAGGCTATGTGTATTGTGGCGAAGTGTATTTCCGCAGCTCGCCGAGAAGGGCTTATGAGAAGATATTGCGTAATGAGGAATCAGTATAAAACTTTCTCTGTAAAAACATCAATCCTCACCGTTTTTCCTTTGTCATCTTCTCAACATACTCTGCCTGCAGCTCTGCAAGTTCTTGATCATATTCTGCACGGTCGCTGAAAGCCTGAGGATGGTAAGCATCTCCCACTTTCTGTTTATCAGATAACTGAAACTGGCTGGCGTGGGAAGCCACCCAGATATCAAAAGATAAACCCTTCATGGCGTGTAATGTATAGGCGTAATCTGCCGCTATCTGCGGGTACTCTTTTACCTCTTTAAAAGCCCGGTCTACAATAATGGTAGGCATATTCGCAATCAGCACGCGGTAGCTGCGGCTGCTGTCTTTTGTAGTAAACAAATAGCTGCACGAGCCTTTGGTATGCCCGGGATGATGGAGCATGGTAAGGGTTGCGTCGCCGAGGTGTATGGTGTCCTTATCATGCAGTAATCTATCCGGAGCCACGGGCACAAACAGCGCGCCTTTCCCGCCCATTTCATAATCGTTGGTGCCGCCACTTTTCAGTACCGGGGCATCAGCGGCATCAGCGAGCAAGCGCGCACCGGTTTTCTTTTTTATCTCCGCCATAGCGCCTACATGGTCGTAGTGGGCTTGTGTGGTGAGGAGTATTTTGATGCGGGAAGAATCGAACCCGAGGGCGCGGATGTTGTTGAATATCTGCGGGGCAGAAGCGGCAAGCCCGGTGTTGATTAGGATATAGCCACTGCTGGTGGTAATGAGGTAACAACCTAAATCCTGCGTGCCTACATAGTAGAGGTTGCCGGCTATGCGAAAGGGTGGAAAGGGCGCTATCCATTCGGGCTTTGTCATCGGCTCGTGTACAGGTTGTGCAGTAGCTGATACAGCGCTTAATGAGAAGAAAAGGAGTAATAACAAAAAGCTTCGTTGCATGGTGAATGGCAGGTTTTACAGGGGGCGAATCTACTGATATTGGTAGCTATATGGGTTACATACATTGATGAGAGATGCTGCCAGAACGGTGAGCTAACCCGACCTAACTAGAAAGAGAAAGATGGGCTCATGCAAATATGTCGGGAAAATGCGCTGTTTGTTTATCTGTCAACAGACCCGAAGATGGGCTTAAAAGGGGAGTTACATGGGGTTGGCTGAAAGTAAGCAGGGAGTGAGATTGACTTTACAACAACGATACGGTTGGCCCACAATTTTAATGAACTCTAATGAAGTAAGTATGACGAAGATATGGAGTAGATATGAAGTAGCTATAAAGGATGCCGGTACTCCAATCAGTGAGACTTCTGATGTAGCCCTAAGCTTCATCAGAAGTCGCCCATAGATGCGATTAACGGCATGCCCGCGAACTTATTGGTTGCAATAAGCTACGGTGAGTGAGGGATTACTACCCTGCCAGGGTGCAGAAAATCCAATTGTCTGCCCCATTAATGCACCGCCATCGTCATGTCGCTTTCGGTTGCGGCGGCTTTGGTGTTCTTCTGCCAGATAAAAAAGACAACAAACAACACGATGAGGATAGCCGGGAAGGTCATCATTTTCAGCAAGGATTGCTGCCCTGTTGCCAGCTCCAGCGCCGTTCCGGTGAGACCTCTGGCACTGTTTTCCACGCGGGCGCCATCAATCCACCCACCAATGATGGGCTGAAAGATAGATGTGGAAAACATGCCCACGCCACCCACGATGGACATACCCAGTGCACTGCTGCGGGGCACCCTGTATGCCACTGAGCCAATCATGACTGGCCAGAAATAACAAATGCCAAGCGCATACACAATGGCTGCTACATACGCCATGGGTCCCGTTACGGTGCTGAATAAATAGATACCGATGGTGGCAAGTATGGCTCCCGTCAGCAACACGCCTGTTTGCCCCAGCCGCCCCACCACCGGACCGGCAAAGAACCTGCCCACGGCAGAGATGCCATTGGTAAGCGCGAGGATGAGCATGGCATTGGCACCGCTGGCTCCCAATACTATGCTTACCCACTGGCTGGGTCCAAACTCCGAAATGGCGGTTAATGCCATGCAGCAAAACAGAAAGATATAAACCGGCGTAAGCATGGCGCGGAAGTTTTCCCTGAACGAGGTAGCTTCTGCCACGTGTGCCTTCGGGAAGGTTTCACCAAAGAACAGGATGGCATAGGCAAGCGTGGGTATGAG
>JADCRZ010000107.1 GCA_015069695.1 Williamsia sp.
CATATATGTCCTCCTGCCTGTCAAACACCGGTGTCGGGTATGCCGTTTCATCGAATGCCTGGCTATATGGAACATCACCATACAGGTCGGTAGCTTTGGCAATTACCAACACTTCCAGAACCTGCCCGACTCCTTTTGTCCATTTATCTCCTACGGCATCGGCTTTTGTTTGTACCAGCCGCGCTTGCCCGGCAACCGGGTACATCGTTTTCCAGCTAAAGGTTTGGGAAGAAACAATGTACTGCGCAAAACCCAGGTGCGCACGCGACAGACCATTCAGTTCGCCAGACCAAAGCGAAGCAATGCGGGCGTCTGTTTCCTCGTGCAAAAAGGCAGTGCCTAATATGGTGCCTGCCAGCAAAGTGGTAACGTCCACATTGGTAACGGCATTGGGATTATTCTCAATAGCCGCATCATCAAAAACACGGCGGCATCCGCCTGATAGGTTACCGATAAGGATGGCTATACACAGTTGACAAATGACTAATTTCTTCATGATTTGTTGTTTGGTTTTGGATTAATACATAATGCGAACAGAAAACAAGACGGAACGTGTATTGGGATTGGTAAACCAGTCCTGCCCGCGCGACAGACCTGCGCCGGTAATGTTCACTTCCGGATCGGTACCGCTATACTTTGTCCACAGCACCAGGTTGCGTCCGGTAACACTGATGTCGATGGAAGAAAGACGGGTTTTCTTTTTAAACCGGTCGCCACTGAATCCATACGTCAAGGTAAGCTCGCGCAGCCGGCTCACGCTCGCATCTTCCACAAACTGCTTGTAAGAAGCCGAAGTAGATGCGGAGCCACGCCCCTGCCACCATGCCTGCGTAATGGCAACCGGTCCGCCGCCAAAATCCCGGATTTGTCCCTGGAAGGAAGTGCCTGCAGCAATGGTATTGCCGTTCACATCTTTCAGTCCGCCTGCTGGTGCTATCACGGTATATCCCTGATCCTGATGTACTCCGAAACTATACAGGGAACCCCGCGTGCCGTTGAAGAAATCATTACCCGCAACCCGGTCGAATAAAGCATATAAAGAAAGTCCTTTCCATGAGAAAGTACTTCCCAATCCGCCGCGCCATTTCGGGTTCGGGTCGCCAATGATTTCATTGCTGATTCCACCCAGTGGAAACCCGTTTGCATCCAGGATGTATTTTCCTGACTTATCCTTCTGAAAATCGGTTGAATAGAAAACACCGAACGGCTGTCCCGGTATCAGTGATGCATTTTCCATATAGCTGTCGGGCAGCACATACACCGAAGCTCCGGCAAGGGAAACCACCTTGCTTCGGTTCGCTGAAAAATTAGCGGACAGGTTCCACTTAAATGTTTCTTTCGAAAAGATATCTGCGCCAGCTTCTACTTCGAGTCCTTTATTTGAAAGCTTGGCGGCATTGGTATTGCGGATGGTAAAACCTGTTGCGCTCGGCACGTTCAGAGACAGGATGACATCGCGCGTAGTGTTTTGATAAGCTGTCGCCGACAGAGTAAAACGGTTTTTGAAAAAACGTAAATCGATACCCACTTCCGATTCAGTTTTCCGTTCCGGACGAAGTTGGTCATTACCCAACACCGTACTCCGTACATACCCGCCGCTATACAAAGCACTCGTTGAGGACAGTCCACGTGTGTAAGCATCACTATACACAGCCGGACCAAATGTGGTGAAGTTCAGGTAAGGTTGCGGCTGAATGCCTACCTGTCCCCACGTGAGTCGCAGCTTACCAAAGCTCAGAACGGAATTGCCCTCTAATGCCGGCAGGCGTGTAAACTGCCAGGCAAGCGCAGCCGAGGGAAAGAAGAAGCTGTTGCCGGCTTTCGCACCAAAAGTGGAGGCATTCTCATCGCGTCCCGTCAGCGTCAGAAACAGCATATTGTACGCCTGCAGGTCAACCTGCGCATAGTAAGCAAACGTCCGGATCAGTGAGTTGTAGTTACCCGCCGTCAGGTTTGAGTTGAGAGCATTGGTAAGAATATCAGGAGCCGTTGGTACAATCAGGTTGGTGATGGCATCCTGTAAAGTGGCACGACGACGACTGTTATAATTAACGCCCACCAGCACAAAGCCGCGAAAATCTTTGCCAAGCGTTTTTGTAGCGGTAGCAAAGGCATCTGTATTGAATTGCTTTTCTGTAACCCAGTTTTTCGACAGGTAACCATTTGGCTGCAGCGCAGAATTGCGCGCAAACCGCTCTAGGCGGTTATCGGTAAAATTGTCGATGCCGGTACGCCCAGTAAAAGTTAGCCACGATAAGGGAGTAATGTCTAACTGAACATCGCCCAGCAACCTGTCCACATCGCTTTCATTTCGGTTGTTGTTAATGTTCCATACCGGGTTTGAATAAATGGTGCTCAGGTCTTTACCCAGCGGGTTGCGGTACGAGACATGGGCATTGTTGAACACCTGCCCTGCCGGGTTGGTATAAGTGCCGGTATAATACGCATTGTTGAAATCGGGCGGTGTGCGCAGGCTGCCCAGCATCACTCCATCCACATTATCGCCTTCCTGAACCCTTGACGATGAAATTTTGATGTAGGAAACATTTGCAGATGCCCGCAGCCAGTCGGTAAGCCGGCTCGATGTATTTAGCCTCACTGTATTCCGCTTGTATTGGCTGTATGCCTTTATCACACCATCCTGTGTGAGGTTGCCATAGCTAAGCCTGAAATCGGAACGTTCGTTTCCGCCGCTGACAGCTATGTTATTATCAGTAAAATGACCCGTTTGAAAAGCATCTTTCGTGTGGTCGTATACATCGCGGCTGTTCTTTCCGCCATGCGGGTTGGCTGTTGTGCCCGGCGCAATGGCATAGCGTTGTGTGCCATCCGGGAAGGTAACATATCCGTCATAGCCCGGCGCTGTTGGGTCGGTAATGTAGGTATCCTCTCCGCCTGCGCGGTCTGCTATCAGGTCTCCGAAAGTACTGCGGTTCCCCTGCGCATACAGGCCGCCCGACCCTTGCCCATACGTGTGCTGCAATGGCGGCATTTTATTGACACGGTCGAAAGAAACTGTTGAGACAAAACTGATATTGACTTTCCCGTTCGTGTTTCTTCCTCTTTTTGTGGTAATGATAATGACGCCGTTGGCAGCCCGCGTGCCCCACAAAGCCGCGGCAGATGCACCTTTCAGCACTTCTACCCGCTCAATGTCTTCCGGGTTGATGTCATTGATGCGGGATTGCTGAACGATGCCGTTTCCGGCAGCCGTGCCGAGGTTGTCGCTTGCATTGCTCACGGGTATGCCATCTACCACAAACAGGGGCTGTATGTTGCCGGTGATGGTGTTCTGACCGCGAATCTGGATATAAGCGCCCGCACCCGGGTCGCCTCCGTTGCGGGTAATGAGAACGCCGGATGCTTTACCGCTTAAGCCGGTAAGCAAACCGGTTTCGCCGCTTCCGGCGATAGCGCTTCCTCCTACCACTACAACAGATGATGCAAACTGGTCGCGCTTCGCGCGGGTCCCCAAGGCTGTTATGACAACGGAATCGAGTTCTTTTATAGACTTGGTGAGCCGAACATTGATAACCGTCCGCCCGTTGATAGGTTCTTCAAGCGTTTGCATACCAACGGCAGAAAATACAAGCGTTGTGGCTGTGGCAGGTATCGCTAAGCTGTAGTTTCCGTTGAGGTCAGTTAGGGCTCCGGTTTTTGTTCCTTTTACAAGCACTGTAGCGCCACTTACAGCAGCCGGTTCTTCATCGGTGGTTACAGTTCCGCTAATCGTTCGGTTCTGTGCGCAAACCGGTAATACGGCAATAAAAATCAGAGATATGGCAATGATAAAAATTCTGTTCATAGGTAGTTATTATCTGGATTCTGGCACAGCATCAATGCATTCTGACAGGCAGAAGTATTTATACCGGCAGGTTCAAATTGTCTGGATGTATTTTGTAATGATGTTTAACAGGTAATAAAAGAAAGACTATTGAGATAGTTGCTTTTAACTTACGTGAGGATGAAACATTCAGTTAATTTCCCTTATTAACCTGAGATGTTGATATTTAGAAACGAGCGTTTATTCTTTCTGACATTTACGCTATCGCAATTATCAGCCAACCGAATTGAGGATCAAAATCTATCTACCTGTTACTTTTAAAACAATTAGTCGCCTCTGCTTTTACTTACCAAGCGATAATAAAACCGGACAAACGCAATGGCTTTTTCCTTTTCGAAATTCATATTTCCCATCTTTTAATTCTAAATATCTTATCATAATTCTGCTGGTTTTCATTCTCAACCAACAACCTATTCCTGATCATGAACTGCAATCCGTTTTCTAATAAAATTTTATCTCTTGTAAAAGATAGTATCTAACCTATCTGATGGTCTCTGATTAGCTTTTTTGGCGGCACGTCTCTGACATCAGGCCTGATTTACCGAAGCCTGTTGCTTCTTTCGCATATTTACACAGCGATGATTCAGGAAATACTGATTTCGGATAGCGGCAATTAATAAACAAGAGGCGTTTTGATTGCTATCCTTCTGTAGTGCAGGCTTTATATAGACCCGGTTTCATTCGCTTTTATGGTTAGAAAATTACACAACCATTAGTTTCATTTATACTTTTGAGCGAATGTTATCCCGCCGCAAATATAGTGTCCAAACTCATAAAATGACTCTCATTTGCTAAATTAATTGGTATTAAATTTTTACCATAGTATAGCAAAGCTTTTGCCTTGCACATTCGTTTTACCTTCAAATTTTTTTGTGTAAAAATTATTGGTTTACTTTTTATATTATCTTCTTAACGCTAATCTTAAAATTCCGTAAAATAACCGGTTTATCAACTGTCTCTGCAAGCTGTCCGGTATTAGCTGCATACCCCTTTCAACACCTAACAAATATGATACGCTGTAGCTTTTCGTTTCGTTGACATAGGCAGAAAAATGGCAATTGAATACGACGAGTCTGTTGCAGTTGTGCCTTCATCGCATAGATTTACTTAGTATTATACAACAGCAAGTCAACTGAATCTGCCTACCTTTGTACGGCACCAAACGAAAAGCCTGTAGCGCTATTTATATTTTGAATATTTTACTTGTATCCGGACCCAGTATTTCACTCAAAGAGCCTTATAACAGCGGTATCGAAGCGTTTATCGTTTCGCTTGCCGGTCAGCTTGTTGATGAAGGACATACTGTTGATGTTGTTGCAGGCGAAGCGGAGGCCGATGTTTCGTTCAAGCTCATAAATCAGTTTCC
>JADCRZ010000108.1 GCA_015069695.1 Williamsia sp.
ATGAGGAGGAGGGCGGAGAAGGAATATCCCCTTTTTTTGTCATCTTCCTTCAACTTTTTGTCATCCTGTAAGGGCGCAGTGAAGGTTGCACTTGCAGGATGATGCTGCGCCCTTACAGGATCTCCGCGGAGCAGTCAGTTGCTGTTTAGTAAGACAGTGACAGATCATCGCACCATCTTGCCCCGCAGAGATTCTGCACGGGGCGCGCAAGCATACCGCACGTGCAACAGCAAGTAGCGCCCCGGCGGAATGACAAAAGAAAAGGATGATAAAGGAAAGAGTAGCCTGATCCACTTGTATCCCAAAAAATCCTGCAATCCCCTCATCCGTGTAATCCTGGTTCAAGACAAAAAAATAACCGGACTGAGGGTACAGAGAATACAGGCAGAGCCATCGAATGCAGCGGGCCAAAGACGTATCCCCTCCCGGCAGGGGCCGGGGTGGGTTCAAGATGTGACATGCATAAACCCCGCTACTAGTAAGGCCTTCAGCCCAGCCCCCAATCCTCTCTATCCTAAAATCCCTGGAATCAAGGTTCAAGACAGGCGTTGCAAGAACGCCACAAGTAAGCCTGCCAACATCAGCATCCGATCTCGCAATCCGTGGATCCGTGTAATCCTGGTTCAGACAATTACTACGCAGACGCGCCTGAGAATTAAAATATACCTGATCCTATACGAAGGATTACCTGGCTAATAGATGCCAGGCATGGGGAAGAAAGACGGGGGGGTATTAGAACTTCAGATGCCTTACTGTCAGGGAGCCGTTGATGAGTTGTTTGAGGGAGTCTACGCCGATGCGGACGTGTCTTTCGACGAAGTCGCCGGTTACTTTTTTGTCGCTTTCTTCTGTTTTGACGCCTTCGGGGACCATGGGTGAATCGCTTACCAGGAGCAGGGCGCCGGTGGGGATTTTGTTGTAGAAGCCAACAGAAAAAATAGTGGCGGTCTCCATATCGATGGCATAAGCGCGGATGCGTTGGAGATAAGCTTTAAATACCTCGTCGTGTTCCCAGATCCGCCGGTTGGTGGTATATACCGTTCCCGTCCAGTAGTCGACGCCATGATCACGGATGGTAGTGGAGACGGCTTTTTGCAGGGCAAAGGCAGGAAGCGCCGGTACCTCGGGCGGGAAATAGTCGTTGGAAGTCCCTTCTCCCCGGATAGCGGCAATGGGCAGGATCAGATCACCCAGCTTGTTTCTTTTTTTCAGTCCGCCACACTTACCCAGAAATAACACGGCCTTTGGTGAGATGGCAGTCAGCAAATCCATCACAGTCGCTGCTGTTGGACTGCCCATCCCGAAATTGATAATAGAAATATTGTCTGCCGTGGCACACTGCATGGGTTTATCCATTCCGATAACCGGCACATCATTCCAGCCTGCAAACAGGTGAATGTAATGGCTGAAATTGGTCAGCAGGATGTATTGGCCAAAATTTTCCAGTTTCTGCCCTGTATACCGGGGTAACCAGTTCTGTACGATCTCTTCTTTTGTCTTCATGTAACGAGTTTGGGAGCCACACGCTCAATAGCTAATTGCGCTAATTTAGCAAATTGTTTCCCATGATTAAAATAGCGTACCCGGCTTATCCCTTCAGGATTAAAAATAGGGAAGGCAAAGAATCTATCTTTGACGAGACAAGGAAACGCTGGACAAGGCTCACACCGGAAGAATGGGTGAGGCAGAATTTTCTTCAATACCTGATCCAGGTAAAGCGGTATCCCTCTTCTCTGATTGCCGTGGAAAAAGAAATTACCTTGGGCGAGCTCACAAAACGTTTTGACATTTTGGTCTACAATTCATTGCACCAGCCATGGATGATGGTAGAATGCAAGGCCATGACCGTACCACTCAATGAAAAAGTGCTGGAGCAGCTGCTGCGTTACAATCTTTCTATCCCGGTCAGCTTTCTGGTGATCACCAATGGAAGTTATGTAGCGGGCTGGCAGCGCAGCCAAAGCGGAATAGAAGTGCTGGGAGAATTGCCGGAGTTGGGCTGAGGGAAGTATTTGTATAAACTTGACCATGCCGGTATGCTATCAAGTGGCATATCCAAATCTGATTAGACCGTTTCTCCTGCCGGATCCCAGAACAAGGTTTTGAATTCTTTCACAGCATCGTTCTCCACCACCACGCCTTCTTCTTCCAGGAGTTGCTGCATCTGGTCGGGCGTTTCAAAATGATGGCGGCCACTCAGCATACCGTTCCTGTTTACCACCCGGTGGGCAGGTACAGGCGGATCAGCCAGGTGCGACCCGTTCATGGCCCAGCCTACCATGCGGGCAGATAACTTGGTGCCGAGGGCAGCAGCAATGGCGCCGTATGAGGTGACCCTTCCATAGGGTATCTGCCGGGCGATCGCATACACTTGCTCAAAAAAAGATTCCTCCCGTTTGCCACCAGGCTTTACGGAAGGCAGTTTGGGCGGCAGGGGGGGTTTAGCTTTTTTCATCTGCTTTCTTTTTCTTTTGGAGCAGTTTTCTGAGGGGTTCCTTTACGTTCACGTAATCAAAAGGGCAATGCTTGCATCCATTGCCGCAACAAGATCCGCGTTCCAAGTGATACGCACGGGTAAATACCATCAGTCCCTGTTCGTTGTAATAAAAATCTCTTCCTTCAACCAATGTTTTCATAGCCTTTTACCAGATCGTGCAGCTGCTCGTCCTTGTCTGGCAAGGGAGACATGGGCAAGGAAAACCGCAGGTAATATATTTTATTGCTTTGCGAAATGTTCAGTCCCTCGTAATGCGTCTTGATCTTCAGCTCCGGCACTATCTCCTGCGACGCATACAGGTCAGCAGTTTCTTCATGCAACACCAGGTCATACAGTTGGATCACCTGCTTGGTAAAATCGTAGAGATCAGGAGAATCTGTTTTCAGGTGGATCATCCCCTGCGGAACCAGGCAATGCTGGTAGAGCCGCAAGAACCTGGGATGGGTGAGCCGTTTCCTGAGTTTTGATTTTCTCAGCTGCGGATCAGGAAATGTGATCCATATTTCGCTCACCTCCTCCCTGCTGAAATAATTCCCGAGCTTGTCGATCTGCGACCGCACAAACGCCGCGTTGGAAATAGATTGTTCCAGGCATGTTTTGGCACCGATATACAAGCGGTTGCCTTTCAGATCGATGCCGATAAAGTTCCGCTCCGGATACATGCGGGCCAGCGCTACGGTATATTCTCCCTTTCCACAGGCCAGTTCGACGGTGATCGGATGGTCGTTGTGAAAAAAAGATTTCCAGTTGCCTGCCATCCCTTCCGGGTATTGCAGCACATTGGGGAAAGACTTGATCGCCTCAAAACGGAGTAATTTTTTCTGTCCCATGCGCCGCAAAAATAGCCTTTGTAGGCATTGCAGGCAATAGTCTTCATTTCACCCTACCCTGAACCGATTTGGTTTTACCTCCTCTGTACAGTGATAAAATTGCAACAGGTACAGGGCAGTACACAGGGTGAAAACAACAAACCTTTACAGTTCTTTCCCCAGCGCCATCAGCCAGCTTGTACTTCAGGCATGCCATTCACTGGCAGGTTTGAAAGGGGGAAGTAAAATTGTAAAAAAGACAGCATCAAAAGCAACTTTTATTAAGTTTACAAGTTCTTTTCTTTCCTTGCGAAACAAGCTCATCCACCCATGCATACAGACCAAATCAGACTTAGCAAAACCCTCTCCCACGCCCTTCGACATGAGCCCCAGTCATATAACATTGCGCTCGACAAAGAAGGCTGGGTTGATCTTTCCCAACTGATCAACGGACTCCGCGCCAGGGGCTGGAGAAACCTGCGAGCAGAAGACATTGTTTCTGTCGTAGAAAAATCAGAAAAGAAAAGATTCCAGATCCTGGATGGCAGGATCAGAGCTTACTATGGCCATTCTACTGAGGAGAAAATAATCAAACAGCCACAAGCACCGCCTGATGTACTCTATCACGGAACAAGTGCAGAAAGTGTCAATGAGATCATGACACAGGGTTTGTTACCGATGAGCAGACAGTATGTACATCTCTCAACCGATACCGCCACCGCAAAAATCGTCGCGAGCCGCAGAAAAGGCAGCAACATAAGCATCCTTACCATCCTGGCCCGGCAAGCCTACGATGAGGGAATCTCCTTCTACAAGGAAGAGAACGGCATCTGGCTATGCGACCGTCTTTTACCAGCGTATATCAGACTTTAATTGATCCCGCGATGAAGGAATTGCAATCTTCCGGAGGGGTATGGTATGAACCGGGATTGTCTGAACTGGGATTTACAGGATTTTGGGCATGGAGGGGATCGGGTGCGGGGTGGTTTCAATTAGTTTCTCGCTCAAGGATTTTTTTGTCTTGGACCAGGATTTCACGGATCCACGGATTACAGGATTGGAGGTTGAAGGTGGATCATACCATTTATTTTTTTGTCATCCTGTAAGGGCGCAGTTCAGTTTGCGCTTGCAGGCAGATGGCGCGCCCTTACAGGATCTCTGTAGAGCGGTCAGTTTCTGTTTAGTAAGAGGTCAGCAGATCATCGCACTATCCCGCCCCACAGAGATTCTGCACGGGGCGCGTAAGCATCGTGTAAGTGTAAGAGCAAGAAGCGCCCCGGCAGAATGACAAGAAGAAAATAAAGCCTACTACACGCGCACCAAAAAATCCTGTAATCCGTGGATCCGTTTAATCCTGGCTCAAGACAAAAACCCCGGAGCTACATGCTCCGGGGTTCTTCTTTATAAATTACTATTGATGGCCAGATCTCTAGTAGAGTAATGTTTATGTGGTAATGTTATTGCTGCGTAG
>JADCRZ010000109.1 GCA_015069695.1 Williamsia sp.
ATGAATGCTTTGTATTTACATTTCCCAGCCAGGAAGCTTTTTGACCTTTGGCCAGTTTTGCCAGCACCATAGAATCTACAAAACTGTTCATGCTTTCTGCTCCGTAAAAGTCAGCGGCCCTGGCAATGGCAACGCTGATTCTACCGGCTCCCCCTTCCTGCATCAGTTTTTCTGCCGTGCGGGCGCGTATCTCACCTTTTATACTGGATGGATGGTAAGGCGTTTTTTCCGTCATGGCACCCTGTGTGTGCCCGTACATATATACATTGTCAAAAAAGATCAGGCGGGCACCGGTTTCTTTGGCGAGCCGTATTAAGTTGTCTGTGATTTGAGGCCATTCCACAGCCCACACTTTTTTGTCGTAGCGCAAACCGGCGCACATGTAAATGATAGAAGACCCTTTGGCCGCGGCCAGCAGTTCAGCCCAGTTCAGCAGATCAGCTTTCATCCAGCTGGTATTTCCAACAGCAGGCTGGTGCCTCCGGCTTACCAGCCGCAGCGGCTCTTCTTTCTTTGATAAAATACCGGCCAGAGAGTTGGCGATGGGGCCGCCTGCTCCAAGAATTGTTTGCATGTGAGTTGTTTAACGTGATAATAAGCCGACCTATTTGAGAGAAAAGTCGGTCTGCCGGCAAGGTACATTCTTCACATTTCATTTTCTTTTCCCGTTCTATTTTTACATGTTCCAACCGATTATTTAATCATGAAATTTTTTGTGTTGTTAGCGATGATGGGAAATTTGTTTTCAGCAAGTTGCACGCAAGGAAAAGCAGCGCCCCTGCCTGCACTCCTTCCGGCAGCAACTTATTTAAATGTAGCGTATGGCGCAGATGCGCGGCAAGTGATGGATATATACCTGCCTGCGGGCAGAACTAGTGCTTCCACCAAAGTAATGCTGTTGTTGCACGGCGGCAGTTGGTCCGGGGGCGATAAAAGCAGCTTTACCGGTTATGTTGATTCAATGAGGAAGCGTTTGCCCGATTATGCTTTTATAAACATCAATTACCGCCTGGCCACTTACACAACCAACCAGTTTCCGGCGCAGGAAAATGATGTAAAGGCAGCAGTTGAATTTATTGTACGCAAATCGGCTGATTACGCCGTATCGAAAGAATTTGTTCTGCTGGGAGCCAGCGCCGGTGCGCACCTGGCGCTGCTGCATGCCTACAAGTATACAGACCCGGTAAAGATAAAAGCCATTGTCTCTTTCTTTGGTCCTTCCGACATCAATGATATGTACGAACATCCGGTTCATCCGCAGGTGCCCTTGTTGTTGCAGCTCCTGATGGGCGGAACACCGGAAAGCAATGCAGCCAACTACCGCGCTTCCAGTCCGGTCAATTTTGTTACGCCCGAATCTTGCCCTACCCTCTTGTTCCAGGGAGAAAAAGACATGCTGGTAAACCCGCGCCAGGCAAAGGCCTTGCGCGACAAGCTGCAAAGTGCCGGCGTACCCAACGAACTGGTTTTGTATCCGAATGAAGGCCATGGATGGACAGGCGCTACGCTAAGCAGTTCATTCGACAAGATCCGGGACTTTCTCCAGAAGTGGGTGCAATAAATGTTGTAAGAGAGGCTGTTGCCAACCCGTTTTTTTCAGCAACTTTGGTGCATGAAAACAGCAACGGTTCCGTTGGCAGAACGGCTGCGTCCCACGCATATTGATGACCTGATCGGACAGGAACACCTGACCGGCAAGGGAAGCATTTTGCGCACGGCCCTGGAGCAGGGAAAAATCCCCTCCATTATTTTATGGGGCCCGCCCGGCGTGGGTAAAACGACCATCGCCAATATCATTGCCCACACCCTGAAGGTCCCTTTTTATACCCTCAGCGCCATCAGCAGCGGGGTGAAAGAAGTGCGGGAAGTAATTGAAGAAGCCCGCTCGCAGGAAAAAGTCGTTCTCTTTATCGACGAGATCCACCGGTTTAACAAGGGCCAGCAGGATGCCCTGCTGGGGGCTGTTGAAAAAGGCATTATCACCCTGATCGGCGCTACAACGGAAAACCCTTCCTTTGAAGTAAACTCGGCTTTGCTGTCGCGCTGCCAGGTGTATGTACTCAAACCTTTGGAAGAAAAAAGCTTGCTGTCCCTGCTGCGCCATGCCCTTGAAACCGATGTTGTCTTATCAAAAAAGAAGATCGAGTTGCAGGAGGCCAGCGCCCTGATGGCGCTTTCCGGCGGAGATGCCCGCAAGCTGTTGAACCTGCTGGAACTGGTCACGGATGCCCTGGGCGATCCGGCAGTTATTACGGATAAAAAAGTAGTGGAAATAGCCCAGCAGCGCATTGCATTGTATGATAAAAAAGGGGAACAGCACTATGATATTATCTCAGCTTTTATCAAGTCCATCCGGGGCAGCGATCCGAATGCAGCAGTGTACTGGCTGGCAAGAATGATTGAAGGAGGGGAAGACGTAAAATTTATTGCCCGGAGAATGGTGATCCTGGCCAGTGAAGACGTGGGCAATGCCAACCCGACGGCGTTGGTACTGGCGAACGCTGCTTTTGAAGCAGTCAACAAGATCGGCTATCCGGAAGCCAGGATCATACTTTCGCAATGCGCTACATACCTGGCTTCTTCTGCCAAAAGCAATGCTTCGTATGTAGCCATCGATGAAGCGTTGGCTGCCGTAAGGCGGCAGGGCGACCTGCCCGTTCCCCTGGCCCTGCGCAATGCGCCCACCAGGCTCATGAAAAGCCTCGACTATCACAAAGGCTATGAGTACTCGCACAGCTACGAAAACAATTTCTCTCCCCAGGAGTATCTTCCTGAAGCTATCAGCGGTACCAAATTCTATGACCCGGGCAAAAACGCCCGTGAAGAAGAGCTGCGCCGGTTCCTGAAAGGGTTGTGGAAGGAGAAATACGGTTATTAGTCTGACCAGGTGTCAGCATTTTTTAACTCCATAAGAATATTTGGCTATACCATCCGGCCGTTCTCCAGCCGGATAAACTTGTCGACACAGGAAGGAATTTCGTGTGGGTAATGGGATACATAGATCAGGGTCTTGTTGTTGCGGATCGAGATTTCATCGATGATAGAGCGGAAAAATACGACCTGGTCATCATCCAGTCCCTGGCAAGGCTCATCGAGGATCAGCAACGGCGGATTTTTTACCAGGGCGCGGGCTAGCAGTACCAGGCGCTGGCTGCTGAGCGAAAGCTGGCTCAGTAGCCGGCTGCGCAGATGCCCTACTTTCAGCAGATCCATCCAGCCTTTTACCTTTTTTTCCTGTTCCCCATTCAGCACCCGGAACAAGCCGATCGTATCAAACAAACCGGAGGCTACCACATCAAAACAGCTAATAGATTGGTCAAAATATAAATGCAGTTCAGGAGATACATAACCTGTCTTCTTTTTGATCTCCCAAATTGTTTCGCCGGTTCCCCGTTTTCTGTCGAACAGGTAAATGTCATTGGCATAAGCCTGCGGATTGTCTGCATTGATCAGGCTCAGCAGGGTGGATTTGCCCGCGCCATTGGGGCCGGACAGGGACCATTTTTCACCAGGCCGCACCTCCCAGTTAATGTGATCGAGAATAACACGTTTGTTGTATTGAACATGCACGTCTTTCATCTTTACAATGTACCCGTATGTTACAGGACTTTGTTGTTCCAGCAAGCTGCTCATCAACTGCTCATCCGGTATAAACCGGTTCTCTGATCCGGACACAGAGACCTGTTCATTAAATGCAGCCTTCTCCCGCACTATGGACGAACCATCCGGACGCAAAGAAATTACATGCGTAACAAAAGAAGGAATTGCTCCTTCTGCAGTAACCAGGATAATGTGAATACCCTTTTCAACAATGGCTTGCAACAGCTCCGGCAGGGCTTTTCTGGCTTCTGCGTCAAGTCCGGTAAAGGGCTTGTCGAGCAGCAGAATATGGGGATGCTTCAACAGGGCTTTTGCGATTTGAAGCCGTTTGTTCTCGCCGTTCGACAGTTGTATAAGCCGGGTCTGCAGCAGGTTCTCCAAACGCAGTGCCTGAATCACATGCTGCATTTCTTCCGCTCCTGCAGCGGCATCCTGATTAGCAGATCCGCTTCGCCGCAGGTCTTCCTCTACCGTGACGGTATCTTCCGAATCAGCAGAATTAAACCGCTGCTGGTAATAAAATGTATTTGTATTTGACAGATTTCTGAACCGGTGCTGCTGCTCGATCAGCACAATCCTCTTGGCCTGCTCCCCCTTCTCGATGGTTCCTGTATGAAACCGCGTTCCAGCAATAGCCTGCAACAAAACGGTCTTACCGGTTCCCGACGGACCAGTAATAGCATATTGCTCCCCTTCCCGGATTGTAAATGAAAGCCGGTCCAATACAATCCGGTTGTTTATCTTGATGCTTATGTTGTTAACTCGTAGTATATCCATATTCTTTAATCTTGAACCTTGATTTACAGGATGCACAGGATGCGGGTTGATGGGGAAAGAGCGTGCTGGTGGCGGGTTTCATGCACATCACATCTTGAACCCACCCCTCCCGGGAGGGGATGCATCTTTGGCACGCTGCATTCGGAGTGTCTCTCTGCTTACTTTCTTCTTCCTCTCTCTTCTTCTCTTTTCCCTTCCCCCGGCCTTTTGAAAGGGGCGTGAAGAAATTTACGGAACGAAGCGTTCAGCAACGAACACGCCCGGTACTATACCAAAGCCACATCTATGCAAAGGCACATACACCTATAACTGCCCAATGATAGCTTG
>JADCRZ010000011.1 GCA_015069695.1 Williamsia sp.
GTGAAGAACCTGGCTGCCGGTGTTTACCCCATCTCCATTGCCTACCTGCAGTACTGGGGTGATGCCACCATGGAATTGTACTGGTCTGGTCCGGCCACACCAAGACAACGGGTTCCGGACGCAGCATTTACAGAATATTACAATGGATATAGCACGTATGTATCGGCTTCCAAGGCTTACGAGCACGGGATAGCTGTTGATACAGCTGATATGCGGAAAAACCACCTTGCATCAGCAGCTCTTTATCCAAACCCTTTTGATAAAGAGCTGAAAATCAATTTCTACAATTCGGCCAGCCAGAACGACATCAGTGTGGGGATTTACGATCTGTCGGGAAGGTTGTTGTACAGCAGGCAGTATGGCAGGTTGCCTGAGGGGGTAAACCTGCTTCAGCTGGATGTGAGCAGCCGGCTCCGGCTTCGCGCTGGCACGTACATGGCCAGGTTGCAGGTAAACGGACTGCCCGTAAAAACCTGGAAGATCATGAAAATAAAGCCGTGACAACCTTTTGGCGGGTAAATCCGTATGGATAAAATTATCGTATCTGGTTGATCGTGTGGCTGTAAGAAAAGAGGCACGAATTTATCAGGCAGATTGTAACCGTTGAAAAGATTTATACGTCTAAGTCAATGCCCCTGAAATTTGGGCTGGAGAGTCCGGGTTCGGGGGCAATAACAACTGTTTATGGGGTAATTGAATGATTTATAGCAAATTTGATCATGTTTTGAGACAGCAGAGCGGATGGAAGTCTAAGAATTTAAAGAGATAGTTTGTTAATTTGAATATTTCTATTAGATTTGTGAATTGGTAATATCTCTGTATTGCTACTATATCCCAGGTCCAGTTTCCCCAGAAATCTCGCAATATTCCTATTTTAGTGCATTCAATATCCTGTAGTGCAACCTTCTTTTTGTAATTACGATTGCTGGAAAACGTAAGCATTGCGTGGTCATTTCCATGCTTTGAAAAGTTGCTATCTGATTACTTAAACTTGAACAGGTATGATAAGGAATGTTTTGAGTATTGGACAATCAATGAATTATTTACTTGAGACCGTGTTGTCCGATGCGTATGATCTGATTACGGTAGAGAATGTATTTCACGGGATGCACCTACTCAAGGAAAACAAGAACATAGACTTGATTATTGTGGATATTGACTTTCAAACAAAGGAGGCCATTGATTTAATATTACACATTCACTCAAGCAGGTTGTACAAGCAACCAATTTTTGCACTCTTCAGCACCTCGAATTACAAAGCGCATGAAGGCGTGCTGAAGCGCTGTGTTTATGAACATTTTAAAAAGCCGTTTAACCCTATAGACCTTGTAAAGGCGATCGACAAGATAAATGCTTCGGAGTTGTCTCCGTCACTTTCTTAGCCCTATTACCTTAACAACCATTAATGAGATTTCGCGTATGCATATACATAGTACCCTAAGCCAAAGTTCTGCCAAAACATACAACCGTTCAGATTTCCATTATCAACCTACTCATATGTGCTTCCTCTACATTGGCGATGATGAACAAATGATCGAACATTTGCATCAACACTTCGAAGCGGGTTACAGCGAGCGGACCCTGGCTGAAGCCAGCCAGTTTATCCAGGCCTTGCCCGACCAGCGCAAGAAGTTTCCGGATGTCCTGTTTATCGATGTGTCTTACAAGGAAGCTGACCTGGAAGATTTCCACACTGCCCTGGCCGGAAATGTGCTTTTCAACAACGTACCTGTTATTTACAACGAAAAACTGCTGAGCGAAAACCAGATCATCCGGTTAAACCAGTTGAAGCTGATCGATGATATCATGGACATCGGTTCAGACGAAATAAACTTTTTCAGCAAGATCATCTTTTTGAAGCAAAGCAAAATCTTCAACCATTTTTATGCTGCATCAAAAGGTCTGTCGAAGCAGCCAAAGAATTCTGCGGCAAAAAGCTTTTCTTTTATCCTGAAGCGGATTCTTGATATTACCATCGCTTCGGTGTGTATCCTCCTCTTGTTGCCCCTGTTTGTAATAATTGCCATTCTTATCCGCCTGGAATCAAAAGGCCCGATATTTTACAGCGCGCTGAGAGCAGGCAAAGGCTTTAAGGTTTTCAAGTTTTACAAGTTCCGCAGCATGAAACCGAACGCCGACCAGGACGTGGCCAAGCTGTTAAGCTTTAACCAGTACGGATCAACCGAAGAGAATGGCGCCACCTTTTTCAAAGTAAAGGATGACCCCCGCATCACCAAGTTCGGAAAGATCCTGCGCAACACCAGTGCAGATGAGCTGCCCCAGCTTTTCAATGTCCTGAAAGGGGATATGTCGCTGGTAGGCAACAGACCCCTGCCCCTGTATGAAGCAGAAAAACTGACCACCAATGAATTTGTTGAGCGCTTCAATGCACCGGCCGGCATCACAGGCCTCTGGCAGGTAAACAAAAGAGGAAAGGCTGATATGTCCACAGAAGAGCGCATCAACCTGGACATTGTTTATTCGAGGGATGGCAACATTCTTTATGACCTGAAAATTCTGGTAAAAACTCCTGTAGCGCTTTTTCAAAAGAGCGATGTATAAATAAGTTTTATCCTTCAATGACTTTCAATAAAGAAGCCGCTTTAAACAAAGCGGCTTCTTTATTGGATAGCTTTTATTGCCGTACGACGGCTTCTTTGCGCTTGGCCTTGTCCCAGGCAGCACTTTGCTGCTTGGAGAAGTACCGTTTGATGCCCATGATCACGGCATAGTTCATCAGGCAAAAATAAAATGGCACAAACAGGGGTTTGACCTTTATCTCCCGGCGCTCAAACATCCAGCCTGCAAAGGCAAGCACATAAAAAAGGAGTTGTGCACCCAGCAGCACCCGGTAGAGTGGCTGGTCATTATAAAATACAATTCCGATGTTCAGCAGCAGTACAAGGATCATGCAAAACGGCGTGATCGTCCAGCGCAATACGCGGTGGCTGATGTACTGAAAAGACAATACAGGATGCTTGAAAGGGTTGAGCAGGGACGTTAGCCGGAGGATCGATTGCATGCCGCCGGCTGCTATTCTTATCTTTCTTTTTAATTCTTCCTTTGTATTTGCCGAGCTGTCTTCCATCGCATAGGCATCCGGTTCATACACGATGCGGTAACCTTTTGCCGCAATCTGGAGGGAGATCATAAAATCGTCTACAATGGTATCGGACGGTACGGGTTCGTACAAATCAGTTCTGACGCTGAACAGTTCTCCTGCGGCACCTACAACAGAGAACAGTTCAGAGTCCCATTTTTTCAGGAGCGATTCGTACTTCCAGTAAAAACCTTCCCCGGCCGTGGCATCTGAAACTCTGGATACCCGTACCCGTTTCTCACCCGACACAGCACCGACCTGCCTGTCTGCATAATGCCGCGCAAGATTGATCAGTGCGTCTTTGTTCAGGTGGGTATTGGCATCGGTAAAAACAGCGATCCCGGTAGTTACCTGCTGCATGGCCCGGTGCATCGCAACAATTTTTCCCCTTCTTTCTGGCGTGTGCATCAACCGGATGCGCGTATGCGGACGAACCAGATCGGGCGTCCTGTCTGAAGACCCGTCGGTTACAAAAATAAAGTGGAGCTTATCTGCAGGGTAGTGGAGGGAAAGGGTATTGCGTATTTTTTCTTCTATGATGTCCTCTTCATTGTAGGCAGCTACAATCAGCGTGAGGGTAGGAAGGTTGTCCAGGTTGTAAACAAGAACTTTTCTGCCAGCAAACAGCTTTTTGAGCTTTACCAGAAAATACAATACAATGCCATAACCGGCAAAGGTGTAGAATACAATAAAGAGGTTTATCCAAAAAGCTGTTATCATAAGAATGGAATAAATTACGCAAGGCCATGCCTGCTATGCATGACGTTAGCTGAACTTCGGCGGGAAACTGGCCTCTGTGCTATCAATCTTGTTCACGAGGTTCCATTTGATGGCATCCCGGAAGATCTTTATAAAGTCGTATTGTTTGTTCTTGACATAGCCGAGCAGGGTCTTTGGAATTACAAAAACAGTAAAGAACAATACAAACACAAAGAATGCAAAGGGAGGAGCGTGCTTCCGGTTAAAGAGGATCCTGTTGCGGTTCATATAATATTCCTTGAAAGCAGATTTTTTTCCTACCGTCATCGACTCCTTGTGAAACAGGAGGGCCTGCATATCAACCCATACTTCAAACCCTGCCTTTTTGATCCGTTCGCACCAGTCCAATTCTTCGTAATAGATAAAAAAGTTGTCGCTTAGTACCCCTGCTTTTTCCATGGCTTCCCTTGTCACCAGCATGGCAGCTCCGTGTGCATAGCCGGTTTTTCCGGTCAGGTAATCATATTGCCCTTTGTCTTTTTCCAACTGGCCGATGCATTTGTTGCGGGCAGTGTAGTAGTTCATGTCGGTGTAGCCGGTGTACTGAAGCACATCCTGCTTGTCGAAGTAGTTGATCTTGGGAGATATCACCCCGATCTGCGGATGTTTCTCAAGGGTATCAACCAACTGACCGAGCATACCAGGCGTAACCTCTGTATCGTTGTTGATCACAAATAAGTAATCGCCTTTTGCATATTGAAGCCCCAGGTTGTTACCCCCTGTAAATCCCAGGTTTTTTTCAGACCTGATAAACTGCATGGTTGGATATTTTTGTTTCCAGGCAGGAACAGGGTCCACTTTGCTGCCATTGTCTACTACAATGACTTCGTAATTCGGATAAGTATTAACATGCAGCATGGATTCAAGGAGGGCCTCCGTGATCGCCGGCTGGTTCATGTTGAGTGTAACAAGAGAAACAAGTTTCATGGTGTGATTGAACGAATGGTAAAATGGGTAAGTACGCAAGCTTCCGGAAAATGGTTTTCCGGGAAGCTTGCGACAGGGTTCTGATAAAGTGACTATTTAATTTATACCAGTTTTCTCCAGGCAGGAGGCATGTTTTTTTCTACTTCTATGTTCTTGAATTTTTCGCCCTGGCGGGGACCTTTGGCTTTTGCATCTTCTACCATTCTGTCGATACCTTCCTTTAGCGGAATGTTCTTGATCATATGACCAAAGTACTGGTGTACTTTGTCGTGGCTGGAGTATGCATGCACAACTTCGTTTCTTGCTTCCAGCGAATCAATGCGTTCCTGCACGCCAAACGCATCGCATACCAGCGTGGCCAGCTCTTTTACGGTATAAGGCTTGTCGGCGCCGATATTAAAAATTTCGTTGTATGCTTCCGGAATTTCAATGCTCTTGGCAATTACAGGCGCCACATCATCAATATGACTGAATGCGCGGGTTTGCATGCCATCGCCAAAGATGGTCAGGTTTTTTCCCTGCATGATCTGGTTCATAAAAATACCTACCACATTTCTGTACGGATCACCGATGTTCTGGCGCTCGCCGTATACGTTGTGCGGACGGAAGATGATGTAATTGAGGCCAAACATTTCATGGGCCGATTTCAGATCCTGCTCTACCGCCAGCTTGGAAATGCCATATGGATCTTCGGGCTGGGGTGTATTGTCTTCTTTCATGGGCAACTGGTTTTTGCCATACACTGCAATGGAAGAAGTAAATACAAAACATTTTACCGTTCCTGCATTGATGCTTGCATTGATCAGGTTGATGCTGCCGATGAGGTTATTGGTATAATTAAACCGGCGGATAAAATGGCTCAATCCCTCTGCGGCATATGCTGCCAGGTGGAAAACATAGGTAAACTGATGTTCTTGAAACAGCTGGTTGATCAGGTCTGCATCATTGATCGACCCGTTTACGAACTTGGCTTTGGGATTTACATTGTCTTCAAAACCCCCGGACAAATCGTCCAGCGCAACCACGTCATATCCGCCATTTACCAAGTGATCACAAACGTGCGAACCAACGAAACCAGCGGCTCCGGTTACCAATACTTTACTCATATGTTTTAAATTTTAAAATAAATACGAAGGGTTTTTTATCTAACGTGCTATGTAGTAAGATTATGCGAAGAATGGAGAAGATTTGCCACTAAACAGAGGAGTTTCTATTTCTGGGCGCGAAAATAAACAATATATTTGTAATCCACAATACTGGGTAGCCGCCGGATGGTGATTATCTTAAATCTTTCCTACTGTAAAGCCGTACCAGGCCCCTCACTGCACATTGCACAGGCCAGATAGCAAGCCAGCCAGCTATTTACACGCTGTATGTATATGAAGAATAAAAGATCCAGCGTTACTATGGAGAGATTTTTGAATCGAGCATATGATCCCTATTGTTAATCCGTTAACCTTTACCCAACATGAGAGTATCATTTTTACTATCGTTACTGATTTTCTTGCACATCATCAGCTGCGGTCAAACAGTTGGGCGTATACCCATTACTACCATCATACCCAGCGAAAACACGGGACAGGATTATTCTTCGTGGTTCAACGATGATATAAACAATCTTGTACCCAATTGCTGGACCCCGGCCAACTTCAAATACATTGATGTAACGCTTGAACTGTCAGGCAAGAGCAAGGTCACCAAACTTTCCCTCTACGATTACGAAGGTATATTTACCGATAATCCTGCGTCTGTTTATGCCCGTAACGGCGACCAGAAAACGCTGATCGGCGTGTTCACCGGCGAATTGTACCGGTCCTTTGTTGAGCTGGTGCCTGATAACCCGGTAATTGCCGATGCAATCATTATTCACAAGTATTGCAACAACATCCCGCAAAAAGTTCAGATATATGGAGAACCTTATATGGATGGCGGTTCCGGGGACGGACCTGCAAACCCGATTCCCAAAGCCGTTATCACATTTGAAGGCTTACCGAACAAAACCATGGGTGATCCGCCGTTTACCCTGAACGCCAGTAGTTCAAACCCGCAAACACCGCTCAATTTCAGTTCCTCAAACCCGGCTGTTGTTTGGGTTGGTTATGTTGATGGCGTGTGGAAGGCCGTTCCGGTAAGTGTTGGCACAGCTACCATTACAGTTTCACAAGCAGGAAACGAGAAATTCCAGGCTCCTGCAGATGTTTCCCAAAGTATAACTGTTCGCGAAGCAGGCAGCCCAACGGTGATAGGCGGAAAAATACCGATCGATCCCAAGCGCTGGTTCCAGCTTACCAATGCCGCGAACGGACTGGAAGCCCTATTTGATGGAAAGACGGATGGGGAAGTGCATACAGGCTGGGGTAAAATCCTGGAGAACTACGATTCTTATTATCCCGTTTTGGACGGTGAACAAATTGACCTCTCCGGTATTCGTTTGTATGATGGCTCCAGTACGTTTGCAACTCAACCATGCACGCTTTCTGTTATCACGCGCGAAGGACAAAAGATAACTGTCGCAACCTTTACAGGCTCGCAGTACAATACCTGGGTAGGGCCCGATCCTGGTAATCCGGGTCAGTTTAATTTGCCGAATACGTTCAATAGTATCAGATATCTCGTCATCAACAGCTGGAACAATTTTCCGACAGAGATTGAATTCTATGGGAACTATACACCTGGCAAAGCTGTTGCGCCCCTGGTTAAAAAAAGCGCACCGCTCAGGCAGATGTTTGGCGTGAACGGATTTGAATGGAATTTTGAAGCACCGAACAACCCGGGCCAGATAGATGCCGCCAGCTTCCGCGCAGCAAAATCTTTCACCGGTTTCCGGCATTACATGGATTGGGAAAAGCTGGAGCTTACACAAGGCGTTTACTCATTCAACCCCACCACCAGCGGTGGCTGGAATTATGACGATCTCTACGATAGCTGCAAAGCAGCCGGCATAGAAGTACTGGCCTGCCTAAAAACACTTCCACCCTGGATGCGTGATACCTACCCGTCAGACCAGCGCGATGCGGAGAACGTACCCGTGAAATGGGGAAAAGATTTTTCAGACCCGCTCTCCTATATCGAACAAGCCAAAGTGGCTTTTCAATATGCCGCCCGTTATGGCAGCAACCAAAATGTAGACCGCTCCCTGCTTAGCGTAAACACTACACCGCGGTGGGCCGGTGATCACGTAAATACCATCAAGGTAGGACTGGGCTCTGTCCGCTACATTGAATGTGAAAATGAACGCGACAAATGGTGGAAAGGACGCAAAGCGTACCAAACGGCGTATGAATATGCGGCCAACCTTTCTGCTTTTTACGACGGCCATAAAAATACCATGGGTCCGGGTGTAGGCGTGAAGAATGCAGACCCTTCCATGCAAGTGGTGATGGCAGGTACGGCCCTGGCTACAACTGATTACCTGAAAGGAATGATCGACTGGTGCCGCCAGCACCGGGGCTATAACAAAGACGGCTCCGTAAACCTTTGCTGGGATGTGATCAATTACCACCTGTATGCGAATGATGCAAAATCTTCGCAGAACGGCAATGCCACAAGGGGAGCCGCTCCTGAACTGTCAGGCACGGCTGAAACTGCCGCTGAATTTATCCAAACAGCGCATCTCTACGCCAGCGACATGCCTGTATGGGTAACAGAGCTGGGTTACGACATCAACCAGGGCAGTCCGTTCAAGGCAATTCCGATCGGCGGTAAATCTGCGCTGCAAACCCAGGCCGACTGGACGCTTCGTTCCTCGCTCTTGTATGCTAAGAGCGGTATCGAAAGAATATTCTTTTATGAAATGTACGATGACAATGTCAACAATCCATTTCAGTTCAGCTCATCCGGTCTGATCAATGCGGACAAAACCCGCAAGCCGGCTGCTGATTATCTTGTACAGGCAAACAGGTTGCTGGGCGAGTACAGTTACAAAGAATCTCTCAGCAATGACCCGGTTGTTGACAGGTATGAACTGAACGGCAAGTCGATCTACGCCGTATATGTAGCAGATGAAAAAGACAGGACGGCCTTGGCCACTATTGATGTAGGCAGTGCGGCTTATGTGGATGTTTATTTCCCCCGGATCGGGCATGATGATATGGAAACATACAGGTACGAAACAGGGGGCGGAAAATATTATATCTATGCGAGGGAAACACCTGTGTTTGTAGTGCCGGGCGGAAACCGGAGCGCTACCCAGCGTGCAGGTTCATCGGGCAGCCTGGCCGCGGTGATCAGCCAGGAAAAGTTTGAGCATTCTATCCAGCTGTATCCTAATCCGGCTCCGGAATTCTTGCACGTGCTGATCAGCAATGAAAACTACCAGGATGGATCAGTCAGAATTATGGAAGCCGGCTCCGGAAAACTGGTGAAAAGCATTCAGTTCAAAAAGCCGGTGGGATTGGTGCACCAGGAAATAGACATCCACAATTTGCCTGATGGATACTACCTGGTTGAAATCAAACAAGGCCATCAAAAAGTGGTTAAAAACATCCTTAAATCATCGCATTAAACCTCCGCCTGTAAACAGCCGTGGAGTATATAGATCCTAAACCTGATTTGTAGATGCTAGAAAATACATCCCGAAGAAAGATCGCTTATTACAGCATCAACGATCCGCTGGATAAGCGATCCTGGTCGGGGATAACTTACTACCTGGGACAAACCCTGCAAAAGAACATTGGTGAGGTTCATTTCCTGGGACCGGTAAAAATACCCTGGTTCCTGGACAAAACCTTCAGGGCTTTGCAAAAGCTCTCCCGCTTTTTCTTCCGTTCTGAATGGATACCCAAGTACAGCCTGCTGAAGAACATCTATGCATGCTGGATACTGAAGCGCAAGATGAAGGGACATGATTATGATCTGCTGGTGGCACCTGCAGCTGCTTCAGAGCTGGGCTACCTGAACACCCGCTTGCCCATTGTTTATTTTGGTGACGCCACGTACAAGGCTTACAGTGAAACATACGAGAAAGAATTCAAGGGCTCCAACAAGTTCTCCCGCTGGGAGGGCAATCATTTGGAAAAACGGTCGCTGAAGAAAAGCTCGCTGATTGTGCTTACTTCGCGTTGGGCAGCCCAATCTGCCATCAACGATTATGGCGTACCTGCCAGCAAGATCGAGGTGATCCTGCTGGGTGCCAACATTGATCATCCACCGGCCCGTGACATCATCTTTCAAAAGGAAGCAAACAAAACCCTGACGCTGTTATTTCTGGCCGTAGACTGGGAGCGCAAGGGAGGTGCCATTGCCTTTGCAGCACTGGAGCAACTGCACAAGATGGGCATACAGGCCAGGCTTGTTGTATGCGGTGTTGTTCCGCCGCCCCAGTTTGTTCATCCCTGTATGGAAGTCATTCCTTTTTTGAACAAGAACGAGGCGGCAGATTACCGCCGGTTTGTTGCTTTGCTGTCTTCCGTGCATTTTCTGGTGGTGCCTACACGCGCCGATTGCTCGCTGTTGGTAAGCTGCGAGGCCAATGCGTATGGCGTGCCAACCATCAGTACAGCTGTGGGAGGTGTGAACGATGTGGTAAAAGATGGCGTGAATGGCTACTGCCTGCCGCCTGAAGCTGGCGGGGCAGCCTATGCCCAAAAAATTGCTGCAATTTTTGCCGATAAAGAACGCTATCATCAGCTGGTGCTTTCAAGCAGAAGACGGTTTGAAGAAGAGCTGAACTGGGACAGCTTTGCCGACCACTTCCACCAGGTGCTTGAAAAACATGCGTTGTAAATGACTGGCCGAGGTGGCGCTGTCCTTATCTTTGCGTGCAGATAAATTTGCATTTATCTCCCATTGTTTTTCTGATTGCCGCGCTTGGCAAAGAGGCTTTTGCACGAAAGCCTCTTTGCCACTGATCCCTTGCTCATATGATGGTATGTTCGCTGTATGCACATGGCATAAGCTTTGAATGCATAGAAGTTTCATGTTCCTTATATCCTATTAACAACCGGCCTGTTTTGATTGGCCTTATGATGTAGTACCAGTTCTGGAAACCGGAGTGATAGATTATGAAGGATACAAATCAGCCAAAGACCGCTTACCCATCTGTTACCGACCAGCTTGAAAAACCTTCCTGGTCTGAAATCAGGGCAGCCCAAGCTGTTCAACGGGTAAAGATTGCTTATTACTGCCTCAATGATCCGCTGGATAAACGGTCCTGGTCGGGCATACCGTATTATCTAGGACAAACACTCCATAAGCATATAGGGGAAGTGGATTTTCTGGGACCCGTGAAAGTGCCCTGGCTCCTGGAAAAAACCATGCGGGCGGTCATGAAATTTACCCGCTATGTTTTAAGAAGGGAATACCTGCCGCAGTACAGTTTGCTAAAAAACAAATGGGCGGCCAGGTATCTGAAGCAAAGGATGAAAGGCAAGCAGTACAACCTGTTGATCGCGCCTGCAGCCGCCTCTGAACTGGCTTTTTTGCATACAGATTTACCTGTTGTTTACTTCGGCGATGCTACTTTCAAAGCTTACAGCAACACGTACAAAACCGTATTTGATAAAGTGGTTGCCTTCACAAAATGGGAAGGCAATTACCTGGAAAAACGGTCGCTGAAAAAAAGCTCGCTGATTGTGCTTACTTCACGCTGGGCAGCCCAATCAGCCATCAACGATTATGGCGTACCTGCCGGCAAGATAGAGGTGATCCTGCTGGGTGCCAGCATCGATCATCCACCGGCCCGTGACATCATCTTTCAAAAGGAAGCAAACAAAACCCTGACGCTGTTATTTCTGGCCGTAGACTGGGAGCGCAAGGGAGGTGCCATTGCCTTTGCTGCGCTGGAGCATTTACACAAGAGAGGTATCCAGGCCAGGCTTGTTGTGTGCGGCGTAATTCCTCCGCCTGAATTTTTTCATCCCTGCATGGATGTAATACCATTCGTTGATAAAAATCTGACGGAGGATTACAAATTGTTTTTGGAACTGTTTTCATCAGCCCATTTCATGCTCTTACCTACCCGGGCCGATTGTACGCCGGTCGTAAACAGTGAATCAAGCGCATATGGTGTACCGGTTATTACAACCGATGTGGGCGGCGTATCAGATACAGTGGAGGATGGCGTAAATGGTTATTGCCTGCCGCTGGAAGCAGGAGGGGAGGCCTATGCCACCCTCATCGCAGAGCTGTTTGCAGACAAAGAGCGGTACCACCAGTTGATCCGCTCTACCCGCGACCGTTACGAAAGGGATTTGAACTGGGATGCATGGGCAGACCAGTTTAAGAAAGTGCTGGAAAGACATGCCTTATAGACACTGCAGAAAGCAATTGAACCGGCTATCGGTTTGACATGTGCAGCTTGGGACTTCCATTCAGTTCCTGGAGCATCGCCAGCACCGTAGCATCCACGTCCATGTCAAATTTCCGTGCAAACAATTTGTCGGAAGCTTTTAATCGCTCAAAGTCTTCTGATTTCAACAGCTTGGGATGACCGATCTGTCCTTCAACATTCCAGTCAACGTACACCAGGTTGTTTTGAATCTTTTCCTTGAAGTGTGAATTGTACAATACGGTGGAAAAGATAAATTCATCGGCACCCCAGCAGTATTTGAAATAGCGGACCAGCTCCGGGTGTTCGCGTAAGAACACAACGATGTACCGCGCTGCTTCATTGGTAAGGGTAAACCAGTTAGCCCGGCCAACAATGTCGTAATCGATCGGAAAAACACGGGGAGGCAGGAGCTTGGTAAGGATCTTTCCCAGCCTGAATTTACCCGGCACGCGCCAGTTGATCAGGTGGTAATTGGTGATGCGTGATTCAACATCGCTCCAGTCGCCTTCTATAAAATCGCAGGTGATAAATTCTGTACCCTTGCGGTCAGAAAAGTATTTGTGTATATGATCAGCCGATTTGATCGGAAAATCCTGCGCGGAAATGACATTTACATAATCATATCCTTTTGGCAGGATCACCTCAAAACCATTCAGGGTTGCCTGGATGGTACCCCAGTCGCCCCAGTGAATTTCGGTGCGCTTTTCTATAAAAAACACATTGCTTTTTCTGATCAGCGATTTGAAGGGAGCATCATCTTTTTTCTTGTCGATATGGATGTAAAAATAGAACTGAGGATGCTGCAGGGCTTCGATCAGGTAAAGAAGTTGTTGAGGGTTTTTATGAGCCAGAATAAGATGAGCTATTTTCATAGAACAGGTCTTTTTCTTAAGGTCGTTGTAATCATGTTTTTTGTTTCTTCATAGCCAAGCTTCAGCACACCATTCAAATTAAAGGGAAGGTATTTTCTGAGTGTGAAATAGCCGAAGCAGATGCCGAATATCAAGGTAATAAAAGAAGCAACCGCTGCTCCGTAGATATTACCTGTTATCTTGATCGCAATGATGTCTGTTACGACGTTGATGATGAGCGTAAAGATCACTTTGATCATATTCAACTCAGGTTTGTGAATGATGTCCAGCGTAATACCAAAGAAGCGGTCGATGGGAAAGGTAAGCGCCAGCACCATAAAGATCCGGAGCAGGGTGGCAGCTTCTGTGTTTGCATATTTACCGCCCCCGAGGAACAGGACCAGCACATCTGCAAACACAAACATGCCGATGGTAACAGGGATCAGAAACAAGGTGAGCGTGCCTGCGTACTTCTTCATGATATGCACCACTTTTCCTTCTTCCTGCTGGTTGAAAGCCGTAGCCATCGCGGGCATGGCCGTACCCAGAAAACTCCTGATCAGCAGTTCGATCACCTCACCTACGCGTTGCGCGAGGTTGTAAACCGCCAGCGCAGCAGGCCCGATCATGAATTTGATAATGATAGAATCGGAACTCCGTAAGAGGTTGGAGCAGATATAGGTACCCACACTAAACTTTCCAAAATGAAAAAGATTTTTTACATGATGCAATGTTTTGTGCCGGATGTTCGAAAGTTGTGCCCATCCCAAGAAAATTGAAATTGTACTCGTACACAGGGCACATGCCAGGTAAAAATACATCACCGTTTGAAGGTTCACCTGGTGGAGAAAAAACAGCACGATCAGGGAAGCAATAAAAGAGCCCTGGTTGATGATGCGCAGGACCAGGATGCGGTCAAAACGTTCTTCTGCCTGTAGCAGCCAGAACGCCACATTGAAAGGAAGGCTGAATAAAAAATTCAATCCATACCAATGAATAAAAAGTTGGATGCCAGTGTCTGCAATGCTGTTTCTGGCGAGCAGCAGGGGAAGGTTGAGCAGGGCAAACACACCCGTAAGGATAGCCGCTAAATACCAGGTAGAGCCAGCGATGGCTGTTTTCTCCGGCCTGGTGGATCCGGCATAAAACTTCACCAGCGCTGTTTGCAGAAAACCGGTTCTTGCGGCATCCAGCAAGGCAAAAATAAATTGAAAGAAAACCCAGTTACCCATATCGGCTTCCGGCAGCAAGCGGTAGAGAATGGCATAGGTAACCATGCTTAAAGCCGACATTGTACCATTACCAGCCAGCGACAGAAAATGTTTGTTCCGGAGTTTATCAAGGAGTTTTTGAAAGATCATGGTGGGGTTTTGTGTAAAAAAGAGGTTAAGCGCTAGGACATGCTGATGGCCTTGTAAATTTCCGCGACGCTGTTTTCCCAGGTATGGGTGGAAGCAAAATCCTTTCGCTGTTGTACCAGCGATTCAGAACTTTCCATCAGCGCTCTTTCAATCAGCGGAACATAATCTTCCTTGCTTTCGGCCAGATAAACATATTCTTCAAATATTTCCATTGCCCTGGTTTTGGTGGCAACCACCGGTTTTCCCATGCACAGGTATTCATCAATCTTCCTGGGGTAATTGCCAATGGTAAGTCCGTTCAACACCTGTGGATTTATACAAACGTCAAAAGCATGTATATAATTGGGTAATTGCTGGGCAGGTTTGGCGCCCATGAAATAAACGTTCTTCAGGCCGTGCAGGTTGCTGCCCTTAAAACTGTCGTCTTCCGGTCCTACCAAAACAATGCTCCAATCAGGCCTGAGCTGGGCAATATCAGACAGGACCTTGATGTCCAGCCTGTTGCCCAGCAAGGCGCCTACGTAACCAATGATGGGATGGGGAATGTCTTTTAGTTGTTCAGGTATATCGTATGTTTCTTTTTGAAAAATTTCCAGCTCGCAACCCTGCCCTACATAAAAAGCGTTTGGATTGTATTGTTTGCAGTAATCGGTCAGGTAAGGCGAGTTGGCCACACACAGGTCGTTTTTTGCAATCACCATGGGTTCAAGCCGGGGGCCGTGCTTTTTCCAGTATTCGGTTGCCAGTATATAATCACGGGAATAATAAATGCTTTTATCAGGCTGCAGCAAATCTTTCAGGTAAAAGCATTTGATGATCTCGTTGTCGTTGAAGAGGAGATAATTGCGGAAACCCAGTTCTTTGATGGCTTTTTTCACGGAAGCTGCAAATTTTTTTGCATTGGCTTTGTTGATCAGGTCAAAGATCGGATCAATAGACAGCCAGTTGATAGACTCTACCATACAGTCCGGATATAGATTCCAAAGATTGGGCTGTAGTTGCACCAGGCCATTTTCTTTTCCGTGAACCACGTTCAGGCGTTTCTGGATTTTTGGATCCTTTCTTTCCCTGATCGAGGAAATGCGGTCGAGTGGTGAGTTCACATACAGCACCCGGTTGTTCTTGCTGAACTCGAGGGCAATGTTCTTACAGTTGCTGCCAATCCCTACATCCCAGGATTGCTGTCCTACCACAATGATGTCTTTGTGTTCGATTAACGTCCCACTCATTCGTAAATTGTTAAATAGTTTGCATGCGGTTTTTATCAAGCACACGGGTGGTATTGATAAGGGCAAGCACAAGCGAAAACAGGATATTGGTGGGATATTGAACAAGGGCTTCCTGCGGGAAGTTGCCGATGTGTAAAGCAAATACGATCAGCACCGTGGCAAGACTGTAGCTTTTCAGTTGCGGATCTCTGATATTGTAATAGTTGGTAATGCCTGTTTTCAATACAACAAAAATCAGGGTGCAAAAAACCAGCAGGCCAACCCATCCAATCTCTACTGCTACGCGCACATAACCGCTATCGGGAGGGAAGTTGGCCAGAAATGAGTTGGGTGAAAACCGCTGTCCCCAGGTTCCTGTTGCGCCCAGGCCGCCGCCGATCGGGTGCGTCAGGATAAAGGGCTGGATCATTTTCTGGTTGGTTGCCCGCACATTGTAGGAGGCATCGTATTCCGGAGAGAAAGCCGACTGAAAACGCCGGATAGCCAGGTTATTGGTCGGCATAAATACCAGGGCCGCCATGGCCGCACCGGCCACCAGCGCAAAAATAAGAACCCCCCTGTTGAACTTCAGGATCAGGAACATGCCGAGTGCAACGGGCACCAGTACATACGCTCCCCGGGTACCGGAGAAAAGCATAGAATACAGGCAAAGTCCGGCGATCACCCCCAGCACGATTTTTTTCCACACTTTCATCGGGCCCGTCATCAGTGATATGCACAGCACGGCGGCGATCACCATGTTGTAGGAAAAAGTAACCGGATCGGAGAAGATGGAAAACTTGCGCCATACGCCTCCGATAAAATACAGGGAGATGGCAGAGGGATTGTCATCCAGCCATTTTTGCTCAAATGGAAAAAAGCCGAACAGTTGCTGGTTCAATCCGTACAGCGCTGCAATCAGGGCAAGAAGTATCCAGATCTTGAAGATGAGTTTGATAAAATCAACCGTCCTCACGTGATACAAAAAGATAAAGTGCATCAGCAGCACCACGGCAACCGTCCGGATCGTATACACCCAGGCCATTCTGGATTCTGCTACAGGGTTCCCGACTTCAATAAAATTATAGCCTATCCACACCAGCACCATGATGCTGATAGGGTTTTTAAAAACCTTCCAGTCCTGGTTGTGTTTTTGTTTTAAGAAAAAGCCGAAAACAAGCAGCGCCAGCATGCCGTCCATGATGGTACCAACAGGAAAATCGGTGAATTTTTCCGCGTACATCAGAAAATAAGAAACCACCAGGGCTATTATGATGCCGATCTTGGGATAGGCGATCGTTGCAAACAGGGCAGGCATGGCGATAATACCCAATAACAGCAGGACGCCTATCTTCATGCCGCCCATAAATGTAATGGCCGCCGTTGCTGCCAAAGAAAACAGCAGGATAAAGGCCAGCATCAAGGGATGGTTGATCTTGGCGCCCAGCAGTTTTTTCTTAAAGCTTTGCGACCGAATGCTCTTTCTTTCGCTGTGGTAATTGCCTAGTATAACCCTGTCTTCCACTTACAAAAACAATATTTTGATGAAAAAAAAGTAAACGGTCACACCCGCCACAATCAACGCAATCCATTTTGTAATGCGTTCAGTAGCGGTCAGCTCCCTGTCGCCGGTAACGACTTCTCTTTTTATTTGCTTAGACGGATGGATCTTCATGCGTGCACTTTGATATGATTGATCTGCGCTGCTTAAACGCTGGCCTCTTCTTTTTTATAAAAATGCCGGGTCGCTACAGAGTATTTATTGGCTTTCCTTGTTTTCAGCAATGACAGAACCTGGTAAAACATAAACTTGGGAATATTGGGCAGCGAATGGTAGATCCGCGGATCGGTATCTGACTTGCGCAGGGCAAGGGCAAAGCCAATCACAAAAAGCAGGAAACCGAGGAACCAGGCAGCAGCTACCAGCGGAGCTATCCACAGATTGACCAGCATAAAAAAGCCGGATAAAAACAAAAAGATAAACAGGGGAGGCCGGAGCAGGATAGATCCAAAAAGAAACTGGTTCCAGTTAAAGCCTGTTAAACCCTTGCCCAACAATACAAACCCGTACTTGAAATAACGGAACCAGGTATTGATCCACCGGGCCCTTTGTTTCACCAGTTGATCGGTGTGGGTGGTTTTTTCATCGTATACAACAGCATGCTCGGAAAAGGCAATTTGCATGCCTTGCTTTACGATCTGATATTGCAGTACTTTGTCGAAACCGGCACCGGTAATATCAAGATGTCCCAAGCTGTCCTGGTACAGTTTTGTGGTAAAAGCCATCCCTGAGCCGGCCAGCGTGGCGGAAGAGCCTGCATCAAAGAGGATCTTTCCGTCGTAGAAATGATAATAAATGTCTCTTGCTGCATCAAGGCAGGCATAGGTGGTGTTCAGGTTTTTGGCAGCCCGCACGCCCTGTACAGCCTGGTAACCCGCATCGAATTGTTTGTTCAGGTGGAGCAGGTAATCAGGATGGACAAGATTGTCACTATCGATGATGGTTAAACGCTCATGGGCCCTTTTAAAATGACGGATCGCATAAAAATGCGAACGGGTATTGCTCGCCAGGGTTTCTTCCGGCCGCAACAAGACCACTTTGTCGCTCGGAAAATGTAAACCGCTGATGTCGCATTTATCTGCGACAATATAGATCAGGTAATTACTGTACCGGATGTTCAGGAGCGATTTTACGACGTGGGGCAACAGGGTTGTTTGCTCATAAGCGGTCACAATGATCGCGTAATCAGCTTCCTGCGAAGAAAGGGGTTGATGCGGATCCTTTTTCCTTTTTACCAGGTATACTGCATAAAGGATCAGGGGCATGACCAGGTTATATCCAATAACCGCCTGAACAACGATCCAGATGGGCGTTAAGAACTTCATGCAAAGGAGGTTTTAGGTGCTTTTTGCTTTTCAGACCGTTCTTTTAGCTGCACCACTTTATTCATGACCCATCCGGCCAGTTTGTTTTCCAGGCTGCTCAGGTAATCAATTTCTTTTTTCTTGCTGTTTGTGATGTTCTGGCCTGCCGCAAATACAGAGATCACTTTATCGCTGAAGGAAACCCATTCCCGGGCCTTGTTAAAGAAGGCCAGTGAGGGAATTTCTATCAGGATAATATCGAACTGATCGCGCAGGGCTTGCATGCGGGCCTGGATGGTAGCGTGGTTGCTGATCTCCAGCAGCGACACATCTTCCCCTTTGTTGCCCATCACCACAAATTTTTTATCGAGCTCATAGATGTCGCGCACGTTTTGCTTTGACAGCAGGAAGTCTTCCAGGTACAGGTCAGGTTGCAGAATGTCGCGCATGCTGGGGTTGTCGAAGTTGCCGTCGATCAGCAGCACTTTTTTGTTGATCATTTTATACGCATAGGCCAGGTTGAGCGTCATAAACGTTTTTCCTTCGCCTGCTTCCAGGCTGGTAACAGCAATGATCTTTGACTGACCGAGGTCGTTGTCGATCTCAAAGCGCAGCGAACGCAGCTGGCTTTTAAAATCTTTTAAAACCGGTGTGTCGCTGTTTTTGTCCCACAGCGCGTTGGGATCCAGGATGGCTCCCTTTATCAGGCTCAGGTTACCGAGTACCGGCTGCTGCGTGATGTCGGCAAGCTCCTGTGCATTGTTTACCGTGTTGTCAACATAATACATGATAAAAAGCACGGCGACCGTAAACACAAAACTGATAATGCCGGCCAATGCCATCAGCAGGAGTTTCTTTGAAGGCTCGGCTGCTTCCGGCATCGCCACTTCTACCTGCCTCAAGCGGTTGGGAAAGCTGGATTCCAGTTTGGTCGTGTTGAACTTGTTCTGAAGATCCATGTACTCACGGCTTTCATTCTGGATCTGGGCTTCAAACGTTTGAATGTTGGCCTGGTTTGGTGCCAGTACGGCTAATTGCCCGTTGAGCTTCTTTACCATATCGTTCAGCGAAGACACACTGCTGTTGGCCATTTCCAGCTGAATTTCCGTATTGAGCCGCTCTTTTACCAGGTCTTGCTTTACCGTACTGGTATTGTAGGTGGTCCGGTCGTTGGCTTCATTGATGTGGGCAGTCAGCGCATTCTGCAGGGAGTCGATCCTAGGTTTGTACTTGGGATCGAAATTGTTTTTGATGTATTCATCGTTCACCGCGCTCAGGCGGTTGCGGGTGATCAGGATGTCCTGGTTCGACTTGGTAACCGCATTGTCGAAGGTTTTTTTGTCGGAAGGGTCCAGCTTGGAATTAATGTCGCGCAGGATGGTTCCAAAACCGCTGATGTTTTTAATGGCTTCCTGTCTTTTCGACTCGTAATCGGCAATCTGTCCCATCAGAACATTGGCCTGGTTGTTTACATCCAGGATCCTGTTTCTGATCTTGTAATCTTTTAAAGCGTTCATCTTTGCTGTCAGGGATGCTTCCTTTACGCGCAGGGAACTATCCAGATAACTGATGGTCTTTTCTTTTTTCTGGTTTACGATAGAATTATTATAGCTGATAAATTCTTTGCTGAGTGTGTTAAGTACATAGGCAGAAAGCAGCGGGTTTTCCGATTCGAAATCCAGGTAGATGTAATCACTGGTTTGCAGCCGGTAGATGTTCATCTTCTTGGTAAGCGACTCATAGTCATAATTGTTGGAGATCATCAGCTTGTTCAGCCAGTTCTGGTCCTTGTCCCACAGGGAAAGTTCTTCCATCCGGATGTATTTGCTGGTGAACACGTCAACGGCATGTTTTCTTTCCTGCGGGCTCAGGTCCCTGATCAGCGAGCTGGGCTTGCGGTAAGGGGCAGCGGTTTTGGAAAGGTCGTGGATCATCAGCTGGTACGATACCTGGTTCATCACTTTTTTGAGGTACATCATCTGGATCAGGTTGCTGAACTCCTGGCTGATCTTGCTTTCCATCAGTACGTTCCGGGAGATAAATTCATCGGAACGCTCTACGATACCGGTCGCGATGCGGGAGGTGGATTTATATGTTTTCGGCAGGTTCCGCAAAAGAAAAAAAGCGACCACCACCGTTGCCAGCGGAACAAGGATCAGGGTCTTCTTGTACCGCAGTAAAACTTTCAAAAAGATTGCGAATTCCATATTATTTTACTTCTAGGATGATTTCTTCTAATTTCTTGTTCAGGAGCTCCTCCAGCTGGGCCTTGGCCGTCAGCATTTCCGATTCGGTATTGATCCTGTCCTGCCCCTGCTGGTTATACAGGAGCTGTGCTTTTGTATAATTGTCAAAGGTTTCCTGTCCGCGCTCAAAGCGGCTTTTGACGGAAGTGAGCATGATCTGTCCGTCAGCTTCCTGCTGGGTCCTTTTCCTGAGGAGAACGACCTGCTGAATGTATTTGTAATAAGCCTGCTTTACATTCGATTCGATCGTGAGCTCGTATTCCTGCTGTTCCAGCTTGCTTACTTCGCGTTGTCCTTTCAGGGCACTGATCTGGGCTGGCTTCTGGAACAGCGATCCTAAATTGATGGAGAAGCCAAACTGAAAGGGATTGCTGTTTACTTTTGTCGAAGTAGTTGCATAGGGGGTACCACCCCGGATGGAATCAATCACTGCAACGGAGCGGGGAATATAAATATAATAAAGCCCGATGCCTTCCAGCCAGGAAAGGCGCACGCGGTTCAGGTTGTTTTGTGCAATGCCTACCTGGGCCGCATATATTTTGTGCCGGGGGTTGTTGGCCTTGGCGATTTTTATGAGGGTATCCAGGTATTTGACGGATACTTCATCCAACATAGACTGCTGCGCTTTGGCAGTAGAAAAGCCTGTAATCAGTAAAATACATAAGAGTCCTGTTCCTATCAGCTTCATGAGGGGCGGGTTTTGAGGAAAGATTGCATTAAGGTTTAAAATAAATTATATAAAACGGAAACAAATCGCTGAAAGTATTTTCAAATAAATGATAGTGGAGTACTTACGCAACGGGGCTTATCAAGGAATATGGCTTCAGAATTTAAGACAAGCAAGAGCCGTTCAAATCATCAATTTTATCTATATACATCTGCTGCATACAGAGAACAACTGCTTAGACCCTCTTTTGGAGAAAAGAGTTACACAATGCGCAAAGATAAATCACCCGGCCCATACTTACTAATTTTACGCCCGTTAATTCAGTTGGATGCAGTCTGCGAGCCGATCTCTCCCTGATTTTGACCTTACAAAAGGCCTGATTTCACTGCTTATGAACCGCATACACATGATATGGTAAATAAATATGGATAAGAAATTCAGCGGTATATACGGTTTTTAAGGAAGGCCGGATGGCATTGGTATAAAATAAAAGAGGAGCCGGAGCTCCTCTTTTGGTGTGTTGCTGCCCTGTTGGCAAAGCAGCAATAAGAACAGTAAAAAAGTATAGACCTTTTTTATACGGCAGCCGCCTGGTTCTTTCTTCTATGGAAGTTATTGTGTTGTTTGGAAGAAGGACCTTTTTTGGGGCGGGGATGGTTTTGCTGAGGCGCTGTTGCTTTCTGGAAAGGATGGTCAACAATTGCAATGGATTGTCCGGTTGCTTTGTTGATGTCTTTCAGGTAAGCCTTTTCTTTTCCATCACAGAAGGAGAGGGCAATGCCTGCAGCCCCGGCCCGGCCGGTACGGCCAATCCGGTGAACATAGGTTTCCGGAATATTGGGCAGGTCAAAATTGATCACATGGGTTAAGTTGTCAATGTCGATGCCGCGGGCAGCAATATCAGTGGCGACCAGCACCTTTAAACGGCCATTCTTAAAGTTCTGCAGGGCCCATTGCCGGGCAGCCTGTGGTTTGTCGCCATGGAGCGACTCAGCCCTGATATGGGCCTTGTTCAGGTTCTTGGCGATCTTATCTGCCCCCCATTTGGTACGGGCAAATACAAGGGTGCGCCGGTTGCTGTCTTGTTTTAGTATATGTTCAAGCAACGGCTGCTTGTCGGCCGCATGAACCATAAACACCGCTTGCTCGATCTTGTCAACCGTAGAACAAACCGGATCTACCGCCACTTTTTCCGGGTTGTGCAGGAGCGAATCAGCCAGTTGGGAGATCGGGCCGGGCATGGTCGCGGAAAAAAGCAGGGTTTGCCTTTGTTCCGGCAGTTCCCGGATCACCTTCTTTACGTCGTGGATAAAGCCCATGTCCAGCATGCGATCGGCTTCATCAAGTACAAATATTTCCAGGTGGTCCAGGTAAATATAGCCCTGGTTCATCAGGTCAAGCAGGCGGCCGGGTGTGGCGATCAGGATGTCTGTGCCTTCCTGGAGTGACTTGGTTTGCGGGTGCTGCGACACGCCGCCAAAGATCACTTCCTGTTTTAAGCCGGTGAATTTTCCATACTCGGCGAAGCTGTCATTGATCTGGATGGCCAGTTCGCGGGTGGGTGTTAAAACCAGCGCCCGGATATGCCTGTATCCTTTGCCGGATCCCTTTGCGGAAGAAAGGATTTCCAGGGTGGGGATGGCAAAAGCAGCGGTTTTGCCGGTGCCGGTTTGTGCGCAGCCGAGCAAATCAGATCTGTTGAGTACCAGGGGGATAGCTTGTTGTTGAATGGGGGTGGGGGTTGTATAACCGGTGGCCTGGAGCGCCTTTAAAACAGGTTCGCTGAGGCCGAATTTTTCGAATGTCAAAATAAAAAAATTAAATGTGTAATACTAACTGCAGCGTTGTCTAAAAACAAGGAGAAGTTAGGGAATCTATACGCTCACCGCTGTGCGACCAGATGAAATTATTGCAAATTCTAGGTTATCAAGTCTGATAAGAGAGAGTATATAACTGCACGAAGATATAAAAAAGAAATGGAAACAAGCGAGAAATCTGAAGGCTCCCGGATATAGCCTTGCTGAAAGGGCAAAGGGAGGAGTTTGGCCCGAATGCCCTTTCAGAAGGGAAGGCTTCTTTAATGATCCAGCGACTGGATCCAGGGAAGAGTCAGGAGCATCATAGGGGCAATGCTGGTAGCATGTGTTCCGTTGGAAATCGGGTAAAACTCCACGTCCGGAGCTCCCAGGGCTTTGAACCGGGCATACGTCGTTACGGAACTTTTAAAGAAAACCGCTTCATCTGCAGTGCCATGAAAAAGGCGGGTAGGGCTCCGGGGCGCCCAGGTAAGAAAACTGTTGCCCGCTAAAAACAATTTCAAAGCCAGTTCCTGGGTCGGGTTGTTCAGACCGGCATAGAAAACCGGATTGAAAAGGCCTGCGGGTGATGTGGTGAGGGCCGCATCGATCTGTTCCCGGCCCTTGGTGCCGTCAAGCAGGGACGGGATCTGGGAGGCATAGGGTTGCTGGAAAAAGTCGCTGTATGGCCGGTTCCAGTTGTAGGTGGCATTGTATCCCTTGATCAGGAGTGTAAGAAAGGAAGGAGCCGCGTAATAAGAAGTGTCGGCCAATGTGTTGAGAATAACATTCAGGTCGTAACCGCCGGCGCCTTCTGCTGCTGCAGTCACTTTCAGCTGGTGCGCGGGTGTGGTTTCTATTTCTTTCTGGGCTGCCATCGTCACATACCCGCCTTCAGAATAACCTACCAGAAAAAGCCGGTTGCTTGCCGGTTTATTTTGATCCTGCAGATAATATTTGACCGCCTTGATCATGTCTGTTACCGTAAGGCCGGAAGATTGCTGGTCGTAGTAGGGGTGGACTGTATTCTGTGAAACCCCGTAGCCAATAAAATCGGGGATGAGGGTGATATATCCGGCAGAAGCAAATAACTCAAAGCCGGTAAAAGTGAGCGGAAAATTAGAAGGCGCATCTGCATACCTGAACATGGTTCCATGCTGCGCACTCAGGAGGGAAGGTGCTGTAGGAACACCTTGTGGAATGCCTAACAAACCGGAAACCTGTATTTGTTTGCCTTTGAAAGTAGTATAGTAAACAATCTTGTAAAAGTCTACGTCATATTTTGCCAGGGGGGCAAAAACGCCGTAGCCGGATTTTACCGCGGCAGCCTGTAATGCATCCTTTGTGAAATATCCGCGGGGGGCAGCGGAAACAAATAATTTTTTTCCGGGAAGAATTTCATTGCGCCAATCTTTCTGGCAACTGGTCAATGCTACCATTACAAGCAAAATAAGACCGAGTAAATGGGTGTTTTTCATAACAAGCATAGGTGTTGTGTGGTGAAGTAGAAGAAAAGAAGTTTACACAGGGGGAGCGTCAATCAGCTACAGAGTTACCTACTTTTTTCCGGATTTCAAAGAATTAATCCGTGCGGCAACAGGTGTGAATAAATTAATGGTATATTCATTCTATCTAAACAATACACGATTGCATGAAAACAAAGTATATAACCTACTGTAAAAACGGTCCGACAGAGGAAAGCAATCCAACCGAATTTGAGTTTGCTTATCCTGCGCTGCCGGAAGAGCACGATGCTGTTTCCCATGAACTGGTCAATGTGCAGATCGCCGAGAACAAGATCTACTATACGTTCCGGCTGGAAACAAGGTTAAAAGAGCCCAACTACCACGCAGGCCTAAACGAAGACCAGGAGGTAAGTCCGTTTGAAAGATAAATTGAAAATGTTGCTTCCCTTATCTCACCGGCAATCCCAAAGCTTCCTGCATGGCGCGGATGTCGGGATCATGGCCACGAAAGGCACGGAAAAGCCTGGCCAGGTCCTCTGTATTCCCGCGTGACAGGATCATGTCGCGGAAACGCTGCCCGTTGGCGCGTGTTAATCCACCCCGTTCCGTAAACCAGGCATATGCATCTTCCTCCAGCATTTTTGTCCACTGATAAGCATAATAGCCGGCTGCATAGCCGTTGCTCCATATATGCAGAAAATAAGATGAGCGATAGCGGGTAGGTACCTCGGGCAGATTGAAACCGGTTTTTTGCAGGGCCTCTTTTTCAAACTGGTCTGCATCCTGTAAAGCAGCTCCATCGGTTGCGGAATGCCACTGCATATCGAGTGCAGAGGCGGCCAGCAGTTCTGTGAGGCTGTATCCTTTGTTGAAAGTCCCGGCCTTCTTTATTTTTTCTATAAGCGCCTGCGGCATGGGCTTTCCTGTTTTGTAATGCACCGCATAGTGCTGCAGCACCTTCGGATCAAGCGCCCAGTGCTCGTTGAACTGCGAAGGAAATTCTACGAAATCGCGCGCCGTATTTGTCCCCGAAAGCGTGGGGTATTTCTGGCTTGCGAACAGGCCGTGCAGGGCATGCCCGAATTCATGAAACATCGTGGTTACATCATCAAAGCTGATCAGGGATGGCTGCCCGGGAGCGGGCTTGGTGAAATTGCAGACATTGTATATGACCGGTTTTGTGCGCAGCAGGGTCGACTGGCCAACCATATTGCTCATCCAGGCACCGCCCGATTTGTTGTCGCGCTTGAAATAATCGCAGTAAAACAAGGCAAAGGGTTTGTTGTCTTTATCGGCTACTTCAAACACCCTTACATCTGCCTGATATACCGGCAGGTCATGCCGTTCTTTAAAGTGGAGACCGTACAAGAGCGTAGCTGCATAGAACACCCCGTTTTCCAGTACTTTGTTCAGCTCGAAATAAGGTTTGATCTCGTTGTCGTCCAGGTCGTATTTTTCTTTGCGTACCTGCTCGGCATAATAATCCCAATCCCAGGGCTGCAGCTTGAACCCGCCTCCCTGCTTGTCGATCAGTGCCTGTATATCGGCGGCTTCGCTCCTTGCTTTTGCGGTGGCAGAAGGCACGAGCTGCACCAGGAAATTTTCCACGGCCTGATCGGTCTTGGCCATCTGGTCCTGCAGCTTCCAGGCTGCATAATTAGGGTATCCCATCAGCTTGGCTTTTTCCAGCCTGATCTGCGCGATGCGTAAGATTGTTTTGCGTGTATCGTTGGAGTCGCTCCTTTCTGCGCGGTTCCAGGAGGCTTCAAAAAGCGCTTGCCGGGTTTGCCTGTTTGAAAGGGCGTGCAGCAGTGGTTGCTGGGTGGTGTTTTGCAGCGGGATCAGCCATTTACCCGGAAGGTTTTTTGCGTTGGCATTCTGCGCCAAGGCTTCTTTCTCAGCCTGTGTTAACCCGGCCAACCGGGCGGAGTCGCTGATGACCAGCGCGCCTTCCTTGGCTGCAGCCAGCAGCTGGTTGGTGAATTTGGCACTGAGAAAAGCTTCTTCTTCATTGCGCTTTTTCAGACTTGCTTTGTCCGCTTCTGAAAGTTTGGCGCCGGCCAATATGAATTGCTGGTACACCCATTCCAGCAGCCTGCGTGATTCCGGATCAAGCTTCGCATTTGTCCGGTTGTTGTACACCGTCTCTACCCGCTTAAACAGCTTTGCATCCAGGTATGTGGCATCCTGGTGAGCGGACAGCTTGGGCGCCATGTCTTCCTGCAGCTTTTGGAGCACCGGGTTTGTATTGGCCCCGGTGAGCAGGTTAAATACATTGTTCACGCGGGTCAGGAGCTCCCCGGTTTTTTCCATGGCTACCAGCGTGTTTTCAAAACTGGGAGGGGCAGCAGATTGCGCAATCTTGTCTATTTCCTGCCGCTGTATCCGCATGCCTTCCAGCAGGGCAGGTTCAAAGTCGGCATCTTTGATTTTATCAAAAGGGGGCGCCTGGTAAGGCAGGGAACTGGCACTGCTGAACGGATTGCTATCATCAAACAACTTATAGCTCGCCGGTTTGATCAGGCCCGGTCCAAAAGCAACCAGCCCCGCAGCCAGCAACATGGCCCATGCAATAAATACCCCTTTCATATAACAAGATTTTAAGCAGGATGAAAGGTAGTGAAATACTGCGTGTGTTGCTCTATTCAATCAACAGATGCCATGAGGCTAAGCCCCTGTTTACCGACTTTCTGTTCAGCCTGCTGACGCCTTACACATCAAAATGACACAGCGATTCTATATAAGCCTTGCTCCCATCTGTTACCCAGGAGTCCAGCTGCGCCGGATCTTTCATTTGCTGTCCCCGCGGCCGCGGAACAGCAATATAACCACAGGGCAGATCGGGCAGCGCCGACATGTCGCTCCATAACTTTTCTATCTGCGCTACAGGGTAAATATCCTCCTGTCCATGACCCCAGCGGTATTTTACATCCTTGATGGTAACGTAGGTGGGAATGCGTTGTGCTACGCTGCGCACAGCCCTCGCCAGGCGTGCTTCATCGCTTTGCAGCAAGTCGGCGCGTGTCAGTCCGAACAGTTGAAGCAATCCATCTACCTGTATCCAGGTGGTCATGGAATTGTAATAACTTAAGTTGAGCTCGTCTTCTTCGCGGGGTTGTGCCAATCCTTCCAGCAGGCGCAGGTGACGGTTGACCCAGGCCAATCCACCTCCGCGGTCTTCGATGCGGCGCGGAACCACTTCAAAGCTCAGGACATTGCCTGATTTTGTATGGTGGCCCAGGGCTGCTGCATCGATGTCGGCGCCCAGCGTGTCGATGTTGTGCAGCATAATGGTATCTACTGCCGGATGTTCCCTTACCAGCTGCGCCAGCGTGCCGTTGCGCAACAGGTTGGAAACCTCGTACCAATGCCCCAGCGGAGAAAACCGCTGTGCAGCAATATTGTCTGTATAATCGGATCCTTCGCCCTTGCCTTTAGCCCAACCGATCAAACTTTGCCGGCCTGCTTCCCGTACTTTTTGCTTGTTTTCATCCAGCATCTCCTGAGGCATTTCTTCCCACATAAAACGCAGGTCTCTTTCCATGGGTACAAAACGCTGCCCGATAGAACGGCCTTCAGATAAGTATACCGGTCCCGTGTAACCGAAGTTGCGGGTTTCTTCCAGCTTTTGCAGGATAGGCCGCTGTGTCAGGTAGCTCGTGGCAACCATGTGCGGAACCGTTGCCTGGTATGTTGATGCAATCCTTTTTGTTTTGGCCAGGTGGATCTCCAGAAAGCTGCGGTGCCGGCCACTCATCTCTACAAACGGACTCAGCGCTTTGATCACACCGGCGCCTTTTGTCCACCGGCTTCCTACGCCTGCAGCCAGGCTCATCACGGCCACTTTCCCGGCGCGGATCAGTTCTTCTCCGGCAGCAACGGAAGCGGAGAGTTGCTGCAGGTGGGCCACGTCGCCTTTCTTTACATCTTCAATAACTGTTTCCGCAGACAGCCTGTTTCTTGACAAACCGATGCGCCCTTTTTGCAGGTCTTCGCGGATTTCTTCGTGCTGGATAGGGTCGAAACCGTTTTCCTTTTTGATGCGTTCCGCCTTTTTGTTTTCTTCGTCCCTGTTGCTGCCCGTGGATGGATCGGATACGTTGAACAGATTCGATACAATCGTGCGCAGAAGCGGATAAGCCAGCTGGTTGCTTTCGCAGCCTGCTGTAAACTGGTCGATCTCCGCCCGGCGGATGTACGAGATGGTAGCAGGATCCCTGCGCACCAGTTCCGATACATGGATGCCATAATATTGTTCCGGCATCAGGGCCCTGCTTCCCTGTTTGAGGTTGGCCCATGAGCCGCGGTGATTGATGCGCCAGTTGTACACCACCGGTTCCATTGCAAAGGGCAGGGCAGAACTTAATTCTGCCTTTGTTTTGCGCAAGAGGTGGAGGATCTTTTCTTTCGCCTCTTCATATACTTCCGGGTTTACAAACATACCCATGCCGCCGCCCGACATGCCGCCGAGCATCAGGAAGCCGTAGTAGTTGTCGCCAAATTCTTTTTTGGCTTTGGCAATCAGCTGTTCTGTAAAATAGGTGGTTGCCCAGGGTATGATGGTTTTGATCGGACCGGCAAAATTTCCTGCTGTCTGTGCGCCCAGTTTTTTGATGTCTCCTTCCCGGATGGCAGCTACGATGTTGTTAAAGATCTGGTTGGTCTCCTGCCGTGCCTGCCATTCCCGTTCACCGCGCAGGAGGTATTTCTCGCTCACCATTTCCAGTACCGGTCCTACATTGGAAGCCATGCCTCCGTGCATCAGCACCAGCGAATGGGTGATCTTTTCTTCCATGTCCGGATAAATTTCTTCTCCTTCCAGCACATGGTGGCGTGGCAGCAAATTGCCGCGGCTGATGCCCCATTCCGGATCGCCTTCCTGCGCCAGGGTGCCGCAGATAGATTTGATGCCCGGCCATACGCCGCCCGAGTCCTGCCAGCCTCCGCCCGAGCCGCCGATCCATTCACCCAGAATTGCTCTTGATGCTACGAGGCGCCGCTCGCTTTCATTAAGTCCTCCTTCCAGGTTCCCGGTTTGTCTAGTGGCCCGCATCAGCAGGCTGATGATACAGCCCAGCAGGTTGGTGGATACGGCAAACCGCGAGCCCTTGGGAATATCATTGACCTTTGTAACCAGCTCCAGTCCCATGCCCGGCGCTACGATGCGGCCCAGGATGTCGGCAAGCGACTGGTGCACCCCTTCAAAAGAAGGCGGGATCAATCCCGAAGCAATAACGCCTGCTTTTACCAGGCTTAGATAATCATTGCCAAAATTAAAAAGGTCGGCCAGGCTGTCTATGTCCTTGGTTGTTTTCAGGTCGATGCTCGTAAGGCGCAGCACGGGTTCGGGTATTACCCTTGCGTAGCAGTTAAGCGGAGGCGTAATGTCTTTATCGCGGCCCCATACCCCCAGGTCGATCGAAACGTTTACGACGCGGGCACCTTCGGGATAATCCATGCCCAGAAAGAAAATGTCTGACCAGCCGCTGTGGGTAAGGTCCATGCGGACAGATGTCTGCTCGTGCAATACCGGATAAAAAAGCTCGCCGCTGCTGCGTTCCAGCAGTTTTGGATGGATGTGGATGGGATGTTCTTCTGCATGCCCTACCCGGAACATCCATTGATTGCCCTTGGTAGAACGCACGCTTTTGCGCACTTGTCCGGCCAGGATCTGAAAAGACAACTGGTGATAACTCTCTGCCAGTGCACTGTAGATATTTGCATTGGGACCCTTTTTCTTTATGTCGTCAAAAAAAGTATCGATCGCCTGTTCAAACCGCCTGGACAATAGATCATGAAAACCGGCATAAGGGATCTTGCCGATGGAGGGTGTAGCCCCGTTCTCCTGTAAGAAAAAACGGAACCCGGCATACAAAAAAAGAATGGCCCGCACTTTATCATACAGGCTGGTCGTTGATTTGCGAAAAGCATCCAGCTCGTGCAGGGCTTTTTGCAACTGCTCAGGCGATTGTGACCGGCTGAGCGCAAAAAAAGACTGGTTGCGTTTATGGGGATCGGTGGAGGTGATGGTTTCGATGAATGGGTTCATGTGCTATTTCTTCTAGTCGCCGTTTATTATTTGGTCACAGTGGTATTGGCTTCTGCCAGCAGTTCAACCATGGTGGTAAGGGTTTCATCGTGCGCTTCTCCGGCGAGTCCCAGCGCGATTTGTGCCCGCAGCAGTCCATGTTTTCTGCTCAGGTCGTAGCGGTTGCCTTTTACTTCCAGGGCCAGGTATTTGTCGGAGAGAGCCAGCTGCTGCAAGGCAGGTGTTAGCAGGATGTTGGATGAGTTAGCCGCTACTTCTTTTTCAAGCAGGTCAAATATGGCAGGCGTCAGAACGTGCATGCCAAAGAAACAAAGATAATAGGCGGCCCGCAGTCCGGGTGTTTGCAGCTCCAGTTCGGCGGCACTGAGCGAGGGTTTTTCGATGATCTTTTCAATCTGGTAAACGCCATCGTAGTTGGCCAGGTGCTTGCCTGTGAGGGTGCCGTAGCGGCTGATCTGGTGTTCGATGGTCGGGTTCACGGCCGATACCGCACAGGCTTCCTGCTGCGCCAGCTCCACTACCTGGGCCGCACAGCGTTTGTTCTTCAGGTAAGATACATAGAGGTAATCGCCCAGCAAAAGCAGGAAGGGTTCATGGCCGGTAAATTCTCTGGAACAATACACGGCGTGTCCGTATCCCTTAGGTTCCTGTTGTTCGGCAAAATGCAGGTGAGCGGCGAGGTGGTCTAATTTCTGGGCCTGGGTTTTGGCCCAGTCAATGTCTTTAAAAGACCTGAGCAGGTTTTCGCGCAGGGAGGTAAAAGCGCTGAGATAGCGTTCTCCATCACCGGGGGCGCATACGATGCAGATTTCTTCTATGCCGCTGGCAAAAGCTTCTTCACAGATGATCTGGAGCACAGGCTTGTGCAAACCATCAATATCCATCACCGGCAGCATGGCTTTCTGAATGGTATCGGCTACCGGATACAGCCTTTCCCCGCGGGCTGCGGCGGTGATCACTGCCCTTTTGATTTTCATTTGCTTTAGTTGATGTTTAGAGGCGCTAAAATATACAAGAAACTTTACCCGTACTATACCCGGGGTGCAACCGGGTGCAGGAATTTTCTTCCGGCATCCCCCTTCCTGAAACGCCAGCAATCCAGAAAAAGGTATTTTTATTGGTGATTTCTTATTTTCAGGCGCCCGCTTTCCTTATTGTATTTGTCAATGAAACTATCTGTCTGTCATAAAATAACTTTTCTCATTTTCCTGCTCTGTTGTGTTCCCCGGATCATATTGGCAAACCCGTTTGAAACTGCTGTTAACCTGGATAGCCTGCAAAAGGTTTTGCACCAGGTGCTTGAGAACAAGCGGCTGTTTGATCTTCGCAAGCAGGAAGAATTAAAAGGGCTCCGGGAAGAACTTGCCGCCAATTTTTCTTCGCTGGATGAACGCTATAGAAATTACCAGAAATTATTCAATGCCTATAAATCCTTTGTCCACGATTCGGCTTATGCATATTGCAAGAAATTAAGCACGTGTGCAGCCTTGTTAAACGATCCGGGCAAAATAAATTATGCCCGGGTAAATATGGGATTTGTGCTGATCTCATCCGGACTTTTTAAAGAAGGCATCGATACCCTGAAAGAAGTCAGGTCGCAGTATTTAAACGGGCAGCAAAAATCCGAATACTATTTTTTACAAGCCAGAAGTTATTTTGATCTGGGTGATTTTGATAAGATGGAGGATTATTACTATCAATACTTCAATGAAGGGTTGAAATACTGCGATTCACTGGTGAGTGCGAACCCGGTTAATTCGTATGATTATCTGTGTGGACTTGGCTTAACGCAATTGAGAAAACACCAGTACAAAGCGGCATTGGCTTCCTATAGCAGCATCTTACGCCTGCCGCAGTCTTACCAGGACAGTGCTATCAATTTAAGTTGCCTGAGTTATATTTATTCCAGGTTGGATGAGCCGCAGCTGTCGCTTGCTTTGCTGATGCAGGCAGCCATCATTGACAACATGCATTCCACCAAGGAATCGCTGGCCCTGATCAAGCTGGCTACTTATCTGTTTAACCGGGGAGATACAAAGCGGGCTTTCACTTATATCAACAATGCCATCAACGACAATAATTTTTATGGCGCCCGGCACCGCGAGGTGCAGATCAGTAAGATCATGCCGATCATCCAGCTTGAAATGATCAATGGCATGGAAAAGCAAAAACGGTCACTGATTATTTATGCCTCCGTGATCACTTCCCTGGTCATTATTGTCATCATCTTTGCCTTTATTACATCAAAGCAGTTAAAAAAGATAAAAATAGCTGACCAGCTCATTGTTAAGAAGAACGACGATCTGAACCAAACCATTCAGTTGTTAACCCATGCCAACCAAACGCTGGACAATGCCAACCGGTCTCTGACCAATATGAATGCAAAGCTTGATGAAGCCAATATGATCAAGGACGAGTATATTGGTTATTTCTTCAACGTCCATTCAGATTATATCGATAAGATCGACCGGCTTAAGCGTTCGATAGAAAAGATTGTAAAAGAAAAAAGGTTTGAGGAAGTCCAGCTGGTTTTAAACCGGCTAAACATCAATTTCGACCGCGAGAACCTGTCGCACAGCTTTGATGAAGTCTTTTTAAACTTATTTCCTGATTTCGTGGCAGACTTCAATGCCCTGTTTGAGCCCGAATACCAGGTGCATCTAAAACCTGGTCAGTTACTGAATACCGAACTCCGCATCTTCGCCCTGATCAGACTGGGGATCGACAAGAATGAGGCCATTGCCAAAATATTGCAGTATTCCGTCAATACCATTTATACCTACAAGACAAAAGTGAAAAACAAATCTTTTGTTCCAAACGAGGAATTCGAGGAAAGGATCATGCAGATCAGGGCGGTAAGGGATTGATAAATTGTACAGGCTATCTATATCTTCGTTGCATCTTCAAGGGCATATGCTGCAATTATATACTGATGCCGGATTGAAATAGCTGGTATGGTACAAGTCTTAAACCCACCCCTGCCCCTCAAACCAGGTTTTTCCAGCCTTTTTAACCCGGAACAGGAGCCTTAAAGTTTATATTATAAGGATAGTTTTCAATATACTTGAGAATAGAATTGTGTTGTAAACGTTTTATTTTCAGTTATTTATAGATTGCTGGTATTTCTTTTTATCCATATATGCATTTATACTAATTGGTGAAGCCTGGCAACTGCGCCAGTTTTGGAGCCTGCTATGTACAGTCTTGCTGGATAGCCGTGTTTAACCAACGAAATAGATGCTATATGAAAAAAAGCTACTTGTGTGTTTTTTCAGGATGCTCATTTGCCTTTCTCTTTTTATTCAGTTCAATTTCCCTGTTCGCCCAACAGGCTCCGCTCTCCGGTAAAGTCGTCGATGAAAACAACCAACCTTTGCAGGGCGCGACCGTCCGGGTAAAAGGCCAGAACCAAAGTTTCTCCACAGGTGCTGACGGGGCTTTCAGGCTGGCCAACATCAACCAATCCTCCGTAACCGTAACGATCAGCTTTGTTGGGTACGACACGGATGAAAAGATCCTGCGTGCCAACCAGCCCTTAACCGTTCAGTTGCGTCAAAATGCAGGGTCCCTGTCGCAGGTGGTGGTGATCGGGTATGGAACAGCCAAAAGATCCGATCTGACGGGGGCTATATCCAGCATCTCCGCAAAGGATTTAAATCCGGGGCCGGTAACAAGTCCCCTGCAGCAGATTGCCGGACGTGCTTCCGGTGTTGCCATCACCCAAACGGGCAGTGAGCCGGGCAGTTCACCCAATGTAAAGATCAGGGGCATCACGTCCATACAGGGGAACAACAACCCGCTTGTAGTAATTGACGGGGTACAGGGGGATGTGGGGATCCTCAACCAGATTCCGCCTACCGAGATCGAGAATGTGGAGATTTTAAAAGATGCATCTGCCACAGCTATCTATGGTTCCCGCGGTGCTGCCGGTGTGATCATTGTAACCATGCGCAAGGGTAGGGCAGGAAAAACTTCTGTTGAATATACGGCCAACTCCTCCCTGGATGTTGTTACAAAAGGCCTGCGGATGTTTACCGCGGAAGAATGGTCGCAACAGGCGGCAGCCCGCGGCATACCGGCGAGTTCAAACTTTGGCGCCAATACGGATTGGTTCGGCCTGCTTACACGAAATGGAACCACCCAGAATCACACCGTGGCTTTCGGGGGCGGTACCGACAACTTTACCTACCGGGCATCGGTTGGTGCCATCCTCCAAAACGGGATCGTGATTCATTCCGATAACAAGCGATATATCGGCCGGATAGAAGCGACCCAAAAAGCATTGGACAACAAGCTTACGGTGACCATGACCTTAAACAACAGCATCACCAACAACAACGGGAGTCCGGGTAGTATCGGAAGGGCTGCCTTTACTTCTAACCTGATCAGCAATGCCTATATAAGCAGGCCTACAGATCCGGTTTACAAGGCAGACGGAACGTATTTTACAGATCCCAACCTGTTCCAGCCGCTGAATGTACTGGCAGCTGCCAACACCATTGTAAGCAATTCGGTTTCCAATCAATTGTTCGGAACCCTGCGTACCAACCTGCGACTCTATAAAGGCTTAACGGCTGAGTGGTTTGGAAGCTGGCAAAAAGTAGATGGCAATACCGGCAATTATACGCCCGCCGCATCAACACTGGCCGCAGCCATCGATCAGAAAGGCTATGCCAGCGTGATCAATACGCATACAAATAACAAGCTAACCGATTTCCAGCTGAGCTACAAAACAGACTTTGGAGTACATCACCTGGATGCGACTGCTGTTTACGAATGGCAGTCTACAACCGTGAATGGTAGCACGAGTGCAGCCCGGGGTTTTGTAAACGACCTGGCCCTTTATAACAATTTAGGACTGGGTGATTTTTCAAGGGTGCAGTCGGGCGATTATTCTTCCAGCAAAACCGAAAGAAGAACAGTTTCTTTCCTGGGCAGAATCAATTATTCCCTGCTTGACCGCTACCTGATCACCGCAAATATCAGAAGGGATGGCGCAACGGTTTTTGGTGAGAACCACAAATGGGGCAATTTCCCATCTGCATCCGTTGCCTGGAAGATAGACCAGGAGCCGTTTATGAAGAGCCAGCAGGTTTTCAGCGCTTTGAAATTGCGGGCAAGCTATGGAACAACAGGCAACCAGCAACCGCTGAATGTGTTGCAGTCGCAGCAACTCGTACAAGGCTCCGGCACCGTGTATTTTGCCGGAAACACGCAGACCAATTTCAGGATCTCCCAAAATGCCAATGCTGATCTGGCATGGGAAAGAAAAAAGTCGACCGATATAGGCGTGGATTTTTCCTTTCTCAACAACCGCTTATACGGCAGCTTTGATGCGTACAAAAATGTGACAGACCACTTGCTGTTCGGCTACACCGTACCACAGCCGCCCTTTCCCGCCTCAACCATCCAGGCAAATGTGGGTAGTATCCAGGGGCGCGGACTTGAGCTTGCACTCAACTACGATCTGCTCAGAAAAAAATCAACCCGCTTAACCCTTGCGGGCAACGTAACCAGGATGGATTCAAAAGTGCTGAACCTGAGCGGTGTACTGAATGGTGTTCCGCTCATCACCAACTATGTTGCGTATGGCGGGGCCAACTCTTACCTGGTTGTTGGTAAACCTGTCGGAACGATCTATATCCTGCAGCATATGGGCACTACGGCCAATGGTACCGAAACCATCGTTGACCAGGACCACAATGGCAGCATCGATGCGGGCGCTACCAGCAAGGACCGGATCATTGAAGGGCAAAATCAACCCAAATACATCTTTGCGTTCACGCCTTCTTTCAGCTACAAAAATTTTGATGCATCTATGGTTTGGCGCGGATCAGGCGGGAACAAGCTGTACAATACGCTGAAATCCAATCTGAGCTTCCTGGAGAACCTGGGTAAATCAAACCTGCTGGCCAGTTCTGTGCAAACAAACATGTTCACCTCATCATATCCGCTTACTTCGGATTACTGGCTGGAAAGCGGTGATTTTATCCGCCTGGAAAATTTCTCGTTAGGTTACCGGATTCCCACCACCAAAATAAAATACGTAAGCTCCATGCGCCTGTCCTTTACAGGAGCGAACTTATTGCTCCTCACAAAATACGACGGCATAGATCCGGAAGAAACGGGCGGCGACAATGGCATCTATCCAAGAGTAAGAACGTTTGCAGTTGGTTTAAATGTAGTATTAAAATAATCATTGCTATCATGAAGAAAGTAGTTGTATTCAGCTTGTTTGCCCTGCTGGCAAACCTGGGCTGCACCAAGGTTGATGAAAACGTTTACGATAGGTATGCAGCCCAGCAATTCTTTGCAGATCCGAAAGGACCAGACATCGCATTGGCCAGTGTGTATGCCCAGATGCCACAATTCGGCGGCGGCGACAATGGATATTATGACCTCAACAACATGTGTACGGACGAACAGGTGGTACCGCATCGCGTGAGTGGAGACTGGGGCCCCGAGAATGCTTACCTGTACACACGCGCCTGGCTGCCCAGCTTGGGACAGATCAATACAGCCTGGAATGCCTGTTACAATTCTATTTACCTGGCCAACCTGGCCATCTCACAGCTTGAATCAACGCATGCCGCTGCCGCAAAAATTGCGGAGGTAAAAGTCCTGCGTGCCTGGTTTTATTACCTGCTGATTGATGATTTTGGAGACGTGCCTTTTTATACGGACAACAACATTACAACAGCCCAGCTCAAAACAAAAAGCAGGGCAGATGTATACAGCTGGATTGTTTCAGAAGTTACCGCCAACGCTGACCTGTTGCCGGAAACCAAGGGAGGCGTGTTTTACGGACGCTTCAACAAGTGGGCTGCTTACATGTTCCTCGCCAAGGTTTACCTGAATGCAGGCGTATACACCGGCACACCCAAATGGACCGAATGCCTGGCCGCCTGCAACAAAATCGCCAGCGCCGGTTACACTTTGCACGCTGGTGCTGCCAATGCTTCCAGTCCGCTCGGTTACAAATACTTTGAATTGTTCGGCGATGTTTGTCCTGATGACGAAACCATCCTGGCGATCTGGATAAAGCGGAATGTGGTAGGAAACAATGTATATGCCCTGCGGAGTTTGAACGGACCGCATGCAAAGGCTGTATTTGGCTACTCAGGCTGGAATGGAACGATCGTGCCGGAAGAAACGTACAACAAGTATGATCCCAACGATATCAGGGCAAAACAATTTTTGCTGGGCCCTCAACCCGGTGGTGTTACCTATACGCCAAAAGTTGCTTCCCTGATCAATCCGGGCGCAGGCATCAACGAAGGTGTAAGGGATGTGAAGTTTTATCCGGTGGCGCCCAATGACGGCAGTGGGGAATCAAATGATTTTCCGATTTACCGCTATGCAGATGTCTTGCTTATGCAAGCCGAATGCAATGTCCGTTTGGGCAATGCAGATGCAGCAAAACCTTTGATAGACCAGGTAAGGGTGAGGGCCGGTTTGTCCCCCCTTGCAGCGGCTCCTACACTTGCGAATATTTATGATGAGCGCGGCTTTGAGCTGAATTGGGAAGGGCACCGGAGACAGGACATGATCCGGTTCGGCACGTTCACGCTGGCACATGGGTTTGTTCCTGCTGTTGACCAGCATTGGCTGATATTCCCGATCCCTACAAGAGCACTGACTGCCAACACCAATTTAAAGCAAAACCCGGGGTATTAAATTTAGCTGAGGAATCTATAAGAAGGATGCACCGGAGCAGGTGCTAAAATGTCGGATATATGAAAACAGGGATCAAATTAATAGTAGCTACGGCGATCTTTCTGTATGCAGGATCATCTTTCGTTGAAGCGCAGCCGCTGCCGGAGCAGCCTTACCCGGAGCAATACGGCAAACCGTTCAGCGGGGTGCCCGATAGCCGGGATGTAACCATGTACCAGGTCAACATGCGGTCATTCAGCGAGAAGGGAGATCTGCAAAGCGTAACAGCCCGGCTGGACTCGATCAAGGCCCTGGGCGTAAATGTAATTTACCTGATGCCTGTGTATCCGGTAGGCACGCTGAAGGGCGTCAATTCACCATATGCCACACAGGATTATGATGAGGTAGGAAAAGAGTTCGGAACATTGGCAGACCTGCGTGCCCTTGTGGAAGGCGCTCATAAGCGGAAGATGGCCGTGCTGATGGACATCGTGGCCAATCATACAGCCTGGGACCATCCGTGGATCGCCAACAAAGCCTGGTATGTACTGGATACGGCTGGCAACATACGCTATCCGCGCAACTGGCGGGATGTAGCACAACTGAATTTCAAGAATGAAGATCTGCGCCTGGCCCTGATCAGGTCCATGAAATCATGGGTGCTCAAGGCCAATGTGGATGGGTTCCGTTGTGATTTTGCAGACGGTCCTCCGCCTGATTTCTGGAAGCAGACGATTGATACGTTAAAAACCATCACTACCCACAAGTTGTTGATGCTGGCAGAAGGAAGCCGCCCGCAAAATTTTGAAGCCGGCTTTGATTATAATTTCGGCTTTACTTTCTTCGGCAATCTAAAAAGTGTTTTTAAAAACAACCGGTCTGTTAAATCTATTGATACGGTCAACACAAGGGAATACAAAGGGGCTGAAAGGGAAGGACAAGCCATGGTAAGGTACCTCACCAATCATGATGTGAACAGTTCGGACGGAACCCCTTTGGAATTGTTTGGTGGTAAAAAAGGTTCCATGGCCGCGTTTGTTGTAGTAGCCTATATGAAGGGAATTCCGATGATCTACAACGGGCAGGAAGTAGGCACTCCGTTCAGGCTGGTATTTCCATTTAAAAGCAGTCATGTAGACTGGAGCCTCCGCAATGGGGATGTAACGGCCGAGTATAAAAAGATCATCGCATTCAGAAACAGCAGTGAACCCGTAAGAAGGGGAGACCTCACCTCTTACAGCAGCGATGATGTATGTGTGTTTACAAAAATCCAGGGCGCTAAAAAAGTGCTGGTCCTGTCCAACCTGAGAGACAAGCAGGTTGCATATTCCGTTCCTGCTGCACTGGCACAGAGTTCCTGGAAAGATGCATTTACCGGTTCCAAAACAACCTTGAACAACACCATCACCCTGGAACCTTTTTCCTATCTTGTTTTAAAGAATTAAAACAACCCGTGCGCTGTATGCCAGGGTGCAGACCAGGAAGATGCGCTGCTTATCAAGGCGTGGATCCATGTGAACACTATGGCAGCCAGCCTATTTACCGAAAAACGAATAAAAACATACTGATGCTTAAGAACGCTATCGGATTACTGACCTGTGCCTTTTTACTTTGGGTGTTTCCTGCTGCGGGTGCGATTACAATTACCCGCGTAGAGCCGGCAAACTGGTGGACGGGCATGAAGAACAAGGAACTGCAGCTGCTGGTATGGGGTCCGGAAATCGGCAAGGCGACGCTCACCATCAATTACCCCGGTGTAAAGTTGAAGGAGCTTGCAAAAGCAACCAATCCGAATTATTTGTTTGTTTATCTCACCATTGCTGCGGATGCAAAACCCGGTACGGTTCCCCTGCAATTCACAGCCGGCAAGGATAAATTAACCTTTGAGTACCCGCTCCTGGCCCGTACAGATAAAAGCGGCGCCAACGGATTTGATGCGGCCGATGTTTTATACCTGATCACGCCTGACCGCTTTGCCAATGCAAACCCTGCCAACGACAACCTGGACAGTGTACTGGTGAACCGCGGGAATCCCAATGCGCGCCATGGCGGCGACCTGGAAGGCGTATCTGCACACCTTGATTATTTAAAAGACCTGGGAATTACAACCGTATGGCTCAACCCCATCCAGGAAAATAAAATGCGGGGCGGCTCCTACCATGGCTATTCCATCACAGATTTTTACAAAGTAGATCCGCGTTTTGGCAGCAACAAGGAATTCCAGGCCCTGGTAAAAACAGGCCACGACAAGGGCCTGAAAATGGTGATGGACATGGTGTTGAACCATTGCGGCAGTTCGCATTGGTGGATAAACGATCCTCCCTCCAAAGACTGGATCAACAATGAGGGTGTGTTCATGCAAACCAATCATGCAACTGTAAGCGTCATGGACCCGCATGCATCGCCAACAGAAAGAAATACTTTTCTCAACGGCTGGTTCACCCGCAGCATGCCCGACTTAAACCAGCGGAACCGCCACCTCGCAACATATCTTATCCAGAACAGCATCTGGTGGATCGAGTACGCCCGGATCGATGGGATCAGGCAGGACACGTACTCTTACATGGATTATGATTTCCTGGCACGCTGGTGCAGGGAAGTCAGTGAGGAGTATCCCCGGTTCAATATCGTGGGTGAAACCTGGTATAACAAAAGCACTTCCTCTGCCTGGTGGCAGCAGCACTCCGTACTCAGTTCCAAAAATTCTTATCTCAAAACATCGATGGATTTTTCGTTGACGTTTATCATGCAAAACAATGCGTTTGACGGTGCGACCGACAACGGATACCTGGGCAATATTTTTGAAGACATCGCCCAGGATTTTATCTACCCCGATCCGTATAATATCCTGGTCTTTCTGGATAATCATGACATGAGCCGTTTCAATTTAAAAGAGGATTCAGACCTGAAACGCTACAAACAAGGGCTGGCATTTTTACTGACCACCCGCGGTATACCCCAGATCTATTATGGAACTGAAGTCCTGATGACCGGCACAAAGCAGGAAGGCGATGGAAGACTGAGAAAAGATTTTCCGGGCGGATGGCCGGATGATAAAACCGATCAGTTCTTAAAAAGTGGGCGGACCCCCATGCAGCAGGAAGCATGGGCGTATATGCAAAAGCTGTTGCAATGGCGAAAAACAAGTCTTGCTGTAACCGGCGGAAAGCTTATTCACTACGCACCGCAAAACAGCGTGTATGTGTATGGGCGCATCAAGGACAATCACCGCGTGCTGGTGATCTTAAACGGCTCGTTAAAAGATCAGACAATCAAGATGGATCGCTTTGTGGATGTAACCGGCGGCTGCGGGCACGGAATGGACATCATCAGTTCCCGGTCGCTTGACCTTACCACTTCAATCACGATTCCTGCAAAAGGGGAGTATATCCTGGAGTTGTCGAAGTAAGCGGGGGAAATTTTATCTTTGCCCCTAATTTTTGGCTTATATGCAGGCACCGGACGGACAAGCTCCTGTTGCGTTGGAAAAATTATCGGGCATTGTAAAACGCATTACATTCCACAGCGTGGAGACCGGCTACTCCGTGCTGAAAATAAATTCTTTTCAAAAACCCCACGAAGAGCAAACCGTTGTCGTTCATCAATCAAAGGTGTTTGCCGGGGCCACCATGGATTTTTACGGCGAGTGGGCCCATCACCCCAGCTATGGCCTGCAATTCAAGGCCAGCAAGGTTATTGAGCGCAAGCCTGCTACTGCACATGCCCTGGAAAAATACCTGGGATCCGGTTTGATCAAGGGCGTGGGGCCGGTTACAGCCAAAAGGATCGTCAAGCATTTTGGTGATAAAACACTCGATATTTTTGACTCCAGCATCGAAAAGCTGACAGAAGTAGAAGGCATTGCCAAACTCAAGCTGGAAGCCATCAGCAAGGCCTGGGTAGAGCACCAGGAAATCAGAAATGTGATGCTGTTCCTGCAGTCGCACAATATCTCTACCCTGTTTGCCGTCAAGATCTACAAGACCTATGGCAACGAAGCCATTGAGATCGTCAAGAACAATCCTTACCGCCTGGCAGCAGACATCTACGGCATTGGTTTTTTTTCAGCTGATAAAATTGCCCTGAGCCTGGGATTGGCAGCAGATTCTTCCCAACGCATACAGGCGGCCATTACTTACGCCCTGCAAAATGCCCGTGATGAAGGACATTGTTATCTCACGCAGGAACAGATCATCCAGACCGTTGTCCAGCTCTTGTCCTTGCAGGACCCTTCCGCTATCGAATCCAATCTCCAGCAAATGGAAAAGGCAGAAGACCTGAAAACCAGGCTGCTGCCGGATGGAAAAGGGGTAGAGCAAAAATGTTATTATGCGCGTTCGCTCTACTACGATGAGCAGTACATTGCCATCAAGGTAAAACAGCTGACCAGGCATGCCATCCGCGTGAAAAGGGAACAGCTTCTGCAGGACCTTAAAGTGTTTTGTTATGTAAAGGGCATCGAGTTAAGCGATGAGCAAAAAGCCAGCGTGCTGCAGATGGCAACCATGCGGCTGTCTATCTTAACGGGCGGACCCGGCTGCGGCAAAACAACGACCACGCGTGCCCTGGTTGGTTTGTTGCAGGCAAGGGGAAAGAAGGTCATGCTGGCCGCACCTACGGGCCGGGCTGCCCAGCGCATGAGCGAAGTGATCGGACTGGAAGCCAAAACCATTCACCGCCTGCTGGAATGGGACCATAACAAAGGCGGTTTTAAACGCACCGATGAGGACCCCCTGATCACCGATGTATTGATCGTGGATGAATGCTCGATGCTGGATGTTCACCTCGCTGCATCCCTGCTGCGGGCCGTACCGGAGCAAAGCCAGGTTGTGCTGATCGGTGATGCTGATCAGCTGCCGGCAGTGGGGGCCGGCAATGTGCTGAAAGACATGATCCAGTCAGGTGCGGTGCCTTGCATGAAACTGACCAAAGTATTTCGCCAGGCACAGGAATCGCTCATCATTTCTTATGCCCACCAGATCAATAAAGGCGGGGTTCCGCGGATCGAATCTCCTTTTCACAAACCGGAGGTATGGCAAGACAAAAAGGATTGTTTGTTTATTGATTCGGAAGAAGCCACCAGCGAGCAACTGAAGTTTATTTCCCGTGTAAAAAAGATAGGGAAGGAACAGGAAAGAAGAGAAGGCGAACCTGTACTGGCAGAAGATGATCCTGCAGATGACCCTTACAGCCGCGATGGCAATTTCTCTATTCCGCCCAAGTTCAGTCATGTAGATATTGACGCACTGCTAAAAGCGGGCAGGTACCCGGATGAATTAAAAGAAGTGTTGAAGCAGGTTCATCCCTGGTCTTCGCTCCATTACGGGCTTTCGGCTGTAGGTATGATCGAAAAACTGTATGATTCCATCATACCCAAATACTACGGCAGGGAAGCAGAGATACAGATCCTTTCTCCCATGATCAAGGGCAGCGTAGGAACGGCCAACCTGAACAAGGTGATCCAGGACAAGATCAATCCCTCCGCAGAAGGAAAGGCCCAGTTAACAGTCGGGGAGCGGATCTACCGGCAAGGCGACCGGGTGATCCAGAAACGCAACAATTATGACCTGAGTGTATTTAACGGCGATATTGGCCGGATCGTGCAGGTAGACAATGAAGAACTGGAATTGCTTGTACACTTTAAAGCTGGCCGGGAAGTAAAAGAAGTGAGGTATAAAAAAGAAAACCTGCTGGAGCTTGACCTGGCTTATGCAATTACCATCCACAAATCACAGGGCAGCGAGTTTGAAATCATTGTCATTCCCCTGGTTACCCAGCACTTCAATATGTTGTTCCGCAACCTGGTCTATACAGGTATTACCCGCGCTAAAAAGCTGGCTGTATTTGTAGGCACAAGAAAAGCCCTGGGCATGGCTGTGCACAAAGAAAATACTGCGATCAGGCAAACCGCCCTGGTTCATCTGTTAAAGCAGCAGGGAGAATAGACGGCATTGTAGTTCCGGCTAAAGAGAGAAAGAATAAGCCCTGAATTGTCTACATTTATCCCGGATTCCATACCAGAACTGCCACATCCTATCCGATCACCATGAACCCAACTGCTTTATGAAAAAGCTCCTGCTTGTAATTGCCTGCTTTTGCTTCCTGGTTTCTAACGCCAACGCCCAGGTTAAACCCAAAGCCCTGCCCACAGATAGTTCCTTGCGGGCCCTTGCCAATAAGTACGTTCACACACCAATCAAAAGGACTGTTGCGGCGAATGGAGATGTTTTCCTGCAGAGAGACCTGACGCCTTATCTGCAGGCAAATATCATCAAGGCGCCGGAAGTGGCACCGGCCGAGCTGGACAAGGGACACGACCACAAGGATGCCATGCTGCGTCTGTTCCTGAACCGGCCCCATCCCAGCGTCGCCACCCTGAACAAATATTTTCTGGAAGCTGCTGCTGAATGGCATGTGCCGGTAAGCATCCTCAAAGCCGTGGGCCAGGTGCAAAGCAACTGGGCACAGGTATCTGAATCTGTCTATGGCTCCTGGGGTGTGACGGGGCTGATCGAAAACCCTTTTGTTCAACAGATCAGCCGGGCTGCTTCCCTGCTGCATGTGGAGGCAGAAGCGATCAGGAACGATGCAAGAACCAATATCCGGGCAGCAGCAGCGCTGCTTTCAGCTTATCAAAAAGATCCGGGAGCGGCTACACTGGAAGATTGGTTCCCTGCCGTACAATCGCTTACTGGTTTGCGTGATGAGACTATGAGGCGGGAGCTTGCCCTGCGCATATTTGACGTGATAAAGAACGGAAGCAAAACAGTTACATTGTGGGGTGAGATTATCTCGGTCGATCCGGTAGATGTCCATCTTCCCAAAGCCTATACAAAGCCGGATCCTGTTCCTTCACCATCCACGCAGCGCACGGCTGCCGTTGATTATCCCCTTGCGGTGCCTAATTTCACTTCCTGCAATTTCAACAACCGGCCTACCGGCAGCGTAGTAAAATATTATTTTGTGCATTATGTGGCAACAGGTACATACCAGGGTGCCATCAGCTGGTTCAAAGACTGTTCATCGAGCGTAAGTGCGCATTATGTGATCCGGAATGGTGATGGGGAAATAAGCCAGGTAGTCGCGGAAAATGACCGGGCCTGGTCGCAGGGTGTTACCACGTACAACGATCTGGGGATCGGTGTAGAACACGAAGTGCTGGCGACCAATTTATCGATGTGGGAGAGTGAGCCCATGCTGGTGGCAGCAGCCAACCTGTGCATCAATGTTTGTAACCGGCGGGCCATACCCAAAGTGCGGCGCGGCACCAACGGAGATCCGGGTATCTATGGTCACAGCGATGTAAGGGCAACAGATTGTCCGAACCTGACCGATGCACGCTGGACAAATTTTTTAAGCCGCATCAACACTGTCAATGTAGCACCCCCGCTCTTATACAGCATCGGCAATCCGGCCAGCGGAACAGGGGTAATAGCTACCTGGAGGACCAATTTAGAACCCAATCTGGTAGGCTATCGATTGTATTACGCAAACAGCGATGCGCTCACCGGCTGGTCGCTGGCCGCAGATGAAACAAAGCTCACTGCAGCTACAACTTCTGTAAGCCTGGATGCCGCGCAGTTCCTGGTTCCTCCGGCAGGCGATGTTTATCATTTTAAACTCACCGCAGTTGTAAGCAATGGCAGCAACCCGGTAGTGGAAAGCACAGCCAGCGATGTGTATTCCCGCTCATCGAATGCGAGCGGGCCAAAAGTGCTGATCGTAGATGGTTTTGACAGGACAACCGGTTCTTTCACCGGCTCTTCACATCAGTTTGTTACCAGTTATTTTAAATCCCTGCGCAACAAGGCGTCGTTGCAGATAAGCAGTGTGGCCAATGAAAAGGTAGAGGATGGAACCTTTGTATTGAACAACTACAACATGGTTGTCTGGTTTGTGGGGGATGAGTCCTCGGCAAACATTGTTTTCTCGACCGCTGAAAAAAATGCCATCAGCAGTTTTCTGAACGGGGGCGGAAAACTGATTGTATCTGGTTCGGAGATCGCTTACAATTTTGGTAGGGTTAACCAGGCTACGACTGATACCGCCTTCTTAAAAAATTATTTAAAAGCTTCTTACCTCAACGATGGCTCCAGCACCTATACTCCTGCTACGGGGATAGCAGGAACTCCCTTTGCCGGATTGAACATTCCGTTCGGTATTGTGTATCCGGAGGATTTTCCGGATGCTATCAACGCCGTCAACGGATCTGTAGAAATCCTGAATTACGCTGTTTCTCCCAACAAGGCCGGTGTGGCTTACAAAGGTAATTTTAGCACAAGCACAACTCCGGGCGCCCTGATCTATCTTTCCTTTACCCTGGAGACGGCTGCAGATACTTCTATCACGGCCTTTATGGGAAAGGCCCTCGCATATTTCGATGTGCCGGTACTGACTGTTCCGGTTGCCAATGAAGACGCCGCAACCACACAAACGGGCTCGGCTAAACGCATCAATGTGCTTGCCAACGATTACGATAATGGCGTGCCCATCAACCCGGCCGCAATCACCATCATTAGTCCACCAGGTCATGGCACAGCGGCCTCAGATGCAAGCGGCAATATCACGTATACATCCGATGCCGGTTTTAGCGGCAGTGACACTTACCAGTACAGGGTACAAAATGTAAACGGACAGTTCTCTAATCCTACTACAGTCTCTATAACCGTAGTAGCCGCCGCAGCCTGCAATGCGGCTGCGCCTGAAGTAGATGATCTTTATCCCAAGCGGGACCTGAGAGGCGCGTGGGTGTCAACCGTATCCAATATCGACTGGCCATCATCACGCACTCTTAATACCGGCCAGCAACAGGCTGAACTGATCAGGATACTGGACACCCTTTCTAAAACAGGCATCAATACTGTTTACCTGCAGGTGCGGCCCGAGTGTGATGCCTTGTACACTTCCACTTTAGAACCCTGGTCGTACTGGCTTACCAATGCACAGGGCACCGCCCCGAACCCGCTATGGGATCCGCTCCTTTTTGCCATTACAGAAGCGCATGCCAGGGGCATGCAATTGCATGCATGGCTGAACCCTTACCGCGCCAAGCAAAGCACGCCGGTGCTGGCTCCCAACCATGTGGCTGTGCTGCACCCCGACTGGACCTTTGCATCCGGTACACTTACCATGCTCAATCCGGGTTTGCCGCAGGTAAGAAATTACCTGACCCAGGTGATCGCAGACATCGCTGGCAGGTACGATATAGACGGCATCCACTTCGATGACTATTTTTATCCTTCAGCAGGCATGACCGGACAGGATACCGCCACGTTTGCCCAGAACAATCCAACCGGCATTGCTGCCATAGAAGACTGGCGCAGGAACAATGTGAACCTGCTGATCGCAAAAGTGTACGATACCCTTGCTGTTATCAATGCCGCCACCAACCGCAATATCCAGTTTGGCGTTAGTCCTTTCGGTATCTGGAAGAGCGGCACGCCGGCCGGCATTACAGGCACTTCTTCTTACAGCGCCATGTACTGCGATCCCATTGCATGGCTGCAGGCAGGCAAGGTAGATTATATAGCGCCACAGCTTTACTGGAAGATCACCGGTGCACAGGATTACAACGCCCTGTCGAAATGGTGGAACGACCAGGGCATTGCATACGACCGGCACATCTATCCCGGACTGGCGCTTTACAAAATGAGTGATGCCAACAACTGGGCTGCCACTGAAATTGAAAACCAGGTTATCATGAACCGGGATCAAAGTCATGAGCAGGTAAAGGGCCAGGTCTTATTCAGCACCCAGCAACTCATGGCGAACATCAAAGGCGTGAAAACCCTGCTGCAAGCCAACCAGTTCCGCTATCCTGCATTTGCGCCAGCCATGTCCTGGAAAGATCCTGTTTGTCCGAACGCGCCGCTCAGCGTAAGAAAGGAAGGCGATACCCTGCGCTGGGATGGACCGGCACCGGCAGCTGACGGAGACCTGCCAAAGAGATACGTCGTTTACCGCTTTGCAGATGCAACAGAAGCAGCCAGCCATGTCAACGACGGCAAAAGGGTTTACAAGATTGTATCCGGAACCCAAACTGCCTTGTCTATCGGCGATGCAGGCGGCGGTTATTTTATGATAACCGCACTCGACAAAAACAACAATGAGAGTGAACTCAGCAGCACCGGTGTGTTGCCGCTGACCGGACTTACCCTGGATGTGAAGCTATCCGGCAACACGGCACGCATTCACTGGGCCACGCTTACGGAAACGGCTACCCGAAATTTTGAAGTAGAAAGGAGTGAGGATGGCCGGAACTTTACCCGCATAGCTACAGCAGCAGCAGCTGGCACGAGTGTGGCAAAAAGGGAATATAGCATACAGGATTTTCTTTCAGCAGAAGGTCTTTACTACTACCGGATCAAAAGCATCGACATCGATGGAAGAGCAGGTTATTCTACCATCGCATCCATCTTCTATCATCCTGTTGCGGACGAGGTTATACTTGGGCCCAATCCTTTTGTAACAGGCATCAATATCAGTCACCTGACAGGCGTGAAGCAGCTGGACATCATCGACCAGTCGGGCAGGATCGTATTCAGCAAAACACTGAACAACCAACAGTCGATCAGATTGGAACTGCCCCATTTGCCTGGCGGATTGTATCATTTGAAACTGACAAAGGCGGATGGACAGGCCATCTATAAGAAGGTCGTTAAGTTGTGATGAATGATAAATAGCGTGCGTCCCGTAGCAGGACTATACCTGAACCCACCCCTGCGCCTCCCAGGAGGGGATAAGAATGTGCACTTGTGTTATCCCCTCCTGGGAGGCGCAGGGGTGGGTTCAGGCCAATACAGGCTTGAGGTTCGGTACATAACGTTTTGTAGCACAGAACACACCGCCATCAAAACCAAAAGCCGCCTTTAGAGGGCGGCTTTTGGTTTTGATTGTCTTTTTCTTATCTCTTCAATTTCCTTCCAGCGTAAAGGCAATCAGGTTATGTTAAACGGTTGGGGTGCCGCCTGTTACCTGGATCGTGGAGCCTGTCATGTAGCTGGAGCCTTCAGAAGCCAGTAAAACATAGGCGGCTGCAAGCTCTGCCGGTTGACCGGCCCTTTGCAGGGGCGTATCCTTTCCGAAATTTTTTACTTTTTCAGCGGGCATGGTAGAAGGGATCAGCGGCGTCCAGATCGGGCCGGGTGCCACGCAATTGACCCGAATGCCTTTTTCTGCCCAGAGTTGTCCCAGTCCGGCGGTGAAGTTCTGGATCGCTCCTTTGGTAGTAGCGTAAGCCAGCAGATTGGGAGAGGGCTTATATGCATTCACAGAGGTGGTGTTCACCACTGTACTGCCGGGTTTCATGTGCGCTTCGGCTGCCTTGCACAGGTAGAACATGGCAATGATATTTGTCCTGAATGTGCGGTCCAGCTCCTCGCTGGTGATGTCCTGCAGCGATTCATAGGTCTTTTGATAAGCAGCGTTGTTGACCAGGATGTCTACCTTTCCGAATGCGTCAACGGCCTGCTCAACTATTTTTTTGCAATGCGCTTCTTCCTGGATATCGCCCGGTACCAGCACTGCTTTGCGGCCGGCTTCTTCTATCCATTTCGCGGTTTCCTTTGCATCTTCATCTTCGTTCAGATATGCGATCAGCACATCGGCGCCTTCCCGCGCGAATGCAATTGCAACGGCGCGGCCAATACCTGAATCGCCGCCTGTTATGATCGCTGCTTTGCCGGCTAGTTTGCCGGAGCCTTTGTATGATTTTTCCCCGTGATCAGCCTTGGGCGTCATGTCCTCCTCCGAGCCCGGAATGGGTTGGCTTTGCTCGGGATAAGGAGGCTGGGGATATTTTTCTTTGGGATCTTGCATGGTGTTATCAGATAGAGTCATAATAGGTGTGTTTATTACTTCTGTGACTATCAACCTCTATGCCTTCCCATTGTATGTGGGCAGGCCCTGGTTACTACCGGGGCCTGCCCAATATTTTTTGCATGCATTAGTGGAAAAAGAACCTAGTGGTGGGGAATAAAAAGTACATCCTGTTTTTACGACAGCTGCTGCTTACGCCTCACATGAGGCAACAGTACACTGATACCAGCAAGCCTTACTCCTCGTTTACCGCCAGTTCTTTACTGAGCTTCCGGGCTTTTTGAACCAGTTTCAGAAACTCTTTGCGGTAACCTCCCGGATCATAGCCGGAAGCATGCGCAGCCAGCTGTTCGGTATGGGACCAGCTGCTGTTGGCCTTGTAAGATGAGTTGCGCAGCAACAGGCCGAACTGGGCGACAGCAGCGGCAAAACGCAGGTTTTCAGAGGCAGCATCAACAGAAATTTCCTTGTCGGGTACAGCTTGCTCAAGAAGCTTGCTCACATCTCCCTGGGGTTGTTTGTACCGCAGTTTGATGTTCATCAGCTCACCGGCAAAATCAAGTGGTTTTACTGCTTCTTTTGGCTTTTGATAACGAAGTGCATCTACAGAATTCAGTTCTTTGCTTTTTACGCCAACAGGAATAATTTCATACAGCGCAGTTACGGTATGCCCGCTACCCAGCTCGCCCGCATCTTTTTTGTCGTTGTTGAAATCTTCCTGGGCCAGCAACCGGTTTTCATAGCCGAACAGGCGGTAGCCCTGTACTTTGGCCGGGTTGAATTCTATCTGCAGTTTCACATCTTTTGCAATGGTAAAAAGCGTTCCGCCAAATTCGTTTACCAGCACCTTTTTGGCTTCGTTCAGGTTGTCGATATAAGCGTGATTTCCGTTGCCTTTATCGGCCAGCTTTTGCATTTTTGCATCCTGGTAGTTGCCCATTCCATAACCCAGCACGGTCAGAAAAACACCGCTTTTTCTTTCTTCTTCTATCAGCCTTTCCATGGCATCATCGCTGCTGGCACCTACATTAAAATCTCCGTCCGTACAAAGAATGACCCTGTTGTTGCCATTCTGGACAAAATTTTCTTTCGCTGTTTTGTAAGCAAGCAGAATGCCCGCCCCGCCTGCTGTTGAGCCCCCGGCTTCCAATCTCTCCAGTGCCCCGGTGATAGCTGCTTTATCCGTTCCGGGGGTGGGAGGAAGGACAAGTCCGGCATTGCCTGCATACACAACGATCGATACCCTGTCCTGCTCCCTGAGCTGCTCGGTTAATAATTTCATGGATGCTTTTACCAGGGGCAGCTTGTTCTCTGCCTGCATGCTGCCGCTTACATCGATCAAGAAGGTCAGGTTGGAAGAGGGCAGTTTCTCTGTTGGCATTTTCTTTCCCTGCAACCCGATGCTTACCAGCCGGTGTTCCCTGTTCCACGGACAGGCAGCTATTTCAGTGTTGATCGAAAACGGATCCTGGCCGCCTGGCTGGGGGTAATTGTATGTGAAGTAGTTGATCATTTCTTCGATCCGCACGGCACCCGCAGGAGGAAGCTGGTTGTAGCTGAGCATCCGGCGCACATTGCTGTACGAAGCGGCATCTACATCAATGGAAAAGGTGGAAAGCGGATTGTCGGTGGCTTTTAAAAAGGGATTTTCCTCAATCTTGCCGTAGCCTTCGCGGTCTATATCATTGTTATATCTCCATGCGTCGCCGGCCCCTTTTTTGCCTTTGCGTGGCGCATCATACCCGGTAACACCCAGGCCAGGCGCATAACCGGACAGTTGTTTCTGAACTGCACCCGTAAGTGCCGATTTTTGCTGGCTGCCGTAGCCAACAATGACCACTTCCTGCAGGGCTTGGGTAGCAGGTTTAAGTTTCACTGTGATCTCTTGCTCGTTTTTTACTTTTACTTCTGTTGTTTCGTATCCAACATAAGACATCACCAGGGTTGCTTTTGTGCCCGGAACTTCAAGCGAGAACCGGCCTGCACTGTCGGTTACAGTCCTGTTTTGCGTTTCCTTTACAACGACCGTAACATTCGGTAAAGCGACCCCCTTTTCATTTGTAACCCGGCCGTTTGCCGTGAAATTTTTTGTAAAACTAAATGCCGTAAAAAGGACGGCCAGCAGCATACTGATACCCAGTATTTTTATTTTCATAACATACATTTTCTGTTTTTTTAATTGGAAAGAATTGGGGATAAGCTTGTTTCTTTACTTTACTTGTTTATGCCGGAACCCACCCCTGCACCTCCCGGGAGGGGCAGGGGTGGGTTATAGACTGCCATGCCAAGCTTCTCAATTCAAAGCAGGCATGATTCACGTAAATATTTCACATCAGTCCGCATTAATCAAGGAACTATGATCTTTTCGATAAACTTCTTATTGGAAGTGGTGTTGATCGCCTTGAGGTAGTACACGCCGGAACCCATTGTGGCTGGTACGGGAAGCAGGAAGTCCGGGTTTTTGCCGGCTTGCTTTACCTGCTTTTCGAAATACAGCCTGCCTGCATTGTCGAAGAGCTGGATGGCATAGTCTCCTTCTGATCTGAAGTAAAGATGCAGGTTCTGCCTCTTCGCTACGGGATTCGGAAATACTTTAAACAATTCATTGCGCAATAGCTTTTGTACAAAGGTGTTGAGGGTGTCAATCCTGGTTACGGTCTCGACAACGGAATACGCGCCAACTCTTCCCACCAATGTATTCACTGGATAGCCTGTTACTGTGACTGTATCTAATCCCCTTTTCGATTCCAGCGCCAATTGCACATTGATTGGTTCGTTCTGATGAAGCCCGATCTTCGTACAGGTTTGTTCATAACCGGTATGGCTAGCCGATAAACTTAATTCTTTGTTGCCGGACTCCGTAGAAAAGGAAAAGTTTCCTTCACTGTCTGCTATCAAAACCTTGTCAAGATCTTTTATTGCAATAGTTGCATACGGCAGGGGTTCTCTGTTTTTGTCTACAACCCTTCCCTTTATGGTAACCTCCTTGGGCTTTGCATCCTGGAACTCAGGGGGCTTAACTACTTTCACATGTCTTGCCTTTATAGTGCCATAGCCCAATACCACAATCTCTTCCGGTTTAAGTTTTACAATAACAGGATCTGTATGATTGCTATTTACTTCAATTTCCTGTGTTTCGTACCCAATGCAGCTAATCTGGAGTTTACTTGTTTGATTTGCAATTTTCGGGCTTAAAGAAAAGCTTCCGGCATTGTCTGAAAGAGCGCTCGTTTTTGTTCCTTTGAGCAGGATAGTGGCCTCTTTTATCGCAATGCCGTTTTCTGAGAGAACCCTTCCTTGGATCATAATAGCGCTTGACTTTACCACTACTACATCGCCCATTAGTTTGGGTACAGGTGGTGCTTCACGGGCTATGGCCGGCTTACCCATTACCTCTTTATCCTGGCAAGCTGCTGATACGGATACAATCAACAGCGGAACAAGCGATGAGAGCGCGATCTTATAGGGCTTTACAAAGTAGGAAATTTCTTTGGGCTCTTTAACCATCGGTCTTTCTAACTGGTCATGCATGAAACGGCCGCAGGTATTGCCGGCAGCTTTGGATAAGACATCCAGTATCTGGCTGTCGCTCATCCGGCTAAAATCAACCACTTGTTTTGCACAGCTCTGGCAAAAGCGTCCCTGTTGTACAGGTGACATGGCATTCCAGTTCTCATGGCATGGCTCTTTCACATGGAGGTAGATTTCTTTGCTCATTGATCTGTTTTTTTTATGGATGCGGATAAAATTCGGATTACATAAAGCGCAGGAAATAATTTTTTTAAAAGAAAATGGATGCTTGCTGGTTCTTTCTCTCTTTGTTTCCCAATAACAGCTAGCGGGCAGCAGTGAGATGTATGCAGAGATTTTTAAGGAAGGGTTCGTACATTTAATGCTGAAAGTATATGGGAGTTCTCAGAAGCATACAGCCATCGCCTCTCTCTGATAAAGACCTGTTAACGCTTTATCAAAATGAAGGCAAGCAGGAAATCCTGGCGCAGCTGTTTCTTCGCTATACCGACCTCGTGTATGGAACCTGCGCGAAGTACCTGGGCAACCAGGAAGCAGCCAAGGATGCAGTAATGAATATTTATGAAGAGCTGCTGCAAAAGGTTCAACTCCATAAAATAGACAATTTCAAAAGCTGGCTGTATGTGGTCGCCAAGAACCATTGCCTGATGCAGATCAGGCAAGGCAAAAAGATGGTGACGACAGAATTTGACGGACAAATTGTGCAAGCAGAGGATTTTTCGCATCTTGATGGCGTGCTTGAAAAAGAGCGGCAGCTAAACAAGCTGTCCGGATGCATGGAACAACTCGGTGAAGAACAAAGACGGACGGTCCAGCTGTTTTACCTGGAAAACAAATGCTACCATGAGATCACGCTTATTACCGGGTTCGACTGGAACAAGGTGCGGAGCCTGGTGCAAAACGGAAGAAGAAATTTAAAAATCTGTATGGAATCCAATGGCGGAAACCCCCACATATAATTACCAGGATATAGCAAGGTACCTGCAACGCAACATGACCCCGCAGGAAATGCACCTGTTTGAAAGGGCCCTTATGGACGATCCTTTCCTGGCCGATGCGCTGGAAGGATTCCGGGCAAGCGACGCAACGCTGGCCGCAACACATTTGGATCAGCTGGAACAGCAGATAACAGGAGAAAGGGAAGAAACAAAAGTGGTTCCGCTGATTGTAAAAAAGAAGACCTGGTGGAAAGCAGCCGCAATGATCCTGTTCCTGGCCGGGGCCGGCTCCCTCTCTTATTTCTTTTTGAGCAAACAAGAAGTCCCTGCAAATATTGCCCAAAATAAAAACAGCGATAGCAGCAGTCTATTGTCTCAACGGGCCGAGGTTCCCGCTCCTGAAAAGAAACCGGCTAAATCGGAAGCGTTCACAGGCAAAGATTCAGCGGCTTTATACAAAGCACGTTCGTTTTCGTCCAGGCCTCATACACAGGCTGCACCTGCTCCTGCAGCGCCGGAAGAGCGGAAAGAGGAAACAATAGGAACTGCTTTGGCTGGAAGAACACCGGGTATCATTACAACGGATTCTCTCCTGGCAGGGCCACCTGTTTCGCTGAAAGCAGCCGATATAGACAGAATCTACCAGCCTCTTGCGAAACAGACTCTCAATGAGTTCAAAGGAAAAGTGACTGATAAGAAGGGGGAACCGGTTCCGTTTGCATCTATCACAGAGAGCAAAACACGCACAAACATATCCAGCGATGCCAACGGCGATTTTGTTTTAAAAGATCCGGATAGTGTGGTCAACGTTACTGTAAATAGTGTAGGATACTTAACTGCGAAAACGACCCTCAGTGCTGAGAAGCCTGGCAATATAGCCCTGGAAAAAAATGGAGCGGCGCTCTCGGAAGTAGTCATCGTAGGCTATGGCACACAAAAGAAAAAGGCATTAACGGGCGCTGCCGATTCCTCCGCTGCTGAACCTGTAGGCGGCTGGAAAAATTTCGGGCAATACCTCAACCGCCAAATAGATAGCTTGCAAACTGCCCAGAGCAAAGACCTGTACATCAGTGAAGACGTGGTACTTGAATTCTCCGTCGACAGGGAAGGCAATCCTTCCGATATAAAAGCGCCGGAACACACCAACAAGGAAGCAGCCAGCAAAGCCGTACAAATTCTTACCAAAGGACCCAGGTGGCGGAATAAGAAAAAGGACAAAAAAGTACAGGTCGTTATTCCGTTCGGTGCGGGTAAATAAGGGAAAGCTTAACTTTGAACAAAGCTGTTGCCGTGAAAGATCGTGCAGAGGATGAGAGGCCTTCTCCGCCAACTTATTGGCTGACGCGGTGGGTTGTTCTCCGCTTGCTCGGAGCCATCTATGCCATCGCCTTTCTGGTGGCCATCAACCAGATCATTCCCCTGATCGGTGCTGACGGACTTCTTCCCCTGGATCCTTACTTGAAGCTGATCGGTCATGCACTGGGATCAACCGGTGCAGGTTTTGTGCGCCTCCCTTCCCTGTTCTGGTTCTGGCATTCTGATACGGCCCTTCTTACGGCGGCCTGGACCGGCCTGATCCTTTCCTGTGCAGTAGTGGCCGGCTTTACCAACGGCCCGCTCATGGCGGTGCTCTGGTTCCTGTACATGTCTTTTGTGCATGTAGGGCAGGAATGGTACGGGTATGGCTGGGAAATACAACTGTTGGAAACCGGGTTCCTGGCCATCTTTCTTTGTCCCTTCCGCGGGTGGCACCCTTTTCCCCGGCGGGCTCCTCCCATGCTGATCATCATCCTGTTCCGCTGGCTGATCTTTCGCATCATGCTGGGTGCAGGACTGATCAAGATCCGTTGGGATGAAGCATGGCGCAATGGAACGGCGCTCAACTATCATTTTGAAACGCAACCCATTCCTGGTCCGCTCAGCCGCTGGTTTCATTTTCTTCCGCATAGTGTGCTCAAGATAGGCACCTGGTTCAATCACGTGGCCGAGCTGGTTGCGCCCTGGTTTGTGTTCTGGCCCCGGCTTGCCCGGCATATTGCCGGAACGGTGATCATCTTGTTTCAATTTTCCATCATCTTCAGCGGCAACCTGTCTTTTTTAAACTGGCTCACCATTGTTCCTGCGCTGGCTTGTCTGGATGACGGATACTGGGCAAAAATTCTACCCCGTTCCCTGGTGCGGAGGGCTGAAAAAGCGGCTGCAGAAGCGGTTGAACCATCCAGGTCTTCAAAGCTCACGATCCGGCTTGTGGCAATTGTTTTAGGCAGCCTCAGCATCCTGCCGGCGCTCAACATGATCTCGCCCGGGCAGATCATGAATACTTCGTTTGACCCGCTTGATCTGGTAAACACTTATGGTGCATTCGGTACCGTGGGGCGGGAACGGCTAAATGTCGTATTTGAAGGAACGGAGGATGGGAACCCGGATGAAAAGGCGCACTGGAAGCCTTATCCTTACAAGGGTCTGCCCGTAGCACTCGACAAAATGCCGCCTCAGATCGCGCCTTATCAACTTCGCTTAGACTGGCAGATGTGGTTTGCTGCCATGTCCACACCCGATGAGTATCCCTGGACGCAACACCTGGTATGGAAGCTGCTGCACAACGATCCGGGTGCGCTTGGTTTGTTTGCTGCCAACCCGTTTTCCCGCAAGCCACCCCGTTATATCCGGGCTGTGCTGTACCGGTATTCTTTTGCGAAACCGGGCGATGCGCAAGGACGTTGGTGGGAACGCGAGCGCATCGGTGATCCCTGGCTTCCACCCATGTCGGCCGATGATCCGCAATTGATTGAATTCCTGAAAAAGGCTGGTTGGATGGAGTAAAAAGGAAGTAGAGCTGATGGTATAATTTTTATACCTCTATCACATTCAATCAATACAAAATCATTTTATGCCAAGTAATTTCCAGGTAAATATTCAGCTGAAAGGCAAAGAAACAGTTGCCGATGTGAACAGAACAACAGATGATTTTCCGCTGCACTACACAGTAAATTTTTCTCCGGCAGCTTCCAACGCAGAAGCCGGCGACAAAGAAACAGAGATTGTCTTCTATGGAACTATTCCCGGTCCTTATGATGATCCGGATACGCCCCAGTCGCAGGCCTATTTCCAGCAAAATTCAATCAATGATCCGGAAACGGAAACTGCCCTGGCAAAAGCCATTGTAGATCATGAGAAACATACCTATCCTACTTTGGTGCCTGAGGCGTAATGTAAAATTGAATTGATTGCCATGGTATATTATGTCCCGCTACAAACGTAAAATACCATAGCAGCTAATCTATTACTAAATTGAATTTAAGCGCATCGTGTCCTATGTTCCTGCCGGAACATAAGATGCCATACTCCTAAATCCAATTCGGTATCATTCGGTTTGAGAAAGCAACAGGTACAACAGATAATAGAAGAGAAACCCAGCTCTGCCAGGAGGCGGGCTGGGTTTTGTATGAAGGTTCGTTCTTGTTTTATATGAGCTAACAACAAGTGCAGTAAAGACTACGCTTTATTTAGCAGCGACATTGTACTTTGTAACACCCGGTACGGCAACGGCATACAGTCCTTCGCTGTTGGGTTCTGTGGGCATCTTGGCATCCCAGGCGTATACTGACGGGTGCAGGTCGATGCCGGAATTGATGGCTTTTTCCCAATCCATTACCTGGCCTGAATAGGTAGCCATCCTGCCCAGGATGGATGTCATGGTGCTTTTGGCGCCGCGCTCTGCATCCCAGAACTTGTATTGTCCTTTGGCCACGGCTTCAAACAGCTCGTCGTGTTCTGCCTGGTAAGGCTGGTTTTCTCCTTTTTTATCAAACTGGTAAATTAAGTTGCCTTTCAGATCCGTGATGCGGGCAGCATCAAAATAAACCTTGCCCTTGGTGCCGGCGATAAACTCATCTACCTTGCTCATGGTTCCTTTGATATGGCGGCATTGGCTGTTCAGGAGCACGCCGTTGGCATACTGAAATTCTACATAGTGGTGGTCGAAGATCTCGCCGTAGTCTTTTCCTTTTCTGACTTCACGGCCTCCCATGCCTTGTGCCGTAACCGGGTAACCATCCATGGCCCAGTTGATCACATCGATGTTGTGGATGTGCTGCTCGTTGATGTGGTCGCCGCAAAGCCACACAAAATAATACCAGTTGCGCATCTGGTATTCCATCTCGGTCATGCCGGGTTTGCGCGGATTGACCCACACGCCGTCATTGTTCCAGTAGGCCTGTGCAGATACAATGTCGCCGATAGCACCATCCTGGATCCGCTTCATGAGTTCACGGTAGGAGGTTTGGTAACGACGCTGCAAGCCAACAACCACATTGAGCTTTTTTCTTTTTGCCTCCTGCGCTACCTGCAGCACTTTTTGAATGCCGGCCGGATCGGTCGCAACGGGTTTTTCCATAAACACATGCTTGTTCTGGCGGACGGCTTCTTCAAAATGGATGGGCCTGAAACCGGGTGGCGTAGCCAGGATCACCACATCTGCAAGAGGAATGGCTTTCTGGTAAGCGTCGAAACCCACAAACTTGTTTTCTTCTTTTACCTGGAGGCGCTTATCGAGGCCGTTTTCTTTCAGGGCTTCTGCGATGTTCCCGTAGCTGCTGTCGAGCCGGTCACGGAATGCATCTGCCATGGCTACCAGCTCAACATTCTGTTTGGTGCTCAGGGCTTGTACAGCGGCACCTGTGCCGCGGCCCCCGCAGCCGACCATCGCTATCTTGATCGTGCCGGCAGCACCGGAAAAATAATTTGTTTTAGACAGTACAGGCATCGCAATCAACCCGCCTGCAGCAAGGGTCGTTTGTTTTACAAAATCCCTTCTTGACTGGGTTTCTTTTTCCATATCGCAATTTTAGTGGTAAAAAATAGGGAGAATTTCTAATACTTATCCAGATAGGTTGAAAAAAACTGGTTTATTTCTTCTTCTGATGGCTTCACGGCAGGCCTTGCAAGGCGAAAACCGATAAAAGGCGCATCTGCGTTCCACCACCTGCTCCGGGGGATCTGGGGATCTCTCCGGTTCCAATCGGGCGTGGATGGCAACCGGCTGGCACTCCGCAGGGAAGCTGCATCATCACTGAAGTTGCCTCCTTTCAGCGTGCGCGGATGACGCGTTGCTGGTTTGATCAGCGGATCTTTCGCACCGGTCTCTTCCTTTTTAAAATAATTCTCATCATACTGGTCGAGCGTCCATTCCGCCACATTGCCCATCATATCATACAGACCCCACTGATTGGGTTGTTTGAGACCTGTTTTATGGTATTTGTTTTCGCTGTTGTTTTTGTACCAGGCATACTTGCTCAATCCGGCCGTGTCGTTTGCAAAGGGGTAAGCTGTTTTGCTCCCTGCCCGGCAGGCATATTCCCATTCGGCTTCCGTAGGCAGGCGGTAAAAGATGCCGGTCTTTTTGTACAGCCATTTGCAGTACATCAGCGCACCGTATTGCGACATGCTGTTGGCCGGAAACCCGCCTTGCTTGCCCATGCCCAGGGTCAGGTCGATGTAAGGCGGACTGGGCCTGGTGACTGCATCGGGGGCAGGCTGGTTTCTGGTAACGGATTCATCTTTAAAAAATGCATCGTACTCATCATAGGTCACTTCCGTAGCGCCCATCCAAAAAGAAGAAACCGTAATTTCCCGGGCCGGGCCCTCGTCTGCTTTTCTGTTTTTCTCACCCGCATTGCTTCCCATGGTAAAAGCGCCACCCTTGATAGGAACCATGTTAAACTTCAATTCTGTGCCGGGTAACTGCTGCGCATAAGCGCTGAAAGCATCTGTAGCTGGTTGGGCGAAGGTTTTAAGACCAGCAGCAAGCAACAACAAAATAAACGATGAATAAAAAAAGCGCCGTTTCATTGTTTCAAAGGTATGATTTTATGGCATCAGGCAAGTATAAGCGTGGCTCATGATGTTTTATGCCGAATTGAATCAGCAATGGTATTATATCAAATTGAACTTAGGCGTATGGTACTCCATGTTCCGGTAGGAACATTTTGTTGGTAGTACAGGTTGTATCTTGATCTTGCGTGCCGTAGGTACGCCGTGTGCAGCCCGGACAGCTTGCATTTCACACAGTGTACATGATAAATAAGTTCAGCACAAACTGTTCATTCATGAAAATAGGCAGCAAATCCCGGGGAACGGTAGTAGGAGGGTTTGTTGTTCTTGAGGACGCCTATCTGCACTTCCGCACCGGGAAATTTTTTTATGAGCTGAAGGGCTTTGTTGATGGGTAAGATGCTGCAGGCTTTGGTGAGCCAGTCGGCATCGGCGCCCTCGTCGGCGATCACTGTTACGTTTCTGGTATTGGTCAAAGCCCATCCGGTAGCCGGGTCGATGATGTGGGAATACCGGATGCCGTTTACTTCCAGGTGCTGGTACAGATCGCCCGAGGTGGTAACGGCTTTTTTGCGCAGCACCAGCTGGGCGTTCATCCATGCCGCTGATTCAGGCTGGTTGATGGCTACGCGCCAGCCTGCAATGCCCGGGGGCGTTTCAGCAGCCATGATGTCGCCGCCTGCATCGGCCAGTGCGTATGGGAAGCCTTTTTCCTGCAAGGCTTTGCACACCCTCTGAACTGTTTCGCCTTTCGCGATCCCGCCCAGGTCCAGCCGCATGCCCTTCTTCTGCAATCGCACGCGCTTTTGCACCGTGTCAAATTCGATCAGCTGATAACCTGTTCTTTGTTTGGCTATCCGGATGCTGTCTTTGTCAGGGAGCCTTCCTTCCTGCCTGGCGGTACGCCATAGCCTGATGACCGGACTCATCGTGATATCAAAACTTCCTCCGCTGGCTTCGCCGGCTTTGGTTGATTTCCGTAAAAGCCTGAACAAGTTGTCTGAAACCGGCACCCATTGCCCTGTTCCTGCCCGTGCGCACAACCGGTTTAATTCACTTTCCGGCAGGTAATCGCTGTAAACCAGGTTCAGCGTATCAACCAGGCTGAATGCTTCCCTGGCTGCCTCTGCTGCCCCCGCAGAATCAAGGCTATACAGCAAGATCGTAAAGGGAGAGCCCATCTTGGGCTCCTGAAAGCTCCACTTTTTGTACTGCGGTTGGGCGGTGGAGCAAACAGAAATAAATAAAAGGATGATACCTGGTATACGCACGTTGCCTGCCTGGTTTTAGCGTTCTAATATATTCACTTCTTAACAAAAAAATCTGCTCCCTTTTTGGGTGGCAGATTTTTTATCCTCCATTGGAAGGAGCAGGAGTTGGTAAAATATTTAGTTTGCCGCTCATACCCGGCCAGGCGCCATCCTATTTCTTCCCTTGCGCAACCGGGATATGAAACCTGGAAACCCAGGATGGATCAATGGATTTGGGCGTGTTCACATCTGCCTTGGGATGTTGCTTCAGATCAACCGTCAGCAGATAGATATTGTTGGGATCATCTGCAAACCGGGTTTTCTCCCACAGGTATGTGCTGGAATGCTGGCCTTTTAATTCGCTTTCTGCGATGGGCCTGTTAGTTGTCGTTCCGTTTTTTACAATCCGGTAAGAGCCTTTCTCTGCCCTGGTGATAAAAATATTTTGCCCTTTGTCGTCCTTTGTAAAGGTTACCGTGCCTTCTACCTGTGTCCAGGTTTCAATGTCATTGTTGTACATGTTCGACTGCACATACAGCATAAACTCATACCGGTTGTTGGGTTTGAACTTAAACTTCACGAGCATGCCACCGCCACTCTTGTACGTGTTGTAATAGGCACCCGGTGTTGTATTTACATATCCCGTTGTGGAGACGGTGGAAATGGTCCAGTAAGTAGCGTCATTGGTTATCAGGGCAGCAGGAACGGTGCCTGTCTGATTGCTTTTTGCAAGCGTCCCGTCTTGCGCATAGCTCCCTGCAGCTATGCATGAAAGGACAACAAAGAAAAGAGATTTCATTTTGTAGTTTTTTAGCGCAAGTTTCAAGAACAGAAGTGCCAAACACAAGCAGAAAAAGATTGGGTTGAGGAATTTGCCGTACGAAACGCCTTATTGTAAACCTGCATTGCTGGATGGATAACTTTATATGTGAGTCAACGAAAGATCCAACATGGATGACCATCATTGCCAAACTCCGTGGATCTTTTATATTGATTACATTTGATCATACACAGAAGCAAGCTGGAAAAATGAAAGACACGCATAAAAGGCGCCTGTTTATAAAAAAAATTGCGCTGGGCAGCATCAGTGCTGCCGTGCAGCCTTCTTCTCTTGTAAGCAGGAAAGAAGAAACAGAACCGCAGCCTGATCATACAGAGAAAGATCAGGCTGTTAAGGCACGCAAGTACAACGAACCGTACAAGGAGGATTGTCTAAACCGCGTGGCTTTTCCGGTAGGCGGCATCGGGGCCGGTATGTTTTGTTTGGAAGGAACCGGTGCCATCTCCCACATGAGTGTGCGCAACAGACCGGAAATATTTCATGAGCCGGCCATGTTCGCTGCCCTTTGTATAAAGGGGCAGCAAAACGGGGCAAAAGTGCTGGAAGGTCCTGTGCCCCAATGGAAGCTTTTTGGACAGCGCGGAACCGGCAATGGCGCAAGCGGAACAACTTTTGGTTTGCCCCGTTTCCGGCACGCTTCCTTTGCTGCTGCTTTTCCTTATGGCACGGTTACCCTGCAGGATGACGATATCCCTGTAGAAGTGGCACTAACAGGATGGAGCCCCTTTATTCCAACGGATGAGGACAATTCCAGTCTGCCGGCAGGTGCATTGGAATACAAATTCATCAACCGGAGCAAAAGCCCTGTGGACGCTGTGTTTTCTTACCATGCAAAGAATTTTCTGGCAGACAGGGCCGCAAAAAACCGGATCGGGAAAACAGCCAATGGTTTTGTACTGATGCAGGAAGGAGCCCGCGAACAGCCGGAGAAAGAAGCCCGCTTCGCCATTTTTACGGATGATGAAAAAACCGTTACAGACCACTGCTGGTTTCGCGGAGGATGGTGGGACCCCCTGACAATGGCCTGGAATACCGTAAAGGAAGGCAAGGTAAAGGCAACTGATCCGGTCGACAAGGATGCGCCGGGCGCTTCCCTGTACCTGCCTTTTGCGTTGAGGCCGGGGGAAGAAAAAAAGATATGCCTGATGATGGCCTGGTATGTACCTGCATCAAATCTCCACATCGGCGAAGCAGTGGAAGACGATGAAAAAGGCTGCGATCCTGCGACCGGTTGTTGCCAGGTGACCGCTGATCCGGGTATCGGTCCCGGAATGAGAAATCCTTCCGCCAATTACAAACCCTGGTACAGCAGCAGGTTCAGCAGCATTGATGAAGTAACGGCTTACTGGAAAACCAACTACCGGGAGCTTGATAAAAAAACACGGTTGTTTACCACTTCTTTTTATGCAAGTACCTGGCCCAGGGAAGTTATAGAAGCCGTTGCAGCCAACCTTACAATCCTGAAATCACCGACTGTGCTCCGGCAGTACGATGGCAGGTTGTGGAGCTGGGAAGGTTGCGGAGATGACGGAGGTTGCTGTCATGGCTCGTGCACGCATGTATGGAACTATGCGCAGGCCATTCCGCACCTGTTTCCTTCACTGGAGCGAACCCTGCGCAATACAGAATTTTGCGAGAACCAGAACCGGGAAGGACATCAAAGTTTCCGGGCCAACATGCCCATCAGTCCCCTGAAACACGATTTTCACGCAGCAGCGGATGGACAACTGGGAGGCATCATGAAAGTGCACCGGGAATGGCGGATCAGCGGGGACAGTGAATGGCTGAAAAGGATTTACCCGATGGTACAGGTGAGCATGGATTATTGCATACGCACCTGGGATCCGGGCAATAAGGGGATTGTGGAAGAGCCACATCACAATACATACGACATAGAATTCTGGGGGCCGGATGGCATGTGCACCAGCTTTTACCTGGGTGCCTTGAAAGCCATGGTAGAAATGAGCACCTATCTGAAAAAAGATGCACGCAGGTATGCCGGTCTGCTGGTCAAAGGAAGGCAGTACCTGGAACAGAAGCTATACAACGGAGAATATTTCATCCAGGACATTGAATACAAAACGCTGCATGCACCCGATCCTGCAAAGGCCCAGTCTTTCGGCGGCGAATACTCGGCAGAGGCACGGGCCATTTTACAGCAGGAAGGTCCCAAGTACCAGTACGGAACCGGTTGTTTAAGCGATGGCGTACTCGGCGCATGGATCGCGAGGATGTGTGGATTGGAGGATGTGATCGACGCGGCAAAAATAAGGAGCCACCTGCTGGCTGTACACAAGTACAACCTGAAGCAGGATCTTTCTGAACATGCCAATCCGCAACGGCCTGCCTATGCCCTGGGGCATGAGGGCGGTCTCCTGCTTTGCAGCTGGCCAAGAGGCGGCAAGCTCTCGCTTCCGTTCGTCTACAGCGATGAAGTGTGGACGGGCATCGAATACCAGGTTGCTTCCCACCTCATCCTGATGGGCAAGGTACAGGAAGGATTGCAGATTGTCCGGACCTGCCGCGACCGGTACGACGGCCGTATACGCAATCCTTTCAATGAGTATGAGTGCGGTCATTGGTATGCACGGGCAATGTCGAGTTACGGTTTGATAGAAGCGCTTACAGGTGTGCGTTACGATGCCCTGGATCAAACCCTGCAGATCGATTCGAGGATGGGAGATTTCACCAGTTTCCTTTCTACGCAAATCGGCTTTGGTACAGTTGTATGGCGGCAGGGAAAACCATCCCTGCAGGTTGCGTATGGCAGCATCCCCGTGAAAAAAGTACTGGTGGCAGGAAGGCCGGCGAAACTCAGCTAACTCTCTTCAATCAAGCGACCATGCAGTTATTTTTAGCAGGCGGTTTTTTAGGCAGCGGAAAAACCACCGCCATCCAGCAAGCCTGTGCAACGCTGTTACAGCAATCCGTCAGGGTGGGCGTTGTTACAAACGACCAGGGAACTCAACTGGTAGATACCGGGTTTATAAAGAGCAGGGGCATTCCGGTGATGGAAGTTACCAATGGTTGTTTTTGCTGTCATTTTGATCAGCTCCACAACCGCCTGCTTGCTTTGGCAGGCAGTGAGCAGCCTGAAATAATTTTTGCCGAGTCTGTGGGTTCCTGTACGGATCTGGTTGCAACGGTTATAAAACCGCTCAAGCAATTTGAGCCGGCTATCAATGTGTCCCTTTCTGTTTTTGCCGATGCCACGGCCATCGTTCCGCTGCTGAAAGGTTCAAGGCTGTTCAGAGACGAAGTAAAATACATTTACAAAAAGCAACTTGATGAAGCTGATGTGCTTGTTGTCAACAAAACAGACCTGCTCGATTCCAGGCAGCTGGAAGAGGTCAAACAGCTGGTGAAGGAACAGTACCCGGATAAAACAGTTTTGTACCAATGTTCTTTCGACAGGGAAAATATTGAAGGCTGGCTCAGCGTATTACAGGATGCGGAAAGGAATGACAGAAAATCCCTTCAGCTTGACTATACTGTATATGGAGGGGGAGAAGCAGCCCTGGCCTGGTTTGATGCTGAGCTGGAAATCAGCAGCGGCCACAGCAACGCTACGGATAAAGCACACAAATTGATAGAAGCCATCTTTCTGCACATCCACCAGCAAGCGTTCCCGATCGGCCATCTAAAATTTCTGTTGAACGATGGCATGACCTATACAAAGATCAGCCTGACTTCCTTTGATCTGCCTCCGCTTGCCCGGGATGCAGCTCCGGAAGCAAGACGGGTAAAGCTGCTTATCAATGCACGGGTACAGGCCCAGCCTGCACAACTTGAAGAAATCATCCGGCATGCTGTAGCAACGCTGCAACAGGAACATGATTGCAGGATAGTGGAAACAAATAAGCAGGTCTTCCAGCCAGGTTTTCCTCAACCCACATACCGGATCCTGGATGAATATTGAAGCCAACAGTACAGTCTCCATCCGCTACCTCATGCGAAACAGCAGGGGAGAAGTACTGGAGACCATCATGGAAGAACCTCCCATTACTTACCTGCACGGCAGTGGAACGATCATGCCTGCGCTGGAAGCAGCGCTTCTCGGCTTGAAAGCAGGTGATACAAAAACAATCCTCCTGTCAAGTGAGCAGGGATATACAGGCCTGGATGATGTTTTTACAGTTGAGGTCATCATCGACGATGTTTGCTATACAGCACAGAAAAAGGCGGCACAAAGCAATATTGACTGTGGTCCTGATTGCATCTGCTAAAACAAACTGCTGTTCATCCCATCATCACACACTGCGCTTGTTCCGGTTCATGCCGTTTATTCTTCAATTCGCCTGGAAGGGCTTGATAGCAGCGGGTTCAGGAGTTGATATTTGTATAAAATATCAAACCTAAATTCTGAAAAATGAAAAAATTGATCTTTCTGTTTACACTGGCAACCACCGTTGCTTCCACTGCCTGCGAAAAAGACAGTGTCTCTTCTGTTCCGGATAACCTGCCCCGCACAACTGTGCCGGCTGAGATGAGGGGAACCTGGATGTACGGTAAATTTTCTACCACTGAATACTGGTCTACAGACCCCGGCACTTATATTGGAAATGCCCTGCAGTTTGCGATCGCATTTCAGTTTGAAGAAAACGGTACGTACACCCATTACTTTACTGCGAGCAGTGTGGTGGCCGGCGTAGTTACTTACCAGCAATCAGTTACCAAGGGAACACTCGAAATTGATGCGGTGGGTAAGCTCATCAAGATGCATCCTTATTCTTCACATTACAAAAGAACCCAGGGAGGCAAGACGGTCGAAGAACGCGATATGACCAAACAGGAACTGAGCACCAATAATTCATACAGTTATACCGCAGGCACAGAACCCGGCGGAACAAAAGCCCTGTACTTAACCATCAGCGGCACAAGCAGCACACTCTCTTTTCTGAAAAAATAATATCTCTCCTCAATTGTTCCAAACAGGCAAGCATCCACTCCGCAGTGGATGCTTGCCTGTTTGATAACTGCACTTATAGCGTAGACACTGAATTCAAAACTCTGACTCTTACGTCCGGTTTGCTGTTCAGCGGAACGATCAGGATAACATTCTGTTCAATGGTTTCTCCGATGCCGACATAAAAACCTATCTGTACTTTTTGCATTTCTACAAAGGATTTGCCTTTGTCGTCTTTTGTGTTGACCTTGGCATTTACAAACATCGGTTTGGCGCTTACTTCACCGCTCTTGGAGGTAAGCCGGGCTCCGGTGGCATTGATGCAGTCAAACTTGGCAAGAAGTTTCACATCGCTTTCAAAGGGGCTCATGCTCTGGCCAAACAGGATGACCCGGCTGCACTGGCTTTTATTGGTTGCATAGAACGTTACTTCATACCGGCTGAAATCTTTGTTGCCGACTTCCCTGGTGCTGGCGTTTCTGATTGCAAAGCCATACTCAATGCCGTCTACTTCAAGGGGATCTTCTTCCGTAATCGGTTTGGATTGTTGCGCACCGGCAAAAAGGGAAGCAACAAGGAAGGAAAGAATAAAAACAGGTTTCATAAAAAATGATTGATTTGTAGGGTCTGATTTTATCCACCGCGTACTTACTACAGGGTGTTTTCATCAAAGCGACCGCAATTTCCCACCTGTTTTCTTTCTGTCAAGCCATACTTACATGAACTGGCATAAAAGGGGATGAGCTGTCGAACTTGCTCTCCGTGGTAATATGGAAACTTCGTGTTAAGATAGCCTGCAAGGCATTATTTTCCATGTTTAAATTGCTACCTTAGGGCCCCGTTATAAAAGAAACAGATTCAATAATCTTATACATACTATGAAACGATTGCATGGGCTTTTTTTTCTTCTCAGCCTACCATTCAACCTGCTGGCACAAACAACAGCGCCTGTTATCTCAAAAGCTACGTATACCAACCCCCTTCCTGTTTCATTTGGTGACCCCTATGTTTTGCGCACCAAAGGATTGTATTACATGTATGGCACAGGCGGCGGTGCGGTCAGCGGCTTTTCAGCCTGCGTATCTTCCGACCTGGTGAACTGGAAGAAAGTAGGGCAGGTATACTTCGGCAAATCAGACAGTTCCTGGGGCATCGGTGATTTTTGGGCACCGGAAGTGTATGAGGTCAGGAACAAGTACTATATGTTTTTTAGTGCGCAGTGGAAAAACAATCCGACAAAGGAGCTGGAAAATTTCAAGATCGGGGTAGCGGTAGCGGATAGGCCGGAAGGGCCTTTTAAAAATATTTCCGACAAGCCTCTTTTTGATCCGGGTTACCCGATCATTGATGCCAATGTATTCTTTGATGACAATGGCAAGGCTTATCTGTACTACTCCCGCTGTTGCTACAAACACGCTGTGCCCAGTGAAGTAGCCAACCAGGCCAAACAAAAAGGCTGGTACAACGAGGTGGAAGAAAGCTGGGTATACGGCGTTCAGATCAAACCTGATTTTTCAGGCACGATTGGTGAACCGGTGCTCCTGCTCAGACCGCCTGTGAGCATGGCCGACAAGCAAGCCGAATGGGAAAGCCGGTCGGTCACTTCCCATGAAGTAAACCGCCGGTGGACGGAAGGATCTGTTACGTTCAAAAAAGACGGAATCTATTATATCATGTACTCGGCCAACTATTTTGGCGGACAGAACTATGCGGTGGGTTATGCCACGGGCACTTCGCCGCTGGGGCCATTTAAAAAAGCCGCCAACAATCCGGTGCTGCAAAAAAATACCGCTACAGGTGGCAGCGTAACCGGAACCGGTCATAACAGCATTACCTATTCTCCCGATGGAAAAGAAATGTTTTGCGTTTACCATGCCCGGGTGGGCAAAAGCGATAACCGGGTGGTTTTTATTGACAGGATGAAGGCAGAGAAGGGTAAGATAACCGTATTCGGGCCCACCACCACGCCGCAGCCTGTGGCGGTAAAATAACAAAACTCAAAGTTTACGGACCAGCTCGGCAAGCCCCAGGGCTTGGGTGAAAAGGAATTGGGGTTGAAACCAGAAATTTTTTATTGCTGCTGCGATTGCTTACCTTAACAGCAGGCAATAACCAATAAAAATCAATCCCAATGAAAAGATTACTCACCTGCCTGCCTGCCTTGTTCCTACTGGCTGTAGCATGCCATAAGCAAGAAGCAAAAGCACCGGAAAGCGACCTGCAAGAAGAAGAATCAACTGTCATCTCAAGACGCAGTTGCGGTACCTACGACGTATTGCAGGAACAACTCAAAGCAGATCCTGGCCTGGAAAGAAGAATGCAGGAAATTGAAACCTATACCAGCAGGGTATTGCAAAATCCGGCGACTTACCGCCTTGCAGGTGATACCATCGAAATACCGGTGGTTGTTCATGTTTTGTACCGGACGGCCGAACAGAATATTTCTGATGCACAGGTGCAATCACAGATTGCCGTGCTGAATGAAGATTACAAGAACAAAAATGCTGACCGGACCAAGCTTCCTGCCAACAGCTTTCAAAGCGTTGCTTCATCCGGGTTGAAGGTCCGCTTTGTGCTGGCGCAAACCATTCACAAAGCTACTACGGTAAAAAGCTGGTCTACCAACGATGCGGTAAAAAGCAGCAACCGCAAAGGAGACGATCCCATTGATCCGGCACACAACCTGAATATCTGGGTTTGCAACCTCGGACAAAGCCTGCTGGGTTATGCGCAGTTCCCGGGTGGCAGTTTAGCTACGGACGGTGTGGTTATTCTTTACTCCGCATTCGGCAGCAAGGCCAGATACCCTGCAGGTACTTATGTCGCTTCTTATGACCTCGGGCGGACCACCACCCATGAAGTAGGGCATTGGATGAACCTGCGGCATATCTGGGGTGATGATGGCGGAGCCTGCAGCGGCAGCGACCTTGTAACCGACACACCCAACCAGGGCAGCGAGAACTACGGCACGCCCACATACCCGCATGTAAGCTGCAGCAACGGACCCACCGGCGATATGTTTATGAACTACATGGACTATACAGACGACATCAGCATGTATATGTTTTCGGCCAAGCAGAAGGAAAGAATGCTTGCTATTTTTACTTCATCCGGTCCGCGGGCCAGTTTTGCCACACCATGAGCGGACCCCGGCATGTAGCCCTTTGGTGAACTTATTTTAAATGTTCTGATCAACATCCGTATGCTTAGCTATCTACTGATTTCTTTTTGCCTCTTTTTCACCAGCCATCAAACAAAAACGCCTGCTCCCGTTATCCAAACTTCCCTGTTGTACCGGCACTGGATCCACTCGCAGGAAGAAGACAACAGCACGCAGGGCACAATAACCTACCGGCCATCAACCTATTCCTTTCCACCAGCCAGGGGAAGGGATGGATTTGAATTAAAAAAGGGAGGAGCCATGCTTAGCCATCAAATTGCTGCGGCAGACGGCAACCGGACCGTGCAGGAAAAATGGAAATTGAAAAAAAACGAACTGACCATGACGGGCAAGTCTTCTGCACGCAGGTTTAAAATTGTATCCTTAACCCAGGATAAATTGATCCTGAAGCGACTATAAGCAAACAGCCGGTCTGCGCAATCTATTTTGCTGATTGCGCAGACCGGCTGTTTGTTAACCTGGAACAGGGTTTAGCTGCGTGATGCGGATCTACTATCTTGGAGCAAGGGCCACATCTCTTACGGCTACCGGCCAGATGGCGCCAGCGGGCTGGGTAGCAGGGAAGTGGAAGCCTTTGTTGGAGCCTCTTACAAAATTATCCGGTGCGTAGTAATAGAGCGGCCAGCCTTTATAGGTCAGTTGCTTTCTGCCGTTGTAATTGATGACAACAAACAGTGATTTGTCCAGTGTGGAAGGTACTGTTATGTTATCTGTTTCGTAAATAGGAAAGTTTACATTGCCATTGCTTTTGTTGATAAAGGCACTGTCTCTTACAAACGTGTAAAGGGTATTGCCTTTTGCATCAGTGAAATAACTGGTGCGGCCTACACCGGGCGTGTAGTTGGCCAGAAAATTAGCACCGGCAGCATCAGTGAGTTGAAAATTGGCGATCATGAGCGAATAGGTGGGCTTTGCAACAAACCAGATATTTCCGATGCCTTCACCCTGCGGATCTCCTGCGGGCTCCAGTACGCCTCCCGGAATATGGCGGTACAGCGGCCATCCTTTATACGTTGTTTGATAACCGGCTGAGCTGGGATTGATCGTGCCAAAATCAGCTTTGGACAAGCCTTCGCCGTAGGTGGCCGTGGCGGAATCTATATAAAATTTTTGCCAGTTAAGGGCGCAGTTGCCGGTGCAGGATGATACGCCGTCTGCATCATTGGAAAAATAATACAGGGCATAGCCGTCTTTGTCTACCAGGCGCTGCCCGAGTGAATTGGTTGAGTCGAGGCGGACGTCTGCTACCGCAGCGGGGGTTACCACATCCTGTGTACAGGACGTCATGAAAATGACCAGCAAGCCAAAGAGCGTTAGAGAAGCAACGTTTTTTCTCATAAAGATTAATTTAGGGAATGATGAAAGCATGTTTTTAAAGTAAATCGTTTTGATATTTAGAGATACAAGGCCGTCTTCAAGGAAATACGGATTGTTTTGGAATTAGGTTGCCTCATAGGATGCCGGAGCAGCGGGACGATTTCTCCCACAACAGCCTGTTGTAAGTCCTGGCAGTTCTGTAATCAAAAAGAGGGCAGAAGCAAGTGTCTGCTCACCATCTATTTTGTGGAAATTTAGGAAAAAAACAGGATTTCGGGTCTTACTTGGCTCTATTTCAGGCTGCTTTCCCCGGTAAATGTTAAAATTTTGTTTTTTCTTTTTTGTGTATACATTTGTATCGGTTATTTGTCCCATTCGATTTCCCGCGCTTGTATAAACAGTGCCTTTTGAAGTTTGATAGAGAAGAGTACCGGGAGACCATCTTTTTATACCTTCCTTGCACAGGAGAAAACATCTTTCCTAAAAGCAGTTAGGTCATTCAAAGATCAGCCAGCAGATTTAATCCATTATTCGATCGATACTTATTACTAAAACCAACTGCCATCATGAGAAAACAACTCGCGGCTTCCCCCCTGTGGAACTTCGTTTTTTCTTCTTCTCCGTTTGCGTCTCTTTTAAAAAACACCCTTCTGCTGCTGTTGATCGTATTTGCCTTGCCGGTAGCAGCCCAGCAGAAGATACGGGTCTCCGGTACCGTAAAGGACGACAAAGGTGTTCCTGTACCCAACGCCAGTGTAACGGTAGCCGGCTCCAAGGTAGGCGTAACCACCAATGAGCTGGGTGTGTTTGCGATTGATGTGCCCAGTGAAAAATCGGTGCTGCGTATTTCTTCTGCCGGCCTGCAGTCGCAGGATATCCAGGTGGGCAGCAAAACCGAATTGAACGTCAATCTGCTGGTAGCCACCAACCAGCTCAACGAAGTGGTCGTTGTAGGATACGGCCAGCAGAAAAAAGCCACGCTCACCGGTTCGGTGGCTACAGTAAAAGGCGCTGAACTGGAAAAAACGCCCGCGGTGAATTTGTCCAATTCCCTGGTGGGCCGTTTGCCGGGTATCAGTGCTGTTCAGTCATCAGGCGAGCCCGGCTACGATGGTTCCAATATCCGGATCCGTGGTACAAACACCTTTGGGAATACCTCTGCCCTGATTGTAGTGGATGGCGTGCCTGATATTGCAGGCGGACTGGAAAGGTTGAACCCGGCGGATATAGAAAGCATGTCTGTTTTGAAAGATGCTTCCGCCGCTATCTATGGCGCAAGGGCAGCCAACGGGGTCATCCTGGTTACGACCAAGCATGGCAGGAGCGGCAAGCCCCAGCTCTCTTATACCTTCAACCACGGCTGGGCACAACCGACCCGCATTCCCAAAATGGCCAACGCGCTGGAATACATCCAGATGAACAATGAAACAACCATTTTTGATGGCATCCCCTCCGGTGAATGGGAAGCTGCCCTGGCGGCTTTCAACACCACCGGAAGCTATAAAACAGCTGCCGGCAATGTATTCCGCGCTCCCTTTCAACCTGCCGACGTACAGAAATACAAAGACGGCAGCGACCCCTGGGGCCATCCGAATACAGACTGGTTCAAAACCACGCTGAAAACCTGGTCGCCGCAAGAACAGCACTCCCTGCAGGTAAAAGGAGGCAGTGAAACCGTGAAATACCTGGCTTCGCTGGGATACCAAAACCAGGATGGCTACTACAAAAATTCCGCTACGGGTTATAAACAATATGATATGCGCATCAACCTCGATGCGAATGTGAACAAATACATCACCACGAGTATCGGCCTGACGGCCCGCGAAGAAAACCGTCATTTTCCCACGCAATCAGCAGGATCTATTTTCAGAATGCTGATGCGGGGAAGACCGACCGATCCGGAAGTATGGCCCAACGGATTGCCGGGACCAGACATTGAAAATGGCCAGAACCCTATTGTGATCACCACCAACCAAACCGGTTATGATGATGACAAAAGAGATTACTTCCAGGTAAACGGCAAGGTTGAGTTCCTGATCCCTGGCGTTCCCGGATTAAAACTGACCGGTACGGCTACCGTCGACAAAGAGATCAGGCGTACAAAAACCTGGCAAACGCCCTGGTATCTTTATTTCTGGGATCACAGCACCTACGAGGCGGATGGCAAAACACCCAAACTTACGAGAAATCTCCGTTCCACCTTTACAACCCCGCAGCTGGGCGAAGCAGATTACAACTACCTCAATATCCTGACCTCCGGATTCATCAACTACGACCGGAAAATAGGTGCGCATTCTTTTAATGTACTGGCTGCCGTTACCAAGGAAACTGACAAAGAAGATGATTTCAACGCCTACCGGACCAACTTTATCTCTCCCGCCCTTTCGCAATTGTTTGCGGGCGGCACGCTCGGACAGCAGGTTGGCGGACAAGGTTACAACCGGGCCCGCTTGAGTTATTTTGGCCGCGTGAACTACAATTACAAAGAAAAATACCTGCTGGAATTTCTGTGGCGTGATGATGGCTCTTACCTGTTTCCGCAAGGACACCGCTTTGGATTTTTCCCGGGTATTCTCGGCGGGTGGCGTATATCTGACGAAGACTTTTTCAAGGGCATCGACAAGGTGGTGAGTTCCCTGAAGATCAGGGCATCTTATGGCAAGCTGGGCAACGACCAGGTGTACTACAACAATGTACTCCAGGAATACCAGTTTCTTTCCAGCTACGGTTTCAGCAATTATACCATCAACAACGCAGCCTACAAAACCCTGTACGAACGCGTGGTGCCCAATCCCAACTTTACCTGGGAAGTGGCCAACAATACGGATATTGGACTGGAAGGAACCCTGCTGGACAACAGGATCAATTTCGAGTTTGATTGGTTCTACAACCAGCGCGACCGCATCCTGTGGCAAAAGCTGGGGTCCACACCGCAAAGTTCCGGCATCGCCAACCTGCTGCCGCCAACAAATATCGGCAAGTCGGAAAACAGGGGATATGAATTTACCGTCGGCTACTCAGGAAACAGCTCCGCCTTCCGTTATTCCATCAGCGTGAACGGAGGGTATGCGAAAAACAAGATCTTATTCCAGGATGAACCGCCGGGCGCACCGGCCTGGCAAAGGGCTACAGGCCATCCTTTCAGCTCTGGTGGCGGGGGCGCTTTTCTGCCCTATGTGTACGATGGCGTATTCCTGAATCAAAAAGAAATCGATGCCAACTCTATCGACTACAAAGGACTTACACCGGCGCTGAAACCGGGCGATATGAAGTTTAAGGACATCAACAACGATAAAAAAATTGACGGGAACGACCGGATCAGGCTCGACAAAACCTCCGAACCTACTTTCACCGGGGGCGTCAACCTCAATGCCGGTTACAAAGATTTTGACCTGTCTATCTTGTTCCAGGGTGCAACAGGCGGCCTGCTCTATATCGGCACCGAATCAGGTGATATCGGCAATTACCTGAAATACTCTTACGACAATCAATGGAGAATAGACAAGCCCAGCAGCGTAGATCCCCGTGTTGCAAACAGGGGCAATACTTACTACACCGGCAACAACACGTACTATCTGCGCAACAGCAATTACCTGCGTTTAAAGAACATAGAACTGGGATATAACCTCCCGGCAGGTCTGGGCAAAAGAACTGGCATCAATGCTTTGCGCGTGTATGCCAATGCGCTGAATGTTTTAACCTTTGATAAGATGAAAGTTTACGATCCTGAATCTACGAGCGGCAACGGCCAGTATTATCCACAAGCAAAAATCCTCAACGTAGGAGCTAGGGTCACTTTTTAATCTACTGCCATGAAAAAACAAACCATTTGTAATCTGTGCATCCTCGCCGGACTGGTGCTTGTGGGTGCCTGCAAAAGAGATTTCCTGAATACTGTTCCGCTCACCTCTATCTCCTCCGCTGTAACCTGGACCGATGCCTCCCTGTCGGAAGCATTCGTGACAAATATTTACAACGGATTGGGAAATGGTGGATGGTACGAACAACAACTGGCATCCTTAAGCGACGAAGCCGTGTTTGTACATCCCGGCCGCAACATCAATGTCGTCAACGAAGGAACACTTACGCCCTCCAACCTGGGCTGGATAGACGCTACATATGAATGGGCGAATATGTATAGCTATATCCGTTCATGTAACCTGGCGCTGGAAAATTTAAAGACAGCCACCTTCAACGACCCTGTTATCAATGCACGGCTGCAGGGTGAAGCCCGTTTTTTGCGGGCCTATTATTACCAGCAGCTGCTCCGGTATTATGGCGCGGTTCCCCTGGTAAGCCGTTCCTACGGATTGAACCAGAATTATTCCATTGCAAGAAATACCTATGAAGAATGTGTGAACTTTATCGTGAACGATTGCGACAGCGCGGCTTTGCTGCTGGGTGGTAAAACCCTTGCAAACGGGCGGGCAACACAACTCTCGGCGATCGCCTTAAAGTCCAGGGTGCTTTTGTATGCAGCCAGCGACCTGCATGATGTTCCTACGGCCAAGGCCAAGTCGGCCACCATCAGCGGTTTTGCAAAGCCTGAATTGCTCGGCTATGTTTCCGGAGACAGGGCAGCCCGCTGGAAAACAGCGCAAACCGCCGCCAAAGCGGTATTGGATGCAACCAGCGGTTATATGCTGAACTTAACCGCCCCGTTGTCGTCAACAGCTGCTACGCAGGCTTATCTGTCTATCGCGATGGGCGGCGCCAGCAAAGCCCCCGGTATGGATGCAGCCGCCGCCAGCGAACTACTGTTCAAGCGCCAGTTCTCCCCGGATCTGTACACGGGAGGCCCGGGTACGGATGCCACTTCTGTAGGCCTCGACAATGGCCCGAATGGTTATCACAACTGGGCTGGCAACGTACCCATCCAGCAGCTGGTAGATGATTATGAAATGATGGATGGAAGCAAGTTCAGCTGGTCTGATCCCGCCAAAGCCGCCGCACCGTATGTAAACCGCGATCCCCGTTTTTACGCTTCTATCTTGTACGACGGCGCCAACTGGAAACCGAGAGAAAAAATCTCCGGGAATGTAGACCCGGCAAACCAGATCCAATCCGGGTCGTATGAATCTGCCCCCGGCAAACTGATCGCCGGTCTGGACACAAGGCAAAGCTCTATTGAAAACTGGAACGCGTCCTGGTCAGGTTATTACATGCGTAAATTTATTGATCCTGATCCGGCTGTAGTAGATAACAACACAAGGCAGTATATACCGTATCCTTTTCTGCGCTATACCGAAGCCGTGCTGAATTACGTAGAAGCATCTATTGAGCTGGGCCAGGATGATGTGGCAAGAACCTGGTTGAATAAGATCAGGTTCCGTTCAGGCATGCCTGCCATTACTTTATCAGGTGATGCGCTCAGGCAGGAGTACAGAAATGAACGAAGGGTTGAAATGGTTTTTGAAGAACAGCGCTACCATGATGCAAGAAGGTGGATGATCGCAACAGAAACCCTGGGACGCAAACTGCAGTTCATCAACGTAACCGGTACGCTTAAAGCTGGTGCAACAGCCCCTGTTCCCTACCGCCACGATGAATCTGTTTACAAGTACAATTATATAACCTACTTTGATAATTCACTGGAAAATCGAACCTGGATAGATAAGATGTACTTCAGGCCCATCAGCCGCGACGAGGTAAACAAAAATGCCAAACTTGTCCAGAACCCGGGTTATTGATCTGTGCGTGAAAGGAATCTTGATTGGCTGAAGCCTGGTATTGTGATAGGTTGGTCCGGTCTGTTCCGGGCGTTGTTTCACAACATAGATTTGTTTGCATACTACAATGGATATTACACTATGCCAGTATACACCATACTGGCATAGGTATTTTTAAGCCAGCTAAACCATTTATTTGAAACGTTCTTATTTGTATATTCTTGGACTTGCCGTTTTATGGCTGAATGGTTGCAGCCATGAAAACGCGGTCTCATCTGCAGGAGATCACTTGTTTACTTTGTTGCCGGCAGACAGCACCGGCATCCTTTTCAACAACCAGCTCACCGAAAGCCTGAACACCAACGTGCTCATGTACGAATATTTTTACAATGGCGGTGGTGTAGCGATTGCTGACCTGAACGGCGACGGGCTGCAGGATATTTACTTCACCGCAAACATGGGCGACAACAAGCTTTACCTCAACCGGGGCGGGATGCGGTTTGAAGAGGTTGCAGCAAGCGCCGGGGTGCAAGGGCGGCCGGGCCCCTGGAAAACAGGCGTCACCATCGCAGACGTAAATGGCGATGGCAAACCGGATATTTTTCTCAGCTACTCGGGCAAAGTACGGGGCAGCAGCAGGATCAGCCAGTTGTTTATCAACGACGGACAGGCTGCTACAGGCATTCCGCATTTCAGCGAGCAGGCCGCCCGGTATGGACTTGCAGATTCCACTTACAATACTCAGGCTTTCTTTTTTGATTATGACCGCGACGGCGATCTGGATATGTTTTCCCTCAACCACAATCCCAACAACCTGCCGGTGCTTGATGAAGCCAGTACGGCCGCATTGCTGAAGCAGCGTGATCCTTCTATCGGTGTCAAGCTGTTCAAGAATACGGACAACCACTTCACCGATATAACCGGAGCGGCCGGACTGAGCAGCTCTGTACTTACCTATGGTTTGGGCGCAGGCATTGCAGACATCAACGGCGATGGCTGGCAAGACATCTATGTCACCAACGACTACAACGTGCCTGATTTCTTGTATATCAACAATGGGAACGGCACATTCACGGACCGGCTGCAAGCCTGTATGGGACATACTTCCAGGTCATCCATGGGCAATGATGTGGCCGACATCAACAATGATGGCCTGCCTGATATTTTTGTGCTGGACATGCTGCCGGCAGACAATAAGCGGCAGAAATCCCTCTTTTCATCAGATAACTATGAGAAGTTTGATGTTGCGGTCCGGTCAGGATTTTATTACCAGTACATGCGCAATACCCTGCAGCTGAACAATGGCGATGGAACCTTCAGCGAAATGGGCCAGCTCGCGGGGATTTCCAATACAGACTGGAGCTGGGCCCCCCTGTTTGCAGATTATGACAACGATGGCAGGAAAGACCTGTATGTCACCAACGGTTATACCCGCGATTATACCAACATGGATTTTTTGAAGTACATGAATGATTATGTAAAAAGCAAGGGACGGTTAAAACGCGAAGATGTACTGGAGATCCTGCAGCAAATGCCTGCGTCCAATGTATCAAACTATGTCTTTAAAAACGGCGGTGATCTTACCTTTGCCGATTCCAGCACACAGTGGGGCATCAGCATGCCCTCCAACAGCAACGGTGCCGCCTATGCGGATCTGGACAACGATGGCGACCTTGACCTGGTTGTAAACAATATCAATCTGCCGGCCTTTGTTTACCGCAATGAAGCCAACAGGCTCAGGCCGCAAAATCATTTTATCAATATCAAATTGGAAGGCGCCGCCGGAAATACAGCCGGCATCGGCGCCCGGGTATTTGTCTATACAAAGGAAGATCAACAATACCTGGAGCAGATGCCTTCCAGGGGCTTTCAGTCCACCGTTTCGCCCATCCTGCATGCCGGACTTGGAAAATGGGACATGATCGACTCCCTGCGCGTCAGCTGGCTGGATGGAAAGTCGCAAATACTTACGCATGTAAAAGCCGGTCAGTTGCTGACCCTGCGGGAAGCAGATGCCGGCACAAACAGCGCCCAGCCTGGTAAACAGCCTCCTCCGCCTGCTTTCCATGAAGTGCCCTCGCCCATTCCATACCGGCATGCCTCAAATGACATCAATGATTTTAAAAGGCAGCCCTTGCTGGTAAATCCCCTGTCTTTTTCAGGTCCCTGCCTGGCAGAAGGAGACATCAATGGAGATGGCTTGGAAGATATCTACGCAGGGGGGGGAAGCGGGCAGCCAGGCAGCCTGTATGTGCAGCAAAAAGGAGGTGGGTTCATTGTAAAAAAGGAAGCTGCTTTCCTTGCTGACAAAAGTTGTGAAGATGCCGACGCTGTATTTTTTGATGCCAACGGTGATGGCTCACCTGACCTGTATGTGGTAAGCGGCGGTTATCACAATTATGCGCCGCAGGATAGCTCCCTGCAGGACAGGTTGTACATCAATGATGGCAAGGGCAATTTCTGCAAAGCAGCCGGCTCACTGCCTGCCATGCTGGTAAGCAAAAGCTGCGCACGGGTGGCAGATGTAAACGGTGATGGCTACCCGGATCTTTTTGTAGGAGGCCGCAGCATACCCGGCGAATACCCGCTCACACCCAAAAGCTGGCTCCTGGTCAACGATGGCAAAGGGCATTTCACAGACAGGATCACCCGGCTTGCCCCCCAGCTGGAAATAGCCGGCATGATAACAGATGCCGCCTGGACGGACCTCAACGAAGATGGAAAACCCGACCTGGTGGTAGCTGGTGAATGGATGCCCGTGGAGGTAATGATCAACCGGAATGGAAAGCTGGAAGACAGGAGCAAAGATTACTTTGATAAGCAATACAGCGGGTGGTGGAACAAGCTGCTGCTGACGGATGTTAATGGCGATGGAAAACCGGACCTGGTGGCAGGCAACACGGGTTTAAACACGCAATGCAGGGCCAGCGAACAGGAGCCGGCAGAAATGTATTACAAGGACTTTGATAACAACGGCTCGGTTGATCCCATCCTTTGTTTTTATATCCAGCACAAAAGTTATCCTTATGTAAGCCGCGATGAACTGCTTGATCAGATGAGCAGCATGCGCACCCGGTTTGCAGATTACAAGAGTTATGCAGACGCCGGCATCAGACAGGTCTTTTCCGAAGATGAACTGAAGGGAGCCGGACACCTGCAGGCGACCTGTCTGAAAACAACCCTTTTTGAGCGGGGAAAAGACGGGAAATTCCATGAAGCCAGCCTGCCTGTGCAGGCTCAGTTTTCGCCCGTTTACAGCATCACTGCCCTGGATTATAATGGCGATGGCAAGCAGGACCTGCTTCTTTGCGGCAACGAAAACAAAGCCCGGATCAAATTTGGAAAAAGCGATGCCAATTACGGTGTTTTGATGAAGGGGGATGGCAGGGGGCATTTTCAGTATGTCAGCCAGGCTGCTTCCGGTCTTCAGCTAAGGGGTGATGTGCGCAGCACAGTGCGTGTAAACAATACACTTATTTTCGGCATCAACGGTGCAGCGGCAAGTGCATACAAGCTGCAATAGATAACCCGCCCGGCCGCTTGAACCTGGTAACCATTTACCCGTGCATTGTATTAAATTTCTGTTTTGATCATGCAACATGTTTTTTCTTTTTTCCGGTTTGTACGCAAAGCAGGCTATTGGCTGTTTCTTTTGTTTATTCTTTGCGAACTTTCCGCTTGTTTTCACCCCCGCAAGCCCCCTGCACTATCCGGCAGGTGCATCAATGATGTTATTACGCGGATGAGCGACGTGATGGTGCATGATATTACCAATCCGCCGCTTGCCGCCCGCTTTTTTTCTTACAGTTGCCTCGCCGGCTATGAGATTGTATCGCAAAACAACAAGCGCTATCCTTCCATGCACGGCCTGCTAAATGGTTATCCCGCCATCCGGAAACCGGACAGCATTGCACATGCAGATTACCGGCTGGCGGCCCTGCTTGCCATGCTGCAAACAGCCGGCAAGATGCAGCCTTCCGGGGGACAGCTCCATGCATGGGAAGAAAAGCTGCTGGACTCCTGCAGGGAAGCAGGTTTTGATGAGGAGACCCTGGCAGACTCACGCAGGTATGCGCAAGCCATCAGCCGCGGGCTGCTGGCGTATGCAAAGGCGGATGGTTATAACAAGATCAGCAACCTGGCAAGGTATACGCCGCACCGGGGAGATCAGTACTGGTTTCCAACGCCCCCCGCTTTTATTGCTGCCGTGGAACCTTATTTCAGTACAGTGCGTCCCTTCACGCTCGAGGCAGCCGGTCAGTTCAAACCTGTTCCGCCCACGTTGTATGATCCTAAAAGGGGATCCCCCTTTTTTGCCCTTTTTGACGGGGTTTACAGGGAAGGCATAGCAGCCAAGGCAGATCACCGCAGCATTGCAGCCTTTTGGGATTGCAATCCTTTTGCGGTGCAGGATGAAGGACACCTGCAGTATGGTTTTAAAAAGATCTCACCGGGCGCTCACTGGCTGGGCATTACCGGCATTGCCTGTGAAAAGGCCGGGAAAGATTTTGATGCTTCCATGCTGGTGCATACGGTGGTAGCGGTTGGCCTGATGGATGCTTTTTTGTGTTGCTGGGATGAAAAGTTCAGGAGCAACCGGGTTCGTCCGGAAACAGTGATCAGAAGATGTATTGACCCGGCCTGGACACCGCTGCTGCAAACGCCTCCCTTTCCGGAATACCTCAGCGGCCATTCGGTGATCTCTGCTGCATCTGCCACCATCCTGACCCATTACCTGGGCGAGCAGTTTTCTTATATAGACAGCGTGGAAGTGGATTACGGGCTGCCGCCGCGCCGGTTCAGTTCTTTTCAGCAGGCTGCTGCTGAAGCAGGCATTTCCAGGTTTTATGGGGGCATTCATTTTATGGATGCTGTCAACAACGGCCTGCAGCAGGGTAAACTGGTAGGAGAGTGGGTGTTGCAAAAAGTAAATGCAAAAGCAAAGCTCTGAGCTGGCAGACCGTTCTGTGTAAAAGCTGAAAAACTATGCCGAGGAAAAAAGGGCAAAAATTGAAACACTTGTTCTACAATCAGGCAAAACCAGGTTTCTGTTTCTGATCCGGTTCATCCCTTTTCCGGGTGGCATAGGTTCTGTTGCGGCTGAATGTTAAGATAATTCAGCAAAATATTTAAACAGAACTACGATGACCAACGAACAAAACAAAATCAGCCGGCGCCAGGTGATCAGCAACCTGGGAGTAGGCCTGGCAACAGTGGTGGCCGCACCGGCCTTTGCAGCAGGAGGAGTACAAGGCGCTGATGGAACACCCGCTTTAGAGGACCCTACCACAAAGTATCCGAAACCGCCTTTCAAATTACAATCGCAACCCTGGCCCGGACTTGTCAGCCAGATGGATCCAAAACCTGACCATGGTGAGACCAGCTACAAGGGCTCAGGCCGGCTAAAAGGACGGAAGGCTTTGATCACGGGCGGAGATTCCGGTATGGGAAGGGCAGCAGCGATTGCTTATGCCAGGGAGGGAGCTGATGTGGCCATCAATTATTTTCCGACTGAAGAACCGGATGCCAAAGAAGTGATCGCACTCATCAAGGCCGAAGGCCGCAAGGGGGTCGCCATCCCCGGCGATCTACGCGATGAAGCATTTTGCAAACGCCTGGTAGATGAAGCCGTTCGCGGACTTGGCGGGTTGGATATTGTTGTGAACAATGCAGGCAGGCAGCAAAGTCACAAGTCTATTCTGGAAATATCTACCGAACAGTTTGACTGGACGATGAAGACAAACATCTATGCGCCATTCTGGATCATCAAGGCTGCGCTCCCACACCTGCAGCCGGGCTCGGTTATTATTGGAACCACTTCCGAGCAGGCTTATGATCCCTCGGCTGATCTGTACGACTATGCACAGACCAAAGCAGCTACGATGAACTATGTAAAATCACTGGCCAAACAACTCGGTCCGAAAGGTATCCGGGTAAACGGCGTGGCACCAGGGCCTATCTGGACACCGCTGCAGGTAAGTGGTGGGTCTACGCCGGAAAGGCTGCAAAATTTTGGCGGCGATACAGCGCTAGGCAGACCGGGGCAACCCGCGGAACTGGCCTCTATTTATGTACAGCTGGCAGCTTCTGATGGAAGCTTTGCGACAGGTAATATCTACGGGTCCGGTGGAGGCAAGGGACAGCCTTAAGGAGAGAAAAATTTTATTGTAAGAGGATATACGCACAAGAACAGGGTGCAACCAGGCAAATTATTTCTGCTTGATTGCACCTTGTTCTTCTGGATTAATGCGTGGCAGCCGCGCTGTGTTTCTGCCGTTCGTTGGAAGGATGAGTTTTGGTTACAAGGGCAATGGCTATTTCTGCTATCCCCAGTACCACATGCGGAGCATAGACAAACTCGTGAAAATCGAGTATCCACGGAGACGCAGCCAGAAAAGCACCAGCCAGTACATCCAGTACCAGGTGTGTTCGCATGGAAATAATCCGGGAAGCCCCCATTTCGTAATCTGTCATTAAGCTGTACAGGATGGTACCGGCACCCAACAAGACCATCACCCAGGTTTCTGCACCATGTGCACCATTCGAAGCAAAGCCTAAAACCCAGGGCGCAATGGCCAACGCAATTCCCATCACATAATCAATGTACCCGTGTGTTTTTGTTCCAATCATTTTCATAAAATAGAATTTTGATATAGTCAATGTTTTTCAGTTTACATGCCAGCACCAGTTGCTGCCTCTGTTTTTCATACAGTAACCATCTGTTTGTACCCGTTTACTGGTTTGCTGGTACAGCGCTCAGCAGAAATAGATCGAAAAGAGGTATTTTCTTTTTAACCGATAGTGCGTAAGCACCGCAATAGAGCGAGGCGCATGAACCTCAGCATGTGAAATTTTTTTCTGTGTGGTGGATGGTGCATGGTTTGAAGTGTTTTGTTGCGCTTGTTGATCAACTTGTTTCAGGACTTTGCTGTGGTATATGAATTGTATACTGTACACAGCAAAGTTTTCCACCAGCAAAGCTGTGTAATTAAACCAGGAAACAACACTGCCTCAAGATGTTGAAATTGGAAAGGTCCTGCGTGAACGTTTAATTTTTAAATAAATAAGATTTATGTCAAAACAAACCATGGGCAAAGATGAGAATGGTATGTTCCACCCCGGGAAAGGAAAACCATCCGGCGTGAACAAGGAAGAAGGATTGGGCATACAGGCTACTGAACCGGAAAAGATGGATGAATACCTGGAGCTGACTGAAAAGTATACCGTGGCAGAAGACGAACTTGATCCTTCCCTGCCGGTAAGACATCCCAACCGAAATACATCAAAAGGAAGAGATGTGTACAAGGGCAAAGAAAATACCGGGCAAAGTGACAAGACAAAGAATGAGGCGTTCAATGAAGAACGGGCAAAGGTTGTTGCAGAAGAACTGCCGGGTATTATGACCAAGGAACAGTTTAAGGAACTGGCGAACTACACGGCAGAATGCTGCATCACCATTTACCTGGGCACGCATGCGGCAGGTGTAGAAGTAAATGAGCACTGCGATCCCATCAATTTTAAAAACCAGTTGCAGGAAGCCAGCAGGCGGCTTACAGAGTCAGGCAAAACAGAAGGCTTTATAAAACCCCTGCTGGAGCCGGGCTTTGACCTGGTGCGCAATGACGAGTTCTGGACTGCGCTCTCCCCCGGCTTTGCCGTGTTTATAGCACCCGGGTATTTCAAGTATATAAAAATGCCGGTCGCTCCCGTCGAAGAACTGCTGGTGATGGAACCCTCATTTTATGTAACACCGCTGATCCCCATCATGGCCTGCAAGGAATATTTTTACCTGCTTGTGATCGGTAAGAAATGCGCCAAGCTTTTCAAGGCAGATGCATGGGGCATGCAAATCGTACCTGTAGAGCTGCCTCAAAGCATTGATGAAGTAAAACGCTTGTCTGACCTGGATGCCACTACTTTCCGCTCGGGCAGTTCAGGCTCAAGGGCACCCAAAGCTTCGCAGGAAGGCCAGTATCATGGTGCAGGCGGGGGCAACCCGGATGACAAGGATAACCTTCTCGTTTATTTTGAGGCCGTGGACGACCTGTTATGGGACAAAGTGCTGAACAAAGAAAATGCGTCGTTGGTATTGGCAGGCGTGGAATATGAAATACCTATTTACAAGAGTGCCTGTGATTATCACAATGTGTGGCCGCAGGCGCTGACCGGTAGCAGGGAACACCAGCCAACCGGCACATTGTACCAGGATGCCAGGGAACTCATGAAGCCTTACTTCAAGCAAAGGCTTACCAAAGCTCTGACGCAATATATGAATAACAGCGCCAAAGAGACCACATCGGCAACAGCTGCCAAGGTGATCCCTGCTGCTTATTACGCTCAGGTATCCCACCTGTTTGTAGCAAAGGGTGAGCACCTGTGGGGAACCTTTGACGAAATGGAAAACAAACTCAGGTTCCATGACAGTGCAGCAGAAGGCGGCGAAGACCTGATCGACAATGCGGTGGTAAAAACCCTTTCAAACGGGGGAGAAGTGTTCCTGCTGGACAAGGAACAAATGCCGGAGGGCGCGCAGATCGCAGCCATCCTTCGTTTTTAACAACGTTGCCGGGTAGCCGAAGTCTATCTCCGTAGCCGGTTCGCAGCAACAAATGTGGAACAAATATTGAAATAGCTTCTGGAGCCAGGAATGGCATTGTAAATCATTTAAATCAGATAATATGCTAGAAGGACCCAACGAGAAACTGACTTACATGACCGAGCTGCAAAAGCTTCTCAACAAACTTGATCAGGAAGGGTATACTGAACAGTATAAAGTAGAGAACGGCAAGCTCCACTCACTTGCCAGCAACATCGAATACGAGCCACAGCATGTAAAGGCGGTCAATTTCTACCGCTTTGAAGGCCCTTCCAATCCGGACGATATGTCTATCTGCTATGTCATCGAAACAGATGATGGCCGCAAAGGAACCCTGATCGATGCATATGGCGTATATGCCACAGAAGACATCGGTGAGTTTATGCAGTCGGTGGAGATCTTTAAAAGGACAAAAAGGACGCACGAGCATGAGGGACAGAACAACGATCACAACCAAACGGGTGGTTCCATGCCGGAGGAGGTTTTGAACCAGGCAATCGATCCCGAATCTGTGCAAGATCCCTTGGCGCAGGAAACCGGTAAATTCGCCCATACAAAGGCTTAGACAGCTCATTCATCCAAAAGCACACACCCTTGTTTACAGCATGTGAACAAGGGTGTGTGCTTTTGCGTATAAAAGAATGCGCTACGAATGGGTTACCCGGTATATCACGCCGTTTGTATCGTCTGACACCAGCAGGGATCCATCTGTATGTACTGCCACACCTACCGGACGGGCAAAATGGGCCTTGTTGCTGTTCACCAGGAAGCCGGTCAGAAAATCATCAAAACGGGTGGGCTTGCCGTTTTCAAAGTGGAGCCGTACTACTTTATAACCTACCGGCGAGCTCCGGTTCCAGGAACCTCTCATGGCGATAAATGCATCATTTTTGTACTCAGCCGGAAACTTGCTGGCCGTGTAAAAAGCCATTTGCATGGGGGCTGAATGGCCCTGGTAGGTCAGGGATGGAAACGTTGACAAATTGCGGTACTGCAGATAAGTTGTATCACCAGTTGGCCGGGGTTGCGGATTGTAGTTGCCGTTGCCGTAAATATAAGGCCAGCCGTAGTTGGCATTTTGTTTTATCTGGTTTACTTCTTCAGGTGGTTCGTTGTCGCCCAGCCAGTCTATTCCGTGGTCCATTCCCCACATTTCCCCGGTTTGCGGATGCCAGCCAAACCCGATTGTATTGCGCAAACCTTTGGCGTATACAACCACGTTGCTGCCATCTTCATTTGCCTGTACAATGGTCGCGTTCATGGTATTGGGTTCCTTGCAGGCGTTGCAGGTACTGCCCACAGTAATGTACATCTTGTTGTCCGGGCCGAATGCCAGTGTCCGGTTGGGATGCTGTCCGCCATCAGGCAGGTTGCTGATGATCATCTTAGGATCGCCGAGCGTACCATCTGTTTTCATATCGGCTACATACACTTCGCGCACACCGGTTATATACATCTTGTTGTTGCGGATGGCCAGTCCGTGCGCTTGCTTGATCGTTGCCACAACCTGTTTGGAATCAGCTGCGCCATCGCCGTTTGCATCTTTCAGCATCATCACCACACCTGCTTCCCTGTCGGATACATACACGTTGCCGGCGGCACTTACCAGCAGGATGCGGGGCTTGCCTACACCGTCAGCAAATTTGGATACGGTAAATCCGGCAGGAACTTTTAATTGCTGAATGTTGGCAGCAGAAGCAGGTTCCAGGGCCGGTGTGAATACATAGCCGGTTACCTGGGCGGCGGTGGTTGTGTCTTTGGTTTCCGGTACCATCCAACTCCACATCTTGCTGTCTTTGCTGCAGCTGTATAGAACACCACCCAGCACTGTTATCGCTGCAAGGGCTTTCATCCAAGATTTCATCATTGTAAAAATTTTTGTGTAAAACTGTATCCATAACATTTTTATGCCAGCCGGGGTTATCTGTTGCTACCTTTGACCTTGTGCAAAAATCGAGACGCTAAAAACTATACGCATGAAAAAGATTTTCTTTCTCGCAGGAGTGCTTTTAACTATAAATGGAATAGCCCAGGCGCAGTTGGATCAAACAAAATGGAAGGGCCGGATCCTTGTTCCCGATGAGGCGGATGGTTGGTTGGTTTTTAAGAAAGACACGCTTGAAGTATTTGTTTCCAATGGCAATTCCCTGCTTGAAACAATGGCGTATACACTGGTACGTGATACCTTGATGCTAAAAAAGATTTCAGGCAAAAGCTCTTGTGAAGCCAGTGCAGTTGGCAAATACAAGTGGGCTATGAATGCCGATAATCTTCTTGTCACACCTATATCGGATGATTGCGAAGCCCGGTACAAGGCATGGGTTAACCAGCCTTTCGTTCGGCAAAAAGATTGATAGGGGAGCGGAGGATCTATTCTTTTAAATCAATGATTACTTTGGCGTTTTTCTGTTCTGTTGAAGAAATAAATACCTCATAGCGCTTGGCCCCTGCATTTATGATCATCAGCGACGTATTGGGCGGAATTGAGCCCAGGTTGTCTGCTACCATGACCAGTTCGTGGTGCGGATGGGCAGCGTCGATGGGTATGGTGAACGAAATCGGTTTTTGGGATAGCCGGGCATGCGATACCAGCAGCACGTTGTTGTGATAGATGGTAACCGTATCGCCGTCGATCGTTCCGTTATCATACAGATCAATGTGGAGTTCACCCGGCTCTATGTCGAGTTGTTTGATCAACTGGTTGGAGCGGGTCACCAAGGCGGGCGGAGGTGGCGGCAGTACCGGGGCACGTGGCTTGGCAACTACCGGCGTATCCGGCGGTGGCGCCGACTGCGGCTTGGCCACCTGGCTGAGCTGCGGATCTTTTTTTGCCGGTTCAGGCGGTGATTGCTTGGGTACTGGTTTAGGCGGCGCTGTTTGCTTGGCCACTACGGGGGGCTTGGGTGGCGGTTGTTGTTTGACTACGGGCGGCCCCGTTTTGGGCGGTGACTGTTTAACGACCGGCGGAGTTTGTGGGGGTGGCTGCTGCTTTGTTACAGGCGCCGGCTGTTGTTTGGCTACCACAGGGGGCGTTTTAGGAGGCGGCTGTTGCTTTATAACAGGAGGCGGTGCCGGCAGTTGCTGTTTTGCCGGCGGAGGGGTTGCCGCAGTTGTTTTAGCAGGGGGTGTTTTTACAGGCGTTTTTACATTCGTTTTTGCCGGCGGCGTCCTGGATGCAACAGGAACAGGAGGCGGCTTTGTAATAATGCATTCCCGAAAGGCAATGTCATCCAGCGCAAAATCATTTCCACAACCTCCCGGCGAGTTGTCGATCATGGTAAGGGTAAGTGCAGACTCCGAAGCGGGGGCCGTGAAAATTGTACTGTATTGCTTCCACTCCGGTGATTGCAGGCGGGCCAGCTCACCTGTCCCCAGGTAAGCAACCGTTTTTCCGGCCGCCGTCTGCAGCATGATCGTGATATTAGGCAAGAGGGGGAAGGGACATTTATCAGTCGGCCTGCATACATTCATCATCCAGAGCGACAGCTCATACATGGTATTGCTTTTGAGGCCAATGATGGTTGTCCGCAAAAAAGCGCCGCTGCTTGGCGATGCGTTCACCAGCATCATGTTCCCGTCTACATCACCCGGCGTATGATCCTCTGTCAGGGTTTGCCAGTCGCCCCGGAAACAATCACTCGTGTACGCTGTGTAAGCATAGTGACCGTCTGTGGGACAATAGCGCGGCACACGCTGGTAGTCTGACGGGTCTTCTGTGTTCAGATCAGGTACATAACCCGATCCGAAGTTGATGAGGATCTGCGGTTCTTTAAAACTGCAGTTAACATTTTGGGCTTTCAGGTGAATGAAAGGAAGCAGCAGCAGGAGGAGTAGCTTTTTCACAGTACAATTTTCTTGTTACTAAAGCTACTCCAATTTTTGCAGGCTTCTCCTTATTTTTCCTTCACCAGTTTGATCCTCTTGGCCGGAATACCGTTTATCAAAATTCTTGCGATGTATACACCCGGAGCCAGGTTCCGCTTTCCGGGGTCAGCTTTCAGCGTTGTTTTACCTGCCGGCAACAAACCGCCGTTCTGCTTAAACAAGAGTTTACCCGCAAAATCATACAGCTCCACTTCTACTTTGTTTCCTGCTGCCGGACTGTAAACATCTACCAGGAAAGTTTCTGCGAACGGATTGGGATACACCCGCGTGATCTGGGTCTGTCCTTCCACCTGTTCGCGTGCCGCTGCACCTGCCAAGCCGCCGCTTCTGTACTGCAGCGCACTCAGTGAGCCGCTGAATGCCGCATCCGGTATCAGCTGGCGAGAGATGCCCGGTCCGCTCCAGTACACCTGCACTGACTCACCGCCATCTTTTTCAAAATAGGCGAGCGCAAACGGATAAACACCGGCTGCCGGTACGTTCACGGTTGCTGATACACCATAGGCCCAGTGCAGCCCGTCATGACTTACCAGCGGCATAGCTGTGTTCGAGTAGAGCGAATTGAAGTACAGCTTGCTGCCATCATCAGACACCACTTCAAACGTGTATGTGCCAGCGGTCGGGATGGTGATATTGCCTTCCCATACCACGCCAAAGCTGTCGGCCCTGTTTTTTATATTCAAATCGATATTGGTGGAAGAGCCGGTCTTCACCGGTGTCAGCGCACCAAAGTTGGGCAGTAAATTCCAGTTGCCTTCATAGTATTTGTAAGTTAGCCCGCTGTTTGTGGTGGACGCGCTTAAGTTCGCACTCGCAGCCGAGGTGTTGCCTGATGGATCACGCGCCCGGATGCTGAACACGTAAGCTGTGGATGGTGTGAGACTATCGGCCACCAGATCGTTGGTAGTAGTGGTATACTTCTTCACACCGTTCCTGTAAATGTCGTAGGCAGTCACGGCTACGTTGTCCGTAGATGCATCCCAATGCAAGGTGATGGTGTTCCTTCCAGCACTCACCACCTTTAAGTTGGCGGGAACAGAAGGAGCTGTCGTATCGGTGGGCGGTGCTGCACCACTGAATGCCGCATCTGGTATGAGTTGGCGAGAGATGCCCGGACCACTCCAGTACACCTGCATCGACTCACCGCCATCTTTTTCAAAGTAGGTGATCGCGATCGGGTAAACACCGGCAGCCGGTACGTTCACGGTTGCAGATACACCATAAGCCCAATGCAGTCCGTCGTGATTCACCAGCGGTGTGGCGGTGCTGGAGTAAAGAGAGTTGAAGTAAATCCTGCTGCCATCATCAGATTGGGACTCAAAGGTGTAAGTACCGGCAGCAGGGATGGTGATGTTTCCTTCCCATACAAAAGCAAAGTTGTCGTTGCGCCCCGCCGGTCTTACTCCAATGTCTACGTTGTTGGTTGAACCTGTTTTTACAGGTGTTAAGGTAGAGAAGTTAGGCAGGTTGCTCCAGCTGCCTTCATAGTACTTGTAAGTTAATCCATTGAGCAACGTAGTTAAGTTCAGGGTGTTGCCGGCGCCGGATACATTGCCACTTGAGTCACGTGCCCGCACGCTGAATGCATAAGCAGTGCCGGGCAGCAAACTATCCGCCACAAAATCATTTGTCGTAGCCGTGTATTTCTTCACCCCGTTTCTGTAAACATCATAGGCTGTCACTCCCTTGTTATCGGTAGATGCATCCCAGTGCAGGGTAGCCGTCGTAGTTCCTGCTGCTACCAATTTGAGGTTGGCAGGCACGGTAGGTGCTGCAGTATCTGCAGGGATGAGATTGCTGAACGCTGCATCAGGCACCGGCTGCCGCGCAAAGCCCGGGCCCGACCAGTATACCTTCATGGAATCTGCTCCGCTCTTGTCAAAATAAGTAATGGCGATCGGATACAAACCTGCCGTAGCTACATTCACACTGCCGGTGACAGATTTGGCCAGGTGCACACTGTCATTGTTTACAAGCGCAGATTTGCCCGGCACATAGAATGAATTAAAATAGAGCTGGCTTCCTTCATCGGACACGGTTTCAAATTGATACGTGCCGGGTGCAGGAATATTTACATAGCCTTCCCATACGATACCAAAACTGTCGGCCTTGTTTCTCACGCCTAAATTGATATTGGTCGACACACCTGTTTTCACAGGAGTGAGGGCATTGAAGTTGGGCAGCTGGGTCCATGCACCTTCATAATAACGATAGTTCAAGCCACTTGTAACAGCTGCAGTGGTGCCGCTTGCGGGGCTGCTGGCGGCTGATAGATTGCCTGTACTGTCCTTGGCTTTTACCGTGAAGATATAGGTAGTCTCCGGCAACAAGCTGTCGGCTGTAATGGCTGATTCTGCAGTGCTGTATTTCTTTGCGCCGTTTACAAATACATCATAGCCGGTTACACCTGCGCTGTCCGTTGAATTGTTCCAGTCGAGATGGGCAAACGTACGGCCTGTATACAACACACGCAGGTTGGAAGGCATGGTTGGTGCCGTTGTATCTACCTGTAGCCTGGTGCCAAAATAAGCATTGGGAATAACTTGTCTGCTGATGCCTGGCCCCGTCCAGTATATCTTCATAGTATCTGTACCCGCCTTGTCGAAATAGGTGATGGCGATGGGGTAGAAACCGGCGGCAGCAACAGCAACCGATTTGGATACCGACTTCGCCGCATGCACACTGTCGTTGTTCACCAGGGCTTCCGCGGTGGGCGAATAAAGCTGGTTGAAGTAGAGCTTGCTTCCTTCATCCGAGAAGGTTTCAAATTGATAAGTACCTGCTGCAGGCAGGAAGATATTTCCTTCCCATACCACCCCGAAACTATCTGTCCGGTTTCTGATGCCCGGGTCTACATTGGCCGACAGGCCCATCTTGACCGGTATAAGGGAATTGAAATTGGGCAGTACGCTCCAGTTGCCTTCATAGTACCGGTAGTTCAAACCGGTTGCAGGCAGGGCATTCGCCACTGTAACAACTACTTTGTCGGCCGGACTGGTAGCTGCTGCGTTGTCTGTAACCGTTAGTCCAAACACATAGGTTCCGCTCACCAGTCCGCTCACCACAGGAGCGGGTATTGTTTTGTTGCTGAACACAGCTGTTGCAGGACCGCTTAGCTGCGTCCAGTTATAGGCTGTAACGGCGCCGCCAAAATCGATCCCTGATCCGTTCAGCGTCAGGCTGCTTGCCGGAAGCCGGAGTACCGTATCCATGCCTGCATCAGCAATAGGGGTTTGGTTGTTGTTGGGTGAACCGTACAGTTCTATGGCAGAAACTTTTGGATGGTCAACACCGCCGTCAATCATTGCCGAGCTGAAGTTGATGTTGAGGGTGCCATCTGTAACCGTTACCGGGAAGATCTCGGTGGTGGCAGTCAGATAACCCGCTTTTTTAAAGATGTCATAATCATTGAGCACCTTGGCTCCTTCTATGCTTACATCAAACACCCTGCTGCCTGCGGCCTTGTATTTCAGTTCGGCAAAATGCATCACAATGGTATAATCACCATTGTTGACCGGGATGGCGTAATTGAATGTATCGCTGGCACTGGTGCGTTCGGTCTGGTAAATAGCGCTATCCCCTGTGCCGGCGATCGGAGAGGTTGAAGAAAAAGTTACACCGGGTGCAGGGGCAAAATAAGCATCTGCTGCAAACGTACCGATCGAGTTGGTGACCTGTCCTCCGCCTGCATTGATGCGGTAATACGGAATGGTAACGTCTGCGCTGACCGTGGTGCTCACGCTGTCGCCCAGTCCCGAGTGATTTACTACGATCGAGGCAGTTTTCACACCGGCTGTAAGCGGTTTCAATTTCATACTGATCACAGCCGTTCTGCCGGCAGGGATTACAAACGGCAATGCATAGGGTATGCTGTCTGTAAAGTCTGCTGAACCTGACAAGTTGATGGAAGAAACCAGGATGTCCTGCGTTCCGCCCCTGTTGGTCAGGGTAATGGTGCGGTTGCTTTCGGTACCCAGCGGCGTGGTTTTGAAAGTTGAATCAAGTGTGGCGGTTAGCTGGCTTTGGGTGATCGGTGCATTGTTGGGGATGGTCGGGTTAAACAGGTAGAAGGCTTCCATGGATGTCAGCAAATTATCACCTCCCTTCAAACCCGCACCCGCTGCTATATACAGCCCGTTGTTGCTCTTGATGGCTTGTGTGCCGTGCCGGCCCTGCTGCATATTGGCGACCCTTCTCCAGGTATTTGTTTGCACGTTCAGGGCTTCTGTTTCTACATGGGCTGACGGCTGTGCGCTCTCTCCGCCGATCACGATCAGTTCATTGCCCAGCACCTGTGCAGCTGCCCCGCCCCTGGGTGTGGGAATATTGCTGCCCACCGGCAGGGTCGACCACTGGCCGATGGTAAAATCATACACATCTACTTCGGGGATGGTAAGGTTCCATACTTCGCCCGTGCTGTCGGAGCTGCGCCGGCCACCGGCTACATACAGCTTGTCGTTGATCACAACGGCATGGAAATGATCCCTTGCCCTGGGGGCATCCGGCAGCACTTTCCAGGTATTGGTTGCAGGGTCATACTCATCAAACCATTTTACCCAGCCGGCATAATGGCCGTCTTTGATACCACTGACCAGGTAAATCTTGTTTTTATATGCTACTGCACCGGCCGATCCGCGCCTCCTGTCAACGGGGATGGTTGTGCCCGTCATCCATTTGTCGCGCAGGGGATTGTACATGTAAATCTGCGGAACAGGTGTTTCGTGCGGAAACGCACCGGTAAAGGCGCCGGGTGCGTATACCAGTCCGCCAATGGTGAGTGCCTGGAAATGGTTCAGCTCAACCGGCGTGGGGGCTTTGTTTGTCCAGCTGTTGGTTGCCGGGTCGTAAGCCTGGGTATTGGAGATGCCCCTGCCTCCCATCAAATAAAATTTCTCGCCTGCATCCACAAAGGCGTTTTCTTCCCTTTGCGTAAAGCCACCGCTTGATGGCATAATGATCTGCCAGGTTCCGTTTGCCGTAACAGAATCGTAGGAGATCTCAATAAAATCCCAGCTGGCAATAAAAGGCGTGGCGCCGCGCGAGGTAGAGATAATGCCTGTAGCAAGTGGATTCTTGGCCTGGATGGCATCCAGCAACACACCGCTCACGGCAATGGGCGAACCCAGGCTAAACTGCGTGCCGCCGTTGGAACTGTAGCGGGGCTGCACGGTACCTGCAATCGGATCCACGCCCAGGTACAGGTCAAGTGTAGAGCGGCTCATGCCTCCGGGAAGCGGAAACTGGTACGATACCGGAACGTCAGCGTTCTCATACACTACTTCAATCCCGCCTGCACCTCCGTTGGCATTCATCACGATCTTCAGGTAATTGCTCTGGTCGCCTGTGCCAATGTACATACCCTGCGATTGATAGTTCACAGGTGTTTTGCCATTGAAAAAGGGACCGAGCATGCGGCTGTGCATGGTAAACGGACCTGTTTTGGCATCCAGCTTTACGCCAAACTGAAAAGCATTTTCCTGGTTGTTCAGGGTGCCCAGCGCATCCCCTTTTGACACAGCAGTAAGCGTAAAAGCACCTACTGCTCCACCTGCAATCAGGCTGTCTTCGGAGAATAACTTCAGGTAATTGTTATCAGGCTTTTTATTGCTCATAAGGCCTGTAAAGCCCAATCCAAAAAAGCCTCTTTGCGGGTTGTTGTTGTAAAAATTGTAGTTGACCGGAATGGTTGTTTTTGTACCGTTGTTGGGATCGATCGGGAAAACATCAAGCTGGTCAGGGATGCCATCGTTGTCGTCGTCGGGGTCGTTCAAGTCAGAGATTTTATCCTTGTCAAAATCAGGGGGTGTGCTCGAAGCAGAGCAGGGTTGCGTGCCGTTGTCAACTTCATCCGCATTCGTATAGCCATCATGGTCGTCATCCAGCGTGTCGTATTTTCCGGTGCAGGTTACAAAATCCTGCGGTTCAAAAATGGTGATGCCTTCGGTGCCATAGGTTGCTACCCAAACTGTTCCGGCAAACACATCGCTGTCGCCCTGCGCAATGATATCAAGCGGCTGGGAGCCAAAGCCTGAAGCAAAAGGGAGGTCCTGGTTTTGCCTGTCAGCAGCAGCGCGGGAATTGAGCACGCTCTTGCCATCAGCTGTAGGAATGATCCTGAATATTTCTCCGTTGTTGTAACCGGCAGCAAGGATATTTCCCTTTAAGGTATTGTTGAAATTGGAGGCCGTGTATTCTGCGAGTCCGTTGGTTGACGTTGCAAAAGTGAGCAGGGCGCTGTCCTGCACCCCGGGCATCAGGAACTGCCCTTCCCGAGGATCGGCCATGTCGAGCGGTACAGGTGGCCAGTCGGCAGGCAGCGGGTTGCTGCCTGTTTTGCTGTTGCGCCATACGCCGGTGGTGCCATTGTTATAAGTATACAAACCTGCAGCGGCCGGGTTGGCGCGAACCGGATTGGGATGACCACCATAAAAGCTGCCGGGTACATAGGTGGCAATATTGCCAATGTAATGCAGGTTATCCAGGTTGTTTACGATCGGGTGGTTGGCACTGGGGCCGGTAGAGCCAGGTTCGCCATCGGGGTAATTGTTGGTGACCGTACCGGTGGTTCCTTCGTTTTCAGGATAACCGCCCCAGCCTTCGTTGGCCCCGTTGTCGATCGTATAAATGCGGCCGGCTTTTCCGGGTGTTTTGGTGATCAGGATGTCATAGCTGTTGCGATAGCCGCCGGAGAAAATCTGTACTGGCCCGCCTTTCACCAGCTTGGCCTGGTTGAGCCCGTTGTTGCCGCCAAAGGGATCGTTTACATCGGTGCTGTCTGATGTATTGGGCCGGGTAGGATCATCCAGGGTAGGAATGTCATATTTATACGCATTGTTACCGGTGCCTTTGGTGGGCATGGCCATGATGGCATTGAGATCGATCGATAAGATGGCAGCGGAAAGGGCCCGCTCGGTTGAGTAAGCAAAGTTGGTAGATGGCGCTCCGGCATTGGTGAAACCACCCACGGCAAGATAAAGCATGTTGTTGACATCATTGATCTGCATGCCGTTGGGAGAATGGTTTTCCTCCGAGCGGGGCAGGCCACGCACCAGGTCTATCTTCTGCCAGGTGCTTCCTGATTTGGTGATCAGGGATAAGATACCCGAATTGGTATCCAGGTTCAGGTCGCCCGCCGGGCCGCCCATGCGGCTGTCGCTGGAGGTGACATAGATCATGGGCTGGGCAGCGGTTCCTTTTACCACAATGCCGGTGATCTGGCGGGTAGGTACATAGGGGTTCACGGTCCCGTCGTCATCATGATTAGGTATGTTGTTGATCAGAAAAATGTCTTCCGATGCAGAAACAGAATAGTTATTGGATGCATTTCTTTTTATAGTTAGCGCACGGATGCCTCCGTTCAACTGACCCACATACAAACGACCATCGGGTCCGAACTGGATAGATGTCGGATTGTTGAGCGATGCTCCATTAAGGTTGCTGGGCGCAAAATTGTATTGCATGTTGCCGGCATCCGCTCCTCCGCTCACGCCTTCGTTCTGGGCAAATATGGCTGTTGCGCAAAAGAGCAGCAGCAGAAAAAAACAACCGCGTACAAAGGTGGGATAAACAGGATTGGGTCGGGTGTTCCTCAAGAAACGTCTATGTGTCATAATATATCAGTGAAAAGGGCAGGCAATAGCAGCCTGCTCAAACAAAACTGGTTGTTCAATTACTTTTGGCATTCACAGGGGCGCAGAAAACTGCCTCCTTCTTATTGGAATCAAATAGACACACGGTACCGCAAAGCACAGCATGCAGATTTTTTCAGGAACTTGGGAAGGATTTTCTAACAAGGACAGGTGTAGATAAACGACGCAATTTGTCTAGGAATTGAACCAGTTATGTATTGCAGTTAGTTTTTCCGATACATACCTGAAATCGGTTCATAAGATAAAAGTATTTCGGGCAAGGGGCACAAAGTGCAGTAACTTTTCGCGTAGCCGCCGCAAATATATTTATTCTATTTATTAAAGCAATGATCTTCATTCTTTTTGCGCAAAAAACTTTCTTCTTTCCTGCTGCGCCTAAGCATCCCCTTTAAATATACCTGACTTATACAAAAGATCATTCATGCAAATACACACATCTACTAATTTGAGACATCAATCAGTAGCTTTATAAACGCTTGAATTAACTTCATAGAATGCCTGAGCTAAGAACAGAAATACGGTTGATACATGGATTTACACAATCTATTCATTAAATAAGCTATTTTACTTGTCGATACAGGAAAATACCTACTTTTAAACCCTGATTCCTGCTTACCTGCCTGATACCAAAAAGTAAACTGCTTTCATTATCCCCAATTCATTAATCAAAACAACATGAAACACCTGTTACAAAAAACTCCTACACTGCGAAAGCTCGCTTTGTACTGTGCCCTTGCTGCTGGAACCTTTGTATTCGCTCCTGGTTGTACGAAAGAAGACAATGCTGTAGCGGTATCAAGCGTAACGCCCGTTGCAAGCGGTTTTAAAGGACCCATCGGGTTGGAACTCAAAGATGGCTGGGTATGGGTAGGTCAGTCAGGCACAGGCGCCAATGATGGCAAAGTCTCCGCCATCAGCCCGGGCGGCACCCTGTACGATGTGATCACCGGCTTTGAATCTGTCATCAGTCCGGAAGGCGATGGCGATGGCCCCACCCACCTGCTTTTTGCCAATGACAGTCTGTACATTCTTGGAACCGGCGGTAAGATGTATATCGTGGCACAATCTGCCTTGAACCCAGGCGTAACCACCCTGAATGCATCCAGCCTGAAAGTGCAGAATATCGGCGCTTTCGTATTGGCATATCCGTTTGTGAACAATGCACATGATTCCCATCCGTACAATTTTGCTATCGGGCCAAATGGTGCCATGTACATTACCGATGCTGCAGCCAATGCCATCCTGCGCCGCGAAAAAAATGGCGAGTTGAGCGTGGTAGCAGAAATTCCGGATTACAAAAATCCAACCCCCATCGGTCCCCCCACCGTACAAAGAGTGCCTACCGGTATATATTATGATGGCCAGGACTTTTTTATCACTACGCTGACCGGCTTTCCTTTTCTCAACGACAGCGCAAAGATTTTCAAGCTGACCCCGCCCGCTTCAGGCATGGCTACCGCAACCGTTTACCAATCAGGCTTTACCACGCTGGTAGATATTGCGAAAGGAACTGCCGCCGCAGGCAAGGTTGTGCTGGAACATGGTAAGTTCAATCCTGCAGCTGGCTGGGTTGACAATACCGGCCGCCTGCTCTGGGCCAATGGAACTTCTATTTCAGTGATAGCTGACGGCTTAAACCAGCCAGGTGGACTGAAACAAGCCGACGAACACACCTGGTATGTTACAAGCTTTAAGGACAATACAGTGCTGAAGATCACAAACTAGTCTTCACCTTTTTAAACAAACCAGATAAGGGAGGGCGATGAGCAGGTTATTGTTCATCCTCCTCCCTTTCGCTATTTGCGAGGTGTGCATTAAACTGGCTGTTGATTTTACCCGGAGCGTATTCTTCTTCCCAGTACAAGCCGGTTGCCTCGTTCTTACTGGTAACCTGTTTTGCATTGAGCGGAAAAGGACCCGCGATGCCCAGGTACCTGGTTACATCTTCGTCTTCACCAAAGCTTACTTTATACAAATAGAACTTCTGCTTCTTTCCCTTGTACATGGCCGTTTTCTCGCTTACGAATACTACACTGGCAGGGTCATCATCATCTGATGCATAACTAAGCATATAGCTGGCTGCAAACTGTTTCTGGTTTAACTGAGCAGCCGGAAATAAGGAAGCCTTACCAGCACTTTTGAGGGTATCATAAATAAAGGTTCTGTACGCATCTGCTTTTGCCAGTTTGCTGATAACAGGAACGGGCAGGGGCTGTTTGTTGTTGATAAGCCAGTTGATGGTCTGGTAACTGATGGCAAGATTGTTGAGCCGGCTATACTCCTGCAGCTTTGCATTGCCGGTGGGTGTGTTGAGGGCGCCAAACAAGTCGAGCACATTGGTGAGACTGTAGTCATAATCATCCGCTTCAACCCCTTTCTTTTGCGTGGCCGCCGCTGCTATCAGGTGATCCAGCTGGGGCAGCAGGTCATCTTTTGTAATCACATTGCTGTCGAGCAAACTGCTAAGCAGGTAAGACCAGTCCAGGGCAGCAGTTGGTTCTTTTAAAAGCGCTGCTATTTTGGGAAAAAGTTTTTTGGCAAGCGGCAGGTGTTTGGTCAGGGTATTTGCAAAAATGCTGGGACTTCCGGCAGGCGCGCCGGCCGAATCAAACAACCTGGTGGCTGCCTGGGAGGCATACGGTTGTTCCATCATCACCAGCAGCTTGAGCAGGGAGTATTGAAGTTTTTGTGCTTCCCCGTTCAGGGTGTGATAGTGCTGCAGCACAAAATCAACGGTGGAGGAATCTGCAACAGGAGCAATGGCTTCAACCAGGCGGTTGTTGGCCCCATAGCCATCGGTGGAAAAATCTTTGAGTGGTTTTAACAGCAAGGGCAGAAAGGCGGGCAGATCTTTTTTCTGCAGCTTGGCATCGTACAGGTAAAACGAAGCCTCATGGAATGTTGCGCTGTCGGCTGAACCCAGATCATCGACCAGTTTGGCGGTCTTGTTGCTGAACAGGGTTGTAGCAGGAGCGGGAGCGGGGAAATGGAACCGGTCAAAGAACTGCCGCGTATCTCCGTTCTGAGCCAGCCAGCGGGGAGTATAGGTGAATACCTTGTAAAGGGTATCACCATGCAGGATAAACCGGAACTTCTTTATGATAGAGCTGTAAGCATGTTGTATCTCTACATCAGCAGCTTTGTCATTCGATAGCAGGGTTAGCTTGAAACCCGTGATGCTGTCTCCCTCTGCCTTGTACCTGTCTGCCACGGATGAAAAAAAACTGCTGTCCTGCTGTGTAAAATAATAGGCCGAAAACTTCTCCCGTTCTATGTTATAAGAAGTGGCCGTTGCTTTGTCATGGAAAACAAATTCATCTTTGGGCTCATCAGTTGCAGCAGTCGTGTCAACCACGGCAGCAATGCTGGTGTCTGGTTCGTCTTCTTTTTCTTCCTGTACGAGTGCCGGAAGCCAGGAGCTAAATGACCCATCCGGCGCCGTGCGGATTTGCCAGTCGCCGCGGCCGTAATTGTTCAGTGAAAAAGAGTGAAAAAAACTATCTGCCAGGGCATTGGCAGGATTGGTCCCCTTTGACTGGGCGATGAGAAAATACGTCCGGTTTCCGCGTAGTACAGTAAGGGTATGGTAATAAACATTTTCCGCTTTCGCGGGGCCGTTTACCTGTACAGCCGGATAGCCCTGGTGGGTAAGTATCCGGGAAACCGTGTCGCCTTTCATGAGCGCAAGTACCTGTGCTTTCACCAGCCGCAGATAGCTGGTGTCTGTCGGAATGTAATTGCCTGCCTTGGTATTTCTGACTGTCAGGGCGTAAGAATTTCCTGAACTGTAATCCGTTGCTGAAAATACTTTCATTGCGCCGCTGCCATCTTCCCCACCGGTTTGCTCTTGTACAGCAGGTTGATGCGGAAATAGCACCGAAAAAGCCTGAGCCGTATCCCGGTAGCTGATATAGGGCCGGGTGATAGTAGCAGTGGGCGTCATGACAAAGCTGTCAAAAAAACGCTTGGTGTCTTTGTCGTTGATTTCTTCCTTTTTTGCCAGCACCATGGCCATGTAGGCATAGCCGTTTGCCAGGTAAACGTTCAGGTGGATCAGCTGGTCGTTGCCGGTTTTCATCACTACATCACGGCCTTCCCAGTTTTGCCGGGTAATGGGTTTTTGAGATACCAACCCCCGGTTAACACCGCCGCTCATGCGGTTGATCATGCTGGAAAATACAGAGTCTTTTTTTTCTTCGGAGGCGGTAGAGTTGATCACCGCTGTGTAATACACTTTGCCCGTATACATGTCGTAGTAAAATTCCATGTCCATGATTTCCTTCATCATGTCCATCGGCTGCAGGGTGCCAGGTGTTTCCACATGGTACAGGTTCAGCTCATGTGTAAAAAGGTTCCATGGCTGGTCAACGGTTTTGTAGGTATAATTTTCAGGAGCTATCTTTTTAGAAGAAAAGACCGGGTCTACGGAAAAGCCTCTTTTCCGCAGCAAATCGATCACGCCGGTATCGCCGGGCAGGTGGGCCACGCCTACAGCAAAAAAGCTGCTTCTCCGGCGGGCCAGACTGTCCATGCGCAGGGCCATCTTTACGTTGCGCCGCATCAGCACGATGTCTTTGAATTTCTGGTTGGCCTGTCCGGATGTAAAGGATTCTATTGCATCGAGGTCTTGTTTAAGGTAAATCTGTTTCATCGTTTCCAATATGTTCAGACCTGTTTCCCGGGCAGAATCCTGCGTCAGGTAAGCCAGATCGATTTCATCGAACAGATCGTCGATGATGCTCAGCTGGTCTTCTACGTCTTCGATGCCGCCGACCAGCTTGCCTTGCTTTTTGGCGATGCTGTAGAGGTAGAGGTCCATAAAGCTTTGCATATCGCCTTTTTTGTAAGCCTCTGCTGTTTGGCGGTTTTTGGCTTCCCAGATATCGCGGGTCGTAATTTTATCTGCCGGCTTGCCCAGGGTTTTTGAGAGTTTGCCCGCCCATTTGTCGTACTCTTTCCGGTTCATCAGGGTTTTCAGCAGGCGCCCTTCATTCTCCTGCGACCATTTGCGCACGCTGGCATTGATCACGCTGTCTGCATCAACTTCAATGTTGAAACCTTCGGCCTGTTCGAAATAATGATAGAGGGAATCGCTGAAATAGAACAGGCGCTTGTCGCGCAGGTGGATGGTTCCATATAGAAAGGAAGGCTTGCTCAGGCCATTGCCGCTGATGCGCCAGAGAAAAGTCTGCGGCGTTTTTTGTGCGTACATGCTCATGCACAGGGCTGCTAAACCGGCCAGCAATACCATTCTTCTGCAGTAAATACGTGCCATAGGTAAGGTTCGAAATTAAATATTCTACGGGTAACGTACCGGAAGGTGGCAGAAGTATGGTAAGCGGGATTATTTTGTGGCGGCAGGATGGCCGCATTCAGTTCTATATACCGTCCATCTTTCGAGTTTTTCTTTATGAGCTGAGTGATGATTTGTTTCGCTTTGTTGTGGTAAGCAGATCTTTTTTCTACGTATTCGCTTTCCCGCGATTGATAGTAGTAGTAAAGGCAAAAGGCGTATAGGTCGGCTTCTCCGGCGGTTTGGAGAAAGTAGTTGAAGCGGTCGCTGAGGTCAAGAAAACTGTCTAATTGGTAAGTTTTTATTGTTTCAAACGACAAGTTTTTTATTGCGGGGTTAAGCGCACGTATTTCATTGTTCAGCTTAGCCGGGTCCAAATAGAATAAGTCAAAATCAAGAATATTTTTATTGAATCCGGATTTCGAAATGGATATGATTAAAGCTTTATTGTCGCTCGATAGCAGCACCTTGTTATAGCTGTTGTCGTAGTGACAAAAGGCAGGTAATCGAACGTAGCTCTTTGCTGTGCAGTAAGGTAAAAACAGTTGCTGATCCTCTTTTTCAACCGGAGCGGTAAAACCAGATCATTTTCCCGGAGCTGGGCAATCATGATAAAACCGATAAATTCCATCACAATATGACAGGCCCTGCCGATCTGCTCCAGCCGGCGCAAACTCATCTTGTCAAAGCCATCGCTGCCTTCTATAGAAGTAAATAATTTCTGCAGGTGAGCCGAAACAGGAAACGGGAGGTATTTGATGATCGCTTTTTGTTTGTCGTTCAAGGTAACGATTTCACTACCCGAAGCTTCCTCACTCTTCATGTCGCGGACCTTTTTGTTGCCGGCCCGGTCCAGGGCTTCAAAGATGATCTGTGTTAGCTGTTCATTGGGCTCGAAACTGGGAGGTGTTTCAACGGACAGCACGGGCAAAGGATTTATGTTGACATGATCAGGGTGTTTGCAAAACAATTCCCAGAGTGGTGTAAGACTATCCTGCTTTTCTAAAAACACCAATCCCCTTGCCGGCTTTTCAGTTATCTTCAGGTCTTTGTTCGTCATTGTCTGCGCGGGCCCCAGCGCGTCATCAAATGCTTGTTTGATCGTCATTTTGCGCTGGCAGATGTTGCGGTAGAACCGGATGGAAAATTCAGTCGCGCTCTTGTCCTCTACCGATGCGTTGGTTGCGATAACAGCAGGTACACCGATCTCCAAGAGCCGCCTGACCTGCCCGGCTGTTGAGCACCCGTTCAATACCACCAGCTTCAGCGTTCCTCTTTTTACGCTTTCATGCGATTAATATGCGATCCCGTCGGAATTGGCAGCCACTTCATTGAATAAGAGGGAATCCCTCCCTGCATGTCCGCTGAAATGAAACAGGGCCACATGGCCTGTGTAAATATCCAGCGCTTCGTTGATTCTTTCAAGGGTTGCATAAGGTTCCCTGTGTATGTAGAACAAGCCCCTGTTCGCTTCCAACAGGCTTCGTTGTACACTGTCGTCTCCCTGGTTCAAGGTGTCAAGCGGACGTTCAAGACTGTTCGCGTAGGAAAGAAAAATGACCTTCATGATCCTAATTTAAGAAGGAAAATCAGCATGGTGTACACTTCATGCTAAACTTTCTGAAGCAGAACCAGGATGTTGTGAGCTCTTATACCTGAAACTTCTCCGGCCTTTGCCGCAAAGCCCACTCAAAAAGGCTGTAGTATAAAATACCTGCAGGCCACCACCCGGGCTGGAAGTGAGCAACAACAGCGATGTGCAGCAGTACAAATGACCTGACGGTGGCGAGGATAGGAACCAGGGCACCCTGTTCATTTTTTGTTTTAGTGGTGTGTGCAATGAATTGTCCGTACACAGCAATGATAGACGCGGCTATGCCAAAAGAGATTTCATGCCAGTCTTTTCCCGGCTGCCACCAATAACAGGCAAGGGTAACCGCTACCAACAAATCTCCTCCCTGTACCGTTCTTCTCCAGCCAAATACAACAGGAAAAGTTTTGTACCCGGTGGCCCGGTCAGCTTCAATGTCTTTTAAATAACCGATCAAAACAAAGTTGGCGTAGGAGAGCAGGGTCACCAACAGGTAAGGGATTAAATGGATGGGAAACTGGTGAATTTTGGGTGAAAGCTGGACAAAATAACCCATCAGCGGCAGAAGGGCTACGATCCATGCATTGTAAAAGGGGCCGCCGAGCGGGATATTCTTTTTGACGTATGAATAAGTGGCCAAACCAACCACGGCACCCAGGCTCAGTCCCAAGCAAACCGGATTGAACCAGTAAAACAGGCACCCGGATAACAGCAATCCACTCAGGCTAACAATCAGTACATTCCTGATAGATACAATGCCCCTGGAAAGTGGCCGGTAAGGAGCGGAGAGTTTGTCGGTGTCTGTCTGGAAACAATCGGTCAGGGCCTGGCCAAAGCCATAGCCCAAAAAAAATATGCCGAGTGCTACAATTGTTTTGAATGGATGTGGGGAGGGATCATAGCTCATGGATACACCCGCTGCTCCTGCGATGCCGGAAACAAAAAGAAGATAAGGCCGCATCTGCACAAAATAAGCCCTCCAGAAGCGGGGAACGTAAAGGGGATAGATGTGGGGGCTTTGATTCATGTTATTGTCCCAGTAAGGTAAGGGCTTTGGGCATTACGGTGATGGACACGTGCTTAGCCATGACTGTCTCTCCATCACATTCAAATACCACCGGTTCATCAGATGAAAGACTAAATGATTTTGTAAAAACAGAAAGGCGTGCAGGGCTCTCATCAAACCTTCCTTTCTCCAGCCCGTAAAGGGTTTGCAGCAATTCAAAGCGGTTCATGGCTGTGCAGATATTCAGTCCCAGCTGTCCGTCGTCGGGCAGGATAGGTTGGGTGTAATGCAGGGTGCCGGATATAAAGGGGCTTTTGATCAGGTTGATATTGGAAAGCTGCACCTGCCTTTCTTCCTCATTGAACCGGATAAAAACCGGTTTATTCGTGAACCGCAGAATGGTTGAAAGAGCGGTGTGGGAAATGGCCAGGCCGGTGGCGTGCTTCTTCAGCCATCGCAACAAGGGGCCCGGGTGATTAAAGCGCCAGTTTCCTTCTGCCGTTGCACCAAAGCTGGCATTGACGATAAAATAGGTTTCCTGCAGCCCATTGTCTGCATCGCCGTAAACAGCCCTTCCGGTATCCTGTTGCTGATAAGGCCTGGACAGATCGATCCGCACCGGAATGCCTTGAATAAAATGCTGAAACGGTTTTAAAAAATCATTGCTCGAACCCAGTCCGACCGCGCCGATGGGGATAGCCTTACTTTTTTCATCTTTCGCTTTCAGCAAGGCATTGACCAGAGTATGCAAACTGCCATCACCACCGGCAGAGATGATGCAGCTGGGGCGTGCATCCTGCAACAAGGGCAGAAGCGTTTCACCCAGCAGACTGCCTTTTTCTGATACCAGCTCGGTAACCGGTACACCCAGTTTTTGCTTCACCTTGTCTTTTATCAAAAGCCAGCGCTTCCAACCCCTGCCCCCATGGCAGGCAGGGTTTACAACAACAATGGCATGTTCGATCATACAAATAGTTTGTTTGGTTGGGATAAGCTCAGAGACAGCGCACGTCAATAGTCACCTTGTCTTTTTTATTCAGCGGAAAATCTGCAAGTACATAGTATCCATAGGTGTTGATAGATTGTTTTTCCAGCGCCCGGTAAATCACATCTCCTTTGCGGCAACCGACCAGCAGGTAGTTGATAGCCTGGTGTTCCAGTTCCTCCAGCACATCATTGATTCCTTTTATGTTTTGCGCATCGTGGTTGTATAAACAGGCAAATCTAAGTGTATCTCCTTCCTGCGGAGCATGGGCATACCTGGCCGGTTGCAGCAATTGACCGATGCGCAATCCCCATTTGAGTACCGGGTGAATATGCGTGATCGCAAGCCTGTACATTTTATAGGTATAGAAGTACCCGAGTCCGTTCGGCAAAACAGTGTAGTAAGAAGGGTCTACAGTTTCTTCCTGAAAAAGCGTGATAGAGAAGAGGAATGGATGCTCATTTGCCTGCCTCTGTTGCGGCACCCTTGCTTTTGTGGGCAGGGTTAGATAAACAAACTCATACAACCATATTTTGTGTACGGCACTTACCAGGCGGATAACAGGGTGGTTGGATAATTTCAGGGTAATAAAATTCCGGGTCAGTCCGTGCTCTTTGAAAAAGGTCTGGTAAAAATGTTTTGCCATCAGTTTGCCGACACCCTTCTTTCTGTACAGGGGATGGACCTTCACGTCATAACAAACACCCGATGGAAAGCGATCCCCATTCACAATCATTTCAGTTTTTGCGCCAATGGCTGTACCGATTGCCTTTTCATTCTCATCCACGGCCAAACAGGTATGATAGGTTTTATAGACAGTTGTGCGGGAAAGAAAATGGTCTTTCAGGATCTCCAGCTTTATGCTACGGCCCTGTACGATGGCCAGCTCCAAAGCACGGAGGCTGGCATCGTATTTTGGGTCATAAGAAACCAGGCGTACGTTCATAAGTGCTGTTTGTTTGTTGTTGCTGCAATAGAAAATACCTGGTACATCCGCGTCGATTCAGCGGCAGTACGGTCCTGTAGGCAAGGAAACTTTTTAGCCAGCATGATCCTCGAATTTCCATCCAGCCGGTTGCGAAGAAACGTTCTCCATACTATTGTGCTTCCCGGCCCAACTGTATGGTCAAGCAGCTTTTCCAGGTAATGCCTGTCCTCAAAGCTCAGGATGTCTGAGAAGGAATAAAAGACAGATCGGGCAGAAGCTGGCAAGCCCATTTGGGTGAAAGCCAGCAGATCAATGTGATGAAAACAAATCTCGAAGTTCTTTGTGATTAACCGCTGCCTGATCTTCTGCAAAACTTCTTTTTGCAGGGAAGGCGGCAGGTGTACAGGATGCATCTCGCGCAAGTGCCCTTTAAAGATCAGGTGGGCCATAAAGCAGGCGGGTGCTTCACCGCGGCGGATAACCTCATCCAATGCAACAGGGATAAGTCCTGTTTGGGCCCCTGTTCCCGTAAAAGCAGGATCCTGGTTGCCGCCTGCTTTATAAACCAAAGGGTAGCAGAACAGGTGCTTAAGCAGCTTCCATCTCCGGTGCGGAAACTTGCCGGACAGTGCACCAGCCCCTGAAAAGATCAGCTCAAAATTCTTCCCGAGAAAAAAACGGACAAGCGGCCGCACTCTTTGCAGGAACCGTTCGAAATGCCCGCTGTTTAAAATTCCTTTTTCGATGCGCCTGGCCTTTTCTTGCCAGTAAAGCAAACAGCCACGATCGAGGTTTGCTTTTATCCTGTCAAATTGTTTTTTTCTCCATCCTGCTGGCGCCGGGTAGTGCCCGCAAAACTGCCAGTACTCCTCTACCTCCATGTTTTCCAGGGCGGCCAGTTTAAGCTGCAGCAAGTAGAGCGCTTCTCTGTTCAGATCCACCGCGTGAAATATCCGGCAGCCTTCCACATCCATCAGGGCCAGCATGCGTTCACCGCTGCCGGCTACGGCTACCACCGTGTTGCAGCCGGATCGCCGGAGCAAATCCCGTTCGATCCGGTTGTCTTCATTGACGTGTGAATAGTAGATCATGAATGATAAGCGCTTGGGTCGTTCCAGACTTCTTCTGTAGCAGTGGCCAGCCGGTCGATGTCTTCCCGGGTATGGGTTGCCATGATGCTGATCCGGAACCGTTCCCCTCCCGGCGGTACGGCCGGGTATTCGATGGGGTTGACAAATATGCCTTTCTGGTGAAATAAAAAGGCTGCCTTTTCCAGGCTCATTTGTTCCGGTAATTTCAGCGCGATGATAGCGGCCTGCGGGGGTACGCAAAAACCAAAGGGTGCCAGCTTTTGAATGGCATAGGCTGCATTCTGCTGCAATTGCTTGCGCAGCCACGGTTCTGCATGGATCACTTCCAATCCGGCAAGTACAGTGGCAACAACCGGTGGCGGCAGGGAAGCAGAAAACACATACGATCTGGCATGATAGCGCAGGTATTCTACCAGTCCGGCAGAAGCGGCAACAAATCCGCCACAGGTGGCAAATGCTTTGCTGAATGTTCCCATGGTGATGTCAGCTTCGTGTGCGCATTGCAGGTAGGAAGCCGTGCCGCTTCCTTCTTCACCCAGCACCCCCGTACCATGCGCATCGTCTACCACCAGCATGGCGCCATCCTGTTTGCACAACCGGGCAATTTGATCCAGCGGAGCCAGGTCTCCATCCATGGAAAACACGCCTTCCGTGCAAACAAAGACCGTTCCCTGCTTTGGTTTGGCTTCTTCCAGCAAAGCCGTCAATTGTGTTATGTTGTTGTGGAGGTAAGGGATCCCTTTGGCTCCCGTGAGCTGCAAGCCGTCATAAAGGGAAGCATGACTTTTCTCATCATACAAGATCAAATCATTTGATCTGCACAGGGCACCTGCGATGCCTAAATTGGCAGCAAAACCCGATGAAAAGACCAGGGCTGCTTCTTGTGATTTAAACGCTGCCAGCCTTTCCTCCAGTTCTGCAATCAGCCGGTTGTATCCATTGAGCAGCGGAGGCCCACCCATGCCGCAGCCATAGCGGTCAATCGTTTCTTTCACGCGTTGAACCACGTGCGGATGGGTTGCCAGGCCAAGATAATTGTTGGAAGCAAACATGAGCATGTTGCGCAAAGCGCCTGTAAACGGGTCTTGTACAGTTACCTCCCTGTCTGCTGCCGACAACAGGGTTCGTTTATACGTCAGCGTTCTTTCATTCAGCATACACCGGAAAGCTTGCATGCGGGCCGGCAAGGATTGTTGTACTGCCTGTTTGCCAAGCTCCCTGAGTTTGTTTTGCTTGCTTGTCATATTTCCCGGTTTAAGGGTGCGACCATTGTTCCTGTTGCTGCAGGAGCAGACTGAAATAAGCCCGCACGTTTCCGCCGGCTTCCGCAAATAAGTTGGGAACCAGGGCCGGAGCGCAGGCAACGGAGAGAGAGCCGGATAAGAAGCAAAGCTTTCTTTCCATTGTTGCCCTGCCCAGCAAAACCGGTTGCCAGTCTTCCCGCCGGCTTGCCGCCAAAAACTCCGGCTGCTTTAATGCAGGAATGCTAAACAGGAGCTCATACTCCCCGTGCGGACCAGCCATAAACATCCACGCGGGTAGTCCGCTCAACTGCTGTACAGGCAGGATGGCAGGATGCAGTACATCGTCGAGGGGTACCGTGAGCTCGAAACCTGTTTCATTCAGCTCCGAAAGGACCGAGAGCGCCGGGAACAATCCGTCACTGGTATCCATACACGCTGTTGCATGCTGCCTGATAAACCTGCTCTCCTGCAGGCGGGCAAAGGGTTTGTAAGCAATGGCAGCTGAGGGATTGAACAACCTGCCGTAAGCATAGGCATTGCCTGCTCCCAGTCGCGCGGTCGCATAGAGATAATCACCTGGTTTTATCCCGGTGCGCAGCAAGGGTTTGCCTGATTCCAGCTGGGCGATTGCCGTTGCGCTGGTTGAGCAGGCAACACCCAAATTGGTGTCTCCACCCAGCACATAGATCCCGTAAGCACTGCAGGCTCCATGGATGCCTGCCTTAAATCCTTCCAGCCAGTCGGGGCCTTGTTGAACAGGCAGCACGAGCGAAAGGAGCAAGCCCATCGGTGCTGCGCCAACTGCTGCCAGATCGCTGAGAGGGGCTGTCACCGTCATCCAGCCGATCAGGTGGGGATCGCTGTATAAACCTTCCCTGATCTCTTCATGGATGCCGTCTGTTTTAAACACCATGTATTTCTCCGGCTCGCCCGGGAGCCGGATGATTTCTGCATCTGCCTGCAGCAAACCGTTTACCTGCGCCGGATGCCGGGGAAAACTGCCGGCTACTGACATGGTAAACGCCATCTCCTTATTAAAAATAGATTCCTGCACGGGGTAAAGTATAGATTGCCAAAGGAAGCTGTTTTTCAGCGCTAATAAAAGGGTGATTTTACCTGATAATGGATGGATGAGCCGTGTAAGTTCTCTAAGCTATCGTTTTAAACCGGAACAGAAAAATTGCATTTGGCCTGCGCAGGGTGCGGCTTGGCAATTTCCTGTTTCCATTTGATAACCCTATCCGGTGAAAGCAAACTGCCAATCCAACCGGGGCAACTGCCAAACAGCCAAGCAGAAAGTTGTATATTAAGGTATATTTAGTCACACCAGCAACCAACATGTGAAACCAGGCTGCATCCTTATATTGATGTTTAGTGTGTTTTCCCTGCGGGCACAGGTAGATTCCATTCCTGTATTTAAACAGGTGATCCTGCCTGGTTCCCCTTCTATCACCTCTGAATATTTCTTTTTCTCGGAAGATGGACTGATGTGGTTTTCCACCGCGCAAGGCTTAAACTCCTTTGATGGTTCTGACCTGGTATGCCATTCATCCCTGCAGCAAGCAAATTTATTTTCACTCAACTACATCAATGCCATGGTAGAAGACGACCGGCATAATTTCTACATAGGCACACCTGCCGGATTGTATTATTATAACCGGTCTGCAGGGTCATACACCGACATCGCCATTTCTCCACGCAAGGGCGGTCCTTTGTTTCATCCCGGCATCGCAGCCTTGCACCTTGATCACAAAGGCGTTTTGTTTGCCGGATCTGCCAACAGCGGATTGCTGGTATACGACCCTGCTGCCACCCGTTTGGCGCATTACAATCTCGACAACTCAACACGGATTGATTGGCAGGACCGCTCGCTGAATACCGTTGTTAGCTTTGCCCCTCATGCAACCGATGAAAGCAAGCTTTGGATCGGTAGCTTTCATGGTATTTACTTGTTCGATAAAGTCAAAAAGACATTTCTGCAAAACTTCCGGATCGTAACAGATGTCTATCATCAATATGCTCCTTTTTCAACCGGCCATGTTAGCGTGGACGTGCAGCGCATGGATGTAGTCAATGATAGCATCATTTGGTTCAACTCCTGGGCCGGTGGCTTTGCCTGCTATAATACCAGGACCGGTGAGGTAACAATCCCTTTTGGAAGGTCAGGCCTCTTTCACGCAAAACATGTTTACTACGGATACATCATTCCGGAATTTGTGAAATGGTCACCGGGAAAATACCTGCTGGGTGTTTACAATGGACAAACAGCTATCTATGATACGCGGAGTGGCAACGCCCGGTATTTCAAGGTCGCTGACAACAAATACACGGAAGAGCAAACAAAATTTGTTACGCAGGACAGGCGGGGAAATACCTGGTTGCTGCAAAGGGGACGCTTGTATGTATCATTGCCGCCCGGTTTGCGGCTGCGCACAGTGGAAGTGCCCAATCAAACGGCGGTCAGTTTTTCAAGACCGGATATGCGGGGGATCTGGTTTGATACTGCAACCGGTTTTTTCTACGGCGCTTTCATGAGTTCAACGGGGGTGCACGTATTTGATACCAGTTTCAGGCTGCAAACAATAATACCCACCCCCTTGATCAACAGTTTTTTTTCTTATGCTTCCAGTCTGGACAAGGAAATTATCAAAGACGGCAGCGGCCGGTTCTGGACAACCGGCTGGAAAACCCATGTGCTGCTGCCCGGTAAAAAAAGGTTTGAGCCCGTTGAAAAAGTCTTTCCTTCCCTTTCCCGGATGGGCACAGAAAATCTATTCGATGGCCTCCTGGTTTCCCGCAAGGGCGATATACTGATCAGGAGAACCGATGGCCTTCTCTACCAGATCAACCACCACTCTCTGAAAGTTGATAGCTTGTATTGTAAGCCCCTGAGCAACTCGGGCGCGGAGATACGCATGACCAAAAACTGGTATGATGGAGACAGAAACATGGTTTACCTCACTGCCAAGAATTGCCTGGAACAGGTTTCGCTCGATGATGGAAAGCACAGGCGGGTGCCGAACCTCTCTTTACTGGGCAACTCCCCGCTGCCTCACTATGGTGCTTGCCTGTGCACGCTGGATGCAGCAGGAAGGATCTGGTGCATGGTGCGGGAATCAGGTGTCCGCATCATTGACCCCCATTCGCTCCGCTGTATAGATTCCATCGAGTTCGGCAGCAGGGGATTGATCAGGGGCGGCTATACAGCGATTGTGGGCGGGCTGCGCAATTACATGCTGTTCCGTGCACAGAACGGGGTGGTGGTATACGATACCAGAAAGCAACAATCATTTTTCTTTGACCACTCCAATGGTTTGGCTTCTCCCGACCTCAAATCCCTTTTGTACAGTCATGGCTATATGCTGGTCGGTGAGAACAGTTCCTTTGAGTATTTCAACCTCACTGATCTTGATAATTATTCCACAGAGATCATTCCTTATGTAAATACGATCATGGCAGATACCTTGCCTGTTTTTGTCCGCGCAGACCTCCGGCAGCATGCACCCCTCCGTTTGCCGCATGACCAGAATACCTTGATGATCAGTTTTTCTGCCACAGAATTTTTCTTTCCGGAGCGTCTTGAATATGCGTACCGGCTGAAGGGTATTGATAACAAATGGCATTGCGTGAATTCATCAAACCGGAAAATTTCTTATTCACAGCTAAAGCCGGGCACCTATGTATTTTGCCTGATGGCACAGCGGGAGGGAGGCAACTGGCAGGGCAAGGCGGTGGAGTATACGATCAGCATCGTACCGGCATTCTGGCAAACACTTTTATTTAAGTTGCTGGTAGGTTTGGCTGTGGCAACCGGCGCTTACCTGCTTTACCGCAGGCGCATTACCTTTATCAGGCAACAACACGTGCGGCAAGCCGCCCAGGAAAAAGCCCTGCTCGAATTGGAAGCCCGCGCCCTCCGCTCCCAGATGAATCCGCATTTTATTTTTAACAGCCTGAACTCCATCAAATCCCTGATCAACAAAAATCAGAATGAACCCGCCGCTGTTTATCTCACCACTTTTTCAAAGCTGATCCGGACCCTTTTTCAGCATTCAGACAAGCGCGAGATCAGTCTCTACGAAGAACTGGAAACCTGCCGCCTGTACACACAACTGGAGAAAATGCGCTTTGGGGAGAAAGTTGATTTTGTTTTTGATATCGAAGAAGGGATTGACCTGAAAGACATCAAAGTGCCTGCCCTGGTGCTGCAGCCTTTTATTGAAAACGCCATCTGGCATGGACTGATACCCAGGGAGGAAGGTGGCAAGCTGGCTGTAACGGTGAGCCAGCACGATGGAACGGTGGAGTGCACGATTGATGACAACGGGGTAGGGAGGGATGTGTCTGCAAAATACAAAACCGGACTGGCTGTTTATGAATCAAAAGGCATTTCGCTCACCCAATCGCGCCTTCGCCTGGACAAGCTCATGAACAACCGGGAAGATACGCTCCTGATCATCGATAAGAAGGATGAAAAGGACTGTGCGGCAGGTACTACCGTGATCATCCGTTTTACTCAACACAACAGCTGATTTATGATACGGGCAATCGTGATCGATGATGAACAAAGCTGCGTGGACAGCCTTTGTTTTGACCTGGAGAAATGCTGCCCGGACGTGCAGGTGCTTGAATGTTGCACCTCACCCAAACAAGGCATCCTTGCCATTCGCAAACGCAAGCCTGACCTGGTTTTTCTGGATGTGCAGATGCCATGGATGAACGGCTTTGAGATGCTGGAGCTGATAGACGAGAAAAATTTCTCCGTCATTTTTACCACCGCATTCGATCAGTTTGCCGTCAGGGCTTTCCGGATCAGCGCGGTTGATTATTTGCTGAAACCCATCGATGTTACCGAGCTGAAAGAAGCGGTGCAAAAAGTGGCAGAAAAGATCAACCCGCAAACAGGGCCTGCCCATATCGAGAATCTATTGCAGAATATTCAGAAACCGGAAGCCAGCCGGCGCATTGCGTTTCGCGGAAGAGAGTCATATGAATTCATAGAGCCGCACAATATCTTGTACGCCCATGCCGAAGGCGCTTACTCCCACATCATCCTCACCAGCGGAAAAAAACTGGTGATCTCAAAAACGCTGAGCGACATCGAGGAAATGCTGCCGCCCAGCCATTTCCAGCGCATCCATCATTCTTCCCTGGTCAATATCAACCATGTCACCCATTTTTTTAAAACAGATGGCGGTTATGTTGTGCTCGACGGCGGTGAAAAGCTGGCCGTCAGCAATTCAAAAAAGGAAGCCCTGATGGAAAAGCTGGGATTAAAATAAGAATCTTAAGGTTTCAGCTTGATCACTTCCGACCCGGCCAGTAAAAAAGCACCGGCACCATATACTTCCCAGCTTTCTTCGCTAAAGTTTTTCTGCGGATCAGCCCCGATCGGTTGAACCCAGCCTACCCGTCCTTCGGATGATACCAGGGTATTCAGGCTTGTCCAGGCTTTGCGCACTACGGGCCCGTATTTTGCCTTGTTCAGGATGCCCTGGTTGATGCCCCAGGCCAGAGCATAGCAATAAAATCCGGAGCCACTTCCTTCGCCGCCGGGATAAGATTCAGGATCAAGCAGGCTGGCGCGCCAGAGACCATCGGCTTGTTGCAGCGAAGCGATCTTCTCGGCCATTTCTTTGTAGATCGTAAGGTAGAAATTCCTGTTGCGGTAATTGGCCGGCAGCTCCTGGAGCAGCTTTACCAGTCCGCCCATTACCCAGCCATTGCCCCTCGACCAGAACACCAGCTTTCCGTTTTTTTCGCGCTTGCCTTCTCCCTGCTGGTTGATCAGGTAACTGGCATCGCGGGCAAAAAGATGATATTCTTTGTTGTACAACAGATTGTAAGTTTGTTTGAAAAGGGTATCGTTCAGGGTATAATAAGAAGGGTCTTTTAAGGTTGTGCCCAATTTGGCAAGCACAGGGGGGGCCATAAACAAGGCATCGCACCACCACCAGGTAATGCCGTGCTGCTGCACTTCACGGCCCGGAACCTGGCTCATTTTCTTAACCGTATCGATGGTGCCCTGGATTTTTTGCTGATCCTTTTTGATGCGGTACAGATCGATATAGGTTTGGCAAATGGCAATATCATCGGCGTGGTCGTAGCGGCGGCCGGGTTGCCAGCCGGTGCGCTCACCCAGGGCGTTGAGAGAGTCAAGAATAGCCTGCGACCTGGTGGTATTGTAAGCAGCCACTACACCGGCGTAAAAAGCGCCGTTGGTCCAGTCGGTGGGTGGGTGTTTGGGATTTTTCAGCTGCCAGTCGGTTACGGCGAGCATGGTTTTTTTTATGTAATCGCTTTTAAACACATCTCCGGCTTTCTGCTGTGAGCGGGCAGGAAGCGCGAGGAGAGAAAACAAAAGCAAGGAACAAAAAGAAGAAAGGGGCAACCGGGAGAAAGGGTGATTAGGCCATTGTTTCATATGCGTAAGAATTGTTGATGTTGTTGAGCGTGATGAAGGCTTGTATTGTTTATCCCTTATTTCGGGGAGCAATATAATCCATTGGCATGTAGGGAACCAGGGCGTCCGGGATTTTTATGCCCCCTTCCGCTGTCTGGTAATTTTCCATGATGGCTACTGTTGTTCTGCTGAGCGCAACGGCTGTTCCGTTGAGGGTATGCAAAAATTCGTTTTTGCCGGTATCGCCGTTTTTATAACGGATGTTCAGGCGGCGGGCCTGGTAGGTGGTGCAGTTGCTGGCAGACGTGATCTCACCATACTCGCCTTCTTCTCCCTTGCCGGGCATCCAGGCTTCTATGTCGTATTTTTTATAGGCCGGTGCTCCCAGGTCTGCAGAGCAGTTCAGCACGATATGATACGGAATGCCGAGGGCCTGGTAGATAGATTCTTCCAGCTCCCTGATCTGCTCCAGGATGCCATCGCTTTGTTCGGGCGTGCAGAAGGCAAACAGCTCGATCTTTTCAAACTGGTGTACCCGGTACAATCCTTTGCTGGCGCGCCCTGCAGTGCCGGCTTCGCGGCGGAAACAATGGCTTTCGGCAACATAGAGCAGGGGCAGTCTTTGCGGGTCAAACGTTTCGCTGGCATGCATACCGCCCACGGCTATTTCTGCGGTGGCAATCAGGCTCAGGTCTTCGCCATTCAGCTCATAGGTATTGCTTTCTGCACCCCGGGGAGCAAAGCCGATGCCCTGCAATACACCGTTTCTGGCCAGGTCAGGCGTTTGCAAGGGGATAAATCCATGCTCGATCGCTTTCTTAAAAGCAAATGATTTGATGGCATGCTGCAGCAACACCCCCTCCCTTTTCAGAAAATAAAACTTGGGACCCGTTACCTTGGCCCCAGCCTCAAAATCGATCAGGTCGAGCTCGCGGCCCAGTTCCACATGATCCATGGGTTTAAAATCAAATTGCCCGGGTTCCAGGTGGGTCTTAAAAATTTTGTTGTCGGCATCACTGTTGCCCACGGGTACATCGGGCGACATCCAGTTGGGCAGCTTCAGTGAAGCATCGTTGAAGTTGCTGAGGATGGAATTATAATAGGTGGTCAGTTCCGCGATCTGTTGTTTTAATTCGCGGCCTGCAGTAACGTAGGAGGGTTTCTCTGCTACAGGAACCGATTTGATCAGCTCTGCATTTTTGTTTGCCTGCGCCCGCAGGGCTTCTAATTCCTGCTCGGCTTTGAGCTTGGCTGTGTACAGCTCTACTACCTGGTCAACATCGGCATCTACCTGGCGGGCCTTGATGTTGTTTTTCATGGCCTCTACCAGTTCAGGTTTGCCGATCAGTTCTTTTACGTTTATCATCCGGTTTGTTCTTGATAAATTAATTGCTTGTAAAATGCAGGTTCAACCTGCACCTACAGGGTGGAAAACGGGCAAAAATAGAAAAATTACACCATGATGCGCCCACGGGTTCTACATCGTACTTAACTGGTAAAAACAGGCTGCTTGTTGTAAGTGCAGTTCCTGTATATTTATGCGTATGAAAAAAGTGTTTTTAGTATTCATTGCATTCGCTGTTGTAACCCCACTTGCTGCACAGGATCACGATGAGGCAAATTATGATGAGGCTAAAGTGCCTGCTTACACGCTTCCCGATGTGCTCAAAACCGGGACAAACAAACAGGTCAGTAACAAGGGAGTATGGGAGAAGAGCAGAAGGGGGGAGATCCTGACCTTGTTTGAAAACAACGTGTATGGTCAGATGCCCAAAGCATACGACCGCATCAGCTATGCGGTGACGCATGAAGAAGCGGCTGCAATGAACGGGAGGGCCCGGTTAAAGCAGGTAGTCATCAGTGTGTTTAAGGGTGATTCGTCCGTAAAGATCAACCTGGTTCTTTTTGTTCCCGCCAGTGTAAAAAAACCGGTTCCTGTTTTTTTGCTGATCAACAACCGGGGCCGTGAAAATACCGATCCCACGCGGGCAGCCAAAAGCGAGTTCTGGCCTGCTGAAATGGCCATCGATAGCGGCTATGCCATTGCGGCCTTTCATGTGAGCGACCTGGCTCCGGATGATAAAACCCAGTTTGTAAATGGTGTGTTGAGGCTTTATCCGGAGCAGCTGCTGATGGCCAACGGCATGCGGGCCATCGGGGCCTGGGCCTGGGGCGCCAGCAGGGTGATGGACTATTTTGAAAAGGACAGGGATATAGATGCAAAAAAAGTAGTGGTCGTCGGTCATTCCCGCGGCGGAAAAGCTTCGCTGTGGGCCGCTGCGGAGGACACGCGTTTTGCCATGTGCGTATCCAACTGTTCAGGAAATACCGGTGCTGCCCTGGCCCGCCGCCAGTTTGGTGAAAGGATCAGGCGGATCAATACCACTTTCCCGCATTGGTTCACGGATAACTACAAAAAATTCAACGACCGCGAAGATTCGCTGCCCGTTGACCAGCACATGCTGATTTCCCTGATCGCGCCCCGGCCGGTCTATGCGACCAATGCCACCAAAGACCTCTGGGCCGATCCCAAGGGAACTTATCTGTCGCTGAAAAATGCAGAGAAAGTATATGCCTTGTACGGACTTTCCTCCAGGCTCTCCCCTGATCCGCCCCCGGTTGAAAAGCCGCTCCTGGAGCCGCCGCTCGGCTATCATATCCGGGAAGGTGAACACAACTTAACCGCTTACGACTGGACCCAGTTCATCATCTTTGCCAACCATTATTTCACTTCGCGGAAATAGTGCAGGCCCTAAACCGCCCATCGTATGCTGCCATTAACCCCTTTCTCTGCAACAAAGCTGCTGATAACAATTTATGTGTGTTTTGCAGGAACCCTTATCACTACGCGGACACCTCATTTGTTTTGTCCTATGCCCCCGCAAAGCAAGGCGGTAAAAATAATTTTCGACAGCGACATCGGACAGGATTGCGATGATGCAGCTGCCATGGCGCTGATGCACCAGTTTGCTGACAGGGGAGAAGCAGAAATCCTCGCTACCATGTTTCCCATGCACGACCCGATGGGCGCGCCGGCAATGGATGTGATCAACACCTATTATGGCCGGCCTGGTATTCCTGTTGGTACGTACAAAGGAGATTATGAATACAAAGGCAAATTGTACGATCATTACAATACCAAACTGGCCCAGGCTTTTCCGCATGACCTGATAAAGGGAGCCGATGCGCCGGATGCAGTTATGCTGTACCGCCAGATACTGGCAAAGCAAGCCGACGGAACTGTTGTGATTGTGGCGGTAGGACCAGAAAGGCTGCTGGCCGACCTGCTCAAAACGCCTCCCGATACCTATAGTAACCTGGATGGTTATGCGCTGGTAAAGAAAAAAGTAAAGCTCCTGACGGTGATGGGAGCAGGCTTTCCTTCCGGAGATGAGTGGAATATCAAGATCGCACCCGATGCGGCCAGGCTTGTTGCAGAAACCTGGCCAACGCCCATCGTATACAGCGGATTTGAAATCGGCAGTGTCATCCGCACCGGCAGCCGCCTGCTGACAGAAACCTCTGCAAACAATCCGGTTCGAGCAGCTTTTGAAAACCATCCTTTTGTAGACAAACTCACCAAAGACCGCCAGAGCTGGGACCAGACAGCCATGCTTTATGCCGTGCGGGGAACGCAGGATTACTGGTCGCTCGAAGGCAATGGCTTCAACAGGATCGACAGCACCGGAAAAAACAAATGGATCAACGGCCCCTCAAAAAACCATCGCTACCTCATCCTGAAAAAAACGGCCGCCGACATGCAGAAGCTCATAGAAGACCTCATGGTAGCACCACCCGCATCAGTGGCCAAGCGGCCCTGACACCGATCTTGCAAGCTACGCTTAAACTTTCCCTTGTTTCCCTGCCCTCTCAAACTTCGACATAAGTATAAATAGGGGAGAAGGACCGTCTGTGTAACAGGGTGAACCATCACCCCCGCCGGCTTCACAGATCCTGCACTCCCTTGCTTCAGAAGCTTCCGTTGCGCGTTTATTTCTACACGTAAAATTTAAAACCATGAAAGAAAAACAATTCAGCAAGGAACTGAGTTCTTATGTTTCTTTTGCCCTGAAATCAAATTCCGCTACCCTGTCTGCCCAGTTTGTAGACAGCACAGGAAACATCACCAGCAACCCTGCCGGCCAGCCTGAAATACCCGGCCGGCTTTCCGATAATGAGTTCCGTACCATTGAAGCTTTGCTGGAAAGATATGCTCCTGTCAAAGCTTACCTGCCGGGTGCCACCACCATCAATACCCTTGAAGGGGTTGACCCTGATTACAAGGCTGACGCCGTTTACCAGAAACCTGGTTTTAGATACAAAGCCGTTGCGGTGAACAAGAACCAGCTGGAGATCGCCCGGTATGTTTCAAAAAAGGTAGATGACATCTACTCCCTTTGCATGATGGGTGAGCGCGGATTGGCCAAGGCCAGCTATGATGCCCTGCAGGATTTCCTGGCCAATACAAAGGCTGCGCTGATCAGCGAGTACAAGTCGGTAGCCGACCTGGAAGAATCTGTGGGCATGCATGCCGTAGGTACGAACGGCAACCCGCAGGCGCTTAGAAATCCGGTCATCTTTATCCTGATCGAAATCTTTATCGGTTGATCCAACCTGAGAGAAGCCTTATCTATGAAGTCAGAAAGGGATGTGCGTATGCCGCATCTCTTTCTGCATTTTTCTTTTGTTTATCTTCTAAACACTTTTGTTATGGCTGAAATATCAAAAGAGTCGCGCATCCTTCTGCTTGAATCGCAGCTGCATGCCCTCCTGGGTAATTTTGGGGCAATTAGATCTTTGTTTGCAGACCATGTAGAGAGCGGGTTTACAGAAACTTTTCTCGCCGGTGAACTGGCAAAGCTGGCGGAAGACCCTGACCATATTCTCCGCAATGTGATCGGGCAAACCAATATCAATGTCATCAACAGCAGCTATGTTGATTACAGCATCCAGCTTCGCGGGCCTTTTCAGCGCACCGGCAACCAGGTTAAATGGATGGGCATCAGCCAGGTGGTGAGCATCAAAGGTCCGGGCAGCATGCGGGTGAGGGTATTGGAAGTGCCGGAGGAGCTTGATATAAATTATTTTCAACCCGGTATCCATTACACCGTGGTGGAAGAAAGAAGATTGCACCAGGGTGATTTTATTTCTGCCAGCAAACCCTCCTTCCTGTTGGATGTGGTGGAAATCAGCGGCGTCGTTGTGATCGAGATACTGACAATTAAAGATCCGGATGCTGACATCTTCTGGAATTTTGACGACGAAGGAAAATCTTATATGGCAGAGGCAGCCAAGGTTACCATGTCGCGGCTCGTGAATATGCTCAATGTGGCAGCCGTTATAGGAACCGCCGTTCCCGGCAGCTTGTATGAAAGCATCTTTGCCTGGGGCGATGCCACCGTGCGGCTGAAAGCCATCCAGACCATGCTTACGGAAGGAAATTTTGCTGCTTTCGACCGTCTCCAGGAAGCCATTGATTCATCCGATCATACCCTGTCTGATGGGGCACAACGCATTCTAGACAGACTTGTAGACGCCAAATCCTGAAAACTAAAACAGTTTACCATGCCCTTGCAAATTGATATGCCAAATGATGCTGCATCCATCGAATTGGATGAATACATAGAGACCATTGCTTCCATGAAATACGATCTGTCTTGCCAGGAAGATCTGGTTGATTCTGCCATCTACCTGAAGCGATTGGCCAACAACAAAAAATTTTTGATCAACCACATGAGCAACGAGCTCCGGGAGATTGCTTCTTTTCAAAAAACAAATACTTACGGACCCGCTGTTTTTATCCTGCACAGCAACGAAAATTATTTTCTGCGCGCTGTGGTCTGGAATCCCGTATCCAGGATAGAACGGTCTATCGAAAACTTCCGATACGATATTTGTCATGATCACAATTTTGACATCCTGACCGTTGGCTACTGTGGCCCCGGATACGAATCAAGGGGCTATACCTATGATTACAGCAAGGTCAAAGGCCTGTTGGGTGAAAAGGTAGAGCTGCAGCCGCAGGAATTATTTACGCTGTCACAAGGCAGGGTTGCGCTGTTCAGGGCCAAGCAGGACATCCATATCCAGCTGCCGCCCGGCAGTGTATCTGTTTCACTGAACCTGATCCCGCGCAGCAATAAGATCAATGAGCCACAATACCAGTTTGATGAAGCCACCCACCGGATATGCCGGTACCTGCATTCATCCGGAAGGGAGCTGGCCGTGCGGTTGGCCGGTGCCCTGGGCGATGAGAACGCAGTGGAGATCCTGGAAACCATTTATAAAAACAATCCCAGCGCGCATGTAAAAGCGTATGCTGCCCAATCCCTTATCCAGCTGGATCCGCAGCGGACAGAAGAGGTGGCGGAAAGGATACAAGGGGATAGCGCCCTGGCCTTCGACATCTTTCAAAAGGAGCGCATGCGCTACGGCTCCAGCTTTGAGCTGTATGCCTGAGAAAAATCTTGTTTTCTTTGTCTTTCAATTTATCTATCCAACTGATTTGCTACAGTAATTTTGTGTACTTTTAAGTTACACAACGCAAATCAATCATGGCCCAATTTACTCTTTCTATCAACGGCAAGCAGTACCAACCTGATGTTGCCGAGGATACGCCCTTGCTCTGGGTGCTGCGCGACCACCTGGGATTGGTAGGAACCAAATACGGTTGCGGCATTGCACAATGCGGCGCCTGCACGGTTCATATGAACGGATCTGCTGTCAGGTCCTGCCTGCTGCCTGTTTCTGCCATCGGAGAGGGAAAAATCACCACCATCGAAGGACTGTCTGAAAATGGCGACCATCCCCTGCAGCTTGCATGGGATGAAGTAGATGTGCCGCAGTGCGGCTATTGCCAGGCCGGTCAGATCATGACTGCCGCGGCCCTGCTGAAAAAAAATCCCAAACCGTCGATGGAACAAATTGACACGGCGATGCACGGCAATCTTTGCCGCTGCTGCGCTTATCACCGCATCCGCGAAGCCGTCAAACTGGCCAGCACAAAAATCTGATCCTATGTCAACCGCAACAAAAACAAGCAGAAGGGAGTTTTTTAAATTGGGTTCTCTCACCGGCATGGGGCTGATCCTTGGCTTCGACTGGTTCAGCGCAGAGGCCAAAACACCCGTCGTGATACAGGGAGCCGCGCAGGCTGCCGCCAGTGGTTTTAACAGCTATCTTTCCATCGCTTCAGATGGTGTCGTAACGATCTTGTCGCCGAATCCGGAACTGGGACAAAACATCATGACCTCTTTTCCCATGATCGTGGCCGAGGAGCTGGATGCGGATTGGACAAAAGTAAAAGTGGTGCAGGCTTCCCTGGACACCAAGAATTTCGACCGGCAGGTAACAGGGGGAAGTGGCGCTGTGCCGCATTCCTGGAAGCGCCTGCGTACAGCCGGTGCCGCAGCCAGGTGGATGCTGATCCAGGCCGCCGCCAAAAAATGGAACCTGCCTGCAGAAGAATGCACTGCGGAGAACGGTTTCGTGATCCATGCCAAATCCGGTAACAAACTGGGCTATGGCGAGCTGGCCGAAGCGGCAGCTGCCATACCGGTTCCTACAGATATCAAATTCAAAGACCGCAAAGATTTCAAACTTATTGGCAAGGCGGTCCGCAATGTTGCCAACAAGGACATCGTGCGCGGCAAAGGGTTGTTTGGTCTTGATTTTTATAGAGAAGGCATGTTGTTCGCCGTGATCCAGCGCCCCGAGGCATTTGGCACAAAGGTGAAATCGGTGGATGCTGCTGCGGCCAAAGCCATGCCGGGCATTGTTGACGTGGTCACGTTTAAGAACAACGTGGCTGTTGTGGGCAAATCGACCTGGGAGGTCATGAAAGCACGCAAGGCCGTGAAGATTGAATACGAAAAGGATGGGAATACCGAGAGCACAGCAGATCACAACAAAATATTTCTTTCCCTGCTTGATGGGAATACAGCCACCGTGCGCAGAAAAGAAGGCGATGTTGAAACAGCCTTTAAAAATGCAGCCAAGGTAATCAGAAGCGAGTACCAGTGCCCGTTTCTTTCGCACAGTCCGATGGAGCCCATGAACTTCTTCGCCCACGTGCGGCCTGATGGCGTAGAGCTTATCGGGCCTACCCAAACACCCGGTACAGCCCGGCAGGCCACGGCCAAGTTGTTGAATATACCGGAAGATAAGATCACGGTTGAGATCACCCGCCTGGGTGGCGGATTTGGAAGAAGGCTGAAAGCAGACTATGCCGTGGAAGCAGCTGAACTTTCGAGCATCATCAAAGCACCGGTGAAACTGATCTGGAGCCGCGAAGATGATATGACAGGAGGCAGCTACCGGCCCGCTGTGCGCTACCGCTTTGAAGCGGCGCTCGACAAACAGGGAAATATGATCGGTTATAAACTGCGGGGAGCCGGTATCAACTCAGGCAACCCCACCCGGGAAGACAATTTTCCCTCCGGCTCTGTTGAGAATCTGCTGATTGATTCTGCAGAGCATAATTCACCCATCACAACCGGTGCCTGGCGCGCACCCATCACCAATTTCCTGGCTTTTGCCGAACAATCCTTCATGGATGAAGTGGCGTTTGCAGCCGGAAAAGACCCGATCCAGTTCAGGCTGGAGCTGCTGGAAAAGGCGAAAACGGCGCCGGTTGGTCCTGTCCGCTATGATGTTGACCGGATGATCGGGGTAACCAAGCTGGTGGCAGAGAAAGCGGGCTGGAAGAAAAAGCCGGGTGTTTCACAGGGCTTCAGCGTTTACTTCTCGCACCGTTCCTATGTAGCACAGATTTGTGAGCTGGCCATGACTGCCGGAAAACCGGTGGTTAAAAAAATACATGCAGCCGTTGATTGTGGTGAAGTGGTTAATTTAAGCGGAGCCCGGCAGCAGGTTATGGGCGGTATTACAGATGGAATGGGCCATGCCATGTTTGGCAAGCTTTCTTTCAAAGATGGTGTGCCAGAACAAAAAAATTTCAACAGCTACCGGCTGATCCGCATGAAAGAAATTCCGCAGATAGAGACCCATTTTGTCGACAACGGGATAGAGCCAACCGGACTGGGCGAACCGGCTCTTCCACCCACAGGCGGTGCCATTGGCAACGCGTTCTTTGCAGCCACCGGCAGACGGCTGAAAACACAGCCTTTTGTTGATGATGAAGCATACAAGGCACCGGCGGTTAAGAAGCAACAGCCTGCCAGCACGCTCAAAAAAGAACGGAAGCCTTAACCCGGGTCCCGGACAGTACAAAGGATGGTTGCATTTTGTTATTGCCTTCCCAAATCATTAAAACTGCATGAAGACTTTCAGGAACTGCTGTTTGTACCTATTTGCGTTTGCTTTTCTTTGCCTCCCACCTGCTTGTTCAAACCAGGCCTTAACAGCCAATGCCGCAATTGAAAGAGCAGGTTATCCGGTGGCCATTGAAAGGGCAAAAAAGAAGAAATTGTACATGGTATTGCATTCGGGTGTCAATGTTTACTCCATCACTTCTGTACAGGTAGACAAAGCCAGGCAACAGGCAACGGTGCAACTCGATAAGGTAGATTCCCTCTATCTTGTTCCGCCGGGCGGGTCTGCCCCGGCAGCCAAAAGCAGAACGGCTGCCATCCATTGGTACACGAGCGATTCAACCAGTTATACCCTGGACGAGCCACATACGATCTTGCTGGACAAGATCGCCCGCATGGAACGGGTTGATTAATCTCTTTGGCATATGGCAAAAAATAAAACCGTAGAAACCCAGGACAGCGTACAGGCTTACCTGGACTTAATCGCAGACGAAAAAAAGCAGCATGACTGCGCTGAAATCGTAGCGCTGATCAGCCAGCATACCGGCCTCGAACCCAAAATGTGGGGCAGCGCCATCATAGGTTTTGGCAGCTATCATTACAAATATGCCAGCGGGCGCGAAGGCGATGCTCCGCTTGCAGGCCTCTCTGCCAGGATCAACGCCATCACCTTGTACCTCGCCGACGATCCGGTCCAAAAAGAAGCCATGCTAAAGAGACTCGGAAAACACAAAGCAGGAAAGAGTTGTGTTTATATCCAGAAGCTCGAAGACATCAACAAAGACGTATTGATTGAGATGGCTTCCAATTCTGTCAGCTATCTCAAGAAGCAGTATCCTTCCACATAGGATCATCGAAAGATGCAAATTTGTCTTGCACAAACAAACCCGGTGCCTGGTAACATCCAGCGCAACATTGATCAGCATTTGCAGTTGATAAAGCTGGCAGCTTCCCGCAAAGCCCGGATGATTGTATTCCCGGAACTCTCGCTGACCGGGTATGAACCGGCGCTTGCGGGCGAACTGGCAACAGATCAGCATGATAGCCGGCTTGCTCCTTTTCAGCAGATCAGTGATCGGGAAGAAATGATCATCGGTGTTGGGCTGCCGGTCAAAACGGCCGCGGGTATTGCTATCGGTATGGTGATCTTTCAAGCTTTCGAGCCTCCGCTATTGTATACTAAGAAATGGATTCATGCAGATGAAGAGCCTTATTTTATAGGGGCTTCCCATTTTACAGGGCTGCTTGGTGGTGAAGCCCGGATTGCCCTGGGCATTTGTTACGAACTGTCAGTACCGGAACATGCAGCGCAAGCTTTTCAGGCCGGTGCAAAGATTTATCTTACCAGTGTTTCCAAGTTGATACGCGGCATAGACAAAACATACACCAGGCTGGCTGAGATTGCCCGCACATACTCGCTGACTGTACTCATGGCAAACCAGACCGGACTGGCAGAAGGAGAGCGCTGCGCAGGAAGAACGGCAGTTTGGAACGACCAGGGTGAGCTGATAGCGCAGCTTGATGAAGTGCGGAAGGGAATTCTGCTGATAGACACAGATACGCAGGAAGTGATAATGCAGTACCTGGATCAGGCTTAAATGCGGACACAACTTTTTATATACAGCGCAATCTGTTCACCTGTTTGAAGAAAGTGCTCTTGAAAAGAAAAATACCACCCGCACAAAATGGCTACTTCTTAAGTTGGTAAGTGAAGATCTCTGGTCCTGTTTTAAGCCGAAGCGAAATCTTCACTTCTTCATCTGTGCGCGTGATCTGGATGTCTCTGTTCTTTGGTTTGCGGGAATCATTCTTTCTCCACCATTGACGTATTTGCGCATCGCTCATGTTGCGCAAATTTGCAGGCGGATCCGGTGGGGAAGGAGGTTCTTCTTCCTGAACGATTTCAACAAGCTCAACATCTTGAACCACAAGAGAATCTCCTTGTTGTCCATTATCTTGTTGCTGAACGGTCCTGGGTTTCCGCCATTCCGGTGAATACTGCGGATGCTCTTCCAATCGTTTGATGTGCATGTCGCGCAGTCCTGTTGCATTTTGCATAGGGCCCTGGTCAATATAGTATGTGTCCTGACGCTCTATGATAGAACGGAGATACAGGGACAATTGCTTGTTGCTTACTTTGCGCGTACTCAAGTCGAAGCCGGCAAACACTTTCCGCACTGCTGCCAATTCCGCCGGGGTAGCTGGATTGCTCAGGGGCACTACAGAAACATGCCGGATGCCGGGTACCGCCTGTAATTGCATGGCCAGTTTATTTTTGTCTTTTCCGGCTGCCGGAATAAAGACCAGATCTGTAGTTATGGAGTCTTTTGTCATACCCATGATACTCTGCCACATCCCTGTTATCCTGATCTCGGCATTGAGCCTGTTGAGGTGGTTGCTCGTATCCGCAGAAGCGGTCATAGAAATCAGGTAAACAGCGGGTGTAAGGGCTTGCCTGTTTTGCTGGCTATTTTTCTGCGCATATGAATGCAGCACAAAAGACAGCGGCAGCAAAACCACCAGGCTCCAAACAGACCACTTGACAAAGATGCGTTTCCTGCTACTATATTTTTTAGAGTGATGGAAAGGGTTCATGGGTCGGTTTATGATGAATAGATGCAGTACTTGCTTGTATGAAAATAAGAAATTCCGGCGGGAAAATTTGCAACACAATTTATGAAATGCAAACCCCGTCCTTTCGCAAACCACCCCTTGAATGATCGTTTTTGCACCCTGGTAAAACTTCCTGTACTGCGTATGTTTGTGGCAGTAATCTATCTATTCAACCAACCACAACCATATGCAAAAGATCACCACATTTCTCTGGTTCGACACCCAGGCCGAAGAAGCTATGAACTTTTATCTTTCTGTTTTCAAGCATTCAAAAGCAGGTAAGGTATCCCGTTATGGCGATGCAGGGCCCGGACCAAAAGGATCGGTTATGACAGCCAGCTTTGAGCTGGAAGGACAGGAATTTATTGCCCTCAACGGAGGCCCGCAATACCATTTTACGCCTGCGATTTCCTTGTTTGTAAACTGTACAGACCAGCAGGAAGTAGATGAATTGTGGGACAAGCTCTGCGAAGGCGGCAAGCCCGGGCCCTGCGGCTGGCTGGAGGATAAATTTGGTCTTTCCTGGCAAATTGTTCCCCGTGAATTTTTTCAGATCATCCAGAACCCCGATCCTGAAAAGTCTAAAAAAGCCATGCAGGCCATGATGAAAATGCAAAAACTTGATCTGGACAAGCTGCGCGAAGCCATTGAATCATAAACCATGTGAAGAGACCCCAAACAAATCGCCTGTCTATGCGTTGTGTGAAAAGCGGCAAGGTGGAAGAAGGTATGAGTTTTGTACAAGTTTAGTATACAAAAAATAGATCCATATGGACCAGTACAATAAGAACATCAAACCAAATCCAAAGACCGGCAACGAAGAAAGAACGCTGGAAAACACACAGGCAAAAACAAGCGACCAGGTACGCGAAGGACAGGAAGACAGCTCTATCCACTACGACAAAAAAGATCCTGAAGGTGATTTTCCCAAGATCAATCCGGACGACATGCAGCGCGATCACCAGCAGGAGTACCTGTCGGATGAGAATACGCTCAAGGAAGATAATAAATAACCGGTAGCAGCATTACAGTATCCACTCCACGACCTGGTTATTCCATTCGGAACGGTAGGGGGTGGATACTTTGATGTAGTTGTCTGAGTAGCCTTCCATCATTCCGTTGCGGCTGGTGCTTTCAAAAAGAACATTTCTTTTTTGCCCCTCATGCTGGCGGCTGAAATATTGCATCTTTAAAAAGCTGAGGTTTCTCAGCTTTTTGTTTCTTTCGTGGCGTACAGGTATGGGTACAACGGGTTTGATGTCCAGTGCCCTCGTGTGCGCTCTTTCAGAATAGGTAAATACGTGCAGGTAAGAGATAGGCAGCTCGTGCAAAAATTTGTACGTTGATTCAAACTCTTCTTCCCCTTCTCCCGGAAATCCAACAATTACATCCACACCAATTGCACAATGCGGCATCAGTGATTTAATCAGCTCCACTTTTTCGCTGTACAACTCGCGCTGGTAGCGGCGGCGCATCAGTCCAAGAACCTTGTTGCTCCCGCTCTGAAGAGGGATATGAAAATGAGGCATGAAGCGTTCGCTGTTTGCAACAAACCGGATGATCTCATCAGAGAGTAGATTGGGTTCGATAGATGATATGCGGTATCGCTGGATCCCCTCTACCTGCTCGAGTGCCTGGATCAGGTCAAAAAAACTTTCCTGACGGATGCCTGTTGTCGGGTCTTTGCCAAAATCTCCTAAGTTGATGCCCGTCAGCACAATTTCCTTTACTCCTTTTTCTGCCAGGGCCCGGGCGTTGCGGATGGCTCCCTCGATGGTATCGCTGCGGCTCTTGCCCCTGGCCAGGGGAATGGTACAGAAGGAGCAGTTGTAATCGCAGCCGTCCTGCACTTTCAGGAATGCGCGCGTTCTTTCATCCACAGAGAACGAAGCATTGAACCCGCTGATGTCTTCCACATCGCAGCTGCAGATGCGGGCAGAATCACCTTTGGAAAATTCTTTGAGGTGGTGCGGGAGGTTGAATTTCTCTGCAGCACCCAATACCAGGTCAACACCGGGGATGGCGGCAATTTCCTGCGGTTTGAGCTGTGCATAGCAGCCGGTGATCACCACGGTGCTGGCTGGTGCCTTGCGCTGGATGCGGCGCACCAGCTGCCGGCATTCCTTGTCGGCATTTTCTGTTACCGAACAGGTGTTGATCACGTAGATATCAGCCTGTTCGGTAAACTCCTTTTTTTCAAAACCTTCCTGCACCAGCTGGCGGGAAAGCGCCGCTGTTTCTGAAAAGTTCAGCTTGCAGCCCAGGGTATGAAAGGCAACTGTTTTGTTCATATGCTAGAACCGGCAAAGATACCGGCATTCTTACTCACTTTTCATGACACCGTCCTCGGTAACTTCCATATAGGCTTCCACCGGCTCGCACACACAAATCAGGTTGCGGTCGCCGTGGGTGTTGTTGACGCGTGAAACAGCCGGCCAGAATTTATTGTGCGTGATATATCCCAGCGGAAAGGCAGCTTGCTTGCGGCTGTATGCATGGTTCCATTCATCCGCAGTCAGCACCTCCTGGGTATGGGGCGCATTTTTCAACACATTGTCTGTGCGGTCGGCCCGGCCTGCTTCAATGTCTTTGATCTCCTTGTAGATAGAGATCAGGGCATCACAAAAACGGTCAAGCTCTGCCTTGTTCTCACTCTCTGTAGGCTCGATCATGATGGTGCCGGCTACCGGGAAGCTCAGGGTCGGTGCATGAAAGCCGTAGTCCATCAGCCTTTTGGCCACGTCTTCCGCTTCCACACCCGCACTTTGCTTGAACGGACGCAGGTCTACAATAAACTCATGTGCGCAGGTACCGTGGATACCTGAATACAAAACCTTGTAGTATTTCTCCAGCCTTGCCTTCATGTAATTTGCATTCAGGATCGCGTACTCGGTCGCTTTTTTCATGCCGGCTGATCCCAGCATCCTGATATAGGCATAGCTTACCAGCAGGATGCTGGCAGAGCCAAAGGGCGCTGCTGACACGGCGCCATTTCCGGGCTCATCTTCCAGCGTCTTTTTTTCCAGGGCAACATGCCCGGGCAGGTAAGGAGCCAGCTTTTTATTCGCACAGATAGGTCCCATACCAGGTCCGCCGCCTCCATGCGGAATCGAAAATGTTTTGTGCAAATTGAGGTGACAAACATCTGCCCCGATTTCTCCGGGTGAGGTAAGTCCAACCTGTGCGTTCATATTGGCACCATCCATGTATACCAGTCCGCCGTGCTCATGCACGATGTCGCAGATTTCGCGGATGCTTTCTTCAAAAACACCGTGGGTAGACGGATAGGTGACCATCAATCCGGCCAGGTCGTTCTTGTGTTTTTCTGCCTGCATGCGCAGGTCTTCAACATCGATGTTGCCCGCTTCATCACATTTGGTGACCACGACCTTGAAGCCGGCCATCACAGCCGAAGCCGGGTTGGTTCCATGGGCAGAAATAGGGATCAGGATGACATTGCGGTGTGCAGCTCCATTGTGACGGTGATAGGCGCGGATGCTCAGCAGACCGGCATACTCGCCCTGGGCACCGCTGTTGGGTTGCAGCGAAGTGGCTGCAAAACCGGTGATCTTGCTCAGCCAGTTCTCCAGGTTGGTGATCAGCTCTTTGTAGCCCTGCCATTGGCTCTCCGGTGCAAAAGGATGCAGGCGGCTGAACTGGGGCCAGCTCACAGGGATCAGCTGGGTCGCTGCATTCAGCTTCATGGTGCAGGAGCCGAGCGGGATCATGGAGGTATTGAGTGAAAGGTCTTTGTTCTCCAGGAACTTGATATAACGCATCATCTCGGTTTCGCTGTGATGGCTGTTGAATACCGGATGCGTCAGGAACTGCGAGGTGCGCGTGAGGGAAGTGGGTACATTGTCCAGACTTCCTTCCAGGTCAAAGCCGGCGCTGTACAGGTCGATGTCGCGGACAGTGGCAAACACGCCGAGGATATTCATCACGTCTTCCTGGCTGGTTGTTTCATCCAGCGATATGCCGATCTTGTTGCCGGAATAAAAGAAGTTGATTTTCCGCAGCTCAGCGAGTTTGCGGATGGCCGCTACATCATCGGTTTCTACCGTAATGGTATCAAAAAAAGATTCATTGACAACCGTATACCCCAGTTCCTGCAGCTCATACGCAAGCGTCTGGGCCAGCACGCTGATCCTTTTGGCGATATTGGTCAATCCGGCCGGGCCATGGTACACTGCATACATTGCGGCGATATTGGCCAGCAGGGCTTGTGCGGTGCAAATGTTGGAAGTGGCTTTTTCACGGCGGATATGCTGCTCCCGGGTTTGCAGGGCCATGCGCAGGCAGCGGTTGCCGCTGGCATCGATGCTGACGCCAATGATACGGCCCGGCATCAGGCGTTTAAATTCATCCCGGGTGGAAAAGAAAGCTGCATGCGGTCCGCCAAAACCCATAGGCACACCAAAACGTTGCGCAGAACCGATGGCTACATCGGCGCCGAGCTCACCAGGTGGTGTTAGCAGCGTCAGGGCCAGCAGATCGGTTGCCATCACTACATAGGCATGTACATCATGCGCCTTTTTGATAAAGCTGCGGTAATCGTCTACACTGCCGTTGGCAGCAGGGTATTGAACCAGGGCACCAAAGAAACTTTCATCCAGGGCGGTTGCCAGGGCAGCTGCGTCTCCAAATACCAGTTCAACAGGGGTGGGTGTGGCCCTTGTTACCAGGAGGTCTTTTGTTTGCGCAAAAACATTGTTGTCAACAAAGAATTTGGGAGAGGTGGCCTGGCCTGTTTTGTTTTTGTAATTAAACAGCATCATCATGGCTTCGGCAGCAGCTGTTCCTTCATCCAGCAGGGAAGCGTTGGTAACAGGCAGGGCTGTTAAATCACTTACCACGGTCTGGAAGTTCAGCAGGCTTTCCAGCCGGCCCTGTGATATCTCGGCCTGGTAGGGCGTATACTGGGTATACCATCCGGGGTTCTCAAATACATTGCGCAGGATCACGCTGGGCATGATGACGTCGTAATAACCCTGCCCGATATGGGAGGTAAAAACCTGGTTTTTTTCAGCCAGGGTCTTTAGCTCGTTGAGGTATTCCCATTCGCTGACGGGCTCGGTAGCGTCCAGGGGTTCTTTCAGCCTGATAGAACCCGGCACTGTTTGTTGGATCAGCTCATCTATTGAACGCAGGCCTACCGTCTGGAGCATGGCGCTGGTTTCAGCCTCGTCAGGCCCCACATGACGGTCAGCAAATTCATTCCTTTGTTGCTCAAAAATATTCATACTGGTTATCCTGGATTTTTAATCTATTTTCCGCTTGTAGTTACATTTGGGGCCCTCCACTTGTTCATTCCCGCTCTCCATTTAGACATCGTACCTTTGCCCCAAAAAGTTGCGCAAAGGTAAGCGCTTCCTGCAAGAAAACTAGCGGGTTCGCTCCTGCGAAGAGATCAATTTATGCGTGATGAAATCTTAAAAAACTGGGAGGTCCGCTCTGCGGGCCGGCAAAAGGCTTACAAACGGCTGCTGCAGCGGGGTGATAAGAATGCGGTGCTCCGCCAGCTCCCCCGTCTCCACGAAGAGGCCTTTGAGCAGATCGATTGTACCCAATGCGCCAATTGTTGCCGCAATTATTCGCCCCGCTTTAAAACCCCCGATATAAAACGGATCGCCAAATCCCTGCAGCTCAAGGAAAGCGAGTTGATTGAAAAATACCTCCGCCTGGATGAGGATGGCGACTACGTAACCCGCTCGGCGCCTTGTCCCTTCTTGGGTGCCGACAACCGCTGCACCATTTATGAACAGCGGCCTTCCGACTGCATGCGTTTTCCCTATACAGATGAAGATGTGCTGCTTAAACGGCCCCAGCTGACGCTGAAAAACAGCAGCTTTTGTCCGATCGTGTATTATGTGCTGGAAAAACTAGTACTCCATTTTCCGTAAGGAAGGGGCCTTCAGCCAGGTAACCACGGCCACAGTGATCGTCATGCAACCGCCAAATACGACCGAAGGGATGGTGCCAAGCAGCCTGGCCACTACACCGCTTTCAAACTGGCCCAGTTCATTGGAGGAGTTGATGAACATGGAGTTCACGGACGATACCCGTCCGCGCATGACATCGGGCGTTTTTAATTGCAGGATGGTGCCGCGGATCACGACGCTGATACCGTCAAGCAGACCACTGCACAAGAGGGCAATGAATGAAACAAAGTAAATCTTGGACAAGCCAAATACAATGATGCAGGCACCAAAACCTGCTACCACGCCAAGCAGGATCGTGCCTTGCTTTCTGCGCAACGGAAACAAGGTCATGATCATGATAATGGTAATCGATCCGATGTCCGTTGCTGCATTGAGCCAGCCAAAGCCGATGGCGCCTACTTTCAGGATGTCGCGCGCAAACACCGGTATCAGGGCGGTGGCGCCTCCAAACAGCACGGCAAATAAATCAAGCGCCATGGCGCCCAGCACTTCTTTGGTCCGCACCACAAAACGCAAGCCTTCAAATATACTTTCCAGGGTCCGTTTTTCCGTGCTGGTCAGCAGGATCGGTTTGGAAGAAATTGAATACATGTAAAACAAGGCAATCCCTGTGTAAACGGCCACAATGCTGAATATCACTACATAATGCGTATGGGCGATCAGGAAGCCGGCGCTTGCATGCCCGATCACGGAAGCCAGCAGGAACACGCTGGTATTGAGGGTAACAGCATTGGCAAGCTGCTCGCGCGGCACTATCTGTGCGATGATAGAAGTAAGGGTCGGCCCCGCAAATGCCCTGATCATACCGGTACAAAAAATGATCGCATAAATACTGCCCTGGATCCAGGGTACGGGCACATGGGAACTAAAATAACTGGTGGATATACCGATCAGGGCCAGGGCACAAAGCAGGTAGTAGAAGGTGGTGCGGATCAGCATCAGCCTTTTATCGCTTTTGTCGATAACATGCCCGGCATACAGGGCCAGGATAAAAGCAGGCAAAAACTCCGACAAACCCACCAGTCCGATCGCAAACGGATTGCGGGTGAGCTCATAAATCCGCCAGCCTACTACGGTTGTTACCATGCGCAGGGCCATCACATAAAAAAAACGCGCGGTGACCAGGTAGCGGTACTCCGTTACTTTGAGGGTCTGTAAAGCGTTGGTATATGTTCGCAAAGAATTGTCTGTAGGCATATCCTGGCAGTGGGCTTTCCGGGCGGCACGGTGCAAATGTAGGGGCTACCCGGAACATATTTACGGTAAGGTAAAATAATGTTGGCCTTCGTCGTAATCTTTTTCCAGTGCATCGAGTACCACCTGCAGGTGGTCTTCCCTTCCCAGGAAATCGGCATGGGTGGCATCGATGACCAGGGTTTTCAGGTTGTGCTGCCTGATGTAATTGGTATAGGTCTGCTGCAGGTTGTAGAGGTATTCGTCGGCAATGGCCTGTTCAAAATGCCGGTTGCGCTTGCGAATGTTCTGCTGCAGCTGCACAACCGGAACATGGAGGTACAGCACAATATCGGGCTGCACCAGTTGCTGAAAGATGATGTCGAACAGGCGCTGGAACAACCTGAACTCTTCATCGGGCAGGTTTACTCTGGCGAAAAGAAGGCATTTGGTGAACAGGTAGTCGGAAATCGTGATGCTTTGAAACAAGTCCTTGGTATGGATCAGTTCCTTGAGCTGCTTGTAGCGCTCGGCCATAAAAAACAGCTCGAGCGGAAAGGCAAACTGGCGCTGATTTTCATAAAATTTTGGCAGGAAGGGATTGTCGGCAAACTGTTCCAGGATCAGCCGGGCATTGTAGTGTTTCGACAACAGGTGGGCGAGGGTGGTTTTACCGGCTCCGATATTTCCTTCTATGGCAATAAAATGATAGTTCATGGGGCATTTGGTTGGATAGATGATTTATAGCTCTGGACCTGCATTCCCTGCTGCCGGCCGCTGCACCTTTTTGACGGGCAGCTCGTCCGGACATACTGCCAGTATTTCCGCAATGCTCTTTTTCAGGACAGGATGCTGAACAGCAGGCGCCAGATCAGCCAGCGGCTGCAGGGCAAAGCGCCTTTTAGGCATTTCCGGGTGTGGAATGGTGACCAGGGAGGTTGTATGGATTTCATCATTGAACAGCAGGATGTCGATGTCAATAATCCGCGGCCCGTAGCGCTTCTCTCTGATCCTGCCCATCTGTTCTTCTATCTGCAGCAGCTGTTTCATGAGCCATTCCGCAGTGCCGGAAGTTTGCAACCGGAGCGCCTGGTTTAAGAACGGGGCTTGATCTGTAAGGCCCCAGGCGGCTGTTTCGTATACCGGTGACCGTTCCGTGATCGTACCGCAGCAAGCCCCGATCAGGGTGGCAGCCTGCTCCAGGTGAGCCCATCTGTCGCCAATATTGCCTCCTATAAGCAGATAGACCGTACTGTAATATTGCCAGTTCAAAGTATTCAAATATCTTTAATTTTGCTATCCTTCAAAAAAAAGGTTTCAAATAATGAAAAGTTTTTTCAAAATGTTCTTTGCCGCCTTGCTGGCGGCAATTGTCTTTGTTTTTCTTGGGGTGCTGGTACTGGGCGGCATCATTGGCAGCCTGGCTTCCTCCAAAGAAGTGCGTACAGGCGAAAAAGCTGTGTTGCTGATAGACCTTAACGAACAGTTCAATGAACAGGTACAGGAAAACGCCCTTGCAGGCCTGGGCGCTGCAGAGGTATACGATAAACCCGGTTTGTATGATGTGGTGCGGCTGATCCGCTATGCCAAATCCGATTCTTCCGTAAAGGGCATTTACCTGAAAAGCAGTGGCAACGCAAACGGTTTTGCCGCCAGTGAGGAGCTCCGCAACGCGCTGGCTGATTTCAAGCAAAGCAAAAAGTTTGTGTATGCCTACGGCGATGTGATCTCGGAGAAAGCATATTATGTGGCCAACATAGCCGATAAAGTGTATTGCAATCCGCAGGGTGCACTGGAATGGAAAGGCTACTCGATCGAATATGTTTTTTTCAAACAGGCCCTTGACAAGCTGGAGATCAAGCCCCAGATCTTTTATGCCGGCAAATTCAAAAGTGCTACAGAGCCTTTCCGGGAAGAAAAAATGACCGAGCCAAACCGGCTGCAGAGCTATGAACTGCTGTCTTACCTGTACAGGAGGTTCCTGCAAAACACAGGTGCCGCAAGAGGGATAGACACGGGCACCTTGCACCAGTACGCCAACAACTATACCATCCGCACGGCCAGGGATGCAGCACAGTACAAGCTGATTGATGCGGTGAAGTACGATGACGAAGTGCAAAGCGAGTTAAAATCCAGGCTGGGCATTGAACAAAATGAAAAGATCAATTTTACCCCGGTCGGGAAATACGCCAAAGCAGTTGCTTACAGAACAGGGACGGGCAAAAACAGGATCGCGCTCATTTATGCCGAGGGTGATATTGTAGATGGAAAAGGAGACCAGGGGCAGATCGGTGGCGATACCTTCCGGGGCTGGATCCGCAAGGCAAGGATGGATGATGATGTAAAAGCCCTTGTGTTCCGTGTGAATTCCGGCGGCGGCAGCGCTCTTGCCAGCGAAACCATCTGGCGTGAGCTGGAAGTTACGCGCAAAACCAAGCCGGTTGTTGTCAGCTTCGGTGATGTAGCAGCATCAGGCGGTTACTATATCTCCTGCGGTGCCGACAGCATTTTTGCCGAACCCAATACGATCACAGGTTCTATCGGTGTGTTCACCATTATACCGGATATGAAATCGTTCTTTAACAGCAAGCTGGGGGTTACGTTCGATGGCGTAAAAACCGCCGATCATGCCGATGCACTGACCGCGGTACGGCCGCTGACAGATGTAGAAAGAACGTTTGTGCAGAACGATGTAGACACGATCTACCATGCATTTTTGTCGCGCGTGGCAGCAGGCCGCAAGATGTCGGTAGCCATGGTGGACAGCATCGGGCAGGGCCGGGTATGGACAGGGGAGAAGGGCCTGCAGCTGGGATTGGTAGACAAACTGGGCAATCTGCAGGATGCGGTTGATTGCGCCGCCCGTTTAGCCAAGATCAAAGAATATCGATTGAAAGAATATCCCGAGCCCCAGAACCTGCTGGACCTGCTCCTGGGAAATTACCAGAAAGTAGAAGAAACAAAACTCAAGGCTATCCGGGAAGAGCTGGGAGAGGAGGGCTTCAATCTGTACCTATCCCTGCGCAAAGCCCGCCGTTCTGTTGGAAAGGCCCAGGCAAGCATGCCTTTTGAGATCCAGGTGAAATAAACTTTCTATATATCCCTTCAAGTTGTTCATAGTACACGATACCAGGTTAGCTTGGTTGGTACGGTTCAGGACCGGAATGCAGTAGGATAAAAGAGACAGGTAGCGCCAGCAATAAAAAGGAAGGGAGCAGATCAGTGATCTGCTCCCTTCCTTTTTTTGCAAAAAACAGTTAGGCTTCTTTTTGCTCGGTCGTTTTTTTCTTGGCAGGTTTTGCCGGCCTAGATTTACCAAACGAACCCTTGAATATCTTTCCTTTTTTTGTTTTCTTGTCTCCTCTTCCCATAGTCGTATTTTTTTAAAAAATCAAATCAGCAGCAAAGATGCGGTTTTCTGTTTACAACTGGTGTAAATAAAAAAGGGCTGCTGGAAAAGCTTATAGTTTTCCGGCCAGTTCTTTTCCGGCTTTGAACTTGGCTACTTTTTTTGCTTTGATTTTTATCACGTCACCTGTTTGTGGATTGCGGCCATTGCGGGCAAGGCGCTTTGAAACAGAGAAAGTGCCGAAACCAACCAGGGTAACTTTTCCGTTCGATTTCAGGGTTTTGGTAACCGCTTCAATAAAAGAGTCCAGTGACGCGTTGGCCTGGGTTTTTGTGATTCCTGCATCATCGGCAATCTTGGCGATTAATTCGGATTTATTCATGTCAGGGATTTTTGTTTAAGTGTAACAAATATAGAAGGTTTTTGCGTTTAGCAAAATTTTTTTAAGACAGCAGAAAGTTATTAAATCGATACAACCCGCACGTGGCAAGGATTGTAGCGTATCCTCTAATTGAGGCGATTCGGGATTATTTTCTGAAACACAGGCGGGACAAGGGTTTCGGCGCACACGGCGCCTCACTGTTTATCCTACCTGCTGCATCACAGTGCCAAAACTGACCACGGCATTGTTCCAGTGGTCCAGTTGCCTGCGCAAGAGGGCCGTACCGGCGCCGGTCATAAAATGCTGATAATTCTCCAGGCTATGTGTATAGAATTGCAGCGCATACGTAGGGCCATCTGTCTCATCCGTTTCCAGCAATCTGACCAGCTGGCCATGATAAAACAAATCAATGGAAAGCATGTCTGGCATGTATTTCTGCTGTACCCAGGCCAGCCATTCTTCGTGCACCGACCAGTCAACTTTACAGGTGATGTTGTAAATAATCATTTTTATTGCTTTTCGCCCGTCAGCGCTCTATTTCTTACTGACTTCTTTCGACATCCTGAAGGTAAGTATCAACAATGTCAACAACACCGTGCCAATAATGATCCATAGTATCCATTTACTGTTTCCGGTTGCAGGTATCACGGCAGCAGGATCAGGAATTTTCTGTACCCGTCCGACCCTGATCTCCTGCAATTTGGCAGATTGAATGCTGTCGCGGAAGAAGGCCAGGTCAAAGTCAGGCTTTCCTACCTGCTCGTTGCCGGTCAGAATAAAATATTTCTTGTCTTTCTCCAGCTGCGCCACCAGTTGCTGGTTTGCCTGGTAAGCAGCAATGGAATCCGGTACAAGCGGGGGATTGTCGGCATTAAAAATCTTTACCAGCAGCTCCCGGGTTTTTGCCGAGAACAGCACGGTGTGGTTACCCGGACTGAACGTCTCTTCTTTCACCAGTGTGTACCCGGAAGGGCCCTTTGCATATACTTCCACGCTTCGTTTATACAAGGCCGGTCGTTTGACCGGAACCGTGAGCTTGTCTATTTTATACGGATTGTCGAATAGAATATGCACGTAAGAGTTCCGGTCTGTACTGTCTGTTTGGCGAAATGTACGGATGGGAACGGGTGTGTATTTGCCGGCATAAGCCAGATTCTTATACATGCCTGCCTGTAAAATATTCAGCGGCAGCAAGCCCCGGTCGTCTATGATGAGCTTGAAAAAGCGGTAGTTGCTGAGCGGAAAAAGAATGGCTTGAACAAAGCGATCGCCCGACTGGGTTCCGTTTTGCTCAAGCTCAATATGTTCATCGATTACAAACCAGTTTTTCTGGTCATCGCTGCCGCTCAGGACGGCCGTTCTGTAGGCGCTGGCATTTTTGATCACAAGCAGCAGAGAACTGATGGCTACACCGGATTCGTTGCTGATCACAAGTTCTGTACTGCTGTCGCGCTTTGCAAGGCTCAGGATGCGGTAGCTTGTAAAACTGCCGGAAGTGATAGCCGGCAGGTCAGTTTGCAGGATATAGGGAACCGGTGTGCCGGCACTGTCTGCGATCCGCAGGTCAGAAAGATCGGCCGCTTTGCAGGATGCCACCAGCTGCGGCGGAAGTGAAATCGAATAAAACCTGCTTTCCGGTACGGGGCCCAAAGGCGTTTTGTAGGCAAATGTTACCTGGGCCTGGCCAGACAAACCTGCCAGCAGCAGGCAGCCAAAAACCGGCAGCTTACACAGAGACATTCTTCCCATCTTCAATGATGATAGTTTTCAAACGTTGATACATGAACGAAACGATCAGCAACAAAACACCCAGTATAAAGAAAGCAGCGATCTTTCCTGCTACCGGAATGTTGCGGATGTCATATACAAACAACTTCAGCAAGGTAAGGGAAAACAAGGTCAGTGAAATAATGCGCAGGGTTCTGAATTTGTACAGCATGCCAGCATACATAAACATAAAGGAAAGCGCACCCCACAAAATCGGCAGGCCGGCTTTTATATACACGTCCTGGATATGACCGAGCGGATTGGCAGAGGAGTAAAACAAGGTATTTGCCAGCAAATGTACTTCTGCACTGGCGTAAATGATAACGGCAACGCACATGAGCCAGGTAAGTGCGATTCCGTTTTCCTTCACAGCCGCACTGGATGTGCTTCGCAGCGCCCTGATCATCATAAAAAGAACAATGCCCACAAGTATGGCTGTGATCCAATGGGCCGTAAAATGTACTCTGTACAAATTCTCTGTCAGCATATCCTGCTGTATCTGGAAAACAGTGACCAGGCTGAATAAATAAATCAACAAGGTAACTACCAGCAGGCCTGCATAGAGATACCCGGGCATAACCAAAAACCTGATCCGCTTTGATACCCATGTTGTTACAAGAACAAATCCGGTTGTATACAGCAGCAGGTACAGGGGTGCGATTTCTACCTGGTGATAATAATAACCAAACTGGTAATTGATCTCAAAAATACCTGCCAGGAAAAGCAGGATCAGCGCAGCAACCCGGAAAACAATTTTGTTGGGCCAGCTGGCCGGTTTAAAAGCTTGTTGAATTTCTCCCCTCCGCAATAAAAACAATCCGTATGAGGCTAACGCTGCAAAAACGGTCGTGATAAATCCCTTGTTGGCAATCACATCAACATGGCTGAAAGAAAAGACGTAGAGATTGATCCAGACCATTACCAGACTGATAAGCATGGCTGTCCATATGATCAGGGAAGCGATCCGGATGATAGGGATCTGTGATCTGAGATAAAGCCAGTACAGCACGACACATTCACTGGCCCAGAAAAGGGTGATCCAGTTTCCGTTTAATTGGATGGGGGCAGTAAGAGAGATAAAGGTAAGCGTGATGCCGATCAGCAGGTAAAGAATGTTTTTGTCGATGTTCTGCCGCTTCAGCAGGAGATAGGAGAGGGCCAAGTTAAACACACCCATGCAGGCGCTGAACAAGCCATGGTATTCTTTTTGGTTCATGGCCGCCAGGCAGTAAAGGCCGGCAGCAAAGTAAGCACCTGTATTCGAAAGAAGGATGCCAAAATCCGCCGCCAAAAACTGTTTGCGCTCTTTGATGTTGTTGGCAATGTTCACAGCCAGGAACAGGAGGTAAAACAAGGTGGCGAATATAAATCCGCCGCGGTATACATCCTGGCTGGTGGCATACGGAAGATTGAATATCCACCCGCCAAAAAGCAATACGGTAAAAATAAATGCCAGCACATTCAGGATGCGCCAGGTTTTGTTGTAAGCGATCACCAGCAGTCCGCCATTCAAGATCAGCAAATAGCTAAACAGCACTTTGTAATTCCCGCTTCCGTTGCTGACCATAAAAGGCGTGGCAAAGCCCCCCACCAGCGCGATCACGGCCAGTTCCTGCCGGTTGTACAGGTGCGAGAGCACAACGGCAAATGCGGTGATCACCACCATAATGATAAAGGCAACCGTCTGGCTGAACAAATGAAACTGCTGATAGGCCAGGGTGATGGTAAAATAAAATACTGCCAGTCCGCCTCCCACTAAAACAGAGCTGAACCCTTTGTAGCTGTTTCTGAGGCGGTGGGCAACTGCCACCAGGATGCCACCGCAGAGCACGCCAATGCCTACCCTGCCTACCGGACCGATCCAGTTGTTGTCGATCGCGTATTTGACAAAGAACCCGATGGCCAGCACAAGGATGGCAATACCGATCTTGCTGACCAGGTTTTCTCCAATAAATTTTTCCAGGTCAGGGTTGCGCTCCATAAATGAAGGCCGGGCGGGAATTGTGGGGCGTACGGGCGGAGGAGGGGGCGTATTAAAAGCGGCGATCGGGGGAGCAGAGGGTTGCAGTTGTGTGCCGAGGCCTCTTGCCGGTGCCTCCGCTTCCTCCGGCAATCCTGCTTTTTCAAGCAAAGATTCCAGTTCCTGCTCAAGCGATTTTTCTGCCACCGGTACCGGGGGAGGTGGTGGCGCCGGCCTGACTGGTTCCGGTCGCACAGGTGCTGGTTGGGAAGGGATGTAGCTTGCAGCCGGCGGTTCAGAGACTGGCGGTTTTGCAGCTGGGGTAGAAACCGGTTGTCCCAGTCCGGGTTGTATTTCCTTGTGTAAACGCCGCACTTCCGATTCCAGTGAATCAAAGCGGTTAAGGAGCGTATTTTTCAAGGAATTGATCAGGATAAGAACGATCACGAACAACGCAACGGAAAGGATCTCCATAAGGGCTGAGTTTAAGCGGTTGCTTAAAGTTAACTAAGCCGCCGGAAAACCCTCCCAAAATATTGTGCAGCCGGCTATCCCCAAACAGCGAGTGGTTAGCTGTCTGAACCATCCAATCCCCGAATCTTCCAATCCTGTAAATCATGGTTCAGAAATCTCCACAAAAACCGGACAGTGATCGCTGTGCACAACATCGGGTAAAATGGTGGCGTGGTGGATAGCGGGTTTCAGGTTGTCGGTAGTTGTGATATAGTCGATGCGCCAGCCTTTGTTTTCTTTTCGTACGCTGGGGAAGCGCTGGCTCCACCAGGAGTAGTGGTGCGGGTCTGGATTGATATGCCGGAAGGAATCGACAAATCCGCTGGCAAGAAACTCATCCATCCAGGCCCTTTCTTCGGGCAGGAAGCCGGAAGAGTTCTTGTTGCCTTTGGGATCGTGGATGTCGATCTCTTTGTGTGCGATGTTGTAGTCGCCGCACAGGATCAGCTTGCTTCTTTGTTTGCGCAGGCTGCCCAGGTAATCATTCAGTTCATTCAGCCAGATATATTTATATGTCTGCCTCACCTCACCACTGGTGCCGGAGGGGAAGTAGGCATTGAGCAGGGTGATGTCGCCGAAGTCAAGCCGCATCACCCTGCCTTCTGCATCGCTTTGCATATAACCGTTGCCCAGCTGTACAAAGTCGGGTTTGATTTTGGTGAAAACGGCTACGCCGCTGTAACCCTTTTTTTCTGCCGAGTACCAGTAGTCATGGAATCCCAGTTGGGTAAACTGCTGGTGGTCTACATTTTCCTTCACGGCTTTTGTTTCCTGGATGCAGATGACATCAGCCGGATCGGTTTTGAGCCAGTCAATAAATCCTTTTTTGATGGCCGAACGGATGCCATTCACATTGTATGAAATAATGCGCATAAGAAGCTTACATTTTGGATGTTGATGAGTTAGAACCGGATGTGCGTTCCAGCTTTTTGATGGTGTAAACAGTGGGATCAAGAGATGACAAAAAGGTGTTGGCGTAATAACCAAACACGGAATAGTCATTGTTTTTGTACTTTACCAGCGCCGGCGTATATGCTTTCCTGAAAGCCTCGTCATCAAAGATCCCTTTGAGCAACGAGTACATCAGGGAATTTCTGAAACCTGGCTCGTTCTCATACAGCACAAACGGGATAGAGTCTTGTACCGCTTCTCCTCCGTGTGCGGCACCAAAAATTTCGGGCCGCAGTTTCCAGAATCCATCCCAGGTAAAAGAAGCATGGTCGCGCAGACCGGTTTTTACCCCCGTTGCATGCGCCATGATGGTATTGTTCAATCCCAGCAGATCGATGGTATTTCCGTTGTATGTATAACCTACTCCGCCGGTTGCCATGGCCCCGATCGAGGGCAGGCGCTTGCAGGCTGCAAATGTTTCGTTTAGCTGGTTCCCTGCTGTTCGCCCTCTGACGGCTACTTCAAATTCAGGAAAGATAATACCGGAACCGCCGGAGGTAAAAAAATCAGACAGGGTCAGCTTGGAAAGAAAAACGAGGGAAAACAGAAAGGCGAGCAACAAGGCTGCCACAGCGCGTCTGCTGCTGCGGATGGTTACTCCCGCATATTGTTTCCAGAGCGCAAAATTGCATGCGGAAAGGGCAAGCAGGGGAAGGATCGGCTGAAAAAACCGGCCAAAAATAAAATGATCGCCTCCTGCCAATACCGGCAGGCCAAAGCCGGCGCAAACAATCACACCCAGGATCAAAGCTATCTTTTCCTGCAATGTCCATGCAGCAGGTTGTTGACCCCTCTTTTTACGCAACAGGATGGCTGCGCCAAAGAACAACACCATCACCAGCAAAAAGGCTGTATACGGATAAAAATAAAATAGCCTGAGTACATAGCGGACCCCTGAAAGGATGTTTTCCTTGATGCTCGAAGATACTTTTGCATAATAGGTGTTGGGCAAGGGATATCCAAAATAAGACAGGCGCCAGCCAATGAGCGCGGCCAGTGAGCCAATATGGGCAACCAATGGAAGAAGGGTTTTGCGCAGAGCGGCTTTCCAGCCTTCTTCTGCCCGGAGCATGATAAACAGGATGCCGATAAATAAAAAATTAAAGGCCAGGCTTTCCGGCCTTGTAAGATTGATCAGCACAACCAGCAAACTAAACACAGCTATATTGATCCGCTTGCCCGGCAAATAATAATTTCCCAACTGGAGTGAGATAGAAGTAAGCAGAAACATCCAGAGAGGGGTTTCCATCAGGCTCAGTACATTCCATTCCATAAACCCGCGTGGCAAGATCAACAGCGCAAGGATGATCAGGTCGCTTGCGGTAAGCACCTTGTTTTCTGTGCCATTGAGCTTTCTGGCAAACCGCGTTACACCATAAAGGGTGAAAAAACTCAGTAGAAAACATGTGGCCAATAGCAGGGTCGTGATCCGGTCCGGTGAAATTTTATACAGCAGTCCACCCAGGAGGGTCCACAATAGGGAAGTAAAGCCTTCTACCCGTTCTCCGCCCGGGTTCCATACCAAACCTTTGCCTTCTGCCAGGTGTTTCATATACACGAAATAGATATTGGCATCATCGATCCCGATGGATGGATGCTGGTATCCGTACCAGTAAATACCGGTCAGAACAAGGAGTGCAGCGAAGATCAGCAGGGAAAGAAAAAGCTTGCCGGGGTATTTCATACATGTCAGGTTGTTGAAGAACCACAGGGTTGGCCCGAAGATAGTATTTTGTACGTAGATTCAAAATGGGTACAGCTGGCAGCCATGCTTACGTTTACTGCACGATACCAGTACAGCAGGCCGCAGCATCCGGGTAAATGTAATAAATTACGCTTTTTAAAATAGGATGATGGAGCAGGACATACAAAGCATGAATAAGTGGTTGATTGTGCTGAGCGCATTGTACGGAACTGACCTGGTGGTATGTACAATTGTGTACAGGACGCCTTATTTCCGAACCTTGTTCTGGTCTGTCACAACGGAACTTTTTCTGGGTGTGCTGGCATTGCTGATGGTAGCGGTCTTGTACAAAGACATGCGTCCGCTGTTTAGCTGGAAGGATTTTTCTGTTTTAAAAGCGGCGGTTTACAGTGGTGCGGCCGTTTTGCTGGCCATCGCCGTAAATGTGATCGTTCAATGGGTCAACTACAGGATCTTTCACCAGGATGTTCATTTCTACCAATCGTTTATTTATCTCAAATATCCCAAGCTGGCCATGATCCTGCGGATTGTGCTGCTGCCGGCCCTTTTTGAAGAAATCGCCTATCGGGGCGTGATCCTGGAAAGTCTCCTGCGACTGGCCGACAGGCGCAGGGCTATCATGATCGGCGCCTTCCTGTTCGCCATTATACACATGAGCTTTATTTCCTTTTTCTGGCTGGTGCCCTTTGCCATCTGGCTGGGCAATGTGCGTACCCGGGAAGGAACCATCTGGTACGGGGTCTTTATCCATTTATTTTTCAACCTGACGGCCTGTGCGTTTGAGCTTTGGGGCTGATAAGCCTTTTTTAAGCATCGTACTCCAGTATCGGGCGCAGCCATCTTTCTGCTTCTTCCACCTCCATGTTTTTGCGGGCAGCATAATCTTCTACCTGGTCTTTTTCAATTTTTCCGATGCCAAAATATTTGCTTTGCGGATGCGCAAAATACCAGCCACAGACTGATGAGGCGGGGTACATGGCGAGGGATTCGGTGAGTGTGATACCGGTCGCTTGCACTGCTTCCAGCAAGTGAAACAGTTTGTATTTTTCTGTATGATCCGGACAGGCGGGATAGCCGGGAGCAGGACGGATACCTGTGTATTTTTCCTGGATCAGCTCATCGTTGGTCCACTGTTCGCTTTGCGCATAGCCCCAGAATTCCTTGCGTGTCTTTTCGTGCATCAGCTCTGCAAATGCTTCGGCCAGTCTGTCGGCCAGGGCCTGCAGGATAATCTTGTTGTAGTCGTCGTGCGCCTTTTCAAAAGCTTTGATATGCGGTTCGATGCCATGGATGGTGACGGCAAAAGCGCCCAGGTAGTCTTCTTTGCCAAACTCAGCCGGCATGATAAAATCAGCCAGGGAGATGTTGGGCTGACCGGCTGCTTTTTTTGTTTGCTGGCGCAGAAATTCCAGCTGAACTTCTTCGGTGGCACCTTCCAGCTCATTCTGTACCGTAACCGAATCTTTTCCATTGGAGCGGGCCTTCCAGAAACCAACTACAGCCCGGGGTTCCAGCCATTTTTCGGCTATGATCTTTTTCAGCAGGGCCTGAGCATCGTTGTAAAGCCGGGTTGCTTCCACGCCCACTTTTTCGTCCTGCAGGATCTGCGGAAACTTGCCATGCAGCTCCCAGGCAATAAAGAACGGTTGCCAGTCGATGTAGGGAACCAGCTCTTCCAGGTTGTAGGCAGCAAAAGCTTTTGTGCCGGTGAATCGGGGCTTGGCAGGAGTGTAATCAGTCCAGCTGATGGGCACTTTATTTTTAATTGCGTCCCCGTATTTTAAATAAGCCTTCGCCGTTTTTTTATTTCCGAAATCTTCTTTGAGCTTTCTGTATTCGGTCTGTACATTTTTGATAAACCCGGCTTTCTGCTCCTGGTTCAGCAGGTTGCCGGCGACAGTTACGCTGCGCGAAGCGTCCAGTACATGCACCACACCCTGCTCATATTCCGGTGATATTTTTACAGCGGTGTGCATGCGGGAGGTCGTAGCGCCGCCAATCAGCAGGGGTATATCCAGGTGCTGCCGTTTCATTTCACGGGCTATATGCACCATCTCATCAAGCGAGGGCGTGATCAGTCCGCTCAATCCGATAATGTCTACTTTTTGTTCGCGGGCGGCTTGTAAGATCTTGTCGGCCGGAACCATTACACCCAGGTCAATGATGTCGTATCCGTTGCAACCCAGTACCACGCCGACGATATTCTTGCCAATATCATGCACGTCGCCTTTTACCGTGGCTAGTAAGATCTTTGCAGGGCCGGTTCCTTCTCCATCAGCTGCGCCTCCAATTCCTTCTCTGAGGTTTTTTTCTTTTTCTGCCTCGATAAAAGGCGTGAGCACAGCCACTGCCTTTTTCATGACACGTGCACTTTTTACGACCTGGGGGAGGAACATCTTGCCTGAGCCAAACAGATCGCCGACGATGTTCATGCCATCCATCAGTGGTCCTTCAATAACTTCAAGAGGGCGTGCGTACTGTTGGCGGGCTTCTTCGGTATCTGCGTCTATGTAATCAGTAATGCCGTTTACCAGGGCATGGCTCAGTCTTTTTTGCACCGGTTCATTGCGCCAGGCTTCGTCTTTGGCAACCGCTTTTCCTTTTGCTTTTACCGTGTCTGCAAAAATGAGCAGTTTGTCAGTAGCATCTGGATGGCGGTTCAGGATCACGTCTTCACACAGTTCCCGCAGGCCGGGTTCTATTTCATCGTATACAGGTAACTGGCCGGCATTAACGATGCCCATGTCCATGCCGGCTTTGATGGCATAGTACAAAAACACGGCGTGCATGGCTTCGCGCACCGGTTCGTTGCCGCGGAAAGAAAAGGAAATATTGCTGACGCCCCCACTCACTTTGGTGAGGGGCATCTGCTGCTTGATCAGGCGGGTGGCTTCAATAAAGTCTACCGCATAGTTGTTGTGTTCTTCAATACCGGTTGCAATGGCAAAAATGTTCGGGTCGAAGATAATATCCTGTGCATCAAAACCGACTTGTTCAGTCAGGATCTTGTATGCTCGCCCGGAGATGTTTACTTTTTTCTCCAGCGTATCGGCTTGTCCGTTTTCGTCAAAAGCCATGACCACTACAGAGGCACCAAAACTTCTGCATACAAAAGCCTGTTCAATAAATTTTTCTTCGCCTTCTTTCAGGGAGATGGAGTTTACAATGCATTTACCCTGCACGCATTTTAGCCCGGCTTCAATGATGTTGAACTTGGAAGAGTCGATCATGATCGGTATGCGCGCAATGTCGGGTTCGGCCTGCAAGAGGTTTAAAAACGTTTGCATGGCTTTTTCGCCATCAAGCAGGGCATCGTCCATATTTACATCCAGGATCTGTGCGCCGCTTTCTACCTGCTGGCGGGCGACCGACAGGGCTTCTTCATAGTTGCCTTCCTTGATGAGGCGGGCAAACTTTTTTGAACCGGTGACGTTGGTCCGCTCTCCGACATTCAGAAAGTTTGTTTCGGGCCGTACGATCAGGGGCTCGAGGCCCGACAGGCGAAGAAAGGGTTTGATGCTGATGCTTTCCATAATTTTTCCGTTTCCCTGCGGGTATAGCCGATGCGACTCCACGCAAGGTCTCTTTATTGTATGAGGTCTAACTAGGCCAGTGCCGTTTCCAGTACTGGCAGCCTTCTGGGTGCAAAATCTTTTACGTAATCCGCGATGTGTTTGATGTGGTCTGGCGTGGTGCCGCAACAGCCACCAACTATGTTTACAAAACCTTCCTGTGCCCATTCTTCAATGATATGGGCTGTTTCGTGCGGCTGTTCATCGTACTCGCCAAATGCATTCGGCAAACCGGCATTCGGGTAAGCCGAGGTATAGCAGGAAGCGATCTGGCTTAGCTCCTCAATATGGGAGCGCATTTCGGTAGCACCCAGCGCACAGTTCAAGCCGACGCTGAGCGGTTTTGCATGCGACACAGAAATATAAAATGCCTCCAGTGTTTGTCCGCTTAGGGTCCGTCCTGAAGCATCCGTAATAGTACCGCTGATCATGATAGGCAGTTCTTTCTGGCGTGTATCCCGGAAGTACTTTTTGGCGGCGTAGATGGCGGCTTTGGCGTTGAGTGTGTCGAAGATGGTTTCTACCAGCAGCACGTCCACGCCACCGTCTACCAATCCTTTTATCTGTTCGGAATAGGCTGCTGCCACCTCATCGAATGTGACGGCCCGGTACCCAGGATTGTTTACATCGGGAGAGAGGCTCAGGGTTTTGTTCAGTGGACCAATGGCACCTGCTACAAAGCGGGGCTTGTCCGGATTGCGGGTTGTATATTCATCCGCAGCGGAGCGGGCAACGGAGGCGGACGCTACGTTGAGCTCATAGGCGAGTGGCTGCATGTCGTAATCAGCCTGGGCGATGCGGGTGCTGCTGAAGGTATTTGTTTCAATGATGTCGGCGCCGGCTTCCAGGTATTGCTGGTGTATGCCCCGGATAATAGCGGGCTGTGTGATGCTGAGCAGGTCGTTGTTGCCTTTTACATCGGTATGCCAGGAAGCAAAGCGCTCACCGCGGTAATCTTGTTCTGTTAAACGGTGTCGCTGGATCATGGTGCCCATGGCCCCATCGATGATCAGGATCCTTTCCTGTAAACATTGCTCGAGTGTTTTCATGCCAACCTCCTTTTTAAATTTGATACAATGACTTTATTCATGCAAGGATTGCTGAAGGGCCCTGAATGAATGCCTTGGATAAGCGCAGAACTTTAAACGGAGAACGGTGTGGTGTGCTAACAACACGGGTAGATTCTGACGTTTATTAGTTCAGTTGATGCCAGCCATTTTGCAGCCGGCACCGGCGCCCTTCTGGGCCGAACAATAAACAAATCCGCCCAGACCGGGTGCAAATGTAAGCAGGTTGGCGTTAATACACAAAAAAGGAAAGAAGAGGGCTATTTGTTGGCCACATAGCTCTCAACAGGTAACCTGTTGGCGAGGGAACGGGCGAGGGTCATCTCGTCGGCGTATTCCAGTTCGCCGCCAAAGGCAATTCCGCGCGAGATGGTGGTTACTTTCACGGCGTGCTGGGGCAGCTTTTTCTGAATATAGTAAATGGTGGTATCGCCCTGGATGGTTGGATTGAGGGCAAAGATAATTTCTCCGGTTTGTTCTTTTTGTACCCGCTGAACGAGGGGGTCGATGGTAAGCTGGTCGGGGCCAACGCCATCAAGAGGTGATATAACGCCCCCTAGTACATGGTACAAGCCGCTGTATTGCTGGGTGGTTTCGATCGCAATTACGTCGCGGATGTTTTCCACTACGCAGATCATATCCTGCTTGCGCAGGGGGTTGGCGCAGATAGAACAAACTTCTGTATCTGCAATATTGTAACAACGCTGACAGAACCTGACTTCTTTCCGCATCTTTGAAATGGCTTCGCTGAACTGCTGTACCGTTTCAGGTTCTTGCTTTAATAAATGCAGCACCATGCGCAGGGCTGTTTTCTTTCCGATACCCGGCAAACGGGAAAATTCGTTGACGGCGTTCTCCAGTAAATTTGACGGCAATTGCATTCTGTAAAGATACGAAATAGCAGCCAGGAGAAGGGTGAAAAAGAGGAGAAAATCGGGCGATTTCAGCTTACTTTACCGGGGCTTTTGGCGGGTTCTCAGCAGGTTGCAAATTGATGGTATGATCATTGCCCCAGTTTGCTTTTACGTTGAATTTCTTGTCTATCGACAGAACCTTTTCGGGCTGTTTGTGTTTGCCGAAAAACTCACCGGCATCCCAGCGGCCATTTCCGTTCTCGTCATACAGAATACGGATCTCATAATCGCCGGGACGGAAGATTTTTACGTTAAACTCCTTGGTTGTAAAAACATGGGTGTACACGATCTTTTCGCTTTGTATCAGTTGCAGCACGGGGTGATTACTTAGGTCAAGGATAGGGAAACGCAGGCGCAACTCCCCATAATCTTCCTGCTTCTTGGTTTTAAAATCAATGGTATCGATCTTGACTAGTTTTCTGCCGGCGCTGTCTTCTGCCAGTTCTTTGCCGAGGATCAGGTTGTAAGCCGTACCGAGTTTCCAGGTGTACAAAAGGCTGAACCTTTGATTGAGCGAATCAGGTACAAGAGCGTAATTGCTGATCTGTTGAAATTTCTCGTCTGTAAATACCAGTTTTGTCGAATCAAATGTTTTGAGCGGTGTGGCAAACTGGATGCGCAGGGTATCAAGAATATCATGCTGTCCGTTTTCCAGATTGGTCTGGTAGCGCAGGCGTTTGTCTTCGGCCTTTTTTTCGCGGGAACCGGTTGCAATCGGCGCAGGACCGGAGCCCCGTTTTTTGGGTTCTTCTGCTTTTTCCACGTAAGCATACAGCTGCACCGGCTCGTTGTTGGCCGAGATCGTCAGCGGTTTGCCGGCAAAAGCAAACAGTTGCGAGGGGTCGGTGTACCTGCGTGTGCCGCTCTCATCTTTGAGGGCGTAGAGGTAAAAGGTACCGGAGGGCAGGTTGCGAAAGGTAAAATGACCCCTGTTATCCAGCCGGGTGATATACCGGGGCCGCTTTTTGACCACCGCAGAATCATCTCCATCCTGGTACAGCATCGCGATCATGGTAGAATCGGTTTTGCCCGTTTCCGCAATCGTTACCGTGCCGCTGAGGGTGCGGTCATCAAGGTAAGTCCCGGTGGAAAACACATAGGTAAATTCCTTGTATACATTGCCTTCATTGATGTCTTTGATGGCCTTTCCAAAGTTGATGGAGTAGGTCGTATTGGGCTGGAGTGTGTCTTTTATCGTGATCGTGATGGTACGCAGTTTCGCATCGAAACTTGGATTTAAGGTCGGAAGGGGTGAAACGATGACATTCTCCGAGGCATTTTCCAGCTGCACATACTCATTGAAGTTCAGGGTGATTTTTTTCCCGGTAAACTGCAAAGCCGAATCCCGCGGCGCTGCAGCCAGCAATACCGGCGGCAAGGTATCCTTCGGCCCACCGGTCGGCGGAATGATATTGGCGCACCCCGTATCGCCCACCATCAATATACCCAGGAACAGGCAAAGCAGTCCGCTAAATAAAATCTTTTTCAATAACATGCGCTAAAAGCTGCAAACATAGGCGCTTTGCCGAAACCTCCTACAGCCCAGTTGATAATTTTAGCATAAAATGCCTGAACTGGGATTTACAGGATTGTCTGAACCTTGATTTACAGGATTGATGGGATGCGCAGGATTGGACGTGGATGTGAGAAGGCTCTGCTTGTGGCGGGTGTCATGCAGCTGCTGTCTTGCACCTACCCCTGCCCCTTCCGGGAAGGGATACGTCTTTGTCTATCGCATACATGGCCTCTCTCGTTTCTTCTTTGCCCTCTTTTTTCCGGGATTTTTTGTCTTGAACCAGGATTACACGGATGACAAAAAAAGGGGAGATGCCTCCTCTCTCATCTTCTTCTCTCCACTCGAGCCTCTCACAATTCTCTTCTTCTCTCTTCTCCCCATCCAATCCTGCGCATCCCATCAATCCTGTAAATCAAGGTTCAGACATTCTTCCCCCGGCCTTTTGAAAGGGGCGTGAAGAAATTTACGGAACGGAGCGTTCAGCAACGAACACGCCTGGTACTATTCTATAGTCCCTCCATGCAAAGGCTGAAAGAAGA
>JADCRZ010000110.1 GCA_015069695.1 Williamsia sp.
AACAGAAAAGGAAATTTTTAGGTAAAAGGGCAGATTATTTTTGCGAATCAGGGGTTGGACAGAAAATGATTCGGTGAAACAAAACAGCGATAAGGTGAGTGAGATTTTTCTTTTACTCTTACCACTATAGAGCGCAGATACACGAGGCAATATTCAGCTTTATAAGGCAATGCAAATAACCGGGTGAGAACAACAGGAAGCAGATTACCTGTTAATATCCTTTAAGCTCAGAATTCATAACCGGTAACACACTCCGCCGCCTAAACTCAAAAATTCGGTCTGACTCCTAAATGTCTTTTTATTAAGTGCTGAGGCATAAAGGGAAAACGGCTTCATGCGATAGAAAGAACCAAAGTTTTTAAAAAGACGACACGACACATCCATATATGGTTCAAACGTGTATACAAACGACCGGACATCAGCTTTATAATAATCCTGCGCCTGACGCGTCAGTTCAGGATTATTCACCACAACTTGTTCATCATAAGGCGTGATGCCTGTCTTAGTCTGTGTTAAGAACTGCAAGCGGACGTTTAACCCAAAATGAACCTGCAGAGCCGCTTTTTGTTTTGATACATTATAATCAAACGACAAAGGCACTTCTACATACCGATTGTTATATTGAACGCGCGAGATAGGAAAGGTATCTGAATTGTAAAGACGACCCGGAAAAATGCCTATCGGAACTAGCACCAAGGCAAAAAGATTGGCGTCGTATTTTACAATACTGTATTTCCGGGTACCATAACCAACACCAGCTTTAAGAGAGATGCCATGCCCGGCAGGAACACTGTATTGAACACCATACGAAGCCAGGCTGCCAATGCGTGAGTGACCTTGCGCCCGCTGCGGCACCGTACTATCGTGGCTAAGCCTGGCGGAGAAAAGTCCGGTTGTTACATAGCCCTCAAGCCCACCCGAGGAAAGTTGTGAAAAACAGGCAAAGGCTGATAACAGGAATACGGGCAGGCAAATCAATCGCTTCATAGCTATATGAGGTGAAAGAAAAAGCAAATGCTGCTTTACTCCAAAGATATTCGGCAGTTATAGGGTATTGCCAATCGTTATACTTTGTGCTTTTCGGTTTTAAGGCCGCCGGTAATATCTTCACCACTGCGGATCTGTATCTGTACATTGGCAATCCATTCGGTACAACTTTGTTTGTATAAGTGTTCGTTTATCTGATTAACCAGCTCCATTACCTGCTCATATCTGCCTTCCATGGTGGTAGCAAAAGGCCCTACTTCGTAAGGCAAACCGGATTGCTTAATAACAGCAATTGCTTCATCTACCCACTCGTATGGGTGCTTGTCCTGCACTATGGGAAGAAGCTGAATGGATGCGTTTACAATGTATTGATGCATAGGTTTTTTATCTGCCGGCAACGCTGCCGCTTTCGCCGGAATGAAAACCGAAGATACAAGCAGATCATTTCAACAATATAGCCTCTTGCTTTTAGTGATAAACACACCTCACCCCGAAAAGCCATGTATTGTCATGCAATGTCCGCTATGGCAGGTAATACTTCCGGGCAATGGCATGCAGAACGTTCTGCAGAATCCGCCTACATTGAATCCCGCTCATCCCGCTGCGGTTTCGAAGTGTGGTCTTTACTCCGGTGCTGATCGGCATCGGGAACCGGCGATTCGTGCTCTGCGCGCTTACCGCTTGTCTTTTCTACTTCCTGTTCCCGATTTGCGGTTTCATGTTGCCCTGCAGACTTAGCTTTTGCAGCCGCGCCCTTATGGTTATTTTGTGTTTTCATACAGCAGGTTTTATTGTTACTGAATAAAACGAAACATCAAACGCCGTACTAAACCCATTTTGACTTGCGATAAAAGCTACTTTTTGTAAACAATCATTTTTGACTATTGTTCTTACCACAATCACCGGATAAAGAAGAAACGAGCTAAAGATGTCTTGTTTTGCACCAAATACATAACTGTTTTATAGTAACACATTACCAATAAACCAGATGCTGGATGCGGTGCGCTACCTTTCTTATAATGTGATTGCTTATTGGTAATGCTACTTATTAATAAGGCATGTTATACCTTCTCATGACAGGGGAAAATATGGGTCTGACGAGCATAAAATAGCAAAGCCCGGGACGAACCCGGGCCTTGCTTAATTTACACACTGAGAAGAAGGTTCTTTATTTAGTCACCATAAACCGTGTGGTAGCTATGGTTCCGCCAGAGGTTACCAGCTTTGCCATATATACCCCGTTCGATAGCTGGCTGATGCTGATGCGTTGCGGAGAGTTTGTGAGTGACTGCGTCAGCAAGGTTCTGCCCTGCAGATCAGTAATCACCACTCTGGCATTACTGCCGGAAGGTACGCTCCAGTTAAAGCTAATGTCTGTCTTAGCCGGGTTTGGATACGCGCTAAAGGCAGCAGCGGCTGTTATAGCTTTCACGCTGCCGGCAGTGCGGGCTGTCAGCGTTTGTGGTGTGCCTCTCAGCGTATTGCACTGCCCCAGCTTTGCACCCTGGCTCAGCCATTTCTGCACATCATCTTTTGGTACGCTCATCGTTTCGCCGTTGTTGCATACATAGATGTTGCCCGGTGTGCTGCCGCAGCGAACGTCTACTACATAAACGGTGACGCACGATGTAGACTTACAGCCATGTGCATCGGTAATAGTCACTGAGTAAGTCGTGGTTACGTCAGGAGATACCACGCGGGCATGAGCCGTAGCGCCGTCGCTCCATTCATACTTGTACGGTGCCGTACCGCCATGATGGGCTGCCAGCAATACTACACGTTGCGGTCCATAGCCTTTGTAGATGGTATGGTAATCCTGTCCTTTCACAGTGTACTTCGGTATTACACCGATATGTGTCTGGAAGTTTGGATCACAATCACAAGTGCTGCTTACCGATACGATAACATTGGTAGTGGTAGTGCCGCCGTTACCATCATCAGCTTTGTACTGGATGGTATACGTACCTACATCACCGGCGCCGGGCGTCCAGCTAAAGCTGCCTGATACCGGGTTGCCATTGGCAGGTACGGTAGACGTAGCGCCTGATGGAATGCCTGTAGCTGTCAGCGCTACGTTATCACCTGCATCGGCATCGCTGGCTTCTACACTAAAGTTTACAGATTGACCCACCATGACGTCGTATTCTGTACCGTCGGCTGGTGTTGGCGGATAGGTAAACGTCGGAGCTATATTATCTCCCTTTGTCCAGGTAAAGTAAGAGGTATCGCTTAACGTACCGACAGAACCGATAATGGTATCAATACCGGCATTGGTTCCGGTATAGCAGAAGTCTGTATTTCCACCGGCTCCCGTATTAGAGAAACCTGTGGTACCTGCATTCGCACCCATTACCATAAAGTCAACACGAACACCGGCTACCGGGGCGCTGAACTGATCTCTTACAGAAGCTGTAAAGCAATGATTGGTTCCTACGGCACCGCTTCCTGTTTCAGGCGACAGCGATACGCTGGTCACTCTGGCTATTTCTGCAACCGATTCGCCACCTGCATAACCATAGGAGTCATAGTCATCGTAGCCATACACGAATACACCAAAAGGTGCGCTTCCGCTAAAGTTGTGTACACCAAGTGCAATATCTACCTGGGCACCGGAAAATCCGCTGGAGCCGATAGCCGAGAAGCTGGCAGCCGGTATGGGACTGCCATCCAGGATGATGCCGCCGACAGCAGAAGAAGGCACCACCACATTTACGAAGTTGGCTGCAAAGCCTTCGGCTGGTGTGGTAATGGTGTATTTGTTCAGGAACTGCTCATAAGGCGGAATCAGCATTTCGAACGGATCCGAAGTCACATTATCATACGTGCTGCTGTTGGAGTATTGCGCTACCAGGATGGGTTGGGTAGAAGTAATCTGCGAAGCAGCCGTCAACACCGTTTCATAATACTGACCCCGGTTAATAGAAACCACAAAAGAACCATTGATGCTGATCTCGGTATTATCCGTAGATGCCAGCATGCGGAAGGTATCACCTGCGGTACGTGTCTTCAGTGGAACGGTTACGAAGTTTTTACCCCAGGTAGAAGCCGGAGGGAGTTCTTCTACAATGTAATCGCACGCATAATATCCCTGAGGAATGTTAGCGCATTTATGACCACCAAATACAGCTATCGGTTTATCGGAAGTAATGATGCTACCTGTCAGGTCGCTCGGAAATGAACCTGTATTACGAAGCAGGTACGTTTGTCCCTGATCCAATACGATGCTATAAGGCACACCGGCTAAATGCGAGTCGGTAGCCACGGTAGGTGTAATGGTAACCGTAGTGCCATTTTGCGTAGCCACTATACCAAACTGAGTACCGTTTACCACATCCACATTGGAATAACCAAGGTTTATGTATTCGGTGCCGAGGATGTCTGTGGGCAGGCCAAGGAACGCGTCTGTAGAAGCTTCGCGACGGTTCAATCCGTACACGGTTACTTCATCGTTAGCCGTTACATGGATGCCGTTGTTGAGGATGGTACTCGACAAATCGCACTGCACATCGTTTGGCAGCTCAATCGTGGTTACATTCCCGGTGGTTACAGTGTAAGGAATAGAAA
>JADCRZ010000111.1 GCA_015069695.1 Williamsia sp.
CTTCAACAGCTTCTACGAGTTCCTGCAAACCGATTTTATCGAAGTGCTTAAAGCGGACGGGGTAAAGGAAAAGGATTTCGATGTCAGTAATTTTTTATATGTGCTGCGCCCTTACTACCGGGGTGGCGAGTTCGATTACCTGCTCAATGCATCGGAGAACCTGGATCTGTTGAATCAGCCTTTCATCGTCTTCGAGCTGGACAACATCAAGGATCACCCGATCCTGTTCCCGGTGGTGACGATCATCATCATGGAAGTCTTTGTTTCCAAAATGAGAAAGCTGCAGGGAATTCGTAAGATGATCCTGATAGAAGAAGCCTGGAAAGCGATCGCCAAGGAAGGGATGGCCGAATACATCAAATATCTGTTCAAAACAGTGAGAAAACACTTTGGTGAAGCCATCGTGGTGACCCAAGAGGTTGAAGACATCATCAGCTCCCCGGTGGTTAAACAAGCCATCATCAACAACTCCGACTGCAAAATACTGCTTGATCAGTCCAAGTACCAGAATAAGTTTGACCAGATCCAGGAACTGCTGGGGCTGACGGAAAAAGAAAAAGCACTGGTACTGTCCGTTAACAAGGCTAACGATCCGCTCAGGAAGTATAAAGAAGTATTCATTAGCCTTGGTGGTGTACAGTCGAAGGTATACCGAACCGAAGTTTCACCACAGGAGTACCTGGCCTATACGACGGAAGCAACCGAGAAGATGCGGCTGATGCAGTGTGCGGAAAAGTATGACGGCGACCTGGAAAGGGCGATCGCTGAACTGACAGGTGCCGGAAAAAACAGTTAATCACAACCTTAAAATACACGATTATGAAAATGACATCTATGCTCACAAGCCTGCTTGGCGCCCTGTTAATTGTGTCCTGCAATCCTTTTCGCTCCCATGACGTGGTGAGAGAATTTGTCCCCGGTACTTATATCACCGAGTGGAGAAATGAGTTCACCCAGTCAAAGGATACAATTATCATCCTCGCGCCTACCACAAGGGGAAGCGACGGGTACCGGATCACCAAGCGCAGCTATTACCAGCAGACGATCGATGGCAAAGATCTCAAACCACAGTTCAAAATACAGAGCTGGATCGGTGCTTACAACCCGGAAGTAAAAACGCTGGTGATCGGTAAATCGGGCCGGGTACTGCTGTTCAACCCTGACAGGAATGAGTTGGTAGAAGGTTCCACAACGTACAACAAAATCAAGTGATATGAGAAAGGCTGTCATCGCTACCGGTATTCTTCTACTCTGCCAGGTTGTGCCCTCTTCCAGTCTCCGGGCGCAGGATCCTGTTACGGAGGCCATCAAGGCCGCCGTAATCAAGGTCATCAAAGCAATCGACCTGCAGGTGCAGCGCATCCAGACCCGGACGATCTGGCTGCAGAATGCCCAGAAGGTAGTGGAGAACAAAATGAGCGAGCTCAGGCTGGATGAGATCACCGGTTGGGTGGAAAAGCAAAGACAGCTTTACCAGGATTACTTTGATGAACTTTCGAAGGTAAAATCGGTGATCTCAGGCTTTTCCGAAGTAAGGGGGATCATCGACCGGCAAAAGCAACTGGTGAGCGAATACAGGCAAGCCTACGGCGTATTCCAGGAGGATAAAAACTTTACTCCCGAGGAGATCAGCTATATGTATAAGGTCTACAGTGGTATTCTGGGAGAAAGTCTGAAGAATGTAGATCAGCTCTTCCTGGTTATTAACTCGTTAACCACTCAAATGAGCGATGCAAAGCGGCTTGAGATCATCCACCAGGTTGCCGAAGGAATAGAAACCAATCTAAGCGATCTCAGGCAGTTCAATACCCAAAACAAGGTCATCGCACTTCAGCGGGCTAATGAAAAAAAGGATATCGACCAGCTTCGCAAACTGCACGCGTTACCGTACTAAAAATTTCCTCATGAAAAAAATCGCTTTGATAGGGATCTGCGTGTTTGCTGCCGGTGTTTGCCGGGGGCAGACCTTCCAGGAATGGTTCAACCAGAAAAAAACTCAAGTAAAGTACCTGCTGGAGCAGATAGCAGCTTTTGAGGTGTATTCCGGCTATGTGAAAAAGGGATATGATATAGCCAGTGACGGTCTTGGGACAATTAAAAAATTAAAGAAAGGGGATTGGGATTTACACGCTGATTATTTCCGGTCTCTCAGCCAAGTGAATCCTGCCGTTAAACGCTACGGCCGGGTAGCGGATATCATTGCCATGCAGACTTACATTCTCAAAGGGAGCAGCGCTGCCTTGCGGATCGTCCGGAGCAGCCACATGTTAAGTAATGATGAGATGAGTTATCTGGAAAAAGTATACCAAAACCTACTGACCCAAAGCGCCCGGGACACCGATTATTTGATGGAGCTTGTAAGCGACGGTTCACTACAAATGAAGGATGATGAAAGAATAGAAAGGATTGATGAGCTATACACAAGCATCAAGGATAAGTATGTGTTCCTGCAGTCCTTTTCAGGTGCCGCCTCTGTCCTGGTACAGCAACGCACAAAAGAGCAGCAGGAAGTAAACGATGCAAGAAAAATTCATGGGATACCTTAAAAACAAAGCGTATGAAGTGGCGAAAAATAATAGTGATCCTGTCGCTGGCTGTGTTGCCAGGAATACCGTTGGGTGCTAAGGCACAATCACAGGAAGCCCAGCAGCTGATCCTGGACGTGATCAAGCTTGCGCAGCTCAAGAAAATTCTTAACGAGCTCTACCAGGGCTACCAGATCGTAAGCAAAGGTTATGGGGCGATCCGGGATATTTCACAAGGAAATTTCAATCTCCATAAAACTTTTCTCGACGGCCTGCTGGCCGTAAACCCAGGAGTAGCTAAATACAAAAGGGTTGCTGACATCGTGCAGTACCAGTTGAGCTTGGTAAAAGAATATAAAAGTGCCTTCAATTACTTCAAACAGAGTGGCCACTTCACCGCAGAAGAACTCAATTACATGAGTGGGGTATACAGTAATCTATTTAGTAGAAGCCTGCAAAACCTTGATGCCCTGTTTATGGTGATCACGGCCGGTAAGCTGCGTATGAGCGACGATGAAAGGCTTTCGGCTATCGACAAGATATTTTCCGGCATGGAAGACCAGCTTTCATTCCTGCGAAGTTTCAACAACCAGGCAAAGCTACTCGCCCTGCAGCGCAAAGGGGAACAGCATGATGTAAACAGCTCACGGGAACTCTATGATCTAAAATAAACCAGTCATATATGAACAAGACGAGCGTAAAAGCTATCTGCTGGATAGCTGCAGGAATCTTATTGCCCTCCTGGCTGCATGCCCAGAGCACCGCAGACAGCATCCACAGTCTGCAGGCTGTGCTCGACCAGCTCTATGAAGACATGCTGCCGCTCTGCAGCCGGCTGATCGGCGTGGGCAGAGGAATCGCCGGCTTTGCCGCGACCTGGTACATCGCAGTCAGGGTATGGCGGCACATCGCCAACGCGGAGCCGGTGGACTTTTACCCCCTGTTCCGGCCTTTTGTGATTGGTTTTGCGGTGATGATCTTTCCTTCCGTGATCGCTATGATCAACGGCGTTATGAAGCCCACTGTAACAGCTACGGCCGCCATGATAACGGATTCCGATAAAGCGATCGCCGTGCTGCTGAAGCAAAAAGAAGATGCCATCAAAAAAACAGCCGCTTGGCAGATGTATGTGAGTGAGACCGGCAGCGGCGACCGGGACAAGTGGTACAAGTATACGCACCCGGATGATAAAACAGGTGACAGCGAAGGCTGGATCGAAAGCGTGGGCAATGACGTCAAGTTTTCGATGGCCAAGGCTTCATACAATTTCCGCAACTCGATCAAGGAATGGATGAGTGAGATACTCAAAGTGCTGTACGAAGCGGCTGCGCTGTGCATCAATACGATGCGCACCTTCAACCTGCTGGTGCTGGCGATCCTGGGCCCGCTGGTTTTCGGCTTGTCCGTTTTTGACGGCTTCCAGCATACCCTCACCGTCTGGCTGGCCCGCTATATCAACATATTTCTCTGGCTTCCGGTGGCAAACATTTTCGGCAGCATCATCGCCAAGATCCAAGAGAACATGCTGAAAGTAGACATCTCGCAGGTGCAAAGTGCGGGCGATACCTTTTTCAGTTCCACCGATACGGCTTACTTGGTTTTCATGCTCATCGGTATTGTGGGCTACTTCACCGTTCCGAGCATCGCCAATTATATTGTTCATGC
>JADCRZ010000112.1 GCA_015069695.1 Williamsia sp.
ATACGTTCCACTCGACAATAGCCCGGAATTTCTTGCGGTTCCAGACGGCCAGTCGGCCCGAGGGCAGGCGAATAATTGAATTGTTTTCGACCAGTTTGGCCGGTTGCAGATTGGGCATGAATCAAAGCGTTAGGGTTTGTTCCTGTTCAGGGGTGACATTGACCAGCGTAATACCCGCGTCGGCCTTGGCCTGCAGGTCGTCATCGGTTTCCTCACCCGTCACGACGTACTCAATGCGTTCGGGGCAAAAAGCGGTAAAGATGCCCTGTTTAACTTCCGGTTCGTCTTCGCCGTAAAACGTTACGTTGGGGTGGGCCAGCAGAATCCAGCTTTTACCAACCTCGAAGCCTTTTGGAATCTGACCGATGCGCTTACTGATGCCCTGGGCGGCACCCTCCCGCATGAAATCGCGGGGCGTTGGGTAGAACTTGGCACCGACCCACATCAACCAGTATTCTTTCACCCAGCCAAAGGGAAAGCAGCCACTTGGTTGCGGTGGATCGCTCATGCAGTGGGGTTTGGTGCAGGGCGTGTTCTCGATCAGCTGCGAGCTGACCTTGACGACGCCCCGGTTGAACTTGATACCCTGACCACAGCACGGACAGACCGTGCATTCGATGGGTAGTTTACCGCAAAATTTGGCGGCTCCTCCCGAGACCAGGTATAACCCGCCCGGTTTGCGGTAGCCGCAACCCCGGCGTTTTTCGACTCGCTGTTCAATGGTGTATGACATAGTATGACAAAGAAAAACCGGGCAGAACGTAACGGTTTTACGGCCTGCCCGGTAGGGGAGAAAAAATTATTTACTTAACATAACGATAATTATACAACTTTTTGAGAATCAGCCGGTAGGGGATTCACAGACCAGCGCGGGCAGGTTGGTTGCGGCCATCCTGAACAGATCATAGCTGTTGTAATAGTCCATTGCGGCCTTGGCTGCGCGTTGGTTAATCTCGCTGGTGGTGCTGCTCATTCGGTGCCGGATAACGTGGCCTTTCAATCGCTTGGCCAGCAGCGGGGAAATGGGCATGTGTCGCAGCAGAAAAATCAGCCCGTCGGATTGGTCACAGACCAGAAACAGCAGATCCTCTCCGGAGCCCTTCAGAAAACCATCGGCTCCCTCATCGGAAATTTTGCAGCCGTCCAGAAAGTAGTCGATAAAATAACCAACCTCCGGCATGGCCAGCACCACAAAGGGCAGCGTTGGCGTTGGCTCGGCCAGCCCTAGAATCATGCGCTGCTCTCTGAGCTGACGGGCATCGTTGTAAGGCGTATCGGTAAAGATGCTCAGCACTAGCCCCCGGTTAGTAGTCGTCAGCAGCGGGCCGGTCTTGATCAGATCGGGAAACGGAAAGTAGCGGCCTTCGCTGTAGTCGTACATCGGGCCGTGATAGTGATTTGGTTCAGTCATAAAATGTTGGGTAAAATTCGGTTGAATTACGCCACAGCGCCGGTTAGCTCGGCCAGTTGATCAATCTCCAGACCCAGCTCACTAGCGATGTCTTCCAGTTTATCCATCGCGCTCTCGCTCTCCTCCCCCTTGGGCGAGGTCTGTAGCGAATCAGGCATATTCTCGAAGGCTTCTTTTTCTTCTTCGTAAAGCGTTTCGATTTCGTCCTTAATGGCCTCCAGGCGCTGACGGGGTTTTTCGATTTGGGCACGTCGCTTTTTGTTCATAGGTCGTAGAGAAAATCTAACTGCAGGTGCGAAAAAAACCAGTCCAGATCACAGCCCGCCCACTCAGCGGAGGTTTTACGCTGGAAATTCTTGCGGTAATAAATCGACGGTATGGTGATCTGCAGGTCCGATTGAGCCAGCTTGAAATCGTTGAAAAAATCCTCATTCCAGCCGTTGCCGTACTTATTGAAGTGCGAAACGGAAAGCTCCCGACTCACCCGGCCACTCATGAGCAAATTGCTCAGCACTACCCAATCAAGGGGCTGACCGAACTCTTTTATGGTCGCAAACAGCTGATGCACGGCGGGTTCAACCGCGCTCACCACAGAGGTTACAAGGTGAATCTTAGGCTCGAAATTCATCTGAGCCAGCCTGCCGATCAGATCAAAGATCAGCCCGTTCCAGCGGTGAACGGCGTAGTCGGAGGTTTCGGCCGGTTTACCCTCGTAGAGATAGAGCGCAATACCCAGCGGCTCATGATCAAAGTGAATCGACGGAGCGGCTACCGGCTCCAGATCATACATGCCCGAGCGGCCGATCAGATAGCGCTCGTAGGTGGTGCGGTCCGTTTTCAGCTGCTCCCGGCTCTGCTCACTCAGCCGGGCGTAGGTGGCCAGCTCGTCGAGCGAATGGACCGAATGACGGGGGTAACGTTTTTCGCTGAGCGGTTGAATGAACATGGCCGAACGTTGATCGGAGGTTTGGTTATTGGGCATCGCGTGGTTGCGTTGAGTGTGCGTAATTGAAGTGGTACATATGGTGCAGCATTTCGCCCGCCATTTGGGCAGCGGATTTCCCCAGCTCGACCCACAGCTGACGCAGCATTTCGTCAGCGGACAGGGTTTCGAGCCGTAAAAAGTCCCGGTACCAGATCAGCAGCGTATGTTTGGCCTGCGTCTGATTGGGCTTTTCGTTGGTCTGCAGGTAGCGATCGGAGGTTCGCCGGTAGGTCACCCAGAGGTCGGCAACTATCGACTCGATGTAGAATTTGTAGAGTTGATCAATCAACTTACGTTGCTCAGCCGAATACAGATTTTCACCGATGCGGACGGGTAGTGAATCAATCGCCTGACTGTCTTGCTCACTCATGCGCTGACCTTGCAGAATTAAAATAGGTACGTTCATTTGGTTAGATTTTAATGATGAAAGAATGAAAACTTTGCTTAATAAAAAACCCGTCCGGCATGGCCAAACGGGTTTATGTACTACTCGGTATTTAAACGATTTTTAAGGCGCTCAGTGCGGTCTATTCGCTTTCCTTATACTTGGTTCGGATGATCAGTAAAAGACTCGCCAGCTGCGAGGCCTGTACTTCGGTGGCCACGTCGGCAATGCAGTGCAGCCCGCCGTCTATATCATGTACGTAGATGCTCCAAAATTGGGCCTCCGAAGGTTCGCATATCTCAACTTGCTGCCGGTCGGTACCGCCGTCGATCTGCCGGACGGGGTAAATGTCGATGTCGTCAAAGTAGGGTACTAATTCGGGTTTCGATTCAAACCAGACATCGGTAAACACGGGCTTAGTCGGTTGCAGCAACTCAGTCGGTACGGTGATTTGAGCCGGTGGGTCGCCTAATGATTCGCGCAAATTATCGACCGTTTTCTGATCAGCCTGAGCCTCTGAATCGGCGCCAACCTCCGCCTGCCGATCGCTGGTCTGCGCAGATCCTGAATCCTCATTGAGAGCGCTATCGTCGAACGCCTGTTTATCGTGCTCGGTGGGAACGATTTCTTCATCAAACAGCTCGATCAGTTGATCAGGAATTTCAGTATCCCAGCCCGAAATCTGCAACCGGCTGTTATCGCGGAATGTTAACACCTGCGGCTCGTAGGATTCACCCGAATGCGGCTCGGTATCATAATCCAGATGGTGAAATTTAGTGTGCTCAAAAATCGCCTTCTGATTCTTACCGCTGAACAGTCGCACTATTCGGGCCGCAATCGACTCGCGGGTGACTTGGAATTGTGATTCGCCCGGATGAACCTCCCAGAGCGCCGTAAATACGCTACGATCCGCGAAAAAGAACCGGTGAATGTCACGTCCATTTTCTTCGATAACGCCCGTTGTGGTGAACGGAATCGACGCAGCATTCAGATACTCAACTTGCCCGTCCATATCTAGGTAATCGCGTTGGGCCGCGTGGCTCAGCTCATCGGCCAGATTCTCAAAAATGAGCCGGATAATGACGATTTTAACCGGGCTGTAGTCGATTTCGACCGTTGCCGTATCGTTATGCGTATCCGAGAGAAAGCGCCGAAAGTCG
>JADCRZ010000113.1 GCA_015069695.1 Williamsia sp.
GGATGCTGCACCATATTCTTATCGGTGGCAAAGTTTTGAACACCCCATTTCAGCTGCGCTTCGTTATCGCTGCCCCGCTCGCCGGAGCCATGCAGAAAGATCACCAGCGGGTATTTGCGAAGCGTGTCCGAATCGGGAAACAGGAACCGGTAATTGAGCGTATCGCCATTGCGGATGTATTGGTTTTTGCTGAAGCGCTCCATTTGGGCAGTAGCATGTTGTTGTAGAAGAAGACAAGCGATGGCAAAGAATAGCGAGTGGATTTTCATGTGGCGATTTTAAAATTGAAAGTAAGGCAAATAATGGTAGTGACTCAGCTTGAAATCATTCTGACTATATGAAATGAAAAGTAAGCACCCTCATGTCGACGATAGAGGTATCTCTACGTAATGATACCGTATCAATGCTTTGCGACCTCTCCCGTCGTCAAGGAGACGATGAAAAAGCTTTATCATTCCAAACTGCGTCACTACCCGAATAATGGCTTAGCATGATGTGGAAGGAAAGCACTTATATAAGCCAGGCAATTTCTACCAGTTGCAGGGAAATTTAGTGCAAACGACAGTGTACTGATTTTTTATACTGCAGATGCCTCTTTTTATGTCCAGTATAAAATCTTCGCGTTGGGAAAGCGACGGCTGATCTCGCTTTCAAAGAAATGGCGCAGCTCTGCCATTACATCCTTTGTATATACATACTTAAAGCCGCCGAATTTATTGCGCTTGACGGCCCGGGTAGCTTCATTCATATCAAGGCTGGTATTCGGGTACCATCCGCTGAGCACTTCTTTAGAGCCGGGTGTAAAGCGGTGGCTGATCAGCTCGAAACTGAGGTCTTTTGCAAAGCCAACATTCGCTTCCAGCTTGTCCAGCAGTCCGGTATATTCCGCTTCCCAGTTTTCAATGGGCATAATGGGCGCAATCACAGCGCCTATGGGGTAGCCGCCACCACCATCTGCCCTCGGCAAAGCGGCTTTTCGCATTGCTTCTATGCGCTGCGAAAGCGAAGCCGTTCCCCCTTCCAGCCGTTTGGCAACGGTTTCTGCATTAAGGCTAAAGCGCCAGCGGGTATTGCCATTGTGCGGCACCTGCAATAAAGAATCTGCATTGGCAAACTTGGTGGTAAACCGCAGCCTGCCGTTCTCCTGCTTACCAAAAAAGCGGATACACTCTGCAAGGCTGCCGGTGAGGTGCTCAATGCCCAGGGGATCGGTATAGCAGCTGGCTTCGAAAGAGGTAGGCTTTAGCGGGTCAATGTAGTTTTTTGTGTTCTCAAGGATGGAAGGCAGGTTGGCAAACACGCGCACTACCGGCGGACCGGCAAGGCTGCCCGCGAGATAGCAATAATGGCAATGCGCCGGACAGCCCTGCGCCAGGTGGAACTGCCAGTCGGCACTGGGCGGTATGGGTTGCAGCTTCATAGCACTGGGTGGCGCAGTTACCACCGCCATCGTGGTTTTCGACAGGCGATAGGTTTCCTTTTCATCTTCGCCGCGCAGATTGGTAAGGCGGTTGTTTTTCAGTACTTCTACAGGCAGCCCGAGATGGGATACGCGGTCAAAAATCTGTTGCCCGAAAGATTCTTCCATTGCTTCGGGTGTGAACAGTACACGCTTTGGTATCCAGAGTTTTTGCGGCTTCGCGGCAACGGAAAGGAGTGGTGATACGGGTTCTTCAATCAGCATGTGGTACTGTTGGCAAAGGGTGTTCCGCCCTGCCGGTTTTGCCATTTTTGCAGGTTAAGAAAGTGCTTTTTTTATATGGCTTGCCGGCCTTTAGTAAGGATAATATTCTCTGGTGTTATAAGTATCATCTGCAGTAGAGTAAACATAGAAAAGCAGAAGACAATGGTATTTCAAATAGGCGCTTTACTAGCATCAAATACGGGCAGATCACACCTTTTCTTTTGTAGTCTTCAGACACTATACCGAATCGTACAAAACAGCTTGAGACGGCACAAGCGAAGCCGGCTGGCACATTCACAAAAGGGCAAAGTTTACTTCACATCAATAGCCGCCGTCCACCTAAAGGTTCCCCATTCCATCACCAGTGTTCCGTGCTGTGCATCCTTAGCAAGGATGGAAATAGAGAATGCTTCCACCGGCGTACCGCCCGCTTTGGCTACCATCCTTGTTATTCCTAGATTGCGTGAATAATCATATTCGGTACCCCATTGCCCGGTCTCTTTGTTTACAATCAAATCGACACCTCCGTCCGCATGTGGCAGCGTCCATAAGGTATAGGTGCCTGCCGGCACCAGCATACCGGCGAGGTGTATGTTGACCGGGGTGGTGAACTGCGTGGCAGCATTGGCACCGGTGCGCCACACGTGGTCGAGGGGGATTACATCGCCCAGCAGCTTGCGTCCCCGCATAAGCGGACGGCTATAGGTAATGGTAAATGTCGCATTACCAATCTGTGCCCGCGCCGTGTCGCGCACACTTAGCTGGCGCACAGCGCCTCCTTTTGTTTCCAGAGCGGCAAACCGGTCAGCTATGTTTTTGGTGTCGGGTGGTGAGCTCAGGCGCTCTACGTTTACCTTATACGTGGTGCGGGCGCCCGAGTAGCGGAGCATATGGTATGCGGAATCCAGGGTGGCTTCGCCGGTCCCCGATAGCCAGTCGTGTTGTATCTCCGCCTTTCCTCCGCCTGAGGGTCGTACCACCACATTGCCCAGCGGAAACCGGTCAAATTCGCGGTCGATATAAAACTGCCGCATCGGTACGGCACTACCCATTGAAAAATCCGGTTGTTTTTCTGCTGCCGCAAAGTAAAGCTCGTAGAGGCTGTACATCTGCGGCACATGCGCTACTATAAGGCTGCCGTTCCTTGCAAACTTACGGTGCAGCGTGCCCGTGCCATCCTTTTTAGAAAGGAGCACCGAATCTTTGGTGACATCCGCAATTACCTGGCAGTCGCGTGCCTTTTCCGTCTCGCCGGGGGTGTGGATGTCCATCACCAGGCGACGGATGCTGCCGTTTGAATCGAGCTCTATCTCGGTATGCCTTACCCGCACAGCCGGAAACCGGTCCACTTCATCACTTACCAGCCGGTTGCCTTGCCGGGTCACGCTTTCCAGCGATACCGTATCGTTGCCAAGCCTGGCTACAAAGCCATAGCGTTCAGCCGGTGCACTATCGTTGTGGCAGGCTGCCAGCACACTAGTAAGAAGGAGAACAAGAGGCAGGCAAACAGTATAAAAGCACACTATTGAAAACGATTCTTTATACATGGCGAAGCTCATTTGGTTTGTTATGGTCGTTCTCAATGTATTACATTCATTCGCTTTGTTTGCGGGTAAAAGGAAGGGTGCAGGCTCTCTGTGGCTGAGCGGTATATTTTGGGGGTGAGTGGCGGGGCTGCTAAGTATAAAGGCGTGTGAGGTTCAGAAGCTGGTTAATTATCCTCCCAAAGAAGCAAAGGCAGGTGATATTTGACAAGGTACTATGTTGTGATTTTCTGCTGTCTGTCTGTGCACTAAACTTTTCGGAGATAGAAAAGCAGCAAGCCGGAAATGGTTGTACTATTGTAGCGCAAACCCGGTGTTTTATGAGAGTCCTTTCTGCGCTTGCTGCCTGCTTCCTATTTGTGTTCATCATCCTTATTTCCTGTGGTAAAGACCACCACGACGAAGACAACCCTCCACAGATTCCGCCAACTACAGACACCATTCCGGGTACGGACAGCCTGCCAACTGAAGACACTGCCGGTACAGCTACCGATAGCTTGCCCGCCGGCTGGCAGGTAGCCACAACGCCTTCCCCTACATCGCTGGTGTCTGATGTGTTTTTTACCAACAACACGACCGGCTATGCCATTACCAGCGGCGATGGCGGCGTATGGA
>JADCRZ010000114.1 GCA_015069695.1 Williamsia sp.
ATTTTCAGGGTTGGGTTCGCCAGCGCCGCCCCTTTCAGTTGCCAGTCCGGCAGCTCCTTGGTAGGCACTTTTCTCGCATTATCACCCAGCCTGCGTTTCAAAATAGTGGCTACCTCCAGCATAGATAGCGCATTGCCCGCGGTTGCCAGAAATCGCTCCCCGGCTGCCTTCGGGTCGGTCATGGCAAGCAGGTGCAGGTCTGCCACATCCCGCACATCCACATAGCAGGAGGCAATCCTCGGGCAGGCTTTCATGTCGCCTTCCAGCATCTGTTTTATCATCTGGTGCGAGTGCGAATAATCTGTCCCCAACACCGGGCCCATCACCGCCACCGGGTTCACGGTGGAAAGCTCCATGCCGCCACCTTCCGTTTGTATATAATTCCACGCTGCTTTCTCCGCCAGGGTTTTCGATTTTTGATAGGGGTGAATGTCGGCATTCAGATCTGTCCAGTCGGCTTCCGTATAGGGCGTTTGGCGGTTCTTATGTCCCACACCAATGGCGCCGAATGCCGATGTCAGCACCACGCGTGTTACGCCAGCTTCTTTTGCTGCTTTCAGCACGCGCAGCACACCCTCTCTCGCCGGGTTTATCATTTCGTCTTCATGGACAAACTTGACTATCGGTGTAGGCGACGCCACATGCAATACATAGTCGCAGCCTGCCGCCGCTTCCCGCCAGTTGGCGTCCGATGTCAAATCCGCTTCTGTAAATGAGAGCGCTTCAAATGAAGTGACGCCACCATTCCGCAGCATCTCCTTCACTTCCTCCGCGCGGTTCAGCGAGCGCAGTGTGGTTCTAACCGTGCATCCCTGCTGAAGCAGTTTTACAATGCAATGCACCGCAATAAAACCCGAGCCGCCTGTTACCAAAACCTTTGTGTTTGTGTCTGTCATTTCTGTTTACAATTAGACGGTAAAGGTCCCCGAGAAATGAAGAGGCTGTTTTGTTGTACGGTCCAAAGGTATTGTGTTGAAAAGGTCAGATTGGAATAGCCTTCTGTATCTGTCCTTCACAAGCGATTGGTTGTAAAACAAGTCCTCCACCCATACCCAAACTCATCCGCCATAGGGCTCGGAAGAAAATATAGAGACAAGGGATTACTTTGTTTTTTACGCCAAAGGCATAATCTGTTTGTAGAAAAAGGTAGGTATGTGATGAATGATTATCTCTGCCGCGTTAAACCTCTGTTTGTGAATGGCACCCGCGTGTCCATCAAAGCCGCTTACGCCGATTAATGGGTTCATCAGTATGGCTCCCCGGTTCAGCAGAAATAGCAAAGCCTCTTGAACCGGGGGATTTATTTCCTTTGGTACACTCCATCCAAATCCCCGCACGCTACTTGCACAATTCATCCCAAACATCGCCATGCAACACAAAGAGCTTTCCCTTGCCGACAAAGACCGCATCATCGAAATGGCCTGGGAAGACCGTACACCCTTCGAAGCCATCACCGCACAGTTCGGTCTCTCCGAAGCGGAAGTGATTGATCTTATGCGTCAGGGGCTGAAGCGCTCCTCCTTCAACATGTGGCGGCAGCGCGTGCAGGGCAGGAGCACCAAGCACGAAAAGCTCCGCGATCCGCACACACTCACGTTCAAAAGCGATAGCCAGCGACAGATCAGCCTTAACAAAATAAGCAAGCGATAAAGTGCGTCGAAAATTGACACCAGCCATCGCTTTCTCCACCGGCAAAAACAGATGTTGCTACACAGCCATTATATCTTGGCAGTTGCAGAAGTATGGCTGATTCCGTAGCAGCCCGCCCGCAAAGGAAGGTCAACAGTACTTGTACAGAAAGCGATATAAATTAGGGCTGCAGATGACCTTTTGCGGGTATCTGTTTTCCGCAAACAATGGAGCTTTGTTTTTCCGTTCCGGCAAGTAATACCGGCCGGTTTCCCATCCCGTCTTATTTTTACCCCGACATAGTATTTTATTGATTGCCAAGTAATATATCATTGCCATGCAAAGACGAAATTTTCTCAAACTATCCGGTTTATCCACAGCCTCGCTCGCCATCACATCCACAACAGGCGCCTCCGTAAAAAAATCATCCATAAATACGTTAGACATCGACCCGGACCCACTCTTCGAATTAAGCCCCTTTCTCTACATGCAGTTCATGGAGCCCCTCGGCGTCACCGATAGCTCTGTAGAAGCCGCTTGGGATCATACCACCAACGACTGGAAGCCCACCGTCATCAACACCACAAAGGAACTATCCCCCGGCATGATGCGCTGGGGCGGCAACATGAGTGCCTACTACAAATGGCGCGAAGGCGTCGGTCCGCGCGCCAAACGCGTTCCCTTTTACAATACCGACTGGGGCGGCATGGAAACGAGCCAAATAGGCACCGCTGAGTTTGTCGATTTTGCCAAACGCGTCGGCAATGCCGAGCCCCTCGTCTGTGTCAATTTCGAGTCTGACGGCTTGCCGCGCTATGCCACCAACGGCATGGGACAGGACAGGAGAGGCTTCGCCAAAGAAGCCGCCGAATGGGTGGATTACTGCAACAATCCTTCGAATAAAGAACGCATCGCCCACGGCTTCAAAGATCCGCTTACCATAAAGCACTGGCAGCTCGGCAACGAAACCTCATACCGTCCCGGCAAGGGCTTCGACAATCTCACCGCCGCAAAGAAAACCGTCGAGTTCGCGAAAGCGATGCACGCCGTCGATCCGTCACTCAAATTCATCGGCTGGGGTGACAGCGGCTGGACCAAGATCCTGATGGATGAAGCGGGCAAGCACATCGACTACATCGCCTTCCACCATATGTTCGATCCCGGCGAAGGAGTGTCAAATTCACCCGTGCGCAACAACGAATACCGCAAAGACCCTGCAGCTACCTGGGATGTCCTCATGAATGCATACAAAATCCACGAAAAGAAGATCAATAAAATGCGCGACGAAGCCGCACCCTACAAGATGCCGCTTGCCCTCACCGAATGCCACTACAGCATCGAAGGGCGCAACCGCTGCGAGGTCATGTCCTCCTGGGCCACCGGCGTATCCTACGGCAGGGTGGCAAACCTCCACGAGCGCAACGGCGATGTGCTGAAGATCGGCACTATGGCAGATTTCTGTGGCACCCGCTGGCAGGTCAATGCTCTGATGATACCCGTGCCAAATGGCGAAGCCTATCTCATGCCGTCCGCCAAGATTATGCAACTATACCGCCATCATACCGGTAAGAATTTCATCAAAACATCCGGTGCACCATCCGACCTCGACATCACCGCCAGCCGCACCGGCAACACTATCTATCTGCATGTGGTAAACACCAACCGCACAGACAGCGTGGATTTAAGCCTGAGAGGAAATAACCTCTCATTCACTTCCGGCAAAGCCTTCGAAATCGCCGCCGATCCTACCTACGAAATCATGTCTGCCGCGGGCGATATCCTGAAGCCGAAAGAAAGAACGGTCAATGCCAACGAACCCTTCCGTTTCGCACCGGCTTCTGTTACAGCGGTGGAGTTGAATATTGGGTAGATGCATGGAGACGACTCTTTAAACCTATAAGGTTTCTAAAACCTTATAGGTTTCCTTCCGTAATTCCCAACATCGAAAGACCTCTCCCACCGTTTAAGATAATCCATAAAACGCCAGATTGATTTGGGGGTTTATCCCCCAGGGATAACGACTTACCAGGAGGCATCCCTTCTACAAACAGGTTACGCCTCCGGTGTAAAACACCTTAGCCCTTTGTTTTTACCCAATACATTACTTCTTTCTTCTTTACAATGGCTTCTTTCTCTTTTGCCCAACAGAAAGAAATAACAACGGAAGGCAGCACCG
>JADCRZ010000115.1 GCA_015069695.1 Williamsia sp.
CCCCAAAAAATCCTGTAATCCCCTCATCCGTGTAATCCTGGTTCAAGACAAAAAGATGACCGGACTGAGGGTATAGAGAATACAGGCAGAGCCATCGAATGCAGCGGGCCAAAGACGTATCCCCTCCCGGCAGGGGCAGGGGTGGGTTCAAGATATGAGACGCAGGAAATCCGCTACCAGCGAGCTCTTCCCACACCAACATCTAATCCTGTGATTCCCTCCAATCCTGTAAATCAAGGTTCAAGACATTGCCGGGATGGGTGTGATTGCTGAATAAGATGGTCCATGTTAACCAAAACCTAAATCTGTTCTACGCTATGAGTCATCATGCTGGGGAAAATCCGGCGAGTTGTGTGAATTGTGCGCATGCTTTGGAGGCTTCTTATCAGTTTTGCCCGGCTTGCGGACAGAAGAGTTATATGCATCGTTTAACCCTGCACGACATCTTGCACGATGCCGTTCATTATTTTGTGCATGTTGACAGGGGATTTCTGCAACTGTTGAAATCGCTTGCTACGCAAACAGGCGTGGTGGCAAGGGAGTATGTGTCGGGCAAGCGGAGAAAATACTTTCCGCCACTTAACTTTTTTCTGGTCGCTGCAGCCGTATATGTATTTGCGCAGAGCATGTATGCGCATCATACACCTGCTGCCGGTGCGGAAGACTGGCGACCATCCGTTCTGCGCATACCCGACCCTGTTACCCGCCAGTATGTAAGCCGTATTTACGAAAGAAAGGATCTTATTACGAAGGTGACGTCCAAATACTCCAATGTCATTTACATGATTGCCACGCCTTTTCTTACGCTGATCATCTGGTTGTTTTACAGCAGGGGCCGGTACAATTATACGGAGCATTTGATCGCAAGCCTGTACATAACCGGATTCTGCGCGCTTTTCTATGCTGCGGTTGTTGCACCGCTTTCCCTGGTGCCCTGGCTGGAAAAATATAAGGTAGGACTTACCCTCTACTTTTTGTTCGAAATCTGTTACCGGGCTGTTTTTTACAACCGGTTTATCAATGAACCTACCACAGGGGCTATTTTGAAAAACTGGCTGATCGCTCTGTTTATCGTGGCATTCTGGGCTGTTTTTTCGGTTGGTATATTTTATCTCTATATCAGGGACGGGCTTTTCGGGTTGTTTCATTAAGTGATTGAACCTCCGGCAGTTCGTTCCCGGGTCATTAAAGCCTTCTTAAAATAAGGGTTTAATTTTTCTCCCTTGCTGAATTATCTTCATATTTGCAGGCCGTAAATACCTGATTGCATGTACAAAATCATCTCCATCCTTGTCTTGAGTTTGATCACCGGTACCCTGCTTGCACAGCCGGCTGACCTGGTGGTGCAGGGCGTATCGCCGGACATGTATCTGACACATATCGTGGCACCCAAAGAAAACTGGTACAGCGTAGGAAGAATGTATAATATCAGTCCGAAAGAAATTGCGCCGTTCAACAAAGTGGCGATGGACAAGCCCCTTGCTATCGGTGAACAGATAAAAATTCCCCTGACAAATGCCAATTTTTCACAGGATGGCAATAAGGGAGGGGATGAAGTACTGGTGCCGGTTTATCATACCGTGCAAGACAAGGAATGGATGTTCCGCATCAGCACCAACTACAACAAAGTGCCGATTGAAACACTGGAAAAATGGAATCATGTAAGTAAGGACCAGGCCAAGGCCGGCATGAAACTGATCATCGGTTATCTGAAGGTGAAGAAAGATCTTTCTGCTTTTGCGGGCAACGCCGCCGCACCTCCTAAAACGGTTTCTACCGATGCGGCTCCGCCTCCGGTAGCCAAGGCAGATGAAAAAAAGACAGTTACCGAACTTCCAAAAACGGCCCCACCCAAAGAGGATAAAGAACCGGTAAAGACGCTTCCGGCTGAGGACAAACCTGTTGTTGCAGAACCGCCTGTTACCACACCGGTTGTTAGAACAGCGGCTGGCGGAGAAGGTTTTTTTAAATCAGTTTACGAAAATGGGGGCCGGAGAGCTGCCGGCACTGCAGGCATATTTAAAAGCAAAAGCGGTTGGGACGATAAAAAATATTATGCCCTCATGAACGATGCAGCCATCGGAACGATCGTAAAAGTGACCAATCCCGCCACCAATAAAATCGTTTACGCAAAAATACTCGGACAGCTGCCCGACATGAAAGAAAGCATCGGTCTTACCCTCCGCCTCAGCGATGCCGCCGCCGCAGAATTGGGTGCGAGTGACAACAAGTTTCAGGTGGTCGTTAATTAGTTAAGCCGGTGTTTTGTAAAGGCACTGCTTGTTGCTGCAAAATCAGAAAAGTGTATGAGAAGGCTTAGGTAGGGAAATCCGGCAAGCTTGTTCGGTTATGCACGGAATCCTCTTAAAAAATCTTTTATTTCCATTTTTTTCTTTCCCTCCGGCTGTATTTCATGTACGGCAATGTATCCATCCTGGCAGGCAAAGCGCAGGAAGGTTTTGCTATCTGTTTCATATGCGCCGGGTGCAGCAACAGGTGGTGTGATGATCTTTTCGGCTGTGTAAATTTTAAACAGCTTTCCATTCAGGTAGGTAAAAGCGGCAGGATAGGGAGATAAACCCCGGATCAGATTATACACCTGGTGCACAGAACTATCCCAGTTGATTTTGCAGTCATCCGTAAAAATTTTCGGCGCGTGTTTAAGCGCAATCGCCTTTCCCTGAGAGCCGGTTTGTGCGATCATTTGCTGGGGTGTTTCCTGCAAGGAACCATCAACCAATCCCTGCACCGTTTTTACCAGCAAGGCTGCGCCGGCTTCTTTCATCCGGTCGTGCAGCTCTCCGGCCGTTTCATCAGCCCGGATAGGCAACGCTTCCTGCAGCAGGATATCGCCTGTATCGATTTCGTGTTTTAGTTTGAACGTAGTCACGCCGGTTTGGCTTTCTCCGTTGATGATGGCCCAATTAATAGGTGCCGCACCCCGGTATTGCGGCAGCAACGAACCATGCAGGTTGATGGTTCCCAGGGAAGGCATGTTCCACACCAGTTCAGGCAACATCCGGAAAGCCACAACGATCTGCAGGTCGGCATGAAGAAGACGCAGCTCTTCCAGAAAAACGGGATTTTTTAATTTCTCCGGCTGCAAAACCGGCAATCCTCTTTCCACCGCCCATTTCTTTACCGCACTTTCACTAAGCTTCATCCCCCGCCCGGCAGGCTTGTCCGGCGCCGTAATCACCGCCACCACATCAAACCCAGCCTCCACCACAGCCTGCAGCGAAGCCACCGCAAACTCCGGCGTCCCCATAAAAACAACCCGCGGAGATAATCCTTCTTTTATTCCCGTCATAATGCGAAGGTAAGGCTGAACCTTGATTTACAGGATTGGAAGGATGCGCAGGATTGAATGATGATGAAGGAAGATCGTGCTGGTAGCAGGTTTCATGCATGTTCTGTCTTGAACCCACCCCTGCCCGGAGGGGATACGTCTTTGGCCCGCTGCATTCGATGGCTCTGCCTGTATTCTCTATATTCTCAGTCCGGTCATCTTTTTGTCTTGAACCAGGATTACACGGATGAGGGGATTACAGGATTTTTTGGGGTGCGGGTGGA
>JADCRZ010000116.1 GCA_015069695.1 Williamsia sp.
ATCATCATCAATGCCATCAATGTTTGCATAAGCATGATGAATGACATTGTGCTTCATGTTCCACATAAACTGGCTGGCACCTACAAACTCAGCAAAATTGGCCGCCGTCTTATTCATCCATTTATAACGGCTGAAACTGCCATGACCACCATCATGCATAATATTAAAACCAATTGCTGCTGTGGTAAAACCTAACAAAGCACTCAAGGCGATTGCCCATGGCCAGGTTGGGGTAAAGAAAACCAGCGTGGTGTAAGTGGCGATTAATAATACCACAAGAAAAATAGCTTTGCTGATCAATCGCCAGCCGCCCGTCATTTCTTTGCCGGTAGCAGCAAAATACTGGTTGATGCGCTTCTTAAGCTCTACGTGGAAAGATGGCGACGTGTTTGCAAACTTTGGTGTCATTCTGAATGTCTCTGTGCTTGTGGTGATGTAAGTGAATTATATAAATCAGGTAACGTTCTGTATGATATTGTCGAAGCTGCTAATACCGATCATCTTTTGTGTAATATACCCTTCGGCAAAGGTAACACCAATACGCTTGCCGAACATGAGTGCACGTGCTTTTATAACATCTAAAAAATCGGGATTCGAAATATAAGTAGATGGCTCGCTCTTATCTGTTGTGTTAAATTGTGTGGTGTAGCAAAGTACTGCCTTCATTTTCTGCTCAAAATGGGCAGAGATATCATACACAAAATCTGGTTTCAGATACCTGTCCTGTATATAATGGAAGACGTTGGCAGGTCGCCAGCTTTGCTGAGCTTGCCCGTCGTATTCCGTTTCTATTCTTCGCAGACCGGATAAAAAAGCAGCATCCACAATCAGCTTGGAGCTTCTTCCATGGTCAGGGTGACGGTCTTCAGGCGCACTGCACAATACTACAGTCGGCTGGTATTTGCGGATGGATGTAATTACTTTACGAATATTCTCTTCATCATTTTGGAAAAAGCCATCGCGCATGTCGAGGTTTTCGCGGTGTTCAACGCCCAAAATCTTCGCGGCATTTAAGGCTTCCTGCGTACGGATCTCTGCAGAGCCGCGGGTGCCAAGTTCACCACGTGTTAAATCAACAACCGCTACTTTTTTGCCTTCGGCAATGGCAGCGAGAATGGTGCCGCCGCAGCCCAGTTCCAAATCGTCCGGATGCACACCAAAAGCAAGAATATCAACTTTCATGGAGCGCAAAAGTAAACGTATGTTTTGGATGGAAAGAAGAATTGGAAGTTAATTAAGAATGATATTAATCATCCTTTTTACTGTAGGGAAAAATTATGCAAGGCGTATGGCTAATTAACCATTGCCTGCCGGCGGATGCCATACATTTTTTCTACGTCCTGCACAATGCTTTCCATAGCGCGGTCGGCGCCTTGCGGGTCGTAAGGTTGTTTCAGGTTGCTGCCCACCACCACGGCTACCGTTTGCCAAAAGCCGGCTGTAAAGCCGCCCTTGTATTCCTGTATGATTTCGTAGCAGTTATTGCCGGTCTGGCGGTTGATGAGCTTCATCAGCACTTTGCCCTGGTACACGGAAAGCTGCGTGAGCTTGTCGGCAAATTCTTTTTTCAGGTCTTTTTCGCGGGAGCGGATAATCTTTTTTCGCTCGCTTCTGTCGGTTACGCCTACCAGTTTTGCGTTAATGTCATTCATTACCTGGCTTGCTTTCAGAGCGTAAGGAAAGGTAACATACACGGCGTTACGCAGTCTTGTCCACTCCAGGCGGTTGCGTTTGCCTTTGGCGGTTTCTTTTCCATACACAAAAACATAGGGAAGAAGTGAGCAGGGAATGGTATCGCCATTGCTTTCCACGCAGGCGTCTACCCGTATGGTATCGTAGATGCCATGACCATTTTGCGCGTTGGATTTTACCACGAAAAACAAACAGCAGATAGCAATGATGAAACGATAAAAGATTTGTAACCGCACTTCGTAAAAATAGGTAGATTTTCTGTTGTTAATACGATGTGAGCGAAAAGGTAATTGATAATTTGCTGTTATCATTTTGTGAAGGTCATGCACCCTGCACCGACGTGATCCACCAGGTATTTCCAAAGGCGTCTTTTACACCGCCGCTTCTTCCATACGACTGATCGGAGAGGGGCAGAATTTGCGCCGCGCCTTTCTCCAAAGCCAGGCTGAATGTGGCGTCGGCATCTTTTACGTAAATAAACAAACCTGCCGGCATGGGCGGGTACTCCGGCGTACTGTCGGCAAGCATAATGAGGCTGTCGCCTACTTTCAATTCAGCGTGCATAATGATGGTTTCATCACGCATGTGCTGGTTCAGCAACTCGGCGTCAAACACGTCTTTCATAAAAGAAATAAAGCCAGCGGCGTTGGGCACAATGAGGTAAGGCGTAATGGTATTGTATCCATTGGGTGCGTTGTTCATAAAAAGTATTTCGGGTAAAAATAAGAGAAGTAAAATGACGGCACATCCTCTGCATAAAAAACCGGGAACAAGACTATTCCCGGCTATTTCTCATTTATATAAAAAATAAAAAACAACTCAGCTGATGTCTACCTCGTAGCTGCCATCATTCACATCGCTCAGGTTGATGATGCGCAGGAAGGTATTCGCCAGATCGCCCAGCTTGGATGGTTTTGCCACCACCGTTTTGCCGGGCTGCACTTCAATGCCCTTGCCGGGATAAGCTGCCGTTTCGTTAGGCGCCAGCCAAGCGGCAATGGGTGCATTGTCGTCTGTATTTCGAATGGTGATTTCGTAAGTATCCGTCAGCGTGCGGTTCAGCACGGTATCGGTTGCCGATGGTGCCAGCGATGCATTGCTGAAGGTTTCGTGTTTGCGCCTCGTTTGCGGGTACAGCATGGAAAAGGAAAACAGCGACAGGCACTTTTCAACCTGCGCAGGATACATCTGCCCGATTGTGTGCAAAGCTGCACATAATGCCAGTTCCAGTTTCACGCGGTTGGCAGTTCGGTCGGTGCGGTTGTCTTTTACATCGCCTTTTTGCTGCTGCTGGCTGCTGCGACTTTCCTCCCACTGCTGCGGAAATGATTGTAGCAAGGTAGCCAGCGTGGCGCCAATTTCCTTATCGAATGTCTTCGCTGCTTTTGCCACCTGTTGCGTCAGGGTAGGCATGTTGGTTTTGTTTGCCCCATTGTACTGTTTAATTCCCTGCGGATAAAAAGCCAGGTACTCCGGCGCTTCCTCGCCGCCAAGCGCATCGGCAATTACGCCACGCTTGCGCCGCATTACATCAATAAAATCACTCAAAACCTGGTCGTTGGTTTTGGTTCTGCCTTTCTGAAAAGCCAGCGAGGAAGCCACATCGCCTAGTTCTGTTTTTACAGCCTCGTTGGGCGCTGTCAGCAGGTCGATAAGCGTGGTGTACTTGTCGTCGGCATTGTCGGCAGTCATGTTGTTAATGAAGTCGGCAGTAAAATCGG
>JADCRZ010000117.1 GCA_015069695.1 Williamsia sp.
CATTGAGGGCAAAGCCCAGAAAGTGCGTGAAACCCAGCTGGAGACCCACGAAACCAAGATGAAGCAGATTAGTCTGCTGTCGGAAAATGAGATCAAAGAGGCCAAGCTGGAGACCCAGGCCAGTAGCTACGCTGATAAGAAAAAGTACTACGAAACGCTGGAAAAACTCGAAATCGACGAGGTTAACAAAGTAAAGGTTGCCCGTAAAATTTCCGATGATGAGCTGGCCACCATGCGGCAGGCCGCCCTGGAGAAGATTGTGGTCATTCAGGAAAAATACCACAATATTCAGATGGGCCTGCTGGCCATCGAGAAAAAGGAGCTGTCGGAGAACGTTGAAAAATACATTGACGATTTCCAGAAAACCAACGATGCCGCCCAGGAATACGTATTCGGGCCGCATGGCTACATCACCCAGACCACGACGGGTTTCAAAACCCTGGCTCAGATTGCCAAGCAACGGGCCACCGCCGAGGTAGCCGCCGAAAAGGACGTGCAGAAAGAGCGGGAGCAGACGGCCGATATGCTGGAAAAATCGGTAGCAGCCTCCGAAAGGGCCACCAAAAAAATTATCGGCTACATTGCTGATTTTGCCGATAAAGCCTCGCCCCTGCTGGGATCAGTGACCAAGGGCGTACTGACGGTGATCGAAAATCTGGATGTGCTGTCGGGCAAAAGTCTGGAGAACGCCAAGGCCAACGAAGCCGAGGCCAAATCCCGCGTGACGGTGTTGCAGTCGATTTATGACGCGGGGATGGGCGGAACGGCCAAGCAGCTCGAAGTAGCCAAGCAGGCCAGTATCGACGCTACCAACATGACCACCAAACAGCGGGTCGATTCCGCTGCGGCCATATTCGGGGTGATGGGCACGATTTATCAGGTGCTCTCGGCCGTTGCCGGGGCTATCAACCAGATGAATAAAGAGACCTATCAGGCTATCGCGGAGGCAATGGCTAAAACCCGCAATGCCTATAAGGAGCTGTATGAGTTCATCGAAAAAACCTCCCGTGAAGCCTACGAGCAGGAACTGGCTAATTTCAGTGGCAGCTACGAGCAGAAAATCGCCAAAATCAACAATTTCTACGATCAGGAAAAAACCATGATCGAAGGCCGGGACCGCATTGATGCCCAGCTGTCGTATAATCAGAAAATGGCCGAAATCGGGGCCGTTTTTGCCGACGATGCCAAAAAAGGAATCGAGGAGCTGATTCGCTACCAGATCACCAAGGACAATGACCTGCAGCAGCACAAAATCAACCTGGCTGAACAGGCTATCCAAAAAGCCAAGGAGGTCCGCGATACCGAACTGGAATTTATCGAGCAGAAATTACAGGCGGCTCTGGATGCCATTCAGAAAGAAATGGACGCCGTGCAGGCCGCTTCTGAGAAAGAAATTGATCTGATCAATGACAAACTTTCGCAGTTTAAAGATGCCCAGCAGGCCGCTCTGGACCTCTACAAACAGCAGCAGAATGATGCGCTGAGCGCTTTTAAGGACCGCATGAATGCGGAGATCGACGCCCTCAACGATAATCTCTCCAAGCAGAAAGCGGCCCTTGAACAGTTCAGCAGCGATAAGCAGCTGCGCCTTCAGTACGATGATCAGTACCGGGCCGATTTGTTGCGGCAGGGCGAAATTCGGGAGGTGCAGGCCCTGGAAGATGCCAAACAGCGGGAGCTGGCCCGAGCGGCCAGTGTCGAAGAACGGGCACGTATCGAGAATGCGTTTAACCAGCTTATTGCGGATAAACACAAAGAGTATCAGGATGCGATGGCCGACAAAACCAAACAGGTTTCGCTGGCCAATCAGGAAGTCAAAGCCCAGGAGGCCGATAAGGTTCAGACGCTCGAGGAACAGACCGCTACCAAAGTGGCCGAAATCAAGGATGCGATGCTGGCCAAGGAAAAGCAGACCCAGGCCGATATTCTGGCCGAGGAAACCAAAACCAAGGATGCCATTGCCGCCAAGGAAAAACAGACGGCCCTGGAGATTGCCAAAATTCAGCAGGACACCGCCGATCATATTGCCGACCTGCAGAAGCAGCAGGCGTATCAGGAGGGCCTGGCTGCCCAGCAGAAAGAGCGGGTCAATATCGAGTACTTACAGAGCGTTCAGCGGGCCAACCGGGACATATTTGAAGCCGAAAAAGCGATGAAAGTGGCTGAGTTACAGGCTGAAATCGCGGTCCTGAACTCCAAGAAAAATATTTTCAATGAGTCCAAGGTCATTGATGCCGTGGGTAAAATCGAAGCCTCCATTCGGGATATTCAGGGCATTTCGTTTTACGCCAACGACATCGTAACGACGGGCATGGACCCGGCCGATTTCTTTAAAAGCTGGGGCATCAGCCTGGGCGTAGGTGGCTCCACGGGTGGCTCGGGGCAACCGCGTGATGTCAACTCGGGTCAGGTGGTGACCTCGGGATTCGATAAAAAAGGCAACCCGATGACCATTACCTATAACCCATCGGGCAAGGTCATCGACTACTACGATGCCCAGGGCAACCGCAACCAGGTGGCCTATGCCGATGGCTACGTACCGGCAACCGGTGAGCACTTTCAGAAAGGAACTGAATCGGTCGGTGGTGGGCAGTACCCCGATGGCATTGATACCGTACCGGCCTGGCTCACCAAGGGCGAACGGGTCATGACCGTCGCGCAAAACCGACTGTTGGGGGGAATCAGCAACGAGGAGGTTGTTCGCCGGGCGATGCTCTGGCAGCACCTTTCGCAGCTGGGGCCGATGCTGGGACCGGCCCAGGTAGCCTCCTTACTGGAGACGGCTCCGGCCTTTGGCGATGCGGGCATGATGGGCGCACTGTCGGAGCTGAAAACGGCCCTGGCCTCCCAGAAACAGCTCATTGTCAACATGGACGTGCGGGGGGTTCATGCCTATTTGAAAGGTGATCAGTCGGTCACTAGCTACAACTATAATTTGATGAATAGATGATTCGCTGTTATCTCGATGATCAGCCGGTCCAATCCCCTAGCGGACTGGATGGGCTGACGTTTAAAAAAAGCCGGCACCGGTCCTTTTGGGGCTGGACCTACCGCCAGCTCGGCTACGTTGATGGGCAGGGCGGAGCCTTGACCTTTAGGGAAACGGCTACGGTCGATTACCTCAAAAGCTGCTACAAAAAAGCCGGTGTGCAGACGCAGACCTCGTTTCGGGTGGTCGATGACAGCCAGGGAACGCTCTACGACGGCTGGATTAACTACGCCCAGCGGTCGGCCGGCCCGGACTTTTTTTCGGTTTCCCTGCGCGACGATGCCGTGCTGACGGGTCTGGAATCGGGGGCCGTTACCCAGCAGTCGATTTTACCCACCGAGCAGCTGATTCTGTCGGCCCGTCAGCTCGACGGAGCGGCAAACCTGACGCTCTCGGCCGATTTTGCGACGGTAACCCGC
>JADCRZ010000118.1 GCA_015069695.1 Williamsia sp.
GGGACTATGGTTATTATCAGTGATTGTTGCGGACCCGGAATGAGAGTTAAATGTCAGGTATCCTTTGTTAGCCGCTGTGATGTTGGGATAGCGTCCCATCGCCTGTACGCGTCCGTTCTGCACGACCATGTTCAGCCTCGCAATATTATTTGGGGGCAGCGATCCCCTCCACACACCATTACCCCTGTAGAACCAGCTTACCACAGAGGTCAGTCCTGTAATGACAGGCTTGCGGCCTGTGTCGTAAGCGGAGATGATGATCGGATTGCCTGATGCGCCAGATGACCTGAACACCAATGAACCCTCGAATACATCTCCTCTTTTGAGCAACATGGCGCTGCCGGCAGAAACAGTATCTAGCATGGAGTTGAGCTTCGACAAGGTTTTCCAGGGCGTAGCAGGATTGCGGGCCTGTACGCTTGTGTAGGCATCGTTGCCGGTGGAGCTGGAGAAGTAATAATTTACCGTGCTTGTAATGCCTCCGTTTTCCACATGGCTGAATGCCCCATCCGGTATGCGCTGGCGGCTGATGCCTGTGTTGGAAGACCAGTACACCTCCAGGGTGCCGGCGCAACAGCTCTGCAGGTAAGCGATGGTTATAGGATACACACCAGCGTTGAGGTGTATGGAGTCGCTTACCAGCTGGAAACCATGATTGCCGTCATTGTTCACCAGGGCGGTTGCTCCGTACGAGTATTTGCTCAAGTATAGCTTGCTGCCATCATCGGAGTTGGTTTCAAAGTTGTAGGTACCGGTAACAGGTATGGTAATGTAACCCTGCCACAGCACCGAGTAATTCTGATCCCGGTTTCTGATGCCCAAAGTAACATTGGAGGAAGTACCCGTCTTGTTCGGTGTCAGGGTGCTGAAGTCGGGTAAATAGCTCCAGGTGCCTTCATAATAGCTGTAGTCCAGTCCTGTACTGATCTGGTTCACCGTGGCCGGGGAAGAGAAACTGAAAGCATTATCAGGAATCGGTTGCCGGACGATGCCGGAACTGGAAGACCAGTAGACATCAATGCTGCCTGCGCAGCAGCTTTGCAGATAAGACACCGTAAAAGGGTACACACCCGCCGTAAGGTAAATGGAGCCTGATTGTGATACAACGCTGTGTTGCCCATCGTTGTTTACCAAAGCCGTAGCACTGGGTGAGTACTCACCGAGATAAAGTTTGCTGCCGTCATCCGAGTTGGTCTCGAAAGTATAGGTACCATCGGCAGGAATGGTGATATACCCTTGCCAGAGTATGGCATAGTTCTGGTCACGGTTACGCACACCCAGGTCTATGTTTGGAGAGATGCCTGTTTTCACAGGTGTCAGGGAAGTAAAATCAGGGATAGCAGTCCAGGTCGTATTTTCATAGTAGCTGTATCTTAGCCCGGTGTTGGTGCTGTTGACAGTCGGAGGGGCAAAATAGCTGAAAGCATTGTCAGGAATGAGTTGCCGGCTGATGCCTGCATCGGAGGAAGTCCAGTAAACATTCATCACACCATCCAGGAACCCCTGGAAGAAGGAAATGGCAATAGGGTGCAGGCCTGCAGTCAGGTAAGTGGACTGACTGACCGACTGGGTGCCATGCAAACCATCATTGTTAACCAGTGGCGTTGAGCTGTAGGAATACTGACCGATGTAAAGCCTGCTTCCATCGTCGGAGGAAGTTTCAAAAGTATAGTTGCCGCTGACCGGGATGGAGATGTACCCCTGCCAGAGAAAGGCATAGGTGGTATCCCGGTTGCGGACCCCCAGATCGATGTTGGATGAAGTACCGGTTTCCAGGGGAGAGAGCGTATTGAAGTCCGGCAGCGTACTCCAGTTACCTTCGTAGTAGCTGTAGTGAAGTCCGGGCTTGGTGGCAGCGAAGAGGTTGAGAGTGCATGTAAACAGGAACATGAGGAAAAGAGGCAAGTAGATCTTTTTCATTGGAAGCACGTTTTATGTTAGATAATGGATGTCACATGGACGTAAGGTTTCAGGTTCCGGCTGATCTGGGTACACAAAAGACCAGCACGCTGTGATGAAGCGGCAGCCCTTTTAAATTTGCAATAAATTATATGACCATAGAGTCAAAACAAAACCACGTCATGCTTGAACGCTGACGGAAACAACATTGACTTCTACTATATTTTAATGACACGCAACCAATTCAGAAAGGTTCTTTGCTGTACAGTTTCTTAGCCTGCACAATAAGCATATGCGGTTCCCTGATTTTACTGAGTGCAAAACATCTAAACCTGTCAGGTCTTAGGTTCTATAAAAAACTTGACAGATCGATTCTGACACGAACAGTGTAGGAGGCAATAAAGCTAGGTTAAAATGAAAAGCTTCTCCACCCCATTTATGGGGTATGTGATATAAAAGGAAATAATGGATTGAATACCTCTAGCTCAAATGGTCTTGAGCATTGACATCACCTATTTACTATTAAAGATTTTATGTACCTGACGAACGTCATAGTCATACCTGGTCTCATACTGGGTAGACAACAGATCGGAGTTTATCAGTAAAGAATTGCTTAGGTGGGCTTATGGAAAATAAGGTAACTTATATCTTTACATGAGGTGATACTTTTATTAAGTAAAACCAACATCGGGTTTGCTTGTCCGATCATCTGAAGAGCAGCAATAATAGGATACATCTTACTATCAAACCCTTCTTTGAAAAAGCATCTCTTACCCTTTTCAGGGCGTTGACTTTTTGCGAGCGGACGGTATTGATCGAAACATGAAGGTCATCTGCAATTTCTGAGAGGCTTTTACCCTCTACATAGAACAAGCTGAATATCTTTTTCATTTGTGGCGGCATTGCTTCAGCCTGAAGTAACGCTTCCTGCACCAGTTCAGCCCTGATTTGTTCATTGCTCACATCTTCTTCACTCCATGGGGATAAATAGCCAATTTCTCTGTGGGAGACCATCCTTCTTTTGAGCTGCTTCAAATGAGTGATGCAGGCATTGCGCGTTACCACAAACAAAAACGGACGAATGTTTTCTAACTGCTTAAATTGGTACCGCGTGTTCCAAAGCTTAATAAAAGTCTCAGCTGCAATGTCTTCAGCCTGTTCAGCATCGCCCAGTAAGCGATTTGCGAAGTACCAGAGAGCTTTGTAATGTAGATTATACAGAGTCTGAAGCGCAGCAGTATTACCGGACTTAAAATCCTGCAATAAAATATCGGAATTATTGTAATGATGGTCCGCTTGCATAGACTCGCATAAATGGTAAAAAATAAGCGAGTCTCTACGATGATATTCTTATTGTTTTTCTGAAAAGACAATAGGGTTGGATCCATGGGGATAAATAGCCAATTTCTCTGTGGGAGACCATCCTTCTTTTGAGCTGCTTCAAATGAGTGATGCAGGCATTGCGCGTTACCA
>JADCRZ010000119.1 GCA_015069695.1 Williamsia sp.
AAGAGCAGGCACATGGTAGTGGATAGAGCCTTGGAGCTGGTCGATGAACCACAGGCGTTCCTGGTTGAAGGACAAGGGAATGTGCTCCGGCCTGGGCTGCACTTCTTTTAGCGGGGGCAGTACTTCTGCACTGGAGTCTGGTGCCAGATGCTGAGCCAGTGCGGAGATCGTTTGATGAGTAAAGATGTCACTGATTTGTAATTCAACTCCGAAGAAATTTCTAACCTGCGAGATAAGCCGGAGTGCCAACAGGGAATATCCACCCAGGCTGAAAAAATCATCCTCCACTCCTACGCGCTCCAGTTTGAGGACATCTTGCCATATAGATGCGAGGACCTTTTCTTTCTCACTTCGGGGGGCAACATACCTGTTGTAGGAATGCATTGGCCCACCCGGATCGGGGAGCGCTTTGCGGTCAACCTTTCCATTTACCGTCAGCGGGACTGCTTCTATCACCGCCCATTGTACAGGCACCATGTAATGCGGTAATGCTGTGTGGGCGTATTGCTGCAGCGCTGCTTTATCAATCCCTTCTTTTTCCACGATGTATGCAACCAAGCGCTTTGTTCCTGTTGCATCTTCCCTGGCTACAACGATGGCTTCATTTACCAAACCGCTTTCTTTCAGCACATTTTCTATCTCTCCCAATTCTATCCGGTATCCCCTGATCTTTACCTGTTCATCCTGCCGGCCTATGTACTGCAGATTTCCATCTTCCATCCACACTCCAGTATCACCCGTTCTGTACAGTTTCGATCCTTCTTTGCTATATGGATTCTTTACGAATTTTTCTGCTGTCAGCTCTCCTCTCTTTAAATACCCCCGTGCCACGCCTGCTCCCCCGATGCATATTTCTCCAGGTACACCAATGGGCAATAGTTCTTTTTCCTTTCCGAGTATGTATATTTCTGCTTGCTCAATCGGTTTACCGATCGGAACGGTTTTTCCTGTATCATTCCACTGCATCTCCTGGGCTGTTTCAAAGCAGTACACACTACTTCCTACGGTAGCCTCCGTGGGTCCGTATTCATTCACCACCTGGACGTTCCAACCTTCCTCAAGCAGGAATTGCAGCTGGCTGCTTTGTAGTGCCTCCCCGCCTATGACCAGTCTTCTCGTCAGCAATTTACCTGACTCCAGGCGCATCTTCGGGCGCAGCAAGTCCAGGTGTGACGGTGTAATTTTGATAAAGTCGTATGGAGCGTATTTATGAAGATTCGGGTCATCGAATACCTGCATGGAAGGCTTGCTGCTGATCACGACCAGCTTTCCTGCGAGCAGCGGCATAAACAAGGCAGTGAGCGATGCATCAAAACTGTATGGGAGATGCACAAAGCTTCCGGCACCTGCTGTGTCTTCCAGGTAGCGGGTATGGGTGTTGACCAGGTAATTGCTCAGGCTTGCATGCTCTATCATGACACCTTTGGGCTTTCCTGTAGAACCTGATGTGTAGATAACATAGGCAAGTTGATTGCCTCTTATAATTTCTTCGGGATTGGTGGTTTCCTGCCTGCTGATCAATTCCTCTTCGGCCGGCACAATCATACTTACACCCTCCTGTTCTATCGCCTCCAGCTTCTTACGGCTGCTTTCATCGCAGATCATCAACCAGGCTCCGGCATCCTTGATCAGATAGGAAATCCTGGCAGGGGGATAACCAGGATCCACAGGCACATAAGCTCCTCCTGATTTTAAAATAGCCAGGATACCTACACTCATGTCGATCGACCGTTCCATGCAGATAGGAACCGGTGTTTCCCTTTTTACCCCCCTTGCTTTTAAGTGCCAGGCCAGTTGATTGGCTCTTTCATTCAATTGAAAATAGGTTAATTGATGGTCTTCAAAGACCAGTGCAGGGGCGTCAGGTGTTCGGACTACCTGTTCTTCAAACAAAGTGACAATGGTGGCGGGTTCGTTTTCTTTTCTTTTGGTATCATTGAATTGTACTACCAACTGGTGTTCTTCCACGCTGCTGAGCATGGCCAATGAGCTGATGGGCTGAGCAGCTGATCGTACGGCACTCTTGAGCAACTGCATGAAATGCATGCCCATCCTTTTGATCTTTTGTTCAGCAAACAGACTTGTATCATATACCACCGACAGGTGCATACCTGCCAAAGTGTTGGTTATGTTCCAGCTCATATCAAGCTGTGAAGTAGCAGGCTGGTAATCTTCTACCAGTAAGCACACGCCTTTGATCCGCAATTCAGGTATCTGCGGTGTGTTGTGCATGCTGAACAATACCTGAAATAAAGGATTGCGTGTTCCATTCCGCTCATTGGCAACCATCCCTACAACTTTCTCAAAAGGGACTTCCTGGTGTTCATATGCTTCCAGCGTAGTTGCTTTAACCTGTTGCAGCAATTGGATAAAGGTCGGATCTTGGCTAAGATCAATGCGAAGTGCAAGGGTATTGATAAAAAAGCCGATCAGGTCCTCAGTATCCTGCCTGTTGCGGTTGGCCACAGGAGTACCCACACAAATATCTGTTTCTCCGCTGTAGCGCCGCAACAGAACCGCAAAGGCCGCCAGCAAGGTCATGAAAAGGGTTGTACCCTGTTGATGACTCAATAGCTTTAAAGCTTCCAACAATTGTCCGTCTGTCTCAAAGCTGACGGCAGCTCCCCTTCTGCTTGGAACAGCTGGCGGCCGGTGATCAGTTGGCAACTCCATGATGCTGACACCCTGAAGGCGCTCCTTCCAGTATTGCAGTTGTGATGCCAGCGCTTTGCCATTCTCCCAATTTCTTTTTTGCCAGATAGCATAGTCTGCATACTGTATCTTCAGGGAAGGAAGTTCAGCCGCACGACCCTCTGATAATGCGGTATATACTTCAAGCAGTTCTTTTACCAGCACCGACATTGACCATCCGTCGGCCGCTATGTGATGGATGGTGACAACGAGCATGTGGTCTTCCCGGCCAATTCTGATCAGGGCAGCCCGGAGCGGATAATCATTCGACAGATCAAAGGGGGTTTCAACAAGCATGCGGACGTAGTGCTGCAGTGCCTGCGGATCATCTATATACAGTGTTTCGTCAGTTACCTGCAACGTCCAGCCTTTTTCGTCTTTTATGTGCTGCCAAGGTTGCTCTTGCTGGTACAAGATAACGGTACGCAGAACTTCATGTCGGTTTATGATGTACTGAAAAGCTTGGGACAAAGCAGGCCTATCCAAAGGGCCCTGCCATCTCAACACATAAGGCAGGTGGTACTGGATGCTACCTTCGAGCTGGTGGATGAACCACAGCCGCTCCTGGCTGAACGACAAGGGCGTTTGCTGCGGACGCACCTGCACCTCTATACCCGCCTCCTTGCTCGTCCT
>JADCRZ010000012.1 GCA_015069695.1 Williamsia sp.
GAGCCGTTTAGTGGATAAAATAGTCAGGGAACAAGAGTTTGGTATCTTTGAAGACCAGCGTGATCGAAGCGCTCAAACCGTTCCAAAAAATCTGTCCAGTTAATACGGGGTTAGTACACTTTTCGTAATTGCTTCTGCTTTTATGGACTCTGCCAATTTATGTACGATCACAAAATGCCAATAAAGGCCAAATAGGGGAATGAGCAAAAGCCAAACATTGCCTGAAGGCATTTCCCTGTTCTCAGGAGAGATGGCATCAAAAGTGGCTTGTAAGGTGATCAGGTAAAAAATTCCTGTAATTATCAGTAACACAACAGAAATGATGATCCATTCCGCGCCACCTGGCAGTGAAAAAAGCAGTCTCATTTATTTTGTTTTGAATGTGAACATAGATTGGGTGGATTTATCCGGGTATGTTGTTGCTTACACTTCGAATGTCCTGAACAACTTCAGCTAAATCATTGTCTAACTGGTGCCCCCGGCCAGCTATTTTCCGGAACCTGGCGCGGGGAAGCTCTTTTTCATACAATGCAAGATGGGAGAATGGGACTGTTTCATCATCTGTACCATGATAAAAGAACATGGGCGTTTCAACAGGCAGTTTCTGCGCAAAATCACGGCTCAGCCTGAAACCTTCATGTTGCCAACCTTCCTTTCCCCAAAACGGCGTAGCTATAAGAAATATACCCGTAATCTGATTGTCAATCTTTTCCTCTGATAAGTATTTGAGCAAAAAGCAGCCACCCACCGAATGTCCAACCAAAACAACTTTCGTATCGATCTTCTTTAGTTCTTCCAGTATTTTTGCTTTGTAAGTTTCATAATTAGGATTGCCTTCGTCCGGCATTCTGGGGTATTCGATCTTATATTGATCCTTCAGATTGTCTGCTAAAAATACGGCTAGCTTTTTATCTTCATCGTATGCTCCTTCGCCTCCCCCCTGAATAAACAACAACGCTGTTTTGGTCATAAGGAAAAATTTTATGTCTGTTCCGAAAATAGGTTTTCCTTCCCGTGCAGAGAAGGTTTCACGCTTTAAAAATATAATGAAAGTTATGGATTGCTGCTAACAGTATACTTTGTAAGTACAAGTCCAATATACACAAAAATGTATTTTCGCAGGCAATGGCCGGCGCGATTGAGCGCATGGAAAGATAAAAGGGGAAATTCCACGGGCTAATAAAGGCTATCGCAACCAATGGTTCGCGGAATACATAACTTTCTTTACTTGGTACGGATGATCCGGCAAGGTGAAGGGCTGGCTGATCAGCGAGGAAGCGTTGCGGTACGCTCATTTTAGAAAAGTGGGCATGATCTCCGACTCCATGAGCAAATGGAGTGTGGATGATTCCAAATTCATCATCTACTTCAACGGAACGTATGCCGGTTTGATCACCTCCTTACCAAAGTCTGTACCGATCTATTTTATGCATCAGTTACAAAATCTATACTTTTCCCTGATTGGCAAAGAGCTGGCAATAGCTGTTCCCCAGCCATCGATGAAGTAAGAGACAGCATGCGGTATGCAGCCGGTAACTGCATGCGACTTTTCTGCCTCTCGCTTATTCTGTTTGTTATCATACAGGTCGCTGCGCTTTCAGCATTTGATTTCAATAGAACTCGCTCTCTTTTAAGTGAAGCCGTAAGTTGCTCCGCCTATGAACGGGTTGTTGATTGAATAGTTAACTTTATGCAGCGGTGATGGGATCAGGTATCCGTAAGTGATTCATGAAAGAGGCCTGTCACCACCCTTTTACAAAACCAACATGGCTCATTATGGCATATGATGAAATGCTGGCGGCAAGGGTTCGTGCAGCGGTGGCGCACCTGCCGGAGGTAGAAGAAAAGACGATGTTCAGCGGGCTGGCGTTTATGGTGAACGGTAAGATGTGCGTGAACGTCAGCGGCAATCGGCTCATGTGCCGCTTTGATCCGGCGCTTACGGATGTGATGGCTGAGAGAAGCGGATTCGAAGAAATGGTGATGAAGGGAAGGGTGCTGAAAGGATACTGTTATGTTGCCCCGGAAGGATTCCGCTCAAAGGATGATTTCAACTTCTGGATAGAACGCTGCCTGGATTTTAACAAACATGCCAAGGCATCGAAAAAAAAGAACTAGACATTGCTTTCCACAAAAACACCTGCTATGCGAAAACTCATCCTTGAAGAATGGATCTCGCTTGATGGCTATGCCTCGGACAAAAACGGCCAGCTCGACTTTTTCCCTGCTACGGAAGCAAACCGCTATGCAGATGAGCACCAGCTGCGCTTTCTTGATACCGTTGATACCGTGCTGCTGGGCCGGGTCACCTATGAGCTATTCGTTGAATACTGGCCTGCCGCTACCACCAACCAGGAGATCATTGCCGACAAGCTCAATAGTCTGCCCAAGCTGGTGTTTTCCAATACCCTTAAAGAAGCACCCTGGGGCCGCTGGCCCGCTGCCTCCATTGTACCGGGTGACGCCGTGCAGGAAATCAGCAAGCTGAAGAAACAGCCGGGAGGGAACATGGTTCTATGGGGTAGCATCTCTCTGGCCCAGTTGCTGATGAAAGAAAATTTGATCGACGAGTACCACCTGCAAATCTGCCCGACAACGACTGGTGGCGGGCGCCAGCTTTTTCCTGAACGCGCCGGATACACCGATTTCAAGCTGACGGACTTGCGCAAATATGATACAGGCCTGATTTACCTGCAGTATGAACCCTGAGATGAGTTAGCAGCTCTCCCGGTTTACACCGATAAGCATCGCTTTTTTGTTGAGCAGGAAAAATGAAAGGGGGGCTGTTTGAAGTTTTTCCGTACACAGGTTAGAACACGAAAAATTTTGCTGACGAATGGAAAAAAGACCCCTAGAAGAAAAAAGCCTTCAGCTGGAAAGACTTGTTTTTTTCTCCGATGCTGTAGTGGCTATAGCCATCACCTTACTGGCGCTCGACATCCGGATAGAACGGACCGAATCCGGGCATCTCCGGTTCGCAGACATCTGGAACCAGTGGAGAACACTGACAGCCTTTTTGCTTTCTTTCTTTAACATCGCCAATTTCTGGAAGACCAACCACATGTTCTTTGTTTACATCAAAAAGATCGACGAACGGCTTCTGTGGATCTGCACCTTGTGGCTCCTGTTTATTGTCCTGCTGCCTTTTTCTACTTCTCTTGTCAGCAATTATTTCTTTGATGCACCTGCGATCTGTGTGTACAGCTCCAACGTACTGCTGATCGCCTTTTTCCAGAACTGGATCTGGGACTACGCCTCAGATCGAAACCTGGTGGACCGCGAAAAGCTCCATGCCCCGCTCGACAGCCGCATCCGCCTTTTCTGCAACCTGGATATGTTGAACGGACTGGTAGGTGTGGGCATTTCTTTTATCAGTCCGGTAGTTGCTTTTGTGCTGCTGTTTACAAAAATCCCGACGATCGTAATTGCAGGCATCTGGGTCCGGCACAAGTACAATATCCGGAGAAAGGGCAAACGCGATCCGGTGTGAACCCGTAAAACCTGATCGGAAAGTTGGCTTGTATGATCCGCCACACAACCGGCTTGTATTTCTGCAAACGAAAAAAGAGCATTGTTGTTTATCTGCCCTGTTATATCGAATTGAATTTAGGGGTATGGTATTAGATCTTCCGCATGTTAGATTGATAACGTTTTTTGAGTCTATCACTCCATGTGTTTTTTTCTGACATAATGAGTTGTTGAATGGTTTGTTGCTTCTGTTTTGGAATGCTTGCCGGAAGAAAAAGATAAGGCAGTTATAGAAGCCGTTTTCTATAGCAAACCTGGTTTCTGCTGCTATATTTCATGCGGTGCGATCGCGTCAAAATACCGGGCTGCATGTGCATACAGAGTTTCTATCCTGATCATCGATTGTCTGGTTGTCTTATTAGTTGATCGTCTCCCGATTTCAGTTTTATAAATCCCGCTCACTTCAATTTGTAACAAAAACTGCTGATTGATGCAGCAAAAATTTCAATTCGTTCTTCCTGTTATTTTTTGCGCGGTGAATATAGGCAGCTTTGCATTGCATCCGGGAAACAAAGGGGTGTATTGCTTTTGCAGCAAGCCCTCCCGTATCCTTCTTGCAATCCACTTAACGATATGTAAAAAATAAAAAACACAGATCCATGAAATTATATCAATTCATGAAGCAATCAATCTTTGTGATGGCCGTACTTACATTGACGACCTCCTGTACAAAACCACAGGATAACAAGCCCGGATCAGATCCCGGCGACCCTACCGGTACAGGCAGTTCTGGCGGTTATAAAGTAACTGTTACTACAATAGCCGGTAAACTGCAAGACCAGGGCAGTGCAGAAGATGGCAACGGCAGTCATGCCCGCTTCTGGAACCCGACAAAAATGGTGTACGACAACCGCAACCACCTGCTTTATGTGGCGGATGGGACCGTTGTGCGGAGCATCGATGAGCAGAACAATGTAGCCACTTACATGCCGCTGGGTGTAATTAGCCGCTGGAGCGAGATCCTGGACATGGACCTGGCGCCTGGAGCCGGTGGCAGCTTGTACCTGGTGACGGCAGAGAACGACCTCATCAAGATAGAACCCGGTGGCAATGGGGTGAAGAAAACAGTCCTTGCAGAACGTACATATGGCGGCAATGCCACAGGTTCCTTAAACAGCAGCGATCATTTTGATGGTGCCAATGGGATTGCAACTGGCAAGAGCGGGGAGATTTACTTTTTTAATACTTTCTGGGCCACGATGCACCAGATCGTGTTGAACCCGGCTTCGTCTACAACAGGTACGGTCAAGCAGTTTGTTGGAAAAGCACTTGCCTCGCGCAGCGGAGAGAGCTGGCCATTTGCAGACGGACAAGGCGAAACAGCTACATTTGGTTCCGGTGTGTACGATATCGCATCCGATGCCCAGGGAACCATTTATGTGGCAGATGCAAAAAATTATGAGCTGCGCATGGTAACACCCGCCGGAATGGTGTCATCCCTGATGCTCCGCAAAGTTCCCAACTACGGAGAAGAAGTAGACGGACCTGTATCTACCAAAGCAAGAGCCAATGGCGTACTGCAGGTCAGCTGCTCACAGGATGGCTCACTTATTTTCTTTAACACTTATGGCAAAGGTGGCTGGCAAAATTCACCTGCCCTGCGGGTGGTAAAAGACAAAAAAGAAGTGTTTACGCTGGTAGGCACCAGCAATGCTTATGGAGATGGAACAGAAAAAACGGCTGCCTTTGGAACCATTGGCGGATTGGCATCCACTCCCGACGGAAAAACAGTATACGTATCTGAACCGGCTATGAAGGTGATCCGCAAAGTGGTTTTACAATAACAGGAATGTGGCAAAAGGAACCTGTTCCGTCCTGTTGCCACATTCCAATACTGCTATGTCGAAAAGCAATTCTATACCATATCAACAATCAACCACTTATCCCTTTTCAACTGTGTAAAGCAGGCAGCGCTTCTTCAATCTGTTGCCTGCTTTTTTCGTATTGCTTGGGCAGCTTGAGCTGGGTTCCCAATTCGGCCAGCGGTTCATCCCGAGTAAAACCCGGGTTGTCGGTAGCGAGCTCAAACAAGATGCCGCCTGGTTCCCGGAAGTAAAGCGAAAAGAAATAATCGCGGTCTATTTTGGGCGTTATGCTCAGTCCTGCCCGGGCGATCTTTTCCCTGAATTCCATTAAGATATTGTCGTCTTTGACACGGAACGCCACATGGTGATTGGTGCCGGCCGCACCGCGTCCGGGTGCCAAGCCGGGCGCTTCAACAATATCTACCACCGAGGCTGTATCCAGCGCATCGGTCACAAACCGGTAGCGGTTGCCTTCCTGCCTGAGCAGGGTATAACCAAGTATATTGGTAAGAATGCTGGCAGTAGGAGTGTGGTTTCTGACGGTCAGCGTAACGTTGTAGAAGCCTTTGGTTGCTACGGCTGCTTTTACTTCGTGGGTTTCCCAAGCTTTTCTGGAATCATCCGCTACAGGAACAACCAGCTCCAGCTGTAACCCATCCGGATCTTGAAAAGAAAGAACCTGTTCACCGAAGCGTTCAATTACTTCTTCGTGTTTTACATTGAGCTGCTTAAAGCGGTCTGTCCAAAACGGGAGACTCCCTTCCGGCACTGAATAGCCAATCTGTGTTGCCATGCCGCTGCCTGCATGTCCTTTTCCAATGCCTTCCCAGGGAAAGAATGTCAGGATTGTTCCCGGACTGCCTGCTTCGTCGCCGTAATAAAAATGGTAGGTGCCGGGATCGTCGAAGTTCACCGTCTTTTTTACCAGTCTGAGCCCGAGCACCTTTGTATAAAAATCATAATTGCGCTGCGCCCCGTCTGCGATCGCGGTTATGTGATGCAGACCTAATATCCTGTTTTCCATGATCGAGTATTATGCGGTTACCGGTGCTGTTTGTTTTACAACCTGTACTTCTGCATGAATTTTTATTTCGTCGCTTACCACAACCTGTCCTGCTTCAGTAACTGCGTTCCAGGTAAGGCCGAATTCTTTCCGGCTGATCTTGCCTGAAATGGTAAAGCCTGCTTTTGTTTGGCCCCAGGGGTCAACCACGATGCCACCGAACTCTACGCGCAGGGTAAGCGGTTTGGTGACACCCCTGATGGTCAGGTCGCCATGCAGCTGGGCTTCATCGCCGTTTGCTTCGTAGCGGGTGCCGGTGAACTGCAGTTGGCTGTATTGTTCTGCATCAAAGAAATCGGCTGATTTCAGGTGGGTATCCCGTTGGGTATTGTTGGTATCTATTGAATTGATGTCTGCAGTGAAATCGATCTTCTGGGCTGTAGAAAAATCATCTGTAAGCGTTTCTACATTCAGGTCAAATTGTTTGAAGTAACCGGTTACAGTTGTAATCATCAGGTGTTTAACCTTGAACTGAATCTCAGAATGTGCCGGGTCTATTTTCCATTGAATTGCCATGGTTGTTTTGTTTTATTTGTTTAAGATTTGTGATACAAAAATACTTCGGCATCAGGCTATTTCTCATTGAGCTGGCGCAATAAATAATTGTGATGTAGATCACACTAAGAACGGTCGGCCACCTGTTTACGGATGCGGCTCAGGGTTTCCCGGGAAACACCCAGGTAAGAAGCGATCTGGTGCTGGGGCAGACGCTGCACACAGGCCGGATAGATTTGGAGAAACCGGTTGTATTTTTCTTCTGCGGTTTCTGTCAGTGATTGCAGGAGCCTTTTTTGGGTAGCGACCAGATGGTTCTGCAGGATGATCCGGAAATAATGCTCCAGGGCAGGTACATGTTTCATGGCTTGCTCCCAGTGCGGTTTACTTAAAAGCAATACACTGGTATCTTCCAAGGCATCGATGTTTAAAAACGACGGTTCTTGCGTGAGATAGCTCGATAGGTCAGCCATCCACCAGCCTTCCGATCCAAACTGCAGGATGTGTTCGCTCCCTTTTTCGTCAACAGTGTAGGACCGCAACATTCCTTTTTCAACAAAGGCCTGGTACTTGCACACATCCCCTTCCTGCAGCAGGTACTGCCTCCTGCGCACCTTTTTGGGAACAAATAAACTGCTGAAGTAAGTAAATGCTTCTTTATCGATTTCTACAATGCTACGGATCTTTGTATAAAGCAGTTCAGACATGTACAGCGGATATAGGTATGAAATAGTCAGCAATGTACGGATTGTTTCAGGTGAAAATCTCTTCCAGGCAAATAGAACAAGTGTGTAATAAACGATCTTTTGCTGCGTTTTCTTCTAAACCTGTTGTTATGATGAGAGTCTTCTTTCTTTTTCTGCTGGCGGTCATACTATCCACGACTGCCCGGTCGCAAAGCATGGGCCATAGCTACAAAACAGCCCTGGGTTTGAAAGTGTGGGATGGGGCAGGTATTTCGCTGAAAACTTTTGCAGCGCCCAACAAGGCAATTGAGGTAATCGGCTATTTCTGGCGGCAGGGAACAAGGATAACCGGTTTGTATGAGATACACGGCAACATAGAAGGCGCACCCGGTTTGAAATGGTATGTTGGTCCTGGCGTGCATGTAGGCTTTTACGACCGGAAATACTATACCGACAACCGGACAGTAGGAGGTATTGACGGGGTGCTCGGACTGGATTACAAGATCAACAAAGCACCGCTGAACTTGTCCATCGACTGGCAGCCCTCTTTTGAGTTTGGCGAGAACAGGGGCTTTGCCGGAAGCTGGGGCGGACTGGGGATACGGTATACTTTTTAATCAGGCAAGCTACAGCAGGGGTTTAGACAGTGTAAAGGTATCCATGATCCGCAGCACGGTTGCGCCGTCTTCTGCCGGGCAGGGATTGGGGCCTTCCCCCCTGAAGTACCGGACCACCTGTTCAATCATGGGTTGTTGAATATGGGCCGGACTTTTCAGGGTGTATTCTTCTGTCTCGTTGCCTTTTACCAGACGGCATTGGTCTTTGTGGAACGAAAATTCAATTTTTCCCTGAGAGCCCATGATCACGCAGCTGTCTTTGCTTTCTGCTGCAGGAACATGGAAGCACCATACGCCCTGGCACAGCACGCCATTTGCAAACAAGAGCTCGCCCGTTACAATGTCATCAGCCTGCGATGCGCCGGATTGATTGGCTGAATAGCCGTGCCCGCTTTTTAGGGGTCCGAACAGCCAGATCATAATGTCCAGGTGATGCGGAGCAAGGTCATGAAACAAACCGCCCCCGGAGATGGCGGGATCTATCCGCCAATTGTTTTCCATGTCTACTGCAATCCCGTTCTTGGCGGGTTGCAGTATATCAATCTTCACAAACAACACCTTGCCGATGGCACCGGCAGCCAGCAATTCTTTTACTTTATTGAAGAGGGGCAGTGCGCGCCGGTAATGGGCAACGGTTAGCTTGGTGCCATACTTGCTGGCGGCTTCAAGCATACGCAAACAAGATGCTTCAGTTAGTGACATGGGTTTTTCTACATACACAGGCTTACCCGATTTGAGCGCCTCCAGCGTATAAGCTTCGTGTGAGTCGGGCGGGGTGGCGATGTAAATGGCATTTACGTCGGGGTCGTTTAACAGCTGGTCTGCCTGGTTGTACCATGCAGGAACCCCGTGCCGGGCAGCATAGTCTGCTGCCTTTGCCGCATCCCTTCTCATTACGGCCACCAGGGAAGAGTTCGCGACCTTGTTAAAGGCCGGGCCGCTTTTAACTTCCGTTACATCTCCGCAACCAATGATGCCCCAGTTGATTTGTTTCATAGCACACTAAAATACGGTTTTTGTTGAAGGTTGACCTGACCCTTTTGTTTCCTTAAGTTGGTGTAGATTTACGTTTGTCATGATGAAAAAAGAGAAACAGGTCACCTTGTTTATGCTTGTCACCAACCGTGACTGTATGATCGCGGATTTTTCCATCCGGAGCTACCAGAAAATTTATGATCAGCAGGTGCTTTTCGGATACCAGGATTTTGTGTTGTACATCTACCTGAACTGTTTGTCTGAAGAAAACATCCGCAGGTATAAGAAAAAATGGGAGGCCCATCCTTATACGATCTTGTTTGACAATGCTGACAAGATCAAAGCATCTTTCCTGCCTTATCCCGGACAGCCACTTGTTTCGCCGGAAGGCATTGTAAGAAGTTATGACGATTATGCAGAGAGCTACGACGAGTTATGGAGCACCGAACTGCAGAAATTTGATACGCCATTTGTGGCTACGGTTGATGCAGATTTTGAAGTGCTTCATCCAGATTTTTATTTCTACCTGTTCAGCCAGCTTCAGCAGCATGCAGACTTGATTGCCGCCAGCAGTTGCTACAGCAGCACGGCCCTGATCTATGAATCTTATTCAAAGCGCTACGTCCGCTTGAATGAGCGCAACCACACCTGGTTTTGTATTTACCGCAAAGAAGCGTTTGCCCTGAGTTCCCGTTCCCACTATTATTATGAAACACAATCAAGCGGGGAGGAAGTCCGGGCCTATGATTCTGCTGCCTATTTTCAGGACGACCTGCGGACTAATCATTCTTGCAGATTTGCTGTTCTTCCGGACCGGTTCAGGTCTTCGTTTATCCATTATGGTGCTGCATCCAAGAACAAATCGTTGAACAGGGGCAATATCGGCTTTTACAGAAGGATCGCTATTTTGCGTACGGTCGGATTGATCTATGGAAGTAAAAACAGATTCACTTTATTTGTCAACAAAGCAACCAGAAAAATAACCGGTATCCTGTTCGGAGATTACCTGAACAAGATCAGGGCTGAAAGAAACAGCTATGTATATACGTAGATCTGCAACTGGAATACCGAAGCAGGGGAGCCTGCAATAAAAATACAAGATGACAAGCAAACTATTCAAAGACGAAGTGGCCATTGTTACAGGAGCAGGACAGGGGATTGGTTTTGAGATTGCGCAGCAATTGGCCCTGGAGGGAGCTTCGGTACTGCTCAATGATGCCGATCCGGTACTTGCCAGCCAGGCTACTGCCGCGATTGTTGCAGAGGGTGGCACTTGTATGGCGATGTCGGGTGATGCAGCAGACGTATCATTGATCCGCAGCATGGTAGAATTTGCGGTAGAGCGGTTTGGCCGCTTGTCGCTGGCTGTTGCCAATGCCGGCCTTTCCTTGTACGGCGACTTTTTTAGTTACCCGGAAGAAAGTTTTGAGAAAGTGGTAAAACTAAATCTAGGCGGAAGCTTTTACCTGACCCAGGCCGCGGCCAACCAGATGAAAAAGCAGCAGCAGGGTGGCAGCGTACTGCTGGTGAGCAGCGTAACCGGTCACCAGGCCCACAAAGACCTGGCAGCTTATGCTATGACAAAGGCCGGCTTGGAGATGCTGGCAAAAAACCTTGTTATTGAGTTGTCTCCCTTCCATATAAACATCAATGCCATTGCTCCCGGTGCCACGCTCACAGAACGCACCCTGTCATTTCCCGGCTACAACAATGTATGGTCCTCCCTCACACCCATGGGAAGGCCCGCCACAGTGCAGGATATAGCACACGCAGCCCTCTTCCTTCTATCACCGGCATCCCGTCACATCACAGGCCAGACCCTTGTTGTAGATGGCGGCTGGACTTCTATCAGCCCTGCACCGCCGGAGAAATAAGGCTGGACTGTCTGGAACCATGATTTACAATCCCTCCACTTCTGTAAATCATGGTTCCAGACGATCTAATTCTTCGCAGGCTCCGGTATAATCATTTCATGCACCAGTTTGCCTTCGCGCAGAAGGCTGATCTGGGCGGGTATGCCGATGGTTTCTTCGGTCAGGTGTTTGAACAGGCCGTCGATGCTTTCTACCTGTTTGCCGTTGAAGGCTACGATGATGTCGCCGTAGAGGATCTTGCGGTGGTTCAGGGCATTGAGCTTCATGACCTCAAATACAAATACACCTGATCTGTTTTTCAGGTGATTGTATTCCCGCATGCGGGGGGTGAGCGTGACGGTTTGTCCGGCTACCCCGATGAGTGCGCGGGTAACCTTACCTCTGATGATGAGCTGTCCGGCAATAGAACTGGCGAGGTTGGATGATACGGCAAAGCAGATGCCCTGCGCGGCGCTGATGATAGCTGTGTTGACGCCGATCACTGCACCGGCGGAGTTGAGCAGGGGCCCACCGGAATTACCCGGGTTCAGGGCTGCATCCGTCTGGATCACATCATCGATCAGGCGGCCATTGCCTGCACGCAAACTGCGGCCTACGGCGCTGACAACGCCCGCTGTTACGGTTTGCTGCAAACCATAAGGATTGCCGATCGCAATGGCGATCTGGCCGGGTTTGAGCCCATCGGAATCTGCGAAATGGAGGGCTTTGAAATGACGGCCGTCGATCTTTAATACGGCAATATCCGTTGAAGGATCGCTGCCTTTGACTTCTGCCCGGTGGGTTGTGCCGTCGTCAAGGGTGACAGAAAGCTCCTGCGCATCAGCTGTTACGTGGTGGTTGGAGATAATATAGCCATCGGAAGAAATAATAAATCCTGAACCAGTTGATTCGGCCTTTTCGCTGTTGCTGCGAGCCTTTTCCCGGCTGCTCCTGTTGCGGATATGCACCACTGAAGGAGAAATAGACTGGTAAACCTGGCTAACGGTATCAGAATACGCATCCAGCAACTGCGCATCCGTTTGAATAAATGATAACATAGGGAAGCAAGAACAAGGCCTGTACCAGAACAGGCAGGCTGACAGAATGTATGTTTCTTGCTTCCCTATGCAGGGAAAGAATCTAATCTTTCACAAACGCCTTCCGCTGTACACCGGAAGCCTGTGAAACCACTACATAGTAAACACCCTTCGCCATAGCGGATACATCCAGGCTAACCGAGTTGCTGCCGGTAGCAAAACCTTGCCGCTTCATGATCAGGGCTCCACGGGAATCCACGATCGACAAAACCGTGTTTGCATCAGCCGTTATCTGCAGCCTCAAATCACTGCGAACGGGGTTGCTGGATAAGAAGAGCAGCGCTTTGCTGTCGTCCGTTTTGGCGGCCAGCGTAGCACTGTATGTATACGTACCATTCTTCTCTATCATTTTTACACGGTAGTACTTTACCAGGGAGCTAACCTGGGTTACTGCATAGTTATACAGCTGGTCAGCGCCATTGCGTGCAGCCAGCGTGCCCACAGCGGTAAAGTTGCTGCCATCCCCGCTTTGTTCTATTTCAAAATGGTGCAGATCGGTGCCGGCTGTTTTCCAGGTCAGGCTCACGGTTTGGCCTGTGGTGTTGGCTGTAAAGCTGATCAATTTGATGGGAAGAACCGGTGCTGCAGAAGGATTGAGCAGGCGCACAACAGCCAGCTCGGCATCCCGGCCAGGACGGCTGGTGTAACCGCCTGCTACAAGGGTTCCATTCCAGCTTGCAATGGTGGCGTATGCTTCAGCACCGCCCATATCGATGGGAAGTTTCCCATCTCCGTCAAACGTATTGTCGAGCGTGCCAGTGGTAGTATAACGCACCACTACAAAATCGCTTGACCCGCCACTGTAAGTGGTTCCGCTGGCAACGATCTTGGCATCCGGTTGTACAAGGACCGAATAGAATTGATCAGATTCTCCCACAACGGTGCTGACTTTGCCGTCACCATCAAAGCTGTTGTCCAGTTGTCCGCCAGTGAGCACGCGCGCTACAGCTGTATTAAAAATAGAACCCGAATTGCTTACACCGGCTACAACCAGCTTACCATCTGCCTGAAGCGAAAGAGAATAAGCGATTTCGTTCAGTCCGAAATCGATCAGGAGCTTTCCGTTTCCGTTAAAGGAATTGTCAAGCGTGCCATTGGTGTTGTAACGTACAAGCGCCATATCATTGTTGCTTGATCCTGCTGCTACAATCTTTCCATCTGTTTGAACGGCAAGAGAATATACAATGTCTGCAGAAGAGCCGGCAACATCGGTGGTGAGGATGCCATCACCGTCAAAGCTGGCATCCGGCGTGCCATTTGCATTGTAGCGTACCAGGGTAAAATCAGAGAGCGTAGAACCGGGATTGCTTGTACCTCCGGCCAGGATCTTTCCATCACTCAGCACAACCAGGGAGTAAAGGTCGGAAGAACCGGGCAGCGCAGTTTTTACGATGCCGGTCCCGTTGAAGGTAGCATCCAGACTGCCGTTTACATTGTACCGCACCAGCGCAAAGTTGCTGCTGCTTCTTCCTGCGGCAATGATTTTTCCATCGGGCTGAACGGCAACGGTTTTTGCTTCATCATTTCGTGAACCTGCTTCCAGGATGGTAGTTACAACACCATCGCCATCAAAGCTGGAATCCGGTTGGCCGTTTGCATTGAAACGGGCCACAGAAAAAGTGTAACCGTTGTCAACCACCGTGCGGCCTACAAGCACGGTCTTTCCATCAGGTTGCACCACGGTTTTAGAAAGCGTCTGGTTTAAAAGAGGAGCAGTTACATAGGCTTTACCGCCCGTCCCGAAACTGGGATCCAAGGCGCCATCCTGGGCTAATGTACATACGGGAATAGAGAGCAGGGCAAAAAGGGTAGACATTGTACGCATAGACAATCATTGAAAATTAGGTTTGAATAATAGAGTGAAATTCTTATGCTGTCGTAAAAATAATTATTTATATGATTTATGGAAGTGTTGTAGTAACGTGACGGTGTAAAAGTTGTACAAAGCTATTTGGCAGGTGATTGTAATTGGTTTCTTCCTATTATTTTGAAAGCGGGATGGCCTGTCTGCCAAATGATAAAATGTTTTTAATGTAGAATTTCTATTTGGCCTTTATATTCGGGGCTGATTTGTTGAAAATGATGTCATCCAAAACAATCGATCGTATGAGAAAGACTGCTTTTTTCTTTCTGTTCCTTTTAGCCGGCTCTCTTGCTTTTGCACAAGCGCCTGCCGGTACAACACTCCCCCGGCCAAAACTCGTTGTAGGCATTGTGGTTGACCAGATGCGCTGGGATTATCTTTACCGCTTTTACGACCGCTACCAGCCCAATGGTTTTAAACGCTTATTGGGTGAAGGGTTTACCTGTGAAAACACCTACATAGATTACATCCCGACAGTAACAGCCATCGGGCATAGTACCGTGTACACTGGATCGGTGCCTGCCATACACGGTATTGCCGGCAATGATTTTATCATACAGGCAACCGGCAAAACAATGTATTGTACGGAAGATTCATCGGTGCAAACAGTCGGCAGCTTCTCGGAAGCCGGAAAAATGTCACCCCGCAACCTGCTCACCAGCACCATTACAGATGAACTGAAACTGGCTACCAATTTCCGGTCCAAAGTAATTGGCATCGCACTCAAAGACCGGGGAGGCATCCTTCCGGCAGGACATGCAGCGAATGCTGCATACTGGTTTGATGATTCTACCGGCAACTGGATCACCAGCACATACTATATGAAAGAACTGCCTGCATGGGTGAAAGCATTCAATGACCAGAAGCTGCCCCAAAAATACCTGCTACAAGACTGGAAGCCACTCTACGATCCCAAAACCTATGTACAAAGTGCCCCTGATGAAAACGCTTATGAAGGCAAGTACGGAAAAAGTACGACCACCGCGCTTCCGGTACAAACATCGGGTTTGATCAATCCAAAAAATTATGACCTGATCCGCAGCACGCCATATGGCAATACCCTTACGTTCGATCTGGCCAAGGCTGCCGTTGAGCATGAGGAACTGGGTAAAAACGTCGTTACAGATTTTCTGACAGTCAGCTGTTCATCTACCGATTATGTAGGTCACAAGATGGGCGTTAATTCCCTGGAGATCGAAGACGTATACCTGCGCTTCGACCGCGACCTGGCTGGCTTTCTCACTTATCTCGATACCAAAGTAGGCAAAGGCAATTACACCGTTTTCTTAACCGCCGATCATGGTGCTGCACACAATGCCCGTTTTCTGATTGACCATAATATTCCTGCAGGCTATTTCGACAATGCGGGTACACAGCGGGAGTTAAACGATGTGCTGGAGAAAAAATATGCAGCCAAAAGCCTGGTAAGCAGCTTAATGAACAACCAGGTGCACCTGAATTACAAAGCCCTTGCTGATTCTCATTTGGATGAAGAAGCCATTAGAAAAGACATTGTAATTGCACTTAGAGCCAGACCTCATATCAGCTTTGTAATCGACAACCTCCATCCCGATGAATCAGGTGCTCCTGAACTGATCAAAAGCCGCGCACGGAACGGTTACAATGCCAAACGTTCCGGCGTTATTACATTTGCTTTCGAACCAGGTTGGTATTCAGGGGCTGCCAATCCCGGCACAGGTACCACCCATGGCTCCTGGAACTCCTACGATGCACATATTCCCCTCCTCTGGATGGGTTGGGGCATCAAGAAAGGACATACCAACCGGCATACAGGCATGACCGATATCTCTGCTACGCTGGCTGCCCTTTTGCACATCCAGGAACCCAATGGATGTATCGGCAAACCCATCGAAGAAGTGCTGAAGAACCAGTAATTATACAGCATGTGCATACAAGGTATGTGCACTGAAGCCTCCTGTAATCTTATGAAAACCGCTTGCCTGCAATTTATATGTATGAAAAAAATAACTGTCCTGGCCTTCTTCCTGGCTCAAGCTTTCTGTGGATTTGGCCAATCATCCAATGGTGTTGTTCAGTATGTAGATCCGACCATTGGCGGGGTCGGGCAATTGCTGGAGCCTACCCGCCCCACCACCCACCTGCCCAACAGCGTCATCAGAATGTACCCGGTTCGCAGAGACCAGCTTGATGATCAGATCAGCTACTTCCCGCTTACCATGCACTCACACCGCAACGGCAATGTATTTGCGCTGATGCCGGTAACAGGGGAGGAGAGTGCCCGGAGCTGGAATACACGGTTTACCTACGACAACGAGAAAACAACCCCCTATTATTACGGGGTCAGGTTTGAAGACAATGGAGTGGAGCTGGAGTTCAGTCCGGCCCGGCAAAGCGGCTATTTCAGGTGCAAGTTTCCTGCACAGGCTGCCCGCGTTCTGCGCATGAACGTGATCAACCAGATCGGTGATATTACGGTGCAGGGTAAACGCAGTTTAACCGGCCGGGAAAGGTTCAACGGCATGGAAGCGTTTTTATATGCCGAACTCAATACAGACATCGATAGTTCCCGCTACCGGAGTGAGCAGGATAAAAAGGGCCTGCTGCTCTACCTGGCAGCCGGTTCACAGCCGGTTGACCTGCGTTATGGTATTTCCTTTATCAGCCTGGAACAGGCGAAGCAAAACCTGCAAAAAGAGATCACCGATTGGAATTTCGAAGCCCTGAAAAACAAGGCGCTGGCAACCTGGGAAGCTACCCTGGGACAGGTCCAGCTGCAAGGTGGAACAGAACAACAAAAGCGCACTTTTTACACCGCTTTGTACCGCACCTATGAGCGCATGGTCAATATATCCGAGGGTGGCAAGTACTACAGCGCCTACGACCATCGCGTGCACACAGATACCCGCCCTTTTTATGTAGACAACTGGATGTGGGATATGTACCTGGCCGACGAACCCCTTCACACCATCCTGCACCCCGCCATGGAGGCCGATAAAGTGGCTTCTTATATCCGGATGTACGAACAATCCGGCTGGATGCCTTCTTTTGCGCTTCTGTATGGCGACAACCCCTGCATGACGGGCAACCACGCCGCAGCCTGGATGGCCGATGTGTATTTTAAAGGGATCAGGAACTTTGACATCCAGAAAGGGTATGAAGGGCTCAAGAAGAATTCGCTGGAAGCCACCCTCTTGCCCTGGCGCAACGGACCGGCTGTTTCACTGGACTCTTTTTATACAGAGCACGGCTTTTACCCGGCCTTGAAACCGGGCGAAAAAGAAACCGTTCCGCAGGTGCACAATTTTGAACGCAGGCAGGCAGTTGCAGTAACCCTGCAAGCCAGCTATGACGATTGGTGCCTGGCCCAGTTGGCTGCTCAGCTGGGAAAAGCTGGCGATCATGAGCTGTTTTTAAAACGCGCAGGTTTCTACAAAAATGTTTTCCGGACCGACAAGAAATTTATGTGGCCAAAAGATGCCAGTGGCGAATGGATCGAACCCTTTGATCCCAAGTTCTCCGGTGGCATGGGTGGCCGCGACTACACGACAGAAAACAACACATATACTTACGACTGGGATGTAAAACACGACCTGGAAGGCTTGTTCAGCCTGATGGGCGGCAAACAACAAGCCGGGCAAAAGCTCGACCAGCTGTTCCGCGAACCCCTGGGCCGCAGCAAATACGAATTCTGGTCCCGTTTTCCGGATGCAACCGGACTGGTTGGCCAGTACTCGATCGGCAACGAACCCAGCTACCATATTCCTTACCTGTACAATTATTTGGGCACTCCCTGGAAAACGCAAAAGCGGATCCGCATGCTGATGGACACCTGGTACCGCGATGATCTGTTCAGCATCCCCGGCGATGAAGATGGCGGCGGCACCAGCGCCTTTATCGTGCTTTCCATGCTGGGCTTTTATCCGGTTACACCAGGTGTTCCTGTGTACAACATCGGCAGTCCCAGCTTCATCCAATCCAGCATCCGCCTGGAGAATGGCAAGCTCTTTACCATCATCGCACACAACAATTCCAGGGTTAACCGCTATATCCAAAGCGCTACGCTCAACGGCAAGCCCTGGAACAAACCCTGGTTCTCCCATACCGATCTGATGAATGGCGGCAAGCTGGAGCTGGTAATGGGCCCGCTTCCCAACAAGACATGGGGTGCAGATCCCGCCAGCGCGCCGCCATCAGCGATGGGACTGGATGCAGCGAAGATCCAGTAAAAGCTGGCATATGTTAATACTATGACATAATCCCTGTTGATTTGAGTTAATGTGTAAAATGTACATATCTTTGCATCGTACAGGAAGATAACACGCCACAAGCAGTAAGACCCTTTCTACAGAAGTGCTCTCATCGTATAACAAAGACTTTCTCTAACAGGATTGTAATACCTCGACACGGCTTACAAACACCAGTTTCACAGGTTTCTTTTACACGAAGGATCATCCTAGAACAGTTCGTACTTTCTGTATAACATATTTTTCAACTAAATAAAAATCATGAAAAAAAGTATCTATTTTTTTTGCCTCTTCGTACTCGTAACCTCCGGTCTTTCGTCGTACGCGCAGCAAAACAAACAAGTTTCCGACACAGTGGTTGTAAGCAATGAGTGGACCCGCCTGAACAATGACATTAAGGGGCTTGATGCGAAACTGATCATTGCTAAAAACAATTTAACAACTTACCTGTCACAAGCTGGCCAGGTTCATGCGCAAAATCCTGCAGCTTCCCCTGTTAACCAGGCTCCAAAAGGCAGAACAGGCTCAACCGTTCCGGCTCCGGAGAATACCAAGAAAGATTATGAAAGTGCTTCCCAGGCTGCCAATCAACGCTTGAACAGCCTGCACGACCAGATCTTTATCCTGGCTTCTGAAATCAGCAAAAAGAAACAGCAGTTAGCGCAGTTAAATGCTTCCAATGTGTTGTAAGAAAAGAAGGAAAAACGCCTGAAAATGCCTGCCCTTAAAGCAGGCATTTTTTGTGCCGGTATGATTGTGCAGGGAAGGATAAAAAATTTAACTGTTAAAGCCTTTGTTCAGCAGATCCGGCTTAGCAAATAGATAGCTCAAACTACAGCTCCGCCTTGATCTCCTGCAGCGTATCGATGAAGGCTTTCTCGGTGCGGATGTTTTTCTTCCACGCAAGATCCCGTGCGCAGAGATCAATTTCCTTTTTGATGGTCGCACCCGGCTTGCCTTCTTCATGGCCCAGCACATACACCGTATCAGAGATGGCCACCGAAGTGCCGATATCATGGGATACGATGATCAGGGTTTTCAACTCATCGGAGAGGGATACATCGAGCAGCAACTCGACTACCCTGTCGAGCACCAGGATGTCGAGACCGGAAAAAGGTTCATCAAGCAGGAGAAAGTCGGTGCCGTTGAGCATTTGCTGGATAATGCTCGCACGCTGGCGCTGTCCGCCGGAGAGTTCCTTGGGATAGCGTTTAAGGTGTTCTGTTAGGTTGAAGTCTTCTGCGTATTTGTAGATCGCCTCTTTTTCTTTTCCTTTCAGCGCCGGGTTCTTTTTAGCAGCCAGCTCAAGCGATGTATAGACGGTGCGCCATTCAAACAGGTAATAATTCTGAAACACGACGCCCATATCACCGGCTTTTACCGGCTTGTCTTTGCTGATGGTAACCGTGCCGGAACTGGGTTTGCCCAATCCGGCCAGGATGCGGAACAGCTGGGTTTTGCCAATGCCGCTCCGCCCGATCAGGGACACGACCTGTCCTTGCTTCATGCCGGGACGGACAATGTCCTTGATCTCAAAATTTATATCGCGCAGGATCTGCTTGGTGCCGTAAAACAAGTTCACGTCTTTTACCTTGAGCAGCACATCTGTTTTTGTGTATTCCATTACAGTGGTTGGCTTTCAAATTTAGAATAGGGCAGGAACCATACTTTGAGAGTTCCCAATAAATAGTCAAACAGCAAGCCGAGGAGAAAGATCACGATCTGGATCGAAATCACGTTGGTAAGATCGTTGTACTTGTTGTATTTGATGAGCAGGGTACCGATCCCGCCTTCTCCCATGCTATAACCTTCTACGAGGGTGATCATCAGCCAGGAGATCGCAAAGTTCTGCCGCACGATCTCAAATACCTGGTCTGCCTTTCCTACAATGACTACTTCATAAAGTGTTTCCCAGTTTGTATAGCCAAGGGTTTTACAAAGTTCATATTGCTGTCTCTCTGTTGAGATAATAACTGCCAGGAAAGAAGTTACAAAGAACGGTACAATGCCAAAGATCAGGAGTGATAGTTTCAGCTGTCCGCCGTTTTGGGTGAGCAGGGTGAATATAAAAATAAACCCTGTAAGTGTCAGGTACCTGCACTTGACCAGGAACCGGGCGATGGTGTGGAAAAAAGGCAGTACGGAAAGATAGGAGAAAAATAAGGTGATGATAACGGCGATCGCCATCGCCTTCACCGTAAGCAGCACGCTGATAATGATGTTGTCCCACAGCAGGCGGCTGAAAAGCAGCGCTCCCAGGGCTTTGCCGACCTGCAGCGGTTTAGGGATCAATCCGTTGGAAGTAAGGTGCCAGAATAAAAGGGCCAGGATGATCTGCCCCACAATCATAATTGCAAGGGTAGTCCGGTCGACCCTGCCAAAGGGCCTGAAAATATGTTTCATAATAAGGGGGTGAAACCGGGAGCGTTGAACGGCGCCCCCGGTTGTAAAATTTGAAATGTTGTTTACAGGATTATTCTCCCAGCACGATTTCCACGCGCCTGTTTTTACTTTTGCCCAATGCAGTAGCGTTGTCTGCGATAGGCTTGGTGGAGCCATACCCTTTTGTTTCAATGCGTGCTTCCTTCATGCCTTTTTGCAGCAGGTAATCGCGCACGGAATTGGCCCGTTTTTCCGAAAGCGGAATGTTTACATCATCCGATCCGCTGTTGTCTGTATGCCCATAGATACCCAGCTTCAAGCCCTCTGCAACAACGGCAGATTCAAAGATCTCATCAAGCAGCTTGTAGGAAGAAGGTTTGATGGTAGCAGAATTGGTTTCAAACTCGATCGAATACGATTTGGAAGAAACTTCCGAAGTAATCTCGTTCGCGTATTTGGCCTGGATGGCTTTTCCTGTCAGCAGTTCCGGATGATTGGAGATCACGCTGTTGAGGAAGGATTTGTCCACCGCTTTTTCATAAGGAACGAAAGTGGGCATCAGCGTAGGATACATCTTTACCATCAGGTTGCCGAAGGTGTTGTAAACGGCTTTGTAGCGGTCTACCTTGTCGCTGCCCAATCCATAAGTATTGGCCATGTCGTTCAGGTTAAAAACGGTTGAACCGCCCAGGCTTACCTTCATACCCTGTACATCCTTTTCTTCAGAGCCGTTGTAGTATTTAAGCCAGTAATCAGGGCTTTGTTCCTTGTATACGTCGGTGCTGACTTTTGCCGCAAATTCCTTTGCGTCGTTGTATGATCTGACCTGGTCGCCTGCCTGCGCCAGCGCAATGATCATGTTTTCAACATCGGTGCGGTGGTCATACGCCCATTTTTTAATGGCGATGGTTTGGTTGGGCATCTGCGAAGCATACTGGCGGGTGTTGGCGATGGTAACCAGTCCGCCCTTTTTCTGGGATACGTTCACGTCGCCGGGGGTCCAGGTAGCGACCCCGTCTACGCCCACAGTGGTATCGCGGCCGGTCGTTCTGCCGTTTACCACCACTTTTCTCGTTTCTGTGTACCCGGTGATGTACTTGGTGGGAGCATCCAGGAAATCGCTGGCTGCGATCAGGTTAATAGCTTCCGGATCGTACGTGGTTTCATCGGGATTGAGCTTGAGCCCGTTGTCGCCGGCCCATTTGATCAAGATATTGACGTCACCATCGCGCAGCACGCCTGCCACGCATTTGCCGATGGCGTTCTTGGGATCCTGTTTCCAGCTGGGTGGCGCCATCACCTGGTCTTCGCCGTATGATTTGCCGTGTGAGATGGGAAGAATGATGGGTTGGTATTCAGGCCCGAGGGGCTCCAGTGATTTGGCCAGGGAAGTCATAAAAGCGGGCATACCATCACCCATAAACGTAACCAGCACAGCGGATGCGTTGGGATTGTTTTTGTAATCCTGTGCAAACTTCACCAGGTCGGCCATCTGCTTGTTACAGTCATCCTGCCGGGTATAGGTGATGTCGAGCTTGGCCTGGTCGAACAAGGAGTTTTTGGTCGTGCGTACGCCACCGTTGGCATACATGCCGGAGAACTGGCTGTTCCAGGCCATGCGTTCCCAGTTGATCTGGGTACCGCCGTTCACGGCTTCCTCTGATGAAGGAAGGGGCAGTTTTGTTGCGTTGCCTGTCAGTGAGGCGTCCGGTGCATCTGGCAGGGCTACCTTGCCTAATTCAATAGATTGCGATACATCTTTGGGTCGTGACTGGTACCATTTGGCTACGAGTACGACAATTGCGACAACAACCGCTACCAGCAAAATTTTGCCAGCGGGTTTTATTTTCAGTGCCATTTTGTTTGTGTTTTAAAATTGGGGTTTGTTGAATCTTCTGCTGTACCAGGAAGTAGATTGTTGGTTGTCCGGCACAGCAATCCTTTTTTAAGATTTCTCCATAAAGGTATAATGTTCTTGATCATAAAAAAGGGTTGTTCATAACTTGTCAGTTCAACAGTTAACCTGCTTCGGTATGCGCCTGTAAGCTGTTCCCTGGCTTTCCGGAAAGAGTTTTATATGCTTTTATGTGTGCTACTGAGCGGAAGCCGGATGCTTATACGATCTATTTGGGTGCAGCTTTTTGACGCAGATAAGAGAAGGTTTTGTTGAGGGCAAATGCCCATTATTTGTCGCAATAATTGAAAAAAGGTAATACGGGATGGGTTATATTTGTTTTTCGATATGTCGAAGTTCTTCGGTAAGACCTGGTGGGGCCAGCAGTGGCTGAATTCGCTGTCGAACATCGACTACAGCAACCGCTTACCGCGCGGCAGCACCTATGCCCGCAACGGCTCTGTCAAACACATCTACATCGACAAAAACACCATCCGCGCCAAGGTACAGGGCAGCCGCCCCCGTCCGTATGACATCACCATCATTGTGCCGCCTTTTTTTGATGCAGAAGTCAAACAGCTGATCAAAGCCCTTGCCGGCAAGCCGGTGATTATTTCCAAGCTGCTCAACCGCGAACTGGATCCTGAAGTGCTGGAGATTGCCGAGCGAAAAGGATTAAAGGTTTTCCCCCGCCAGTGGAGCGATTTAAAGATGCAATGCAGCTGCCCCGACTGGGCTACACCTTGCAAACACCTGGCAGCGATCATCTATAAGCTGAGCGCGGAAATCGACAACAACCCCTTCATGGTGTTTCAGCTGCACAAGGTTGATCTGCCCAAAGAGCTGGAGAAAGAAAATATCTTTATCCAGCAGGCAAGCGATGACGATATACCTTCTCTTAGCAGGGAGCTAAAGCCGGCAGGAAACAAAAAGAAGACAGAAAAAAAAGATACAGATAGCGGCGAACCCCTGCAGGAAGAAGCCCTGCAATCGCTTAATTTCTCCACACTCGAACCGATCGGCGATTCACTGATCCAACTGGTCGGCGATTCACCGGCTTTTTATCTGAACAGCGGCAATTTCCGAGAGAAGTATGCACAGGTTCTGCTCAAAAGCATCCGGAATGCCCAGCGCATCATAACCGGCAAGGCCGGGTTGCAGGATTACTTCGGTGAAAGAGACCGCCGGGAGCGGTACCATCAAGGCATGCTACCGGCCGCCGATCTATCTATCGGTCATCATACCACGCTTTGCCTTTCTCTTTCTCCCAACAACGATTGTACGGTTTACGAAAATGATCAAGGGACGGCACTACCTGTTGAACAGCTGATGGCCGTGTTGTGGAAAATACCGCCTGCCCAGCTGCCCGATTATCAGCCATCCGTAGCCGCACTTCGTACAACCCTTTTGCTGGGTCTTAACCTGCTCGCCAATGGGGCCGTGATTCCGCAACTGGTCCGGGTGGCCGACAAACAGTTTGTGATCCGCTGGCTGCCGGCACTGTTAAGCCGGCCCGTGAAGAACCTGGTAGAAAAGCTGGAACCCCTGCTGCCACCAGGTATCCTCAGATGGAATGGCCGCGAAGCCGTTGCGGAAAAGCCAGCAGTCAATTTGCTGTCTGTATTTTTAGGTCAGCTTATCCACCGGCTTGCAGAAACATACCCAAGCGATCCCTTCCTGAACTTGTTTTTTGATGGCGCGCATTTTTCTTTTCATGAACCGGGGCATGAGTCCATCCCGGGTGGTATCCACGCCTGGCTGCAACGGTATTATCTCACCCAGGGCAAATACCGGCCCGCCATTGTAGTGGAAGAAGTAAAGAAGGATAAGTTTCAGCTAACCATCAGCATAGAAGAACGTGACAAGCCCCTTGAAAAACCCCTCACGCTACGGGAAGTTACCGGACAGAAAAAGTTTGACCAGTCGCGTTTTGAAATGCTGCAGTCGGTCACACAACTGAGTGCTTTTATTCCGGGTCTTGACCAGTATATCAATTCACCGAAGGAAGCAGGACTGGTGATGGATGCAGCTACCTTTGGTCCTTTTTTGATGCAGGCCATTCCGGCGATCCGGCTGCTTAACATCAACATCCTGCTGCCCAGATCGCTGCAATCGATCCTGCGGCCCAAACCCAGTGTGCGTATTCAGCAAAAAACAGAAACTGGTACAGGCCACATGCGGCTCGACAGGCTGCTTGAATTTGACTGGCAGGTTGCCATGGGCGACCAGGTAGTCAGCCAGGCCGAATTCAACAAGCTCCTGCGCAACAGCGAGGGATTGATCAAGTACAAAACAGATTATATTTATGTGTCGCCGGCCGACCTGGAAAAATTGCACAAACATTTTTCCGCTGCCAAAGACTTGTCGCCTTACGATATGTTGCGCGCGGCGCTCAGCAATGAGTACTATGGCGCAGCCGTTGCGCTAAGTGCGGATGTAAAAGCGTTGATTGAACAGCTTACTGCCCAGGCTGAGACTGAACTTCCTGCCTGTTTGCAGGCAACCTTGCGGCCCTACCAGCACCGGGGGTACTCCTGGATGGTGCGCAATACACGGATCGGGTTTGGCAGTGTGATCGCTGACGATATGGGCCTGGGCAAAACGCTGCAGGTGATCACCACCCTGCTGAAGTATAAGCAGGAGGGGTCATTGAGGGATGAAAAAGCGCTGGTGGTTTCACCTACCGGTTTGCTCACCAACTGGCAGGCGGAGTTTGAAAAGTTTGCGCCTTCGCTGGATGTACGGCTTTACCACGGACTGGGCAGAAAGCTGGAGAGCGGACAGCCATTTGATGTGTTGTTAACATCCTATGGTGTGGTGCGCAGCGATGCAGCCAAATTGAGGAAATTAAAATGGTTTGTGCTCGTGATCGATGAAGCGCAGAACATCAAAAATTATGACTCTGAACAAAGCAAGGCCGTTAAAAGCATCCCTGCCGGCACCTTTATAGCCATGAGCGGAACGCCGGTGGAGAACCGCCTGAGTGAGCTCTGGAGCATCATGGATTTTTGCAACCGGGGTTTTCTGGGAAGCTTGCAGGAGTTCAAGCAAAGCTATGCCAATCCCATCCAAAACCAGCACGACCTGCAAGTGGCGCAGAAGTTAAAAACCATTACGGGACCTTTTCTGTTGCGCCGTTTAAAAAGCGACAAATCCATCATCAGCGATCTGCCTGATAAGATCGAGATCGACTCGTTCTCCCATCTCACACGCGAACAGGCAAGCTTGTATGAACAAACCCTTCAAAAAGCCATGCAGGCCATTGAAGAAATTCCGGACACAGATCAACAATCCCTTTTCAAGCGACAGGGCATGGTGCTGCAAATGATACTAGCGCTCAAACAAATATGCAATCATCCTACCCAGTTCCTGAAAAACGGCGTGTTGGATGCCGGCCTTTCCGGCAAGATGGACTTGTTGTTCAGCAAACTGGAAAGCATTGCAGAAGCCAATGAAAAGGCCCTGATCTTTTCCCAGTTCACGGAGATGGGCAGCCTGCTTCAGCAGTTTATCACAGCGCGGTATGGTGAGCAGCCCCTTTTCTATCACGGCGGTTGCACCATCAGGCAACGCACAGAAATGGTGCAGGCATTTCAAAAAGACCGGGCCAACAAAATTTTTGTTTTATCGCTGAAAGCAGCCGGCACGGGGCTTAACTTAACGGCTGCCAATCATGTTATCCATTATGATCTCTGGTGGAACCCGGCTGTAGAAGCACAGGCCACGGACAGGGCTTACCGCATAGGTCAGAAAAGCAATGTGATGGTGCACCGGTTTATCACTAAAAATACGTTTGAAGAAAAGATCAATGAAATGATCCAGGACAAAAAGGCATTGGCAGACCTGACCGTATCAGCCGGTGAGAACTGGATCGGAAATTTGAGCAACAAGGAATTAAAAGAACTGTTTACGCTGAGCTAACCTGCTTGCCACATGCTAAAATTATACAACGAACTTGCTACCGATTGGTATGAGCTGCTTACACCCTTGCACGGGTATGAAGAAGAAGCGCTTGCCTACCACGCAGTCTTTCAACAAAGCGGTGAACCTCCGCATACGATCCTGGAACTGGGAAGCGGCGCCGGCCACAATGCCTTTTTTATGAAACAGTGGTACAAGCTGACCCTCAGCGATCTTTCCGATGACATGCTCCGCATCAGCAAACGGGTGAACCCGGATTGTGAGCACCACCTGGGAGACATGAAAACGCTGCGGCTGGGTAAAACCTTTGATGCCGTTTTTATACACGATGCCATTATGTACATGGTATCGGAAGAAGAGCTGAGGCAGGCATTGCAAACAGCTGCTGTTCATTGCAAACGGGGTGGGCTGATCCTGGTTTCACCTGACCATACCCGCGAGAATTTTGAGTCCTCCACCGATCACGGAGGTGAAGATGGAAAAGACAACCAGTCCCTCCGCTATCTGTCATGGACCTACGATCCTGATCCGTCCGATGAAACGTATACAGTCGATTATGCCTATATGCTGCGCGATAGGAAAGGAGAAATCCGCCTCATTCACGACCGGCATATAGAAGGGCTGTTCCCGGAAAAAACCTGGCTGGCCTTGTTGCAGGAAGTGGGCTTTGATGCCAAACCCATAGCAGATTCTTTTGGACGCACAAATTTTCTGGGAGTAAAGGTTGGATGAAAAAGCAGTGAAATGTTACGATGTTCTTTTTGGGGCAGGGGTGGGTAAAGGCCAAACAAACGCTCAGTAAACACCAAAACCAGTTTTCCGCATTTATTCATGTAACCCGTTTGCTTGCTCCACAAACAATCAAACCTAAACCAATTATAAAATTACCATGAACCCAAACGTCAACCAGCCAGCTCCCGCTGCATACCGCCAGATACTGAAAGCAACACAAAGCGCAGGTTTTACCATGGCTTCCGAGATCCTGACCTGCTCCCTGCTCAGAACGCTGGCCGCTTCCAAGCCAGCCGGGCAGTTCCTGGAATTAGGAACGGGAACCGGGCTTGCTACAGCCTGGATACTTGATGGAATGGATGCGCATGCAAGCCTGGTATCTATCGACAAGGATCAAAACTTTTTGCGCATAGCGATGGATGTTTTGGGCTCCGACAATCGGCTGACCCTGGAACTCGCGGATGGCGAAAAATGGATCACGCAAAATAAAGAAAAAAGATTTGACTACATCTTTGCTGATACCTGGCACGGAAAATACCTGCTTTTGGATGAAGTGTTAGCCATGTTAAACAGGGGAGGACTTTATATCATTGACGACATGCTGCCCCAGCCGAACTGGCCCGAAGGGCATGAAGCAAAAAGAGATAACCTGGTTGCAGCATTAGAAGCCAGGAACGACCTGCTTGTTACAAAGCTGGGTTGGGCAAGCGGGCTGCTGGTTGCAGTAAAGCGATAGGGTAGCAGGCACCTATACAACGTTGAGTAATTAACCGGGCCCTTGATTTCAACATATGTTGCAGCAGGTTGGCAAAACATTTGCAACACCTCTGGTATTCCCGTACATTAAACTCCTGACAATGGCAACACAATCAGAAAACGAAAGAAAAGAAAACAAGAGCGGCTCTACATCCAAGCCCGATCCCGGAACCCTCCATACGACTGATCCGCAGGAACACATGGAAGGTCCTGTTTCATCCCTGATGAACAATACAAAAGAAGGGTTTGAGGAAAATGACGCAGAAAAAAAGGATGATGAGGTGAAGAATTCATAGGGCAGAAATACCATATTGTTAGCTGCAGGAAGTTGCCGGTTTGTTAAGCCGGCAACTTCTGTTTTAAGCCTGTTCACCAATTCAGCCTGATACGGTATATTTACCCCCAATAACCGCATCAATTATCTACTCATGAACAGATTATTCAGCTTGTTTGCAGCAACTTGTTTCAGTGTTATCTTTTCTTCCGCGATCGCGCAGGACAACCAACTCACGCAAAAGGAAAAAGCAGCCGGCTGGCAGCTCCTTTTTGATGGTAAAACATCCGGAGGATGGAAGAGCGCCAACAAAGAAGGCTTCCCTGAAAAAGGATGGAAGATCGAGAATGGCACCATCAGCATTGTACCCAAAGGCGGGGGCGGCGACATCGTGAGCCAGAAAGAGTACGGAGATTTTGAATTATCTGCAGATTTTAAAGTAACGGAAGGCGCCAACAGCGGCATTAAATATTATGTTGCCATGCTTCCATCTTCGCCCAACGGCAAGCCGTCTGCGCTCGGACTTGAATACCAGGTGATCGACGATGAGCGGCACCCGGATGCCAAACTGGGCAAGAACGGCGATCGCAGGCTTTCTTCCCTGTATGACCTGATCCCCGCAGGCAGCGGCAAGAAAGTAAAGCCCGTTGGTGAATGGAACAATGCCCATATCATCGCGAAAGGCAGCCATGTAGAGCACTGGCTCAACGGCGTGAAAGTGCTGGAATACGATCGCAATTCCGACGCATTTAAAAAATTGATCGCAGAAAGCAAATACAAAGACATTCCCGGTTTTGGTTTAAACGCGAAGGGCCGGATCCTGCTGCAGGATCATGGAGATGAAGTTTATTTTAAGAATGTCAAGATAAAAGCCAAAGATTAATCCGATCCTGCTTCAGCAGGGGAGACCATGATGGTACATGACGGTCGACTGGCTAAATCATCTATATTTACTTTTTAAAAAGCGGCGCTGCCATATTGAAAATACAATCTCATGAATGCGATCTTAGGCGTTATTTTTCATTTTTTGGGAGGATTTGCTTCAGGAAGTTTTTACATACCTTATAAGAGAGTCAGGAACTGGGCCTGGGAAACATACTGGATTGTAGGCGGCATATTTTCTTGGTTGATTGTTCCACCACTGGCCGCTTATTTAACCATCCCTCATTTTGGCGACATCATCAGCAGCACGACCGGGAGCGTTCTCCGGCTTACTTATATTTTCGGGGTGCTTTGGGGCATTGGCGGACTGACATATGGCCTGGGCGTACGCTATTTGGGTGTGGCACTCGGTAGCTCTATCATTCTTGGACTATGTTCTGTATTTGGTTCGCTGATTCCTTCTATCTATTACAATTTTCATAAGACAGCCGGTAAGGATACGTTCTCTGATTTGCTCGGTAACACTTGGGGGCAAGTTGTTCTGCTGGGTATCCTGGTCTGTATCATCGGTATTGCTATTTGCGGCAAGGCGGGTACCATGAAAGAAAAAGATTTATCGGGCCACCAGGTCAATGCAGAGAACAAAGAATATAAATTTGGGTTGGGTTTGTTTGTGTCGATTGTATCAGGAGTACTAAGTGCCTGTTTTGCTTTTGGCCTTGATGCAGGCAGTGACATGGCACACGTAGCCAATACACTCTGGAAAAACGCACATCCAGATAAAGAGGGGGAGTTTTTATTCCGCAACAATGTAATCTATGTCGTGCTATTGTGGGGTGGACTCACCACCAATTTCATCTGGTGTATGCTGCTCAATGCCCGCAACAAAACCTTTGGTGATTATACAAATAAGCAAGCCCCCCTGTTAAGAAATTATATCTTTTCTGCACTGGCAGGTACCACCTGGTTTTTGCAGTTTTTCTTCTACGGCATGGGCGAAAGCAAGCTGGGCAATGGACCCAGCTCCTGGATCCTGCACATGGCTTTTATCATTCTGATAGCCAATATTTGGGGACTGGTCTTAAAGGAGTGGAATGGCGTCAGGAAAAAAACCTATTATACCGTACTGGCTGGTATTGCCGTAATTATTCTTTCCGTATTGATTGTAGGATATGGTAACCGGCTCCATGATAAGCAAATCCGGGAATCAAAGTCTGTATCATTAAACCTCATTCTACACAAAAATTAAAAAGTTCCGTTATGTCTGTCGAAACAACATCTTTTAAGCACGTAAGCTTTCTGTGGGATGAAAACAAAGCAGCCTCTATGGCGGGTGATGAAGTGGCGCTGTTAATCTACCGTTCCAACCTGCTGGGCGCCGATCTCAGGCTTACCAATTATGGAGGCGGTAATACCTCCTGCAAAACATATGAAAAAGACCCGCTCACCGGCGAGCAAACAGAAGTTATGTGGGTGAAAGGCTCTGGTGGCGATTTGGGTACCTTGAAAAAAAGCGGCCTTGCAGCCCTTTATCTCGACCGGCTGCGCAGACTCAAAAAAATATACCGCGGCATCGAATTCGAAGATGAAATGGTGGAGCTGTTTAACTACAGCATCTTTGACCTGAATTCAAAAGCGCCTTCTATCGATACGCCCCTGCACGGTTTTCTTCCCTTCAAGCACATCGATCACCTCCATCCCGATGCAGCCATCGCCATTGCTGCAGCGAAGGACGGAAAAGAGATCACGCAACGCCTGTTCAACGGCACCATTGGCTGGGTAGAATGGCAGCGTCCCGGTTTTGACCTGGGATTAAAAATGGCGCAAACCCTGAAGGAAAGTCCGAGCATCCGCGGCATCATGCTGGGTTCGCATGGTTTGTTTACCTGGGGCGATACAGCGTACGAAAGCTATATCAATACCCTGGAAGTAATTGAACGCTGTGCTGAATTCATCGAAGAAAATACCGGCAAGAAGGGGCCCGTTTTTGGCGGACAAAAAATCCAGTCGCTCGAAAAAGCAGAAAGGCTGAAACAGGCAGCTGCACTGGCTCCTGTGCTGCGTGGCTTTTGCTCGGACAAACAAAAAATGGTCGGTCATTTCACCGATGACGACCGCGTTCTTCAATACATCAACTCCAACGACCTGGAGCGGCTCGCGCCCATGGGCACCAGCTGTCCGGACCACTTCCTGCGCACCAAGATCAGTCCGCTTGTATTAAACCTGCAACCGGGTGACGATTTAAGCAATGTGCAGTCGGTAAAAGAAAAGATCGCACCCCAGTTTGAAGAATACCGGAAGATGTACGCTGATTATTACACCAATCACAAACATCCGAACAGTCCGGGCATCCGCGATGCCAATCCGGTGGTGATCATTTATCCCGGTGTGGGCATGTTCACCTTTTCAAAAGACAAGCAAACCGCCCGCGTAGCATCCGAGTTTTATGTGAATGCCATCAACGTGATGCGCGGCTCGGAAGCTATTTCGGAATATACATCGCTGCCTCGGCAGGAGGCTTTTGACATCGAGTACTGGTTGCTTGAAGAAGCCAAGCTGCAGCGCATGCCCAAGCCCAAAGCCCTTTCCGGACGCGTGGCCCTGGTAACAGGCAGTGCCGGCGGGATTGGTAAGGCTATTGCCAAAAAATTCGCTGACGAAGGCGCCTGCATCGTGATCAACGACAACGATGCACAAAGACTGGAATCGGCCAACGAGGAATTTCAAAAGCAATACGGCAAAGATGTGTTCACGGGTGTAAAGCTGGATGTAACCAGCGCAGCAGACATCAAGGCTGCATTTGAGGCCGCTGCCATCGCATTCGGGGGGGCTGATATTGTAGTAAACTGTGCCGGTCTTTCTATCTCCAAACCCATCGAAGAGCATACCGAAAAAGACTGGGATCTCCTGTATGATGTGCTGGTAAAAGGCCAGTTCCTTGTAACACAGGCCGGCGTAGAAGTGATGCGCAAACAAGGCTTTGGTGGCGATGTGCTGAATATTGTGAGCAAGAACGCCCTGATGTCGGGCCCGAACAATGCAGGCTACGGTTCTGCCAAAGCAGCGCAGCTCCACTTAAGCCGCCTCAACGCGGCCGAACTGGGTAAAGACCATATCCGCGTAAACGTGGTGAACCCGGATGCCGTGATCTCCGATAGCAAAATATGGGCAGGTGCCTGGGCAGAAGGACGTGCCAAAGCATACGGCATCAAAGTGGAAGAACTGCCGGCTTATTACGCCAAACGCACCCTGCTCAACGAAATCATTTTGCCAGAAGATATTGCCAGCGCTTGTTTTGCCTTTACCGGCGGACTGCTGAACAAATCAACCGGCAATGTGCTGAATGTGGATGGAGGTGTTGCTACCGCATTTGTCAGATAATAAATTTTACCATGGCACGCATTGCGTTCAAGATGCAGCTGTTCCGCGGCCAGGAAGCGGAATATTTAAAGCGCCACGACGAGATCTGGCCCGAGCTGCAGGCCCTGCTCAAGGAAACCGGCATCAGTCAGTATTCTATTTTTCTGGATCCGGTTACCCTGGCCCTTTTCGGGGTGATGGAAGCAGAAGACCCGGCCAGGCTGGACCGGCTGCCTGAGCAACCCGTGATGCAGAAATGGTGGCACTACATGAGCGATATCATGGAAAGCAACCCGGATCATTCGCCGGTGAGCGTACCTTTACAGGAAGTATTTTACTTGCCATAAAACTATACCTATGCAGATTGAAAAATATAAGATTGCTGAGCACAACGATCGCTTGCTGTCTGCTCACAAGCGGAGCTTTGACTATATAGCTTCAGGCGTTCAAAACCTGCAAGACCTGTTGCAGAAATTAAGAGATTTTCAAATTGCCATACCCAGCTGGGCGCTCGGAACAGGCGGTACCCGTTTTGGCCGCTTCTCCGGTGGCGGTGAGCCGGGAAACCTGGAAGAAAAGCTGGAAGACATTGGCCTGCTCCACCAGCTCAACCAATCGAGCGGCGCTGTTTCACTCCACATTCCGTGGGATATTCCCAAGAATGCCGGGGCCATCAAAGCCCTCGCAGCCCAGTTCGGCCTGCGTTTCGATGCGATGAATTCCAACACCTTCCAGGACCAGCCCGATCAGCAGCACAGCTACAAGTTTGGCTCAATGCAGCATGTTGACAAAGCAGTCCGCCAGCAGGCCATAGAACACAACATTGAAGTCATTAAATACGGTGTTGAACTGGGTTCTGAATCCCTCACTGTATGGCTGTCGGACGGTTCTTCTTTTCCGGGACAGCTCAACCTGCGCCGCGCCCACCAGCGCACGCTGGAAAGCCTGCAGGAAGTATATGCAGCCTTGCCGGAGAACTGGAAAGTTTTTGTTGAATACAAAGCATACGAGCCCAATTTTTATTCCACGACGGTAGGTGATTGGGGGCAATCCTTTTTGTTTGCCTCCAAGCTCGGACCGAAGGCCTATACCCTGGTTGACCTGGGGCATCACCTGCCAAATGCCAACATCGAACAGATCGTTGCCTTGCTGCTGAACGAAGGCAAGCTCGGTGGATTTCATTTCAATGATTCCAAGTACGGCGATGATGACCTGACCGTAGGCAGCATCAATCCCTACCAGCTATTCCTGATCTTCAACGAACTGGTGGAAGGCATGGATGCCCGTGGCATGAACCACGCCAATGACCTGGGCTGGATGATCGATGCATCGCACAATGTAAAGGACCCGCTTGAAGACCTGCTGCAATCTGTAGAAGCGATCATGATCGCGTACGCACAGGCTTTGCTCGTTGATACCAAGGCCCTCGCAGAAGCCCAGCAGCAAAGCGATGTGGCCAGGGCACAGGAGATCCTGCAGGCCGCCTACAGAACTGATGTACGCCCGCTCGTAGCCGAAGCCCGGCTGCAGGCAGGTGGTGCTTTGCAGCCACTTGAACTGTACCGCCAGCTCGGCGTGCGTTCACATCTTATCAAGGAAAGAGGACAAAAAACCGTTGCTACAGGATTGTAATGACACCCAAGTCTGTTATAGCCGTCTTCGATATTGGAAAGACCAATAAGAAGCTGTTCCTTTTTGATGAACAGTACAGCATTGTGCTGGAAAAATCAAAGCAGTTCCCGGAAACAGTGGATGAAGACGGTGACCCTTGCGAAGACCTCACAGCCCTCACGCAATGGGTAAAGAGCGAACTGCAGGAAGTGATCACGATGGAAGGGATGCTGGTGAAAGCCGTTAACTTCTCTACATACGGCGCTTCGTTTGTTCATATCGGTCACGGCGGTGAACCGGTTGCGCCGCTGTACAATTATCTCAAACCTTTTCCGGAAGGGCTGAAGGAAAAATTTTTTGGGCAGTGGGGAGATGAAGCTTCTTTCTCTCTCCAGACTGCTTCTCCGCCGCTGGGCAACCTGAACTCCGGATTACAGCTGTATATGCTGAAGTGGAGCAAACCGGCTATCTTTAACCAGATCCAATACTCCCTCCACCTGCCGCAGTACATGAACTACCTGGTGAGCGGCATTGCTTATTCAGATATCACGAGTGTTGGCTGTCATACAGGGCTCTGGGATTTTGATCAATCGGCCTATCACCCCTGGGTACAGGCGGAAGATATAGACAATAAGCTGGCCCCTGTTTTCCCCTCTGACCAGCTGATGCCGGCAGACTGGGGCGGCTACAAGCTGCTGGCCGGTGTAGGATTGCACGACAGCTCAGCTGCGCTGATCCCTTATCTTTCCTATATTGCCGAACCCTTTGTGCTGATCTCCACCGGCACCTGGTGCATTACATTGAACCCGTTCAACCAAACCCCTTTAACGGCCAGTGAACTGCAGCAGGATTGTTTGTGTTATATGGAATACCGTGGAAAGCCGGTAAAAGCATCCCGCTTGTTTGCGGGTTATGATCACGAGCAGCAGGTCAAAAGATTGGCAGATCATTTTGGGGTACCGGTTGATTATTACAAGAACGTGCAGTTCGACCCCGCGCTGGTGGCCCGTTTGCACTTGCTGATACCGGATATTTCAACCAACGGAAAGATCAAAACCTTGATGCCTGAATCCCCGTTTGCCAAAAGGGAGCTTAGCCAGTTTGATCGGTATGAACTGGCTTATCACCAGCTCATCCGCGACCTCATGGTTCAACAGGTTGCTTCAACCGACCTGGTAATGGTGGAAGGCACAACAAAGAAAATTTTTGTGGACGGCGGTTTTGGCCGCAATCCTGTCTATATGAACCTGCTTGCTGCTGCTTATCCCGGTATCGATGTATATGCGGCTTCTGTTGCACAGGCATCCGCGATCGGTGCTGCCATTGCCGTACATCCTCATTGGAACGGGGAGGCGCTACCCGCTGACCTGATCCAGTTAAAACATTTTCCCGCCAGCAGAGCGGTAAGTATATGAATGTAGGCTTATTTATACCTTGTTACGTAAACCAGTTCTACCCGCAGGTGGGCATTGCCAGCCTGGAGCTGCTTGAAAAATTAGGCTGCCAGGTTCAATTTCCGCTGAACCAGACCTGCTGCGGCCAGCCCATGGCCAATTCAGGTTATGAGCACCTGACGCAATCCTGCAACGAACTGTTCGTCAAAAATTTTGCCCAGTACGATTATATTGTTTGTCCCTCCGGCAGTTGCACCCTGCACATCAAAGATCACCTGCATGACACGAACAATGAACTGGCTGCACAGGGCATCCGTAAAAAGATCTATGAGCTCACCGAGTTTATTACAGATGTACTGAAGGTAAAAGATATTCCTGCCCGCTTTCCGCACCGGGTGGGTATGCACCAGAGCTGCCATGGACAGCGCGGCCTCCATATCTCACAAATGACCGAACTGGTGGCAGCTCCGTTTTCCAAACCGGTTTCTTTATTGAGCAAGGTAGATGGACTCCAATTGATCCAGCTCGACCGGCCCGATGAATGCTGTGGTTTTGGCGGTACCTTTTGCGTTGCGGAAGAAGCAGTTTCTGCCAAGATGGGAAAAGACCGGGTGGCTGATCATATCAGGCAGGGTGTTGAATACATCACCGGTGTGGACATGAGCTGCCTGATGCACCTGGAAGGTATTTTGAAAAGGCAGAAAAGTCCGGTAAAAGTGGTGCACATTGCAGAGATTTTGAACAAGAACGTATAAAGTAGCGCTGTAAATAAAATTCTATGAATGAATCATCGGCAACCCATGCAGAACTGTCCGAAACATTCAACCGGGATGAAGAGCGGGTAGACTGGCATGATGAAACTTTGTGGTGGATCAGGGCTAAGCGGGACAAAGCTGCCTGGCAGTTGCCGGAATGGGAGACCTTGCGGGAAACAGCTTCACAGATCAAAGATCATGTGCTGGGCAACCTGCATGACTATCTGTTGCAGTTTGAGAAAAATGCCCGCCTCAACGGCATTTCTGTTCACTGGGCTTCCAACGCGGAAGAACACAACAAACTTGTATTGGATATTCTGCAGCGGAACGGTGCCGAGCGAATGATCAAAAGCAAGTCCATGCTTACGGAAGAATGTCACCTCAATGAATATCTTTCCCAACACAGCATTGAAGTAATTGATACCGACCTGGGTGAACGCATTGTGCAGTTGGCGGAAGAAACGCCCAGTCATATTGTACTGCCCTGTATTCATAAGAAGAAAGAGGAGATCGGGGCGCTGTTCCACACACACCTGGAAACCCCGGAAGGCAATGCAGACCCGCAGTTTTTAACGCATGCAGCCCGCCTCCATTTGCGCGAAAAATTTCTGACCCGCAAGATCGCGATCACGGGTGTTAATTTCGCAGTTGCCGAAACAGGCGAATTTGTTGTTTGCACCAATGAAGGAAATGCAGACATGGGAGCCCACCTCGCTGACGTGCACATTGCCTGCATGGGCATTGAAAAAATCATCCCGCAGCGCAGGCACCTGGGTGTGTTCCTGCGGCTCCTGGCCCGCAGCGCAACCGGCCAGCCTATCACAACTTATTCAAGTCATTTTTCCAAGCCGCGTCCTGGTCAGCAGATGCATATCATTCTGGTTGACAATGGACGCACCAATCAGTTGGGCCGGGAAGATTTCCGCAATTCGCTGAAGTGCATCCGTTGCGGGGCTTGCATGAACACCTGTCCGGTATACCGGCGCAGCGGTGGTCACAGTTATCACAATGCCATCTCCGGACCCATCGGTGCGATCCTGGCTCCCAACCTGGACATGAAAAAATTCGCCGACCTGCCATTTGCTTCCACGCTCTGCGGTTCGTGCTCCAATGTATGTCCGGTAAAGATCGACATCCATAACCAGCTGTACAAATGGCGGCAGGTGCTAACCAAAGAAGGCTATTCGCCTGCCTCAAAAACGGTGGCGATGAAGGCCATGGCAACGACGCTTTCCAAGCCTTCCCTTTTTAAAAGCGCCGGTAAAGCAGGCCGCTGGTTTATGCGTACCATGCCCTGGCTGGTCAGCAACAAATTAAATCCCTGGTACAAGCAGCGCGATATGCCCGACCCGCCTAAGCAATCTTTTGCAGATTGGTACAGGAAAAACAGGAAATAGTATTTTTGATCCAAACGCTCACATGAATCCCAGAGAAAAAGTCCTGGCAGCCATCAGTAAGAACCAGCCACCGGCGCGCACCCTGCCTTCTCTGGCCATCCTGAATCCGGTTCAGTTTGAAGACAGGCAGGCAAAGTTTATTGCGACGATAGAAGGCATTGGCGCCAAAGTACAATCCGTGGAGAACTATGCTGGTATCGAACGCTATATACCCCAGCATTTCACAGAAGGCTCCCGCTATGTTACAACGGTAAACGGACTTACCCAGTTTGAACAGCTGCCGGAAAACCAGGCTGCCCACACGCTGGAAAACATTGAAGTGGCCATCATCCCCGGCATTTTTGCGGTAGCGGAGAACGGAGCGATCTGGATCACCCAGCGCGAAGCAGGCAACAGGGTACTGCCCTTTATCTGCCAGCACCTTGCGATCGTACTGGCTTCCAACCAGATCGTTGACAACATGCACATGGCCTATGAACGGATCGGTGCAAGCCAATATGATTTCGGTGTCTTTATTGCCGGCCCGTCCAAAACGGCCGATATAGAACAGTCACTTGTATTGGGTGCCCATGGTCCCAGGAGTTTAGTGGTGTTTTTAGTAGGGTAGGAGAAGCTTATTACCAGCCAGTACCGCAAGCAGATAAATTTTACTGCCAGGTCTCTACAATATTTTTGCTGATCTTCCTGTTATTGCATCTTCCCCCCGCAAAGAAAGCAGGGCTCTTTTACCTGCGTGTGCCCCGTTTAATCTTGCAAAGGGAAATTATTTTCAGGCCAAGCAGCAGTTGCAGAGAAAGGGGTGTCTTTTTAGCCTGGATTGCACAAGGCTCTTTATCAAGGACTTAGCCAACCAGAAGCTTTTTGGGATTTTTGCCGTACATCAGCCAAGAGAACCCGCTTACAGGATGAACCAGGACAGTTGTACAGCAGCATTCGGTTACATTTGGAAAAGGTTCGTTCTGAAGTGGAAATAAATACGGACGGATCCTTTGTAGGACTTATCGGTTGCAGAACTAATTTTTATAAAATATATTAGATCGCTGTATGGCTAAAATTTGCTTGCCTGGTTTCCAGCCCCTGCAAACTGCATGGTTGCTGCCAACTGCCAGAAATCAATTTTTCTCCTCCCATATATTGCTCAGCAAAAGAACGGAATCTGGTTCCGCGCTGTCTCTCTGCTTTCTTTTATCCAAAAGCCATTAAACCACCTTTCTTATCTCCATATGAATCGTACGATCATAAAGATGGCCCTCTTTTCTGCAGGTATCCTTTTCCTGTTTAGCTGTAAGAAAAGTTTTGATGAATATTATCAACGGCCTGCTACACTGGCTCCGCCTATTTACCAGCAATTGCAATCCAAGGGCAAATTCAAAACCCTGCTTGCCCTGATCGACAAAGCTGATTACAAGGAAACCCTGAACAGTGCAGGGTACTGGACTTTTTTCGCACCCAACGACAGCGCTTTTACCAGGTACTTTCAGGAAAAAGGGATCGGTGGCGTTGATAAGATAGAAGCCAAAACGGCCCGGGCCATGGTGCAATACCTGCTGGTGTACAATTCATTTACAAAAGAAACCCTGGATGATTTCCAGTCTTCCACCGGTTGGGTACCCAGCACTTCTTTCCGGCGCCGGACAGCTTACTATACAGGCTTCTACGACGATACCATGCAGAACGGAACTGCCATAAAAGCCATCCAGTCCAACAGGAACGGCAACTCATCTCCTTATGCAAGTGTAGATAACAACAACAAATACATCACTTATTTCACGGATCTTTACTTCAACAATATCAATCTCACGGCTGCGGACTATACCTACTTTTATCCCAATTCACAGTATTCTGATTTCAACGTAGGTGAAGCCAAGGTTTTAACCCGCGACATTGCATCGGAAAACGGGGTGATCCATGAGCTTGACAGGGTAGTTTCGCCGCTTCCTTCTATCGACGAGTACTTAAGAACCAGACCTGAGTACAGCGAGTTTAAAAAACTCTATGACAAATACCTGGTGAGTTTTATCCTGAACGCAGATGCCACAAACCGGTATAAGGTCCTTTCAGGCGGCAGCAACCAGGTGTATGTAAAAGCATACAACAGCTCGCTCGCTTTTTCCCTGAACAATGAAAACTACCTCAAACTGCAGGACAATGATGGCCAGCAAAACTGCTGGACGATCTTTGTTCCCAAGAATGATGTGTTGCTGGATTATGAGAACAAGGTGCTGCTGGAGTATTACAAAACCTTTGACGCCGCACCTACTTCTATATTATTGGATTTTCTGAACGCACACATGTGGCAAACACCGGTATGGCCCAGCAAGTTTGCTGCAACATCCAACTTTGTAGGTGAAGAAGCACGCTTTAATCCGCAAACAGATGTGATTGACCGGAAAATCCTCAGCAACGGGTTTTTCTATGGCACCAACAAGGTGCAGGAAGCCAATGTTTTCTCAACCGTTTACTCCCGGGCTTATCTCGATCCCAAGTTTTCCATCATGACCCGCTTGTTGAACATCGACTTGAAATTTACCGTTTCCTATCCCAACGCGCGTTTTACATTTTTCCTCGTGCCGGACGCTGTTTTAAGAGCAGCCGGTTATGACTACAACACCAGCAGCAATCTCTATACGTTTACGGCAGGCACAACGGTCACCTCGGGAGAAGCCATCCGCCAGAACCTGATCCGCATCTTGAATACCAGCGTAATATCCGGTGATCTTGCTGACCTGTCAGGCTCGGGGATTGCAGAAGCCTACAACGGGGAGTATATAAAATGGAACGGCAACCAGATAGCATCCGGTGGTACGCAGGATGCAAACCAGGTTGTGAAGGTAGACAGTGTAAGAACCACCAAAAACGGGAAGGTCTACTACCTGAACGGCCTGCTTAATTTTACTACGGTAAACATTGGTACCCACATCAAAAACCTGGGCGGGGCTTCTGCTGCAGCCTCGGACTTTAACTACTTTGCGAACTACCTCACAAGCTCCGGTATTTACAATGCAACCACCGGTGAAATTACCGGTACGGTTACCGGTACGTTTTACACCGTCTTTGTTCCAACCAATGCTGCCATCATGCAGGCCGTGAGGGATGGTCTCCTGCCCGGTACACCCGCCACCGGTGCGCCCAACTTTACAGCCACTACCTGGACGGCCGCGCAAAGAGAACAGGTCAATAATTTTATCCTCTACCACATGCTGAATAAAAAGACGCTGGTGCCAAATGGCAAAGAGTCGGGCCCTTTTGAGAGCATGCTGAAAAACGCAAAAGGAGAGGTGCTGCCCCTGACCATTATCAGCCAGCAGGGCAGCATGCAGATCACGGACATGAACAGCCGAAAAGCCAATGTGATCGTAGCCAAGAGCAACAATCTTTCCAATAGGACTGTCATTCACTTAATCGATAATTATTTAAAGTTTACTTATTAGCGAATTCTACAAACTCGGGTAATGAAAAAATTGTTCGTGCAACTGCTTGTACTGTGCATCGCATTCCTGCTCCGGAATTCTGCTGTGATGGCACAGGGTACGCCACCATCCACTACGGTTCAGGGCCGTGTGCTGGACCAGGATAAAAAACCGCTTCATGGCGTTACGGTAACAGAAGTGGACCGTGACCAGCGGACAGTCAGGGCGGTCAGGACGGATGTGGAAGGCAACTATGCCATCAAGGTCCAGAACAAGTCCGATTCCCTGTACTTTTCTTTTATCGGCAACGAAACCATCAAGATGGGGATCGGCAGCAGAACGACCGTCAACCTCACCATGCGCTCAAGCAATGCCAGCATGGGAGAAGTGATTGTAACGGCGCAGAGAAAAACAGACAATGGTATGATGTCTATCCGCGACAAAGACCTGACCACGGCCGTTGCAAAAATCAATGCCAAGGAACTGGAAGAAATGCAGGCCGCTTCGATCGACCAGGCCCTGCAGGGCCGCCTTCCAGGGGTGGATATTACGGCTTCTTCGGGAGATCCCGGTGCCGGTATGCAGATCCGCATCCGCGGTACTTCTTCGATCAACTCTGCCACCGACCCGCTGATTGTGTTGGATGGCATGCCCTATGAAACTTCTGTTCCTTCTGATTTCAACTTTGGTACAGCCGATGAGCTCGGGTACGCTTCCCTGCTCAATATTGCGCCTACGGATATCCGTGACATCACCATCCTCAAAGATGCGGCTGCGACAGCCGTATGGGGCTCGAGGGCAGCCAACGGGGTGATCGTGATCAATACAAAAAGAGGCACCATCGGGAAACCGGTTCTTACCTATACATTCAAGGGCTCTGTATCCCAGCAGCCCAATGCCATTCCTATGCTCTCGGGCGACCAGTATTCTACCCTGATCCCGGAAGAGTATATGAACAGGAACGGTGTTCCCCTGAATACACAAACCATCAAGGAATTTCAATACGATCCCAACGATCCGTACTGGTATTATAACTACAGCAACAACACTGACTGGGTAAAAGCCATTACCAAAATTGGCTGGACACAGGATCACAATATCTCCATGACAGGCGGTGGCGAAAAAGCAAGGTACTATGCTTCCCTGGGTTACTTCGGTCAAACCGGTACCACCATCGGTACCAGCCTGAACCGGATCAGCACCCGCATCAACCTGGATTACAATGTGTCAAGCAAGATCAAGTTCCGCAGCGACCTTTCATTTTCCCATACCGACAACGACAAGAACTACGCCAACAACCTGCGCGATATTGCCTACAAGAAAATGCCCAATATGAGCATTTATGAGTATGATGAATTCGGAAACCAAACGCCCAACTTCTTCTCGCCCGCATCAAACATACAAGGGCAATATAACGGCATCGACCTCAACAAAAATAATATTCTTGGAACGGTGAACCCGGTAGCCATGGCAACCGATGCGCGCTACAAGGTGGTAACTGAAAGAGTGACGCCGCACTTTAATCTGCAGTATTCTATCATACCCAACGTACTGCAATCCGTTTTTGATATCCAGTTCGACATCAACAATACCAAGAACAAGTCGTTCCTGCCGCAAACGGCCACCGGCCGACCCTGGACGGAAACTTCTGTAAACCGGGCGTACGATGGCGACCTGGATGTGTTCAACGTGCAAACAAAATCAAGCCTCATTTACACGCCGCAGCTCAAGAACCAGAAACACAGCATTATTTCGTCGCTGATTTTCTTTACGTACGACAACAAAAGTGTTACCCAGGAGGCCCGCACCTCCAATACGGCATCTTCCCTGCTCACCGATCCTTCTGCTCCTTCGCGCACACAAGGTGGAGACCTTGCTATTGCTTCCGGTACTTCCCAAACAAGAAGCATTGGTGCTACCTTCAGTACACAGTACAATTATCTTGACAGGTATATTATCAATGTGGGCTTGCGGGGCGATGGCAACTCGCGGTTCGGGCCTGCTTACCGCTATGGCTTGTTTCCTTCCGTATCAACCCGCTACCGCATATCCGGCGAACCGTTTATGGCAAAATACCAAAGCTGGCTGGATGATTTAAGCCTGCGGGCCAGTTATGGCGTGAGTGGCAACGCGCCCCGCAAAGATTATACGTTCTACAACATTTATGGAAACTTCAACTGGGGTTACCTGGGCCAGGCCGGTGTGTATCCATCCAACATGGAATTAAAGAAACTGCGCTGGGAAACAGTGACAGGACAAAATTTCGGCGTGAACCTCATTATGCTGAAAAACAAAATCAACCTGGATGTGGAAGTGTATAAGAACAGGACCAAGAATTTATTTTTCAACGACCTGCAAATCTCTTCCTTCACCGGTTTCAACAGCGTGGACATGAACGTGGGTACCATGGACAACCAGGGCTGGGAAATCGGGCTGAACACCGTTCCGTATAAATCAAAGAATTTTACGTTCGAGTTTAACTTCAATATTTCGCGCAACCAGAACATCATCCGCGAAATCTCTCCGTTCTATCCGGCTGAAAAAGGAAATATCACGGCAAACGGACAATACAAAACATACATGCAGGTCAACAATCCGTTTGGTTCTTTCTACGGGTTCCGCTACCTGGGTGTATACAAAGACAAAGAGGCTACCATTGCCAAAGGAAAAAATGGCAAACCGATTCTGGGACCAACCGATCAGTCTGTGTACATGCGTTTTAATTATCCCCTGGTTGACTATATCTTCCAGCCGGGTGATGCCATGTATGAAGACATCAACCACGATGGAAATATCAACTACATGGATGTGGTTTATCTCGGGAACGGCAATCCGAAGTTTACCGGCGGTTTTGGCGGAAGCGTTACCTATAAGAGCAGCCTGAAGATCACGGCCTTTTTCAACTACCGTTACAAATACGATGTGGTGAACGGTACCAAAATGACCACCACCAACATGTACGGGTATGACAACCAAAGTACGGCTGTGCTGAGAAGGTGGCGCAACCCAGGTGACGTAACCGACATTCCCCGCGCCCTGTTTGGATCAGGGTATAACTCGCTGGGTTCGGACAGGTACGTGGAAGATGCTTCTTTCCTGCGTTTCAGAACCATTACCGCGCGCTATACCTTCCCGCAACCCATGGTGCAGAAGATGAAGATCAAGAATCTGAGCGGATACATAACCGTTGAAAACCTGTTTACCTGGACCAACTACACCGGCCAGGATCCGGAAGTGAGCATGCGCGGCAGTGATCCGTTCCGCGTAGCCACCGATCAATCTATGACGCCCCCGGTAAAAACGATCACCATTGGCTTAACCGGTTCATTCTAAAGAAAATTGCTCATGCTGAAGAATAAGATTTCGCTGTTTTTAGGCTGCCTGCTTGTTGTTACCCTGGCAAGTTCCTGCAAGAAATGGCTCGACCTCAAGCCGGAGAACGGGATCATCCGCCAGAATTTCTGGAAAACAAAAGAACAGGTGCAGGCAGCTGTGGTAGGTTGTTATGCTTCGCTGCTGGGTGCGCCTGCAGGAATCAGCGACAAACCCCTTCCTGAATATTTTTTTCTGTGGGGTGAGTTGAGAGGAGATCTTTTAACGCCTTCGATCGGTGTATCAAGCGAAGAGCTTGACATCATGAATGTGAACATACTTGAAACCAACAGTCTTACCAACTGGCGTTCTGTATACCGCACGATCAACTACTGCAATACGGTGATTGATTTTGCACCGGATGTATTGAAATCCGATCCCACGCTTTCGCAGGCAACGTTGGATACTTACCTGGCTGAAGTAAAAGCCCTGCGCGCCCTGATGTATTTTTACCTGGTAAGAAGCTTCCGGGATGTGCCCCTGGTATTGAAATCTACTTCCAGCGATGACCAGCTGCAGGAGCTCGCGAAAAGTCCGGGCGCTACTATATTGGCGCAGATCGTGAAAGACCTTACAGAAGCCGAAGCTGCCGCACCCCTGACTTACAACAACCAGGCTGCCGACAAAGGCAGAATTACCCGGTACACCGTAAACGCCATCCAGGCGGATGTGTACCTGTGGATGGAAAAGTATGCAGAGGCGCTGACAGCCTGCGATAAGGTTATCAACTCCGGAAAGTTTGGACTGGTTTCAGGCAATACCAGCTGGTTCTCGACGGTTTTTGTAAATGGAAATTCCAACGAAGGCATCTTCGAATTTCAGTTTGACCGGCAGAAATTAAACTCGTTTTATCCGATGTTCCGCACCCGGCCACGTTTTCTTGCTTCCAACATTGTAACAGATCCGGATGCCGGGCTTTACCAGGCCGATCTGCAGGATGCAACCAACAAAGACATCCGTGGTGACGGCGCCGCCGCCAACTTCGGCACCGGCCTGATCTGGAAATACATCGGCGTGGATGATAATTCGCTGCGTGCGGCAGAAGAATCGTATGGTCACTGGATTGTGTACCGCTACCCGGACGTTTTATTGATGAAAGCCGAAGCCCTGGCTCTGACGGGAAAAGGCACGGAATCCCTCAACCTGGTCAATACCATCCGGCAGCGGGCACGTGCATTGCCCCAGACTGCCCAGAATCCTGACCCGTCCAATGCCGACCTGGTGTGTGATTATATCCTGGAAGAAAGGGCGCGTGAGTTTGCGTATGAAGGAAAGAGATGGTACGACCTGCTTCGCCATGCAAAAAGAAACAATTACAAACGGCTGGACATTTTATTGAGCACGGTTTCGCATACGGTGGCAGGTAGCTTGCAGCAATCGGCCATCGCCAAGTACAAAGATCCCAACAGTCATTATTTTCCCATTTACCAGTACGAGCTGCAGACAGACAGAAATTTAGTTCAGAATCCTTTTTATAAATAAGTGGACATGAAAACAAGCAACCTGTTTATAGCTGCCCTCTTCGCTTGTGCATTGGCGTTCAGCTGCCTGAGCAGTTGTAAAAAGCTGGAATACGTAACAGCTACTACAACGGATGTAAATATCTACGATTACCTTGTCAAAAACGGTGATAAATATTCGGAGTTTGCGAAAGTGATTGACAAGGCAGGGTACAGCAGCTTCTTGAACGCCTATGGTGCCTACACACTTTTTGCCCCCACCAACGACGGTGTGCAAGCTTTTCTGAAAGAAGCCGGCAAAGCCTCCGTGGATGCTTTTACCCAGGCAGAGCTGCAAAATATCGTGAAGCTTCACCTGATCCAGGACACCATCAACACCAGCTCTTTTACCGATGGCAAGCTGCCAAAAGTGACCATGCTGGGTCAGTATATCCTGACAGGTGTTACCAATGTAAACGGCGCTTCCAGCTATATCATCAACCGGCAGGCCCTTGTTGTACAACCCAATATCCGCTTGTCTAACGGCAATATACACGCGATCGATCATGTGCTGAAAGCAGCTACCAAAACTGTTGCGCAAACCATCGAATCCAATCCAAATTTTTCCATTTTCACCCAGGCCCTGAAAGCCACCGGATACTACGATTCCCTGAACATCGTAAACAATCCCGATACCACCCGGCGGTTCCTGACAGCTACGGCGGAAACCAACAAAGCCCTGGCAGATTCAGGCATTGCCAGCTATGCAGCCTTGAAAGCCAAGTACTCCAACACAGGCAATCCGATGAACCCCAACGACAGCCTGCACATGTATGTTGCCTACCACCTTTTCACCGATGCCAGATACCTTGCCGACATTGTTTCGACTGTTTCTATCCCTACCCTGCAGCCCCTGGAAGTCGTTACGCCCAAGCTGGATGGTGAAGCTGTATTGCTGAACGATATTGTGTTCAACGGCAACCACGAGCCCGGCATAGAGCTGGAAAGGACTACCAGCGATGTTACGGCCAGCAACGGTGTGGTGCACAGCGCCAAAGCCCATTTTGCAGTGAAGATCAGAGTGCCCATCAGGATCGATTTTGATGTGGCTGACCAGCCGGAACTCAGAAAGCTGACCAACGTTTACCGCCAGGCAACAACTGCCAACGCGATCACCTCGAGTGGCGGCGGAACTTCTTTTGCCAAAGGAACCTTTGCCGACATCACCTGGAACAGCAATACATCAACCACCAGTACGCTTGCTTATTGCTGCGTATCACCGACCAACACAACCTACTACAGCTGGCGCGCAGATTATCTCAGGATCCCGATGGGCAATACCTCCAGAAATATCTGGGTCGAATTCCGGACGCCCTTGCTGGTAAAAGGAAGATACAAAGTATGGATATGCTATTACCGGGCAAAAGCCTCCACCAACAACCCGGCATTTCCCAACCGGGTCGATTTTGACGGACAGCCCATGCAAAGGACATTCGACTTTTCCGAGCAGAAACCGGTGGGTACACCCGGTGAGCTGGAAGCCCTGGGATACAAACAATATACAGAAGCGCCGCTGTCAAACGCTGCACCGGATATAAACAATGTAGCCAGACTGGTAGGAACCGTAGATGTGCCGACAACCGACAGACACAGCGTTAGAATTACTTTCCTGGCAAACTCGACCGGACAGGAACTGAATTATTTAGACATGATCCAGTTCATACCGATAAACGATGACCAGCAAAGACCCCTGTTTAGCCGGGATGGGACATTGAAACCATAACGGTAAACAAGAGAGCAGGGCAGGAGCTGGGAACAGTGATAACGCATCTTACCATGCATGGGGATGCCGGTGTGAAAGAACAGGAATTTGCTGCACTGTAGCGGAGGGCTTACTGATCTAAATCATAAACGACAAGGCTTATAAATCGAAAAAAATGTGTTTGAAAACTACTTTCTTATGGATCTCTCTTTTGGCTCTCTGCGGGGTCAGCTGCAAGAAATGGGATGACCATAACAAGGTCGACAATGCAGATTTGACAAAAACCCTGCTGACCGAAATCAGCCAGCGTTCCAACCTGAGCAAGTTCTACGAATACCTCAAGAAAACCGGTTTGGACAAGGAGCTTTCTTCTTCAAAAACCTATACTGTTTGGGCACCGGTAAACGATGCCCTGCAAACCCTTGATCCGGCAATAGTGGCAGATACGGTCAAGTTAAAACAGTTTATCGCGAATCATATTTCTTACGAATCTTATTTCACCGCGAATGCACAAACTGCTTTCCGGGTTCCGATGCTGAACGGTAAACGGGTGGTGTTTGCCGGTAAAAAATTCGATGATGCATCTATTACCGAGGCAGACAAATATGTTGGCAACGGTGTTTTGCAGGTGATCGATAAAGCGGCGCCCGTATATCCCAACGGATGGGAGCTGGTGAACAACACACGGACAAATTTTTTGCAGAGTGCTTTTATCCTGTCGCAGACGCGCAAAGTTTTTGATGCTACCAATGCCATCATCGACAGCATCAATGCACAAACGGGCCAGCCTGTCTACCGCCCGGGTACAGACAGTGTGCTGCGCAATAGTTTCAACGCAGAAGTATACGACCTGCAGAACGAAGAAAAACAGTATACTTTTTTTATTTTGAACGATGCGGCCTTTAACACGGAAACAGGCAAGCTGAATGCCTACTTTAAAACAAGCACAGCTGACAGTACAAAAAACCTGGCCCAGTTTGCTGTATTAAAAGACCTGGCGGTGGAAGGAGAGTACACAATGGCACAACTGCCTGCTGTACTTGTATCAAAATTTGGCGTGAAGATACCTATCGACAAAAGCAAGATCGTTGAAACACGCCGGCTGAGCAACGGCATCGCGTATGTGATCAGCGGCATCAGCTTCGATGTGAAAGAAAAGATTCCACCTGTTGTAGTGCAGGGTGAAAACTACCGCGGGTTTTTTGATGCCAACAATGCCGTCGTAACACCCCGGCAAAACAATGTTTCTGCGGTCTTTGTGCGTTCACGCATCAATCCGGTGAGTGGTTTGCCTTACACAGATGTTTTTGTATACAACCATGGCATCAGTGCGTTGGGTATACAGTACCGGGTCTTGAATCTTCCGGCTGTCAAATACAAGGTATACTGGGTGGCCGTGAATGATACCCTGATCGTTGACCGTACAAACGCGATCGTGCCGGCAGTTTTTAACCAGCGCCTGGCCATGGGTGCCGTGGGCGCCAATTTTCTTCCCAATGCGACCGGCCAGGTCGTAAACCCGCTCAGCTATACTGAAACCTATATCGGCGACTGGGTTCAGTCTGCCTATGGCACGTTAAACATGTATCTGACAGCAGCTGCTTCCACAGCGGCGGCTACCAATAAATTAAATCTTGATTATATCAGGCTTGTACCGGATCTGTAAAATAGCCCGGCTTCTTTCAACACTAACATGAAACACTACCCTCTGTAATGAATAGATTTAAAAAAGGATTGTTTGTACCGGTACTGTTAGCGGGTTGTTTAACTGCAGCAGCGCAGCAGGACAGCAGCACAACCACAAACCAGCAACAAGGGGCTATTACCCGGGATGCTTCCAATGCCCGGCAAGGACGCAAACCGGCAAACCCGGTAGAGGTCAGGGGCAGGATAACCGATGCCGCCACACACCAGCCCATCCGTGCTATCAACGTTACTTACCAGGATTACTCAGCTGCCATCACCGACAGCCTGGGACAGTTTTCTCTCAAAGTGCCCAACAAGGATGTGACCATTGTAGTGCAGGGTGAAGGTTATCAGACAAAAGAAATTGCGCTGAAAGGAAAGAGTGAGGTTGCAGCAGCTTTGTATGAAGATACCTACACCTCTTTTTATGATGCAGCCACGCTTCCGCACGGCCTGCAGTCGCAGAGCCGGGTGCCTTTTGCCGTTAGCTCGGTGCAGGTAACCAACAGCTGGGCGCGCACGTCCGAAACACCGGATGCTTTTTTGCAGGGCAAGGTGGCCGGGTTGAATGCCACGCGCCGTTCCGGAACTCCCAACCTGGGCGCCAACTTGTATTTGCGCGGCATCTCTTCCCTGTATGGTACCAACCAGCCTCTCGTTGTAATTGATGGGGTGATCTATGATATTGAAGATTACGGTGGTTCAATTATCTCCAACAACTATACGAATCCATTGGGCTATATCGACATCAAGGATATCGACAATATAACCGTTGTGAAAGATGGTTCATCAACCTATGGTACCAAGGGTGCCAACGGGGTGATTGTGATTACGACGGCAAGGGCCAAGGAACTGGCCACAAGAATTGATGCGGCTATTTACGGCGGCGTCAATTTTGCGCCAAAAAATCTGCCTGTCATGGATGCTGCCGGATACAGAACGTATCTCTCCGATCTTCTGCAATCTGCCGGTGCAACCGAGGCCCAGATCCGGAATTATCCTTTCATGACCGATGATCCTTCCAATGCCAACTACTACCGGTATCACAACAACACCGACTGGCAAAAACAAGTGTTTCACAACAGCTCGTTTAAAAACTATTATCTCAAGGTAACCGGGGGTGATAACATTGCCAAGTACGCCCTCTCCCTGGGGGCTGTCAGCAATGCCGGTGTAACAAGAGAAACCAGCCTCAGCCGCTACAATACCCGGTTCAATGCAGACCTGAACCTGAGCAAGCGAATGACCGCCAGTGCCAACCTCAGCTTTACATACAACGACCAGAACCTGAAAGACCAGGGCCTGTCGCCGAAAACAAATCCGCTGTATGTGGCGCTGATAAAATCGCCGCTGGTTGGGGTAAATGAAGTCTCTGCAACAGGTGCCGTATCTCCGGTGATTACCGATACAGATATCTTCAATGTCAGCAATCCTGTTTCCCTGATCAATGCCATGCAGGGTGACAGCAAGAACTACCGGTTCCTGGGATCTGTTTTCTTTAACTATGCTTTTTCTTCCTCTCTGAACCTGAGCACGACTGCAGCCGTGACGGTTGACAAGGTCCGGGAAAATCTTTTCGTGCCGCGCAAAGGTGTGGTAGACGACACCCTGGAAAACGGGACCATCGCAGACAGCCGCCTGGGAGCGCAGACGAAAAGAATATTAAGTGTATACAACGATACACGACTTTCATATGACCATGTTTTTCAGCACATCCACCACCTGTCTGCCCGGGCAGGCATGCGGTTCCTGCAGCCCAAAACAGAGCAGGACATTGCCCTGGGCGCCAACTCTGCTACCGACCAATTGCGCAGCATAGGCAACAGCACGGCCGAGATGAGAAGAACAAGTGGTGATATCGGAAAATACCGCTGGTTCAATACCTATGTAGGTGCAGATTATTCCCTGCTTGATAAATACATTGTTTCGCTCAACGTAGCCATGGATGGTTCTTCCCGCTTTGGCAACAAGATACCCGACGCCCTCAAGCTGGGCGGAAGCAGCGTAGCTGTGATGCCTTCTATTGCCGGTGCCTGGTTGCTTTCATCTGAAGAATTTCTGGCCAGTAGCCGGGTGGTAGACCTGCTCAAGCTTCGTGCTTCGTACGGAATTTCGGGCAATGATGACATCGGTAATTATACCGCGAAGCAGTACTATGTGTCGCAAAACTTTTTGGGTACGCAGGGACTGGTAAGAGGTAATTTCCAGAATGATCAGCTGCAATGGGAAAAGATACAGAAAATAAACCTGGGGGTTGATGCGGCGCTGTTTGGAGAACGGGTGAACATAGCCCTGGATGTATACCAAAACAAAACCAGCCACATGCTGGTAAACGAGGCCCTGCCGGTTATTACAGGACTTGGATACGCCTTGACCAATTCAGGCGCGATGAAAACAACCGGTGCAGAAGTTTCGATGACAGGCCGTATCATCAACAAACCGGCTTTGAAATGGGACCTGGGTTTTACCATCTCCCATTATAAATCTACGGTTACCCAACTGCCGAGCGGCAATGTTCTTACACCCTATGCAGGCGGAACCATCGTGAGCCAGGTCGGAAACGGTGCAAACCTTTTTTACGGCTATAAAACAAACGGGGTGTACAGTACGGATGCTGAAGCAAATTCGGCCGGAGTGGGTGTTTTGCAGCCCAACGGCACTGTCCTGCCTTTTAAAGGTGGTGATGTCAGGTTTGCTGATCTGGATGGCAATAAAATGATCGACATGGACGACAGACGGGTTATCGGTGATCCCAATCCTGATTTTTTTGGTGCTGCCACCACCCGGCTGGAATGGAAGCGCTTTTCTTTGGAAGCCTTGTTTACGTTCTCTCAAGGCAATGATATTTACAACTACACCCGCAGACAGCTGGAATCCGGATCAACCTACAACAACCAAACCCTTGCCATGCTGAACCGCTGGCGGAGCAATGGCCAGGTAACGGCCATGCCCCGGGCTTCGTGGGGAGACCCGACAGGAAACAGCCGGTTCTCTGACCGCTGGATCGAAGACGGTTCTTATTTCCGGCTCCGTTCAGCGACCATTTCATACAACCTGCCGATCAATACAGGCTTTCTCCGGTATTCTACTTTGTACCTGACGGGAGTGAATTTATTTACGCTGACAAAATACCTGGGCTATGATCCTGAGATGAGCGCAACAGCCAGCGTGCTGGGACAGGGCGTTGACATCGGGCTTGAGCCGCAGTTCCGGTCTGTGCAGGCAGGATTAAGGGTGGGTTTATAAAATCTTTTCAATAGACAACGAACAGGGTAATTCTATATGAAATCAATATTTTTCAGATCGTGCGTTTTGTTGACCGTGCTGGCCGGCGCAGTTGGACTGCCAGCCTGTAAAAAGATACTTGATGTGCAGCCGGAGAACGTGCTTACCAGTGAACAAACTTACCGCAATGTGTTTGATGCCGATGCAGCCGTACTAGGCGTGTATGGTAAGATGATGCAACTGGCAAAGCCTTATGTGTTGCTGAACGAGCTCAGGGCCGACCTGATGTCGCCTACGGGCAATGCAGACCTTTACCTGCAGCAGCTGAACAATCACACCGTTACGGCCGATAATCCCTACATAAGCCTGACGCCGTTTTATGAAGTGATCCTGAACTGCAACGATGTTATGGCCCATTTCAGCAAAATGCTGAGCGAGAAGAAACTCAAGGTAGATGAATACAACCAGCGCTATGCCGATGTGGCCGCGATCCGCACCTGGGTTTATTTACAGCTGGGCATTCATTTCAGCAAGGATGCACAGGGTACGGTAGGTATTCCTTACATCACCAACCCGCTGATCACCATCAGTGATGTAAAGAACGATACACTATACAAATACCTCCCGTTCAGACAGCTGCTGGGCGAGCTGATCAAAACAATGGAAACCCTGCCTACGAGAGAAATTTACACTACCAATACCACCCTCATTACGGTTGTTGACCAGTACCGGACAGACAAATTCTTTATCAGCAAAAAAGTTCTTCTTGGTGACCTGTACCTGTGGAATGCTGCCTACGATCCCGGTTCTTACCGCAAAGCAGCGGATCAGTACAAGCAAATTATTTCCTATTACGATGACAAGGGCAATGATAACACGCAGAAGAACTACTGGAAATTGGTTGGATCTATTGACGTGGCCAGTGGAAACCAACTTTCTGTTCAGTACGTCCGTTACCGCGAAAGCGATGTCAACAGCTTGTATGAAAGCAACACGGAGGGCTGGCGTTCCATGTTTTCGCGGGGTAAGATCAACTACGACCAGCAGTTTGATTGGGAATGGATATGGGTACTGCCTTTCAGCAGCACCTTTGCACCCAAGAATCCGTTTGTAGACTTGTTCTCGCCCGTGGGCGGAAGTTATCTGGTAAAGCCTTCCCAGCAGGCCATGGATGGCTGGAACAGCCAGACCCAGCGCAATTTATTTCCGTTTGATGCCCGCGGCCGTTTTACCTATAAAAATATTGGCGGACAGCCTGTGATCATGAAATACCTGTACTACTACCTGGATGGCAATACGTTTGTGCCTACGGTCAATGCCAATGGAAGGGTAGCAGAATGGTGGCTGTACAGGGCTGCTTCCGTATGGCAGCATTATGGCGAAGCAGCTAACCGGGATGGCTACCCGAAACTGGGCTATGCCATTGTAAACGGGGGTATCAATTCAACCTATACACCCAGTCCGGCCCCTTCCGATGTAACCAATGTGCAGCAAACCATGATTGCTTACCCCTATAATTTTGATGCACGGAACGGCGACAATCCGCAGTTCAGGGCTATTTACAGGGACATGGCCGGCATACGTGGAAGAGCTTACCTCAGGTCAAGGGACCTGGTGGGTACCGATAGTACGACGCAGGTGGAGAACATGCTGGTAGATGAAGCCGGACTGGAACTGGCATACGAAGGCCAGCGCTGGTCTGATCTGCTGCGTGTGGCCATCCGCAGAAACAATCCTGCTTTTTTAGCAGACAAGGTATACGCCAAACTGCAAAAAGACGGCAACGGAAACGCTCCGGCTGCCAGGGCCAAACTGATGCGGCAGGAATATTACCTGCCGTTTAAGTGGCAGTAAGGGTTCATTTTTTATTCAATAAATCAGGCTATCAGGAGGGGCTGTTTTCTTTAAAAAAAACCACCATAATTATAAAAAACGATTTAACTTAATAGTTGAATGTAAAAAGCATTCTTCTATGATAAACACACACACATGAGAAAATAGCTACGCTGTATTATTGATCGTTCTGATTGCCGGAGTTGTTTGCACCAATAAAGTGTTCCTGCTTGTCTCATCCCTCACCGTATTTCTAATCTGTACATAACAAGGTTGGCATTTATACACACCCTGTGTGAAATACAACCTATCCATTTCACTTTTAAATCAATTGCTATATGAAAAAAAAGGGATTACTGGTCACGCGGTTTTTCTTTGCACCCGTTTTTCTGCTCCTCGCTCTTCCTGTCTATTTGCTGGCACAGCAGCCTGCTGCCCGCACAGTGACAGGAACTGTTTCCAACGCAAAGGATGAGACGCTGCAAGGCGTGGTTGTTGAGGTCAGGAATACAAGAGTGAGGGCGCTTACCGACAGTTCAGGCAGGTTCTCTGTTTCTTTGCCCGGGCAAAACAGGGAGCTTGTATTTTCATACGTAGGATATGAAAACCAGGTTGTGAATGTTGGCAACTCATCCTCTATCACTGTAACCCTGCAGCCTGATTCCAAAGCACTGGAAGATGTGGTGGTGATCGGCTATGCAACCGTCAGCAAACGCGATGTGACCGGCTCGGTAGCCGGCATCAACCAGAAAGACATCAAATCACGCCCGGTGGTAAACGCGCTGCAGGCCATGCAGGGCAAGGTGGCCGGTGTGGACATTACTTCCTCTGAGCGGCCCGGTACACTGGGCAACATCAATATCCGGGGCGTCCGCTCCCTGACCGCCTCCAATTCACCCCTCTTTGTGGTAGACGGCATTCCATTAACCACTGGCGGCATCGATTATATCAACCCGAATGATATCGAAGCAATTGACATCCTGAAAGACGCTTCGGCGACCGCCATCTATGGCTCGCGGGGAGCAAACGGGGTCGTGATCGTAACTACGAAGCAAGGCAAGGCGGGAAAAACAACATTCAGCTACAACAGCTCGGTAACCGTGGAAACGCTGCAGGATAATTCGGAATCTTTTTCTGCCGGCGATTATATCACCCACCGCCGCTGGGCTTATTATTATTCCAACCCGGCTCTTTACCCCCGGGGCGATCAACCCAATATTGCCAACGACCAGAAAATATTCCTGGCCACCAGCGACCCCGCAGCATGGGCCAATATAGCCAAAGGATGGGCCGGCGGTACCTGGGATGGATCCAAGGTTGTTTCTACGGACTGGAAAGGCATGGTATCACGTACAGGTCTTACCACCGATCACCAGTTCAGTGTAAGCGGCGGTTCTGATAAAGTAAAAGCCTATGCTTCTTTCGGATACCTCTATAACAAAGGAACTTCGGTCGGACAACAGTACAAAAGATTTACAGCGAAGTCCAGTGTCGACATTGCGGCCACCAAATGGTTTTCCATGGGTGCCAACCTCAGTCTTGCCTACGGCGTGCAGGAATATGGACAGTCTACCGCATTTGCCACCACGGTTTCTTCCAGCTCCAGCATCTATGAATCGGCCAGGGGCATCTTTACCTATGCGGTGCCCTATGATTCAGCAGGCAACCGCGTGATCTATCCGGGAGGAGACATTGCCATTAAAACGGTGGCGGATGAGTGGAAGTATTCGCAAGATCAGCGCCAGACCTTGCGTGCATTCGGCAGTTTGTACGCGCAGGTTAATTTCGGGGCCATCAGTCCGGTTTTAAAGAACCTGCGGTACCGCATGAATTTCGGACCTGATCTTTCTTATTACCGGGATGGCGTATATCTTGACGCACAATCCGTGGTGAGCAGCGGAAGCAACTTCGCCTCCTTGAATAAAAACCTCACGCTTTCATACACCCTGGATAACCTGCTTTACTACGACAAAACGATCGGAGATCACAGCTTTGGTGTAACCCTGCTGCAGAGCCAAACGCAATACAGTGTTGATAGCAGCCTGATCGCAGCCAATGGTATTCCGTTTGCAAGCCAGAAATGGAATGCACTGACGCAAACCAATATTCCTTCCGCCAACCTCACAAGCTATGCTTCCGGCATACTGGAAAAGCAACTGCTGTCGTATATGGCCCGCATCAATTACAATTACGCGGATAAGTATTTGCTGACCGTGTCTGCCCGTGCCGACGGTGCATCGCAGCTTGCCGAAGGACACAAATATTCCCTCTTTCCATCGGCAGCTCTGGCCTGGCGTATAAGCAATGAAAATTTCATGAACGGAATAGACTGGGTCAAAGATGTAAAGCTCAGGCTGGGTGCCGGCGTTACGGGCAATTCAGCGATCAACCCCTACGCCACCAAAGGCGCTGTTACGCCCCTGTTCTATCCTTTCTCCACCAGCATCACTTCAGGTTCCGCACTTTCTTCTGTGCTGGCCAACCAGGAACTGGGATGGGAGAAAACCACCCAATACAACCTGGGGCTGGATTTTGCATTCATGAACCGGCGCATCACCGGCGCCCTTGATGTATATACTTCGCAAACCCGCGATCTGCTGATGCAACGCTCTATTCCGACTGTGACCGGTTTTACAACAACCTATGCCAATATCGGGCAAACGGCGAACAAGGGCGTTGATTTTAATTTGACAACGAACAACATCAATACAAAAAGCTTGCAGTGGTATACCACCCTGAACGTGAGCTGGCAGAAAGAACACATTGTTTCCTTGTCGAACGGCAAACAAGATGACATCAACAATTTGTGGTTTATCGGCCAGCCTATTGGTGTTATCTATGGTTACCAGGCCAACGGTCTCTGGCACAAAAGTGACTCTGCCCTCTTTGCGAAACTGAATGCCAACGGAGGTGCGTTTTCACCGGGTAGTGTTAGAGCGGTGGACCAGAATGGGGACAATAAAATTGACGCCAACAATGACCGTGTCATTATTGGGTATACCCGTCCGCGCTGGGTAGTGGGCATGACCAACACCGTTAACTTCAAAGGATTTGAGCTGTCAGTTTTCTTATACGGTCGCCTGAAGTATATGTACAGCACCGGCGGAGAAGGACAGGTAGGCCGTTACAACCAGCGGAAGATTGATTATTATACAGAGAACAACCAGAATGCCGAGTACCAGAAGCCTATCTATACAACGGCTTCGGGCGACATTTATGCCGGCTCCCTGGGCTACAAGGAAGCTTCTTTTATCAAGGTCCGCAACATATCCCTCGGCTATGTATTTACCGGTAACACCTTGAAGAAAACAGGCATCAGCAGCCTGCGGACCTTTTTGCAGGTGGCCAACCCGGGCATGCTTTTCTCCAAGATCGATTTTATCGACATGGATGTCGTGAGCTCTACCTGGAACCGCGGCTTTACACTGGGACTTAATGCCGGATTTTAATCATTGTTAAACTTGTAACACATGAAAAAGAATACCTCCTCTATAAAAATACTCCTCCTGATTGCAATTGGAATAACAACTGCTTCCTGTAAGAAAGATTTCCTGGCTGAAAACCTGACAACAGCAAGAAGCCTGGAATACTATAAAACCGATGCCGGTATCCAGTCACTGATCGTTGGTACTTATTACCAGGTGTTCAGCACGCCCTTCAATGGCGAATGGATGTTTTCTTTCACCAACTACGGAACCGATGAGTTTCATGTGGGCGGTGATGCATCCAACGGCATATTCAATGCTTACGGTACCGGTTTTAATTCTATCATAGTTGCCCTGAACACCAACACCGCTTCAGCAAATTCGCAGTGGGACAATCTGTATGTTGGAATCGGGTATGCCAACCTGCTCATCCAAAACATCCAGGAAAGTGCGACGACTTCGGCAGCTATCAAAAAAACAGCTTTGGGCGAAGCGTATTTTCTTCGGGCCTACAACTACTTGAGACTGGTAAATCAATACGGTGATGTGCCCTTGAAATTGAAACCCAGCACCGGTGTTGAGCTGGAGTTTACCCGGGCTTCGGCGAAGGATGTGAGTGCCCAGGTCATTTCAGATTTTACCAATGCCTACAACCTGTTGACAAATGGTGTATCGCCGGCAAGAATAACAAAAGATGCGGCTGCCCATTACCTGGCAAAAGCCTACCTGTTCCGGGCAAGCGAAATCAATGATGCCTGGAATGCTTCTACAAAAACAGCCGATCTTCAAGCGATTGCACCGCTGGCTGATGCAGTGATTGCCAACCATCCGCTGGCACCCAATTTTGCTGATCTTTGGAAGTATACAGGGCCCAACAGCGCCAATGAAAACCTGAATGAGCTGATCCTTTCAGCCCAGTTTACATCGGATGTTTCTGCCAACGGCGGCAATACGCAACATCTTTATTACAGATCCAGGTACGATGACATTCCTTACATGCAGCGCGACCTGACCGGCGACCGGCCTTATAGCCGCCTGGCAACCACTTACTACATGTACCGGATCTATGATCTGGTGAATGATTCGAGGTTCTGGAAAAGCTTTAAGACCAAAGACAGGTTAAACAAAACTTCCGGTTCTTATTATGTGAATGGGGACCTCGGTATCATGTACGTGATCAACCAACCCGGCGACAACCGCTTTGCCAGTGTAAAATTGAATGATGTGGTTGTTTACAGCAAAACAGGCAAAACAATTCCCAACGTGTATGTAGCTTACCCAAGAGGCGTTACTACAGACAATGCCCTGTTTTCAGATGTCCGCTTTCCTTCCCTGAGCAAGTTCATCGATGCTTCCCGCATCGCTGTGAATGAAACCAGGGGACTGCGTGATGTGACCCTTGCCCGCTCGGCTGAAACTTACCTGATCGCAGCGGAGGCCAAGATCAGGCTGGCTGCTGCAGGTTCCGGTTCTTACAATGATGCCCTGCCTTATATCAATGCAGTCAGGGCCCGTGCCCAATACCAGGCAGGAGAAGATCGCTCGGTATATGCGGATGGTGGTGCAGCCTATGCCTCTTCCAACCTGGGACAAAGCACGACCATCAATTCTTATTACCAGGAAAATTCTTATTACGAATCCAACAACATCCTGGCTACTACAGCCGCCACAAACCTGGCCGTGACCAATATCGCCACGCTGCCTGCAGGTGATGAATTTGTGATCAGCAAGCTGGGCTATACAAGTCCGTACGACAGGATGTTGTGTTTTGTGCTCAATGAACGTTCCCGTGAGCTGGCAGGTGAATTCAAACGCTGGGAAGATCTGTCGAGAACAAAAACGCTGGTAGCCCGTGCCAAGGCCTTCAATCCGGAAGCCACCGCCGTACAGGATTTCAACAACCTGCGGCCCATCCCGCAAACTTACCTCGACGGCATTCAGTCAGGCGGTGTGGCATTAACAGCCACGCAAAAAAAGGCACAGCAGAACCCGGGTTATTAAGGTGATGTCTGAATCATGCTTCAAGACAATCATACTTCAGACATTATTGACGGAATCGGCGGATTTTTGACTAATTTACCAGGCATAAACCAAAACTGCATGTCTAATCCGTTGTTTCGAAAAAAATCCGTTGACGCGATCCTGGCCGATGCCCATTCCGGTTTTTCAGATGCCGAACACAGCCACTCCGATTTAAAAAGAGACCTGGGTGTGAAGGATCTGACCGCAATGGGCATCGCTGCTGTGATCGGTGCCGGTATTTTTTCTACCATCGGAAAAGCTTCCTTTGAAGGCGGACCCGGCGTGTCGCTCCTGTTTGTGATCACGGCAGTGTGCTGCGGCTTTTCAGCCCTCTGCTATGCAGAGTTTGCTTCCCGCATACCCGTGAGCGGCAGCGCGTACACCTATGCTTACGCCTCCTTTGGCGAGCTGGTTGCCTGGATCATTGGCTGGGACCTGCTCATGGAATATGCCATCGGCAATATTGCCGTCGCTATTTCCTGGAGCCAGTATTTCAACAACCTGCTCAAGGGATTGAACATAAACATACCGGCTTATTTTACGACGGATTACCTCTCTGCTTACCGGGGCTTTACGCAAGCGACTGCAGACGTAGCCGGCGGTGCGGCGTTGAAGAGCCTGCCGGAAGGCGTGCAATCAGCTTACCAGGCATGGATAAGCGCACCACAGATCGGCGGACTGCGGATCATTGCAGACCTGCCCGCCCTGCTCATCGTATTGCTGATCACTTACCTGGTGTATATCGGCATATCGGAAACCAGGAAAGCCACCAACCTGATGGTCGCATTGAAACTGGTTGTCATCCTGGTGGTGATCGCGATCGGTTTTTTTTATGTGGCGCCGGCAAACTGGAGCCCGTTTCTGCCGAATGGATTTGGGGGTATGATGAAGGGCGTGTCGGCCGTGTTCTTTGCTTACATTGGTTTTGACGCTATTTCAACAACGGCAGAAGAGTGCCGCAATCCCCAGCGCGACCTGCCGCGGGGCATGATTGCTTCCCTGATTATTTGCACCATCCTGTATATCCTGATTGCCCTGGTGCTCACCGGTATGGTATCCTATAAACAGCTGAATGTAGGCGACCCGCTGGCTTCCGTGTTTTCACAAGTTGGACTTAACAAGCTGAGCTACGTCATCTCTTTCAGTGCCGTGATTGCAACGGCCAGTGTGATCCTGGTGTTCCAGATGGGGCAGCCGCGCATCTGGATGAGCATGAGCCGCGATGGGCTCCTGCCCAAGGTGTTTAGCCGCATCCATCCCAAATACAAAACGCCTTCTTTTTCTACCATCATCACCGGCATGGTGGTTGCCATACCTGCCCTTTTTCTCAACCTGACCGAAGTAACCGACCTTACCAGCATCGGTACCCTGTTCGCGTTTGTGCTGGTTTGCGGCGGTGTGTTGCTGCTGCCAAAATCGGAGGTGGCCCCCTCATCCAAAAAGTTTACCATCAAGTATATCAATGGCAAGTGGATCGTACCCGTGCTGTATGTGGTAGGCTTTATTGTATTGTGGAAAAACCTGCTGGGACTGTTTCATTATGAGAATGAAGAGCACTTTAAAGACAAACTGCCGTTTTTTCTTTTTATCATTCTTGCAACCGTCCTTACCGTTCTTACCTTTATGCGGAATTTATCCCTGATACCGGTGCTCGGGCTGGCCAGTTGCTTTTACCTGATGACGGAACTGGGTTATATCAACTGGCTGCGCTTTTTGATCTGGCTGGTGATCGGGTTGGTGATTTATTTTTTATACGGGCGGCGGCATAGCCGGCTGGCCAGACCCGCAGGCCCTGCAAACAATCCTGCGGGTTAAACGTTTTAGAAGCTATGAAATTTGAAGTAGGAGATAAGGTCGTCGTAAAACATTCCAACGAAGAAGGGGATGTGCTGGAGATCCTCAACGACAAGATGGTGCTGATAGAAGTGCGGGGTGTAAAATTTCCTGCGTATACCGACCAGCTGGATTTTCCTTATTTCAAGCGGTTCACCGAAAAGAAATTGTTTCCCGAAAAAACGCCTCCCAAAACCTATATCGACCAGGTTCCCAAAGAAAAGGTGGTCAAAAAAACGGCGCATCGCGACGGCGTTTGGCTGCTGGTATTTCCCCAGTTCAGCAAGGATGATTGGGGAGATGAAATAGTGGACCAGCTGAAGATTCACTTGGTGAACGGAACCGAGACAGGCTACAATTTTACTTACAGAGTGAACTACCAGGGCACGCCCGAGTTCGAGCTGAGAAACCAGGTCTTCAACCACCAGGACTTTTATATCCATGATCTTTCCTTTGAAAAGATCAACGACAATCCAACTATTGATTGTGAGTTCTCGCTTATCACACCAGATAAGAAAAAAGCTTCCCAGTATACGGTGGAGTGGAAACTGCGTTCGAAAGCGATCTTTAAAAAGATCGAAGAATTAAAGGTGAGCGGCGATCCTTCGTTTGCGCACAAGCTGTTTGATGTTTACCCGGAGAATTTTGAGGATGACAAACCGGAACCCCTGCGGCCAACCGCGAATGCAGACATCAAGCTATACAATGCTTCCCGCGCCCGGCAGCACCTGGAGCCACCCCGTTACGTGATCGACCTGCACATGGAAAAGATCGCCCCCAACTGGCAGCACCTCAGCAACCAGGAGATCCTGAATATGCAGCTCACCGAATTTGAAAAATACTACGACCTTGCCATTGCCCATCACCAGGCTTCGCTGACGGTTATTCATGGCATCGGCACCGGCCGCCTCCGCGATGAAATCCATGAGCTGCTCAAATACAGAAAAGAAGTAAAGACCTTTGTGAACCAGTACCATTCGTCGTACGGGTACGGCGCGACAGAGATTTGGTTTCAGTACTAAGGGAGTCCTGCCTGATCAAGCGTGATTTTTGCCAGCGGCTGTATATTTAATTCAGGTGACAGGTCCTGGTACGATAAGACCGCCAGGTCCGGCATCCTCTTTTCTAGAAGGCTTTTTACATGCGGGCGTACGTTGATGTTGGTCAATACCACGGGCTGCTGTGCAGAGGACGGCAGGCTATCCACTTCATTCCAAACAGCGTCAACGAATTTTTTGATCCAGGCAGCATCCGGTCTGTTTGAAGGACTGTGTTTTGGGTTGATGGTTTCTTCTATCGCAGCATCAAGTATATAGACCATCAAGGAACTTTGCCCCTTGGTGTATTGCTGGCTGATAGATCTTTTGAGGCGGCCTCTGACAAACTCCACGCTGTTTTCCGCCTCCATTTTCCAGTCGGAAATCTCTTGCTGCTGTACCGGTATTCTTTCATCAAATATGATCAGCTTTTGTCCGTCAGCCACAATGCAATCAGCTTCCAGCATGGCTTCCAGGATCAGCCGGAGATTGCGGACAGACAATCCTTCCCTGGCCAGTAAGCGCAGAACCTTGGTGCAAAGGGCAACAAGCCGGGCCTTTTCAAGTAGTTCTATAATGGCGGGATAAAACAGTTTCAGGCTTTGCAATTGGTTTACAACGCTTTTTCTGTTTAAGTAGATCCAGCCGTTTTTCCGCAGATAGCTGCTAAAGCAAAGAATAAAATAACCCAGTGCATCCCAGGTAGTATAACCAGCTTCTTCCGCTTTTTTCTGATCAGACGCGGCCATGATTGTTGCGGGCAGACCGGTAACGGGATGGGTGCTGCCTGTTCCGGTCATGCCAAGCAAGCCAAGCTGTTCGGGTGATCCGTTTGCCAGTAAATAGTTTTCAGCCGGCAATCCCTTCAGGGGAATAGAAACAAAACTGTTGCTTTGAAAGCAAAAGCTGTCTTCAGGCAGCTCCTCGCTCAGCATAAACCGGAAGGGAGGATAGGCTATGCCTGTTTCATAATACATTCCGTCCCGCATCATTTCAAACACATCCAGCTTGGCCGGTGAGCGCATGAGCCGGTAGAAGTAGGCTTTGTTGATATGGATGGGGATTTCATCAACAGCGTATGCATCAATCAGCTCTTCGCGCAGCTCGTTCCAGTCCGGATCAGGCCAGCTGAGATAAGTGGTGCTGATGCGTTTCAAAGGTTCTTTGTCGATAGGAGCCATTTTCAAAGAAAAAAGCTCGGTGACAATTTTCTGACAGGAAGGGAGAAACGCCGATTGCCTGCCCGATGAAAGCTCAAGCAGCGCAGGCATGTATTCCGTGATCATGCCATCAGTTACCAACCTGTTTGGTTGCAGCCATAAGAGCTGGGTGATTAAAAGCTCCCAGAATAACTCTCCGGCAGGTTGGGCATTTATCCTGTTTACATAAGCTGCTACCTGCTCTGCCAGGGATGGAGGGTACTCGCAGGGTATACCATTTACTGCAAGGAGAACAATGTTCTCTGTTAGCACAACTTCTGCACCCGCGCTGGTACCAAAATTGGTAAGCACACGGTTGATAAGCTGTACCGCAGCAGCATGATCGATCTCCCTGTCCTTAAAAGCATGGGAGCCGATCTCGAATGATATGACTGAGGGCATCATAAGGATGATTTCTTTTCTAACAACTCCTGTTGGGCATATACCATCAGGTCCGGAAACTCCAGCTCAAACAATTTGCGCAGGTGTATTCTGATCGATAAATCATTTGTCAGCAAATAAACAGGTCCGGTAGGGCGGTTTTTGTTGATGAAATTTCTTCCGTGCTCCAATATCTCCTGACACACTTCTGCAGGCAGGGCCAGAAAACTGTTTTTCCCCTCCGTAAGTATATGTTCCCGCACGGTTGTTTCAATATCAGCCGGCAGTTCGATGGCTGTTATTTCTCTTCTATTCACCTCCAGCCATTCCTTGCCTGCCAGGCGTATATGCTGAACAAGATCATTCAGGTCGGAAGACAGGGGCCGGCCCTGTATAAAAGCCCTGATTACGCCAGGCTTATCTGTCACACTTACTTTCTCGATGACAAGATTTTTTAAAACCTGGTTGAACAAGATCAAAGAAGCCGGATCAGTTCTGGTCTTTTCTGCTTCCTCCGGCCAGGGTCCTTTTTCAGACCCAGTCTCTTTTAAGTATTCGGAGCAAAACTGGGCATCAACAAATAAGGAGAGATTGTTGGAGAGGACCACTTCCAGGTGCGCCAGTATATAATCGAATGGATCTTCCCAGAATAAAATGCCTTGCTCCAGCAACAGGGGTTTGTGTTCCCTCGAAACCCACCATGAATCCTGCCCTGTCAAGGGATTCCAGCCTTTTTCACCTGTTGGTTCCTCAATTGCAGGATTCTTTCCTGCATCATATACAAACAACTTCTCCTGCTGCACCTTGCCCATGACCAGCGGCACTTCATCGAGCGAGATGATGTATGTACCGGCACCCAAATCTCCCTCATTGCCCCTGATCCTCACACCCGGGCATGGTATGCCATACTGCTGCAGGATCCGTTCTTTCATCTGGGGTATCAGCTTTTTAACGACATACCAATCCGGGGCCTCGGCACCAGCGGTAACCAGGTCGTTGCTGATCTCAACAGCGATCGGTGTAACAACCGGGTACAGAACACTGGGCTTGTTGAGAAAAATCCGGGAAAGAGCCGCCTGTAGCGTTTGTGTGGAAATGCCATCCGGTTTGTTTTCAAATAAGACCAGGTTTTTTTTCAGTTCTATTTCCACTGTCCACGGGTGTTGATCAAGTTCATCCAGCTTGCCGACTAATCTTGATTTCCATGCGGCTGCAATGGATTCCAATTGAGCAGCTGATTTTAGCGGTTCTGCTGATCCGGGGAGAACAACTTGGTTTTCCCGGAACTGGTGGAGCAGGGCATCCAGGCTTTTTTTAAATTCTCTTACGGCTTTCTTATTGCTTACATCTTTTATCAGTGCGGTAAAGGCGGTCTCTGCCTTGTCGATGCTGCCGGTATATACATAAAACTGGATCAGGCTGATCAGGTTATCTGTAATTGGTTTCAGACTGCTGTCAGCCGTTTCCAACAGTTCAATGGCTTTATAGGGATCACCTGCAACAAAATGGGCCCAGGCAAATGTGTATTCTTCTTTGAGATAAGTATATTTTCTCCCCTGTTCAAGAATAACATGGGCTTCCTCTTCTGCCTCTTTTAACTGTCCGCCCTGCCAGTAACAGAAAAGCTTCATCTGGTGGGCAAACAAGTCTTTCTCATCTTCCCTGATCACTTCATCAAACAGGCTGAGGGCTTTTCCATAGTCTCCTGATTCATGATAAGTGATATATCCATCCCATGATTTGTGATAGGCCTTGTAGGTGGCAGGCGCTGCTTTTAATGTAAGAAGATAAGCTTTGGCATTTTCAAACAGGCCGGCGTTAAGCTCAAGAATAATGGTTTCTTCTTTTAGAAAAAGATCGTCTTTCCCGAAAGAAGCAGCCTTTTGAAATGCTGCCATGCCCAGCGCTTCCAATTCGAGGTTCCGGTAAAAATGACCCAGGTAGGCCCAGAGCGAAAAATCTGAGGGATCCAGTTGGACGGCTTTTTCCATGTACCATACCGATTTCCACAAATCATCCATGGCTTCGCTTTCTGCAAACTTGTACAGGATTTCGTGGATGCGGGCGATGACGATATAATGCCAGGCATCATAGGTTGTTCTTACCAGACCGGTATCACCTCTGTTCCAGCAATCAAAAGCCTGGAAGATCATCTCCCGGTTGTAATAAGGAGGATCGTTCTGGTAGCTGAGCACAAAAAGGATGTCGGCGTAATAAGGATAGACCGCGGCATTGTCCGGATCGAGGCGGATGGCCTGTTCAAAATACTTTTTAGCCGATGGATTGTTACCCAGCCAATAATAGCATTTGCCTGTTTCAAAATAGTTGATGGCTGCTTCTTCCCGGTGCTCCATTTTTTCTGCCAACTCTGCCGCAAGCAGGTACCAGCCCAGCAGGGGATACTCATTTTCATTTTTCAGGCCAAAGATCCGGGCCTTTTCCATCCAGTCCCAGCTGGTAGGAGCGTCCTGACCAAGCAGCTGAGCGGTAAAGGCAGAAAAGAAAAAAATATTGCCGTCACCCGGCTCCTGCTGCTGCAACTGTACAAGCCGGTTGATGATTTCCGGGGCGGGATGTTGTTTGCGGTAACCATAATCCGGATCGTTCAGCAAGGTAGCTGCTGCCCCGGTGTCAAGCTGTCCTTCCACCAGTACGCGGAGTTTCACAAATATCACTTCCGCATGGGTAGGGTCTTTTGTTAGCGCTTCCTCGGTTTTTTTGAGTGCATTTTTATATTCCCGTTTGCTGATCAGCTCATTCACTTCAGCAAGAATTCGTTGGATCTCTTCCCTGGTATCAGTTGGAGTGGAAGCCCCTCTTTCTTCCTGGTTGGTGCGGATCAATAAAGCAGTATGGTCTGCCAGATTTTCCAGGTGCAGCCGGTCCAATTCCTGGAGGGGCCAGGGTGCTTTCGCATCGAGTTCCTTTAACCATTTGTTGGCTTCCCCGGCATTGTTTGCTGAAAGCAGCTCGCGGGCCTTTTCGTAGCACTGTTCTTTGTATTCTTCTGTGTTCACAGCAGCTTCCACATAATGCATGAAAGCATCTTTGGGCTTGCTCAGGTTCCTGAAACACTCACCCAGTAAATAGCTGGTTTCCCATTCAAGGGATGCTTCCCCTTCTGTGTTTTTGGCTTCTTCCAGGTATTCAATGGCTTTGCGGAATTTGCTTTGTTTCAGCAGCGTGCGGCCCAGCTCAAAATAAAGTTCTTTTTCTTCCCGGATGTTTTCGAATATGTTGTTGAATAAATTCATTCAGGGAGGAGTTGCAGTTTATTTTCGAAGAAGTAATTTGATCGCACTCAGCCGCAGGTTGGTTTGTTCATTTGCCTTTTTGTTGGCAAACTTGGGAGTGGAGTCTGTGATAAGATAAGAGTCCTGGATGATTTGTCTGAGCAGGTCCTGAAGATCTTTTTGCAAAACCTCCAAATCCGCTGGCGCTAGATTTCTGTACTCGTCCACGAACGGATTATTTTGTTCTGTATTTACTTCCGTGCTGCCAAAATTGGAAGACTTCTGAGCGGAAGAAAAATTTTTGTCCAGTAAGACTTTGTCTCCTCCATTCAGGTAAAGGATCGGGAAGCCATAGGAATAGCTCTTGGAGCTCATGTCGTTTCTCAATTCCCGCACGATCCGGATCAGTGACTTTGAATCTGCCAGGCCTTCATACAAGGAGCGGAAAAAAGCGGCGTTCCAGTCTGCAAATCTTTTTTCATTGATCACATAGGGCATGGAAATAATGTCAATACCATATTTAGCAATAAGCCGGGAGGCAATTTCTTCAAAGCCCGAATAAAAAAAACTGCTGTCTTCTTTCCAGGCTTGCAATACGATCAGCTTGAGGGAAGGATCAGGTAAGATGGGCCCGTTGTAGAACTGCATGAGGATTTCTTCCAGGCTTACTTCTTCCGGACCGGCTCCGTTGAAGCAAAGGGCAAACTGGTTTTTGTTGCCGTATTCCGTCATGGCAACATCGCAGAACAGGTGAACGATCTTGTTGATGCTGGTACTGGCCGTGTTTTTTTCTTTTAAAAAGATCTTTTCCAGGTCGCCTTTTACCAGCAAGCCCACGTCACCGGTTTCTTCTTCGATATTCAAAAAATGGAAATAAATATTGCTGTTCTTTTTTTCTACTTCATCTGCCAGCTTTTTTAATCTTCCGCATACTTCTTTTACAGAGTCGAGGGTTTCGGATAAAAATGCAATGCTGATGTGGAGTTCTTTTTTGTTGTCTTCACTGTTTTGCAGGTGCTGGTACCTGCGGTAAAGGGAAGCCCACTTGGAAACGAAAAATCCATAGGATCCTTCGGCCTTGTTTTCGGGTGAAGGTTCGTTTGCGGTAGGGGAGTACATCAGTTCCCAGGGTAGGGCTGCCAGGGCTTTTGACTCTTCGTTCTGCAGGTCAAAGTCGAGTATGATCTCCAGTTCGGTCTCGGGATTGCTGCGCGCCTGGTATAAAAAATGCCGGAGTTCTTTCCGGCAAAAAAGAATGCGAAAAAGAAATTGGCCTACCACTTCCGACATGGGACTCACCAGCTTTGTTTCGAGGCTGAATATCTTGCTGCTCTTCAGGAGGTTGTGCCCGTTGCTGACCGTGTTCTCATACAAATTGTTGAAGTAATCAGTATCCTGCAGGTTGATGCCCTGGTTGCTGAGCTCCTCCAGGGTTTCCAGGAATTCCTGCAGGGCAGCATCGCTCTTAAACCCGATGTTCTTCCGGTTATCCAGTTTAAATTCCCACGTAATTTTGTTTGCCATGGCTGCTTAGCTTAGTTCTGCCAGTCTTTTTTTGGTTTCATCTATTTCCCGGTTGACCCGTTTTGTTTCCTGGTCCAGCGAAAATTTTTTCAGGGTGTCGTACGCAAGGATCCGGTCCCGCTCCAGCGCCGAGAGCTGCTGCAACAGCAGGTCCAGCTTGTCTTTCAGGATCCCGGTTTCTTTTGTATTGTCTGCCACGTACTGCTCGATTTTTCCGCTAAGTTGTTTGGCGTCTTCATCCTGCCTGGGCCTGATAGCTGCCAGCAGCTCTTTTACTGCATTTGATCCGGCCTGGGCCAGCAGGCTTTTCAGCTGTTCCGGCGGAACGCCGTTGTTGATGGTGATATTCCCGGTATTGCCCTGCAGCACATAATTTTTATCTCCCTCGATGCCGGAACTGTTTTGGTCGCTTCGCTGGCCGGGTTGCTGCCGGGCTGTTTTGTCAGGTTTTTTTTTCACGGCGTGTCAGTGTTTTTCTTTGTTGGCTGCTTTCAGCAAGACCCTATCAGGCATAAAGGCTTTTGTGAAGCCAGGTTGTAATAAATAACAGCTGATCGTAAAATGACCGGTCTTGTTTGGCATGATAGTGCTGGTAGTTACAAGCAATCAGGCGGCTTCTCTGTTCCGTTATAAAAATAAGCTTTTTATAGATAGGGCCTGGTTGCCCCGGGCTCACGCAAATAAAATACCTTTGCCTCCAAAACTACAAACCGAACTATCGAGCTGGTGCATGCCAGTTAGGAAAGTCCGGACAGCGCAGGGCGATGCACCGGTGAAGAGCCGGGAACCAGGCTGTGATAAACAGCCGGGTTACAGACAGTGCCACAGAAAATAACCGCCAGTAAAACTGGTAAGGGTGAAAATGCAGGGTAAGAGCCTGCGTGTATGGAAAGAGATTTTTATACAGGGTAAACCTTGCATGCTGAAATGCCATGTAAACCCGGTGCTGCCCGTTGTACTTGTTACAAAGGGGCGGCTTGAGCTGCTCGTGCAATGCTATCCGGTTGGATAGAGCCGGGAGGGTAGGCAGAAAGAGGTGACTGAGCAATCAGCATCCCAGATAAATGATAGTTTAGAAACAGAATCCGGCTTATGAGTTTGTAGTTTTTTATTTTACAAAGAAGCCCGCAGCGTCAAATAAAACGGGATCTCCACGTGCTCGGTCGACTGCTCCAGGATCAACTGCGCTGCCCGCTCACCCATCAGCTGAAAATCAGTGGAGATCGTAGTAATACCGTTGAGGATGATCTTCTTCATGGGGGTTTCATTGTAGGAGATCACGCCCACATCGCGGCCGACCTTGAGCTTGTTTTCAAGGATCTTTTCAATCAGCCATACCAGGTCGTCTTCCATCAGGTTGATATATGCTTCCCCTGCACTAACCGGCTCCTTGCAGATATTGTGCACCAGCTTGTGTTTAAAAAGATACTGCTGGCAAAACCGGTGAAAGCCGTTGAGGATTTCTTTGGGATGGTAAGTGTATTCCGGAAAAATGATCTTGAGTATATTGTAGCGCTGCAGCCGGGGAAGGGCTTTTTCCAGCGAGCTGAAAATATCTTTTTCAAAATTCTCAAACACGGCCCCGTAAGCACCGTCCACCCCTTTTACCAGCTTGTCCATCAGGATCAGCTTTTCCTTCGGGATGGTATTGATGATCTCATCCGCCCTTTCGCCGCCTTCCAGGAAATGGGGAACGATCACATAATGCGTATAATCGTGCAGCTTGGCGCTCAGCAGCTTTTTAAAAAACGCAAAATCATTGTTGTAAATATAAAAGTCGATCACCGCCATTTCACCCAGGGCAGCGGCAAAAGAATCGTACATGATCTTTTTGTGCGGACTCAGCTTGTTGAACAAGAGACAGATTTTAAACTGCTGGTTCAGGTCTGTATGTTTTACAAAATAACCCTTGCCCGGTACCGAACCCAGGATATGGAGCTTTTTGAGGTACTTGTATCCTTTCTCGGCCGTATCCCGCGAGATTTCCAATTCAAAGCTTAACTCGTTGATGGAAGGCAGCGGATCGTTGACCTTTAGCCTGCCTTCGCGGATGGATTTTGTCAATGCGTTGGACAGCTGCAAATATTTGGGTGTTGCAGAATAAAAGTCGATGGAGAGGTTATCAATTAAAGTAGGTTTTTTCATTGGCTTGTTGCCCTTAGGGTCCCGTATTGTCAAACGTACAAATAAAAAGAGAGAAAACCGGTATCCCCTTTTTTGGTTGAATGTTTGCAATAGCTGTTCTGAACAATCTTGTTACTCAAAATTGCTGATATATGAAAACCAACGTCTACCGTTTAACGGCTGCTGTTTGCATGCTCTTTTGTATTTTTCCTTCTCTCTTTGCGCAACAAGTTACACCGCTGGCTGCAAACGGCCGGCTTAAACTGGTGAACCGCCAGCTCTGCAACGAATCAGGTACCCCGATCCAGCTGCGCGGCATGAGCTCACACGGCCTGCACTGGTTCCCTGCCTGTTACACCCAATCTTCCATCCAGGCCCTGGCCCGCGACTGGGGAATCGATGTTTTTCGGGCAGCCATGTACGTGGATGAAGGCGGCTACCGGCCTGATTCTGTAAACCTGCGCGCCAAAGTAAACCAGCTCGTGGACTGGTGTGCGCAGGCCGGCATTTACTGCATCATCGACTGGCATATCCTTAACCCGGGTGATCCGTTTGTGCACCTGGATGAAGCCAAGAATTTTTTCCGGCTCATGGCCCAGCAGCACGCCGGCAAAAAAAATGTGATCTACGAAATTGCCAACGAGCCGCATGATGTAGACTGGGCACGCATCAAAAGCTATGCGGAACAGATCATTCCTATCATCCGTTCCTATGATGCACAAAATATCATTCTGGTTGGGACGCCCAACTACAGCGGCACACCCGGTGATGTAAGGGGTAACCCCCTGACCGGTGCCAATGCCTACAATGTGATGTATACCTTTCATTTTTATGCAGGTTCGCATTATACCCAAAACTATATAGATGATGTGCTGAAAACAGTTCCGCTTTTTATCTCTGAATGGGGTGTCAGCAACTACAGCGGCAATGGCGGCGATGACTACAACAATTCACAGGCATGGCTCAACCTGCTGGCCGGCGGAAATTCATCGGGATTAAAGGTCAGCTGGACCAACTGGAACTATGCTGATAAAAGTGAAACTTCTTCTGCGCTCCAACCCAATGCCTGCAGCACCGGCAGCTGGAACAACACCAGCACTTCAGGTACATGGGTAAAGGATCATATCTTAAACCCGGCAGATAATTTCGGCCCTCCCGGGACACCGGGGAACCAGGCACCCCAGGTAAGTATCAGTTCGCCAACGAACAATGCCACTTATACCGCACCTGCCTCTGTTTCAATCAGTGCGGGTGCAAGCGATCCGGATGGCAGTATTACAAGGGTGCAGTTCTACAATGGCACCAACCTCCTGGCGACCTTCACTGCACCTCCTTTTCAGTACAGCTGGTCTAATGTAGCAGCTGGCACCTATACGATCACAGCCAAAGCAACAGACAATGCAAATACGACCTCAACCTCAGCTTCTGTAACAATTGCGGTAAATGCGTCCAATCCCAACCCGCCTCCGGGTGGTGACATCAGTGGCCCTGATTGTGCCGGCAAGAACGATGTCAAAGTGTTCCAGGTCAGCGCTGCCAACCAGGCAAATGCCACCAATTATTCCTGGTGGTTTAACGGGTATACGCAAAGCATTGCATCAAGCGGCGCCAGGGCAACTTTCAATTTCGGGCCGTACTTTACCGGCGGGCAGGTATGCGTAGGCGTTAACTATGCTGTTGCTCCCTATTACAGGCAGCTCTGTAAAACAGTCTCTGTATGTTCCGGTACGGCAACGGCCGGATGGACCCCTGCGACAGCGCAGCAGGAAGTTGCATCATCACAGGTATACCCAAGCCTGAGCAGCAGCAGCTTTACGCTTGCAGCAGACAAAAATATTTTGCAGGTGGAGGTGATCGACCACTGGGGCCGCCAGTACGAACGCATGGGCCGGCAGCCAATGGGACAGCGCACCCGGTTCGGACAACAGCTGGCTGCCGGTATGTACCTGGTGCAGATCAGGTATGAAGATAAGTCTATGCGCATAGTGAAGATCGTGAAAGCGGATTAAGATATGGGTTGTGCCAGAAAAGGGTTTTTACACGGAGATGGGGTGGTGTGCTTTTTGCAATATTTGCTATAAAAAAATTTATGGCTACTCCACAATCAAACGATACCCGGCAAGGGCAGGAAAACCAGGGAAGTCCGCGCAACAACCAGCAGCAGTCGCAAATGGATCAAAGCGCAAATGTGCACTCCAATACGGTCAAAGATCCGGATGACTGGACAACAGGTGATGAACCTATGACAGGCGCGCAGAAATCTTACCTGAAAACCCTGTCTGATGAAGCGGGTGAAGAATTGGATGAAAACCTCAGCAAGGCGGATGCATCCAAAAAGATCAACGAACTGCAGCAGAAAACCGGCCGCGGTTTAGACAACAAGGATGAGGCAAAATAAGTAAGAACACATCCCCAAATAAAAATGCATTCTGTCTTTTTCAGAATGCATTTTTATTTGAAGCGGTTTGTGCGTTGATGCCAATTCCTCAAACAGTGCCGTCTTCTGCTGTGTCTTTGCTGTCTCCTCCCAGGCTGTACTCGTTGTTTTCTTCGTCCTCTTCACCGATCTCTTCCATCGGGTCGTCATCATCCTGGCCGGGTACATCGATGTCTTTGCCGTTTACATCTGTTCCCATGCTGGCTTCGTTCAGCGGTTCCCCGTCATCATCAGTATCATCGAGGGCTGTTCTTTTGAGCCGGTCATTGTCGTCACTGGGTACATCCGCATCGGCATCATCGAGCAGGGAACGTTCAAGGGGTGAGATATCGGATGGGTTTTCTCCTTCAATATCCTCATCGGTTTCATTGCCCAGCACATCGTCGCCTTCTTCATCGTCCGATGAGGCTGTTGTATCAGCCAGCTCATTGATCACGGGCACTTTGATATGTTCCTGTCCGGGTATGTCGCGGACATCGGGCAGGTCAAGCGTTGCTTCTTCCTGCTTCATTCTTTCCTGGTCGTGCGGAGAATCCTGCAGGTCCTGACTTGTAGCGGTTGGTTTATTGTTCATACGATTTGTTTTAAACGTAAAGAAAATAGATAAGCTTCGTAACAGTCCAAAAAGCATTATGAGCTTTGATTCTCCCTTGATCTCTTAACCGATCTTGCTGATCTTGGGTATTTCAAAGAAGGGTTTGTCGGTGAAAGATTCAGTGATGATCTTATGATCTTCTGTCTCCTGGCCGACTGCTTTCCGCTGGTCCCGTTTTTTCATAGCCTGCTCGATCCGCTTTTGCGACTTGAGCAGTTCCGCTGCATACGGTTCATACAAAACACGTTTGGGCGGCAGCCCTTCACCTGCAGGTTCTGCATCCCATAGGCCGGCCTGGTGCCACGGCGTGAGATGATCCCAGTCGGGCCGGTCGATGATCGGGTAGAGGCAAATGCCTACGAAAGGAAGGCCTTTCTCGATGATGGCGGCACATTCCGTGGTGATAAAATTGATCCACAGCGGCCGGTCTTCTTTCGGGTGAGAGGTTTCAGATAAAAGAAACGGAACGCGGTAGCGGTTATATGCTTCCTGGAGAAGACTGCGCAAGGGACGCCAGCGGGAATCAAAAGGCTCGTTCAGCCAGGATATAAATTGGCCTGAACCCCAGACCCATTGGTTGTTGTAATAGTAGTTGAGTCCGAGCAGATCGAGGTAAGCAGGCGAACCACCCAGCTCCGGACAAATACGGCCTGTTAGCATGTCCATCGCCTGGTACTGGTCTTCATGGGCCTGTTTGGCCCGCTGGATCATATCATCGTTTGCATCCAGCGCGGGTATTATGTTGGCGAGCGGCTCGGTGGACATGATCTTGACCGAAGGATCTATTTCCTTCATCGCGGCTACACCTTCGATATAGGCGCGCATCAGTCCGTATTTTACTTCCCATCCCTGTCTGTTGCAGTAGGGAGCTGTACCCACAGCGTCGCCACCCAACCAGGATAGGAAGCTTACTTCGTTGATCGGCGTTACGATCAGTGGTTCGTCGGGGTATTTGGAGCGGTAGAAGTTTACAAAAGCGCGGCAAAGGGCTGCAAAGCGGCGGGCAAACATGGGGTGCAGCGGCGTGAGGTCGTCTGCAAAACCAAAATGACAGATATCCCATATCTGCTGGATGCCGCAGGCTTTTCCGGTGTCCATCATGGCAGACACGGCCGTCCAGTCGTATTGGTAGGGCCTTTTTTCAACCTTGCTCCAGCAGATGCCTTCCCTTACCGTGCGGATGTTAAAAGGGGAGAGCTGGTCGTAATCTTCTTTGGCCATTTGGTCGTGGCCGGTGACCTTTAAAAAGTCAACGCGGTTGCCGAAACAGTTTAGCTGGTCTGTACATTCATATCCCCCCATCCAGAAAGAGCGGAAAACAGGATGTTGCGGAGGGGAGTTGTCGAACATATGCGAATAAGAAATCATGCGTATGAGCTTTGGTGATGGGTAAAAATATACCTAATTCTGATCCGTATGCTTTATAGCAATAATTCGGCCGGTACAGAAAGAGGGCCAAAAACAATTTTCTTAGCCGTATATTTACGCGCACTTTTTTTGTTCGTAAAGTGATTAAACAAGAGAGCAATGATTGTTTATACCAGGCGTTTTTGGGGTGTGATTTGTTTGGTTGTGTGCAGCTTGGGAGCCCGGGCGCAAAATGGGAATGCCCGCGAAGCAGCCAGTCATTTCAGGGTTCCTCCAGTTCCCCAGTTTAAAAAAGATACTTTCCGCATTTCCCGGTACGGTGCCAAAGCAAATGGCATAACCCTCAATACCAGTGCTTTTGAACAAGCGATAGATGCCTGCAGCAAGGGCGGTGGAGGCGTTGTGCTCGTGGAGCGGGGGCTGTGGCTTACCGGACCCATCCAGCTAAAAAGCGGTGTCAACCTGCATGTAGGCAGGGATGCCGTGCTCTTGTTCACCAATGATTTCAATCAGTTCAAGCTGGTAGAAAGCAATTATGAAGGCTTGCCGGCTTACCGCAATCAGTCACCCATATCAGGCAGAAACCTGGAAAATATAGCCATTACCGGCTCAGGCATTGTTGATGGGAACGGAGATGCCTGGCGGGCGGTAAAACGGGAAAAGACGACCGAATCGCAGTGGAACAACCTGGTTGCATCGGGTGGTTTTGTGAGTGCGGACCAGAAGACCTGGTATCCTACTGCCAAATCACAGAAAGGGGTAACCGTCAAATTGCCGGGTGTGATTACACCCGGAAAAACAGAAAAAGATTTTGAGGACATCAAGGATTTTCTCCGTCCCAACCTGCTCAGCCTCACCAGCTGCAAGGGTGTGTTGCTGGATGGCCCCACATTCCAGAATTCACCGGCCTGGTGCCTCCACCCACTGATGTGTGAGAACCTGACTGTCAGGAATGTATATGCGAAGAATCCCTGGTATGCACAAAATGGCGATGGCATCGACCTGGAATCCTGTAAAAACGTACTGATCGAGAACAGCACGTTTGATGTGGGTGACGATGGCATCTGTATCAAATCGGGCAGGGATGAGGAAGGAAGAAAACGGGGCATGCCTACGGAGAATGTCCTGGTCAGAAACAATGTGGTGTATCATGCCCACGGCGGCTTTGTGATCGGCAGCGAAATGTCGGGCGGTGCCCGCAATATATGGGTATATGATTGCTCATTCCTGGGCACGGATGTCGGACTCCGGTTCAAAACCACCCGCGGCAGGGGCGGGGTTGTGGAAAAGATTTGGGTATCTGATATCAACATGAAGGATATAGCAGGGGAGGCTGTCTTATTCGACATGTATTATGCAGCCAAAGATCCGGTGCCGCTCGCAGGTGAAAAACGCGAAGCCCCCAAGGTAGAAACCTTTCCTGTAACCGAAGCCACGCCCCAGTTCCGCGATTTCTGGATCAGCAATATTGCCTGCAATGGTGCGGGTGAAGGTATTTTTGTACGGGGGTTGCCTGAAATGAATATCAAGAACATCAACCTCGAAAATCTGACCCTGCGCGTAAAAAAGGGTGCTGATATAATTGAAGGTACCGGTATCAATTTAAAAAACGTAAACCTGATCACCAACGGAAACAACCCGGTGTTCAATGTGGAAAACAGCCGCCAGCTTACCCTCGATGGCATCCGGTACAACGACCGGACTGAAACCTTGTTTTCGATCAACGGAGATAAAACAGCCGGTATTACCGTCCTGAACACAGACCTTTCCAAAGCAAAAAACAAAACCAGCTTCAACCGGGGCGCGTCTGCTGCTTCCATCCAAATCAAATAATATGAAAATAAAATTTTTTCCTGTATTGCTTTCTACCCTCGTTGCCGGCAGCCTTTGTGCCCAATCGCAGGATGACTCTCCTGTGATACAGATGGTGGAAACCGCTACCAGGATCTGGAACGATTCAACTACGCGTTATACGTATGATTTTGGCGTGGTGCTGGAAGGAATTGAAGGATTGTGGTACCGCACGGCCAATCCGAAGTATTACAATTATATCCAGAAAAGCATGGACGCGCTGATCACGGATGACGGCACCATCAAGGGGTTCAAGCAGGAAGATTACAACCTGGACAATGTCAAGCTGGGCCGTAGTTTCTTGCTGCTGTACAAAGTGACCGGTAAAGCCAAATACCTTAAAGCGGCTGCCCAGCTCCGTGAGCAGCTGAGGCACCAGCCCCGCACATCAGACGGCGGCTTCTGGCATAAGAAAAGATATCCTTCTCAAATGTGGCTTGATGGGTTGTACATGGCGGAGCCTTTTTATACCGAGTATGCTGCCCTGTTTCATGAAGACACGACTTTCAATGATATTGCCCGCCAGTTTATCCTGATGGAAAAACATTCCCGCGATGCGGCCACCGGCTTGCTTTATCATGGATGGGACGAATCCAAAGAACAGCGCTGGGCCGATAAAAAGACCGGCCGCTCTCCCCAGATCTGGGGCCGCGCCATGGGCTGGTATGGAATGGCCCTGGTAGATGTACTGGAATACTTTCCGGCTAAAAACTCCGGGCGGGACTCTATCACAGGCATCCTGCAGCGCCTGGCTGCAGCCATCAAAAAATACCAGGATCCAAAAACCGGTCTGTGGTTCGACATCGTGGACAAACCAACGGCCAAGGGCAATTATACCGAAGCTTCTGTTTCCTGTATGTTTGTCAACACCCTGGCCAAGGGCGTGCGCCTGGGCTTCCTGCCTGCAGAGTACAGTGCAGTGGCAAAGCGGGGGTATGATGGCATCGTAAAGCAGTTTGTACAAAAAGATGGGCAGGGACAAACCAACCTGATGGGCACCGTGAGTGTATCCGGACTGGGTGGCGATCCTTACCGTGATGGCAGCTATGAATATTACATGAGTGAAAAAGTGGTTCCGAACGATGCCAAAGGATTGGGTGCCTTTTTGCTGTCCGGCAATGAAATGGCCATCGCTGCCCTTCCGAAAATGGGCAAGGGTAAAACGGTGATGCTTGACCGCTTCTTTAACAGCGAAACCATCAAAATGGAAACCGGTTTCACAGATCCGTTCCATTATGTGTGGGAAGAAAAAGACAACAACGGCTTTTACTTTTTTGGCAATGCATTTACTTACCGGGGCGCCCGCATCGGCCAGCTGGCAGCAGCACCTACCGCCAGCAACCTCAAAGGGGCTTCTGTATATATTATTGTTGACCCGGATACAAAGAAAGAAACGCCCCAACCCAATTACCTGCAACCTGAGCACATCAATGCCATCACCGAGTGGGTGAAGGGCGGGGGTGTTCTTTTCCTGATGGGCAACGACAGTGGCAATGCAGAATTTGAACATTTCAACCAGCTGGCAGAAAAGTTCGGCATCCACTTCAACGAAAACAGCATCAACCGCGTAATTGGATCTGAATATGCCATGGGCAAGTTTATGATCCCGGCCGGCAACCCGCTCTTGAAGTCTGTCCGCCAGGTATACATGAAAGAAGTTTCCACGCTGGAATTAAAGAGTCCGGCTACTTCTGTCTACGCCGATAAAGGCAACACCATCATCGCCATGTCCAAACTCGGCAAGGGCACTGTCCTCGCCGTCGGCGACCCGTGGGTGTACGACGAATACACGGATGGCAGAAAGATCCCCATGGAATATGAAAATTACAAAGCCGCCCAGGATATAGCAGAATGGCTGCTGGGAAAGTCTGAACCATAGTCTGGAACCATGGTTCAGACTACTTCCCTGAAACCTCCAACTCCAGCTTCGCTTCATTCTCTGCGTGGTCGTTGGCCTGTATTTCGATTTTGTAAGTGATACCAGCCTGGGCTGTAAATGTTTTGTTGAGGTTGTAGCTTTTTTGATCCAGGTGCTCTTCCAGGTGCAGGATTTCGGCGCCGGTGGCTTTGTTGTTTACGTAGAGGTGAACCTGGTGGAGCTCGCCATCGTCGGCGATGGAGGCCGAGATGGTAACGGTTTGTCCGGCAGTAAAGCTTTGGTGGTCTGTAGGAGAGGCCAGCGTAATAACAGGGGTCGATGTATCGCCGGCATCTTTCTTACAAGCAAAAAAAATGGTAGCTAAGCAGGTAGTGTAGAAAATTTTTTTCATGCTGATAGATAGTTAAATGCACGTATAACTACCCTATACGCAGTGAAGCGCAGGCTGGTTGCCTTGCAACAATTGATCGCTGTTTGGTGGGCCCCTTGCTTACGAACTTTTCTTGTGCAGGACTTCCGTGCTTCCGTTTCCCTTTCCAAGTATCACCAGATCGGCCATGCTCAGGAAAAGGCCGTTTTCTACCACACCGGGTATCCGGTTGATCTGGTCGTGAAGTTGTTGTGGATCCGGGATATGAAAAAATGAACAGTCGATGATATAATGATCGTTGTCTGTAAGATAAGGCTGCTCCTCAAGGGTTCTTAACACAGGGGTGCAGCCGAAAGACTGGAGCTTGTAAAAAACCAGTTCCCATCCAAACTTCACCACTTCAACGGGCAGGGGAAATGCGCCCAGCTGGGTCACGTATTTTTTTTCATCTGCAATGATGATATAAAATTTTGTAGCAGCCCCGATGATCTTTTCCCGCAGCAAAGCCCCGCCTCCACCTTTGATGACGTTGAGCTGATCGTCTATCTCATCTGCTCCATCGATCGTAATATCAAAGCTGTCAATAGAAGAAATAGGAACGATCGGGATGCGGAGTTCATGCGCCAGGTTTTCTGATTGAACAGAGGTCGCTACCGCGCGGATCTGCAGTCCGTCAGCAACCCGCCGTCCGATCTCCTGGATCGCCCAATAGGCAGTGGTACCGGTTCCAAGTCCGACCGTCATTCCATTCTTAACATGATCGACAGCTGCATCGGCAGCTAATTTTCTTGTGTTGATAGATTCGTGCATAGCAGCAATGGTTATCAGCCTGCAAAGTACTGCACCCATCTTCCAAATTGGCATAATTCTCTAAAAAAGAAGTATTTTTAATGTCATCATTTTTCCACCCTGCAGAAACTATACAGCTATGCTCGATACCCTGTTCCACCCAAAATCAGCTTCCGAAGAGATCGCAGAAAACAGCCTTGACTACACCTTGTTTTCCTGGAGCAAGCAAAAAGGCATTGCGCCCCTTGCCATCAAATACGGCAAAGGGGTATATATGTACGATCACGACGGCAAACGATACATTGATTTTTCTTCCGGCCTGATGAATGTGAACATCGGGCATGGCAACCAGCGGGTCACGCAGGCGGTTATGGAACAAATGCAGCAGATCAGCTATGTAACACCGAGTTGCGTGACCGGAGTGCGGGGGGAGCTGGGGAAAAAACTGGCCTCTATTACGACCGGCACGCTCAACAAAACCCTGTTTACCGTATGCGGCGCGAGTGCTATTGAGAATGCCATCAAACTGGCGCGCCTCTACACAGGCCGGCACAAAATTATTGCGCGTTACCGGGCCTTTCACGGTGCGTCTTACGCAGCCATGACGGCCGGCGGTGATCCGCGCAAGCTCCAGTCTGATTCGCAGCAGGTACCCAATGTTGTTCACGTGGAAGATCCGTATTGTTACCGCTGCCCCTGGGGCAAACAGCCCGACTGGTGCAAACGGGAATGTGTAAGTCATGTAGAAAGGGTCATCGAGTTTGAAGGTCCGGAGAACATTGCTGCCATCATCATGGAAGGAGAAAGCGGCACATCAGGCTGTATCAAGTACCCGCCCGATTATCTGCAAAAGATCCGGGCATTGTGTGATAAGCATGGCATCCTGCTGATCGCTGATGAGGTGATGAGTGGGTTTGGAAGAACAGGCAACTGGTTTGGTGTAGACACACATGGCGTGGTGCCGGATATGATCGCGACGGCCAAAGGCATTACAGCAGGTTACCTGCCGCTCGGCGCACTGATCGTATCAGAAAAGATCGCTGCACACTACAACGACAAACCCCTGATGCTCGGGTTGACCTACTCGGCCCATCCCGTCAGCTGTGCTGCCGGACTGGAAGTGCTCAAGATTTATGAAGACGAGCACATGATCGAAAATGCAGCGGCCATGGGCCGTTATATCGAAGCCCGGGTAGAAGAATTAAAACAGATCCATCCCTGCATCGGCGATTTCCGCAACACCGGTCTTTTAGGCTGTCTTGAACTCGTAAAAAACAGGAATACCCGCGAACCTATGGCCCCCTTCAACGCCAAACCCGATGAAATGGCTATCATGAACAAGGTGGCCGCCAAACTCAAAGAACTCGGCATGTACACCTTTGTCCGCTGGAACTACGTCTTCATCGCCCCTCCGCTCTGCATCACAAAGGACGAGGTGGATGAGGGTTTGGCTATCATTTCAGCGGCGTTGAGGATTGCGGATGAGGAATGTGTGGAACCATAGTCTGGAACCATGGTTCAGACATTCCCTCCAATCCTGTAAATCATGGTTCAAGACAAAATTTCCCGTAACTTGATCATCTATGCACCCGAATCAAACCCCTGCATCTTCTCAGCTGATCAGTGAAGACCTGGCGCCGGTGCCGGTTGGCAGGCGTAGCTGGAGTACATGGAATTATGCGGCGCTGTGGATCAGCATGAGTTTGTGTATACCGACTTACATGCTGGCCAGTTCGCTGATAGAAGGAGGCATGAACTGGCGGCAGGCTATTGCGACGATCTTCCTGGGCAATACCATTGTACTGGTACCCATGATCCTGAACGGGCATGCAGGAGCGAAGTATGGTATTCCGTTTCCTGTACTGGCCCGCGCGAGCTTTGGGGTGAATGGTGCCAATGTGCCTGCCATGCTGCGTGCGATCGTGGCTTGCGGCTGGTTTGGCATCCAGACCTGGATCGGGGGTTTTGCCTTGTACCAGATGCTGAAGATCTGGGTTCCATCGGTTGAAAACCTGGCTCCTGTTTTTCCCGCTTCCTTTGGCTTGCAAACCGGCCCTGCTATTACATTTTTGCTGTTCTGGCTGCTTAATATCTATATCATCCACCTGGGCGTGGATGTGATAAAAAAGCTGCTGGTATTCAAAGCATTTTTTCTGCCCTTTGCCGCACTGGCCCTGCTTGCATGGGCTATTGTAGCGGCACATGGCTTGGGCCCGATCCTCAACCAACCCGCTAAACTGGCTGGTCAGGCTTTCTGGAATTATTTCTTTCCTGCACTCACCGGCATGGTTGGCTTTTGGGCTACCCTCTCGCTCAACATCCCTGATTTTACACGGTATGCGCAGAGCCAGCAGGCACAGATCCGGGGCCAGGTAATCGGCCTGCCGCCATCCATGACCTTATTTGCATTTATCGGTGTCGTTGTTACATCGGCCACCACGTTGGTATACGGTAAAACGATCTGGGACCCGCTGCAGCTGGCGGGCAATTTTGAGAACAAATGGATGATCAGCTTTGCCATGATCGCTGTAGCACTTTCTACCCTGGCCACCAACATCGCTGCCAATATTGTAAGTCCGGCCAATGATTTTGCGAACCTGGCTCCCGCCCGCATCAGTTTTAAGCGGGGTGGCTATATCACCGCCGTGATCGGTGTGCTGATCTTTCCCTGGAAGCTGATCGCTGATCCAAGCGGTTATATCTTTACCTGGCTCGTCGCTTACTCCAGCCTGTTAGGACCGGTCGGCGGCATCATGATCGCTGATTATTTTTTTATCCGCAAGCAGGAGCTGGCAGTAGATGAATTGTACAGAACAAACGGACGCTATAGCTATACAGGTGGTTTTAACCGCATGGCCCTGCTTGCGCTGCTGCTGGGCATCCTGCCCAATGTGCCCGGTTTTTTGGTGACTACCAAAGTAGTGTCGCCTGATGCGGTCTGGGGCTGGGTTGTACAACTGTACAACTTTGCCTGGTTCATCGGCTTTTTTGTTTCTGCTGCCAGCTATCTGCTGCTGATGCGCGCGCAGCGGAAAAAAGAGCTTCCTGTAAATTCAAACAAAGAGATCTATGTCACTGCTCGTTAAAAATGGCCGGGTAGTTACGGCCTCCCATGATCATATAGCCGATGTGCTGGTTGAGGACGATAAGATCCATGCCATCGGAACAAACCTTCCCTTTTCAGCAGATCAGGTAATTGATGCAACCGGCATGCTTGTGCTGCCCGGTGGCATTGATCCGCATGTGCACCTCGACATGCCGTTTATGGGTACGTTCTCGAGCGACAGCTACGAAACAGGCACCCGCGCAGCCTTGTTTGGCGGTACAACCACGGTGATTGATTTTATTCTGCAGAAGCAACAGCATTCCCTGCAGGAAGCGTTGGAAGAATGGCAGTCAAGGGCAAGGGGCAATGCAGTGGGGGATTACAGCTTTCACATGGCGGTAACGGATTTTAATGAGCGAACGAAAGCTGAGATCATAAACATGGTGGAGCAGGAAGGCATCACGTCATTCAAAACGTTCATGGCCTACAAAGGTGCACTGATGATCGACGACAGGCAAATGGTGGGACTGATGAATGAAGTCAGGGAAAGAGGCGGCATGGTAACGGCCCATGCAACCAATGGGGATGTGATAGATTTCCTGATCGCCAAACACCGGGCAGAAGGAAAGTTGACGCCGCTTTACCATTATCTTTCCCAACCCGAGATCACGGAAGCCGAAGCCTCTCACCGCTTTGTGGACATGGCCGGCTACACCGGTTGTCCGGCCTACATTGTTCACCTCACCTGCGAAGGCGCGCTCAATGCTGTGCGCGATGCAGACCGCAGGAACGGACAGGTCTTTGTAGAAACCTGCGTCCAGTATTTGCTGCTGGATGCATCACTGTATGAGGACGAGCTGGAAGGAGCCAAGTGGGTGATGAGTCCGCCCCTGCGCGAAAAGAAAGACCAGCAGGCGCTCTGGGCCGGCATCAACCAGGGACTGGTGAAAGTAGTCGGAACCGATCATTGTCCGTTTATGTGGGAACAGAAAAAGATGGGCGAGAAAGATTTTTCAAAGATCCCCAACGGTCATCCGGGAATTGAACACAGGATGGAACTGCTGTACTCGGAAGGGGTTCACAAGGGGCGGATCACCCTCAACAAATTTGTGGAAGTGGCCTGCACCAACCCTGCCAGGATCTTTGGTATGTTCCCCCGCAAAGGCACCATTGGTATCGGCTCTGATGCGGACCTCGTGATCTTTGATCCAACTTACAAACACCGGCTTTCTGCCAGCACACACCATATGAACGTGGATTATTCCGCTTACGAAGGATGGGAGGTGACTGGTAAAGTAAAAACAGTTATCTTACGTGGACAGATTGCCATTGACAAGGATGCATGTTTGGTAGATAAAGGTTACGGACAGTTTATCAGGCGAAACAAGGTAAGCAACAAGATTTAGGATCTTATTTGCTCAAACAACGGATCAACTTACAAAAGCAACCCATTTTATGTCAAGAATTATAAAATCCGGTCTTATCCAGATGAGCCTGCCGAAAACAGAAGGCGAGGGAACGATCGAGGAAATAAAAGAGGCGATGGTACAAAAACATTTGCCTTATATTGAAGATGCAGGCAAGCAGGGTGTACAGATCCTTTGTCTGCAGGAGATCTTTAACACGCCGTATTTCTGTCCGGGCCAGAACGCCATGTGGTATGCTTCTGCGGAAACCGTTCCTGGTCCGACCACCGAGCGGATGGCTGCATATGCAAAAAAATGGGGCATGGTGATGATTGTACCGGTTTATGAAAAAGAACAGGCCGGCGTACTGTACAATACGGCAGCCGTTATTGATGCGGATGGAACTTACCTTGGCAAGTATCGCAAAAATCATATTCCGCATACATCGGGTTTCTGGGAAAAGTTTTTCTTTAAACCCGGGAACCTGGGTTATCCAGTGTTTCAGACAAGCTATGCCAAGATAGGCGTATACATCTGCTACGACCGGCATTTTCCGGACGGTGCCCGCTGCCTGGGCCTGAACGGTGCAGAGATCGTTTACAATCCTTCGGCTACCGTAGCAGGCTTGTCGCAATACCTCTGGAAGCTGGAGCAGCCTGCCCATGCGGCTGCCAACGGGTACTTTATGGGGTGCATCAACAGGGTAGGGGAAGAAAAACCCTGGAACCTGGGCCGCTTCTATGGCTCTTCTTATTTTGTAGATCCACGCGGACAAATCATAGCCATCGCCTCTGAAGATAAAGACGAGCTGCTGGTGGCGGAATTCAACCTGGACATGATTGAAGAAGTCAGAAATGTTTGGCAGTTCTTCCGCGACCGCCGGCCGGAGACCTATGACGCACTGGTGCAGCTGTAAAAAATAACCCCTATGCCTATTCGCAGCAACAGACTCAAGGCTGAACAATACGAAGAAAACTTCCGGGAACTGCGGCCTGCTTTTGACAACAAGGAGGCGGCCCTCGTAGAAGCCAACCGCTGCTTGTTCTGCTATGATGCGCCCTGTACAAAATCTTGTCCCACCGGCATTGATGTGCCAAAATTTATCAAGCAGATCACGACCGACAACATAAAGGGATCGGCGCATACCATTTTTGAAGCAAACATTTTTGGCGCAGGCTGCTCGCGGGTTTGTCCGGTTGAAAAGCTGTGCGAAGGCTCCTGCGTGTTTAACCTCCTCCATGAGCCGCCCATACCCATCGCAAAGCTGCAGCGCTACTCTACCGAGAAAGCCATTCACGAGAACTGGCAGTTGTTTGCACGCAAAGATGCTACAGGCAAGCGCGTAGCAGTTGTAGGTGCCGGCCCTGCCGGATTGTCCTGTGCGCACAGGCTTGCCCGTGAGGGAGTGGAAGTAGACATCTATGAAAAAGAAAACAGGGGCGGCGGGCTCATGACCTATGGCATTGCCGCTTACAAGGTAACGCCCCAGTTTTGTGAAGATGAAGTAAGTTATATCTGTTCTATAGGAGGCATCCGGATCCGCTACAACCAGGAATTGGGTGTTACCTGCTCGCTGGCCGATCTGCAGACGCAGTACGACGCCGTTTTCCTGGGCATGGGTGTTGGTTTGGCCCGGCAGCTGGAAATACCCGGAGAAGAAGCCACTGGCGTGGTAGATGCAATTGAATTTATTTATCAACTCCGGGCAAAGACCTACAACCAGTTACCGGTCGGCGATCAGGTGATCGTGATTGGCATGGGCATGACGGCCATTGATGCGGCCACCCAGGCCAAGCGCCTCGGCGCAAGGGAAGTCACGATCGTATATCGCCGCACGGAAGCAGAAAAGCCTTGTACCGATTATGAGCTGGACATTGCCCGGCTCGACGGCTGCGGGCTGGTCTGGCTCGCCGCTCCCAAAGAAGTGGTGGTAGAAGGGGAGCAGGTAAAAGGCCTGATCTGCACCAAGATGGATCTGGGCGCAGCCGATGCCACCGGCCGCCGCTCCCCGGTTGATACAGGAGAAACCTTTTTCCTTGAAGCCGACATGATCATCAAAGCGGCCGGCCAGATGCCCTTTGCGGCGCTCATGCAAAAAGAGCTTCTGGCCAACGCCTCCGGCAAACTCATCATCCATGAAAACGGACAAACCAATTACCCTGGCGTCTTCGCAGGCGGAGACTGTGTAAACGGCGGCAAAGAAGTCGTGGACGCCGTCCAGGCCGGCAAACTGGCCGCCGTGGGTATCATCGAGTACCTGAGTGGCAAGTAAAAGCACCGGCACCTTGCTTTACGCTGAAATGTTTCTTAACATTTACTCTTAGCGCAATCAGGAGCAGACCAGAGAGATTACTTACATCTCTTCTTTGTCTTACTCCGGCCTTTTAAAGATGGCGTTAAGAAATTTACGGAACGAAGCGTGAAGCAACGAACACGTCCGGTACTATTCTATCGTCCATTTATGCAGAGGCACAAACAACTACAAAAGTTCAATGATAGCTTGTTCGTTGTAGCGAAGTGTAGTAAATTTTAGTCATTTTTAAACAGCCTTGATTTTTTGGTTCTTTTTTATCAAGAAAAAGAACAATCAAATATGCCCAATCTCTCTGTCAACTTTCTTGGCATCCATTCTCCCAATCCTTATTGGCTTGCCAGTGCGCCGCCAACTGATAAAAAGATCAATGTATTGCGGGCACTCGAAGCAGGCTGGGGTGGCATCGTATGGAAAACGCTGGGATCGCAGGTCAAGAATGTATCGTCGCGTTATTCGTCGGTGAACTACAATGGCAACCGGGTGATGGGGTTTAACAATATTGAGCTGATCTCTGACCGGCCCCTGGAGCTGAACCTGCGGGAGATCGCGGAGGTGGTACGGGAGTTTCCGGACCGGGCCATGATTGTATCGCTGATGGCTGATAATACAAGGGAGAAATGGCATGAGCTGATCCGGCAGGTAGAAGATACCGGCGCACACGGCATTGAGCTGAATTTCGGTTGTCCGCATGGCATGACCGAAAGAGGCATGGGAGCCACTGTGGGGCAAGATCCCGAGATTGCCAGGATGGTGGTAGAGTGGGTGATGGAGGCGGCGCATATACCCGTGATCACAAAGCTTACGCCCAATGTGCATTCCGTGGTACCCACGGGCAAAGCTTGTGTGGAAGCAGGCACCAATGCCTTGTCGCTGATCAATACCATCCAGTCTGTTACCGGCATCGACCTGGACACATTGGTGCCCAATCCGTATGTAGCGGGAAAATCTGTTTTTGGCGGTTACTGCGGACCGGCCGTAAAACCGATCGCTTTAAAGATGCTGACGACCATCAGCCAGGATCCGACAACCCGGCGGGTACCTGTATCCGGTATCGGCGGCATCAGCACCTGGAAAGATGCGGCTGAATTTATGCTGCTTGGCGCTACGACCGTGCAGGTTTGTACGGCTGCTATGAAGTCAGGATTTCGGATCATTGAAGATATGTGCGAAGGACTGAGCAACTGGATGGATGAAAAAGGATTCAAAACCGTCTATGATTTTATCGGCAAATCCGTTCCTGCGCTCACGCACTGGGAAGACCTCGACATCAACTACCATATCGTAGCCAACATCAACCAGAATAAATGCATTCACTGCGGCCTGTGCTATATTGCCTGTGAAGACGCTTCACATCAGTCTATCAGCCTTGCCTGGGGCAAGCCCTATAACACATACGCCATCAAGGAAGATGAGTGTGTAGGCTGCAATCTTTGCAAACTGATTTGTCCGGTAGATGGCTGCATTACAATGGTGGAGCGCCGCAAGGGCGAGGAATACCTTAACTGGAAAGAATTCCAGGAAAGAGGATTGCCCCTGAATGATCATTGATCAGGCGTTTTGCAGGATCAGCTTTTTTAAGTTCTGCAATTTTTTCTGCACCAGCTCGCGGGCAGTCTGATCAGTTAATTCGCCCTGCTCATTGAATTTTTTGTTTGCCTGGGCAAGCAGGATTTCAGGCTTGTAGACCGGCTTCATGTCGAGGTATTGAAAGAGAGGCAGGAAGGCGGCCTGCATGCGTACAGTTCCCCAGAGGCCGGGTGTAGCGCCCATTATAGCAACCGGTTTACCGATCAGGGGTGCATCTTCTCCCCGGGAAGCCCAGTCCAGCGCATTTTTCAGGCCGCCCGGAATAGAGTAATTGTACTCCGGTGAAACAATAACGAGGCCCGCAGCTTTGGCAAGCAACTCCCTGAACCGGACAACTTCGGACGGGCGTTCATGAGCCGATGGGAGATCGAGGTCTGCATTGTAAAGAGGAATATCATCGATCCGGGCAAGTTCCATCGACATGTTTTCAGGTAGCAATTCCAGGCATGTTTTTAGGAGCATTGTGTTGAAAGAGCCGGTGCGCAAACTGCCTGAGATACCAACCAGGTGGATGTTTTCCATGCTAAAGGGATGAGTGTTTAACTAAATGGGTAAATCCGGTTTATTTCATACAAAGATCTTGAAAAATCAATGTCATGTGTTACGATATTTCATTTATAGATGAGCTGAATAAAATAAAAGAGTATATTCCTGACCTGAACATAAAAGAAAAAGGCGACTTTGATCCGGATACGATGGTGCATGTACAGGCTCAGGCGTTTCGCAGCTATCCCATCATCACGTTTGAAGACGACCAGTATACGCTTGACCGCTTTGAATGGGGGGTGATTGCGCCTTACATGAATACACCGGAAAAGATCAAAAAAAGCAGGAGCCTGATGTGCAATGCGCAAAGCGAAAAAGTACTGGACAAAAAATCTTACTGGCACCGCATCAGCCAGAATCGTTGCCTGATACCCGTTACCGGCATTTACGAACACCGGGATATACCCGGATGGAAGCACAAAGTGCCTTACCATGTCTCTATAAAAAACCGGGACATGTTTTGCATCCCGGGCTTGTATACGGATTCTCCCAGGCCTGATCCGGAGACCGGTGAAGTAAAAACCACTTTTACCCTGCTCACGCGCGAGGCCAATGAATTGATGAGCCAAATACACAACGGCGGAGGCGATAAGTTCCGCATGCCTTTGTTTCTTCCCAAAAAGCTGGAGCTCCAGTGGCTGCAGCCGGATCTGGAACCCGATGAGATCCAGGCCATCCTCAATTTCGAGATCCCGTCAGAAAGCCTCCGGTACTGGCCCGTGTTCACCATCCGCACAACCAAAGAAAGACCCGATCACAAAATGAAAAACGAGCCCTATACCTGGCCAGAGCTCCCTGAACTGGAGTGGGAACAAAAATCATAACAGGCAGCTTTTCATTATTAACATCATACCGCCCTGTTTCTTGTCGAGCTGATTCCACAAAACCACCCATCTATTCCCCAATCCAAATCTGGTTCTGATGATTGGTTGTTAGTTCATTGTCTTTTCTTTCTCTGCGGTGTACTGCGGAGGTGTCGGATTGTTTTAAGCTGGCTCCCTTTAAACGTTAAACAAATCTACTTATCCGTGCACAGGCCTTGTTGCCTGAAAACAGGTGTGAGTATGGATTTTGAATAGATAGCACAAAACGATTTCTATGGCATATACAGCCGCAGCTTTAAACCGCATACGGGGTTCAACAGCGCACTTGTAGCGAACAAAGACACAAACCAGCACCCGCTGAAAATAGGGCCGTCAGCATGGAAACAATTGTTTCCTGTGAACAAAGATTATAAAAAACAAAACAGATTTTATGAATGTAAAGAAAGCAGTGTGCTTTTGCTTTTTATCTGCAGCAACTGTACTGACAGCATGCGACAAAGATGATGACAATACCAATCAACTTTCACAAACCGACCGGGATTACTTTACACAGGCAGCGCTCAGCAACCTGGCTGAAATCGATGCCGGACAACTGGCCGCAACAAAGGGCAACAAGGATTCGGTAAAGATGTATGGCACCATGATGGTTGCGGAACACACAAAAGCCAATGCCTCGTTGGACTCACTGGCTAAAACAAAAGGAGTAACCCTGCCCACAACCGTTGATGCAGAACATGTAGCATTGAAACAAAGGCTGTCCGGTTATACAGGCCGTACCTTTGATACCGCCTATATCAACGCACAGGTAAAGGACCATGCTAAAACGGTTTCCTTCTTCCAAAACGAGATCGCCAACGGACAGCACCAGGATGTGAAGAATTTTGCCAACAAGCTGTTGCCCAATATTCAGATGCATCTGACCCTGGCACAGACCATACAGCAGAAACTATAAGACGGGATACAATTTTCAGAAAAAGGCTTTGCAGCACCTGCAAGGCCTTTTGTATTTAGCGGGCGGCTGTATCATAAGCCCATCGTACCAGCGTGGCACCCCAGGTAAACCCGCCGCCAAAAGCAGCAAGTACGATCAGATCTCCCTTGCGAATATCTTTTTCATAATCCCACAAGCAAAGTGGAATCGTGGCAGCGGTGGTATTGCCATACCGTTCAATATTGAGCATCACTTTCTCCGGTGCCAGGCTCATCCGGTTGGCTGTTGCATCAATGATCCGTTTGTTGGCCTGGTGGGGAACCAGCCAGGCAATATCGTCGCCGGTAAGCCCATTGCGTTCCATGAGCTCATAAGCCGCATCGGCCATGCCTTTTACAGCAAACTTGAACACGGCCTGTCCGGCCTGGTAAATAAAATGTTCTTTTCGTGTAACTGTTTCTATGCTGGCCGGGTAAGCTGATCCGCCGGCCCTTTGATAGAGGTAATCTTTGCCGGAACCATCTACCTTCAGCAGGCTGTCGAGCACGCCATAACCCTGGTCATCGGGTTCCAGCAGCACTGCGCCGGCTCCGTCGCCAAAAAGTACACAGGTAGTGCGGTCGGTATAGTCTACGATGGCGCTCATCTTGTCAGCGCCTACCAGCACCACTTTTTTGTACCGCCCGCTTTCGATCAGGGAAGCGGCTGTTGTAAGGCTAAACAAAAAGCCTGAACAGGCGGCGCCTACATCAAAGCTCCAGGCGTTTACGGCGCCGATCTTGTTGCAGATGATATTGGCGGTGGCAGGAAACATCATATCGGGGGTAACCGTGGCACAGATCAGGCAGTCTATTTCAGCAGGGTGTATGCCCCGTTTGCGGCAGAGGTCGAGCACTGCCGGTGCTGCCAGGTCGGAGCTGCCCTTGCCTTCACCTTTTAATATCCGCCGTTCCTTTATACCTGTTCTTGTTACGATCCATTCGTCATTGGTATCTACCATCCTTTCGAGATCAGCATTTGTCAGTTTGTCTTCCGGAACCCATCCTCCCACGGCTGTAATCGCGGCGGTCATCTTTTGGCTCATAGCGCATCATTGATTAATGTGAATGGCTCAAATGTACAGGAAAATAGAATACACAGTAGTTCTTTGAAATTCTCCTATTTTCGCAAACATGATCGCTTATGTGAAAGGTGACTTTACCTACAAATCGCCTGCCGTAGTGCATGTGGATGTCAACGGACTGGGGTACGAGGTCCAGATCAGCCTGCAAACTTATTCGCATATACAATCACTCGAGCGGGGCTTGTTGTATACCTACCTGCACATCCGGGAAGATGCCCAGGTGCTCTATGGCTTTTTTGAGGTCGCAGAAAAAGAAATGTTTGTTCAATTGATCAGCATTAGCGGAGTTGGTGCAGCTACTGCGCGGATGATGTTGTCATCTATGCGGTACGATGAAATTGCAAGGGCCATTACACAGGGAAATGTGCGTTTGCTGGAAAGCATCAAAGGCATCGGAAAAAAATCTGCTGAGCGGATTGTATTGGAGTTAAAAGACAAGCTTGGCAAGCAGGCTACGGGAGCAATTATTTCGCCGGTGAGCAACAATAGTTTGGAACAGGATGCGTTAAATGCCTTGGTTTCCCTGGGCATCGCACGACCCCTTGCCGAGCAAGCTGTCAAAAAAGTTTTGTCCAAAGAACCTGAAACAAATAAAGTAGAAGACATTATCAAAAAAGCACTCAAAACGTTTTAGCCTATCGACCCCAAGCTCTACCTAACTATTACGAGAAAAAAGACTTGAGCCCCCATTTCGCAATATTTTGCAGAGCTTTCTTGCTGGCTGCTGCCTTGGCTTTTTGGGTCAACACCGAAGCACAGGACACCACCAGGACAACAAACCGCGCAGATACACTTAAATACCCGATTACAGACAGGAGAGGAGACAAGCTTACCAATCCTTCCCTGAACCCGTTTGACCTGCGCGACCCCGCCAACATCAGCGATTCCATTGAATACGATCCCAAAACAAAACAGTACTACCTCATTGAGAAAGTAGGAAATTTCTATTACCGGAAACCTACTTATCTGACCTTTGATGAGTACATGCGCATTCAATCGCGGCGTGACGAAAATGATTATTTTAAAAAGCGTGCCAACATTGTCAGTGGCCTCAACAAGCGCCTGCTCAAGCCCAAGCTTTCCATCACCGACAACCTGTTCAACAGGATTTTCGGGAATGGAAAAGTAGAAATAAGACCACAGGGGAATGTAGACATCCTGGCTGGTTACCAGGGTCAGAATATCAAGAACCCCACGCTGCCGGAGCGGGCCCGGCGCAATGGCGGTTTTGATTTTGACATGAACGCCAACCTCAATGTGATCGCCAATATCGGCGATAAAATGCGGCTGCCGATCAATTACAACACACTGGCTAATTTCGATTTTGAAAACCAGCTCAAGCTCGATTATACCGGTACCAACGATGAGATCATCCGGCGCCTCGAAGCAGGCAACGTAAACTTTACATCCAAAGGCTCGCTGATAGCCGGCGCACAATCCTTGTTTGGCCTGAAGACCCAGCTTCAGTTTGGCCGCCTGGGTGTTACGGCCGTACTGGCCAACCAGCGTGCCCAGCGCCAGTCGCTCGGTTTGCAGGGCGGGGCTGCTTCTACCTTGTTTGAATTTAAAGCCGATGATTACGAAGAAAACCGCCACTTCCTGCTGGCCCAGTATTTCCGGCAGAATTACAATACGGCCATGTCCAGCCTGCCGGCAGTTCAATCGCTCGTGCAGATCCTGCGCATAGAAGTGTGGGTCACCAACCGCAATGGCTCTACCATCGATACGCGCGATGTGGTGGCGCTGATGGACCTCGGTGAATCCAGGCCGTTTCAACAGCCGCCGGTCATCACCCCGCTTACCACCAATGCCATCCCTTACAACGATGCCAACGACCTATACCGGAATATTATCAATGACCCGAATAGCCGGGGCTCCTCTACCATTACCACCAAGCTTAACCAGCTGGGATTGCGGCCGGTGCAGGATTTTGAAAAAACTTTTGCCCGCAAGCTGACGCCGAGTGATTATTATTTCAACCCCCAGATCGGGTTTATCTCGCTCACGCAGCCACTGCAAGCCGATGAAGTGCTGGGTGTGGCATACCAGTACAGCTACAACGGAAAAATATATCAGGTTGGTGAATTTTCACAGGATGTACCACCGGACACAACAGCAGTCAATTCAGGCAACCAGAAAGTGCTGCTGTTAAAGCTGCTCAAGGCCACTTCCCAACGGCCTACCCTGCCACTCTGGGACCTGATGATGAAAAATGTGTACGCGCTGAAAACCCGCGATAACAGCTATCTTACGAGTATCCAGCCCACCGATTTTCAGCTCAACGTTTTGTACGAGCAGCCCAGCCTGGGCTCTAAACGCTACCTCCCTGAAGGACCCAAGTCTGGTCTTCCACTCATCACCGTACTTAATCTTGACCGGCTCAACAACCAGCGAGACCCGCAACCCGATGGCATCTTTGACTATATCGAAGGGTTTACCATTATATCCAACCAGGCGAGGATCATTTTCCCGCTGCTCGAACCCTTTGGGCGCGACCTGGATTCAGTTGCGTTCCAGGGCGCGACACCGGATCTGAAAAGCAAGTATGTTTTTTATCCGCTGTATGATACGATCAAGGAAATCGCGAAAACCTATGCGAACCTCGACAGGTTCTTGCTCAGCGGATCGGCCAAGGGGCAGTCTACATCGGAGATATCCCTGGGTGCTTTCAACGTGCCGCAAGGATCGGTCACGGTTTCATCCGGCGGCCGCACCCTGCTTGAAGGGGTAGATTATACGGTCGATTATAATTTGGGTTCTGTAAAGATCATCAACCAGGCCATTCTGAACTCCGGGGTGCCGGTAAGCGTGAACTATGAAAACAATGCCGGCTTTGGTATCCAGCAACGCAATTTCATGGGCTTGCGGCTTGACTACCAGCTCATGAATACGGCGAAGAAATCCCTTTCTATCGGTGCATCCATGGTGCGGTTGAGCGAGCGTCCTTACTTCACCAAAATGAATTACAACGAAGACCCCATCCGCAATACCATGTACGGGGTCGATTTCAATTACCGCTCTGAGTTGCCGCAGTTAACCCATTGGCTGAACAAGCTGCCGTTTTATACCACCAGCGAGATGAGCAATATCTTAGCTTATGGTGAAGCAGCTGTGTTGCGACCCGGCCATCCATCCCAGATCGGTAAAGGCAGCAACGGACTTATTTATATTGATGATTTTGAAGGAACGCGCAACAGCATTGACTTGCGTTTTCCGCTGATCAGCTGGAGCCTTGCTTCCACGCCGCAAAACAACGGGCGGTTCCCGGAAGGCAGTCTGATCGATTCGGTTGATTATGGCTTTAACCGTTCCAAGCTTGCCTGGTACAACATCGAACCCAACCTGCAGGATCCCAGGGGCACCAACAATCCGGTGAAAGGTTACCAGGATTTTACAGACCCGCGCATCCATGGGCTGAACCAGCAACAGCTTTACCCGGCGAAAACACCCGAGTTTGGCCAGGCACAGCTGATCACGTTCGACATGGCATTCTATCCCAGGGAAAGAGGTCCGTATAATTTCGATACAAGAGCAGCTAACATTGATCGCAATACCGGCAAGTTCCTCAACCCGAAAGCCCGCTGGGGCGGTATCATGCGGGCACTCGACCAGGTTGATTTTGAAACCGGCAACGTGGAATATATCGAGTTCTGGATGCAGGACCCCAATATCCTCAACCCCAACAGCACGGGCGGAAGCTTGTTCTTTAACCTGGGAAATATTTCTGAAGACGTATTACGCGATGGGAAACGTTCTTTTGAAAACGGGCTGCCTACGCCCAATATCCAGGCGGAAGTGGCCAATTCTACCTGGGGCAGGGTGCCTTCCAACCCTATCCAGGTTACACAGGCCTTCAGCAACGACCCGAGCGACCGTCCTTTCCAGGATGTGGGTTTTGACGGCTTGAATGATACGGCAGAAAACAACAAGTTCAGCAGTTATCTGAACAGGATGCAAGGAATCGTAAGCGACCCCGTGTTCCAGGGCATCAAAGCCGACCCTTCCGGCGACAACTTCAAGAACTACCGCGACGAAAGTTTTGACGCCCAGCGCGCGGGTATACTTGCCCGTTACAAGAACATCAACAGTCCGCAGGGCAACTCACCCATTGCCCTTGCCACTGCCACATCAACTGCTGCATTTACCCTCTATCCCGACCAGGAAGATCTCAACCGGGACAATACCCTCAACGAACTGGAAGAGTACTTTGAATACGAAGTAAAGCTTGACCCGCAGAATTTGCGTGTAGGGCAAAATCACATCACGGATGTACGGGAGTTTGTGCCCAGCATTGCCGGTGCGCAGAAAGAACGCTGGTTCCTGTTCCGCATACCCATCGACGACTACAATGCCAAGATCGGCAACATCCCGGATTTTAAATCGATCCGGTTTATCCGCATGTATATGACCGGGTTTGAAGATTCTGTTGTATGCCGTTTCGCCAAGCTTGAACTGGTGCGCAACAACTGGAGAAATTTTGCATACTCCATCGATACCACCGGTACATACAAACCGCTTCCGGCCAATTCATCTACCACCCTGAATGTGCTGGCAGTGAACCTGGAAGAAAACAGCAGCCGCCAGCCCGTACCTTATGTAATACCGCCCGGGATTGAACGGGTACAGCAACTGAGCAACAACAACGTCAATATTCTTCAGAACGAACAAGCCCTGAGCATGCAGATATGCGGCCTGCAAAGACAGGATTCCCGTGGCGTGTTCAAGACCCTGAACCTTGACCTGCGCCAGTACAGAAAACTGCAGATGTATATCCATGCAGAAAGTGTAACCGGCACCACCGCGCTCAACGACAACGAGATCAATGCCGTGATCAGGATCGGCAACGATTTTATCAGCAATTTCTACGAGATCAAGATCCCGTTGAAGATCACGCGGGCCGGGCAGTCCCGCGACTCCCTGGTATGGCCGTCCGCCAACAACCTGGACCTCGACCTGGAACGGCTGACCCAGTTAAAGGTTACGCGGAACAATTCCGTCCAGCCATCCCAGTTCTACCAGGAGCGGGACGCCAGCGGAAAGAGCTATGCCATTCTCGGCAATCCCAACCTGGGCGAGGTGCGGGGGATCTTTATGGGTATCCAGAACATCAACAACGAAAGCGTGTGCACGGAAGCCTGGTTCAATGAGCTGCGCTTGTCGGAGATCGATGAAAAAGGAGGATATGCTGCACTGGGCAGGGTAGACATCAAGCTGGCCGACCTGGGTACAATTTCAATGGCAGGCAATGTAAAAACGCGGGGCTTTGGTACGATCGAGCAACGGGTAAACGAACGGGCGCGCGAGGACCTCACCCAGTTTGACCTGGCTACCCAACTGGAACTGGGCAAGCTGCTACCCCGCAAAGCAGCCATCTCCATACCTGTCTACGCCGGTGTTTCACAAACGGTATCAACACCGGAGTATGATCCGTACGACCTGGATATAAAGCTGGATGATAAAATCAAAGGAGCGCCTTCAGACAAACGCGATTCTATCCGCAACGACGCCATCGACATCACGACCATCAAGACGGTCACCTTTACCAATGTAAAGAAAGCCAATACCACAGGTAAAAAGCAAAAGATCTGGAGCATCGAAAACTTTGACATCAATTACTCTTACACAAAATCAGAACACCACAATCCGCTGATTGAAAGTGATGAGGTGATCAAGCACCGGGGTGGGCTTGGATATAATTATGCTGCTACACCGGAGTTCAAACAGCCGTTCAAGCGGGTGTTCCGCACCAAATCGCCGTGGCTGGATTTGATCCGTGATTTCAATTTCAATCCTTCGCCTTCCTTGCTTAGTTTCCGGACAGACATCAACAGGCAGTTCGGGGCTTTCCGCCCGCGCAATGTAGGAGGCCCCAAGAACGTACTTCCGGAAACCTACAACAAGTACTTTACGTTCGACCGCTTTTACAATTTGCGGTGGGACATCACGCGCTCGCTCAATATTGATTTTACGGCTACCAACCGGGCAAGGGTCGATGAAGCCCCGGGCCGCCTGAGCAAGTATGAACAGGAGCGCATGTGGAACCGCTTTTTCAAAGGAGGACGCAATACCAGCTATGAGCAAACAGCCAATGCATCCTATGTGCTGCCAACTGCCAAGCTGCCCTTGCTGAACTGGACCAATTTCCGGGTGGCATACACGGCACGCTACAACTGGCTGGCTGCTTCCCTTGACCCGCTGGCGAAAAGCCTGGGTAACTTTATTACCAATTCGCAAACAAAGAATGCAACAGGTGAATTTGACTTCACCCGGCTGTACCGCAATTCCCGCCTGCTCCGGGCACTCGATTGGGATGCGGCGGCAGCGCCTGCACCTCCGCCACAGCAGCCCCAGAACAAAGCAGATACGTCAGCCAATGGAAAAAAGAAAAAGGTAAAACGCAATCCCAACGAGCCGCTGGTTCTTCCGGGTGCGGTTAAATTTGTGGGCCGTTTTGTTACGGCTGTAAAGCGGGTCGGCATCAATTACTCCGAAACAGGCAATACCAACCTGGCAGGTTACCTGGATAGCACGCAGGCTTTTGGCATGAACTTCAAGACCCGCAATCCGGGTTGGGGCTTTGTATTCGGACAACAACCGGATACAAATTTCATCAACCGGTTTGCGCAAAAAGGAGCACTCACGAAGAATATCCTTTTCAATACGCTCAACCGGCAGGATTACAGCCAGCGTCTCAGCATAACGGCCCAGCTGATCCCGATCCGCGATTTCACGATCGATGTAAACATGGACAAGACATTTGGAAAAACCTATTCTGAACTGTACAAGGATACGATCGGCAGTGCTACCAGCCAGTTCGTGCGGTTAAACCCGTATGCAGCGGGTAATTTCAATGTAACGTTCTTGTCTTTCCAGACCCTTTTCCAGAAGTTTAAACCCAATGAGATCTCTGCCACGTTCAGAAGGTTTGAAGCCAACCGGCTTGTCTTGTCTAACAGGCTGGGCAAGCAGAATGGTTATATCAACCAATCTTCGCCCAATATCAAAGACGCAGAGGGATATTATATAGGCTATGGAAAGTATGCGCAGAACGTTCTGATTCCTTCGTTTATCGCTGCTTACACCAATTCAGATCCCAACACCGTGGCCTTGTTAAAAGAAAACAATCCAAACATCCGTTCCAATCCGTTTGCCGGCATCCTGCCTAAACCCAACTGGCGGGTTACGTACAATGGGTTGAACCGGATCGAAGGGTTGAGCAAGATCTTTACCAATTTCACGCTGTCGCATGGCTATACCAGCAACCTGAGCATGAACAGCTTCAACTCTGATCTGCTTTTCAGCGATCCCCTGCTGCTGGGTGTACCGTTCTTCCGGGATACGAGTTCGGGTAACTATGTGCCGTTCTTCCTGGTGCCCAACGTGTCTATCTCGGAAGCATTTGCGCCCCTGCTGGATATGGACATGCAGTTTACCAACCAGCTCACCGCGCGGTTTGAATATAAGAAATCAAGGCAGCTCAGTTTAAGCCTGGTCGATTTCCAGCTCAGCGAATCCCGTTCGACAGAATTTGTGATCGGAGCCGGCTGGCGCAAAAGAGGCTTTCCCCTGCCATTCAAAGTGCCCTTCACGAAAAAGGACACCAAAAAGCTGGAGAACGACATCAACTTCCGCCTCGACTTTTCGATCAGGGATGATGCCACCGCCAACAGCCGCCTGGACCAGGACGCAGCCTTGCCCACCGGCGGACAAAAAGTGGTCACCATTTCCCCCTCCATCGATTATGTCCTCAACAACCGCGTAAACGTAAAACTCTATTTCGACCAACGAAGGGTAGAACCCAAGATCTCCACGTCAGCCCCGATCACAACAACAAGGGCAGGCTTGCAGATCAGGATATCGCTGGCGCAGTAATGTCTGAACCATGATTTACAGGATTTGAGGGATTCCGGGATTGCTGGTGGATCCGTGTAATCCTGGTTCAGACAAAAAGCCTCCGCAAGATGATCAAAGGACTACAATCCCCGAATCCTTCAAATCCTCTAAATCATGGTTCAGACCTATACACATTGTTCACCGTCGCTTGTGCCAGGCAGGTTACATCCAGGTCATTGATGCAAACGTGGGGTGGGAGGGTGGTGCAGTAGAAGATGATGTCTGCTACGTCTTTGGCTGAGAGGGGTTGGTAACCCTGGTATACTTTGTTGGCGGCTTCTGCATTGCCTTTGAAGCGGACAAGGCCAAATTCGGTTTCTGCGGCACCCGGGTGGACGGCTGTTACTTTGATGCGGTGGGGGAGCAGGTCGATGCGCATGGATTTGGAGAGGGCTTGTACGGCCGCCTTGGTGGCGCAGTAAACATTGCCTCTTTCATAGATTTCCTTGCCGGCGACAGAGCCGAGATTGATGATATGTCCGTTCCCCTTTTCTATCATCAGGGGGAGAACAGCTTTTGAAACATACAGCAATCCCTTTACATTGGTATCGATCATGGTTTCCCAATCATCCATGTTCGCCTGGTCAAAGAGATCGCGGCCAAGGGCCAGTCCGGCGTTGTTGATCAGCACATCGATTCCCCGCCATTCAGCAGGCAGGCTGTTGATGGCATCGAAAACAGCTGTTTTTTGCTGCACATCGAATTGAAGGGGAAGGACCCTTACTGAATAACTGCTTTCTGTTTTTTGCTTTACCTCGTTGAGCTTGTCGCCCCGGCGGCCTGTAATGATAACATCATAGCCGTTTTTGGCAAACTTCTCCGCACAAGCTTCACCAAAGCCGGCGGTAGCACCCGTGATCAGAACAATCTTTGTCATAGCTTCTTTCATCTTTACAATTGAAATATTTTATCCATCAGGATCCATTTCTCATTGGGGCGGGCCTGGGGAAGGGCTTGCTGGTATTTCCACATCAGCTGCTCCCATTCCTGCACCTTGCTGTTGGATTCATCCATGGCTGCCTTTTTTTCAAAGCTGAATGCATCATCGGTTTCCATGATCATAAACAGCCTGTTTCCGGACCGGTAGATCTGCATATCAGTAATGCCTGCATTCAGAATGCTGTCTTTTATTTCGGGCCATATGGCTTGATGATGCTGTTCGTATTCAGCAATCAGAACGGGATCATCAACTAGGTCAAGCGCAAGGCAGAATCTTTTCATGGCAGATATTTTATGAGATCTTCTTGAGGGAAAGGAGCAAATAAAAACATAGGTATGAAATTTATTTTGTTTTCTGTGGCTGATGGGACGATAAATTTCTGCCGGGTGAAATAATTGTAATCCTGACAATTGTTTCGAACAGAATAAAAAGGATTGACGGATATTTACAGTTCAGCAGCCATGAGCGATATCAATACTACCACCAGCCAGCCGCTTTCCACTTCTGTAAAAGAAGTCCCTTTCACGCTTTCCAAACGGCTTGTATTGCTGATGGCAGTTGCCTGTGGCGTATCAGTGGCCAATATCTACTACAACCAGCCGATCCTGAAAGACATTGCAGTCTCTTTCCAGGTAGAAGAAAGCCGGGCCGGGCTGGTGTCTATGCTTACGCAGGTTGGTTATGGATTGGGCTTGTTTTTCCTGGTGCCGCTGGGCGATAAGCTGAGCAGGAAAAAACTCCTGCTGATCCTGCTTTCCTTGCTTTGTGTTGCCTTGCTTTGTTTGGCCGTTTCTACCAGTTTGCTGCAAGTATATGCATTGAGTGTGGCGATAGGGATCCTTTCTATCTCTGCCCAGATCCTTCTTCCCATGGCTGCTACGCTTGATCCTGTTACCACCGGAAAAACCGTTGGTGTTATTTACAGCGGTCTGTTGGTGGGGGTGCTGGGCGCCCGGATATTTAGCGGAATGATTTCTGCCTGGCTGGGCTGGCGTTGCGTGTATGCGATTTCCGCCGGACTGGTATTGATTGTATTATTCCTGCTCAAGCAGTTTCTGCCAAGTGTGGACAACAAATTTGAAGGTCATTATTTTCAACTGCTGCGCTCCACGCTGATCCAGGTAAAGCGGTTTCCTGTCCTGCGAGAAGCGGCATTGTCGGGCGGACTGATCTTCGGTATGTTCTGTTCTTTCTGGACTACGTTTACATTTCACCTGAGTGGCGCACCCTTTTATTTTCATACAGATACGATCGGATTGTTTGGATTTCTGGCCATCACCGGTGCTCTTTGTGCCCCCTTGTTCGGAAGACTGGCGGATGCCGGCAACAGCCGTCGCTCCCTCATCTATGCTGTGCTCACCCTTTTGGTCAGCATCCTGATCGCCAAAGTTTTCCCGCATTCCATCCTTTCCATGATCATCTGCGTACTCCTGCTCGACGTGGGCGTTCAGCTGGCCCAGGTAACCAACGTATCGCGCATCTATGGCCTCGACAGAAACTCCCACAGCCGCATCAACACCATCTACATGACCACTTATTTTGTAGGCGGCGCGCTCGGCACCAGCGTCGGCCTCCTCTGCTGGAAATACGGCGGCTGGAGCTTCGTTACCTGGCAAATGATGCTGTGGACAGGCCTTGCATTGCTGGTGCTGGTGAAGGCTGAACCATGATTTACAAGATTAGGAGGACTGGGGGATTGGATGGATCGATCAGCTTGCGGGTGCTTTTGCCTGATCCACCCTTACCCAAAAAATCCTGCAATACCGATTTGAATTTGTTGGTGTGCTGTGTTGAGAAAGGGGTAGGGGTGGGTCTACGATGCACGCCATACGAACCAGTTCAATTTGGTATAATCCCTTGATCCTTTTAATCCTTGTTCAAAAAAAAAAATCAATGAGCAAGAAGCTGATTCAAACACAAACGCAACCCATCCCTCCATCCCAAAAATCCTGTAAATCAAGGTTCAGACAGTCTAATCAATCTTGCTCGCCGTACTAATTACATTCACGCCTTTGAACAGGGTTGTTGAGCAACCGTGGGAGACGGCGCTGGATTGGGAGGGTTGGCCTTTGCCGTCGGAGAAGGTGCCGCAAAGGCGGTAGTCGTTTTGGTCGCAGACGGCTGTGCAGGAATTCCAGAACTCTTCAGTGGTGGCCTGGAAGGAGGCATCGCGTACCATGCCCGCTATCTTGCCGTTGCGGATCTCATAGCAGAGCTGTCCGCTAAACTGAAAGTTGTACCGCTGCTGATCGATGGAGTAGGAATTTCTGCCCAGGAAGTACAATCCTTTTTCCACATTCTTGATCATATCAAGTGCGCTCAAGGGAACTTTGCCTGGCTGCAGGGATACATTGGGCATGCGCTGAAAGGGCACACTGCTCCAATGATCGGCGTAACAGCAGCCTTGTGATTCTTTTAAGTTGAGCATATGGGCCTGGTCGCGGATGGTTTGATAGTTGACCAGAATGCCGTCTTTGATGATGTTCCAGCTTTTGGCTGGCACGCCTTCATCATCGTAGCCAATGGCGCCCAGCGAACCCGGCTGGATTTTATCAGCGACAAAGTTGACGATGTTGCTGCCAAACTTGAATTTTCCGGATCTCCACTTATCAAGCGTCAGAAAGCTGGTGCCTGCAAAATTGGCTTCATAGCCCAGCACCCGGTCTAATTCGGTGGTATGGCCTACTGATTCATGGATGGTGAGAAATAAAACCGTGGGGTCGAGAATGATGTCGTATTTGCCGGGTTCAACCGGTTTTGCTTTGAGCTTGTCAGTCAGCTGCAGGGTAGCGGTTTTGATGTCTTCCTGCATGTTGTATCGCTTTTTATAAAGCGTGAACAGGCCGTTGATCTCTTCTTTGCTGTCCGGGGTCAGGTACTCAAAGCCCATGCCTACCGGCGCACTCAGCGCATTGCGGGTTTCGACGCGGCGTGTTGCACGGTCGAGCTTGGTAACGGTGAAGGTGGGCCAGAGGCGGTGCACATCCTGCTCGATATAAGAGCCGTCAGTGGTGGCAATGTATTTTTGTTCGTTGATCTGTGAAAGCGCGGAGTTCACAAAGTTGGCGCCATTTTGCAGGGCAATGCCATTCACAGATAAGAGCAGATCTATTTTATCTTTCAGCGGAACTTCAAAAGCATTTTTCTGGATAGGCGTTTTCCAGCTTACTTCTCCCACGCCTTTCTGCGGCGCCAGAATGACCGGCGCTGATTGCAACCGGGCATTTACTTTGGCGATCTGAACAGCTTTCTCGGCCGTTTTTGCGATGGCATCCTTTTCAACCTTGCTGCTGGCAGCAAAGCCCCAGGCGCCGTTTGCCAACACCCGGATCCCGATCCCATACGATTCATTGTTAGAAACACCCTGCACCCTGTTTTCCCGGGTACTGATAAACTGGTTCAGGTACCGCCCGATGCGCACATCCGCATAGGTAGCTCCCCTTGATTTAGCCGTATTCAACGCCACATCAGCCAACTCTTTTTTCAAGGCAGCAGGAGGCGAAAGCAGTTCTTCCGGAATGGAAGACCCAAGAACGGGCACACTACCAATCAATCCTGCACCTACACCCATCCCGGTGAGGTAAATAAATTTTCTTCTGTTCAATGGAATGAAATTTAAAGCTGAACCATAGTCTTGAACCATGATTTACAGGATTAAGACTATGGTTCAAGACTATGGCTCAGCCGTTTACACAGCTTCCGATGTAGAGGTAAACGTAAAGTCCCGGATCTTCATCGGGGGGATGAGATAGCTGCGGTACGATTCTACGTTTACGCTGCGTTCCGGTTTGCCAAGGGCTTCTACGTTGTTGAGCATGATAACCGGGCTTTCATTGAAGCGGAAATTCATGACCGGGTATTTGATCTTGCCGTTTTCAATGTAAAAAGTTCCGTCGCGTGTGAGGCCCGTGAGCAGCAGGGTTTGTGGATCCACCATGCGGATATACCAGAGGCGGGAAACCAGGATGCCCCGTTCGGTGCTTTTGATCATGTCTTCAACAGACATGGTACCGCCTTCCATGATGATATTTGATGGACCGGGTACAGGCTGCACGCCTTTTTGCTTGGCCCAATAGCGCGAGTAGCTCAGGTTTTTTACAACCCCTTTTTCGATCCAGTTGATCCGTTTGTTTTCGCTGCCGTCGCCGTTCCAGGTAGAAGCAGGCAGTTCGGGATTGAAAGGATCGGAGTAGATGGTTACTTTTTCATCCATCAGCTTTTCGCCCAGGCGGTTGCCTCCGCCGGGTTTGCTCAGAAAGCTACGGCCTTCGTCGGCACTGCGGGCATCAAAGCCAAACATACTCGAAAGCATATAGGTGGCAGCTACGGGTTCAAGGATCACCGTGTATTTGCCAGGTTCAATGGAACGCGCACCGATGGATCCGTTGGCTTTGGAAGCGGCGATCTTGGTGGTGCTCAGCGTATCCAGTTTGGTGATGTCGTTAAAGCCACGGGCGGCATAGCCTGATCCGGTGCCTTCTTCGTTGCGGGTGGTAATGGTAAATACCACATCCGTGTCTCTGTTGTATCCGAAAAAGCCTTTGGAGTTCATGATGGCGTTAAAGCCGGTGGTATCTTCCAGGTAACCGGCTGCCTGCAGTTTGGCATCTTTGGCAACCTGGATGCTTTTGCCTACTGCATCGGCCCGCTGGTCGGGCGTGATGGCTGCCGTGGCAGGAACAAAACCGATGGGTTCCTTGTATTCGAGCGGACCCAGCAGGGGCATGTATTCCGGGTTTTCAGGAGCAAGCTGTGCCAGCTCTTCCGCCCTTCTGACTACTTTCTCGAGCGAGGCATCATCAAATTCATTGATGGATGCAGAGCCGGTCTTTTTACCAAAGGATGCGCTTACACCCAGGCTCAGCGTGCTGATGTCGCCTGAGGTAGAGATCGCATTGCGGGCATAACGGATATTGCCGCTTTCTGAACCGCTGAGACTAACCGTACATTCGTCGGCTTTTGAAAAGGCAAGCACTTTTTTCAGGAGTGCCTGGGCTTCTTCTTTGCTTAAAATTGCCATAATATTTATCCGATTTTTCTAGCTGTGTTAATTACGTTGACGCCGTTAAAACGGGTGGTGGAGCAACCATGTGATACGGAGTTCGACTGACCCGGCTGGCCCTTTCCATCGTTGAAAGCGCCGCCCAGGCGGTAGTCGCTTTCATCCGCAATGGATGCCACGGAGTTCCAGAACTCCTGGGTGATGGCCTGGTAAGCCACATCCTTGAGCATGCCCACGATCTTGCCGTTCTTGATTTCGTAGAATGTTTGTCCGCCAAACTGGAAATTATAGCGCTGCTGGTCGATCGAGAACGAGCCATCGCCAATGATATAAATTCCTTTTTCTACGCCCTTGATCATATCATCCACGCTTAGCTTTTGCTTGCCGGGTTGCAGGGATACATTGGGCATGCGTTGAAACTGGACATCGTTCCAGCTTTGTGCATAGCAGCAGCCCTGTCCCGAGTTCAGTCCGATAATATGCGCCTGGTCACGGATCACCTGGTAGTTCACCAGGATGCCGTCTTTGATCAGGTCCCATTTTTTCGCTTCCACGCCTTCGTCGTCATAGCCGATGGCACCCAGGGAGCCGGGTTGCATTCTATCGGCCACAACGTTCACCAGCTTGTTGCCAAAATTGAATTTCTTGGACTTCCATTTATCGAGTGTCAGAAAGCTGGTACCTGCATAATTGGCCTCGTAGCCCAATACCCTGTCCAGTTCAGTGGGATGGGCGATCGATTCGTGGATGGTGAGCCAGAGATGGGATGGATCAAGGATCAGGTCGTATTTGCCCGGCTCTACCGATTTTGCTTTTATCTTCTGGTCCACATCGGCCGTTGCGGCTTTGATGTCTTCCATGATGTCGTAGCGGTTCTTGTAGCGGGTCACCACACCGGTTACTTTGCTGCCGGGTGTGGGCGTCAGGTATTCATAACCCATGCCCACGGGTGAGCTAAGCGAGCTGCGGGAAGCAAAACCACCGGATGCCCGGTCGATTTTGGTCACGTTGAAATTGGGCTGGATGCGGAAAATATCCTGGTCGATGTAAGAGCCGTCGGAGGTGGCCAGGTATTTCTGTTCGTTGCGGGCCATGATCACCGAATTGACAAAGCTAGCCTTGCCTTCCATGGCAACGGCGTTCACTGCCAGCAGCAGATCCACCTTGTCTTTCACCGGCACTTCAAAAGGATTTTTTTCGATCGGTGTTTTCCAGCTCACTTCACCGAATCCTTTTTGCGGTGCCAGCTGCACGGGTGGTGCGCCTAGTTTTGAATTGGCTTTGGCAACTGCCACTGCTTTCTCCGCTATTTTGGCCATGTTTTCTTTGGTGACATTGTTGGAGGCGGCAAAACCCCAACAGCCATTGGCAATCACGCGGATGCCCACACCAAACGATTCGGTGTTGGCAACCCCTTGCACCCGGTTTTCGCGGGTGGCCACAAACTGGTTCAAATAACGGCCGATGCGCACGTCTGTGTAGGTAGCGCCTTTTGCTTTGGCCGCATTGAGGGCCACGTCAGCTAATTCTTTTTTTGTCTTTACATCAATGCCATCATTGAGGGCCGCAAGGGGATCGATCGGGTTCCCGCGCATAAAGTCGGGCATCACCAGTGCACCCAGGCCCATGGCTGATAATTGAAGAAAATCTTTTCTTTTCAACGGATCGCTTTTTAGTGAATGAAAGGAGATGGAAGCAGTCTGCTAAACCAGGCAATGGATCAGGAATCCATTTGTTATGGTGCGGCAATCTACCAAAAAATAGATTATGAGGTCATGCACGGGATAATTTTTTTTCTATCCATAGAAATCCTGCGCTGAACAAAAATATTATAAAAAAATATATTTTAGGAAGGGGGAGGGAGGAGGATGTTCCTGCCACACCCACCTGCTCCCTGCTGCTTGTTTGCTGCAGCACGTAATTCCGGGTAATGGCTTGTTTATGTTTGGCCTGAACTCCTTTCCAGTTTTTTTTGCCCCAAACATACCAGTGAACGGGGTCGGCTACGCTGCCCGTTGTTTGCCAACCCTCTAGCGGCCAATAGAGAGCTTGCCATGCAAATGGGAGTAAAAAATTTTGCGCATACGCAACCCCCGTGTTAGAAACCGGATAAACAGGCGGTCTGTCAGATTCTGTTTCTACCTGTAACGTTACCGGCTCGTCAACAAATGGAATGGAAGGAAGGAAGCTCCAGGTCGCGGGGGCTACTTTTTTGCGGAGGGATTTTTTTATCAGCAGGCTCCAGTAAGCTTCATAAGTTTTGTTGTTTCCAGCCAGCAGCCAGCTATAAGAATTCGGAATGGTTGTGAGAACAATCTTTCCCGCGCCATACAGGGCGCTGCCTGCAACAACACCGGTTGCTGATGCGGTTTGTACCAGGGCCTGGCTACCCGGCTGCAAGCGGATGTAAAGGGGCTGCTCTGCCAGCCAGCTTGCCGTATCCGGTATGGCATCTGCTATAATCAAGGGCACTTGTTTCGAGATACTGTCATGGTTTTGCGTCAGCGGAAAGAAGCCTCCATAAAATGAGCGGGGTAACAGGCTATCGGCCCGGATGATCAAGCCCAAACCCTGCGCCGCCACAGCCGTCCTGATCGCCTGCTGCTCCGTAGCTCGCAGGTTGTTCAAGGCCACCGGATCGCTTATCAGCACATCTGTTTGTTGCAGCAGGGAGGCGTTGAGCTGGTTGGGGGATAGATTGCCGGTATTGGCAAACAACCTGTCTTGTTTTCCGGTTGAGATCAGGGTACGCACTTCCACGGCATAACCTTTTTTTGCCAGCCAGTCTTTTAAAAACCTTGTCTCGAAATTGGGTGCAGAAGACAAGAGCAGGATTTTTACAGGAGCGGCCGTGTCGATTTCTACCGGTAATGGCTCTTGCTCAAGCGTATCTTTTTGATTGAGCACAGACAAAGAGAAAAGGGCTTTTCCCCTGAGTTTAGGAACAGCACTTAACTGAAACGGTTGGTTGTTGCCAGGATTGATCATGACCGAGTCAAATCCTGTCTGGTATCCGCTGAGAACAACGCGAACAGGCGTTGACAGCGGATTGTAGCAATGGCCCTGCACAACCATGCTTTCACCTTCCTGCAACTCCTTTGTCCAGCTGATGGTTTGGATGCCGGCAGGCAATGGAGCAGGATGAAACCGGATGGCCCTGTTTTGCAAGCAGGTTAGTTCGTCTTTATCAAATCCATTCCCAAACACGTGCAGATTGGTATAGTTGGCTGCCAGGAAAGCAATGGAATCAAGCGGAAGACTTACCCGATTGAGGCCTGCAGATTCCCTGCTTTCAGGTGAGAGGGAATAAACTGTTGGCTGTTGTGCAGATTGCTGTAAGAAGTTTCTGACACTGTCGGCCTGGTAGCCTTCCGTGAGCAGCACCGCTGTATTCGCTGACAGGTTTTTTGCAGGCTGTATCCAGTGCAAAGGGATCGTCATGCAGGCCAGACTAACAACAGCCAGCAAGCACGCGATCAGCCGGAGCACCAACCTGGACCGGTTTGGCCGGGCGAGTTCATTCCAAACCACAAACGCCAGCGTTCCCAGGCATCCTGCTATCACAATATAGTTCCAGCTCATATCAGCGGTTGGTTTGTTGCAGGTTTTTAAAATACTGTTTCGACAAGTTTTGCTGCGTACCTGTTTGTTCCTGCCGGGGTGATTGTTCGGGGCGGCTCAGCATAAGATTTAAACCTCTTTCTGCCAGCTGGATATCAGTTGCAGATAACGATGTTGATCGATCAAGTGCGCCCAGGACTCTTTTGATGGCTTCAAAAGAAGCCAGGTATGTGCCAGGTTTTTCAAGGGCACTGGTTCCCAGTTGTTGTGCAGCAGATTGCAACGTGCGGATAGCAGCTGGTGCCAGGCGTGGTGCATGCTTCAATGATTCCAAGATGCCTCCTGCATCCCGGAGTGCTTGGTGCTGCCTGTCTGCTGCTTTTGTTTGCCGATGGGTAACAGGTTCAACGATCTTGCTCAGATCGGCCGTAAGCCGTTTTTCCGGCCGCAGGGGTGTGGTTTTATACGCTGCCTTGGCGACGTATGACCTGGATTGTTGTTGCAGGTCTTTGAGCAGGCGCAGGGCTTTGTATTCGAAGGGGAGGGCCTGCGCCGGCTTGTACAGGCGCAGCTGCAGTTCAGCCTTCCACATTTCTGAAAGAACGGCGCGGAGCTGCGCTTTTTGTTTGGGATCAAAAAAGGTGGCGTCTTCTGCATTGTCGTGCCTGTGCGTGTACTGCTCCATCAGTTTGGTGGCATCTCCCAAAACAGGCTGTTCGTGTTCTTCTCCCGCATGTTCCCGTTCTTCGCCCGGTTCATCTTCATTTTCTTCTCCCAGGAATTTTCCATAACGCAGCCGCAACAGTTTCTGATCAATGCCCAGGTTATTGCTTTTGTTGTTGAAAGCAGGGGTTGGAACTGTATCGTGGTCTTTGAGGAGTTGTTCTGTTTCAATGATGATCTGGCGCTGGCTCCGGAAATATTCCTGCTTCAGGTCAACGGCATTGGCGAGCCCTTCTATCTCCATCAACTGGGCTGTATCCGGTAAGATGATATTGTAAACATCTGAGCGTGTTTCCTGGCCTGCATTGTCTGTGGCACTTACATAATAATACAATTCATCCCCGGGCTTCATGCCAAGCGCGCGCAGGTCCAGTCCTCTCTGCAAAAGGGTTTCGCGCCTGCCGGTAACGGGGCCGGACAATGGTAACTGCTGTTCCTTGAATTTCACCGCTTCGCCGCTGCCGCTGGCAATCGTAGCCGTCATGGATGCCTGGCTCAAACCATAATCATCCTGGGCACTTACGTGGATGGTTATGCGCTGCGGCTCTCCGAAATCTATGGTCGTGTATTGTTGGGGCCGGATGATGCGCACCTGCGGGGGTGCATCTTTCGCGAGGTCTATCATGTACATTTCAGAAAGCCGGTCTTCTATCTTTACCTGGTAAAAACCGGTCGCCACCAGTTTTTTCTGGACCGCCCATTTTGTATGGCTGCTGTCTGCAGCACGCAGGGCTACGGCTTCTTTGTCATTGAACACCAGTTGCACCTGTTTAACAGGTTGGCTGGTGCCCATCTCCCAGTTTACCAGGGATCCTTCCAGGGTTTGTATGGTAAATATAGTTTGCTGCAAGGCCGGCTCACGCGTGTAAGCGGGCGGTTGGATGCGGATACGGATCGATGAAATACCAGCCAGCGTTTTTTCTTTGGTGGCCTGCTTTGCCGTTAAGGAGGATTGTTTTATTCCACGCTTGCTCCCTGAAAGAAAAAAATCGGGAAGCGGGTATAAACCTTGTGCAAGAATGATGGAAAAAAATAATACAATGACAGACCAACCCAGGTTTTTATTTGGAAAGAAGGGTAGCGGAGCGGTACTGATGGCCTGCTCGATGCGGCTGGCCTGCAGTTGTTCCAATTGGGAGCGGGAAGCTACGGGTTTCAAGAGAAGCTGGGCGCTCTCCTGGAACTGCGGCATCCGGCTGTTGAGATAGCGCGCAATATGGACAGGCTCCCATTTCCAGCACCGGTGGCGGATACCTGCCACCAGGAGAGCAGGAAAAAAAATAAGCAGCCCAACCCACCAGGGATAAACAGCGTGATTTCGCAAAAGAGCTACCACAACCAGGGTAACTGCCAGCGCCAGCAGTCCGTCCGAAAGCAGGGCAATAAAGACCCATCGCCGCTGTAGTTTGCTGATGATGTTACCGGGTCCTGTCATACTGATCTTTTTTTCTGCTGTATGAAATGGCTCTTTCCAGAAAAAACAGCAGGAGGGCTGCGATCCAGATTGGCTTCTCCCATTCTTTTTTCTGCAAGGAGGATTTGGCGATCCCGCTTTGACGCACCGGCGATCCAGCTGCAGTAAGCTGTTCCTGGCTCAGGCTTCTTTTGTCCCATTTCCCATTTTCCTTTGCAGCTTGTTCCTCCAGCAGGAGCTGCAAAAGCCAAACCGGAAAGCGGCTGCTCCAGGGCAGGTCTGTCCATTGTGGATCAAAGCGGCTGTAAAAATTGTAGAAGGTGGTTTTCGGCGTGTTTGTTTTTGTCAGTACCGGATCACCGTATCCATCCAGCCATACGGGCTCATTGTCCGCGTCGGCGCTGCTGTCAGAAACGGTCTTGTACAAGGCAATGGGTTCTCCCTTGCTTTCTATTCCTTCCTGCATGATCCAGGAAGACCGCTTCTGTTCCCTGCCCGCTACGTACCTGAAAATGCGGCTGTTTGCTATGTATGGAACCGGTTTATCGGAGAGCCAGAAAAGCCAGTCTGGTGGCGGGAGACGGCTTTGGGGATCATGGATAAGCTTTACCTGGATCCGGTGCCCCGAGTATTGACGGATGGCCTGTATGGCTGCTTCTACGTACCGGGCGTCATGGGGATATTTATCTGTAAACACCACCACCTGCATGGTTGAAGTATCTACTTCCACCGGTTCCCTATGCAGGCCTGTTGAGGACGTTAGGGTAAACCTTCCATTTTCAAAGCTGGTTGCATAGCCGTGAGGGGACGCTTTCGTGGCACTTAGATTTTCAGTTGTGTAAACAGTGGATCCTGGTGTGCTCACTGCTTTTATGATCCGGATGCTGTCCGGGGCGCTCAGGTAAGCAGCTGCGAGCCAGCTTGAAACAGAGTCGCGCAGGGTAGCAGCTTGCCAGTGAAGATTTGAGGCGCTTGCCGGTCGTTTGCCGGTGAAATTTTTCAGCTCATTGTTTGTGTATAAATAAACCGGCATGCCTGCGGGCGCCTGTTTGTAAAGCCGCTCTAGCCTGATCCAGTAAGAAGTGCTGTCTGCTGTACCACTGCTATCTGGTGAAAGCAAGGTTTCTTTTTGAAAGGCCGGAAAAGCGCCGCTAAAATCATGCAACTCCAAACCCTTGCCTAGGAGTGAATCGATCCGGGGTTTAAAAAGCGTGTAAAGTTCTTTTCTGTTTTGTGGATCAAGGACGATCCATCCTGCTTGTTGGGCCGGTTTTGTATGGCTAGGCCAGTAAGGGCCTGCCAACAGCAGGGTAAGCAGCAGAATAAGCAGACAGCGAAGCAGGAGCAGGAGCCAGTCGCGTAGCCGCAGGCTGCTGGCATGCGGTTGCGCTGTTTGCTGCAGCAGCTGTATACTGCCAATTTTCAGCGTCTTGCCCTCGCGTACATTCCATAGGTGAATGATTACCGGCACCACAAGGGTTGCAGCCATCCAAAGCCATCCTGGTTGTATAAACTGCAGCACTTATGTTTTGAGTTTGGTACGCTGGTTTAAAAAATCGCGCAGGGCTCCGTCAAGCGGCTGATCAAGGCTGATCAAACGGTAAAAGATCCCCTTATCAAGCATGCGCATGCGCAAGGCGGCGAGATAGCCGGTTAGTTGTTGCTGGTATTCTTTCCTGATCTGGCCCGGATCAGTTTTGATCACTTCACCGGTCTCCAGGTCCTGCAGGGCGGTATAGCCCTTGAAGTCCAGCTCCTGTTCGTTGCGGGCCAGCAGGTGAAATACAATGACCTCGTGTTTGTAGGCCGCCAGCTGGTCAAGAAAAGATTGGAGCTCTCCTGCCCGTTCATACAGGTCAGAAATAAAGATCACGATCTCTCTTCTGCGTGCAGCGGCAAATAAGTTCTTATAATGAACAGGATCGGTGAATTTTCCCCCGGCTTCTATCTTTTCGAGCTGGTAATACAAGTGCGCCATGTGCTGGTGTTCCGGACGGGCAGCGAGGGAAAACAAGTTGCCTTCCTGGCACACATACAACCCCACCGCATCTCCCTGCTTGTGCGCCAGGTAAGCTAGCGAAGCAGCCAGGTAGCGGGCATAGCCGATCTTTTTTATCCCCCCATCTTCATGGTTCATTGATCCGCTGGCATCTACCACCAGCCTGAGCGATATACTGGTTTCTACTTCTGATTCGCGGATATAGTACCGGTCTGAGCGGGCGTACATTTTCCAGTCCAGCCAGCGCAGATCCTCGCCGGGCTGGTAGCTCCTGTACTGGCTGAATTCTAGTCCGGGCCCCTTGATGGTGCTCCGGTTGATGCCCGATAAAAAACCATCCACCGCTGTTTTGGCAGCTAGCTGCAGGTCTTTGATCGCCATCAGGACTTTCGGATCAAGTAAACGGCTCATATAATAAAAGCGAAGGAAGTGCGGTTTGCAAAATTGCAGGTCCTTTTCGGGGACCCCCCATTTTATTTAAAGACGACTTTAGGACGTTCTACTGCTTTGAGCAGTTCACCGGTTACCCGGTCGGAGCTGATGTTTTCTGCATCGGCTTTGAAATTGAGCAGGACCCGGTGGCGCAGGACCGGATAGACCATGGCATGGATGTCTTCCATCAGCACCGCATAACGGCCTTTGAGCAAGGCCCGCGCTTTGGCGGTAAGGATCAGGGCCTGCCCGGCACGCGGACCAGCTCCCCATCTAACCCATTCCTTTACATAGCTGACGGTTGTTGTATCAGGCCGTGTTGCCCTGATCAGCTTGCTCACATAGGTGATCAGGTCTTCATTGATTGTGACTTCCCGCACCAGCCCTTGTAATTGCAGGATCTCTGCGGCTCCCAGCACAGGTTGCACAACAGGTCTTTTGCTCCCGGTTGTACTGCTGAGCACATTGACTTCTTCCTGCTCGGTTGGGTAGCCGATCTTTACATACAGCAGAAAGCGGTCGAGCTGCGCTTCAGGCAGGGGATAGGTGCCGGCCTGCTCGATGGGGTTTTGCGTGGCAAGGATAAAGAACGGTCTGTCGAGCGGATAGGTTTGTCCGCCATAGGTTACTTCAAACTCCTGCATGGCTTCCAGCAGGGCCGACTGTGTTTTGGGCGGCGTCCGGTTGATCTCGTCCGCCAACAGGATGTTGGCAAACAGCGGACCTTTGTTAAACTTGAAAAACCGCTTTCCGGTAACATGATCTTCTTCCAATACTTCGGTACCGATGATGTCCGTGGGCATCAGATCGGGGGTAAACTGGATGCGGTGAAAAGCCAGGTGTAAGGCTTGTGCAAGCGTGCGCACCATCAGGGTTTTTGCCAGGCCGGGCACGCCTTCCAATAAACAATGCCCGCCTGCGAGCAAGGCTACTATGATCTCCTCCAGAATATGATCCTGCCCGATAATAACTTTCTGAATCTCCTGTTTTAATCCTGCCAGTTTCTCTAATAGCTCCGTTAGTTTTGTTTCTGTATCCAAAGCTTGCTGTTTGTATAAAAATTAGGTGTTCTCTTTCTTTGCGGCATGCAGTGCTTGCATCTCTATCCGTGTTCTAAAATTACTTCCGGTGTTGTTGCACCCTGTTCAAGTATTTATAGTAGCACCAGGATCGTTTGTATAAATTAAAATTAAAGAATTATTTCAAACACATAACTTTCGCGCGTATTTCAAGCACTTATTAGATTTACATGAGATTTTTTAACCAGAGGGAATCAAAATTGCTGGTATGACGATGAAATTACATTACGAATAGTGAAAAGGTGTATATGGTCAGACCAGCAATAGTCATAGAATGAATTCCGTACACATGGACAGATCAAAATTTACTTTTACCCGCCTGCGCTACCACTCGGGCGATTGGGATACCGACCAGCGCATGCCTGCCAACCTGCTTAATTCCCTGATCGAATACACGACCGTGCCCGTAAGCCTCCAGGAGAAAATAGTTGATCTGGACAGCAACGATCTTTTTAATTACCCCTTCTGCTACATGAGCGGACACAAGCTGGTGCAGTTCGATAAACAGGAAGCAGCCAACTTTAAAAAATATGTGCAAAACGGCGGCTTTGTATTTGCCGACGATTGCAACCACGACATAGACGGTTTGTTTGCCAAATCCTTTGAGGCACAAATGACTGCCCTGTTCGGTGCCGGTGCCTTAAAAAAAATTTCCAACCAGCACCCGCTTTACCGCTCGTTCTTCCAATTTGAAAAAGGCCCGCCCACCACGTCTTTCGAGCTTAACGGCTGGGGTGATGACCTGGTGCATGATTACCTGAAAGCCATTGAGATCAACGGCCGCATTGCGGTATTGTATAGTAACAAGGATTATGGCTGCGAATGGGATTATGATTTTCGCAACAAACGTTTTATGGCGGAAGACAATACAAAGTTTGGCCTGAACATAATTATGTATGCCATGAACGCATGAGCCTGTTTGAAAAAAATGGGACATGGCGGGAAAAAAGACCCTTTTTTTGCTTTTTCCCCTTATTTTTGCCGCTCAAAAATTTCTATCTTGGCTACAGACTTTTCCAAAGAAACATATCTGCAATGGTATGAGCTGATGCAGCTCATCCGGCAGTTTGAACTCGCTGCAGAAGAAAAATATAAGATGGAAGGAAAAATCCGCGGATTTTTTCATGCCTATGTCGGACAGGAAGCCATCGCCGCAGGCTGTATTTCGGCTACCCGGCAAGATGATCCTTATATTACAGGTTATCGCGACCATGGCCTGGCCCTGGCAAAAGGGGTTGAACCGGCTCCCTGTATGGCTGAACTTTATGGCAAAGCGACCGGCTGTGCCAAGGGAAAAGGCGGCAGTATGCACTTTTTTGGTGTAGACAAGAAATTTTTTGGCGGCCACGGCATTGTAGGTGCGCAGATCGGTACAGGCGCCGGACTGGCTTTTGCCGAAAAGTACAAGGGGACCGACAACGTGTGCCTGACCTTTTTTGGCGACGGGGCTGCCCGCCAGGGAATGCTGCACGAAGTGTTTAACATGGCCATGACCTGGAAGCTCCCTGCCATCTTTATTTGCGAAAACAACAACTACGCCATGGGTACCTCTGTTGAGCGTACATCCAACGTGGTCGATATTTACAAGCTGGCAGACGCCTACGAAATGCCCTGCGATTCCATCGACGGCATGAGTCCGGAAGACGTACACGAAAGCATCAGCCGCGCCGTACAGCGGGCCCGCGAAGGCAATGGTCCTACACTCGTGGAAATCAAAACCTACCGCTACAAGGGGCACTCTATCAGTGACCCGCAAAAATACCGCACCAAGGAAGAAGTAGACGAATACCGGCAGCGTGACCCGATCGAAAGAGTAGCCAAGACCCTGCTGGAAAAAGGATTCGCTTCCCAGGAAGACATCGATGCCATCAACCAAAAAATCAACGACAGGATAGCTGAAGCAGTGAAATTCGCCGAAGAATCGCCTTTCCCCCCGGCAGACGAATTGCTCAAAGACGTATATGCGGATCAGGATTATCCGTTCATACAAGATTAATGAAAGCTTTGGCGCAGGCCCATTTCATGCGCTTTATACAAATCCATTTTGAATGATAGAAAACACGCTCACACCCCAAACAGATCACCTCACCTTATCAGACCGGGCCAAAAACCTTTGGGACACAAAACGCAATGCCATCCTGATCGCACTGGGTGTGGTGCTGCTGCTGATTGCAGGCATCGTCGGTTACCGGATGCTCGTAACAGAGCCCAACGAACGCAAAGCCAGTGAATCTATGTTCCGGGCTGAAGAGTATTTTAAACAAGACTCCCTCAAGCTGGCCCTGAATGGCGACAACATCAACTTGGGCTTTTTAAAGATCATTTCACGCTTCGACGGAACCAAAGCAGCCAACCTGGCCCATTACTATGCAGGTTACTGTTATCTCCGCCTCGGCGATTTCAACAATGCTGTAAAGCACCTCAAAGATTTTTCCACTTCTTCCAAGCAGATAGAAGCTAGGGCTACATCCCTGCTGGGCGATGCTTATAGCGAGCTCAACAAAAAGGAAGAAGCCGCTGCCCTGTACAGCAAGGCAGGTAAAATGTTTGAAAAAGACGATTACAACTCACCCAAATATCTTTTCCGTGCAGCTTATCTTTACGAGCAGCTGGGAAAGAACAAGGACGCCCTGGAAAACTACCGGCTTATCAAAGAAAAATATGCCCGGAGTGAAGAAGGCTTTGAAGTAGATAAGTACTTGGCAAGATTGGGTGAAGTAGGAACTGATGACAAGTAAATTCAGCAGCTGATGGCAGACATCAACAACAGCACCTTATTGGAGAACACAGGCATCCTCGCAGAGGATGCCTGTGTTGTTATAGTGCGCACCGAATGGAACGCAGCCGTAGTAGGTGAACTGGAAAAAGGATGCCTCGAAGCATTGCGCCAGAACGGCGTGAGCAGGGTATCCAGCATTACCGTACCCGGCGCCTTTGAAATTCCTTTTGGTGTGCGGATGTATTGGGAAGCATCCAAATACTCCGACAACCGGCCCCTCGCATTTATCGCCCTTGGCTGCGTGATCCGGGGTGATACGCCTCACTTCGATTATGTGTGCAAGGGAGTAACTGACGGCATTATCCTGTTAAATCAATCCCTGCCTGTGCCTACTATCTTTGGCATCCTCACGGTCGACAACCAGGAGCAGGCCGACGAGCGGATCGGAGGGAAGCATGGACACAAGGGAACGGAAGCAGCCCTCACCGCCCTCAAGATGATCCAACTGCAGCAGCAGGTCAAAGAAACGAGCTTGAAGATCCGTGTATAAACCGGCCGCGCTATCCAGCGACAATTTATCCAGATGAACGTACAGGTATTTATTCCCTGCTTTATTGACCAGCTCTATCCTGCCACGGCCTTCAGCATGATCAGCGTGCTGGAACAGGCCGGCTGCTCGGTCGAATACAATACCAATCAAACCTGCTGCGGACAACCTGCTTTCAATGCCGGCTTCCGCGACCAGGCCCGGGCCGTATGCACCAAGTTCCTGCGCGATTTCTCCGGTGCCGATTACATCGTAGCTCCCAGCGCATCCTGCGTGGGTTTTGTAAGAAATTACTATAACAAGGTACTGACCGATTCGGCACACCAGTATGAAATCGGCCAGGTAGCTTCGCGGATCTATGAATTCTCTGAGTTCCTGGTAAACGTACTACAGGTAAGCGATACAGGCGCCGTGCTCAACGGCCGTGCCACTTACCACGATTCCTGTGCCGCCCTGCGCGAATGCAGAATAAAACGGGAGCCCCGCCAGCTCCTGCAATCTGTAAGAGGGCTGGAACTGGTAGAAATGGAAGATGTAGAAACCTGCTGCGGTTTTGGCGGCACCTTCGCCGTCAAATTCGAGCCCATCTCCATCGCCATGGCCGACCAAAAAATCAACCACGCCCTCGCCACCGGCGCCGAATATATCATCTCCACCGATCATTCATGTTTGATGCATCTGGATGGCTATATACGCTATAAAAATTTACCGTTACAAACACTGCACCTGGCAGATGTGCTGGCGAGGAAGTCTGAACCTTGATTCACAGGATTGGGAGGAATCGGGGACATTAGTGGTTCAAGCAGCTTGCCAGTAAAGACCTTACTTGTTTGATCAAAAGCCTACCGTCTCAGAATCCATCTATTCCTGTGAATCAAGGTTCAGACAATTCAAGACGAATAAATCACTATCTTCATCGCTCCAACCATTCTTCAGAAAAATTGCATGGCAATGCCAAAAAAACTTCGCTTAGGCATGGTAGGTGGTGGCAAGGGCGCTTTTATTGGCGCAGTGCACCGCATAGCAGCCCAGATAGATAGTGAATACGAACTGGTTTGTGGCGCTTTCAGCAGCGATGCCGCCAAATCTCGTGAAAGCGGGGAAGCCATCGGCCTTTTACCGCAACGCGTATATGGCAGCTTCCAGGAAATGATCCAGCAAGAAAAGGACCTGCCCGAAGATCAGCGCATGCAGGTGATCAGCATTGTAACACCGAACCATGTCCATTTCGAGCCCGTCAAATTGGGCCTGGAAAATGGTTTTCATGTGATCCTTGACAAGCCCATGACCTTTTCGCTCGAGGAGGCCCGCGCGCTGCAGCGGGTATATGAACAGCACGACAGCCTTTTCTGTCTCACGCATACCTACACCGGCTACCCGATGGTAAAGGAAGCCAAGCAACTCGTCAAAGACGGGAAGATCGGCAAGGTCAGAAAAGTATACGTGGAATATCCCCAGGGCTGGCTGACCAATTTCCGCGAAGGAACAGGTGATAAACAAGCAGCCTGGCGAACCGATCCGGGTAAAAGCGGCATTGCCGGCGCGATGGGCGATATCGGAACACATGCTTTTAACCTTGCGGAATATGTAAGTGGTTTGCAGCTGACCCAGCTTTGCGCGCACATCAGTACGATCGTACCCGGCCGCAAACTGGATGACGATGGAGATGTGTTGCTCAAATTTAACAACGAAGCCAGCGGGATCCTTTTTGCCACACAAGTGGCAGCGGGAGAGGAGAACAATGTAAAGATCAGGGTATATGGTGAAAAGGGCGGAATGGAATGGCAGCAGGAAGACGCCAACTCACTCCTGGTAAAATGGTTCGACAAACCCACAGAAATTTACCGGTCCGGCGGCGTTTACCTGACTTCCCTGGCAAAACACAATATCAGAACACCGGCCGGGCATCCGGAAGGCTACCTCGAAGCCTTTGCGAATATCTACCGCAATTTTGCTTTGTGTGTACAGGCGAAGATCAGCGGACAGGAGCCCCAGCCGGAATGGCTCGATTTTCCTGGTATGCAGGAGGGCGTGCGTGGCATGGCCTTTATTGAAGCCGTGATCGAATCCGGCAAATCAGACAAAAAATGGCTCGACTTCAACGTATAACAAGCATATGAAAACAATTAAAGGACCAGCAATCTTTATCGCCCAGTTCATGGGCGACCAGGCTCCGTTCAATTCACTGCCTGCTATTTGCGAGTGGGCGAAAGGATTGGGCTATATCGGTGTACAATTGCCCACCAACGATCCGCGCTTTATCGACCTGCAAAAAGCCGCTGAAAGCAAAACCTATGCAGACGAAATAAAAGGCGTGGTAAATGAAAGCGGACTGGAGATCACCGAACTTTCCACCCACCTGCAAGGACAGCTCATCGCTGTGCACCCGGCATACGACAAACTATTTGACGGCTTTGCACCTGAACAGGTGCGCAACAATCCCAAAGCCCGCACGGAATGGGCCGTTCAGCAATTAAAATGGGCTGCAAAAGCTTCGCAAAACTTAGGCTTGAACGCACACGTTACATTCAGTGGTGCTTTGCTGTGGCCGACCGTATATCCCTGGCCGCAACGTCCGCCCGGATTGGTAGAGACCGGTTTCCAGGAACTGGCAAACCGCTGGCTGCCTATCCTCAACGCATTCGACGAAAGCGGCATCGATCTTTGTTATGAGATCCACCCGGGTGAAGACCTCCATGATGGCATTACGTATGAAATGTTCCTGGAAAAAGTAAACAACCACGCACGTGCTTGTTTGCTCTATGATCCATCTCATTTTGTGTTGCAATGCCTGGACTACCTGGAGTACATCGACAATTACCATGAAAGGATTAAAATGTTTCATGTAAAGGATGCAGAGTTCAATCCCACCGGAAAGCAGGGTGTATATGGCGGCTATCAAAGCTGGGTAAACAGGGCAGGCCGCTTCCGTTCTCTGGGCGATGGCCAGGTAGATTTCAAATCTATCTTCAGCAAGCTCACCGCCTATGATTACAGCGGCTGGGCTGTACTGGAATGGGAATGTGCCCTGAAGCACCCGGAAGACGGGGCCCGCGAAGGAGCCCAGTTTATCAAAGACCATATCATCCGCGTAACGGAAAGAACATTTGATGACTTTGCAGCGGCTGGTACCGACCAGGAAGCCAACAAAAGCATCTTGGGACTATAAAAATTTATTCATCCGGTAAAAGAAAAAGGAAACCTGTTGCGGGTCTCCTTTTTCATTTATGCGTCATTGACAGCTTATATCCACAAAAGGCGTGAATCAATCCCACACGATTTCTGCAGCGACGGAAGAAGATATTCCTGCGCTTCTTCAACTGGTAAACAGCGCGTACCGCGGCGACAGCTCACGTGCGGGCTGGACAACCGAAGCTGACCTGCTTGATGGTATCCGCACGAATGAAGCCTCCCTCCGGGAGATGATCCGGAAGCCCTATGCAACCATCCTCCTTTGTAAAGACTTAGCAGGCACCCTTGCGGGCTGTGTGTACCTGGAGCAAATGGGTAAATCCCTCTACCTGGGCATGCTTACCGTATCCCCCCTTTTACAGGCGCAGGGAATCGGCAAACAACTGTTAAGGGCAGCCGAAGATACGGCCCGCAGCAAACAATGCACCAGCATCCAAATGACAGTCATCTCCATCAGATCTGAACTCATCGCCTGGTACGAACGCCATGGCTACGCCAAAACCGGCCAAACACAACCCTTTCCCACCGATGAAAAGTTCGGCATCCCGAAACAAAAGCTGGAATTTATCGTGATGAGGAAGAGGATCTGATCAGGCTTTCGATTGAGTGCAATCCCATAGTTTGAAATGCTGTCTTTGATAAACGTTGTACAAATATCGAATTGAATGTGAGCGTATGGTATTCCATGTTCCTACCGGAACATAGGATGCTATGCGCTTAAAATCAATCTGATATAAGAAGATTCGTTCAGGGCGTAAACCAAGTTCAAAATGGTATTGTTTTACGCTCCCTTCGAAAGAATGTAGTAGGTCGTTATTCCCAGACCGGAATGGAGGAATTTGAATGTTTCAACATTGCTTTGACCGGATTTTGAATGGATGTTCTTTGTTACAATCTCGATCTTGCGTCCGTTTTGATCGTAGTTGGTAAGCTTTAGCAGGCCCTTGAAATCTTTCTTGTAGTCGATAAAGATCTCTACATCGTTGGTGGTGTCCTTGTATTTCTCTTCTGCTCTGCCAAGTTCCAGTCCGCTGTTTTCAAGCGTTTCATCAAGAAAAATACTTTTGTTCCCCAGGGTTGAATCCAGGTTGGATGCAACGGTCTTTGTTACTTTCCCTGCAATAACAGCAGATTTGCCGGCCAGGTTTTTTATCGCCTCATCATCCAGTGTTCTTGCCAGTCCGTTAGAAATGCCCGAAGCAGTTGAACCAACCGTTTCTCCGATCAGTTCTGCTCCTTTTTTTGTGTCATTTTGAAATTCACTGCTCCGCACATAAGCAATGGCTTTTTTTGTATAAGCCAGTACGGAGAAGATTCCTCCCACCGTACCAATAACAAAAATTAGAGCGGCCGTTATCAATAAGTTTCTCTTCTTTTTTACCAATCCCGCAATCAGTATCCCTACTGATACAAGAACAAGCAGTCCGAAAGCAAGGATCAAAAAAAAGGGTAAGATCATGAAATCGATTTTTATAAAAGTGGTGAGCGGGACAAACAGTCTACCCCATCAGATCAGGTATCAAGATAATTATGATTGTCGAGTTTTCAAACAGTGTTATGCAATCATATAAATCTCTGTAGCACTTGGAGGTAACACTTTTCTTTTGTGAGATTCCATCAGACAGCCTGGATTTGAACCCCTGCATTTACCGGATCAGCAGCATCGTTCCTTTTCTGAATACAACCTTGCCGGTGTAATCTTTTCCCTTTACCACCCATACATAAGCACCGGCATCTTGCGCTTTGCCCGCAAAACGGCCATCCCAGCCCAGTTCTGTATTTGGATTGCTGTAAAGGAGTTGGCCCCAACGGTTAAATACCTGGAACAAATCAATGGTAGCAATGCCGACGGGGATGGGTTTAAAGCGGTTGTTGGTGCTCTTGTCTGGTGTAAAGGCGGTGGGCACAAAGATATTGGGCGCTGTTTTAAATACTTTTACGGACACCGTATCGGTGCTGAAGCATCCTTCGGCCGTAGAGACCTTCACCGCGTAGGTGATATTGTCGTACAGGGTGGCAGTCGGCGATGCAATGGTTGTGCTGTTGAGCCCGGTGGCAGGCGACCAGGCAAATAGTTCAGCACCTTTTGCTGCCAGCCGGAGGGGCTGTCCGGCAACAACAGCCGTATCCCTTCCTGCATCCGCAATGATGGGCGGACGCACAACAACCGTCACGGTATCCTGTTTGGGCTTGGGACAACCACGGGTATCATAAACCGACAGGATGTAGTTGGTGGAGCGCCGTGGCGATGCGACGGGATTCAGAACGGCCGGGTTGTTGAGCGTATTGGCAGGCGACCAGTTAAAAGAAGACCCTGTAATCGCGGCATTCAACTGAACACCATCCCCATAACAAATGATCGTATCCTCTCCCGCATCCGCGCCAGGATATGGAATTGCTACAACTGTGAGATCCCTTTCCGCTGAACATTTGCCGATGGCAGCTAAAACATGATAGGTTGTGGTGGCCTGGGGCCTGACCAATGGATTTTTTGTGGTGGCGCGGCTCAGGGTGCCGGGCACGTTGCTTGTCCACTGGTACCGCAGCCCATTGCTGTTTGGGTGCAGCGTAACAGAATCAGTTAAACAGATGGTGGTATCAGCCACGTTCAGGGTTACGAAATCTACTACCCGCACGCGCAGGGAAGCGGTATCAGTACATCCATTGTCGCTTACGGTAACCTGGTAGGATGTCGTGCTTTTAGGAAACACCAGCGGATTGGCTGTGTTGGCGTTGATGATAGACTGATTCGGCTGCCAGGAATACGAGAAGCCACCGCTGGCAGAAAGCGCCAGCGTGTCGATGCTGCAGATCAGCGTATCGCGGAATGGCAGCAGGACAATTGGTTTGTCCCTGACCTCCAAACTATCCCTTGACACGGTCGCTATGCAACCCTTGCTGCTCTCCACTGTGAGCCTTATATTTTTATAGCCCGTCGTAGAATACTTCCACTGCGGATTTCTGTCGTTGGAGGAATCGGCTGCCGTCGTTTCATCCCCGAAATTCCATGACCATTTCACTACCTGCCCGTAACGCAGGGTGCTGGCATCCGTAAACTGAAAAGGATTGAACCTGCACGAACCACTGAATGCAATTGCCGGATTAAAACCCGGATAAACTTTTAACTGCGTAACCGCCGAATCAGAACATTCTTCCCCTTTGTTGATGATGAGCCTGACGGTATATACGCCGGTGTCAGGATATACGAATGTCGGTTTTGCCTGGGTGGACGTATCATCTGTTCTGTTGGCAAGACCAAAATCCCAATAGTATGTATGGATCAGGGAAGAAAACGGGGCTTCATTTTGAAATGAAAAATCATACCCGTCGCAGGTGATGTATTGCGGGTTCAGGTCTGCTGCTGCAAAATCGCAGTTGGCGTCTACTTTTACATTAAAATCTTTCCGGTGTTTGCTGATAGGTTTTCCGTGGCGCCATTCGGTGATACAAACGCACACTACATAATCACCTCCTGCGGGAGCTACGCCGCTGATAAGTCCGCTAACCGGGTTGATGGTCACATCATTGCCGAGTGGCTGTGAACCGGAGAAGCCGGCTGCATAGCTCAGGAAATTGATTGTATTGGGTGCTGGCGGCCGTTCTACAACGGGTGTACCGCTGCTTCCGCCATCATACGCATCGCAAAACTCGTAAGAAAGCGAGTCGCTATCCGGATCTGTTGCACCAAAATCCAGTGAGAACCGCCGCTTCTCACAAATCAGGACCGTATCTTTTACCAGGAACTGCGGGTTGCTGTTGACCTCTCCTGTATTGAGATTATTAGATCCGTGGATCTCGCAGGTATAGCTGGCGCCTACTGATATATTGGGGCTTAAATTCCGGATATTGTCGATCCGGCAGCAGCGTTGAAAGAGGGCAGTATAGCCCAGGGGATCTTTGGGGAGGGTAATTTCACGGCCGTATTTATAGATTTTGTAGCAAACAAGGGAAGGGTTTACAATACAGGGACTGGGTGCAGAGAGTCGGATCTCCTGAAATGAAATTTGTTCGAGGCTGAAGGGTGAGCCGGTGACTGCCCGGTTGTCTGAGTTGCGGTAGATGCCCAGAAATACATTCTGGTCGATCTGGGAAGCGGTGGCGCTGCAATCGAGAAAAAGGCGGGCGGTAATATAAAAGCGGTCATTGCCGTTGGCATCTGTTCCCCTGTATTCGTAATAAACCTCACCTCCTTTGATGTGCCGGGCAAACAAGGTGGAAGAGACCGTTAAAAGCAAAAAGAATAAACAGGCAATTAGCTTCATGCATTCGGTGTTTTCATGCTCCCTAAACCCTGCAGGCCGGAGTCAGTGCGCTGTCCATTAAAATTAAGCTATATACACGTCCTGCAGAAATTTCTTCAGCGCCTCATTGCCCTTGCCCGTTTCTTCCAGCATACCCATATGCCCTGATTTTTCGAGTACGTAGATAAATCCTGTATCAGGCAGATGCGATTGCTCCAGGCTTTGCTGAAGCGGAATGGCACCATCGTGTTTGCCAATAATAAAAAGGACAGGGTAGGGAGCTGCCGAAAGCACCTGTCTCCTGTCTGGCCGCTGCAACATCGCTTCATTGTAAGCCATCAGGGAGCGGGGATTAAAATCTTTGTACCGCCGGATCAGCTCCGCTATTTTTTCAGGATGCTCTCTTTTTGAATCTTCACTGAACAATCCCGGCGTGGCTTGCTTCAGAAAAGCATGACTGCCATGCGTTGCGATAAATTCAATGTTCCTCCTCCTGGCTGCCTTCTTTTCTTCGCCATCCGCATAAGAAGTACTGTGAAACAAGCCAAGCGCTTTCACACGCTGCGGATACAGTTCAGCAAATGCCAGCATAACATAGCCGCCCATGCTATGTCCGATCAGGACAGCCTGTTCAATACCTTCCGCATCAAGCACTGCTTTTACAGCACCCGCCAGCCCTTCCATGCTTACCTGTTCCGGCAGGGGTGAACGGCCGCTGCCAGGCAGATCAGGAATGATCAGTTGAAAGCCGGATGAAAGAAAGTCTGCCTGCCCGTTCCAGATGGTTGCGTCTTCAGCCAGTCCGTGAATAAATACAACTGGATTTCCCTGTCCGGAGATGGTATAGTAAACAGCTTGACCGTTATAAATTATTGACTTCTCCATAATCAATGGGTGTAAATCATGTAAAGGTAAACGATCCGGGATGTTGTATAGAGGGATAGATTTCAGCTCCTTTGAAATGTATGGAGCTTGGATCATAGGCCCGGCATCGTAAACCCATTGCCTGCGAGCATATTAAAAGTGATCACATCAAATCAAAGCGTGATACGAAGAAGACAAGTCTTCAGCCTTTGCAAAATGCTTTGTGAAAAAAACCTCAGAAAATGCATTCTTCTAACCTGCAGGCACCAGCTCCTCCTGCATTACATACCGGTGCAATTCTTCATCCCTGGTGAAAGGGCCCATGCCGAAAAGCATGACAAGAACGCCGATCAGGGCCAGTGCTCCGAAACCGATAAACAGGTAATTGTAAGCCGCTGCAAATCCCCGGGTTGCGGCTACTGCAGTCAGTGTAATGCCGGAAAGGGATTGAAAGATGGTGGTTCCTACACCGTTCCCGATACAGGCCAGTCCCCAGGCTGAGGCGGCAGCGCTTTTGGGAACCACGTCAGCCGGCAACGCAAGTACATTGGCCGTATAACTCGTATAGCCAAATCCTGCTATGCCAAATACAATGAGTGCCGTGATCGGTGTACTAATAATGAGCGGACCGCATAGCAGGGCCAAGCCCATGATACTGCCCGACAAGCCCACAGCAATTTTTCTGGCCCGCGGGATGGGTACACCCCGCTTGATGATAAACTGCGTGAAGTAGCCCCCTGCTATGTTTCCTACATCGGCTATTACAAAGGGAAGGGCTGCATAAGGACCGATCTTTTTCAGATCCCAATGGTATACATCCGCGAGGTAGCGGCCAAGCCAGAATGTTATAAAGTACCAGCTGGGCTCCAGGAAAATTTTTGCCAGCAGGAACATGGAAACAAAACGGGTTTTCAGCAGTTTGAGCGGCGGGATGGTTTTGCCCTTGGCTTCCTGTACAGCCTGCGGGGGTGTGTAATAAGTAAACCAGAAAAGCGCGATCCACAAGTAACCTGCGATGCCCAGAATGATAAAGGTGGATTGCCAGCCATAACGGGTTCCCATCACCGCAACAAGGGGCGGTGCCACAATAGCACCCAGGGCCGAACCGCTGTTAAAGATACCCGAAGCGGTAGAGCGCTGGTGCGGCGGGAACCATTCGCTGGTAAGCTTTAGACCGGCCGGCCAGTTGCCTGCTTCCCCGATCCCCAGAAAAAAACGGCAGATGCCAAACTGGAGGGGCGTAATCGCAAAGGCATGCACCATGCCGGCTGTTGTCCAGAATGCCATGCAAAGCGAATAACCTAAGCGTGTACCCAGTTTGTCAATGGCAAATCCGGAAAACGCATTCGAGATCAGGTAAGCCAGGGAAAATGCGGCTGCGATATACCCGAAGGCATCGTTGGGGATCAATGCACGCAGTTCACCATCCGCACTGAGATAGGTGAATGAAAGCCGGTGTACGTAGTTGAGTACGGTGGCAAGCAGCGCCAGGCTGATCATGACCCACTTCAGGTGGGCGCCTTTAGGGGCAGCAGGTAGTTCGGAAACAGGGTTCATAGCAGGTGCTTGCCTTTTAAATGTGTAGAATTTATACGGTTACCCATCCCCCGTCAACAGAAAAACATCCCCCGGTGGCATAGCTGGAAGCCGGACTCGCCAGGTATAGCGCGATGCCGCCAATCTCATAAAGTTCACCCCAGCGGCCGATAGGGATTTTGGCGATAAAAGCCTGGTATTTCTGGGGATCGTTGGTGAGCGGCAGGTTCAGATCTGTGGCAAACGGACCAGGCAGGATGGCGTTTACGTTGATATTGTCCCGGGCCAGCTCCATCGCCAACGAACGGGTGAGCTGCAGGATTGCGCCCTTGCTGGTTGCATACGGCGTTCGTTCAGGGATGGCCGTTACAGAAAGCATGGAACCGATGTTGATGATCCGGCCGTACCCGTTTTTTTTCATCAGGGGTACCACCTCTTTACAGGCAAGCCAGGACCCGGTTACATTTACCTGCTGCACCTTATTGAATTCTTCCAGTGACAGGTCCTCAATCGTACCGCGAATATTGATGCCGGCTGAGTTGATCAGGATGTCGATCTTCCCGAATTGGTCCACGGTGGCCTGCACGGCCGCGCGCACACTTTCTTCGTTTGTAACATCACACACCAGGCTGATACACGGACGGCCATACAGCTGCCGGATCGCATCTGTTGCCTCGCCATTTTCTTTTTCCGACCTGGCTGCAATGGAAATAGCCGCCCCGGCTTCTGCCAGGGCTTTGCCCATGGCCAATCCCAATCCCCGGTTGCCGCCTACAATCAATGCTACCTGTCCGTCGAGTTTGAATAAATCCAGGATACTTTTTTCCATGCGCAGGTAAGTAGTTTATTCGATGATGTTGAAGTTTTCCAGTCCTTGGGTTTTAAGGGTAAGCCCAACACCTGGTTTGTGATCATCCAGCTGCAAGCGCCCCCCTTCTGCAATGGCTTCTCCATCGAAGATATACCAGAACATTTCATTGCCCACTTCAATTTCAGTTTGCGGAAAATATTCGGCCATCGGTGAAGCAAACTGGCTCATCACAACATGGAGGTTGTGCATTTGTCCGCCATGCGGGATCACTTCCACGCCATGCATCTGGGCCAGGGTGCATATCTTCAGGGCTTCTGTAAAACCGCCAACCCGGTTGGTGTCAAATTGAAAAATATCAAGGGCGTCTGCCTGCAGCAGATCATGAAAACCATAGCGGGTGTATTCGTGTTCGCCACCCGAGAGAGGGATGTCTGTATACTCCTTCAGCTTGGCAAAAAGGTGGATCTCATCCGGCAGCAGCAGTTCTTCGGCCCAGCGCAGGTGATAGGGTTCCAGGGCGCGGAGTAACTCCTTGGCATAAGCGAAGTTGAAGCCCATGTAAGCTTCCAGCATAATATCCACATCATCTCCCACTGTTTCCCGCACCACCTTTACCATCTCAACATTCTTTTTCATGCCCGCTGTTCCTTCCGTCAACGGGTAGCCGCAGCGCAGCTTCATGCCCGTAAAGCCTTCGCTTTTATAGTGGGCTGCCTCAGCCTGCAGGCTATCCAGGTTGCGTGTATACAGGCGGCTGTAGTAGGTAGGAATAGATGGTTTTGTGCGGCCGCCCATGAGCATAAAGACAGGCTGCTGCAACACATGGCCTTTGATGTCCCACAGGGCAATATCTACCGCGCTGATTGCTGCCAGCACAGCACCCTTCCGGCCGTACGCAACAGAAGAGCGGTACATTTTTTCATACAGGTATTCGGTGTTCAGCGGGTTCTCACCCAGCAACAATCCCTTCAATTTAGAATCAATGATGAGCTTGGTCACATCAGGACATAAACCTGCATTACCGATACCGGTGTGGCCTTCATCTGTTTTGATTTCCACGACGAGCCAGCTGAAGAACCGGAAAGGAGCCTGCGAGTCGTCCTGAAAAGGAAGGGCACTGAGCGGAGTGGCGAAAATGGTGTCGGTGGTTTTCACCGGACCTTTCCATTGATAAAGCTTTGTTGTAACAGATTGTATTTTCATATTGTTGTGTATGGTATCAACTACCAGGTTAGCTGCAGGAGAGAAACGCCTTGCCGGGGCAGGTCAACCTGGGCTGTTGTTTCGTTGTTTTTGACGGTAATTTCTTTCGGAGCGTTCAGCTGCTGCAGCTGACCGGCTTTTTCCAGTTCAGCCACCTGGCTTGCGGAAGGTTGCTGGGGCGAGCCCATTTTTTTCCAGACTTCGTATGCATTGCTGTGGTCCTTGTCTATCCGGTAATGTTTGAGCATGACCTTGCCGGCGGGTAGTCCCTTCAGGTTAAGGCTGACCATGGTACCGGGAGCCGTCAGGTCATTGTTGTCGTGGTAGTTCCAAACCATGACGGTCGCACTTTTCTGATCGCGTGCGGCCAAGGCATTGATGTCTGATTTTTCACCGCGCACACTGGAGTCGCGGATAGAGAGGAAATTATAGTCGGTTCCCTGGCTCACTTCTACCCGGTTGCCCTGCATCATGCCAAACATGCGGAATACATTCAGCACGGGTTTGTCCACGCCGTTGGTAGCCAGGTCGCGGAAGCCGCGGAACCAGGGCTGGTTCTCGAATTCAAAGGCCCAGGTAACAGCGCCGTGCAGGTTCACGCCCCTGTTTTCGGCGAGGTCGTACTTGCGGGCAAACGAAGCGGCGGTGTAGCTGGAATACATGGTGCCGTTGCGGTAGGCGTTCTGCGGACTAAAATCTTCGGAACAGGCAGCACAGCCTTCGGGATCAGACTCTCCAATGATGATCGGCAGGTTCTTGAGGGAATGATAGGAAGCAATGATCTCGAAGCCTTTGTCGATGTCGCGGAGTTGTTTGCCCATATTCATTTGAACCATGCCATTTACCAGCCGGGGAGCGCCTTTGGCGTGAAAGGTAACAAAATCAATCGGACTGCCTGTTTTACCCGTCACATAATTTTGTCCACTTGTGATATGGTCCAGCACCGTTTTCATAAAAGCACCTGCCCGGGGTGCACTCGGCCCCGTTACTTCCGGTCCGCCGATCTTGGCTGTCGGAAGTGCCCGCTTAACAGCAGCCGACGTATAATCATAAAGCTTACAATATTCTTCTACCGTGCCTTTCCAATAAGAAATATCAGGCTCGTTCCATAGCTCCCAGTACCAGCTTTCCACTTCTGCTTTGCCGTACCTGGCTACCGAATGTTTTACCCATTCATACACCAGGTTGGCAAACTTCTCATAGTCTTTCGGCGGGTAGGCCCAACCGGTATAGATGTCGCCGTGTTTCAGATCAGGTTCCCAGTGGTGTTTGTAAGGATCCGGATGTGTGGAGAGGGCCTCTGGCATAAAACCGATCTGGGCAATGGGCTTCATGCCCCGTTGAATGTAGGTGTCGAATATCTTGTCGATGATCGTCCAGCTGTAAACAGGCTTGCCGGCTGCATCTTCTGTATACGCATTGGTAGAACCCCATTTCAGGGAAGCCTCACCATTGCCTGTTACCAGCAAACTGTGCACGCGCACATTCACCGGGACCTTGCTGAGCTTGGAAATTTCGGTGAGCAGCTTCTGTCCGTCTTTCATGTAGGTATAGTTTGGCTCATCGTAGCCAAAGAATGCCCAGATGGGTTTCATGGGACCTTTGTTTTTGCTGAAATCAACCTGGATGGAAACAGGTGAAGAAGAGGATGGACCGGCATTTTGTGCCAGTGCTCCGCAGGCGAGAAAGCTGCTGGCGAGTGTACCGAACAAGATCTTTCTTGCAAAAGAAACTGGATAGAGGGTGGTCATACTTGCGTTTTTAATCCTGGGTTTTGTCTGGTGATGTGATATAATAATTCCTGTTTATTTAAGCTGGATTTTCTGGGGCATGGTGTAAAGAAGTTCTGCTACGCCCGTGGTTTTTACACCAATGCGCGCATAGATGTAGCTTTCGTTTGCCAGCGTTGCCGGAATGGTCACATTAAGCGTAACCGGCTGAGCCAGGTTGGGAATCGCGGCCGCGAGGATCTGCGCATTGGCGGAATTGTTGTTCTGGTCTACGATCAGGTTGGGGCCAATGTAGATCCTGGCCAGCTCCAGCGTACGGGTTGTATTGACGGATTGCAATTGAAAAGTTCCTGTAACCGCAGTAGCGTTCTTGGTGAACGTTTCGCTTTTGATAATAAAATAAGGATCAACCGGCACATCCAGGTTGGCAGAACCCTGCACCTGTACATCAATGGAATCTGTATTGTCTGCCCATGGACCGGCCCCCCTGGCTCTTACCAGTTTATAGTTCCCGTCAAATAAGGTGGCGGAGAAAGTGCCGTCCTGTTTGATGTTCAGGGGTATTTTGGTAAAGAGCTGGTAGCCGCGCTGCCAGAGCTCAAACTGCACACCTGCCGAGCGCACGCCCACAGGCTGACCCTGGTAAACGATGCGGCCTGTAAGGGTGGAGGTAGGTTCTTTCAGGTTGTCTTTTTCGCAGGCACAGAAAAGCAAGCCTGCCATTACCAATATGCTCCAGATAGATAATTGATTTTTCATGGTAATTGTTTAATGAAATGGGTTGCGCACAATTTTAGGGTTGTTGTCGATCACGGATTGGGGAATGGACGCGTAGTAATTACCGGGCCTGAAAAACCGCGGCGCTTTAAAACGCGGTGCGACAAACTTGTCGAAAACCCACTTGCCATCATTGGGGTGGCCGGGCCTTACAACCCGGTACGGATAAAGCGCATATACGTTGGCGTCAGGACTGGCCGTGGTGCCGTCCCAAAGTTTATCCGCGATGCGCCAGCGTATGATATCCCATAGCCGGTGGTCTTCAAAAGCCAGCTCTACCTTGCGTTCGTTCTGGATCCTTTGCAGGGTAAGCGTGCTGAGGCTGTTGACAGGAAAGCCGGCCCGCTCGCGCAGCTTGTTGATATACCCCAGTGCTTCTGCAGTTAGGCCGAGTTCAAAAGCTGCTTCGCCGGCATTCAAATAAATTTCGCCGAGCCGGAACACCACCCACCAGGTATCGCTCTGGATAGCAGAGGTACTGGCGCCCGGCGTTCCATCAATGTATTTGCGCATATAAAAGCCCGTGTTGGTAACAAAGGTGGTCGTGCGGTTCGGGCCGTCTTGTCCGGTCAATAATTTTCCATCTGTAAAGTTGCTGTTCAGCGCGCCTTCAGTCCGGTCGTATTTGTTGGTAGCTGCATTCCACACATACACACCGGCCTGCATTTTCAGCGGCTTGCCGGAAAAAGAAACACCCGGATACATAATGGTGCCGTAAAGACGGGCATCTTTGTTGGCAAATATATCTTCCGGGTTGGTATAGAAGATCCAGTTGGCTTGACCGGCGGCCGTATTGCTTCCTGTGCCTACTCCCTTCAACGTACCGGCTGACCCGTCCAGGTACTCATAACTTTCTACCAGGTTGAGGGAAGGTGACGTAAATGAAGAACCTTGCCCGCCATCTTCAAAAAGCGAACGCGCAATGTTGTTGAACGTAAACGAATGTCTTCTGCCCTGCGTTTTGAGGTAATCAGTAGCCATGATGACCTCACTGTTGTTGTTCTTGTTGATGAGGGCATCATAGAAATTTTCGCCTAAGTTGGGATTGGTCCGGTACAGCGCATAAGCCCCGCTGCTGATGATCTCCTTGGAAGCATCCAGAGATTTCTGGTAATAGCCCGCAGCCTTTGCTTCCGCCATGCCCACTTCACCCCCGGGTGTAGCACTCTTGGTGAGTCCGGGTACATTGTTGTATTTGGCGATGGAACCGGCATAGAGCATAGCGCGGCTTTTCAGCGCCAGGGCGGTGTATTTGTTTGCCTGGCGTTTGCTGCCCAGGTTACCCAGGTCATTTTTGATGGCATCCAGCTCGCTGGCAATAAAATCATACACTTCTTCTTCCTTGTTACGCGGCAATTGCAGGCTGCTGGGGTCGCCTTTGAAATCATACACGAGTTGCTTGGTAACCAGTGGAACGCCGCCCATCCGTTTCACCATCTCAAAATAATCCATGGCCCGCAGGAAGCGCAGCTCTGCAATAAACCCTTTTTTCAAGGTAGGTGTTACTGCTATGGAATTGGATTGGTTGATGTTGTCGATGGCCACGTTCACATCGCGGATAAAGCCGTAATCCCATAAGCTCCACCGGTCGTAGCTGTAGTTGATCAGGTTGTTCCGGATCTCTACGTCATTGTTGCTCAGGCCGGACCACATGCCTTCATCGAAGATGGTAAAGTTCTCCGAATTCACGGCCAGTGAAGCGTATTTGGGCAGCCGGTCGTACAGGTTGGCCAGCAGGCCGGTGATCAGCTTGGGATCGTTGTAGATCTGCTCGTCCGTGAAAATGGTTTGTGAGGTGGTATCGAGCAGTTGTTTTTTGCAGGATAAGGCAGCCGCTGCAATAACGGCGCAGATCCAGTATCTAAAAATGCTTTTCATGTAAAAAGATTAAAGCGTTGCGTTGATGCCGAAGGTGTACAATTTGAGGTTCGGGTATACCAGACCGGTATTAAAGTCGATCTCCGGATCGATCTCGATGTGTTTTACATTGTCGAATGAAAACAGGTTGGTGCCGTTCACATAAACTTTTAATCCGGCCAATCCCAGCCGCCGGGTAACCTGTTTGGAGAAATTGTACACCAGTTCCAGGTTTTTCAGGCGCACGTAATGGATGTTGGTGATCCAGAAATCGCTGTGGTTGGTATAGTCTACATGCGAGCCGGAGCCGGTGCGGCGGATAGCCGGATATTTACCGGGGATCCAGGCGCTGTTGGGGTCAAATAGGTCAGCCCGGTGCCAGCGGTCGTTGAAGATGTACTCCGGGGCGTTGTGAATAGCCTGAAAGGGAATGGCCAGTTCAAAGATCCGGTAATAAGACTGCATGGTAGCGCCTGCCCAGTCTGTAGTAAGGGAGAAGCCCTTGTAGTTTACAGATGCGGTGCCGCCAAAGCTCATGTAGGGGGTACCACCCAGCGCATATCCTATCGGTCTTTCATCCAGGCTGCTGATCACGCCATCATTGTTCACATCCCGGAAAATCAGGTCGCCGGGAAGCTGGGTCCGGTTCCCTTGTCCGTCGTTGTTGACATTGTAATTCTTGATCTGGTCCATGGATTGAAATTGTCCGACCACTTCATAACCCCAATGCACATCTGCCCAGCGGTGATCGGTTTGGTTTCTGTACTGATCCCAGGAATTGCCAAAGCGGGGTTTGTAGATGTCCATGATCTTGCGCCTTGCGAGTGTGGCATTGCCGCTGATGGAATAACCAACCTTGCCTGAACGGGATGAATAGGTGACAATTCCTTCTATGCCCCGGGTGCGTTCTGAATTCAGGTTCTCGGCCGGAAGGGTATAGCCAACTTCACTGGGCACGAGCACATCATAGCGCGGTGCGGGTATGCCACTCAGCTCGCGGGAAAAAACATCAAACTCGCCCGTCAGCTTGCCGCCAAAAAATCCCAGGTCCAAGCCAATATTTTTGATGGTGCTGGTGACCCAGGTGATATTGGTGATCGGCAATCCGCGCACGCCGATGCCGGTTACGAGTCCGCCATCAAATACATAGTTGCCGCTTCCGAAGTTGCCGCCGGGTAAATAATCAAACGCATTCACCCCGCGCTCCTGTCCGGTTCTGCCCCAGGAAGCCCGCAGCTTCACATTGGATACCACCTTGCCCATCAGGTCTTCAAAAAATGGTTCGTTGGACAAGCGCCAGCCGGTGGAAATACCGGGGAACAAGCCCCAGCGTTTTCCGGGTGCATAGATGTGCGAGCCATCGTACCGGCCCAGGAGTTCCAGTAAATAGGTTTGTTTGTAATCGTAGTTAAACCGGCCGATAAAAGAGCTTCGTTTGCTGATGGCGTAGGTATTTGAAAACCCGTTGATGTCAAGCAGCCGGATGATCGGACTGTAATTGGTAGGCGGGATAGAGCTGATGCTGACAGACTGGTCTACTGCGCTGGCGTATTCATAAGCACCTGTCGCAGCGATCGTGTGCTCACCCAAATCTTTGTGATAGCTCAACTGCAACTGCGCAAAGTTCTCCTGAATTTCCTGCCGGGCTTTGTTGCGCAGGGCCAGGTTGAAGGCCAGCGGAACATAGGTGTCTGTTGCAGACCGGTACGAGTAGGTATTGAAAGAATTGCGTTGCAGCTCGTTCTTGTTTTGCTTGTAGTTGTAGGAGTACGTGGCCTTGGCAGATAAGCCAAAAGGCAGTTCAACCGTGGTGTAGAAAATGCTCGCGAAATTGTTCCATACATTGTCCTGCTTGCCGATCACATCTTCGTTGTAGATAAGCGGGTTGCGCGAAGGATTGTTGATGTCGGCATTGATGTAATTGGGATTGTCGTTGGCATACAATCTTTCGGTTGGCCACATGGTCAGGATCGCCAGAAAAGGGTTGTCGTAGGTATTGCCGGTCGTAGTAGATGCAGGCTCGTGGCGGGATTCGATGCGGCCGCTGAGCTGCACGCCCATCTTGACGCCTTTGATGATCGTGCCTTCTACATTTGTTTGAAAATTATAGCGCTGAAAGCGATAGTATTTCAATACTGCCTGCTGCTGCAAGCCGCCCAGGGATACATAAAAATTCATCTTGTCGTTCCCGCCGCTTGCGCTCACGTTCAGGTATTTCTGCGGGGCATTCTTTTTCAGGATATAGTCACGGTAGTCGGTACCCTGGAATCCTTTTTCCGTGCCCAGGCGCCATTTCTCGAGGATCTCCGGGGTCGTAGTGGGGGTGATGCCGGCATTTTGTTCTGCTTCTGCCAAAGCCCGTACATAATCGCCTGCACTCGATGCAGAAAGATAACGCGTCAGGTTTTGCAGCTGGTAATACGTGTTTACGCTCAGGGTATTTTTTTGCCCCGACTTGCCTTTTTTTGTTGTCACCAGTACCACACCATTGGATGCACGAAAACCATAGAGGGAAGCAGAAGCATCTTTCAGGATAGAGATGTTTTCAATGTCTTCCAGTCCGATGTTGTTGAACTGGCCTTCACTTTGCGGCACTCCGTCAATAACGAACAGGGGCGTACCCAGGTTCCGGATCTGGATGGTGCTGGCAGCGCCGGGGCGGCCGGTGGTTTGCCTGGCTGTGATACCCTGGATTTTTCCGACCAGGGCGCCTGCGGTTGTGGGCGCGGGTGTGCGGATCAGGTCAGAAGCGCGGATGGCACTGACGGCGCCTGTTACACTTCCCTTGCGTTGCGTACCGTATCCTACCACCACTACATCGTTGAGCTGCTGGTTTTCTGTTTTTAATCCCATGTTGACAACAGCCCGGTTGGAAACAGCCATCTCCTGTGATGTATACCCGACAAAACTAAAGACCAGCGTGGCGTTGCCTGGTGCATTGATAACATAGTTGCCCTGGGCATCTGTTTGGGTGCTGACCCCGGTATTCTTTACGCTCACTGTTACCCCTGCCAGGGCTGTATCGCCGCTGGTTACCCGGCCTGAGACGGCCGTTCGTTGTGCCTGCACGGTGGTTGCCAGCAACAGCATAAAAAGCAGGAAGAGAATGCTGGTTTTTGGGGAAAAGTTCCCGTGCTGAAGGGCACGGACGATCGTGATCCATTTGCGTAAATGGGCTGTCATGGCAGGAGGGTTTTGTTGAAGGATAGAAACTTGTTATAGATACCGCTTGGTAAGCTTTATTTGAGCACTTCTATTTGTCCGCTGGCTTTTATATCATCCGAAGCACTGCCGACCATCACATCAAACAGGCCAGGCTCTACTACAAAGTCATGTATTTTCTCATCGTAAAAAGCCAGTTTTTGCGCCGGTACCCGGAAGCGGATGGTTTGCTTCTGACCCGGGTTGAGGCTTACCCTGCTAAAACCCCGGAGCTCTTTCTGGGGCCGCTTTACACTGGCTTCCACATCATGCACATACAGCTGTACCACTTCATCGCCTTTTACTTTGCCTGTGTTCTGAACGGTGATCTCTGCGTTGATCTCTCCGGTGGAGGAAATTTTTTTGGTAAGGAGTTTAAAATTGGAATAAGCAAAGCGGGTATAGCTCAAGCCATGTCCAAAAGCAAAAAGCGGTTTTCCGTTGATGTACATATAGGTAAAACCTTTGGTAACATCGTATTCATCTACGGATGGAACCTGGTCGGCGGAAGTATACACTGTAAGGGGGAGTTTTCCACCGGGGTTAACATCACCAAAAAGAACATCAGCAATGGCGTTGCCGCCTTCTTCACCCGCCCACCATGCCTCCAGGATGGCCGGTACCGCATCTTTGATCGCGGGTATAGCGAGCGGACCGGCATTCATTTCCACGACTACCGTGCGCGGATTGGCAGCTGCTACCAATTTCACCAGTTCTTCCTGCTGTGGCGGCAAGCCCAGTGAAGTGCGGTCGCGGCCTTCAGCTTCTATGGCCAGCGTAGTGCCTACATATACAATCGCTATATCAGCTTTCCGAGCAGCTTCTACCGCATTTTGCAAAGCTTCTTTTGTAGCAGTCACAAGTGCATCCGTACTGTCTTTGCGCGGCAGGACCGGAACGCCTTTTTCATATATCACCTGTGTTCCCGGTGCAACTTTATTCCTGATGCCTTGCAGCGGCGTTACGGGATCCGTTACCCTGCCGCTGTATCCGCCTGCAGTAAATAAATCAGCGTGCGGACCAATCACGGCAATGGTTTTAATTCCCATTTTATCAAGGGGCAGAAAACTATTTTTATTTGTGAGCAGCACCAACGATTCGCGGGCTGTTTTTAAAGCCAGCTGTCTGTGTTCGGCGCTGCCAATCACATCGGGCGAAATGCGGCTGTAAGGGACCATGGAAGGCGGATCAAACTCACCCAATAAAAAGCGGTCACGCATCACGCGGCTCAGGGCGTCGTTGAGCCGGGCTTCCGGCAGCAGTCCGCCCTTTACCGCAGCCGGAATATAATCCATGAATTCCTTGTCTGAAAAATCGCAGCCTGCATTGAGCGATTGGGCAACCGCATCTTCCCATTTCATCTGTCCTTTTTCATGGCCGCGCACCATTGAGTTTACGCCGCCCAGGTCAGATACCACAAATCCTTTAAAACCCCATTTGGTTTTCAAGATGTCTGTCAGCAGCATTTTATTGATGTTGTTGGGCACGCCGTTGATGGCATTGTAAGAAGCCATGATCGACTGTGCGCCGCCTTCAACAATACAGTCCCGGAAATGGGGCAGCCAGAACTCATACAACATGCGCTCGCTTACGGTAGCAGAAAGCGCTTGCCGGTTGCGCTCTACATTGTTTACGGCAAAATGCTTGAGGGTAGAAACCAGTTTTAAATACTTGGGATCATTGCCCTGCAAACCTTTTACATAGGCAACGCCTACACGCCCGGTGAGGTAAGGATCTTCGCCATAACATTCGTTGATGCGGCCCCAGTAAGGGTTGCGGCTTACATTGATCACCGGTGCGCGATAGATCAATCCTTTTTTCTCGCCTTTAAAACTGCTATCGGTGTGCCAGCCGTTGTAAATGGCTCTTGCTTCGTCAGAGATCGCGGTTGCAACATCGTGCACCAGCACGGTGTCCCAGGTAGCGGCGATGGCGATCGAAACAGGAAACATGGTCGTGGGCCTGTCCCACCAAACACCGTGCAGGCATTGGTTCCAGCCATCTGAGCGGATGTTGAGCCGCTCAACCAGGGGCCCGCGGTGATTCAGCATCATGGCTTTTTCCTCGAGGGAGAGGCGGGAGATCAGGTCCTGAACCCTGGTGTCAACGGGTTGGGATGGATCAAGATAAACCGCCGCGTTTGCGGGTTGGGGTGCCTGCGCCTGCAGGGAAGAGACTGAAAAACAGGAGGTAAAAAAAATGCATGCAGAAACAAGGGAAAGGTGGATTTTCATATGAGCGCTTTGATCGTTGTATAGGCGAGACCCATGCACACCAGGACAGTTGCTCGCAATCAGTCTGAACACAAAATATGTTGCACGAATCAAATCCGGTCTGGAGAAGAGAAAAGCCTGTTCTGGTTACTTACAATCGTTTGCCTGTGTGTTTACTATTATTCAACTTTGTTGAATCAAATGTAGGTAAATCCATTTTACAAAAAAAAATAAATTTTCGCTGAATCTGTCCATCAACAACTCATATAGTTGGAGGTAAGAGCCCGTTTGTGCGGGGCGGTATACGCAGAATATTTTGAAGAGCCATAACTTTATCTATATTTGTTCAACTTTGTTGAATAGTTCCACCCCCAAAATACCATCCCCGATGGAAGTTGTACTCACGGAAGAAAGGATAAACAACCTGAAGATCGGCGATCGCATCCGGTTGCTCAGGATGAATCAAAAAAGAACCTTGCAGGAGATTGCCGATGCCAGTGAGCTTTCGCGCAGCATGATCTCCAAGATTGAAAACAACAAAGCCGTTCCTTCGGTGGCAGCGCTGGTAAAAGTGGCGCAGGCTTTGGGCACCAGCATTTCCAACCTGCTGGAACACGACGCGTTTTTAAATGCCATCTTCACCACCCGCCAAAAAGCAGAAGAAAACCTCACCTCTACCGACAAGGGCTACCTGATTTTTCCTTTTGCCTCCGAGTACCACGAAAAAAAAATGCAGCCCTTTTTGTTTGTTGCGCGCAAAGGGGAGGTAAGGCAACACGAAGTATCGCACGAGGGAGAAGAGTTTATCTATATCATCAGCGGACAAATGAAGATGCAGGTAGGAGAGGTCGACTATCTCCTGAAAGCCGGCGACAGCCTCTACTTCAACTCATCCCAAAAACACGGCATCATGCCTGTATCAACAGAGGTAGTATACCTGGATATTTTTGTCTGAACCATGTCTTGAACCATGATTTACAGGATGAGAAGGATTCGGGGATTGGATGGATAGATCAAATCTCCGAATCCTCCTCATCCTGTAAATCATGGTTCAGGCATCTTCACCACAACAGCTTTCCCCGTATAAGAGATACTCTTATCAACCTTTCCGTCCGGCTGCCATCCTTTCGGTGTGCCGGGTGTAATCCAGACTATATGGAACGTCCTGTTCTGTAACATGCCAGGAAAGTTGCCGGTTCTGGTACCGATGGTTAGTTCGCGGGTGCTTTCTTTGTACGTGATGGGAATATTGCTGAAAGCGCCCTTTTCATAATTGTAGTTCAGGTCTTCATCTTCGTAGAGGGTGAAGCTGGCATCCTTGCCGGTGTAAACATACAGGGTGATGGTATCGGCTTTTTTCTCGGCAGTGTACTGAAGTGCAGGGCCTACGGGTAGCACGGTGCCTTCTTTTACCAGCACGGGCATGCGCTCATAGGGTGCATCGATCGTTGTGTGTTGGCCGCCTTTGTAGTATTTGCCTGAATACAGATCATACCAGCCTTGCCCGGCAGGGAGGTAAAGTTTTTTTTGTCTTTCCTTGTAGGTGTATACCGGACATACAAGCAAGGAGGGACCGAACATAAACTGGTCGCCTATATTTTTTACTGCTGTATCAGCCGGGAAATCCATTACCAGTCCGCGCATCATCGTGTAGTCGTTGTGGTAAGTCATGCCGGCCAGGGTGTAGATATAGGGCAGGAGGCGGTAGCGGAGCTGGTTGTAGAAGAGCATGCTTTTGTATGCCGGATGGTCTTCGGGGGCAATGTTAAAAACTTCGCGGTAGGGGAATTGTCCGTGCGAACGGAAGACCGGAACAAAGGCGCCGAACTGGAACCACCTTGCCTGCAGCTCGCGCCATTCTTCCAAATTTTCTCCGCTTGCGTTTACAAAACGCGGGTGTACGGCAAAGCCGCCAATGTCCATGGTCCAGTAAGGAATGCCAGACATGGAGAAGTTGATGCCTGCGGGAATTTGTGATTTCATATCCCCCCAGGTAGCTGAAATATCACCACTCCAGATCGTGGCCGCATAGTGCTGTGAGCCGGCAAAACCGGAGCGGGTAAGCAGGAACACGCGTTTGTCCGGATCAACAGAACGCTGGCCCTGGTAGATGCCTTTTGCATTTTCCAAGGGATAGGCGTTTAAGTATTCTGCTGCTGCTCCCAGGGCTGTGGGCGTCATCTGGGCCTTTCTTTTTTCGGGCGATACGTTGGAAAGAATGTCCGGTTCGCTGGCATCCATCCACCAGGCATCAACCCCCTTGCTGTACAGCTTTTTGTTGATCAGGTCCCAGAAAGCTTTTTTTGCATCGTTGTTGAACGCATCATAAAAAGTAGATACATACCCCTGTGCGATCCAGTCGCGCTGGCGGTCGGCAATATTTCTTTTGTAAAGCCAGCCTTTTGCATCAAAATCTTTGTATGCCTGGATGCCTTCATACATCTTTGGCCATACGGAAATCATAAAACGGGTGTGATATTTTTCATGGAGGTCTTTGATCAGCTGGTCGGGCGAGAGAAAGCGGGACACGTCAAAATCCTGGCTACCCCAATCATTTTCTTTCCAGTAACTCCAGTCCTGTACAATATTGTCGAGCGGTATGTTGCGCCTTCTGAATTCAACAACGGTGTTGAGCAGTTCATCCTGCGTCTTGTACCGTTCGCGGCTTTGCCAAAAACCCATGGCCCATTTGGGAACCAGGGTTGCTTTGCCGGTGATGTGGCGGTAACCGGCGATCACCTCATCCATGCTGTTGCCGGCAATAAAATAATAGTCGAGCTGCTTGCCTGCTTCAGATGAAAATGAGTATGCAGGCTTGTCTGTAGCTGGAAGGGGCGGAAGCCATCTTGTGCTGAAGTAAGACTCCGCACCGTCCGGGGTCCATAAAATTTTGATGGCGTACTTCCTGTCTTTTTGAAAAGAGAGGTTCAATACTTCGGAACCCGGGTTCCAGGCTTGCCGCCAGCGGTCTACCATCAACCTTCCATCTATCCAAACCTTTGCAGAACCTCCGTAGGTCAGCATCATTTTATGCATGCCCTCAAAATCTGAGGCAATCGATCCTTCCCAGGTTACCGCGCCGGTTTGCGGCGTAAATTCTTTTGGCAATCCTTTTCTTGTATCATCCAGGTAGGGATAATCAATCTGTGATTCGGCCTTCGTAAAAGCGATTTGGTCGGGATGGGTCTTGTCATTGCTGTAGGAAGCTGTGAGCCAGCCGTACGTTCCTTCTTTGGAGTAAAGCTTGAAGGAAGAGAGCGGCAGGAAGGGGCGGGTATCGCCTACTTTGGTCAGTGAGTAATTGTCCCATAAGATGCCATAGTTTTTGTTGCTCACCAGAAAGGGCACGCCTACTTCGGTGTTGTTCTGGAATAAAAAGACCTGCTGGTCTTTGTAGTTGAACTGGCTGGCCTGGTGCTGGCCCAGGCCATAGTAAGCATCGTCTGCGGTGGTTTCAAATGTTTGACTGATGGCCAGGCTGGCTGCACCTTCAAATACAGCAGGGGTAAGGGTTCGGCCGTTATAGGAGCTTTCGCTCAAAAGCGGTTTGTTGTTCTTGCCAAAAAATGACACCGCACCGGTTGCAAGCAAGACCTGGGCACTGATGGCAGGCGTTTTCAACACCACCTTTCCTGCTGACTGCGATACGGTCCAGTTCTTGGGAGCAGGGGTATACACGGTGATCAGGCTTTTGACTTCCGGAAAGCTGGTGGCGGAGGAAGCCACCACGCGGATGATGTGGTCTGAAACAACTTCCAGCTTCACTGCTTTGGCGCCCCCTGAAAAGCGTGTATCCGGATAAACAATGATGCCGTTTTTTGTTTCAACAAAGTCCGCAAAGGGAGGCGTGGCCTGGGTAGAGACAAAAGTGAACAAGACAAGAACAAGAATGAGGAAGCTATTCATCTGTTTGTGCATCATAACAATCATTTCATATTTACAAGAAAGTAAAGCGGGCAGGAACTGTTCTCTTGCGAATATAAAAAATGAAAGCTGACTATACACAGGAATTCCGGTTTGCAGACAGCAGGCAACCTGAACTTTTTGTTGCGGTATAGGATTCTTAAAACCGCTAACTACATCAAATAGATGAATGCATAGGCACCCCCAAACACGCCAATATCTGGTAAAGCGATTATGCGCCCGGTAGTGTAGCCGCTTCTTTCTGCGCTGTTACATCCATCGATATCCCGGAAACGCTCACTGCTTCTCCTGCTTCGTTGTAAGCAGGGAGGCCCAGGGAAAGGATCCACCTGATCCGGCTATCGGGAAGCATGACGCGGTATTCGGTTTCATACACCCGGTGTTCTTTCACCGCATCTAAATACGTCTTGTGCACCTGCGAACGATCATCGGGTAAGATCATGGAAAGCAGCGAAGAGAAATTGCAGTCTGCATCCGGAGCCAGGCCGAAATTGGTATTGTAGCGGGGCTTTGTCTTCATCGCACCTGATTTGATGTTGAGTTCGTAGGCTCCCATCTTCCCTGCATCCAAGGCCAGTTCAAAGCGCTTGTTGGCTGCTTCCGGTTCGCTGAGGGCCAGCTTCAGGACAGAAATATCGATCGCAGAGCTGATATAGCCGCCAAAAGAGCCATCTTCCAACAGCTCCGGAGAGCCTTGTACAAGCAGCCAGGTGTATGTGCCCGAGACATGCTGCAGCCGGAATTCAGCGGAATAAGAAGCCCGGTTTTCAAAAGCTTCCAGGTAGGTATCCAGGTAGCTTTCTTTGTCGTCCGGATGAACGAGTTCCGTTAAGCCAAAAAGCAGGAGCTCTTCCAGCGACTTGCCCGTGAGCCCGCTCCAGGCCTTGCTGAGAAATACAAGATCATTCTCCGGGTCTACCATCAGGATCAACACATCTGTGCCTTCCGAAAGGGTTTTTAGCCGCGCTTCGCTTTTTTCCAGTTTCCGTTTGGTCGCTTCCAGGTCTTTGTTCTTGATCTCCAGCTGAAGCGTGGCCTTTTCCTGGCCTGCATTTATTTTGCGCATTTCGAGCAGGTTCATGAGCTGTGCCGGCAGGATCTTGAGCGACTTGAGCTGTGTTGCCGTCAGCTCTTTGGGTTTGTTGTCGATCACGCAAACAGTTTGCAATCCGAACCCTTCAGGGTTCACCAGGGGCACGCCGGTGTAAAAAACAAGGTTGTGGGATCGCCGGTCACCAACGGATTGTCTTTAAACCGCTCGTCGTGGCGGGAGTCGGGCACAATTAAAGATTCCCGCGGAGAGTTGAGGGCATGTGCGCAGCATGAACAGTCGCGGCGGGTGTCGGAAGTGTCCGAACCCTAGTGTGATTTAAACCATTGTCTTCCTTCATCTACAAAGCTGATAACCGCAATGGGCACATCACAGATAACGGAGGCCAGGTAAGTTATGTTTTCATAATCCTGTTCAGTAAGCGTGTCCGGGATATGATACTTTCTTAACTCATGCAAACGCCTGGCTTCATAGCTGTGTTCATTGAGTTTCACTTTTTTTACTGCATAACGGAACTGGAAAGAAGTTTTGCATATCAACGGGGTTTAATTTTCAGAAATGCGTTTATAGGTGTATGTTGTACTTTTTTTTTTGAAGTCGGAAATGGCGATTGCATTAAATTCTTGAACAACCTACCCATGTCGAGAAGATCAGGAGCCGGTTTCAACACATGGTTTAAATAGCTGCTCATTGGAATTGGTCTTAAAAAATTATAGGGGTTGGACATCTCCCTGTTGCCGGACTTTGTTCATCATTCTCCAAAGCTTTCAGGGTTCTGGCCCTGTTGCAACCTTTCCTTTCGTGATAGATTTGCCCGATTTTTGACAAGGAAAAGGAGAATTTATTTTGAACGAATACGGCTGCTATGAATCTATATGTGCTTGACTTTCAGGACATCGACAAAACAAACAGGCCCGTTGTAGGTGGCAAGGGGGCAAACCTGGGTGAGCTATGCAAAGTAGAGGGGATCCCGGTACCCGATGGATTTTGTATTACAACTGATGCATTCCAAAAAATCATCAGGGAAGTTCCATCGATAAACCCGCTGCTGGATAGGTTGTCGCTTATGGATGCCCAAGACCGCAATGAAATCTGCGAGCTAAGCGCAGAGATCCGCAGAGCCATTGAAAGTAAAGTTGTTCCGTTGGAAATACAGGAAGAGATATTCAGTCATCTTGCCCGGTTGGGAGAAAGCAGGGCTTATGCCGTACGGTCAAGCGCAACCGCAGAAGATTTGCCGACGGCTTCCTTTGCCGGCCAGCAGGATACCTATTTGAACATTACAGGAAGGAGATCTGTCCTGCAGCATATCAGTCGATGCTGGGCATCGTTGTTTACCGAGCGTGCCACTGCCTACCGCATGCAGAACGGCTTTGATCACCGCAAAGTACAGCTTGCTGTATTGGTTCAAAAAATGATCTTCCCGGAAGCGGCAGGGATCCTATTTACAGCAGATCCTGTTTCTGCTAACAGAAAAATTGTATCTATCGATGCCGGTTTTGGATTGGGGGAGGCCCTGGTTTCCGGCAAGGTGAATCCAGACAGATACAAAGTGCGTGATGGCAAGATCTTTGATCAAAAAATAGCAGACAAGAAGCTGGCTATCTACGCTTCAGCAGGAGGTGGTATCAGCGAACAGGAGATCGATCCTGACAAGCAGAACAAACAGGTGCTGACGCATGAACAGATCTTGCAGCTCGAGCAGACAGGTAGAAAGATCGAAACCCATTTTGGCGCTCCGCAGGACATTGAATGGTGCCTGGCCGGTAGTCAGTTTTATATTGTACAAAGCCGGCCCATCACCACCTTATATCCTATTCCTTCAACAGGAGATGGAGCCTATCATGTATTTGTATCTGTTGGTCACCAGCAAATGATGACGGACCCTATAAAGCCGCTGGGGTTGTCCGTATTCCGGCTAACTGCCGGCCGGCACATGTTTGATGCAGGAGGCCGGTTGTTTGTGGACATTGCCCCCATGCTGGCCACCCCGGAGGGCAGACAGGGATTGCTCAATACCCTGGGCAAATCTGATCCGCTTATAAGGGAGGCTTTGATCACCATCATAGAACGGGGAGATTTTACAGAGACAGTTCCAGAAAAAGAAAAGGATACCGGTCAGGGTAATGATCCCAAAACCAAACCCATCTGGGCCTATGAGCCGTTGACTAAAAATGATCCGGCCATCGTTGCTGAACTGATCAGGCAGAGTCAAGGTGCGATAGAAGAATTAAAACAAACGATCCAAACAAAAAAAGGTACAGCCGTATTTGATTTTATCGTGGAAGATATCCAGCGCAGGAAAAAGCTTTCCGCTGAATCCGATAGCATGGGTGTGGTTTTGGCTGCCATAAGCGCTTCTGCATGGATCAATGAAAAGATCGGGGAGTGGCTGGGTGAAAAAAATGTGGCAGACATCCTAACGCAATCTGCACCAAGCAATGTTACGTCAGAAATGGGACTGGCCTTGCTGGAGGTAGCAGATAAGATCCGCCCTTATCCCGGGATAATTCGTTATCTGCAACAGCTAAAAGAGGATGATTTCCTGCATGGACTGCTGGAATTTGAAGGAGGAAAAGGAGCCAGCGATGCTATCCGGGCTTATCTGGATAGATACGGCATGCGCTGCGCCGGTGAAATTGATATTACCAGAACGCGTTGGAGCGAAAAACCTGCAGTACTTGTTCCCCTGATTCTCAGCAACGTCAAGAATTTTGGTCCGCATGCCAGCAAGGAGAAATTTGAGCAGGGCCTGCAACAAGCAGCACAGAAAAAACAGGAGTTGCTGGATGGGTTGAAGCAATTACCTGATGGCGGTCAAAAGGCGCTGGAAACGGAAGAAAAGATCAGTCTGCTCCGAAACTACATCGGGTATCGTGAGTATCCGAAATATGAAATTGTAAACCGCTACTTTATCTATAAACAGGCATTGCTCAAAGAAGTTGAACAGCTTGTGCAAGCCCATGTTCTTTCAGCAACGGAAGACAGCTACTACCTCAGCTTCGAGGAGCTCCGCGAAGCCGTGCGCACCCACCAGGTGCAAGATGGGCTCATCAGCAAACGAAAGGAAGCGTACACACTCTATGAAAAACTCACACCGCCCCGGGTAATGACTTCCGATGGTGAGATCATTACAGGTGCATACAAGCGGGAAAACATCCCCGCAGATGCCCTTGCAGGATTGCCTGTTTCTTCCGGCCTCATTGAGGGGCGCGCCCGTGTGATCTTAAACATGGAAGAAGCCGAACTGGAAAGGGGAGACATCCTGGTTACTTCGTTTACTGATCCCAGTTGGACTACCCTCTTTGTTTCTATCAAAGGACTGGTAACAGAAGTGGGCGGACTCATGACCCATGGAGCTGTTATCGCCCGCGAATACGGCATCCCGGCTGTGGTGGGCGTTGAAAATGCAACAAAACTGATAAAGGATGGCCAACAGATTCGTGTGCATGGAACAGATGGGTTTGTAGAGTTGCTATGAGAAAGCGCAGGAAATAAAGTGCCTGCATTTCGATTTCCTGATTGCTCCTTATTCAAGCAATGCCGACAGGGATTGCTGCGCCTGAATTTCATGCAGAAACTTTTGCAAGCCTCTGTAAGTTGCTTTGTAGAGAAGGACTGCCATGCTGATCCGCTTTACACCACAGCCAGACAACGCAGAAGCTGAAAATGTTTTGGAATTGCCAACGATATTCAGCGGAAGGGTAGTGCCGGCGGCAATCTGTCTGATAAGTTCCAGGTCCTGGATCGCCGTTACAAACAAGCCATCGGCACCTGCTTCTTTGTATAGCTGCGCCCTTCTGACGGTTGTTTCCAGGGGCGAGGGCAACTTCAGCAGAAAGGCATCAGTTCTGGCGTTGATAAACAACCGTTGATTTGTTTTCTCCAGGTAATCTTTTAAGGCCGCCAGTTTCTTCAGGTAAAGATCTTCGCCCTGCCAGTCTTCCAGGTTAATACCTGCAACGCCAAGATCCAGCAACGTTTGTACGTTTTTATTCAGCACTGCTGCATCATCCGAATAGCCCCTTTCCATATCTACCGTAAGGGGAATGCCGGTACTTGCCTTTATTCTTTTGACGATATACAACAGTTCACCAAAAGGGATCTGCTCTCCGTCTGCATAACCAAGTGAATTGGCAACGGCACCGCTGGAGGTCGCTATCGCTTTGAACCCCGCCTGTTCAGCCATCCGGGCGCTTTCCACGTTCCAGACGTTTGCCAGGACAAAAGGTTCCGTGTTATGATGTAACTGGTAAAATAGTTCGAATGCTGACATGGTCAATTATTTGGGTGTGAATAAAATTTCTTCTCATCATCTCCAACCTTCCATGACGGTAAGAAGCGGATATGCATGATTGGCAGGTTCTGCATCTAAATCCTGGAAGCATATGTTGCCAATCAGCTTAAATGCACCTTTAACTGATTCATATATTGGCTCCAGGCTCCTGAACAGGAATCGTAACATGCAAGATGCGGTGTCAGTCCCTGGTGTGTAAAAGTTACATGTGTTCTTTTTCTATCCTCCTCAATATCAAAGATAAGTTTTGTCTGGTTCCATTCTGCTTTATCAGCCACGAAGGAAAGCTGGCTGTCTGTTACCAGCCAAGCAATCTTTTTGCCAGGGACCAGTTCAACCAGCTTTTGTTTTGAATAATGCAGGCCATTGCCTGCTGTAAACGAAAATTCATCCTGAAGCTGCTGGCTGCTGCCGCTGATCTGCTCGTCATAAAATCCAGACCACCATTTGTCGATTTGCAAGAGCAAGCCATAAATTTCCTGCGGTGTTTTGGTGCTCGCAAAGCAAAAAACATAATCTTTTTTGTTCATAGCGATCCTGTTGTTGATTTGATTTTATACAAACTTATTTGTCCGGCAATCCCCATTTTTCAACCAGCTCCTGGTTCAGGTTATGCTCTTGTGTATTGGGTTTTCCTTTGCCTGTCTGGATCAGCTCTTTCAGGCTTCCGTTGATATAGCTTGTCCATGCGTCACAACATACTTCATAGCATTCATATGCGGGTACGAGTCCAATCTGTGTAAAGGTTAATTCAGTCTCTGCGCCGGCCCGGGCAATATCAAAAACCAGCTCGTTTCCTACCCATTCTCCCTTGTCCTTTGTAAAACTGAACCTGTTTTCCAGTACATGCCACACCACCTTTTTCTCCGGAATAAATTCCGTGATCCTGATCTTGCAGCGATGCACGTCTTTGTATTGGTATAAAAACACAGCATTGAGCTGGTCTGTGCTGCCTGCAATGTTCTCACTCCACCAGCCGCGTACATTGTTGATGGCTTGAAATACTTCTGCTGGTGACTGGCTGACCACAAATTGGGTTTGGAAGTTTTTGTCTGACATGTGCATATTTTAGTTTTAACTGAATTTGTTTGATACTTGCCGTGTCTTATCCTTCGGGGAATCTTTACAAAGACGCAGTAAAGCTATTGTCTAAAGCCAACACGCAACAGGTGCTAATTAGACATTGTACGGGGTTGATTTGGACAAGGATGTTTTTTACTTTTGGAAAAAACAAGGGCAATGAAGCATCTCTCGATCCTGGTTCCCGACGGACAATGCGGTTTCAGCACCATCAGCTGCATTGCAGGAGCCAGCGAAGTATTTACCGAAGCAAATGCTTGCCGGAGAAAGGCTGGGAGGGAAGATCAGTTTAAACTGGAAACAGTGGGCGCTTTAAGAGACCACGATGTGCAGGTAAGATCATTTTTTGTGAAGCCGGACACGGTGGCATCAGAGGTTTCAAAAACCGACCTGATCATCATTCCGTCTTCTTTGGTAAGAACATACGATACGGCCACCAAAGGCAACAAAGTTTTGATCAACTGGGTGGAAGCGCAGTACAAGCAGGGTGCTGAAGTGGCAAGCATGTGCACCGGGGCATTTTTCCTCGCTTCCACTGGATTGCTGGAGGACAAAACCTGTTCAACCCATTGGGCTGTATCTGATAGATTCCGGGATCTTTTTCCCGGTGTCAAACTGCAAACAGACAAGTTGATAACCGATGAAGGGGGGTTGTACACCAATGGCGGCGCCTTCTCCTTCCTCCAGCTCCTGCTCTACCTGGTCGAAAAACACTATGACCGCCAGACAGCCATCCATTGCTCCAAAATTTTCCAGATCGATATAGACCGCAACATGCAAAGCGGCTTTTCAATTTTCACCGGCCACAAGAAGCATGATGATGAGGTCGTACTAAAAGCGCAGGCATATATAGAAGGGAATTACCAGGAGAAAATTTCTTTTGAAAACCTGTCTCTCAAGTACAATGTAGGCCGGAGAAACTTCGACCGGCGCTTTATCAAAGCAACCGGCATCACCCCGCTGGATTATTTGCAACGCGTAAAGATAGAAGCCGCAAAAAAAGCCTTTGAAATCAGCCGGAAAACAGTGAATGAAGTGATGTATGATGTGGGGTACAATGACACGAAAGCGTTCCGGGAGGTATTTAGCAGGATTACGGGGTTGTCGCCGGTTGATTATAAGACGAAGTACAATAAAGTCAGGATAAGTTGATTAACAGCAGGGAGGTACAAAAAATAAAAAAGCACTGAACTTCAGTGCTTTTCGAGTAGCGGACCGGACGGGACTCGAACCCGCGA
>JADCRZ010000120.1 GCA_015069695.1 Williamsia sp.
CGTGCAACAAGGAAAAGCGACCAGAAAACGTTTGAGTGGATTGGTAACTATAATCTGAATCTGAAAAAGCACTCCTTCATACTGCTGGGTGGCTACTCATATTACTACTTCAACAACGAGGGCTTGAATGCTTCCAACGCCAATATGCCTTCGGATGTTTTGACTTACAACAATCTGGGAACCGGTGTGTATAACCTTCCATTGCCTACCAACGGCTCTACGGGCGACTTCACCTTCCGCGGCGTGGGTTCCTATAAGAATGATGCTACGTTGATTTCTTTCTTTGGAAGATTGAACTACGATTTTGACAAAAAATACTACCTCTCTGCCAGCCTTCGCCGCGAAGGGTCATCCAAGTTTGGCTACGAACACAAATGGGGTTATTTCCCGGCAGCTTCCGTAGGATGGCGTCTTACCAACGAGCGTTTCTTCCCGAAGCTAAACTGGCTGAACGAACTGAAGCTGCGTGCCGACTATGGCGAAACCGGCAACCAGGACTTCGACAGTTACCTGTCGCTTGATACGTATTCAGGGTTTGGATATTATACTTATAACGGTGTTTCGTACCAGGTGTGGGGACCCAGCCAGAACACCAACTACGACCTTCGCTGGGAAAAAGCGCAGAACTTCAATGTAGGTCTTGACTTCGACCTGCTGCGCAACAAACTGAGTGGTAGCCTCAACTATTACATCCGCACCAACAAAGACCTGCTGGGTTCTTACAACGTATCGGTGCCGCCCAATGTGCAGCCGACTACGTTTGCCAATGTGGGCTCCATGAAGAACTCAGGCTTCGAAATTCAACTGAACGGCACTGCTGTAAGCACGAAGAATTTCAACTGGGGTGTATCGTTTGCGGGTGCTACCAACAACAACAAGTTCCTGTCATTCTCAAACGATCTGTATCAGGGGCAGGATTATACAGACCTTGTAGGACTTCCGGCACCGGGTTCTCCTGGCACTTCGCAAAGGTTGCAGGAAGGTCGCCGCATCGGCAGCTTTTATATGCTTCGCTCGGCAGGTATAGATGCTACCGGCAGGTTGCTGGTGTATAGCAAAGATGGAAAGATCATCCCCGGCAACCAGGCAACCGTTGACGATAAGCAGTTTGTAGGCAACGGTCTTCCCAAGTTCACCGCCAGCTTAGGCAATACGTTTACCTACAAGAACTTCGACCTGTACATCTTCCTGCGCGGCGCTTTCGGGTACGATCTCTTCAACACAACGGCCTTCTACATTGGTACGCCGGTAACACAGAGCGGTGCCAATGTATTAAGCTCGGCTTATGGCAACACCAAATATGCAGCGCTTACCAATCCGGAAACTTACTCAAGCTTGTCAGATTATTTTCTGGAGAAAGGAGATTTTGTAAAGATTGACAACATCACGCTCAGCTACAACTTTAAGTCGCCTATCAAGTATATCAACTCGGGCAAGCTGTATGTAACGGGGCGCAACCTGTACACCTTTACCAAGTTTACAACGGGCGATCCGGAGTCTATCAACATAAACGGGCTGACGCCGGGCATCAATCCTTCGTTGTCTTATTATCCATCCACACTGCAACTGCTGGTAGGGGTTCAATTTAAATTCTAATCAAATCATTTATTGTTATGAAAACTATATGGTATAAAGGGCTGGTAGCTGGTTGCCTCACGCTGACAATGATGGCAGGCTGCACTAAGCTGGACGAAAACTTATACGACCGGATAACCTCAAACAACTTTTTACAAACCAGGGACGACGTGGTACGCGATTTCCTGCGCTCCTTCGAGCATGGCTACTGGAGCATACAGGGCAACGGATTGTTTTATGCACAGGAGCTGCCTACCGATGAACTGATGACGCCAAACCGCGAGGGCGACTGGTTTGATGGTGGCATTTACCAACGCGCGCACTACCACACCTGGACCACACAGGACGGCTACACCAACGATATGTGGACAGCTTTGTTCCAGGGAATCAGCTTAGCCACCAACTCTCTGCAGGATATAGAAGCCGTAGATGCTGCAAGTGTAAACATCACCGAAGCAGAAAAAGCCGACTTTGTAGCCGAGCTGAAAACACACCGCGCCTGGTTTAACCTCCGGGCATTCGACCTGTACCGGAACATACCTATCGTAACCGAAGTAAAAGGACAAGTGCTGTCGCCTGTACAGTCCACACCGCAGGAGATATTCAGTTTTATAGAAAAAGAGCTGCAGGATGCCATTCCCGGTCTGCCTACCCGTCAGGACCTGGGCGCTACGGGCATTGGCCGCTGGACAAAAGCCGGCGCCGCTGCTCTGCTGATGCGTCTCTACCTCAACGCAGGCGTTTATATCGGTCAGGATAAGTATACCGAGTGCGCTGCCGTTTGTCAGGATATCATTGACGGTAAATACGGCAACTACAGCCTTGAAACACGCTGGGATGCACCCTTCGATTATAGCAATTCCCAGTCGCCGGAAATGATATTCGGCTTTCCCGGTACGCTGGCGCAAACACACTGGCAGTATAGCGGCGATATGTATTTCTGGATGGCGCCGCACCAGGCACAAAACCTGTTTGGCTTTACCGATTTCGGCGGCATGAACACCCGCTATGCGCTTCAGCCCGGCAGAGACGTGGACAGCGTGGAGTACAGCTTTACCATGGGGAAACCCTTTATCAAGTTTCAGAAATACCCGGATGACATACGCCTGAAGCGGTATAAAAACTTAGGCAATAGCCGTCGCGAAGGCATGTTCCTCGTTGGCTACCTGCCTTATTATACAGACTCAACCAAGTTTGTGAAGAGCAACCGCGGCTATACCATCTTCGCCCGCGACCAGGTAGGTTTGTTCAGAGACCTTGCACCGGGGCAAAGACTTGCCGACAAGGAATCGAATATGAACCATGCAGATGACAACTCTGGTATTTGGCCGGCAAAATATCCCATCTATCCTTCCAAAGACCCGAATACCATTGCTTCGGCGTATGCTGAAATCAGGCTGGCTGAAGTATATTATTCTTTGGCAGAGTGTAAATACCGTTCAGGTGACAAGGCAGGAGCCGCGGCTTTGCTAAACGCCGTGCGCCAGCGCTATTACCCTGCCGGTTCGCCGAGTTTATATTTGGCAAACGGCAGCCAGTTGACTGACCAGGAAATGCTGGACGAATGGGGTCGCGAGTTCCTGGTAGAAGAACGCCGTCGCACAGACCTCATCCGCTGGGGTGTTTTCAATACGGGTACGTGGTGGGACAAGCAGCCGGATGCAGACGACCACACTAAAATTTATCCAATCGGGCAGAACATTCTGAACACATCACCACAGCTCGTTCA
>JADCRZ010000121.1 GCA_015069695.1 Williamsia sp.
CGGTGTTTTATGAGAGTCCTTTCTGCGCTTGCTGCCTGCTTCCTGTTTGTGTTCATCATCCTTATTTCCTGTGGTAAAGACCACCACGATGAAGACAACCCGCCACAAATTCCGCCTGCTACAGACACCATTCCAGGTACGGACAGCCTGCCAACTGAAGACACTACCGGCACAGCTATCGATAGCCTGCCAGCCGGCTGGCAGGTAGCCACAACGCCTTCGCTGACATCGCTGGTGTCTGATGTGTTTTTTACCAACAACACGACCGGCTATGCCATTACCAGCGGCGATGGCGGCGTATGGAAGTCCACTGACGGCGGGCTTTCATGGGCGATAAACAGCGCCAGCTTTGCGGGCACGCCGCCCCAGCTTGCCAACCTCGCCGTAACACCGGACGATAAAGTGTTTATTGTAGATGGATGGCTGGAGAGGTCGGTGAGTGGAGCACCGTTTCAACGCCTTTCGTTTGATAACAAAATTGTGAACAATGATGTGTATTTTACCTCCAACGATACCGGCTACGTAAGCGGTGGCGTGGTTCGCCCCACCGGTCAATATTGTTTATGGAAGACAACCGATGGCGGCATCTCCTGGCAGGCTACAGGTGTGCAGCCGCTTCCTTATCCAAACCCTACGGTTGGGGTTCACGAGTTTGCCTTCAGCCCCGGCGGCAACGGGTACGAGACCTATGGATCGAAAATATTGTATAAAAAAGCCGCTGATACCACCTGGCTGGCTTCAGCTGCGGTAACACCGGCAGTCACACAACCGTTTAACAGCGTATCTGCCCCGGAGGGCGATATTGCGTTTGCCGTAACACGAAATGGTGTCGTTTATAAGTCGGTGGATGGGGGCGAAAACTTTGCTAAGGTGGGAGTGATAGGCAATGGTCTTACCGGTTATCTTAACCTTCACTTTGTAGACGAAAACACGGGATACTGTACGGTGAACACAGCATTGTACAAAACAACAGATGGCGGCGCTACCTGGCAGATAGCGCTGAAGTGGAAGTATGCACTGATAGAAGTGCACTTTACAGATGCAGAGCATGGATGGGTATGCGGAACCAACGGAACCATCCTAACCTACACACCATAGGCAACCGGGAAAGCAGCTCTTGGGATAAGGGTGGTTATAAAAGGTTTGCCGGGCTTTAGATGAAGAGTAAGCCCACACCTGAAGAAAGCGCCCACGGGTGAAGCGCTTGCCTCCTGAGGAATGTATTATCTTCCGCTTTTTGCTGCATATGCCCATCCTCCATGTTAGGCTTCCTTACCTTGATACACTGCCTTGCGTGAGCTATACAGAAGGCATACCGCTGCCGGTGTTTTTGAATGGTGATCTTCAGAACTCAATTGGCTGGTGTCGGATTATCGATGATGAGGATATCCGTTTTACGCATGCCCACCTGATCCTGCTTGGGGAAGTAAGCCATGAGCTGTTTGTGCATTACCTGCGGGAGGCAGCGGTAAAAGACTGCTTCGAATTTGCGGGTCTGCACTTGCTGGCAAGAACACCGCGGAAGCCCGCCGGCAACCGGAAGGTGATACAGATGCCGAGACTGGAAGCGGGGAAGCAGAAGCGGGCAAAGCGGCTGAAAGAGATCGTGATGTAAAAGATAGGATGCCCCGTTGTCTGTGTAACAGGCTTCGCGCTGATGCGTACTATTTCTCCTTTATCGTGGTCCTCTTTCAATATATTTGTACGCCCCGTTCACAAAGGGGTATACAACCACACTGCTTATACTATGAACCGAAACGGGATGGCATGGCTGCTGCCTATACTGCTGCTGGCGGGTTGCCACAATTCTATCCAACCCCTGACTGACGATAACCGGCTGGAAGGTACCTGGACCTTATTCGATGCAGGCGCCATAAGCAGCGCTTCCGATGCGAGCACCGAGGCGCAGAAAAAGAACGACCTGGATGTGGGCTCCGTCATTTGCCTGTTCAGAGACAGCAGCTTTACCAAAACGGAGGGCAACGGCAACTTTACCGCCGGCAGCTGGCATATGGGGGGCGATACGGACAGGATGATGCTGACCACCCGCACCGAGTTTAAGCAGGATACCGTTATCTACATCGATCCTCCTTCGCGCGGGCATCCGGCGCATGTGCTCACCATAGCCCGCGATGGCTTCTTGTACCGCTACGAAAAAACGGGCGTGCCGCTGGCAGATGATAAAAACGATCCTTTTTACTTTACTAATAACAGGTGGCGATTGACACCACATGGCGGCGAAGATTCAACGCGGATAAAAGAGCGCTTTGCCAATTACATTAAACACCTCGCCCTGCTGCTGAAGGCGGCTAAAGAGCGGAAAGAAACGGAAGTGTCTTTTGCCTTTTCCGAAGGACCGGTAACCATTGATGACGGCAGCATCGGCATTCTGCCGTACGAAGAAACGGGGCGTAGCTGGAAAAATGGCTTCTACAGCGATGAAGCCGCTGCGTATGCTTACACACTGTATGGAAACTATCTCTCACAACCTCATAGCGGCGACAGGGGCACCGGCGACTGGATGGAGAATGATTACCGTGCCCTGATGAGCGTGTATCCGGCGTTTCATGCGAGCCGTCGGGAAGCAGTTCGGGTGAGGTGAGAAGCCTGCCGGCAGAAAGGAAAGGTGTAATGAAGACAGCCCGTACCAGTAAAGATTTTGAAAAGCCCCGCACATTGATGGCGGGGCTTTCTGTTAATGGCTTTTCAATGTTTGTTTTTTTATAATGGTGGAATCCCGAAGTCACAGACTTTGAAATAGAAGCAGCGAAGTTGCAAACAGTCGCCAAGCTCTCCGGCAAGCTTCACCCGGATAGCAAGAAGCTGCAATAAATTTCGGCAAAGCGGGCGGAAGAGAAGGTACCCTACTGCTGATCCTGCGCGTTGCGCATCATGTTTGTAATCAGTGCATGGGAGGTAGAAAAGCCGGAGCCGTTTTCGGGTATATAAATCCTGATTCTAAAGCTGCCGCCGGTTACGTTTACCACCAGCCCGGTGTTCGTTCTCAGCGTGCCGCCATACGTACCCTCTATGATGTTATTGGCAAAGCTGCTAACGGTTAGATGCATACCGGTATTGGTAGTGCCCTGGTAGGTGTAATTATCATTGGGACCGTTTTCGGTGCCCCATCTCTTTGCCTCATCATAAAACTGGAA
>JADCRZ010000122.1 GCA_015069695.1 Williamsia sp.
ATAAGCTGAACGGGCCAACACCGCCAGGATGATGGCAGGGCGCGCAATGATGACTGATTATTGGCTGAATATCAGTAAAGAAAGCAGGTGTTTGAGCAAGCAGTGGCCAGCTACTCATCCATCCTGCTGCCAGCATCAGCCAACGAAGCAGCTTTTTTCCGGCTTTCATAGGATTTCTTAACAAACAGGAGCAGGTGTGTACCTGCTCCTGTTCATAATACGTTGTCTGCAACTCTATTTTACAGTCCAGTTCAGGCTGCAGTTTGCGGCTGCCTGCGAATAGGGTGTTGGGTCTCCACAGATACTGTCTGAATTCCAAACCTTAAACACCAATCCATCGGTAGTATATAAATACCAGGTCAGGACAAACTGATCGGCATTTACGTTCAGGCCATTTACTTTTCCAGCGCCTAACAGCCGTTGTGTTGCAGAACGCGGCCGGGCGGGGTTTTCAAATACTTTTACAGCGTTGGTTCCGTCGTACTTAACAGTGGCATCTTTATAGAGTGTATAGATATCGTCCGGAGAGATGCTAAAGTCGGACCAGGTACGGTTTCCGGGTGCGGGGCTGATCGTTTTAATTAGTTTTGCTCCCAATGAAGCCGTTTTGGGGTTGCCGTCGGGATCATTATAGGATTCAAGCATATTCACATACACTTCCATTTTATTGACGGTCAATTTATTATCCAGCGATACCCAGCGTAGCCTAAAATTTTCCTTAGCAGCCCCCTGATTCGCGACTGGAAAATTCACCGCATTAGCCACGGCATTGGGGCGGCTACCCGATCCATCTTTGGGCTCAGCGATATCTGCAAAAACGCCAAATCCATGAACACCCGGCTCCCAGCCCGGCAATGGATTCAATGAATCATCCCGACAACCGAGCAGTACCAGAAGACCCAGAAAAACAGCGTAAGAAGTTATTTTTTTCATATGAGTTCAGTTTGACCAGTGAACCATTCTTCAGCAAAAGAGCAGCTCAAAGACTAATGATTTTATTAAAAACTCCACTTAACGCTTACCTTATCCCAGAAGACAGGATCGCGGTCGAAAACCACTTCAGATACATACTTCTGAGCGTTAACATTCAGGCTTGCTTCCTGAGCTGGGTAAGGCAATCGGAGCGCATACTGCCGACTGGGTTTAAGCAAAGGCGCCTGGATGGTAGTTGAAAAAGGTTTGAACTGACCTTGTAAAGGATAGCCCGTCCGGCGCATCAGGTTCCAGACTTCCTGCCCCTGCCCCCAGGTGCAAAACCAGATTTGTTTGGCAACTACGTTTAATTTACTCTGGCTGGTTGTAGCGGCATCGTATAACCCAAGCCAGGCGTTTACATAAGTTGTGATCGCGGCTGCCGTCGGCGCAACCGTTTTAGCATCGGCAGCCGAAGCAAACTTAACCACCGAGGCAATCTGCTCGCGCATTGCCGATTCAAACAAAGCCCGCGCATCGCCCGTTACGCCAGTTCCGTCCAGTATGGCTTCAACCTGATAGAATTTTACGTTCCAGCTCATCAGCAATGGCCATATACCGTTCCCGGCGCCGGTCCCCCCCGTAAGAGCTTTAGGGGTAATTTCGCGACCGGAATAAAGCCCTCCTGCCGGATAGGCTCCCGGTGCCGTACGCAAAGGCGTGTCGGCGGCTGCGCCGGTATTATCAGCCCGGTCGCGTCCAAAGAAGCCAGCCAGATAAAGAATATCATCGGCTGTAGGGTCCTGCGTATTGTTGTAAATAGCACTCTTATAATCGGCCAGGAAAGTTGCCCGCAACGGAAGGTAAGTGCCACCAAACGGAATAGTACCCCGATCGGTTGGGTCCGATGGGTTCAGAACGCGCGTAGCCTGACGGTAAAAATAAAGTGGCAGACGCGGATCTTTGTTTAGGATCATTTCGCCCATCAACTGGTGGTTAATATACGTAAAGCCATTATCGGCCAGATAGGAACTCCGAAACCAGGGATGGCGGTTATCAACCGGCGAAATCTGCGTCGAGAACTGGTAGTAAAAATCCTGACTCGACGTTGTAATGTAGCCACCTGCGTCGAACGCAGCTTTCAAATCAGCATTACCTGTTGAGCGTCCTTTGCGGGCGTTGAGCAACAACCGAAGTTTAATGGTTTTTGTCAGGCGTGTCCAGGCCGTTGCACTACCATTGTTAATAAAATCGCCCGAAACAGCAACCGCCTGTGTTTTTCCAAATTCGGCGACAGCCTGATCACAGAGCTTTAGCAAATCTTCGTAAATCGTAGCATCCTTATCGAATTTAACGGCACGGTCAGTACCGGCTATATTTCCTTTCCAGGCATCGAAATAAGGAATATCTCCAAATGCATCGACCATGTTGCCAACGGCATACGCTTTGAGGGCCATTGCAATACCCCGATAATAGGGATTTGCGCCGTCTTCTGTAGCCCGCAGCATTTGCTCAACACTCTGCATGTTGAGATAAAAACTATCCCAGGTGCCATTGTATGAGTTGTTGTCCAGACCATAGTTATCAGCACTGGTCATTTGGCCGGCAAAGCCAGAAGCATCCCCTAAAACAAGCGTGGCTGCGTTGATGGCCGCCGATTCAGCGGCTGGCAACAGTAGCTTTAACGAGCCCGTAGCAGGTAGGTTCGGGTTGGTATTAATATCCAGATTGGTGATTTCGCAGGCACTCAGAAGAATAGTACAAGCCGTCACCAAACCCGTTTTCAGGTATGATTTATAGTATTTTTTCATCAGGCAGATACAAGATGTTTTAGTCGTTACTAAAAAGTAGCCGTCAGGTTAACCCCATACCGACGGGTTGACGGCGCTGCGCCCAGATCGAAGCCCTGAACGTTCAGTTCAGGATAAGCCGCCAGCACTTCGGGATCAAAGTTCAATCCCTGCAGCATATTGGGGGCTTTAAACCAAAGGTTACGGCCCGACAGGGAAGCGCGCAGACTACCGAATACTTTCAGGTATTTTTTGAGGAATGGTTTGGGCACTTCATAGCCCAGGGTTACCTCGCGAAGCCGGATTACGGTGGCGTCGTAAACGTTTGTTTCGTTAGCACCGTATGCGCCAAATCCGCCCGAAAAATGGTATTGGAAGGCCGACATAGGAATCGTGTTGCGTTGTTCTTTTCCAGCTTCGTCCAGAAT
>JADCRZ010000123.1 GCA_015069695.1 Williamsia sp.
AGAAGAAAGATCTTGGAAAGATGCTTGGCTGCAATGCCAATGCCATTATCACTTACAAAAAAGCGCCAATGCTTTTTGCCTTCCCGTTCGGCGCGTATGGATATATCGGGCGCTATGCCTTCGCGGCTGAATTTGATACCATTCGTCAGCAGGTTCTGAAACAGCTGCCGCAGCTCTACAGCATATCCTTTTTCAGGGGTAATGTGCCACATTGTATGGTCGCGGCCTTGTCGCCAATGACGCCTGCCAGGTCGGTGATGATATCCCTGACCAACTCGTTGCAGTCTACCTCGCTCTTTTCCTTGTTGTTGCCCAGCAGCGAATATTCCAGCACCGCCTTTACCAGCCGATGCATACGTTCCACCGAATCGCCGATAAAGCTGATGAGCATTTCGCTTTCGGTATCTTCCTGTATCTCTTTCTTTTCGCGCAGAAGGTTAATGATGCCTTTAATGGTGCGTAATGGTTCCTGCAGGTCATGCGAGGTGATGTAGGTAAGCTGCTCTATCTCCTGGCTGTGCTGCTCCAGCTCCGTCAGGTAGGCTTGCCGGCTTTCTTCCAGCAGCCTATGCGTGGTCAGGTCGCGGGTTACCTTGGTAAAGCCGATCACGTTTCCCTCTGCATCGTGCAAAGCCGTAATGAGGATAGAGCCCCAGAAAGTATTGCCGTCTTTTTTTACCCGCCAGCCCACATGCTCAGCCTTCCCTTTTTCGGTGGCTTGTTGCAGCAGGTGGATGGGCAACCCGGTGTCTTTATCATTCTGGAGATAAAAGATTTCGAAATTTTTTCCAATAATTTCTTCTGCGGCATAGCCTTTTATCTTTTGCGCGCCGCGATTCCAGTTAAGAACGGTGCCTTTGGTATCGAGCATCAGGATAGCATAGTCCTCTATCTCTTCTACCATTGCATTCAGTTGATTGAGTTGTATAGGCGTAGTCATGGTGCGTGAGTCTTATGAGGTAGTACGTTTCAGGCGTACAAGGTAATGATTCTGTGCACGTTGCGACCTTAAAAAAGAATTAAGACCAAAAGCAGGATTGCAGAAGCTCTTGTAAAAGTTTCATAAGTGCGCCGGACATCTCCCTTTTTAGCCCTTGAAAACTATTAATAAAAGCTTTCCCGAGCTGGCAGGAATCAGCAAGGTTTTGGATGATGGGTAAAAACAATCGTTCGATATGCACAACTGGTGGCACGGGATTAACGCCCTAAGCGAATATTTTTTACACAGACAGAATCAATATAACCAACAAAAGAGTATGCCTCAACAACGTACCAATCCTGTCAGGTTTTTAACCATCAGCCTTCTTCTTTCTGTGTTGCATCATACAGATCACATCCTGCGCATTGACCATAGCGGCTGGCCGTTTATTGCGCCGGTATCACCGTTCACCTACAGTTTGCTGGTATATCCAATTTTCCTTTCCATTTTTTTAAATCTGAAAAAACTGCTGTATTGTATCATCGCCACAGCCTTCTTGTTTGTAGTGGCTACAGGGGCACATATTTTCTTCGAGCCGCTGCGCGATAAATATCATACTTGGACCTATGGCAGCGATCTGCCTCATCATGTGGGAGAGCAAAACAAGCTGGGTATTCATTCGCCTGTGTTGGGCGTTGTTTCCATTGCCATAGCTGTACTGCTTTCTCTGGCATTGCTGCGCACACTGGTAGCGTTTATACAGCAGTACAGGCTGCAAAAAAGATGAGTTATTAAAAGTAATTCTGCAATCTTCTTTCGGCATAGGATAACCGTTTGGTAAGTCTGGTATTGGCAGGAGCTGCCGGCGCTTCTTCTTTCCAGGTGCAGGATGTATAATCAGAGCCTTCTGGTAAGGTTGCCTGCAGGCTATAATCCAATTGATAAGAACATTCGTAAGACTGAACCTGTTGACCGGAGGAAAGACCGGTTTCAGGATGCAGAACGGTTGCATCCGCGGAAGATGATTGGTTGTTGGCCATGATGATATTGGATATGATGCATGTAAAAGTAAAACAGATTTTACAGTTTTCCGGTGGCTACACAGCATACCCTAATTTTTTAATCTGATTATAAGGTTGGCAGTCTTTGCATCTGATAAAATCTCGTTGTCTTACCAAGAGAAGTTTCTTCCCTTTTTGAAAGGGATATTGTGTGGTGCTAAACACGCTGCAGCTTAGAAAATGTCATACACTTAAACAAGTTCTTCCTGAAATGGCGCGAAAGGCAGTCGTGAGCTTCCGGTAAAACATTGCCAGCGCTTCTATTATATCAGTTGCAACTCACAAATGCGAAGCGACTCTTTTATAAGTAAACAAATAAACCACGAAGGCATGACGTACACAAAAAAACACAAAGAGTCGTCTTTACTTCGTGTGTCTTCGTGTTCTCCGTGTCTTCGTGGTTCTTATCTGTTTCATTAATCTTTCAATCAAACCCATTCCTATAAAGTTCCTGTTTCACATCTATCTTAGAAAGGAAATGAGACACGCATCAGCCCGTCTCACGCACACTCATATCCCTTATTTATGCTGCCTGAACAGCCATTCCATCATGTGTTCATCACTGTACGCGGCAAGCCACGAAAAATGACCCGTCTCGGGATAAATGGTCAATCCGGGATGAGCACCGGCTTTCAGCAAAGCGGCATGCATCTCCACCGAGTTGGCGACGTTCACAGCGGGATCTTCCGTACCATGAAATATCCACATCGGCATGCCAGCTATGGAAGCGGCTCTCGATAAATCACCACCGCCGCAAACAGGAACAGCCGCAGCAAACAGGCGCGGATACCGCTCAATCGCATCGAATGTTCCATAGCCACCCATCGATAAGCCGGTAATATAAATGCGGTTGGTATCCACCGGCATTTTGGCAACGGTTTGCTTGATCAGTTCAATCAACAGCTCCATCGGTTTGCTGGGGGCAGATTGCAATTCCATCGTGGTACTGTTGGGCGAACGCTTCACATTCGACCAGGCCTGGTTTAGCGGGCATTGCGGCGCAATCACAAGACAGGGATGCTGCACCATATTCTTATCGGTGGCAAAGTTTTGAACACCCCATTTCAGCTGCGCTTCGTTATCGCTGCCCCGCTCGCCGGAGCCATGCAGAAAGATCACCAGCGGGTATTTGCG
>JADCRZ010000124.1 GCA_015069695.1 Williamsia sp.
AGTCCCCGCTCAGCCTTGACTTTTTTGGTTCTTTTTGCGTCAAGGCAAAAAGAACACGGAGTGCCTCATCCCAACTCCGGATACAAAGGAAACTGCCCCATAAAATCATTCACCCGCTTGCGTACGGCTGTGATCACCTCTTCGTTGTCCGCATTCATCAGGACTTCATCCACTGCATCCACCACAAAATCCATGTGTTCCACTTGCATGCCCCGGGTTGTAATGGCCGGTACACCGATGCGGATACCGGAGGTTACAAAGGCTGATTTGTCGTCAAAAGGAACCATGTTTTTGTTGAGGGTAATATCGGCTTTCACGAGTGCCTGTTCAGCTTTTTTACCACTGATGCCTTTGTTGCGCAGGTCAATCAGCATCAGGTGGTTTTCGGTGCCTCCTGAAATGATCTGGTAGCCTTTGCCAACAAATGCATTGGCCATTGCTTGTGCATTGCTGATGATTTGTTTGGTATAAGCGGTAAAATCTTCGTGCAGGATCTCGCCGAAGGCGATGGCTTTGGAAGCAATGATGTGTTCGAGCGGGCCGCCCTGGATGCCGGGAAACACCGCCATATCAAGCAGGTTGCTCATCATGCGCAGGTTGCCCTTGGGATCCTTTAAGCCGAATGGATTTTCAAAATCTTCCTTCATCAGGATGATACCGCCCCTGGGTCCGCGCAGGGTTTTGTGTGTGGTAGAAGTTACAAACTGGCAATGTTCAAAAGGAGATTGAAGCTGTTTGGTAGCGATGAGACCGGCCGGATGTGCAATGTCGGCAAATACGAACGCACCCACTTCATCTGCCACGCGCCGGATGCGGGCATAATCCCAGTCGCGGCTATAGGCAGAGGCGCCACATACAATCACTTTGGGTTTTTCCCGCAGGGCCACTTCTTCCAGGGTATCGTAGTCTACCAGCCCGCTTTCCCTGTGTATGCCATAGAAATGCGGCTCATACAATTTTCCGCTGAAGTTTACTGTAGCGCCATGTGTGAGGTGACCGCCCATGCTCAGGTCGAGACCCAGCATTTTATCGCCAGGTTGCAGAATGGCCAGCAGCACGGCAGCATTGGCCTGTGCACCGCTGTGAGGTTGTACATTGGCGTACGCACACCCAAAGATTTGTTTTAACCGGTCGATAGCCAGCTGTTCGGTCTGGTCAACAATCTCGCAGCCGCCATAATAGCGCCTGCCCGGATAGCCTTCTGCATATTTGTTTGTCATTACGTTGCCCATCGACTGCATAACCTGCAGGGATGCAAAATTCTCCGATGCGATCAATTCAATACCATGACGTTGACGTTCCAGTTCTTTGCGGATAAGATCAAAAACCAGCGTATCTTTTTGCATGAAGGCTCTTTTAAGATAAAAAATAGCTTTTCTGAAAGCGGGGTGCAAGCAAACCCGCGCAAAAATACCGTTCCCCCGTTTCTTCAACAAGATTTTATTCAAAGCAGCGTCCTACCTAAAAAGCCGGCGAAACGGGTTGTTTTTGGCGGACCAGGTGGTAAATTTTTAAAAGTTAATTCTTTGGTTACAAGTTGGCTGTTATTCCTACTTTTGCTGAAATATTTATTATTTTACAACAATATCCAACAGCTATTACTATCCGTACACCTAAAATCTACTATCAGGTCAGCAGTCCGTTGTCGGCATACAAAGCAGCCAACAAACAGCAGGACGGGCTGGTAAAAGCCCTCCGGAGGCAAAACAAAAATTGAGTCGATCGATGAAAGCTATCATTCCCGTTGCGGGCGCAGGCACGAAGCTACGTCCTCATACGTATACACAACCTAAAGCACTGATCCCTCTGGCAGGAAGCACGATATTAAGCATCATCTTGGATCAGCTGCAGGCCGCCGGTATAACAGAATTTATTTTTATTGTAGGATACCTGGGTGATAAAATCCAGGATTATGTACAGGATAAATATCCCCGGCTCACCACCCATTTTATTCAGCAAGGCGAACGGCAGGGGATCGGTCACGCCATTTATCTCACCAAGGACATTGTAGGTGCAGATGAAGTTTTTATTGTGCTGGGTGATTCTATTTGCGAGTACAACGTAAAAGAACTTCTTGACCAACCGCATTCAGCTGTAGGCGTAAAGCGGGTAGATGATCCGCGTGATTTTGGCGTGGCCGAGATCAATGACCAGGGGCTGATTACCCGGGTCGTGGAAAAGCCACATATCCCTAAATCAAATATTGCGCTTGTTGGTATCTACCGCATCAAAGAAACAGAGACCTTGTTTGAATGCCTGGAAGAAAATATCAAAAACAATATGATGAGCCACGGTGAATACAACCTCACCGATGCCATCGAATGCATGATCCGCAAAGGCGCCACCATACAGCCTTTTAAAGTGCAGAACTGGTTTGATTGCGGCAAAAAAGAATCCCTGCTGCAAACCAATGCTACCTTGCTTAAAAAACACAAGCCTGTTTACACGGAAGATCATCCCTTTGCCAATACCATTATCATTGAGCCTGTCAGCATCGGTACCGGATGCGACATTAAAAACTCCATTATTGGTCCTAACGTTGCCATTGGCGAAAAAGTTACCATCAACTATTCCATCGTAAAAGATTCTATCATCGGTGCCTTCGCCGATTTGAACGACATTGTACTTACACAATCACTGATCGGCAGCGACACCGAACTCAAGGGAGAAAGCCGCAGCCTGAATATCGGCGATAATACAGAAATTGATCTGGGGAAGACATAGAGACTCCGTCTACTTTTTTTTCTTGATAAAAAAAAGTAGCAAAAAAAATCAAGGCTTTTTGAAAGGGGCTAAAATTTACTGCACTACGCTACAACGAACAAGCTAAATCTGAGTAGTAGTTCTTCTTTCAGCCATTGCATGGATGTGGCTTTGGAATAGCACCAGGCGTGTTCGTTGCTGAACGCTTCGTTCCGTAAATTTCTTCACGCCCCTTTCAAAAGGCCGGGGGGAAGAACGTCTGAACCTTGATTTACAGGATTGGGGGGATGGAAGGGATTGGATGGGGAGAAGAA
>JADCRZ010000125.1 GCA_015069695.1 Williamsia sp.
CAGGCCAAATAATAAATCTCGTTAACCATTTAACCACTTATCCACTTAACCATTTGGTTTTTTAACCAGATGGTTTTTTATTTGTCCCATGAAAAACAAGCCCATTCCCCTGCGCGTCCGCATCACCGGCTTTCGACGCCGGTTCGACTGGTATTACCGAAACCGCCAGATCGGCAACGTCTTTACCGTGAAGCCCTACACGGGCCAGCTGGCAGAACCGGGCGACGTGGAGATAATCGAAGGCGAGTTCACCGGCTTTCTGATCGCGGCCGAGCATTACGAGACAATCAATCCGGTTATACAATGAGCAAAACAATTTCCATTATTCAGCAGAAGGGCGGGGTCGGCAAGACCACCCTGGCCGTTAACCTGGCGTATTATTTCGCCAAGCAACAGAACCTGCGCGTAGCGATGGCCGACGCCGACCCGCAGGGGAGCCTAACGGTGATGAAGGATTTTCTGACCGGTATTGATCTGATTTCGGTGGAAGCCGCTACGGCCGAACGTGACCCGGACCGCTACGACCTGACGTTCATTGATACCTCGCCCCGCAACGATGTCCGGCTGGCGCAGATCATCCGGTTTTCGGATTTTATTCTGCTACCGGTTCGCCCTGGCTACCTGGATATGATGTCGATGCGCGATTCGGAGACCATCATCGCCAACAACCAGAAAATGCCCTACCGGGCCGCTATCGTCTTTACGCAGGTGCAGCACCGCAACCGGGTAGGGGAGGAGGCCAAAGAGCTGATCAAGGAACGCTTTAGCATTCCCGCAATGGAGCCGTCCCTGGGAATGCGGGTCGCCTACCAGCGGTCGTTTTACTCCGAGGGCGTGTACAATTCCGACGATCTGAAGGCGCGGGAAGAAATTGAAAGTGTAGCTGTGGAACTGTTTAGAATGATGCAATGACCCCCTTTGAAGTAACGATTCAAACGCCCGTCAGCAAAACCGTTCGGCCCGTGGTGCTCACCGAATCGGGTCACTACGCCCAGGTACTGCCGGACGGTACGCTTCGGCCGCTGTGGGTGGCGGCCAAAATGAGCCAGGCCGATAAAGCGCAGATTTTAGCGCTGGATAGCGAGTGCCAGGCTACCAACAATTTTACGAGTTTGTTCACCCCAGCTTTTTACCCGTTCATGCTCCACAGGTCGGATAATCCGCCCGGCTACAGAGTCATTCCAACCGGCTCGATTAATCCTCCGGTCTTTGTGGCCGTAGCGCACTTTACCCGAACCATGCGGCTCTCGATCCGGGCCGACTTTCGATCTGGTACCACCTATTACAAAGTGCTCTCGCAGCTGGACGCTTCAACGCTGGCTCAGCTGAAACGGGACAAACTGTTCTGGTACCACGAAGAAGCCGAAGGCGAGGAGGGCAACTGGCGGGGCTGGTGCTCGACGGCTTCCGAGGCCCAGATCGAGGCCCGACTTTCTGAGCTGGGCTGGAACGTTGACTTTATCAGTGCTTTTTAAACCAGTGCAAAAATGAGCCAAACCCACGACTTGCATTACATCTACGAAACCCGCTGCCGGCGCTGTAAACGGCTCTACGAATGGGTAGGCCCGGCCCGCGCCGATATGGCCCCCAGGGTGGCCAGTGATCACCTGCAAAGTTTACTCGAATCGCCAAGGCAAATGTCGTGTGAGCGCTGCAAGAAAACGACCATTCATGATCTAGTTTCCTACAATTAAACGATTACTTTATGACAACTGACGCAAAAAAAGACTTATTCAAGTCGGTGCTCTCCCAGCCGGCCGCTCCCATTGAAACCAAAGTGGTGCCCATTGCCCCGCCCGTGGAGGCCAAGCACATCAACGGCTATATTCCCCCCGACTGGTTTAGGATGCTGCATCAAATCAAGATGGATGAAGACGTACCGCTCACCGAGCAGTTTAACGAGGCTATCCGCGATTATCTCATCAAAAAAGGGTATTCCATCAAATGAGACCCCAGACGTACTTAAACGTGCATTTGCTGGGCTTCGATTGGAGTAAAAAGCTCTGGGGCAATTTGCTCGAATTTACCGTTGGCGATTCGGGATTCTGGTTTGAGCTGGTGCAGCTGCGGGGAAGGAGTCTGCTGGGCATCGGCTACAGCAACCAGGTTTATAAATACCGGGAGTTCCAGCTGTTGTTTAGGGTGCTCTACCAGTACTCGAACGAACCCAGGGGCAATAAGCCCGTCAACCCACCCGAAGGTAAGGTATTGACGCCCCTGGCCAGAAGGCCCCGTGAGCTGCTTTACGAGCAGCTGCAACACCGCTGGTTAAAGGCGTACTTGAAGCAGGAGCGGGTTTATTTTGAGCCGGTCGATGGCGGAGTCGTGACGGCCTTTCGGATTGCCTCCTGTTACGTGCTGCAACAAACAAACTATCAGCTGAGCCTAACGCTGATCAGTGAAGGGGAGGGGTTTATGTACATGGCGGCCTGCCCCTGGGAGCAGGTTATGATTTTACTCGAAGAAGACAAATTTGTTAGTCAAGATGCGTGAAAAAATTAGCGAACAGCTTATCGAGGAAACCCTGCGCAAGCTGCTCTTTAAAACCGGCGACCCGGATTTCTACCAGCAGATGATTTATTATTCGATTCTGCCCATGATTCCCCACGGCCCCCCCCTGCACTATACCGACAGCGCCGGCCGGCACAACTCCAAACCGGCCACCAAAGCAGCCTTTGAGGTTTTTAAGCCAGGGGAGCCGTACGAGGAGGGTGTATTGTACGAATTGCTGGGCCGGTTTCAGAAGGAGATCGAGCCGTACAAATCCGCTTATTTGCTAAAAACCATTCACAGCCGCTTTACCATTGCCTTTGTCACCAAAGGCTACTATCAGGATTTAATAGATCGGCTATTCGGCAAGTGGCTCAGCCAAAACAACGAAAAGATTGAGAACGCCCGGTTGCAGATCAGAACCTCCAGCGACCCCGATCAGATTGTCGTCCTGCAGAATAACATTGCCGTGATGCG
>JADCRZ010000126.1 GCA_015069695.1 Williamsia sp.
GTAAAGCTTGATCCACCGTTCAGGCGTACACCCAGTACAGTAGAAGGCATCTGGGTAGCAGGAGCAGCAGGACCTGAGAAGGTAGCAGCGGCAGCTTTCACCGTTACTGCCCAGGGACGGTTAGATTTTACCTGCAGGGTAGAGGCGTTGGTGTTAGTAAGTCCGCTCTGGTATTTGGCTACATCATCAAAGAGGAAGTTAGTACCGGTAGCAGAGTTGATGGTGATGTCAATGGCGTTCTGCAGAGTAAGAGAAACGGTTTGGCTGGCAGTGGAGGTAGATTGTGCGTGAGCAGCGGTGAAGGCAGCGAAGAGGACAACTACGAGGGTGAGGATCTTTTTCATGGTATTCAGTTTTTTAGATTTTTTCTTTTTGTGTGTGTGATGCTGCTATAGTTTCCAAAGCCGTGCCGAAGGGCTAAGTGGCTGATCATCAGCTAGAAACAACTTGGCACACACCCAATTCCTTCCCAGATCCGGAAAACTTTTCTTGAAAATGGATTATGGTAATTGATACATCTCTATGCTTCTTCTATGCTGCTATCCTCAAGGATATAGGCCACTTGTCCACCGTCTATCATCTCTCCCTGATCACAGTCCATGATTTTATGCCAGGCAGGTAAACGTGGAATTTCATAGTCCATTTGTAGAGTAAAAAGAACGGCTTTGTTTCCATCTGAGCTGTATGGCAGCAGTTTTCAGATGGGGGCATGAATTTTACCCATTTTTATCTGCTTTAAAAACGAGTACATGGAAGATACTACCGGCACATCCGCTTATAAAGAACAAGCAGCCTATGATGCGGCAAAGGGCGCAGCTATGGACCAGCCGCTGGTGATTCCTGTTGTTGAAGAAAGATTAAAGGTTGAGAAAAAAGTAGTTGAAGCGGGCAAAGTAAAGATCTCTAAAAAAGTAAAGGAAGAAGAGAAAACAGTTGATATACCTGTTTCGCAGGAAGAAGTGCAGGTAGAGCGGATTCCGGTCAACAGGTTTGTAGAAACCGCGCCGCAGATACGCTACGAAGGTGAAACGATGATTGTGCCGGTACTGCGGGAAGTTGTGGTTGTTGAAAAACGGATTGAACTTATCGAAGAAATACATATCACCAAAAAGATCCATCAAACACAGGTATCACAACAGGTTACACTTCGCACCGAAGAAGTAACAGTTGAGCGCCTGCCGGGCGAAAACAACCTATCAGTGCCCGGATCCTAGCTTATGAAATGCCATCTTAATTTCTCATCACAAAAAAACAAATTATGTCACAAACAGTCATCGGCATTTTTGACAATGCCAGCGAAGCACAGGATGCAGTTGAACAACTGGTAAAAGAAGGCTTTGACAGATCAGCCATTGATGTTTCTACAGCAAGCAGCGGTAGCAGCAGCAATACAGGCAATTCAGATTTTTCCTCTACCGGTTCCGGCACCATCCCGGCTGCCGCAGATACCGGATCCTATGGTTTCGGCACCAGCTCAGCAATTGACACCAGTTCATCAAATTACAATACAGGCTCATCCGATTCCGGAACGGGTTCTTCTTACGGTACGAGTTCATCATCTGATCACAAGGAAGGCGAAAGCAAGATAGGTAGGTTCTTCAGGAACTTGTTCGGTGGCGATGATGATGACAATGACAACAGGTATTCCCGCTATTCAAATGTAGCTGAAGGAAGATCCATTGTTACCGTACATGCCAAGTCAGCAGACGAAGCAGAGGATGCAGCAGATATTCTTGACGACTATGGTGCTATCAACATTGACGAGGATTCAACATATGGCGCCGGCGGTACAGCAAATACAAGCACAAACCTGCAAAGCAACCAGGCAACCGGCGAAACCGCTTCTATTCCGGTGATTGAAGAACAATTGCAGGTAGGCAAGAAAACAGTAGAAACCGGTGGCGTACGCCTGCGCAGCCGCATCGTTGAGCGCCCGGTAGAAGAAAACCTGCGTTTGCGCGAAGAACGCGTATATGTAGACAGGACACCGGTCAACCGCCGTGTTGACGCCAACGAACTGGAGAACTTCCGGGAAGGCACGATCGAGCTCACAGAATCAGCAGAAGTTCCTGTTGTAGCCAAAGAAGCGTATGTAAAGGAAGAAGTCAGGGTAGGCAAAGACGTGAACGAACGCGAAGAAACCATCCGCGACACCGTCCGCAGCACCGAAGTGGATGTAGAAAACCTGAAATCAGACCAGACAAACAGCAGCAGCAATACCAGCAGCTCTTCCGGAACATACAACACAGGAAGCAGCAATCTATAAAGAAGGGAGATCATTGTTTATTGCAATGATCAGCTAACAAAAAAACAAAAAGCCTCCGGGAATCATTTCCGGAGGCTTTTGTCTGAACAAGGATTACACGGATGATGGCATTACAGGCTTTTTTTGGGTGCGGGTAGATAAGGCTACTCTTTCCTTTTGTCATCTTTCTTCCTTTTTGATTTATCATCCCGTAAGGAATTTCTCCATACTTTGTCATCCTGTAAGGGCGCAGGCATCAGCCTGCCAGTACAAAGAGAACTGCGCCCTTACAGGATCTCTGCGGAGCGACCGGTTTCTGTTTAGTAAGAGGTTAGCAGATCATCGCAGCCCTCTGCCCCGCAGAGATTCCGCACGGGGCGCGTCAGACCACTGCAAGCGCAACAGCAAGAAACACCCCGGCGGAATGACAAAAAATGGTAGCATAACAAAAGAAAAAGGGATAGGCATCAGTATCCAAAAATCCTGTAATCCCTTCATCCGTTTCATCCTGGTTCAAGACAAAGCCCCCCGGATTTCTATATTCCGGGGGGCTTTGTTGAGTTTATAGATTACTATTGATGGCCAGATCTCTAGTAGAGTTGATGTATTATAATGTTATTGCTGAGTAGCCGTATAAACAACAGAGAGGCTGTAAGTACCTGCATCGTAGCTGTATCCGGGATTGGCA
>JADCRZ010000127.1 GCA_015069695.1 Williamsia sp.
AAGTGCGCAATAAAGGCTGGGAAGCGAAGGCCTCTTACAACATACCGGGAAGAACCGTGGTGCAGACCATCAGCGCCAACATTGCCGACAACCTGAATGAGCTGATGGCGTTAAGTTCCGGCGCTACAGAGCAGATATTGGGTAAAGAAGAATTCCAGTTTTTGCGTCGCATTGGTCAACCCATTACGGTGTATTATGGCTACAAACGCGATGGTTATTTTCAGAATCTTGACGACCTGAAAAATGCTCCTAAACCTGCTGGTGCTGTTGTATCGCCGGGCGATGTAAAATTTGTTGACCGCAATGGTGATGGCGTTATCAACGATGCCGATAAATTTATCCTTGGGAATCCGTTTCCGCGCTACACATATGGCTTTACTTATACCATTGCAGTTAAGGGTTTCGACCTCTTATTGTTTGTGCAGGGTGTAGGGAAAAGAGATGCCATGATTCGTGGCGAACAGGTTGAGCCTTTTCACGTAGGATATGGCGGCACGATGTACACGCATCAAACCGATTTCTGGACGCCAACTAACCCAGATGCAAAATGGCCGAAGCTGTCGGAAAATGGCTCTGCTGATAATGCCAATAACTATCGTATCGGTTCTGACATCTTCCTGTTCAACGCGGCTTACGCGCGCTTGAAAAACCTGCAGATTGGCTATACCATTCCACAGCGCATCACATCAAAAGCCGGTATGAGCAAAGTGAGAATTTACTTCACGGGACAGAACCTGATAACGCTTACGAAGCTTAGCTTTCTGGATCCTGAAATCACAGAGTTTAACAACAATACTGACCTGAGTGCAGGCGCCAACAGTGCCCGTGCTTACTTCCTGCCTGTGTTCTACGGCGGCGGTCTTGACATTACATTTTAATCACCCCAAAACAGAAATATGAAATCGTGTTTGTCATATAAATTTTTATTGCCGCTATTCCTGGTCATAGTGGCTGCAAGCTGCAAAAAGCTTGACCTCGCACCGACCAACCGCTACACAGAACTTACCTTCTGGCAATCGGATGCTAACGTGAACAATGCGTTGAACAATTGCTACAACGGCATCTATGACAGCGGGCTTGTTTTTTACGATGAAGGCTTATCAGATAATGCGGTGGCTAAAGCCGGCAGTGCGAATGGCGTGAGCACCATTGCCAGCGGCAACTTTACACCCACGCTCGACAGGTTTCGCAGCGACTGGGCATATTACTACGCTGGTATCAAATCGTGCAATATCTTTTTAGACAATGTGGACAATAACACTACGCTTGATGCCGCTGTAAAAGAGCGCATGAAAGCCGAGGTTCGCTTCATTCGTGCCTGGCATCATTTCAACTTAATGAAATGGTATGGCGATGTGCCTTTGCTTGACCATGATGTAACACCTGATGAAGCCAAAACCATTGCTCGCAGTCCAAAGGCAGATGTGGAAGCGTTCATCAGCAGCGAGCTGGATGCAGTGGCTGCCGTTTTACCATCGAATACACAATATGCAGCCGCTGATAATGGTCGCATTACCAAAGGCGCTGCGCTGGCGTTAAAGGCAAGAATGTATTTGTATGATGGCGATAAAATGCAGGATGTGGTGTCGCTTTGCGAGCAGATTATGAATGGTGATAACGGAACCTATGCGCTGGCACCTGATTACACTTCGCTGTTTAGTGATATGACAGTAAACAAAAACAGTAGTGAGAATATTTTTGATTTGGAGTATGTTCCCACGCTTCGTGCCTGGGGCGATTACTTTGATTTTGCACCCATTTCTGCAGGCGCGCGTACCGGTGGTTTATCACCTACACAAGAGTTGGTTAATTCATACATAATGCTGAACGGAAAACCGATTGCTGATGCGGCTTCCGGTTATGATGAAAACAATCCTTACACGAATCGCGACCCGCGCCTGACAGCAACCGTTGTGTATGATCAATACGTTTGGACAAACCCTGATGGCAGCACACAAATCATTTACATAAAACCCGGCTCTACACCCGCAGGTGCTTCTTCTGCAAACGAGTATAGTAATTCCGGTCAGGGCTCAGCTACAGGCTATTACTGGAGAAAATATTGGGATCCGGAATATACCGCGCCCGGCATCAGTTCCGGCTTAAACATTCATCTCATCCGTTATGCAGAAGTGTTGCTGATGTATGCCGAAGCTAAGAACGCTTTAGGGCAAATGACAGAAGATGTTTGGAACCAAACCATTCGTGCTTTGCGCTCCCGTGCGGGCTTTACTGATGTAGGCGCATTGGACTATCCCGGCAGCACAGTTGATATGACAGAACTGGTTCGCAATGAGCGCCGCTGCGAGTTTGCCATGGAAGGCATTCGCATTGATGACATCCGCAGATGGAAGATTGCTGAATCGGTATTAAACACCTGGGCACATGGTGCCAAATTTGGCGACCCGACGGTTGACAACGGCTATATCCGCGCGCAGCTCCGCGTGTTTGATGCAAGCAAAAATTACCTGTGGCCGGTGCCGCCAACAGAGATTTCGTTGAACAGTAACTTAACTCAAAATCCCAATTACTAATACACAAACTGATTAAAAAAACTGACATGAAACATACGATTGCCAAAAGCGCTTTGTTCTTCTTTACAGTGTGTCTTCTCTTCAATTATTGTAAGAAAGATACGCGTGATATTGATGAAAACCTGACCGCTGTGCCCTCCATTTTTTCGCCGGATGATAACCTGTATATCAAGCTTGACCCAACAGCAAATCCAACGCATCTGTTTAGCTGGGACCAGGCAAGAGCAGCCGACGGTTCATTGGTATTGTACGAAGTGGCATTTGACCAGGCAGGCGGCGATTTTTCAAAGCCCTTTTATACCAAAGTATCTGATGGCGGCGGTGTGCAAAACCAGTTG
>JADCRZ010000128.1 GCA_015069695.1 Williamsia sp.
AAACCCACGATTGATGACCGGCGGCTTACACCCGGTGAGCGGGAAAATTATAACAAGCCCGGTGGCATCGCCAGCATGACGGATCGCGAATACTGGAACCGCCGGGCAAGAGGCATGGGTGGAAACATCACTTCCTGTGCAGAAGAAAACCTGCTCGGTTATGCCGGCACCCGGTATTACGGAGAAAACATTCTTGTTCACGAGTTCAGTCATAATATCATGAGTGCCCTGAGTGCAGCCGATCCTGCCTTGTTTGCAGAAATCGGAAAAGCATATGAAGCGGCCAAAGCGCGCGGACAATACAAAGGACAGTACGCCATCAATACAGTAGCGGAGTACTGGGCGGAAGGGACCCAGTGGTGGTTCTGGTCTAACATTGAATTCTGGGATGGCAATACCCGGCTTCAAACCCCTGATGAGCTCAAAAGTTATGACCCTGTTCTTTATGGCATCCTTGACCGGGTATATACCAATCACCATGTTCCGGCAGATGTATATTATGGCCGCAACCTACATCCCATCAGGAAACAGAATTAAGCGGGTTATCTGTGCTGGTTCACCAACAAATGCTTTACTTTTATCATTTAAACCAGCACATCATTTATGCAACCGTTCGCCATTTATCATGAACATCCTGATTGGTTTAAGCCGCTGTTTGCAGAACTGGACAAACGGGGCATTCCGCATGTTTCTCTCAATCCGGCCCAGCACCGTTTTGCGATAGAAGAGGGCAGACCCGATTTCGCGTTGCTCTTCAACAGGATGAGTCCTTCCGCCTATCTGCGTGATGGGGTGCAAGGCATGTTTTATACACTCAATTACCTCAAGCACCTGGAAACTACGGGCTTGCGGGTCATCAACGGATACAAGGCTTTTACGTATGAAACTTCCAAAGCGCTCCAGCTGGTATTGTTGCAATCGCTGGGTTTAAAGTATCCGAAAGCAAGGGTTGTGAACCACACATCACAACTGGCAGAAGCTACACAGGGACTGCGTTTTCCGATTGTGGTAAAAGCCAATATCGGCGGAAGCGGCGCAGGCATCACCCGCTTTGACTCACTCGATGAGCTAAAAGCAGCTGTGGCTGATGGCAGCATTCTTTTTGGTGTTGATATGACGGCCCTGGTGCAGGAATTTGTGCCGGCGCGCGGCGGTTATATCACCCGGGTAGAAACCCTGGGCGGTCAATATCTTTATGCCATCCGCGTGTATACAACCGGGGATACCTTCAATCTTTGTCCGGCAGATATCTGCCAAACCAGCAGCGGCAAAGAGCTTGTGCGCAATGCCTGTGCCCTGGATGCACCCAAGAATGGCTTAAAGGTAGAAGCCTACCAGCCACCTGCCCACATCATTGAGGCCATTGAAACCATTGTACAAAAATGCAATATCGACGTAGGTGGTATCGAGTATATGGTAGATGACCGCGACGGCGAAGTATTGTACTACGATGTAAATGCCCTGTCGAATTTTGTGGCCGATGCCGTAAACGTGATTGGCTTCAACCCGCACGAAAAGCTGGTTGATTTTCTGGAGCAACAAGTGCATGTAGCTCCTTTTGAAATGGTGGCACACAGTTTTTAAAACCTGAAATTATAAAGCAAGCTTATGAGATGGGGATATTGGATGCCGGTATTCGGCGGCTGGCTGCGCAATGTAGATGATGAAAACATGGAAGCCAGCTGGGATTATGTAAAACGCCTGGCCATCCGGAGTGAAGAACTGGGCTATGACCTCAGCCTGATCGCTGAACTCAATTTAAATGATATCAAGGGAGAAGAAGCTCCCTCCCTGGACGCCTGGTCTACAGCTGCAGCCCTGGCTGCAGTTACCAGCAAACTGGAGCTGATGGTAGCCGTGCGGCCTACCTTTCACAACCCTGCCCTGCTGGCCAAACAGGCCTCGAACATAGACAATATCAGCGGCGGCCGCTTATCTCTCAACGTCGTTTCTTCCTGGTGGAGGGATGAAGCAGAAAAATACGGTGTCCATTTCGAGCAACACGATGACCGCTATGCGCGTACAGCTGAATGGCTTACCGTGATCGACAATGTCTGGAAAAAGGATCATTATTCTTTTGCCGGTAAATACTACCAGGTAAAAGAAAATGTGCTGCAGCCAAAACCGGCTGCCCGTCCGCGCCCCACCATCTATGCCGGCGGTGAATCGGAAGCGGCCAAAGAACTCATATCCACCACCTGCGATGCCTATGTGATGCACGGCGATACGCCGCAATCCATCGGCAAACGCATCAGCGACATGCGGGAAAGAAGGGAACGCAAGGGTTTGCCGCCCATGAAATTTGGCGTAGCCGCTTACAGCATCGTGCGCGACACAGAGCAGGAAGTAAAAAAAGAAATCGAGCGGATCACCAATGTACGCGAAGGCAGCGCCGGTTACAAAAACTACCAGCAATGGCTGGCCGGCACCCAACTCGAGCAACGCGTATCGCTGGAAGACTACAGCGTATCCAACAGGGGCCTGCGCAGCGGCCTCACCGGCACCCCCGCCCAGATCGCCGACAAGATCGAAGAATTTGAACAAGCGGGCGTCGATTTATTTCTCCTGCAGTGCAGTCCACAGCTGGAAGAAATGGAACGCTTTTCGGAGGCGGTCATGATGAGTTCTTTGTCTTCTTAAGACTCCGTGTTCTTTTTGCCTTGACGCAAAAAGAACCAAAAAAGTCAAGGCTGTTTGAAACATAGACTCCGTCTACTTTTTTTCTTGAAGCTGTTTAGGATTATTTATTAAGGGATTCAAGATAAGGGCCTTATAAAAAAGCACAAGTTTTGCCTAATGTTGAAT
>JADCRZ010000129.1 GCA_015069695.1 Williamsia sp.
ATTCTGGATAGACATAAAAGGATTCATAGGTGTCAGGTTGTTCACAAACAGGTAGGCGGTATCATTTACCTGACAGATCCTGTTGATGCGCTGCATATTATCGTTGCCGGTGGTAAACCGCTCACTCCATAACGGGTTTCCTGTAGCCAGGTCAAGCTTGTCAACCCCAAACCTGTTGAAGCTATAATAGTCGTAAGAATCATATGCAAGAAATACAGCTTTGCTGTTGCAGGTAACCGACCTGTAAATGGGAGCAGCTACAAAATGCTTCAACTCTTTTTTCCAGATGATATTAGCATCTGCATCGTAGCGGATGACAATGGAATAGGTATGTCCGCTGCCAACATCCTCATTCAGAACGGCGATGAATCCGTTATCAGGTGTAGCCGCCACATCGGCAACCCTAATCATACTGTATCGCCCGGAATGACGGGTCCAGATAACATTGCCATCACCATCTATTTTAACCATAACAAACCCACCTGATTGGTAATGATTGGTTACAAAAGTGCTGACGCCAAACAAAAGCCAATTGCCATCACCTGTTCGTAAAATGCGCGTGAGTTCGGTATTGTTGGCAAATTCTTCAACCATTTTTGTCCAGGCGACATCGCCGTTAGCCTTTATTTTCACGACTGCTGAATTGGCTCCCAACTCTCCCACCACCATTTTTTCACCGTTTTCTGTGGTAAGGGCGTCCCGAAAACGAGTTGCCTGATCAGACGCATATTCAATACGATAGGTTTTGCTGCAGCCTGCCGGCAATGGTGTTTTGTCGATGCAGAATGAAGTATCGCAAAGTTTGGTTTCCGTATTAGCAGACGGCAGAACGGAAGGAGAAACTATTTCATCAAGAACAGGTGTTAGGATGCCATCGGAACGCCAGGTAAGAGGTGCATATTCTATGGGGCTTAGCGTGTCGAAGAACATACCTACCGTTCCCGGGCGACAAGTTCCTGTTTCGCCGTTGGCTGCCATCTTCATGATGTTCATAACGACGGGGAAATAATTATTATCACCATGATAGCCTGCCGAGATGTAACCGCCATCAGGTGTTAGATCAAGTGCATAATTGACCTGTCGTTGCCAGCTCAGAACACCCAATATATTGCCCCAGCCCGAGGAAGCAAACCTGTTGACTTTGACTAATGTAGAAGAACCGGCAGACATGATATCTGTGCGCATAATCAGGAAGCCGCTATCGTGCGACCGGCGCACGAACGTGTATGCCGTATCACCAAAATCTTTTCCTTCTCTTTTAAATAAGAACTTTCCCTGCATGTCGGTTTGCACGAGTGCAATGCCATGGTTCTGTCCATTGTTTTCTTGTAGCCACAAACCATATGAGATGATACCGCCATACACCTCAAGACCCGTAACCTCATTCTGATAAGCATCGCCATCTTTACGCAGGGTTTGAGAAGAAATGAGCGAGCCGTCTTTGCTGTTTATCTTTACAATAACGCCATATTTTGTTGCAGCATAAGAAAAGCCACCCGCATATAGGGTATCTCCACTGACGGACAAAGATGTGAAGCTGTCGTTATCGCCGTTATCAAATGTGTGTGTCCATTGTATGTTGCCGTCGGGCCTGATTCTGCAAACAACAGCATTACTGTTTGTTGTGCTGTCGCCTGTGTTATATGTACAAACGATATCACCATTTGCCAGTAACTGTGCAGCTTTCATTCTGCCTGCGCCGGCGTTATCTGTTCCTATTTGTTTACTCCATATCAGGTTGCCGGTACTTGTAACATGTACCAGCCAGGCTTTGCCATCATTGTACCCGAAAGAGGCTGTTGTGCCGTACAGCAGCAGGCTGCCATCTTTAAGAGTAAGTGTACCGGCAAAGGCATCGTCTGCTGTGCCGCCAATCAGGTAAGACCAGATGATGGTACCGGTATTGGATAATTTCATCACCAATCCATCATAAGAAGAATTGGCATCTTTTGTTCCTCTCCCGGCTACTATCAGATTTCCATCGGGAAGAGAAGTTATGGATTTAGGTTGCACCTGCCCCTTGCCGCCATATTCTTTAATAAAAGCAGGCAGGCAGGTCGTTTGCGCAGTTATATGGCAAGCCATACTTAGGGTAAATGCCAGCAGCAGCAATCTCACACTCTTCATAAGCAGCTTCAAAGCAACTACAATTTCGGGAATTTATACTCTGTTTTTTATTTTATTAATGCCTACTTTCCGGACATAAAGCAGGCATTAATAGCTGACTGCTCCAGAGTTCTAATTTCAGCGGGCGGTGCAAAGGAAGTAATAAAACCGGGTTTGCTTGTATTGTAAGCTGCGCTGCTTTTTTGGATGAAAGCGATAAAGGAAACACGCAACGCCAAGAGGCTAATTTACAAAGCTGATACCCGTAGACAAGCTGCTCAATTTGATTTTCATTTCACTAATGCTCTCCCTCATTTCGCTCTTTACTGGTGTGCTTTTCTTAGCCATTGTGCGCAGGTTCTCCGCAGCATGGCGCAGGCTGGTAGCCAGCATATAGAGGTTCTCTTTTCCTTTTACATCTAACAGTAATGAAAGACCACTGATTTGCAAAGAGGCATCGGCAATACGGGTGGTGCTGAGCCGGATGGTAGTTGCATCATTCTTCTGTGCAGCTTTTTCTGTTACATGAATGGCAGACTCAATCTGCTGCAAAGCCGTATGTATAGTATCGAGCAGGATGGCGTTTTTGGAAGTTCTGTTTTCGTTGGTGTTTTCAGTTGATGGTGTTGCATCAGGATTGTCCTGCGCAGTGCTATTGTCATTTCCGGCTGGCAGTTCAG
>JADCRZ010000013.1 GCA_015069695.1 Williamsia sp.
GGTAACAGCCCTGGGTATAGCCAGAAGGAGCAAGGCGCTCACCTACAATGTACAGGAACTGAAGGGAGAAGAAGTAAACCGGGTGAAAGATGCCAACTTCGTCAACAGCCTGGCAGGCAAGGTAGCAGGCGTAACCATCAACAGCTCCTCTGCTGGCATCGGCGGATCTGCACGGGTCATCTTACGGGGCACAAAGTCGTTAAGTCCGACCAACAACAATGCCCTCTATGTAGTGGATGGGATACCGATGCCGCCTCTTTCCAACGCGCAACCCAATGATGTATTTTCCGGTGCAGGGCAAACAGGCGATGGTATTTCCAATATCAATCCGGAAGATATAGAATCGATCTCGGTCCTTAGCGGACCTTCAGCTGCAGCCCTGTATGGCAGCCAGGCTGCAAACGGGGTCATCATGGTAACAACCAAAAAGGGTGCAAGAGGCGGTCTTTCTGTTACAGCTTCCAACAGCTCTACTTTTTTCAGTCCCTTTGTTATGCCGCGTTTTCAGCAATCCTACGGGTCGGAGGCAGGAAGCTATTACAGCTGGGGAGAAAAGCTGAAAACCCCCTCAACCTATGAGCCAACCGATTTTTTTCAGACGGGCGTTAACATCACCAATACGGTTAGCCTGTCAACGGGTACGGATAAAAATCAAACCTACCTTTCTCTTGGAACTGTCAACGGACAAGGCATCATCCATAACAATGACCTGAACCGGTACAATGTGTCTTTCCGCAATACCAGCAAGTTTCTCAATGATAAGATCAGCATGGACCTGAGTATGATGTATGTAAAGCTGGAAGAACAGAACATGCTGGCACAGGGACAATATTTTAATCCGCTCGTTCCCGTCTACCTTTTTCCCCGGAGCGATGATATCCGGAAATACCAGGCTTACGAACGGTACAATCCCACCCGCAATTTCAAGACACAGTACTGGCCTTTTGGCGACCTGGGTTTTCAGATGCAAAATCCTTACTGGATCACGGAAAGGGATCTGTTCGGCAACAACAAGCACCGGGTGCTGATGAGCGCTGCGCTGAAATATGACATCAATCCTGCTATCAATATCACAGCCCGGGGCAGGTTCGACCGCAATACGGCTTTGAATGAGAGAAAATACTATGCCTCTACTTCCGGCCTGTTTGCAGGAGAAGCCGGCTCTTATTACCGTTATAACATCAACACCCAGCAGATTTATGCAGATGCGCTGCTGAATATAAACAAGCGGGTGCAGGATATATCTGTCAATGCCAACCTGGGTACCAGTATACAGGACGTGATCTATGATTATTCCAGCATCGGCGGACAGCTTCAGAGCGTGCCCAATTTATTTTCTTACAACAACCTCAACCTGTCCGCCTCTTCCCTGTACGGTGAGGGCAACCATGTGCAAACGCAAAGCGTGTTTGCCGATGTGCAGGTAGGTTTCAAAGGACTCGTTTTTCTGGATGCTACGGGAAGGAACGACTGGGCATCACCGTTGATCAATACGGGCTCCACTTCCTTCTTTTATCCTTCTATCGGACTGTCGGGTGTTCTGTCTGATATACTCCATCTCAGGCCGGGGAAGCTGTCGTATGTGAAAGTGAGGACCTCGTACAGTGAGGTAGGCAACGCGCCACCACCCTTTGTCAGCAAGGCCACTTACCCTTCCATCGGCGGGTATCCGCAAACCAGTACGTACCTGCCAGCGAGCGGACTGGAACCGGAAAGAACAAAATCGTACGAAGCAGGGATCAACTTGGGGTTTCTGCGCAACAAGCTGAGGCTGGATGCAACTGTATACAAATCGTCTACCTACAACCAGCTGTTTAACCCGACGCTGTCACCCAGCTCGGGCTATACAAGCTTTTACATCAATGCAGGTCAGATCGATAACAAAGGCATCGAGCTCTCGCTGGCGCTGAACCAGGATTTTGGTGAGCTGCACTGGACCTCCAACCTGGTTTACTCCCTCAACCGCAACAAAATTGTACAGCTGCTGCCGGCTTACACCAACAAGCAAACAGGCGAAACAGTATCACTCGACAGTCTTGACATGGGTGGTACCACGAGCTATAAAATGATCATGGTTACCGGAGGATCAATGGGCGATATTTATGTAAACACCCTGAAGCAGGACGAGCATGGATATATATGGGTAAACTCCACTTCATTCAATGTTTACCCGGACCAGACACGGTATGTAAAGGCAGGCAATGCCAATCCCAAATACAACCTGGGCTTCAGGAACAGCTTTCAGTTTAAAAACTTTAACCTGGGTTTTCTGGTAACTGCTCGGGTGGGCGGCGTAGCTGTTTCGGTTACACAGGCCATCATGGATGCTTTTGGTGTATCTGAAGCATCGGCCCGGGCAAGAGACGGAGGCGGGGCCAGGATCAATGGGTACTTGTTACCTGCGCAGGCTTTTTACCAGACGGTGGGCGGCGGCACATCCGGCATCGGTTCCATGTATGTTTACAGCGCGACCAATGTGCGGCTGGGAGAGGCATCGCTCAGCTACGATGTGCCGGTAAACCGTTCCATACCTTGGATCAAAGGCATCAACCTTTCTCTGACCGGCCGCAACCTGCTCATGCTGTATAACAAGGCTCCGTTTGATCCGGAGCTTACGGCAAACACAGGCACCTATTACCAGGGCATTGATTATTTTATGCAACCCAGTTTAAGAAGCCTTGGTTTTGCAGCCAGGCTGCGGTTCTGATAACATGCAAGCAAATGATTATGATTGTACATAAATTCTTCTCGCCGGCTGCACAAGCAAACCTGTGGGTGCCCCTGCTCCTTTTGCTGGTAACTGGCTGTACAAAAAACTTCGACAGGTACAACAGCAATACGCAGCAATCCACCGATGAAATGCTGCAGGCTGATAATCTTTCCACAGGTTCTTTTTTTGTGCAGCTGGAAAAAAACGTTTTCCCGGTCGCACAGCCGCCTGATTTTGGTGACGAGGTTTACCAGACCGTACAAAACCTGGCGGGCGATGTATATGCAGGCTACATGGGCGCCAGCAACAACTGGTATTCAGGCGCCAACAATACCACCTATGCCCTCATACCCCAGTGGTACGGACAGGCTTTTTCCAGGGCATTTGTTGGCATCATGCCGGCCTGGAATGCAATCCGGAAAAAGGCACAGGCAGAAACCCCGCAGGTATATGCCATGGCTACCATTGTGAAAGTGGAGGCGCTGCACCGGACAACAGATATGTATGGCCCGCTCCCATATCTCAACTTTGGAAACGGCTCGCTGCAAAATACCTACGACAGCCAGAAAGATATTTATTACCGTTTTATCGATGAGCTGGATTCAGCCATATCGATCCTGAACAATTTTGCCACCAGTTTTCCCGGTGCTACCGCACTGGCAAAATATGATTTTGTATATGGGGGGAACGTAACCAGATGGATCAGGTTTGCCAATTCCCTGAAGCTGCGCCTGGCCATGCGCATGGCTTACGCCGATCCATCCAAGGCCAAGACAGCAGCAGAGTCTGCTGTTAACCATCCCGCTGGCGTGCTGACGGATGCAGCAGAGATCGCACAATTGCAGCATACGGCCAACCTCACGTACAATCATCCCCTGTATATCATCAGCGAGAATTTCGGGGATATACGCATGGGCGCGAACATGGAATCTTTTCTCACCGGCTATGCCGATCCCCGCCTGCCCCGGTATTTCAATCCGGCTTCAGATGGTTTGTATCATGGCATCCGCAACGGAATCACGATCACCAACAAAGCAGATTATGCGGAAGGACCTTTTTCAAAGCTGAATGTTTCGGCTACTACGCCCATTGTGTGGATGAACCCCGCTGAAATTTATTTTCTCCGGGCAGAAGGCGCGCTCAGGGGCTGGAACATGGGCGGCACGGCACAGGCTCTCTACGAAAGCGGCATCCGTACATCGTTTGCTGTAAGCGGCGTTGCAACAGGGGCTGATAGCTATATCGGCAACAGCACAAGTGTGCCGGCTGCTTATTCCGATCCAAAAAGAACGACCAACAATATCGCAATGGGAAGCAGCTCCCTGAGTACGATAACGGTCAAGTGGAATGCTGTCGGCAGTTTTGAAAACAACCTGGAGCGCATCGTCACCCAAAAATGGATCGCTATTTTTCCGGATGGACAGGAAGCCTGGTCCGAGTTCAGGCGCACAGGCTATCCGAAAGTATTTCCGGTTGTGGTTAACAACAGCCAGGGAGCTATTAGTACCACTACGCAGATACGCCGGCTGCCCTTTCCTGCGACAGAGTACCAGACCAATGCTGCTGGCGTTGCCGGTGCTGTTACCCTGCTGGGCGGAGCTGACAATGGCGGAACAAAACTCTGGTGGGACAAAAAGTAATGCGATGACCATACCAATCAAATTTCAGATGAGAAGAATAAAAACTTTTTGTGTGTGGCTGATCTGTATCGGGGGCTTTGCTGCCTGCAAGAAAAACAACCTGCCGGAAAACGAACAGATCCAGCCGCCTTATCAATACAGCGATGCGTATTTTGCCAACCTGCGCGCGTATAAAAAAACAGAGCACCAGGTCTTTTATGGCTGGTTCGCCGCTTACGCGCAAAAAGAAGGCGTTACGGCAGAATACAAAAAATCGGCTTCCTGGGGCGAGCACATTGCGGGACTGCCGGACAGCCTTGATTTTTGCAGCCTTTGGATGGGTGTGCCTTCCGACAAACAAAACGATTCTCTTTCCACCTACAACCCGATCGCGTACACGGAAATGCGCAAAGCAAGAGAAGTGCGCGGCATCAAAATGCTGATCCCGACAATTGTAAACCTGGAGGCGCGCGGCTTTGAAAAAAGCGATCAGGGATTGAAGAACTACGCCAAGTTTTTGACCGATATGGCATTCACTTACGACCTGGATGGCATCGATCTGGATTGGGAACCAACGGCAGGCGCTTACCTGGCGGATGCTTCCAATTTTGCCAAGCTGGTGCAGTACTGCAGCGAAAGGGTAGGGCCGCGCTCGGGCACAGGCAAGTACCTGGTAGTGGATTATTACCAGAACGTGCTTCCCAATACCATAGCACCCTACATTGATCTGTTGGTGAACCAGGCTTACACGCAAGGGACTACAACGAGTTCGGCGACATTCCTGCAGACCCGGTACAACCTGGTAAGCTGGTGCCCGACCAGAAAATTTGTGGTAACCGAAAACTTTGGACAGTGGTGGGACAATGGCGGTTCACCGTTTACAGAAGCCAGTGGAAATACCATCAGTCCGTTGGATGGTGCGCTGATGTACTCGCTGGAAGGCATGGCCCGCTGGCAACCAACGCAGGGAAAAAAAGCCGGTTTTGGCGCTTTTTATTTCGACAGGGATTACAACAACAATGTGCGTCCATACAATTTCGTACGGCGTTGTATCCAGATCGCCAATCCGGCGGTAAAATAAATTTCAAGCTGTTCTGAAAAAAACAATCGGTATGAAAGGTTCAGCCCCCCGTTTCCGCTTTTTATTGTGCCTGTCACTTTTTGGCGTGATCGCTCTTTGCGGCGGTTGTAAAAAATTTGCCGATCTGAAGGATGTGATCCTGGTGACCGGTACGGAAAATGGCAAACTGGTAAAATTCACGGTGGAGAACACGCCTTCCAGTTTTGGTGTGAGCGCAACGGCCACCAAAAAAGTTGATGAAGACATCACGGTGAACTTTGCCGCAGATACCAGCCTGGTAGCCGCATACAATTCAGAAACCTCCGCCAACTATTATGCGCTGCCGGCAGGCAGTTATGAGCTGTCGGGTACCACAGGTGTTATCAAGGCCGGAACAGCTATTTCAAATGCGGTCATCGTGCGCATTACATCAACGGCTGCATTGATAGACGGAAGAACTTATATTCTGCCCGTGACCATCCGGAATGTGAGTGGTCCGCTGGAAGTGCTGGAAGCTTCCCGAACCATCTATCTGAAAGTGGCCCGGGTGATCTCTTTTAAATCCATCGATATTTCTGATCCCAATTTCTACTATCCCTACTCCTTCACCACACCGTTGAACGATATCTCCAAGTATACATTCGAGATCAAATGTTATATCAACAGCTGGCATACCGGCAGTCCGCCCATCAGCCGCCTTTGCAACTGGGGGCCGGTGGACCAGTCGCTGCCCAACCTGCTGCGTTTTGGTGAAGCAGGCAGCCAGGTAAACCAGCTGCAATGGGTTTCCGCGGAAGGCAGCACGTTTTCAACCACGTTGTTTGCCCTGAATACCTGGTACACCATCTCCTGTGTGTACGACGGCACTTCTTATAAGATGTACGTGAACGGCAAGCTGGACGCCAGCTTCGACGGAGCTGGAAAAGTTTACCAGCTGGGTGCGCTGGAGCTGGGTATGTCGTACGCGGGCTACCAAACAGCGCAACGGTTTCTGGGCCGTATTGCAGAAGTGCGGTTCTGGAACAGGGCTCTTTCCGTGACCGACATACAGGAAGGCATTTGCGGCGTGGATGCAGGTGCCAACGGATTGATCGGGTATTGGAAATTGAACGAAGGATCAGGCAGTATCTTCCGGGATATAACCGGAAAAGGGCGCGATATGACCTGGCCCAAGGCACCGGTCTGGAACACGGCTGCAGATAACAAATGTGCTCAATAAAAAGATTATTATTTTGTATGAAGATAGCATTCAGTCCTACACTCAAACAGGCAGCGCAGGTACTTATCCTGACCGCTGTGCTGGCCTCTTGCAAGAAAGATGATGGAATCAATTCATCGGAGCTGCTGGTTTACCTGCCTGGTGAATACAGTTCTGCCAACAACACCATTACCCTTCCGCTGTTGCACACACCAATCGCTGTTTCAGGTGTTACAATGGCCAAAGTGGCTCCCCGCGCAACACGCGAAGCAGCAGCAGACATTGATGTAACGATCGCCACAGATACATCCCTGGTAAGGAGCTACAACAAGGCAAACGGAACAAGCATGCTCACGCTTCCGGAGAATACATACCGCCTCGTGAACCCCGGCAAGTTCAGGATCAAGGCCGGCAGTGTAAGCACAGATTCGCTGCAGATAGAACTCACCCATCCCGAGCTGCTCAAAGACCCGGCAGGCTACCTGCTGCCCCTCCGCATTACCCAGCTTGAGGGCGCTGATAAGGGCGCTGCCATCAGCTCCAACCAGCGCGCGGCCTATGTGAATGTTACATATAGCTATACCAATATAGACACGGCACAGGCTACGCTCGCCGGTACGCTGATAAGCCGCACGGGCTGGAGTGTAACGGTCAGCAATACCACTGCCGGCGCATTGGGACCAGCCATGCTCGATGGCAGCAATACCACAGCCTGGCGTTCAAGCAATAGCACTACAGCCGCCAAATGGGTCATATTGGATATGGGCAGCGCAAGAACAATAAAAGGCCTCAGGTTCACGCCCAATTATGTAGCCGTGGCAGAAAACCCAACAGCAATCACGGTTTCAACCAGTGCCGACAATACCTTATTTGCCGCACAGGGAAGCTGGAAGGGAACAGGGCCAGCCAGTAGCTCGTCAGCCACCAATCCTGATATAAAGAACATCAATTTTATCGCGCCGGTAACTGCCCGTTATATCCGCTTTGACATCACCAGCCTGGTCAGTGGCGGCCGGGTAGGGATTGGTGAGCTTAATGCGGTTCAGTAGGTTGCAGCCCACGCTGTTCCTCTGTTTTTTAAAAATTTCAGCAGCGGCTGAATAAAGCGGTCAAATGCTTCAATATGGGGCAGATGGCCTACATTGTCCAGTTCAACCAGCTGCGCGTGGGGAATTTTCTTTTGCGTTTCCTTGCCGAGAATTTGATACTGTCCCATCTTCTCCCGCGTGGCAGGATCTTTTACGGTGTTTTTGCCGATGGCGGTCCTATCTCTTGTACCAATGATCAGCAGGGTTGGAGAGCGGATGTTTTTAAACTCATACACAACCGGTTGTGTAAAGATCATATCGGAAGTCTGAGCATTGTTCATGGCTACAAGGGGATAATCAGGACTTTTTACCCAGCCGGTAAGCAGGTACACCCATTCGTCGTATCCGGGCTTCCACTTTTGGTCGTAGTAAGAGGCGGACTGGTATTGCTTCGCTGTTTCGTAGTCTGTTTTAAGTTCTTTTTCATAGTTCTCGTCGACAGAAGTATAGGGGGCAACCAATTTCCAGTCTTCCAGTCCGAGCGGGTTTTCCAGCACCAGCTTGGCAACCGTTTCAGGATACATCAAGGCAAACCGCGTAGCTACCATACCACCCATAGAATGCCCCAGCAGGTAAATTTGGGTGATGTGTAACTGATCCAGCAATGTTTTGGTGTTCAGGGCGAGTTGCTGAAATGTAAACTGGTAATGCGAGGGTTTGGATGATTTGCCGAAACCGATCTGGTCCGGCGCAATCACCCGGAAGCCGTTTTTTGTCAGTGCTTCGATGGTTGTTCGCCAGTAAGCGCCATTGAAGTTTTTACCATGCAGCAGAACGACCGTGTGGCCATTAGGTTGGGCAGGCTGAACATCCATATAGGCCATCTTTACATCCTGGTTCTGGCTCTTGAAAGCCATGTATTTTACCTCGTAAGGATACTGGTAATTGGTAAGCAGGATGTCCAGCACCGGCCGTTCTTTTTGGCTGAAGGCTGTGTGGCACAGCAAAGCCATGATCAGTAAGCAAACTACCCGTTTCATGCGTCTGCAGGAGTTAAGTATCCTTTGCTGCATTTGCCAATACCTCATATAACTCATTGTGTTCGATTTATCTCCCGGAAAATGCAAAGGTAACTTCTTGTTGTGCAGAAACTTTCAGTCATACCGTTTTGAATTTAGTGGTATGGCATTCCGTGTTCCGGCAGAAGCATCTTGTTGGCACTAACTGTGCTCCCAATTCACCGTGTTCTATCGGAACATAAAATACCCTACCGCTAAATTCAAAATGATATTAGGTTTTGGAAGCGTACACCAAAAAATTGTTTCGGAGCAGGTCAATGCCTGACGAATGCGAGACACAAAGTTTTTGCGTGCATGTACCTGTTCTGCCATTCTGCAAACAGGGATACGATGCCGGCCGGAAGAAGATGTTGTAGGCCCTCTCATTCTGTTCGTAAATTATGAACGGGATTTGCATGGGCTGCTTTGAGTGTTTGGGAAAGAATGGTCGTAAGGCCTAAAAACAGGATAAGGGTTACGCTGGCAAATATTTCCAGGAAGCCAATTTGTACGCTGTAATGCTGGATGCTTACCAGCAGGTGATCCATCAGAAAATAGACGGCCGGAACAGTGAAGATGCTGGCAATAAGCACCAGACTGATAAAATCTTTGGATAACAAAAACACGAGGCTTTCGGATGATGCGCCCATTACTTTTCTGATGCCTATTTCCTTGACGCGTTTCTTTATCGTAAACGTTACCGTGCCTAACAAACCCAGGCATGCCACTGTAATTGCCAGCAACCCCAGAAATCCCCATAGCTTCATCATCGTTTTATAAAAGCTATAGGCCTCTTTGATTTCAGCGGAAAAAAGTTGTGCAGTGAATTTGCCTTCGCCGCCTAGTTTTTTCCATGCTCTTTCCATTGCTTGCAGGTTGCCGGCTGCTCCCCCAGATTTTAATTTCAGGTTGGCATATACAAACCTGTCAGGAGTATACTCGAAAAAGAAATTTTTTACAGGTTCCTTGAGGCCTGCATAATGAAAATCTTTCAAAACGCCCGCGATCCTGACTTCTCTTCCATCTGTTAACACAAATGATCTGTTGAGCGCAGCAAATGGATCTTTTAAATGCAAGCTTTTCACGAACTCTTCATTTACAACGATCAGCCGCGAATTTGCTGCACCATTCTCCCCAAAACCCTTTCCGGCAAGAAGTTTCAGTTTCATGTTAGAGATGTAATCTTCATCTATCGACATGGATGATGCCTCTATTGAATCAGACAGGTCTGGTGTTTTAATTTGCTGTTCCGCAGCTGCACCGATCCCAAGAATATGCGATGACATGGATATGCTATGTACGGATGGGATCTTTCCGTATTCATTTTTAAATAGCTGCGGATCAACGTGCTGTAATTCAACATCGAGCACGTTCTGTTGTTCAAATCCGAAATCATAATTGACCGAGTATTGATATTGCCGGATCACGATGATGACGGCCATGATAAATCCCAGGGAAAGTACGAACTGAAGGGTTAAAACAAGCTTGCGGAAAAATGAGCCGCCGCTGCTCTTTACTTCTTTGCCTTTTAAAGCACTGATTGGTGAAAGCCGGGAGAAGTAAAGGGCCGGAACAATACCGGCAGCCATACCAACCACGACCGCAAATAAAAAGAACCCGGTAAAGGTGGGCAGGGTAGGTGATAAATCCATCGGGGAAGTTTCAACCAGCTGGCTTAATAAGTTACCCCGTATGATCTCAAACAGGGGATAGGAGAGAAGCAGGGCCAGTAGCACAATAATCACTGATTCTACAATGAACTGGGAAAAGATCTGCTTTTTTTGTCCTCCCATCACCTTTCTAACCCCAATTTCTTTCATTCGCTCCAGCGATTGCGAAATAGCCAGACTGGCATAGTTTGAACAAGCTGGTACCAGCACGATCAGCGTCAGCAAACCTAAGATCAGAAGTCCCTGGTAACCCCAGTTCGGACCGATTGGATTATATAGTTCAGGACCCGGTACAATTTTATGCAAAGATTGAAGCGCAAAGGATGCTTTTATTTGCTGTTTCGCATATTTCTGTCTTGCCAGTTCTTTCAGATCATGTTCAATGTTACCGGGCTCGGTCCCTTCGGAGAGAAGAAGATACACATACGAATTTGAGAATGATTTCCAACTTTCTTCGTACTCTGGAAAAGCAGTCCCTTTATAAGATCTTAGCGTGGCATAAGATGCAACTGCATCAAATTGCATGTGTGAGTTTACAGGAAGGTCTTTAAAGATACCGGTAATCACAAAATCTCCATAGGGCGCCATGCTGATTACTTCACCCATGGCGTCTTTCTTGCCAAAAAATTTTGTGGCTTCCGATTCAGAAATAACAAGTGCATTCGGTTTATTAAGGGCGGTCAACTTGTTTCCCCGCAGAAGCGGAAAGTTGAATACCTGCAGAAATTCAGGGTCTGCAAAATAGCCCTGCAGCCCGATCTTTTTTTCGTGATAGATCGCCTCACCACCGAGTGATCCGTCTATACGGACTGCTTTTTCTACTCCTGTGATGCCTTCCTGTATTTTTTGTGCAATACCGGCAGGAGCCGATGCATACCGGGGATTTTCTATATTGTCATTGACTTGTGTCGTTACCCTGTAGATGCGGTCCTTCAGAGGATGAAAGCCATCATAGCCGGAAAGAAAGACGAGCAATGCAACATATAACAAGCTGAGCGACATGCCAAGGGCAAGGCCGATCACATTGAGCAGGGTGAAGAATTTGTTCTTGGAAAGATTACGGATAGCTATCTTGAAAAAACTTCTAAACATAATATAACTGATTTGATGGGCATGGTTCTGATGATCCGCGCGCTGCTGCTTACCTGTTGATGGCAAACGGCTATACGATCAATCGACTTCCGCTTGGTAAAGGGGTGGGTTGCTGCCATCATGTATTATATGTATGCATTTCGTATACTGCTTTTCACCACCGCACACCACCTGATTCATTTCAATATTTTTTGCACTTGAAAGCGTTGTGTAAAGGAAGATCGTGCCAGCTCACTAGGTTTTGAAAATCAGTTTGTTGAATACAGCGTCGGATTATGATTGTACGGTATCGTACAGTGGATGTACAGGATTGATACGGACTTGATGACCAATAGGAAAAGTTCCGGGTTGGTTAAACGCGGAAAAGCTTTATGATAAAAGCGCTCTATCCTCTTTTATCATAAAGCTTTGGGTTGTGTAAACGGTGAACTCATTTTCCTTACTGCATTGCTCGCCGCTGGGTTTCTCAGTTTGCGTGTATGCCTTCCTTTGTCAGTTTGCGAATAGCCTCTACTTCTTCCGGCTTGTACGGCGTGCCATCTTTTTGAAAGATATCGTGAAACCAGAGCGGGGGTTCGGAGGTATAGGTTTTTGTCCAGCTGTCCCAGGGATAAATGGTTTGGCTCTTTCCGTTTACAAATCCCCAGTTGTACATGGCAACATGGTATTTCTGGGCTATGGGCAGGAAACCCTGGAACATGCTTCCGTTCGGGCGGGCCATGTACTCCGTACAAAGGATCGGCTTGTTATACCTTTGCAGAAGCCGGATCCGCTTTTCAAATTCCTGCGGGGTATCATAGTTGTGAAACGAGATGATGTCGGATTCTTCCAGCTGAAGTTTTTCTATCGGCTTTAATTCGCTGGGAGATGACCAGTCTCCCGCCCATATACCTGAAGTCAGCGGCTGGGCGGGGTTTACTGAGCGGGACCATTCAAAGGTCTTTTTCAGCAGGGGAAGGACGTATGCTACCTTGTTGGGGATTTCAACCTTTTCGTAAGAGGCGCCGGTCATGTTATCCGGTTCGTTCCAGACATCCCATCCCAGAATCCTTGGATCAGTTGCAAACTTGGAAACAACCCCTTTCACATATTTTTCAAGGCGGGGATACTGGGTCGAATCTTTTAAGGCGTACTGACCCGGACTTTGTACCCATCCTGAATTGTGCACATGCGGTTTGGGCTCGCGCTGTTTGCCGGACTTGGGAAAAGGATCCCAGCAGGAGTCGAAAAGAACAAACAAAGGCTTGATGCCGTGGCGTTGGGCTATTTGCAGGAAGACGTCCATTCTTTTGTAGAAACCTGCTGCGTCTTGCTGGTGGAGGAGATCGTGCAGAAACACGCGCATCGTGTTCATGCCGATCGCTTGGGCCCAGCCTAATTCCCGGTTGATGGTTGCCGTATCAAATGTTTCTGCCTGCCACATTTCCAACTGGTTGATGGCCGAACTCGTGATAAAATTGGCACCTACCAGCCATCCTTGTTTGGCGTACCAGGTATTTGCTTGCTGGGAGGTCCATATGTCCCGCTGGCGACCATGGGAGGTCTTCTGAACGGAACAGGTAACAGACAGAAGCGAGATCAGCAAGATAAAAATAGGGGTCCTGAGTTTCATTGACGGGAGTTTAACGCATGTGAAAATAAAGGAAAAAATGATGGAAGATAAATGCGTGCTTACGGCAGCTCAAAAATGATTGGACGTTGATTGCTCGCGCATCACCCAGAAAAGGGAGCAGACACTTCACCCACTCTGCATCATCCTTTCCAGGTATTTTTGTCTTCTTAGCTTTTCGGTTGTGTACTAACTGATGATGTCTTGAATTTCTTAAAGCTGGTAGATTGATGATGCTGGAAATTTGCCTGACAAAGAAAGATAATTATAGAATGCTGTAATTCATAGGGTTGTTCATATAAATGATTGATTTATCCCTTAACCTTATACAATGTATTACAATCCGGTATGTTCAGATTATCATACTTGAGCGCATAAACTGATGGAAGTTTTAAGAAAATTTACACAATCGGTTGTTTTAATTCTAAGTTTTACTATTTTAGCGGTCGATAAGGAGATTGCTCCCTGTTTTTAAATCAACGAACCATGTTGCCAGATTGCTTCAATACCACCACGCACCAATATGCTCCCAATTCAGCCCCAGTTTTTCGATCGGGGGCTTCCTATGATCTGTTCCGTTAGTTAAGTAGCCGTATTGATGCCGGATTACCGGCTCATCAGGCTTTTAAAAGTTGTTTCATGTGATTACCGCAACCGGTTGTGAGCGACAAGCTCGCTGCCGCAAAGGACCGGTTTTCTCATTCACCCTTGTTTGCAGTTCATGCCATTTTATATCTCCCCATTACTTTACCAATCAAATCAATCAGGAATGAACCATTTTGTATCCGCTACCGGATCATCTCCCCATTTTTTGCTACATGATCCGGCAGCCTCATCCGGCCCTTTTTCGGCCAAATATACCCGGAAAGGACGCTTGCTGCTGCATGCGCTCCTGGCCTGTCTGGTGCTTCTCTGCGGATTGTCTGCCTCCTTTGCGCAAACCGCTCCCCTCACTGTTTCCGGAACGGTCACCGACACCAAAGGCGAACCCTTGGCCCGCGTAGGCGTAGAGATCGAAGGTGCCGGCAAAGGCACCATGACCGATGACAAAGGCGCTTACCGCATTGCTGTTCCGCGCAACGGAACCCTGGTGTTTTCCTATGTCGGCTATGACGCACAGCGCATTGCAGTAAGCAACCGCACCGGCATCAACGTTTCCCTGGAAACAGCCGGCTCCGGCAAACTCAACGAAGTTGTTGTGGTTGGATATGGCACCATGAAGAAAAAAGACCTTACCGGCGCCATCGGATCCATCAAAACCGACAAGCTGGAAAAAGAAAGTCCCCGCTCCGTACAGGACCTTCTGCGCGGTAACATGCCCGGCCTGAACATCGCGCAGTCAAACGACGCCCAGCCGAGTGCCAGCCTGCAAATCAGGGGACAACGTTCTCTCAAAGCAGACAATGAACCCCTGGTAGTGGTAGATGGCGTTATTTTCTTTGGCGGACTTACCGAGATCAATCCGATGGATGTGGAACAGGTTGACGTGCTGAAAGACGCCTCCTCGGCCGCTATCTACGGCGCGAAATCCGCCAACGGCGTGATCATCATTACCACCAAAAAAGGCCGTGCAGGCAAGCCGACCGTCAGACTGAACGTATCACAAGGAATGGTGACGATGGGCGCTAACCGGCCTGTATACGATGCCAACGGGTATATCCAGTTCCGTCAAGACCTGTTCAACAGCTCCAGCCGCTTCGCAAATCCGGGCAAATACATAAACCCAACTCCTGCCAATCTTTCCAAATACGGCCTTACCTATGCCCAATGGCGTGCGTATGACGCCCTCACCGGTACCGACCAGGACATCTGGCTTCAACGCATCGGCTTGTACGACCAGGAAAGAGCCAATTATGCCGCCGGCAAAACATTCGATTGGTATGATTATTCTTTTCAAAACGGACTGAACCAGAATTATGATGTAAGCACCTCCGGCCGCTCTGAAAATTTCAATTATTATTTCTCGCTCGGTGCCCAGAAAAACACGGGCGTAATTGTGGCAGATAAATTCCGCGCTTACCGGGGCAACCTGAAGTTGGAAGGCAAGGTAAACCGGTGGATGACCACTTCGGTGAACATCAATTTCCAGGACCGGACCGATGCCGACTTTGCCGTAGACTGGGGCGCACAAATTATTAACAACTCCCCGTTTGCGCTTGCCTACGACAGCAATGGCGCTTACACACGTCACCCGATGGGAGAGAACCTGAACAAGGGCACCAACAGTCTGTACACCAACCAGTTCAAAAAGCAGGATAAAAAGGTAACAGTGCTGAACACGATCCTCAGCGAAAACATCAAGCTGCCGTTCAACATCACATACACCCTCAACTTCTCCCCGCGCTTATCGTGGAGCTATAACCGTTATGCGGAATCTTCCAGGAATCCAGACTGGTCAGACAACGGAAAAGCTATCCGTGAGAATACCAAGAATTTCGACTGGCAGGTTGATAACATCATCAAATGGAGCAAGACCATCGCCGACAGGCATTATTTTGATGTGACCCTGCTGCAAAACGCAGAAGAGCACAGATCATGGTATGAAGGCGTGACCGCCGTTGATTTCAGTCCGACCGACGTGCTGGGTTACGGCAATATCGGCGCCGCCAATCCTACCAAGTCGAGCTTCTCGAGCAACGACACCCACAGCACGGGTGATGCCCTTATGGCCCGCCTGTTCTATTCTTACGACAGCCGCTATATGTTCACCGGTTCGGTGCGGCGCGACGGCTACTCGGCCTTTGGTAAATCAAACCCCCGCGCTACTTTCACCTCCCTGGCTTTTGCGTGGAACTTCGGCCAGGAGAAATTCTTTAAATGGAGCCCCCTCAGTACCGGCAAGCTTCGCCTGTCTTACGGACAGAACGGCAACCGCTCTATCGGTATTTACCAGGCCCTTTCGAACCTGACAACCGGTTCCGGCCGCTATGCCTATGTGCAATCCAATGGTACAGTATACGAGCTGTCGCAATTATATACCGACCGCATGGCGAACTACGGATTGAAATGGGAGGCAACTACTTCCGGCAATATCGGACTTGATTTTGGCTTTCTCGGCAATAGGATCAATGGAAGTATTGACGCATACTACATGCCCACTACAGACCTGCTGGTAGACCAGAGCCTTCCCGGCATCACGGGTTTCAGCACAGTTACTTCCAACCTGGGTGAAGTGGTGAACAAAGGACTTGAAGTAGCGATCAACTCGGTGAATATGCGTAAGCCTAATTTCAACTGGTCAACCACCCTGGGCTTCTCAGCCAACCGCAATACCATCAAGCATCTGTATTATACATACAAAGATGTACTGGATGCCAGCGGACATGTGGTAGACCGCCAGGAGATCAACGACATCGCCAATGGCTGGTTTATCGGGCATGATATTGCGTCTATCTGGACATACAAGACCCTGGGCATCTGGCAAAAAGGAGAAGAAACCCAGGCTGCCAAATACGGCGAGATCCCGGGAGATGTGAAAGTGCAGGATGTGAACGGCGACGGCAAATTTACCAATGACGACAAGCAGTTCCTCGGTTATACAACGCCCCGTTACCGGTTCAACCTGCGCAACGATTTCACCCTGTTTAAAAACTTTGATCTCACGGTCAATGTGTATTCTTATCTCGGACAGAAAGCCACCAGCACCGATTATATGAACAACAGCGGCGCCAACACCGACCGTACCAGCTCATATGTCCGTGAATACTGGACGCCTGAAAACCCGTCCAATACTTTCGCCAGATTAAACTCAACCAACCCGTCGAACGTTGGCCCGGCCCGGGTAATCAGCAAATCTTTTGTACGCTTCGACAATATCGGTCTTTCTTATCTGCTGCCGGCCCGCATTTCCAAGATGGCAGACATCAGCCAGTTCAGGGTTTCTGCAGGCGTGCGGAATGCAGCCGTATGGGCACCATCCTGGCAGTACTGGGATCCGGAAATTACCGGCCCGATGCCCCGTACCTATACGCTTTCCCTTAGTGTTACTTTCTAAACTTGAAACAGATGAAAAAAATCAATAAATCCGCTTTTCACATCAGCTTGCTGGCTTTGGCCTTGTTGTCGGGGACCAGTTGCAAGAAAGAGTTTCTGGCGCCAGACCCGCTTTCATTCTACGAGCCCAGCATCACCTTCTCTACCAAGGAAGGACTGCAGGCTGCCATCAACTCCAACAACAGGAACCTGCGCTATATCTGGTACGGTGATGCCGCGCCGCTGCTCACTGACCTGCTTTTTTCGGATGTAGCGATCGACGGAACGACCGATAAATCGGGTCCTGCGCAGGATATCAATGCACTCGTTACGCCTACTTCCGACAACAACAACGACAATACCAACAAGATCAACTATTTCTGGCTGGAAGGCTACAAGGGGGTTAAATACGCCAACTCCATCATCTCCAACATTGACCGTGTAGAGAACCTGGACAAGACCCTGCATGACCAGATGCTGGGGGCCGCCTATTTTCACCGGGCCATCCGGTATTACTGGCTTGTGTTCCAGTTCGGCGATGTGCCGCTGCTCACCAAAGAGATCACCAAGCCCAAGTTCAACTTCAAATCAACCAAGGCCTCGGTTATCATAGAAAAAATGATCTCCGACCTGGAGTTTGCAGTCGCCCATGTGCCTGCTACCGCAGACTATGGCAATATCACAAAAGGGGCCTGTATGCACCTGCTGATCAAGTTTTACCTGGCGGCCGGAAAGTTTGATGAAGCCATCACCACCGCCAATACGCTGATTAACAGTTCCGGTTATGCGCTGATGACAAACAATTTCGGCACGTTCGTGAACCCCATGCCGGCCGTGCACAATATCACAGACAATGTGATCTGGGATCTGCACCGTTCACAGAATAAATCGATCCCTGCCAACAAGGAAACTATCTACAACGTGATCAGCCGGGAAGATTTTGCCAACAGCCGCCTCGACGTCTTTTCAATGCGCAACGGCACGCCGTTCCAATCAGGTACAGGCAACCAGCTGATCACCACGCCCTCAGGCAAAGCCGGTGTCAGCAGCAGCTATACGCTGACCGCCAGCCTGATCGATCAGCGCAAGGCATACGGCCGCGGCATCGCCAAAACACGCCCGACCTGGTACAGTTCGCACCTGATCTGGGATGATACCAGTGATCTGCGCCACAACAGCCGGGTGGGCAACTGGATGCGCATGGAAGACCTGGTGTACAACAACCCTTCGCTGAAAACATCCAATGATCCTTACTACGGAAAGCCGCTGCAGCTTTACAACAGCGCCGGCAAGCTGCTGGTAACCGATACGATCCGCTGCTGGTTCGACTGGCCGCATTATAAATTATGGGTTGAATCGCCCCGTGCCGAAACAGTTGACAACTACAACGGCGGCGCAACTGACTGGTATGTGTTCCGCCTGGCAGAAACTTATCTTTTGCGTGCCGAAGCCAATTACTGGAAAGGAAACCTGGCTGCAGCCGCTGAAGACGTAAATGCTGTTCGCCGGCGCGCGAAATGTACCAAAATGTATACAGCCGCCAACATCAACATCGGCGCGATCATGGACGAACGCGCCCGCGAGCTGTACTATGAAGAGTTCAGGCATGTGGAGCTGAGCCGCGTATCATACATCTTTGCTACCACGCAAAAGGCCGATGAGTTTGGAAAAACATATACGCTCGACAACCTGGGCCAGAGCAGCTACTGGTACGAACGCGTCAGCCGGTACAACGAGTTTTACAACAAAGGGGTAAAAACCGTATACGGTGCACTGTTCACCATCAGTCCGTACCACCGCCTGTGGCCGGTACCGCAATCAGAGATCGATGCCAACCGCGAGGCGGTCATCAACCAAAACTTCGGGTATTCAGGCTATAACAAGAATGTAAAGCCCAACCAGACCCTGGCGGAAGCGCTGGAGAACGAAAACAACTAGGTCTGCCGGATAGCAGCCTTCTACCGGCCCTGAAAGCTTTTTTCAGGGCCGGTTGGTTTCTGACTGCTGCTGAAATTAGTTTGGACGCGGGAATGTTGTATCTTTCATGGTCTGCTTTGCGGGCTGAAAGGCCGCCAGTCTTATCCGGGTATCCGTTAAAACCAAATCACTCACAACTTGTTTCAGCCTGCCCCTGCTGAAAAAGGGTGCCGGCACTGCACATATGGAAAAAGAGGTTACTATTTACGACATCGCGGAGCGGTTGAACGTATCTGCGACCACCGTAAGCCGTGGCTTACAGGATCATCCGACCATCAGTAAAAAGACGAAGAAACGGATCTTCGACCTGGTAGAGGAACTGGGATACCGTTCCAATCAATTTGCAAAAAACCTGCGGAACCGGCGCACCAGCACCATCGGCGTGATCGTGGGTAAGCTCAACAGCCATTTTCAGTCGGCCGCCATCTCAGGCATTGCCCATACCGCCAACAGGAACGGCTACAACCTGCTCATCAGCCAGTCGTTTGAAATTTTTTCGCAGGAAGCTGCCGGTGTGAAGACGATGTTCGACAGCCGGGTAGACGGGCTGCTGGTATCGCTCGCATACGATACCCGTGACCTGCAGCATTTCGAGGATTTCTTCAAAAAGAAAATACCGGTCCTTTTTTTCGACCGCGTGATCAACCACGACCAGTGCATCAACATTGTGATCGACAACAGGAAGGCCGCCTACCGGATCACCAGGCACCTGATCGACCAGGGCAAAAAGCATATTATCCATATCACGGGCCCGCTGGTGCAAAACGTATATATCGACCGCCTCAACGGGTACAAGGATGCGTTGGCAGAAGCCGGCATTCCCTACGATCCTGCCGATGTGATCATCAACGACCTGACCCTGGAAGATGGCAAGCTGGCCGCCACGGCGATCTTGCAGCGCCCCCAATTGCCTGATGCCGTATTTGCCGCGAACGACAGCTGTGCGGTGGGATGCATGCTGACCGTAAAAGCAGCAGGGCTCCGCATCCCGCAGGACATCGCGTTTGCCGGTTTTAACAACGATCCTGTTTCGCAGGTCATTGAACCCAACCTCACCACCGTCCAGTACGATGGCTATGCTATGGGCCAGGTGGCAGCAAACCACCTCCTTAAATGCCTGGGCGGTGATACCGACAATGTACCTACTGATACGATTATCCTCCGCTCCGAGCTGCTGATCCGTGGATCTTCCCGCGAGTAAGGAAAGTTCTTGAACAGATTAATTATTGTATTTTCAGCGGACTAAGTTTTTATAATCATGCCAGTAGTATGATATGCTTTCCCGCCAGGAGGACTTTATTCGTACTATCCCTGTTTTTTGCACAGTGGTTAATGGCGGCAGATTATCCGGTTACGGCCTACCTCAGCATAGACCAGGGATTGTCAAACAATTCTGTCCGGAGCATTTACCAAGATCACCGGGGATTTATGTGGTTTGGTACGTATGATGGACTGAACAGGTATGATGGCTACACATTCAAGGTCTTTCGCAACAATTATAAAAATCCCCGTTCCCTCATCAACAACTGGATCAATGCCATGGATGAAGATGGGGCAGGGAATCTATGGGTAGGCACCCGCCAGGGCGTTTGTGTTTACCATGGTGCGTCCAATGATTTTTCTTCTATCTACTATGCGTCGCCACAAGGAGCGGTCAACAGGATTGTTTCTGTTATCCGGGATATTGAAAGAGATCGCGAAGGAAACATGCTTGTAGGTACAGCTGATTTAGGGATGATCTTTGTTCCGAAGGGGGATAGTGTAGGTATTCAGGTGCAGCTGGAAGGTGAGTCGATGCCCGCTCAAATGCAAGATGTGGCAGCCATTAAAATGGGCGCTGGAAAAAAGATGTGGGTCTTTGTTCGTGGCAAAGGACTTTGTTTCTATGATGGCGGATCAAAAAAGCTCAGGCTTGTAAATGCCACAGTGACCTCTGCCAATTGCCTCGAAACGCGGGGAGGCTTGTTGTGGATAGGTGCAAACAATGGCATATACAGGTATGATATTGCTGCAAACCGGTTTGATCAATTTTACGATGAGAAAAATGGCTTGAGCAGCAAGGATGTTGTTGGCCTCACCATCGTGAAAACAGGCCAGTTATGGGTTGCTACAAACGGGGGCGGCATCACCGTGTTAGACCTGAAAACCGGCGCATCAACGTACTTGCGTGCAGGCATGAAACGGTATGCTTTGTCCAGCAATGTCATCTATGTAATCGGAGAGGACCGGGAGGCCAGGATATGGGTAGGCTCTCTTCGTGGAGGGATCAACGTGATTGATCAGCGCAAGGATTTGTTTCAAACAATTGTATCCGATCCTGCTGCAACAGGAAACACGCTCGTCAGCAATTATGTCTTTTATTTTTATGAGGAAGACAATGGCAATTTGTGGATAGGAACTGACGGGGATGGATTAAGTGTGTGGAACAGGAAAACAAATCAGTTTACGAATTACAAACACGATGGGGCAGACGCAGGATCGCTGAGCAACGATTATATCAGCCGTATAAAAGCCGATTGGCAAAACAGGATCTGGATCGTAACCTACAGGGGCAGTGTAAACCGGTATGCAGGCGCCGGCAGATTTGAACACTACAAGTTCACAGACCGGCGTGGTACAGGCGAAATCAGCAATCCGCTGGCGTACACGCTTTTGGAAGACAGGCAAAAAAATATCTGGGTCAGTACGCTGACAGGTGGACTCTTCAGACTGAACCGCCAAACTGGGGCGTTTGAATTGTTTGATGAAAGACTCAAAGACCTGTTTGTATTGGCTGAAGATAGGGCGGGTACTATGTGGGGCGGAAACTTGTCTCAACTGGTTCAGCTTGACCCTGTAAACAGGGATCACCGCTCTTACTTGATCGGCAAACCTGTACGTTCAATTTATGAAGACAGGTCGCACCATTTCTGGATCGGTACGGAAGGAGGGGGATTGGTCCAGTTTGACAGAAAACAGGCAAAGATCACTGCGCGTTACACTACCGATGAAGGACTGTGCAGCAATTCGGTATTGAATATACTGGAAGATAGAGCCGGAAATTTATGGATGAGCACCTTCAATGGCATCTCAAAGTTCGATGTTGAAAAAAAGACATTCACCAATTATTACCAGAGCGACGGACTGCAGAGCAACCAGTTCAATTACAATGCGGCGCTGGCACTCAAGACCGGAGAACTGGTGTTTGGTGGAATAAAAGGATTCACCCTTTTTGATCCTGCGCATGTTTCGCCCAAAAGCGGTGCTCCCAACATTTATTTTACGGCTTTAAATGTCAACAACACACCCATCGAGCAAGAAAGTTCCCTGGTAACAAAATGGGAAGGAAACGACCTCAAAATGATCAAGGTTCCTTACGACAAAGCCTTGTTTTCTGCGGAATTTGCCGCGCTTGAGTATGCAGCGCCCGATAAAGTTCAGTATGCCTATTACCTGGATGGCTGGGACCGTACCTGGAATTATATAGGATCTATGCGAACGGCTACTTACACCCACCTTTCAGAAGGCACGTATCTGCTCCGCGTAAAGAGCACCAACGCAGATGGTGTTTGGGGCAACAAAGAACTCAGGTTATCCATCATTGTTTTGCCTCCCTGGTACCGCTCCTGGTGGGCCTGGCTTACCTACGCCATCCTTGCTGTTTGCCTTGTGTACTCCTATGCAAGATACCGGGCCAGGCAAACCCGTTTAAAGTATGAAATCAGGATTGCCAATCTCAATGCGGAGAATGAACGGGCCGAAAAGCAAAGAAGCGTGGCGGAATGGGAAAAAGAAAAATCCGAACGCGAAAAACGGGAAGCAGAACTGGCTCTGGAGAAAGCAGAGAAAGAAAGGGGGTTGGCTGAACTGGCTGCGGAAAAAGCCGAACTGGAAAAAGAAAGGGCCGAGCGCGAGCGGGAACAGGCAGAAAGAGAAAAAGAACGCATCTTACGCGAACAAGAGCGGGAGATCAACGAGAAGAAGATTACTTTTTTCACGAATATCTCCCACGAGTTCAGAACCCCGCTTACCCTGATCATCAATCCCATCAAAGACCTGCTGAAGAAAAATCAGGAAGAACAAACAAAGCCGGCGGGCGAATGGGGAACCGTATACCGCAATGCCCGCCGGATGCTGAGCCTGGTAGACCAGCTCCTCCTGTTCCGGAAAGCCGAAAGCGGATTGGATACGATCAAACCCGCCAAATTAAATCTGTATCAGCTGGCCTGGGAAGTATACCTCTGCTTTACACAACAGGCAAAAACCAAAAACATAACCTATCTCTTTGAATGTGCCAACCAGGATATGGAAGTTTATGCCGACAGGGAAAAGTTGGAGATCATTTTGTACAACCTGCTTTCCAATGCGCTCAAGTATACACCCGTTGATGGCAAGATCAGCTTTTCCGTTGAAGAGCTGTCTGAAGCGTTTGTTGTAAACGTGCAGGACAGCGGTTCAGGCATTCCCGGCGAGACCGGTGAAAAATTATTCGACAAATTCTACAAAGCGGAAAGATCTATCACCAGCTCCAAACCGGGCTTTGGCATCGGACTTTTTTTGGTGAAGCATTTTACCGAACAACACAAGGGTCTTATTGCGTATAAAAGTGAAGAAGGTCAGGGAGCCCAGTTTACGTTAACCTTGCTAAAAGGCAAAGCACATTTTGGAGAAGAAACGATCGTTGCAGAACAGGAGTCGGGGCCGGTATTTCTGGAAGAGCTGAAGGAAGAACCATCCCTGGAAGAAATTACAGTTGAAGCAGACCTGTTGCCAACAGCCGATCTTGTTACAGAAAAGCAAACCATCCTGGTGGTGGAAGATGATGAGCAGATCAGGCACTACCTGGTAAAGCTTTTTAAGGAAAAGTATATTGTCCAGCAGGCCGAAAACGGCGACAAGGGACTCAAAGCAGCGCAAAAATACCTGCCCGATCTGTTGATCTCAGATGTGCACATGCAGGGGATGAATGGCATTGAGCTTTGCAAAGCGGTCAAAGAAAACGAGTTGTTGAATCACATCCCTGTTATCCTGCTTACAGCCAGCACTTCAGATGAATTGAAGCTCAAGGGTGTGGAAGGTGGGGCCGACGATTATATCATCAAGCCTTTTGACAACAGTCTTTTGATGGCCAGGGTAACAAATCTTCTCAAGAGCCGGAACAACCTGCAAAAATATTTCTACAATGAAATAACCCTGAAAAAGAGTGACCAGCGCATCTCGCCTGAATACAAAGCTTTTATTGAAAAATGCATCTCGATTGTAGAGGCCCATCTGGACACAGACAATTTTAGCGTAAAGACCTTACAGGAAGAAATGGGTATGAGCCATTCCAACCTGTTCCGGAAGATCAAATCTGTTTCCGGTCAATCCATCAATGTATTTATCCGGTTTATCCGCCTCCGGAAAGCCGCCGAACTGTTTATCAATACCAGCTACAACATCAACGAGGTCGCTTTTACGGTAGGCATCAACGACATAAAATATTTCCGCGAACAATTCAACAAATTATTCGGCATGAACCCCTCCGACTATATCAGAAGATACCGGAAAATCCACGGCAAGCAATACACTGTAGACAAAGAATCCATCAACCCCGAGAACTAGCCGGTACGATGCAAGTCCTGAACCCACCCCTGCCCCTCCGGGAGGGATACGATGTTATAACAGGCTGCTGCACTTTCTTCTTCCACGGAGTGAAGAAAATTGTATTATCCCTCCTCGGAGGGGTAGGGGTGGGTTCAGGCCCGGATGCAAGCATGGCTTGCATAAAATAAGTGTCTTTCGAACACCATACCCACCAGATCCATCCTGACAACAGGCCTTTTTATTCAAAAATGGCCTATTTACCCCCTGTTTTAGGTTTTTACCCCCCTCGCTCTCTCTTTTGGCTCCCTTTAATTTCGCTTTGTCAAGATCAAAGAGGCATCATCCTCCCCAAACTATAGAAACGATTGTGATATGATTGCTTATCTAATTTCTTCCGGTCCATCCCGGTTCCTCACAGGGAACAAACCATTTAAGGTATCTCTTTTATTACTGGTATCCTGTCTTTTTCAAAACCGGAGCTGGCCATCAGCCTGTCATTCTATTCACAACAAATTTAATCTTACTTAAATATGCGGAAGGTTTACGCTAGAAGGGCAGTCCTGTTTCTGGCCGCTGCCTGGTTACAGGTTGCTTCATTGTATGCACAGACAAATGATACCGTAGCCATTGGTGCAAAGACAGCTTTTACCCCTTCCTTGTTAAGAACACCCGATACGATACCCATCTTATTTGGTGAACAGCCCAAAAACAAGTTGCTTCAATCGGTCGGTACTGTTTATACCCATCAATTGCTGACCACGCCCAGTCCGCAGTTTTTACAGGCCTTGCCCGGCAGACTGGCCGGGCTGAACATCGGATTTACGGGTGGGGGTCCGGGGTTGGACGGAAATGGAATGAGCTATAATATCCGGGGTGCAAGGGCACAGATTATTTTGATTGATGGTGTTGAAAGAGGTTATTTGTCGCTTGACCCTGAGCAGATTGAATCTATTTCGGTTTTAAAGGATGCTTTGTCAACTGTGTTGCTTGGCCAGCGATCTTCTTACGGCGTTCTTTATATCCGGACCAAAAAAGGCGATGTAGGAAAGCCCCGGATCTCCTTTACTGCGCAATCGGGTTTTGAAACGCCTGCTGCCTTGCCAAAGCCCCTGCCTGCATGGCAATACGCTACATTGTACAACGAGGCCAGGCAAAACGATGTGGGGGCTAGCCCTGTAACACCCGTATATTCAGCTGCGCAGATAGCTGCTTACAAAAACCACACAGACCCTTATGCGTATCCGGATGTTGACTGGTACAATACAGTCCTGAATAAACAGGCTGGCATGAGCCGGTACAATTTTAATATCCAGGGCAGCGGCAAGGGCTTCCGCTATTTTGTCGACCTGGACAACCTGAAGGAAAAAGGGCTTTTTAAAACAACTGGCAACAACAATTACAACACCAATTCGCAGTTAGACCGCTACCTGCTTCGCTCGAACCTGGGCGTGGATGTTACACCAACTACGTTTGTCCAGCTCAACCTGTTCGGCCGGTTTCAGCGGTATAACCAGCCGGGTGGTGGCGTGAGCGGGGTACTTACTTCCTTGTTAAACACACCGCAATTGGCCTACCCGGTCTATAATCCAAATGGAACTTATGGAGGCACCAATGCCTATGGGGGCAATGTGAATATTTACGGACAAACCGTATCCAGGGGCTACCAGTTCCAGGATGTGAGGGACATAGCAGTAGACCTGGATGCTACCCAGAAGCTGGATGTGTTAACCAAAGGACTTTATGTGAAAGCCCGCGCCTCCAATAACAATACGGCCTATTACACAACAAACCGGGCAAAAGATTTTGAAGTTTATCAGTTTTCCAACAACAACTATACAAAATACGGGAACACAACGGAGCAAACAACGACCGGCACGCCGAATGAACGGTCGCGCATCGTATACCTGGAAGGATCAGCTGGTTATGATAGAGCTTTTGGCAAGCATGCTATCAACGCATTAGCCCTTGCTACGCAACAAAGCCGGCTCTTGTTCAACTCGACCAATCTTCCGGAAAACTACACAGCTTACGCCGGTAAGCTGAACTACAGCTTCGACGATAAGTACATAGCGGAAGGCGCTGTAAGCCGGGGCGGCTACAACTGGCTGGCACCGTCCAGGCGCTGGGCTACCTACTGGGCGGCAGGGCTGGGATGGAACCTGCACAAGGAAGCGTTTATCAGCAATCACCTGAAGTGGATCAGCAACCTGAAGCTGCGTGCCAATTATGGCCTTACCGGACAGGTCAATGCGGGTTATTTTTCCTACATACAAACATATTTCAACAACATCACCAACACAAACAATGCCGTAGCTTACTGGTATGGTCCGGGTTCATCGCTGGAAAGAAGCACGGGGGAAAATCCGATTTCCAATCCCAGCCTCGGACCTGAAAAAGCAAAGAAGCTGGACGCCGGAATTGATGCGGGATTCTGGCAAAACAGGCTGACCATCACAGCTGATTATTTCTACAACAAATTCTACGACCTGGTTGCCACGCCCAACCTGACAACTGCTGTTTTTGGTGCCGGCTACCCGCTGCAGAACTACCAGAAGTTCAACTATTGGGGTACGGAGCTCACGGCAACCTGGCAGGATAAATGGAAGGGCCTCTCTTACTACATCACTGCAAACTTCTCGTTGGTGCAGTCGAAAGTGGTGTACAATGCTGAACTGCCCAGGAAGTATGACTATCAGATCGTCACCGGACAGCCGGTGGGATTGCAGTACGGTTATACGGCTACAGGCTTGTTTAAAACGTATGCAGAAATCAATGATCCCAATACGGCTGTATTGCCTTCCGCACCAAAATCTTCCCTGCGGCCGGGTGATATCCGCTATCAAGATAGAAACAGCGATGGCATCATAGATGCAAATGACCAGGGGCCGATTGGCAATGCAAAGCCGGCTGTTTACTATGGCACAACCCTTGGCTTCAGCATCCGGGGATTTGATTTCAGCGCACTCGTACAAGGTACACTGAACCGGCAAAGCTATATCAGCGGCGATTTTATGAATGGCTTTGGCAACAACGGAAATTATACCGCTTATGCGTACAACCTGGGCCGCTTTACAGAAGCTACAGCCGCCACTGCCACACAGCCGCGGGTTTGGCTGGGAACCAATACAAACAATTCGCAGACTTCCTCCTTCTGGTTGCAGAACAATGATTTTGTCCGGCTTAAAAACCTGGAGATCGGCTATACATTACCGGGAAAATTATCCCGTAAGATCGGCCTTCCTTCTGTACGGTTGTTTTCAAACGGCCTGAACTTGTTTACCCACGCGGAGATACACAAAATACGCAAGGACATGGACCCGGAATCCTGGGGTGCTTCTTATCCGATCATGAAAGTGGTCAACTTCGGTGTCAACGTAAAATTCTAAACACTCATATCTCCTGTTGCATGAAACAATATAGAAATTATTTTTTTGCAGGGCTGCTGATCCTATTGACTGCATCAGCCTGTAAAAAGACCTTTGAAGACAAACCGCTGGAACTGCTCACCATCGATTATATTTTTGATGCAAACGACCCTTCGGGTGACCAGGCAAGCAAATGGTTGTCCTATATCTATTCAAGGATCCAGACCGGTTATTCCCGGCTGAACAGCGTTCCGCTGGAATGCGCTTCAGATGATGCCGTGCCCAGCCTGAACGGGAGCGGCACCTGGAATGTGATCCGCGGCGGCTACAGTCCGGTTTCAACCTTTGATGATAACTGGGGCAACTGTTACAACGCCATCCGGGAAGCAAATGTTTTTCTGGGCAATTACCAGAAAGTGCCCTGGGCCGATTCTTCGCGCAAAGTGTGGTTTCCAAATGAAGCCAGGGCATTAAGGGCTTATTTTTATTATGAATTGATCAGGCGCTATGGCGGTGTGCCGCTTGTCGGAAACAAGGTCTATGACCCCAATGATCCTGAACTGCTTCAGTTAAAGCGCAACTCTTTTGAAGAATGCGTGAACTACATCAACTCAGAGCTGGACATCGTCAAGGACAGCCTTCGTCCGGATGCCTCCATTGCCAACAGAACAACGGACGCCGACTTTGGCCGGATGCGGAAGAGCATTGCACTGGCATTAAAAGCCAAAGTTTTATTGCTCGCTGCAAGTCCGCTGTTCAATGCATCGTCAACGCCAGACAAGCTTTACACCGGTTATGCGGCTTACAACCAGGAACGCTGGAAAGCGGCGGCTGATGCGGCCAAAGCCCTGATGGACCTGGGCATCTATGACCTGGAAGCAAATCCTTACACACTGGTTCTCCAGCGGGCCAACCGGGAACACATCTTTTTCAAGATGAGCGATTCACGCATCGACAATGTGTATTCCTATTATATGTCGCCCGTAGGGTACAGTCCGGCCAGCCGCCAGAGTGAAGGCCGGGTAAGTCCTACCCAGGAATTTGTAGATGCCTTCCCCATGCGAAACGGCAAAGCCATCACCGATCCCGCATCGGGTTACAATCCTGCCAATCCTTATGCAAACAGGGATCCGCGCCTGGAAAGAACGGTATTTTACAACGGTGCCAAATGGCTGCAAAGAGCCATTGAAACATTTGAAGGCGGCAAAGACAAACCAAACAATGCCACGATCGCTCCGAACCAGACGCAGACAGGATATTATGCCAAGAAATTTTGCGCCAACGACAGCAGCAATACAACCTATACTACCACGATCTACCGCGACAATGGTTTTGTTCCTGCCTGGTGCATCATCCGGTATGCAGACATCCTGCTGATGTATGCGGAAGCAAGAAATGAATACAGTGGTCCCGATGCTTCCGTTTATAGTGCGGTAGAAAAGATCCGGCAAAGGGCCGGTCTCTCTCCGTTTGCGCTCGCGGCCGGACTGTCGCAGGCGCAGATGAGAGACGTGATCCGCAACGAACGCCGCATTGAGCTGGCGTTTGAAGAGCAGCGGTTCTGGGACATCCGCCGCTGGAAGATCGCCAAAGCCGTTTACAGCACAACGCTCCATGGTGTAACCATCACCAGGAATGCAAATGGCACATTCACCTACACACCCAAAGATGTAGTGACGCCTTATTTCACAGATGCCATGTACCTGTTCCCGGTCGCTTTAAAAGAAACCCAGGTTAACCCGGGTATCAGCCAGAATCCCGGCTATTGATCTTATTCACCATCACAAAAAATCAGCATGAAAATACCCGTAATCATCCTTGTGTTGCTCTCACTGTGGGGAACAACTTCATTGTTCGCACAGGGCAGGGCGGTCAGAGGGCAGGTGCTCAATGAAAAAAAGGAGCCTGTCGGAGGTGCCACAGTTGCAGAAAAAGGCAATGAAGCCAATGCCACCAATACCGATGCACAAGGCAATTTTATTTTACAATTGAAGGGCAACAGCAACCAGGTAACCGTCAGCAATGTGGGCTATGCATCCGGTACTGTAAACGTGGGCAACCGGAATGCTGTTGTGGTTAACCTTGCTATAGATACAAAGGGTTTGGAAGATGTTGTTGTGGTCGGGTTTGGCCGTCAGAAAAGGATCACCAGCACAGGTGCTGTAAGCTCTATCAAAGGGGAGGAAATCAAAACAGTGCCAACAGCCAGCGTTCAAAATACGCTGGTTGGCCGCCTGCCGGGATTTTTCTCGCAGCAAAGAAGCGGACAGCCGGGAGCCGATGCCGCCGACTTCTTTATCCGGGGTGTTAACTCCCTCAATGGAGACAACAGGCCCCTGATTATTGTGGATGATATTGAATACGATTACACCCAGCTTTCGCAGCTGAACGCTACTGAGATCGAATCTATCTCGATCCTGAAAGATGCTGCTACTACATCTATCTACGGGTTAAAAGGAGCAAATGGTGTGTTGGTGGTTACAACCACAAGAGGGAGGATCGGCAAGCCAAAAATAAACGTAACCACCGAAGCCGGTATCAACAAGGTGATCAGAATGCCGACCTTTTTAGATGCCTACACAACAGCCCAGTTGCGGAACGAAGCCACCATCAACGATGCATACGGTCAATCACAAACACCCGTGCTGCCGTTTACGCCGGACGACCTGCAAAAGTTTAAAGACGGATCCGATCCTTATGGCCATCCGAATGTAAATTGGGTAGATGCATTGCTGAACAAAACGTCCACGCAAAGCAGGTACAATATGGATGTGAGCGGTGGCAATCAACTGGTGAAGTATTATACCTCCCTGGGTTTGTATTCGCAAAATGGTATCCTGAAAGAATTTAAACCTGTTGGCGATTATGTAAATACAGATTATTTCTACAAGCGGATCAATTACCGGTCAAACCTGGACATCACACCTACCAAAACACTCAAGATCCGTTTTGATATAAACGGCCGTTTTGAAACCATCAACAACCCGGGCGGTGTAGTGGAAGGCAATGGCTTGTTCTACGAGATCAGCGCTTTCCGGTATCTGGCCCCGTATGCGATGCCACTGGTGAATCCCAATGGCACCTATGGCTATGCTTCGCATGTAGGTGCGGTAACTACAACAGGTGCCATCAATCCCATTTACCGGCTGGCCAATGGCGGATACAAAAGAAACTTCAACAACAATTACAACATCGTAGCAGGTGCCGATCAAAAACTGGATTTTATTGCAACGGGTCTGTCTGCAAAGGTCAATGTTTCGTACGCAGGCAACAACAATGAAAGCCGCAGCCTTACCCGGAGCGGACTGCCTTCTTATAAATACACGCCGGCAACAAACAGTTATGCTATCAGAAATTCAGGTGAATACCGCACACCGGCGTACGGGGTAGCAGTTTCCAACAGCGCTTTCAATTCCACCACGATCCTGCAAGCCTCCTTGAATTACGATCGCACATTCAACGGGCATCATTTTACCGGGCTCCTGTTGTTGAACCAGCGCAATTATATCAATGGCGGCGCCATTCCTGTAAACTACAGGGGTACTACCGGAAGACTGGATTATGATTTCAAACGCAAGTACCTGATCGGTATAACGGTGGCGCGCAACGGCAATGACCTGTTCAGAAAAGAAAACCGGTATGGCGTTTTCCCGGCCATTTCCTGGGGATACAATCTTTCCGAAGAGCCTTTCTTCAAGCAACTCTTTCCCTTTATCGACCTGTTCAAGATCCGGGGTTCATACGGTTTGGTAGGGTCTGATGCAAGCTATCCGGGTACGGTAACTTCTGTGATCCAGTATGCCACGACCGGCTCGAACTATTACGGAAGTACAACGGTGGAAGGGGCGTTGGTAAACCCGGATGTTACCTGGGAAAAGGAAAGAAAAACAGACCTGGGGATCGAGGCCAATCTCCTGCAAGGCAAGGTCACGTTGAGCGGCAGCTATTTTTACAATTACCGCTACGACCAGCTCATCGCACAGGGAGATGTTCCACTGGCGATCGGGCAGGTTTTGCCAAACAAGAACATTGGTAAAACAGAGAACAGCGGGTTTGATGGTGTGATAACGTATAAGAACAGACGTGGAAAATTCAACTACTCGATCAGCGCCAATGCCTCCTATGCGGTGAACCGGATCATCTACGTGAGTGAAGCGCCTGATTATCCTTACCAGGCAAGAACCGGTAGTTCATTGGGACTTACATTGGGCTATCACAATCTTGGCTTTTACCAATTGAGTGATTTCGGACCAGACGGGAAAGTGAAAAAAGGGATTGCTGCGCCCACCTGGAGCGTCATCCAGCCCGGCGACCTGAAATATGCAGACCTGAATGGAGACGGAATTATTTCTGATGCAGACAGGACATACTTATCAAAACCCAACCTGCCTACGACCAACCTCGGTGCGGAATTTACCGTAGGGTACAATGGCATTACGTTGCGGGCCTTGGTACAAAGCGCCCTGGGGTATGCCGTACAGGTAACAGCGGAAGGGGCAGGTGACGCTTTCAATGGCAATCTGCGGCCCTGGAACCTGGAACGCTGGACACCCGCAACGGCAGCCACAGCTACTTATCCCCGCATAGGACTGAACACAAACGTCAATAACATCTCTTACCTAACAACATCCGACTTCTGGTTTGTAAACGCGAGCTATGTCAGGTTGAAGTCGCTGGAAGCGGCTTATCAGATACCGGCATCGTGGTTACAGGGAACAAGGGTTGTTCAGAATGCAAGGGTGTATGTTTCTGCGTACAACCTGCTCACCATTCAAAATCTGGGGCCATTTCAACAGGATGCAGAAATCGCGAGTGGTGTAGGAAATGCCTATCCCAATACATCCAATTTCAACATCGGCCTGCAAGTTGGTTTTTAACACGCAAGCAAAACAGTCAAATGAACTGCAAAAAATATAAGAATCGCTATCCGGTACTACTGGCTTTGCTGGCCTGTTTTGTTATGGGCTGCAAAAAAGATTTCCTGGACCAGAAAACTTTATCAGCCGTTGATGAAACAGCTGTGTTCAGAGACAGCACCAAGTCACTGGGAATGATCAACAACATCTATTCCAACATCGGCATATCCTTTAATGCAAGAAGGTTCTCCAACACAGGCCTGGACGCAGCCTGCGACGAATCGGAACCCATCAGCGACCCGACCATCTACACCTACCGGATCTCAAGCGGTGGTGTGAATGCGAGCAATGCCGATAAGGGGCTTTGGACAACCGTATACCAGATGATACGAAGCGCCAATATTTTTCTGAAAAACAGGGACAGCATACCTGTCAGGGCCTCAACCCGGGATTACTGGACAGGACAAGTGAGATTTTTAAGAGCGTGGTACTTGTTCACCCTGCTCAAGCATTGCGGAGGCATTCCCTTGATCGGGGACAAAATATTTGGTGATGATGAAAAGATCGATGTTCCGCGCAGCTCATTTGAAGAATGCGTGAACTACATCACGGGCGAACTGGATGCTGCTGCTGCGTTGCTGCCGGCATCTTACGCAACAGGCGATGTGAACCAGTTAAGAGTAACGAGGGGATCAGCCCTGGCTGTGAAAGCAAGGCTGTTGCTGTATGCGGCAAGTCCTCTTTTTAATAGTGGTGCAAGAAGTGATGACCCGAATCACTTCATTAGCTATGCTGCTGCTGATAATGAACGGTGGAAAAAAGCTGCGGATGCAGCAAAAGCCGTGATCGGATTAGGGGTGTACAGTTTATATACATCATCTGCAACGCCTTTGTATACTCTTTTCCTGCAGAATACACCGGTGCCTGAGCATGTGCTGGTATATTGGCAACCTGTTACAACTGCCAACAACATCTATGTAGAAAACAGCGCCAATCCGCAATCCCGGAGCACGGTCAATGGATATGTAGGTGCCAAATATTTTCCTACGCAGGAGCTGGTAGATGAATTTGACATGGCAAACGGACTGCGCATCCAGGATCCTGCTTCCGGGTATCCCGGCATCGGCGACAACATGTATAAAAACCGCGATCCGCGTTTAGGGTACACCGTTCATTACAATGGTTCTATCCGGAACATGGGCTCTTTGGGAGACCAGCCGGTGAACACCTACACCGGTGTTATCCCGACAGGAAATGCAGCTGCCACCAGCGCAAGCATAGACGGGATCTACACTTCGACGGGTACAAAGACGGGCTATTTCCGTTACAAGATGTGCAACAATTTTGGTGTGTCAGGGGGAAGTGAACTGTACCGGCCCTGGGTGTTGATGCGCTATGCAGAAGTGCTCCTCAATGCAGCAGAAGCTTCCAATGAATACGCGGGCCCTTCAGCGGAAGTCTACGATTGGTTAAAGATGATCAGGAGCAGGGCTGGTATTGCAGCCGGCGCAAGTGGCTTGTACGGTTTAAAAACGGGAATGACGAAAGATGAAATGCGGGAGGCGATCCGGCACGAACGCCGGGTTGAGCTGGCCTTTGAAGAACACCGCTACTGGGATGTCCGCCGCTGGAAAATTGCCCCGCAAACCGAGAACGCAGAAACACATGGAATGGAAATCACAAGAGGGGCTGACGGGAAATTCTCCTACCGGTTGATTGTTGTCAGAAAGCATGTCTTTACCGATGCCATGTATTTCTGGCCCATCCCGCAAAGCGAGATTGTAAAATCACCGGCCCTGAAGCAAAACCCCGGGTACTAAAACGGAGCTTGCTCTCCTTTTAAAAATGACTATATGAAAAAATGGATCACAATACTTATCATCCTTGCCATGATTACCTGGATTGCCTGCACAAAAGGAGGAAAGCTGGAAAGGATTGCCGGTGAAAGTTATGCCGTGAATGCAACCGCCAGCAGCAAGCAGCTGGTGCCTGCCATCGATACCACGTCCACCGGAACACTGACAGGCTTTTATGATGCGCAGGCAAACATCCTGACGTATACGATTACCTGGAATGATTTGTGGCGGGATACAAAAAAAGACACCATTGTATCTGTCAGCTTTTACGGACCTGCTACTGCAAGTGCCAACGGAACCCTGGTGAGGTCTCTGCCATTTGTAAACCTAAACAGGGCCGGAACGGTGAACCTGGGATTGGCCGGCATTACAGGATTCACCGCAGAAGAAAAGAAAAACTTCCTGGCAGGTGCTTATTATTTTACCATTGATACAAAGCGCTATCCCAATGGCATTGTCAGGGGGCAACTAACGGCAACAAAGAAATAAGGGTTTGTAGAAGAATCATGAGCCACGTTATGAAGAAAAGCTTCGCAATAGGTGCATGGGTTATCCTGGGTTGTAATGCTAGCATGAGCGCGCAGGAACTGATCACTTATCCGCCGCCACAAGGAGTGATTTATTCCCAGCACAACGATGATTACACGGTGAAAGTGCGCAAACCGGGCGGTATATGGCAGGATCTTTTTGAATACAAGGTAAAAGTGGATATGGATAAGCCACAGGATGCTTCCATGGTTTACTTTGATTTTTCAGGCAGTGTTGAAGTCGCCATCAGAAAGAACAACGGGGATGCGCATGCGATCAAGGTCAGGCCGGGAATCGCTGATAAAGACGTTGTTCTAAAAGGGAATACGGCATTCTTTGCCTTGAAGAAACCTGCAAAACTATCTGTTGAGTTCGATGGAGACAAGCTTCACAACTTGCATGTATTTGGCAATCCGCTGGAAAAGGACCGGCCCGGACCGGGGGATACCGATGTGATCTATTTCGGGCCCGGCATCCATACGCCAAAAGATACGCTGGACGGCAGTTTTCTTATTCCTTCCGGTAAAACGGTCTATATTGCCGGCGGAGCGATCGTGCGGGGAAAACTGGTTTGCGACGGCGTAAGCAATGTCTGCATCAGAGGCCGGGGCATATTGGACCAGCCCCAGCGGGGCATCGAGATCAAGCATTCAAAGAATATAACCATCGACGGTATTATTGTCGTAAATCCAAAACACTATACAGTCTATGGAGGTGGTTCAGAAGGAATTTCTATCCGGAACCTGAAGTCCTTCAGTGCCAACGGATGGAGTGACGGCCTGGATTTTATGAGCTGTTCTAACGTAACGATTGATGATATTTTTATGCGCAACTCCGATGACTGCATTGCTATTTACGGCCATCGCTGGGATTTTTATGGTGATGCCAGGAATTACAAGGTCACCAATGCCATCCTTTGGGCAGACATCGCGCATCCCATCAACATTGGTATCCATGGAAACACCCAAAAGGGAGGAGAGGTGATCGAAGACCTCCTGTTCAAAAACATCGACATCCTGGAGCAAGACGAAGATGATCCGGATTACCAGGGGTGCATGGCCATTACAGCGGGTGATTTAAATTTGGTTCGCCATGTCAGCTTCGAAGACATCCGGGTAGATGATTTTCAGGAAGGGCAGCTCTTTAATCTCCGCGTGGTCTACAACGCAAAGTACAATACAGGTCCGGGGCGCGGAATCGAAGGGGTTACATTTAAAAATATCAGCTATACTGGCATCAATCTAAACCCTTCTGTTATCAAAGGCTATGATCAAACACATGGCGTCAAAGACATCCGTTTTATTGGGTTCAAGATCAACGGACAGGATGTTACAAACCAGGTTGCGAACAAGTACATGGTGGTCGGGCCCTTTGTGGATGGCGTCATAGTGGAAAATAAACATATTGTTAGCACACAAAGTGTTCCAACATCTGGTCCGGTCACTGGCAGATAATGTTTTCACAATACTAAACACGATAAAAAGGACATAATGATAAAAAGAGCTTGGGTGGTTCTCTGCCTGCTGGTAATCGCAAACCTGCATGCCGTCTCGCAAACAGGGGGTGTTTACAAGGTTTTATCACCCGATCAGCTAACTTCATTGGAAGTAAAAGCAGAGAAAGGAAAGCTCGTTTATCGCATGCTGTTCAGAGGGCAGGCAATAACAAGCTGGTCTGCACTGGGTTTACAAATAAATCCAGGTTCACAGGATGAGAAAACAGCAATAGAGACCAATTCCCGCAGAAGCAACAAGGAAAATATTCACTGGCCTTTGGGGGAAGATGACATGATCTCCAACAATTTCAACGAGCTTCAGTTAGCATGCAGGAGTGCATCTTCCCCCTTTAAGTTCATAGCAAGGGTATATGATGGCAGCATTGCTTTCCGGTATGGATTGCCTGCCTCTGCCGGGGTTCGCAGTATTAAAAGGGAACTGACCGAATTTAATTTTACAGCATCGTATACGCTCTATCAATACCACCACGAAAGCGTATTTACACCGGTTTCCATTGATACGTTTACAGTCCCTTCAGACTTGCCGGCTACCTTAACAAATGGGAATTGGTATATTTCGGTGGGCGAAGCGAACAACGACAATTATACAAAGGCAGAGTTGAAAAGAGGGGCCATTTCTCATGGTCTTGCCATTGCTTTTATGCGGGATTCCGGTGTAGCCGTGACAGGAGCTTTTCTCACGCCCTGGCGAACCATTTCGGTTTCAAAGACGGCCATCGGCTTGCACGATTACAGCCAGCTTTGTCTCAAGTTGAACCCGCCCCCTCCCGGGGGATTGCCGGCCTGGATAAAACCCGGTAAGCTTATCCGTTCACAGCTGAATACGCAAAGCGGATTGGATTGCATCGACTTTGCAGCAAGGCACCATTTTCAATATATCATGTTTGATGCAGGCTGGTATGGTGCAGAGTTTCGTTCCACCTCTGACCCGACCCAGGTTATTCCACAGATTGACATGCCCAGGGTGATCCAGCACGGAAGGGAAAAAGGTATCGGTGTTATCCTGTATGTAAATTATGTAGGACTGAAAGCAAAGCTGGATACCATTCTGCCTTTATACAAAAAATGGGGTGTGGCCGGATTAAAGTTTGGCTTTGTGGATGGCTTTACACAAGCAGGACTTACCTGGCTTGCTGCTGCTGTTAAGAAGGTGAATAGTGCAGGTTTTATTCTTGATATACATGACAACTATAAACCAACCGGTTTGAGCAGAACGTTTCCGGCTTTGCTCACACAGGAAGGAATCAGGGGAGATGAGAACAGTCCGGATGCTTTTCATACAACCACCCTGCCCTTTACCCGTTTTCTGGCCGGGCCTGCTGATTTTACTTTTTGTTATCCGAATGGAAAGAACCGGTATACAAAAAACCTGAAAGTAAGCATGGGCCAGCAACTGGCCCTTACAGTCGTTTACTTCAGTCCCTTGCAGTCCATGTTCTGGTATGGTGATCCGAACGAGTATACCAATGAAACGGAAATTGAATTCTTCAAGTGGGTGCCGACAGTTTGGGATGAGTCGCATTACCTGGCGGGCGATATTGGCAAGAACATCAGTGTGGCCCGGAGAAAAGGACAGACCTGGTTTGTGGGCAACGCGGCCGGTCCTGAAGCCTGGCAGACCCACCTCCACCTGAACTTTCTGGCAAAAGGAAAAACGTATACAGCTACGATCTACGAAGATGATGGAAATGAAAGTATCCGCAAGCGGGTTATCCGGGTAAAAAGGGGTGATTCACTGCCTGTATCCCTTGCTGCCAAAACCGGCAACGCCCTCATGCTGGAGCCTGTAAAATAAAAGGGTAAACCAATTGATCCATGACGAAAAGATTGTCTGCCGTATTTCCGGCCAACCATCTGTTGCTCACCGCTTTTTTGATCCTGGCCGCATGTGGGCAGGTCGTGTTGTCGCAGCCTTTTGTCCATCCCGGACTGCTGCACAGCAGCGAAGACCTGGACCGGATAAAGCAGGCTGTAGCTGCTCGCCAGGAGCCTGTGTATGCTGGTTTTGAGCTGTTCCGCCAAAACCCGGTTTCACAATCTTCCTACCAGCTTCAAGGCCCCCTGGAACAGGTCGGAAGAAACCCGACGGTCGGACAAGCCGCTTATGACAACGATGCCAATGCCGCGCACCAGAATGCAATTATGTGGGCCATCACCGGCGATAAAGCATATGCCGATAAGGCTATCCAGATCCTCAATGCCTGGTCTTCTACCCTGAGGTCTATTACAGGGCGGGATGCGGTGCTGATGGCAGGACTGGGGCCTTTCAAGATGGTAAATGCAGCAGAGATCATCCGGTATACCCGTGCCGGGTGGAAGGAAGAAGACATCAGGAAAACCGAAAAACATTTCAGGGAAGTTATTTATCCGGTGATAAAAGATTTTGCGCCCTTTGCCAACGGAAACTGGGATGCGGCTGCGCTGAAAACAGCCATGGCCATCGGAATTTTCTGCAACGACCGGCCCCTGTTTGAACGGGCCTTGCGCTATTATGTAAATGGTGCAGGTAATGGCAGTCTTACGCATTACATCATCAACGAAGAAGGGCAGGTACAGGAAACAGGCCGCGACCAGGCTCACACCCAATTGGGGATCGGCCTGCTGGGTGATTGCTGCGAGATGGCCTGGCACCAGGGACTAGACCTGTATGGTTACATGAACAACCGGCTGCTTAAAGGATTTGAATATACCGCCAAATATAATCTGGGAGATGACGACATACCCTTTGTGCATGTACTCGACAGGACGGGCAAGTACGAGCACTTCAAACCTTCCCCGATAGGGAGAAACGATTTGCGGGCAGTGTATGAGCAGATCTACAATCATTATGTAAACAGGCGGGGTATAGCGGCACCCTACACACAACAGGCAGCCGAAAAGCTGCGTCCGGAAGGCCCTGGCCGCCCCGGTGCCGATCATCCGGGATACGGAACCTTGTTTTATACAAGGCCGCCAGCACAAGGCAAAGAAACGGCAAAAGCTGCACCGATGGCTCCGGGAGGATTGATCGCAACAGGAAGGGAAAGATCGATCTTTTTGACCTGGGTTGCCTCCGTTGGTGCCAATAGATACATTGTGAAGCGGGCTGTAAAAAGTGGCGGGCCATATACTATAATTGCTCACAGCATTGACAGCGCCTCGTACAGAGATACACAGGTAGAGCCGGGACAGGCTTATTATTACACTGTATCAGCTGTGAACAGAAGGGGAGAAAGTCCCAACGCATGTGAATGCAAATCCACGGCAGGGTTGCCTGTTCACTGGAAACAAGCAGCTATCGGGAAGGTGTCTTTGCAGGGTTCAACTGACTATGATGGGGATGCATTCAGGATAGAAGCAGGCGGGTGGGGACTTGATAGCGGGCGGGAGGGAGGACATGTTGCCTGCACGTATTTGAAAGGCGATGGTGAGATCATTGCCCGGCTGGTGCCGCAACCCAGTTCGCAGTTCTCAAGAATGGGACTCATCATGATGGATTCGCTTGTATCCGGATGTTCACAGGTTTTATTGCTGCTGTACCCTGGCAAAACAGGACAGGTAGAAGCACCGGCCTGGCAGGTCAGGTTATTGTCGCGTACATCCGGCCGTGGAAAGCTCACTACAGGATTCAACGGTCCTTCTTTGCAGGAACCTGCCGTAACATTTGGCCGGCTGACTGGCTATTATTGGCTGCGCCTGCAACGCAGAGGCGATATCTTCACCGGCTATGGCTCTTATGATGGCAAAGCCTGGACCCTCCTGGGTAGTGTTACTGCCACACTGAAAAAGGAGGCGCAGGCAGGCATTTTTGCCGCCTCGGGAATGCCCAATTCTACTACCATCGTGTTTGACAATGTTTTAATTCATTAATCAGCACAGGGATTTGTGCTCGATTTCTTGATTCCTCTTCTATTCCCATCCATACTTACCCTTGCTCCCAAACTATTCTGTACAGAAACGGAGTGATTACTACACGAGCGGTAAGGTAAAATCTGGCAAAGCAAACTAGCTTTATAAAAAATTACAGAAGCAACTATATCCTGCTTCTGTACGCAGTCCATGTTCCCGGCATATTTTATCGCTATGTAACATAGAGCCGTTTGTCTTCGTCAAATTGGCATCTGCCTACAACCATATACCCGCAATGAACACCTTTGCTATATACCATCCTTTTCATCAATGTGGGAAGGACTTGCCTGTTTCAGGAAGTGTATCACGGCTACCTATATGCGCTAATGCACTGCTGGTCTTTTTTATTCTGACCATCACTTCATCAGCGATCGCACAATCTCCTGGTAAAATTTCGGGACAGGTACAGGAAGACGGCAACAAAAACCTGGGTGGTGTTACTGTTTCCTTGTTGAAAGGAAAGGATTCTGCCCTGGTAAAAGTAGCGGTATCTGACAAAAGCGGATCCTATGAGTTTGAGAACATCAGGGAAGGACAATACCTGATCTCCTTTACATCTGCCGGATTCCAGAAAAAGCTGTCATTCCTGTTCTCACTGGCAGCAGGTGATGTAAAGATGCCTCCGGTTGTGCTTTTGCCAGCTGTGAAAGGAATGGCCGAAGTAACGGTACAGGCAAAAAGACCCCTGGTAGAGAACAAGATCGACAAAATGGTGGTGAACGTAGATGCATCACCCACCAATGCAGGTTCCAGCGCATTGGACGTACTCGAAAAATCACCCGGGGTGAGCGTTGACCGGGATGGAAATATCAGCATCAAGGGAAAGCAGGGGGTGATTGTGCTGATTGATGGAAAACAAACTTACCTGAGCAGCCAGGATCTGGCCAACCTCCTGCGCAATATGCCCTCGAGCCAGCTCGACCAGATCGAGATCATGACACAGCCGTCTGCCAAATTTGATGCTTCCGGCAACTCAGGTATCCTGAACCTGAAAACAAAGAAAAACCTCGCCAAAGGGTTTAATGGATCTGTCAGTCTTTCGTATGTGCAGGGCCGTTATCCAAAATCACCCAACAGTTTTAATTTCAATTACAGGACCGGAAAGATCAATCTCACGGCCAGCATGAGCTACTCCTACTGGTCCGGCTTCAACGACCAGCAGCTCTTAAGAAAATTCCGGAACAACGGAGCCCTTGTTTCTGTGTTTGACCAGCAGGCAGACCAGAAAAATCTTTCCAACTACTACAATGCACGGGTAGGATTGGACTATACGCTCGATAAAAAAACCACGATCGGTGTGCAGGTAAATGGCACGTACAATCCTTCGTTTTGGGACAACAACGGCAGGGCCAATATCTACAATGGCAACCACGTGCTTGACTCATTCAATGTGGTACAAACCACCAACAGGAATACCTGGAAGAACTTTGGTACAAACCTGAACTTCCGGAGAACCCTCAGTGCCAACGGAAGAGAGCTGACAGCAGACCTTGACCGCATTCAATACAATACCGGCAGCCACCAGACCTCCAACAATTATAACTATTTGCCAGACGACATACCCTCCGGACGCCCTTTCCTGTTGCGGGGAGACTTGCCGGCTGAGATCACGATCTACAGCGGCAAAGCTGATTATACCCATCCGCTCACAAAAGAGTCCAAGCTGGAAGCCGGGGTAAAAAGCAGCATTGTAACTACAGACAATGATGCAAGGTATACGCTGTACAACCACACAGAAAGCAAATGGAAGGTGGACAATACCAGAAGCAACCGCTTCAGGTACCGCGAGAACATCAATGCAGCTTATGTCAACTACAGCAGGCAAATAAAAAAATGGGGCATCCAAACCGGCCTGCGTATGGAGAACACGATTGCCAAAGGCGTACAGGCAGGAAATGCAGTTCAAAAAGACACTTCGTTTAAAAAGAATTATACCCAGCTGTTTCCAACTGCTTACCTGAGCTATGCCTTGAACAACAACAACCAGTTTGGCTTATCCTATGGCCGCCGCATCGAAAGGCCCAACTACCAGGACATGAATCCCTTCCAGTATTTCCTGGATCAGTATACTTACCGCCAGGGCAACCCGAACTTAACACCGCAGTTCACGCACAACATTGAGCTGAGCCACAACTACCGCAAGGTGCTGAACACAACGCTTAGTTACAGCGTAACAACCGATATTCTCAATGACATCTTGAAACAAAATGACCAGACCAAGGTAACGTTTCAAACAAAAGAGAACATCGCCAAGCGGCAGACCTTGGGTTTGTCGGTCAGCTACAATGCCCCGCTCAGAAAATGGTGGACGACCAGCTTTTTTATGAATGTGAACCACAGCCGCTATGAGGGCATTGTTAACAACAAATTTCTGGATGTAAGCCTGGTTTCCGCGATGGTCAATGCCAGCGAACAGTTCCAGTTTGCAAAAACCTGGACTGCTGAAGTCAATGGCTTTTACCGGACCAGTACCCTGGCAACCGGCATGTTCCTGATCCGTCCGATGGGCGTGGTATCCTTTGGCTTTGGTAAACAGATCCTGAAAAGCAAAGCATCCCTGAAGTTGAATGTCTATGATCCTTTCTACATCCAGAAAACGAAGGTGGTCATCGATTACGAGAACATTGATGCGGTGGTGTTGAACCGGTGGGACAACCGGCGCGTGGGGCTCACGTTTATTTACCGCTTCAGCAAAGGGCAGAATACACAACCACAGCGCAGAAGGAACAACAGCACACAGGAAGAGCAGAACCGGGTAGGCGGTGGTAATTAAATCCATCCTGTTCCTGCATGGAAAGGGAATCGGATTTTACAACGTTAAAAAACCGGTTGATTGTAGTGTTATTTGAATGCGGCAAGCGGCCTGTATTAGCTTTCCTCCGCCTGCATTGCTGTTTTATCCAGTAATTTCTCCCGTACTTTAAACTCTTCGATGTCTACCAGGGAAAGGTATTTCCGGATCAGCTCCTCGTCGAATTCAGCGCGGTGGTTCATATCGTCGAGCAGTTTTCGTTGGCGATCCAGCATTTCCAGGTAAACAGCCTGGTAATCTTTGAGCAGCTGGCTATCCGCGCTGCCAGCTTCATTTACCTGCTGTTCAAATACCTTCCGGTCAAGCGATAACCTTGCGTACAGATTTCCGATGTGTTCATTGTTGAACTGGCTGCTATCAAATTTTTCTTCCAAAAATTGGAGAGATGCCTGGGCTATTTTTTTCTGAATGATCATTTCCTGCTTTTCTTCCGGGTAAGGTGAATAGCGGTCTTCGATATTGAGTTTCCGGATAACCCAGGGCAGGGTGAGTCCCTGCAGCACCAGGGTGATCAGGATAACAACAAACGTAATAAAGAGGATCAGGTTTCGATAGGGGAAGAGCTTGCCTTGAGAAACAACCACCGGTATGGAGAGCGCCGCTGCCAAAGAGACCACGCCCCGCATACCCGCCCAGCCTGTAATCATCGGCGCTTTCCAGCCGGGATTGGGATCAGCCACAGTGATAAAATAGCTCATCATCATTGTAAATAACACAGCGCCAAACGTACAGATAAAGCGGGCAAGGATGAGGGCCAGTGAAATGAGCAGGCTGTAGCCCAGCGCCCTTCCAAAGCTCATGCCACCCAGTTGCGAGGTGATGGAAGGCAGCTGCAACCCGATCAGCAGAAAGACCAATCCATTCAGCACAAACACCAGGTTTGTCCAAACGTTGACGCCTTCTATGCGGCTCCTGTAAGAAAGCATGGTTTGGCGCCTGCTCGACAGAAACAGGCCCCCGCTTACGACGGCCAGCACGCCTGAATAATGAAAATGTTCAGCAGCATAGTACATGCAGTAGGGGGATACAAGCGTAAGCACGATTTCAATGCTGGACGTGGTTGGCAGCCAGCGATGCACGGCATAAAAGAGCACGCCGATGAGCAGACCGATCAGGATGCCCATGATCACCACCATTAAAAAGGTGAGGAATGCATCGCCAACGTGGAACTGTCCGGTAATGACAGCCGCCAGTGCAAAGCGGAATACAATGAGCGATGATGCATCATTAAGGAGGCTTTCCCCTTCAATAATGCTCACCAGTGCTTTGGGAACAGACACCTGGCGCATGATGGTGGTAGCAGACACCGCATCGGGAGGCGAAATAATGCCTCCCAGCAAAAAACCCAATGCCAGTGTAAAGCCAGGGATCAGCGCATGCGAAACCCAGGCAATAACGCAGGAAGTCAGAATAACAATCGGGAAAGCAAAGCTGGTAATAATGCGTCGCCATTTCCAGAACTCTTTCCAGGAAGTTTGCCAGGCCGCTTCATAAAGAAGGGGTGGAAGAAAAATAAAAAATACAAAGTCCGGTTCAATAGATACGTGCGTAAATACAGGCGTGAAGCTCAGCGCGAGCCCGCCTAACACTAACACGATGGGATAGGCTAACTTGAGCTTGTTGGCCAGCATAGCCAACACCAGGATCATGAGAATAAGAAGGATGTATTCAATAAAAAGCCCTTGCATACAGATTGTCTTGCCTTAAAAATAGCAAAAATCTCCTGTCGAATTTTATTGTTCAGCCTGGTAAGCTGCGTGCATGAGCAGAGTCGCCCGCTGTTGATTTCTTCTGCTCTCCGGAAATCGGCAGACCCATTTAAACATTTTGAAAGGCTTTTCTATACCCACGGATCAGTGAACACTACATCAGGAACTGGCTTCTTCATGGTATTCCTCTTCTGTATTGATCTCCCATATATTTGTTTTGTCCTTGTTGCCAGAAAGGATGTTCTCAACCGCTGCCATGGCGGTTAACATGCTGTGGTCGCTGTTGTTGTAGCGGTGCATCCCGTTTCTTCCGACGGGATACAGGTTTTCTATGGTATTCAGATAATCCTGTACCCGGGAAAAATCCTGATAGGCTCCATAGTAAGAAGGATAAGCTTTTTTTACCCGCACAACCAGGGTGTCCTTCACCGAGCTGCTTTTTAGCACACTGATGGATTCCATTTCACGTACGGCTACCGCAGCAATTTCCTTATCAGGCAGCTGCCAGAAAGGCTCGGTCTCATTGCAAAAATATTCTACGCCAATCCACTTGCTTGCTGGTTCGGCTATCATGCCCGGACTCCAGTTGTGAAACAATTGAAGGCGCCCGGCTTTCAGGTTTGAATCCTGTATATAAATCCAGTTGTCAGAGACCTGGGTGCCGTCTTTTTCTTTGAGAAGCAGGTCATCGGTCAGTATTCCCACAATTAAAAAATCCCTGTATTGAAGTGCACCGGCAATCTTTTTGATCTCATCAGGTACAGGTAAATCGCGGCTGGTATCGATCAGTTCTTTCACCGGCATGGTCGAAAAAAAATAATCAGCTTCCTGGTTCGTTTTGACACCCGTTCGCAAATCCATTGTGTCAACGGAAACAATGCGGTGTCCGTTATCGCCCTGGATACCTGTTACGGCAGTTTGCAAAAGCAGCTGGCCTCCTTTTTTGACGATTTCTGCCGCAACCTTTTCCCACATTTGTCCGGGCCCGAACGGGGGATACAAGAACTGTTCGATGAGGCTGGTGCTTGTATCTTTCTGGTCGATGCTGGTATCGCGGACAAAAATTGATCTGATGGCATGGCCGATCAGTCTGGTAATGTCCAGGTTTTTCACCCGTTGCTTTCCCCAGGAAGCGGGTATCTGGTTACAGGGTACGCACCAGACTTTTTCCGTATACTCTTTGAAAAAGGTTTTGTACAGTTCCCTTCCAAAACGGTTGATGAAAAATTGTTCCAGCGTTTCTTCCGGCTTGAGCGGAAAAAGCTTTGCATACAGGTAAGACAAACAGATCCGGGTCGATTTCAGCAGGCCGAGTTGCTGCAGCAGATGGAAGCTCAGGCGTAGCGGATAGTCGAATAACTTGCGGTGGTAGTAAATCCTGGATTTTCGTTTCCTGACCAGCATTACCTCATCCGGGTTTGCAGGGGCCGTCCTGACAAAAGGATGGACTGCCGTCTTGTTCTGGTATTGGATGTGGAGCTGTTCTGCTTCGAACCCGGGTTGCAGCGGTAAAAACTGCAGCCACCAGGCAATCACCTTGTCTGATTTTGAAAAAAAACGGTGCCCTCCTATATCGATCTTGTTCCCGTGGTAATCCACCGTTTTAGACAATCCGCCTACCTGTGTATCGGCTTCAATGACGATAGGAACAATATCTGTTTTTGTGAGCAGTTCATAAGCAGCTGTAAGGCCGGCCGGTCCTGCACCGATGATGATAGCCTTTTTCATGCGTACCCTTGTTCCCAACCGGTCGCCGCTTTGTAAAACCCTCATAAGGGCACAATGATAAAGAAATTTATTTGCTCCCTGGTTGGTTGCTGCAATTGCTTATTCTGTTCTCAGGCTCTTTACCGGATTTGCCGTTGCGGATTTAATGGCCTGGAAGCTGACGGTGAGCAATGCCAGCAGGATGGCAATCGCACCTGCGAGCAGGAACATCCACCATTCTACCTGGATGCGGTAAGCGAAATTTTGCAGCCAGCTGTTCATCGCCCACCAGGCAACCGGAGTTGCGATGAGGATGGCTACGGCAATCAGATAAACATACTCTTTGGATAGCAGATGCACAATGCCGGCAACGGAGGCGCCCAGCACCTTGCGGATGCCGATTTCTTTGGTGCGCTGAAAGGCTGTCAGCACAGCCAGTCCGAACAAACCCAGGCAGCTGATGAAAACAGAGATGCCTGTGGCCAGGTCTATCAGTTTGGCTGTATGTTGTTCCTGCTCGTAAAGCTGGGCAATCACCTCATCGTAAAAAGAATAAGAGAAAGAAGCAGGCGGGTAAATGGTGTACCAGTCCTTCTCAACAGCTTTCAGCGTCTTTTGCCATTGCGAAACATCGTTCCCCAATTTAATGTTGAATGTAACCATGTTTTCCTGGTCGCTCTGAAACGCCATCGGGTCAATGGTTTTGTAGAAGTCCTGCATGTGGAAGTCGTTTACGACACCCACCACCGGAAACTTGCTGCCTTGCTGGCCAATCATTTTGCCGATGGCATCCTGCGGAGATGCAAAGCCGAATGCCCTTACGGCTGCTTCGTTGATAACATATTCATTCGTGGTATCAGAGGCCAGCAGGTTTCTTCCTGCCAGCAGTTTCAGGTCATACAAACGCAGGTAAGCCGTGTCTACCCATTTTTTAAATACCTGTCTTTTGAGCGGCTGTTTGCCATCCTGCTCGTATTCATACATGCTGGAAGAGTAGCCTGTGCCCATCGGGGAAGAACCCAGCGAGATCCGTTGGATACCGGGTATTTGCTTGAGCTCATTCAGCAGGACAAACTGCTTGCCGTTGTAGGCTTTGTCTGTGACGTATTTAAAGGGAATATCGACCAGTACAACCGCATCCTTGTTAAAGCCCATGTTTGTATTCAGCGCATAGTTCAACTGTTTGCCAACGATCAATGCGCTGCTGATAAATATAAGCGCAATCACAAACTGGAATACGATCAGGGCTTTCTGCAGACTAAATCCCCTGCTGTCTTTTTGCCGGAAGGAAGTGGTGCGGAAAACGCTTGCTGCCTGCACTTTTGTAATCAGCCAGCCCGGGTAAAACCCGGCGAGCAGGGTAACGACAAACCCGACTACCACAACAAATGCCAGCAGCAGGAGTATATTGGCAGTGGGTGTTACGCCTTGCGGAATAATATCTTTCAGCAAAAGAAATCCCAGCTGGCTCAATGCATAGGAGAGCCCGCCAGCCAGCAGGGCTGTTACCATGGTTTCGCTTAAAAACTGGCTGATCAAATTTGCATTGCTGCTTCCCAGGGTTTTGCGGACACCAATTTCTTTTGAGCGCTGCGGAATGCTGGCGATGCTCATGTTAACATAGTTGATGCAGGCTAGCACCAGCAGGAACAAAGCAACGCCGCCCAGGCCAACGAGCACAGGCATGCTGGCTTTGCGCACTTTGTATTCATTGATATAAGTGGAGAAATGGGAGGCCCGCAAGGCCAGCAGTTCATGCCACTGTTTATACTGAAAATGATTGGTCTGGGTTTTTTCAAACTCCTGTCTTTTTTTGTGGGAAACATAATCAATTTGCCGGGCTATTTTGCCGGTATCCGCGCCTGCTTTCAGCTGCAGGTATAGTTTGTCAGAGCCGTTGGTGTTTGACCAGGCGTTCAGGTCATACGCCTTGGTTGGCAGCGCGCAAAACTCCTGCGTAGTAAATTCGGTAGGGGTAGGGAGATCCGCTACGATGCCGGTTACGGTTCGCTGCACGGTGTCGCGATAGCTGTAGTAGGTGATTGTTTGATTAAGGATCTCCTGCGGTTTCTTGCCGGGAAAATATTTTTGAGCACGGCTTTCTGTTAATACAACACCCGCCGGTGCCCGCAAAGAGGTCGCCTGGCTGCCTGCAAGCCACTTGTATGGCACCATGGAAAAATAACTGGCATCGGTAGCTGCAATATCAGTGGGGTCTTCAATAGCCACTGGCTTACCGCCGGCCGGGTTGTTTACCTCAACAAGCTGCACCCATCTTCCCAGCACCGGCACCACCCATTCCAAACCGCCAATCTGCTCACGCACGCCCTGGTACAATGGGGCCGATACCCCTCCGTTGTACTGCTCCTTTTCATCAAAAACAAATCCTGAAACAACGCGGTAAATGCTGTCCCTGTTTGCAAGCTTTCTGTCGAAGCTGAACTCATAATCGATGATGCGGTAAATGACCCAGCAGGCGCTGATGCTGATAGCCAATCCGAATACGTTCAATGCAGTGAACAAGCGGTGTCTCCATAGATGCCTGAGTATAGTTTTGATATGGCTTTTAAACATGCTGTTTTATTTGTGATGGATGCCCTGTTGATTGCCTTGTTACGGAATGCTTTGCGAACTGGCCTGCTTTCTTTTCGGGGTGCAGGCGGACTGTTCCAGTCTGCCAAGAGGCCTCAACAGACATGCCAATGCCAAAACCCTTTGTGGATAAGCGCTTGAATAAGGACGGTATCTGGAACTGTTCGAAAATGAACAGTCAGTGTACTGCGGTACCGGTCACTTTCAATCCCCATAAACAACGCTTTAGTGGAGCATTACCCCGCTTTGATACACAATTATTTTGTGTCCGTTAACCGGACGCTAGCTTTACGCAAAACCCTGAACTTGTCCCCATTTACCAAGCCCTGTAAAATGCTGCAGCTACTTGGCCTGCTCGCTTTTTCTGTTGCTGCGGCTGCACAGCAACCAGCTGCCCGGCAGAACCCCGGAAAGGGTAAGGCTGTGAAGGATGCGATTGCAGGCCCCCAGGCAACCGCATCATTCACGCTTCTCGCTATGGAGGTATTGCCCTGGAGTTATAATCATTTTGTACGCAAAGCCGATTTTACCCGCGTTAATTTTCGCACCATCACTGCCAATCTGCTGCCACAGAATTGGGAATGGGATGATAACCGGTTTACCAACAATCAATTTGCCCATCCTTATCATGGACAACTCTATTACAATGCATACCGGACCAACGGTTCCAGTTTTTGGGGATCGGTGCCTGCAGCCTTGGCGGGCAGCTTTCTGTGGGAAGTAGCGGGAGAGACGCATCATGCGGCACCCAATGACCTGATCAATACAACATGGGGTGGCATTACACTGGGAGAGATAACGTACCGGCTATCGCAGGCATTGGTGCACAAGCCAGGCAGGGGCGTAGAGCGGCAGGCGCGCGAAGTGCTGGCACTCCTGGTCAATCCCCTCAATGGCTTTCACCGCATCAGCGCGCGCCAATGGGGCCGCCGGTCAACAGACTCGTCGGCCGGACCGGAACTGGCCGTGCAACTGGACCTGGGCTCCCGCAGATACAGCGAAACGATCAATAAAACCATCCGGGATGGCAAGAATGAAGTGTTTGTGCGACTGCATCTCACCTATGGCAGTGAGGGAAGGAATAGCAAAGAACCGTTTGGTTATTTTACTGCCAGCCTGGAAGGGGGATCTTCAGATACGGCCAGGCTAAACCTGCTTAGGGTAGAAGGCAGGGTAACCAGCTGGATCATACGGGAGGAAGAAAGGCATACGGAAAATTTTTCCCTGACCCTTGATTACGATTACCTGAAGAATGCTGCTTTTTCATACGGGGCACAGCACATGCAAGGCAGATGGTTCAATCAATGGCTACAGCCAAACGGACGAAGCATTGTATTGATCGGGCAGGCCGGACCTGTATTGCTAGCTGCCGTACCGGATCCTTATTTGTACATCGGGGAAGGCCGCAATTACGATTATGGCAGCGGAGCAGCAGCTGGCGTGGTCTTTCGTTGGCAACTCTCCCGCAAGCTGGCGTACCAGGTAGACCAGCGGTTTCACTGGTTTCAGACGCTCAACGGAAGCCGCTCCCATTATACCCTCTGGCTAACAACATCTGAGATCCAATACCAGCCAGTCCGCCGTCTTTTTTTAAAATGGGAGTGGGGCAACTTCCTGCTGGACGGCAGGTACAGCGAGCAAGCTTCTATCCGCAGGCAATATCCTTACAACCGCTTTTCTATCGGGTGGTCAGTAGGCAGGCATCCCTGATCAATTGCGTTTTGGTGGGGAGCGGCAGTTGATAGAAGCTGCTAAAAAAGCGTTCCCTATTCTGCTCGCAGGCTCTTTACCGGATTTGTAATCGATGCCCGGATGCTTTGATAACTGACCGTTACAAAAGCAATACAAATAACTACCAAGCCTGCCAGCGCAAACATCCACCACTCTATGCTGATCTTGTATGCGTAATTCTGCAGCCATTGATCCATGGCATACCAGGCAAGCGGAAACACCAGCAAAAAGGCAAGTACGATGGGTTGTAAGAAATTAGCAGAAAGAAGTTTTACAATTGTTGCAGATGAAGCACCCAATACTTTGCGTACACTGATCTCCTTGTTGCGTTGCGCGGCGGTGAAAGTGGCCAGCCCAAACAAACCCAGGCAGGAAATAAAAATAGCAAGAAAGGCAAAGATGTTTGCCAGCTTGCTTACAACCATTTCACTTTCGTATGATTTGGCATATTCAAGGTCTGAAAACTGACAGGTAAAAGGAAACTTTGGATTGAGCTGCCTGGCGATCTTTTCAAGGGTGGCAAGAGAAGCTTTTGTATTGCCTGCTTTGATGCGCACCAGGATGGTTCCCCAGCTCCAGTTCTCATCCAGCCGCAGGATAAGGGGCTCGATATTTTCGTGCAGGGAATTAAAATGAAAATCTTTTATCACTCCTACGATCTTTCCCGGGTGCATACCCCACACAATCCCTTTATCAACCGGATCCTGCAAACCCATTTTTTTGACCGCCGTTTCATTGAGTAAAAAAGCAGCGGAGTCAGTTCCGTAAGTTGTTGAAAAATCACGGCCTGCTGCCATTTGCAGGTTCATTGTTTTTACAAAATCATAGCCGATCACCCCATCAGCGAATGACACGGTCAGGTTGGGATCTTTACCGGGCCAGCTGATATCGCCTGTATGGTGAAATATTGCTGTAGGCGAATTGCGCATCTTGGAAACATGCACGATCCCCGTGTTCACCAGGGCTTCTTGTTTAAAGGCTGCATAATTTTTTACCAGCTCGCCTTCAATGGGGATGTAAACAAGATTGTCGCGGTCATACCCCAGGTTCTTTGTTTGAATATAGTTGAGCTGCTTGTATACCACGATCATGGCAATCACCAGAAAAGCTGCCAGGGAGAATTGAAAAACAACCAGCGCTTTTCTAAAGAACAGCGCACTCCAGTTAAATTTCAGGCTGCCTTTTAAAACACGCACGGGTTGCAAAGAAGATAAGAAGAGGGCAGGATAGCTGCCTGCTACAAAGCCTGTTATAAGCAGAAGCACCAGGATGCTTATCCAGAATCCGGGTTGCAGGAGGGGCAACGCCAAGTGTTTACCCGTAAACTGGTTGAACACAGGCAAGGTGAGCGCAGTCATGAGCAGGGCCAGGATGAATGATAATAGCGTAAGCATCATTGCTTCGCCTATAAATTGGGCCACCAGGGTGGAACGCAGGGCGCCTACCACTTTGCGGATGCCTACTTCCTTGGCGCGTTTGGCTGAACGGGCGGTGGCCAGGTTCATGAAATTGATGCATGCAATCAGCAGGATAAAAACCGCAATCAGGCTGAAAAGATTTACATACTCGATTCTTCCGCCTGACAAATAACCTTCTCTGAAATTAGAATGGAGATATTTTTCCTGGTATGGCTGCAATGCCAGCTCGGTAATATTGCTCCCGTTTTTCTGTTTGTAGTTGTAGATAAAATCTTTGATCTTGGCCGCTACCTTTGCAGCGTCTGCATGCCCTCTGAGTTGTATAAACGTTTGCGGGTCTGTGTTGCCCCAGTTATGGACCCATTGATTTTTTTGGACAAAATCGCTCCAGGTCCTTAAAAAGTCAAATTGCAGGGATGAATTGGCCGGCACGTTGTTGAAAACAGCCGTGACTTTCAGGTCTTCCCTGTTTTCAAACCGGATCGTTTGAAGGATCGCATTGTCGGCATTGCCAAAAAAGTATTCGGCCATCTGTTTGGAAATGGCAATGCTGCCCGGTTCTGTTAAGGCTGTTGCTGTACTGCCTTGCAGCAGATCATAACTGAACATCCTGAAAAAATCTTCGCTTACAAACTGCCCGTTCATCTTGCTGATTTTTTCACCCGCTTCAAAAGTAGTGCTGCTGCCCGGGGGCGCCACTTGCTCCCATCCGCTCGCATACTGGATCTCGGGTATCGTTCTTTTTAATTCCCCGGCAAGCAGGCCTTGCGTTGAATAGCCGGCATCTACCTTGCCGTCAAAATAATTGCGTTCGTACACCTGGTACAAGCGGGGACCATTTGCATGAAAGGCATCAACACTTTTTTCATCCTTTACCCATAGCAGGATCGTTAAGCTGCAAGCCAGTCCCAGGGCCAGTCCTATCACATTGATGAGCGAAAACCCGATACTCCGGGTCATGTTCCGCCAGGCTGTCTTCAAATAATTTTTGAACATAAAGGATCTTGTAATTGGTAAACAGGCTGTTTCTGGCCTTAAATTCTCCGCAATACTTCAGGCAGCTAAGTGCCTGCAAGGGCCCATGCTTTGCGATTTTGTGGTATTATCCATTCCCTGCACATGACACTGGTGTCAACCCGTATGCCAATGCAGAAATTCCTGTATTACAAGAGCTTGGAAGACAATAAATTAAAAAACTGTTCGAAAGTGGACAGTTGCTGTGTCAGGATGAACACATACCGAACCCAAGGAAAATCCCTGTGCGGAACAAGGAGGTTTTTTCTGTGAGGCTTCTTTGTTCAGTGCAATGGTGAAGCTGGTTCCTTCGGAGAAAGAATGATTGCACATAGGATATTTTGTATAGAGGCAGGCATTTTTTATCAGGTTGCAGGCCGATGCAGATGCTAGAGGGTCAAAATCTTCAGGTATATACACCCATGAATCTTGTGGCAAGCTCTGTTTCTGCAATCGATGCCTAGAATTATTTTATTTTCAATTGACTGATTATTATTGTATTGGGTGATTTATTGCAGGATATTGCAAAAATTTTATGTAATCGGTTGCGTTATTTCAAAATCTTCCTATCTTAGTCGGGCGATTACGATCTATACTTGTCATATATGTTTGATTTGAGACCATCTGAGAATTTACCCCCGGCTTCTGCAAAGTGGCAGGCGCGTTTTGCAGTATCTGTTTATCGTTCCAATATCCAACCCGGCTATCCTGTCACCACGCATCGCTTTCATGCTTTCAGCGCTTACTCTTTTTTGTAGTTACACATCGTAAAACAATCCCAAACATAAAACAACAGTTATGAAATGTATGGCTATTCCAAGCCTTCAAAAGCTAGCGATGGCAGTTTGTCTTGTGGTGCTTGGCAGTCTTCCCCTGTTGGCGCAACAGCGCGTAAACGTAACAGGAATCGTGACCAGCAGCACCGGTGAGCCGGTAAGCAGGGCCTCCGTAACAATCGTAGGCGCTGAAACCGGCATTACGGCAGATGTAAACGGCCGCTTTACCATTGCTGTTCCACTGAACAGCTCTATTCAGATCTCCGGCGTTGGCTATACAAGTCAAACCTTCAAGATCAGCGCATCCACCACTACCATCGATGCCAAGCTGGAACCCGCCAACAACCAGCTGGACCAGGTGGTGGTCATTGGTTATGGTGCCCAGCGGAAAGAAGCTGTGACCGGTTCGGTAGCTTCCATCGGCGGTGAGGCACTGCGTAACGTGCCCTCCGCAAACATTTCCCAGGCATTGCAGGGTCGCTTGCCGGGGGTGGATATCTCCCAGACCTCTACCCGCCCGGGCGCTACCACGCAGATCCGCATCCGGGGTGACCGCTCCCTGACGGGTGATAACAACCCGCTGATCGTGCTGGATGGTATTCCCTTTATCGGCTCGCTTTCTGACATCAACCCGAACGACATCAGGAGCGTGGATGTGCTGAAAGACGCATCTGCCACTGCCATTTACGGCTCCCGCGGTGCGAATGGCGTGATCCTGGTAACAACAAACAGGGGACAAAAAGGACAGAAGGCAAGAATATCATACAATACCTACACAGGTGCGCAAACCATTTTTGCCAAATACCCCATGATGAACGGGCCCGAGTTTGTAGCCCTTCGGCAAGCAGCCGGCCTTTATCCCAACGGTGTTGATGAAGCCAACAACATCAATACGGACTGGCAGGACTTGTTTTACAGAACAGGCATCGTAACAGACCATAGTGTTAGCCTGGCCGGTGGCAGCCAGCAGGGCAGCTACAGCTTTGGACTGGGTTATTACCAGAACCAGGCGGTGATTCCTTCGCAGCAGTACAAACGCTACTCTATGCGGGCATCGGTTGATCAGCAGGTGGGCAAGTATTTCCGCTTTGGCTTTACTTCCAACAACAACTACAACATCAGCCAGGGCAATCAGGTGGGTATATACAGTGTTTTAAGTGCTACACCGATTGCCAATCCGTACAATGCAAACGGTTCCGTAAAAAGGACGATCCGGATGCCGCTGGATGAACAGTATGTGCTTACAAAAGACAGGATCGATAGTCTGCAAGATGCAGGCTCATGGGTTAATGAAACAAGGGGGTATGCTACCTACAACTCTGTTTACGGTGAAGTAAGCATTCCCTGGATCGAAGGGTTGAAATACCGCATGAATGCAGGGGCTGATTTTGTGCAAAGCAACAACGGCAACTATACCGGACAGGGCATCAACAATGTAAACCCGCAAACCCTTTCAACAGCAGGTATCGGCAACGGTCAGACTTATCACTGGACGGTTGAGAACCTGCTGACCTACGACCGTACGATTGCCGACAAACACAAGATCAATTTTGTGGGTCTGTACTCTTCCGAGCAAAACAAATACAACAGCTCATCTATCTCTGTGATGGACATTCCGTCCGATGCCTTCCAGTTCTATAACCTGGGACAGGCAGCCGGACAGATCACCCTCAATCCTGCCAACCAGGCTTACCAGCAATCGGGTCTGATGTCGTGGATGGGACGCGTGATGTATTCGTATGACAACCGGTACCTGCTGTCTGCCACCCTGCGCTCTGATGCTTCCTCCAGGCTGGCACCCGGAAACAAATGGCATACCTATCCTGCGGTGTCCGTGGGCTGGAACATAGGCGACGAAGAATTTATGCGGGGCATATCAACCATCAGCAGTTTGAAACTGCGTGCGGGCTTTGGTCAAACTTCCAACCAGGCTGTTGCTCCTTACTCTACCCTCGGCTTGTTAAGCACCCGGCCATACAACTTTGGCAGTACGAACTATGTGACCGGTTATTATGTTTCTCAATTGCCGAACCCGGACCTGGGCTGGGAATATTCCAAAACGCTCAACTTAGGCCTGGACTTCAGTTTGTTTCAGCATCGCCTGTCGGGAACTGTCGAGTACTATGTTACAAAGACCAGTGATATCCTCCAGAGTGTGAGCTTGCCTCCTACATCAGGTGTAGGCAGTGTGGTAGCAAATGTTGGACAAACACAAAACAAAGGGATCGAGCTTAGCTTGAATGGAACCATCCTTGACAATGTTGGGGGCTGGACATGGGAAGCCGGCTTTAATATCTATGCAAACCGGAACAAGCTCACGGCCCTTGCTTCAGGCGCTACCCGCGATGAAGGCAATGCCTGGTTTGTAGGTCATAACATCAATGCCATCTACGATTATGAGAAAATAGGGTTGTGGCAGCAAAATGATCCCAACCGGAGTGTGCTGGAACCTGGTCCTGATTCCGTAGTAGTGGGTTCTATCAAAGTAAAATACGCAGGCGGTGTGGATGCTTCAGGCAAACCCACCAGAGCCATCGGACCTGCAGACAGACAGATCATGGACGTGGATCCTGATTTCCAGGGGGGCTTTAATACCCGCGTTGCCTACAAAGGATTTGACCTGAGTGCAGTCGGTGTATTTAAAAGCGGAGGTATTCTTGTGAGCACACTCTACGGATCAGCTGGCTACCTCAACCTGGAAAGCGGCCGCAGGAACAATGTGAAGATCGATTACTGGACACCTCAGCACACCGATGCAAAGTATCCAAGACCCGGCCGGCAGATCAGCGGAGACAATCCAAAGTACGGAAGCACACTGGGCTATTTTGATGCATCATTCCTGAAGATCCGGACCATTACACTGGGATATGATTTCAACCAGAGCCTGCTCAAGAACTCGAACATCAGATTGCGGATGTATGCAACTGCACAAAATCCATTTGTACTGTTCTCTCCGTATAACAAAGAGTCGGGCATGGATCCGGAAACCAATTCGTATGGCAATGAAAATGCTGCTGTTACTTCTGCTTACCAGCGGCGTATCCTCACCATCGGTACCAACACACCTTCCACCCGCAATTACATCATCGGAGCCAATTTGACATTCTAAACTTTTATGAATATGAAACGCATACACATACAAACGCTTCTCGGATCAACCTTGCTTGCAGTGATCCTGGCAGGATGTTCTAAAATCCTGGAAGAACAGCCACGCAGCACGTATGACCCCAACTTCTTCAAAACAGAAAGAGGGGTGCAGGGCGGTATCACTTCCCTGTATGCCCACCTGCGCTATATCTATGGACAGGCTTATTATTACAATACCTGCGAAACCGGCACAGATGAAGTAACCTATGCACAAAGTGCAGATGAAAATTTCAAGGTGATGGACATTTCCGGACAGGGAAACATCACCGCCAGCAACAGCCGGGCAGATGTAATCTGGGGATCTTCGTTCACCGACATCAACACAGCCAGCGGGATTATAGAAAATGCTACGCAGATCCCGACTATATCAAGTGCGCTGATTGCGGAGGCCCGGTTCTTCCGTGCCTACGATTATTTCCTGCTCGTGCAAACCTTTGGCGGTGTGCCGCTGGACCTGGGTTCAGGTGAGCTGAGGTTCAATACAAGCGCCATCAGAACTTCTGCCCGCAACACAGTACCCGAGGTTTATACCAAGGCCGTGTTTCCTGACCTGCTGAAGGCCGTGAACGACCTGCCCGCAGCGCCCCGCGTGATTGGCGGCGCCACCAAAACGCTTGCCCGTCTTTATCTCGCCAAGGCTTATTTAACCTATGCCTGGTGGCTGGAAAATCCAAACAACATCCCGACTTACCCGGCCACAGACCGCAAAGATCCGGATGGAAAGACAGCCTCTTACTACTACCAGCAGGCTTACGATATAGCAACTGCCGGCATTGCCAGTCCGGGCTCCTTTGCCTTGCAGCCAACCTACTACGACCTGAACGTAGGATCAAACGACCGCAACAGCGAAATCCTGCTCTATGCCGATCGCACAGAGAGCAGCGAGTTCTACAATGCTTCCAGTCTTACTTTCGGCAATGGTGGTGCGCCGGATAATTTTGCCGGCTGGATGATGATCTGGAACTACACCAATATCAGAAGCAGTACTTCCCCCACAACCTGGACGGCCGTAAGTTCTGTACAACGCGATGCCGTACAGCCCCTGGGACGTCCCTGGATCCGCATGTGCCCTACCATTGGCGTGTTTACCAACACCTTTGCTGATAAGACCAATGATTCCCGCTACGATGGTACGTTTACGACCGTTTACCGCGGCAACTGGAACAAACAGGGAACAGGCCTCAGTACAGTGCAAACCCTGTACAATGCCAATAATTTACCGATTGCTCCGGGTGATCCGGTGCTGACTTTCCTCAACAGCGAACCCGCTACACAGATCACTTACCCCAGTGCAGCCGGCAACAGCAATGTGGGTGCAGGCGTACTGCCGGGAAGGGCTGATTTTGTGGTGTCGCCCAGCGGCATCAGCAGGATCGTGTATCCAAGTTTGTGGAAACTGGGTGTTTACCGCACAGACAATGGCAACGGTCTGGGTCAACCAAATGCAGCCAGTACCCGTCCTTTCAACATCGCCAAGTTCTCGGAACTTTATTTCATCGCTGCTGAAGCGGCCGTGAAAGGTGCCACTACAACAGCCGGCAGAAGCGCAAGGGAACTGATCAACGTGATCCGGGCCCGTGCCGGAAAATGGCGCTGGGACAACAATGGAAATGTGGCAAAAGTGGCTGATTACAGCGCCGCCATGACGGCCGCCACACCCGCCACCATCACCATTGATTACATACTGGCAGAACGTTCGCGCGAATATTACGGGGAAGGTTACCGCTGGTACGACCTGGTGCGGACACAAAAATGGACAGACCTGGCTTCTACCTACCAGATCGGCGGAAGCAATTACGGAAACCATACGCCTCAAACGGTTGCCCGTACCATCCAGCCCTACCATTACCTGCGTCCCATCCCGCAGGGACAACTGGACGCTATGCAGTCAAGCGCTGCAGATAAGGCTGCCTATCAAAATCCCAGTTATCAGTAACAGCTGGCTTAGCATATAACAACTGTTGAATTCTTCAAACAGTTGAGCAATAAAAAAAGGAGAGAGATGCTGTTCATCTCTCTCCTTTTTTTATTGCTCATGGGCTTTACCCATTTGCTTCGCAGCGTTCCTGTTTTATTTTACAAGGTAGCCATGTCAATTACAAAGCGGTAGCGCACGTCGCCTTTCAGCATGCGTTCATAAGCTTCGTTGATCTTGTCGATCGAGATGACCTCCACATCGGAGACGATGTCGTGCTCTGCGCAAAAGTTCAGCATCTCCTGCGTTTCCGGAAGTCCGCCGATCAGCGAACCGCCGATGCTTCTCCGGTTGAAGATCAGGTTGAAGCCCAGGATCTCGGTAGGAGAAGGGGGCACACCCACACAGATCATAACCCCATCTGTATCGAGCATGTTCAGGTACAGATTGTAGTCGTGCGGAGCCGAAACGGTGTCGATGATAAAGTCGAAGTACTTGTTCAGGCCTTTGAGTTGTTCCGGGTCTTTGGTGAGGGCAAAGCGGTGGGCGCCCAAACGCCTCGCATCGGCTTCCTTGTTGGGAGAGGTGCTCAGCATCGTGACTTCAGCGCCAAAAGCAGCAGCAAATTTTACCGCCATGTGTCCCAGTCCGCCCAATCCCAGAATACCTACTTTATGGCCCTTTCCCACTTTCCAATGGCGAAGGGGAGAATACGTTGTAATGCCTGCACAGAGAAGCGGTGCCACACCTTCCAGGGGCAAGCGGTCCGATATCAGCAGTACAAAGCTTTCATCTGTAACAATCACGTTAGAATAGCCCCCCAGGGTATTGGTGCCATCTACGCGGTCCGGACTGTTATACGTGAACGTAGCGCCTTGTTCGCAGTATTGCTCCAGGCCTTGTTTGCAGTTCTTGCATTCCCTGCATGAATCAACCAGGCAGCCTACGCCGGCCAGATCGCCTGTTTTGAATTTCTTCACGTGTTCACCCACTGCCGTGATCCTGCCTACGATCTCATGTCCGGGTACACAAGGATACACGCTGGGTCCCCATTCACTTCTTGCCGTGTGCAGATCGGAATGGCAGACGCCGCAATATAAAATCTCAATTTGCACATCGTGCGGCCTCAGGGCTCTGCGTTCAAACTGGTAGGGTGTTAACGGTTCGGTGGCACTTTGTGCTGCATAGGCTTTTGCTTGTGTCATATTGGTAGTTTTTATAAAGATCAATCCCTTCCTGTTTAAATGTCAAAGAAACACTTTTACCGGAACTATTTACTGTTTTGCTATTCTGTACAGGCTGCCTTTATCGGTGACCCCGTACATGGCGCCGTCTTTACCGATCGCAAGGGAACGCCAGCGTTCATTTTTGTCCTGCAGCAGGCGCTCCTCACCGGTTACTTTGTTGTTTTCAATGATCAGCCGGGCAATGTGCAAACCGCTTAATCCGCATACAAACAAATTGTTTTTCCATTCCGGTATGTTATTGCCTGTGTAAAAGAGAATGTTGCAAGGTGATATGCTGGGGTCCCAGTAGTAAACAGGCTGGGTAACGCCCTCGCGTTGCTGGATGCCTTCTCCTACTTTATCACCGCTGTATTCAATGCCGTAGGTAACCAGGGGCCAGCCATAATTATTACCCGGCCGGATGATATTGATCTCATCACCTCCGCGCGGACCAAATTCCGCTTCCCAGAGTTCATGTGTTTGCGGGTTCCATGCCATACCTTCCGGATTGCGCAAGCCATACGCGTATATTTCGGGCAGTGCATCGGCTTTGCCGGCAAACGGCCCGCCGGCTACGGGTTTGCCTTCTTTGGTAATATGAATCACTTTACCCAGGGCTGTGCTTAAGTCCTGCGCTTTGATGCGGATGTCGTTCCCGCTGCGTTCACCGGTGCTTACAAACAAGTTGCCGTCGGTGTCAAACAGGATGCGTGAGCCATATTGCAGCTTGCCGCTGTACCCGGGCTTGGCCCTGTAGATCACTTCTACGCCTTCCAGCCTGCTGTCGTCAGCAGAGAGCTTTCCTTTGGCAACGGCCAGCAAAGCGCCGCCTTCTGTTTGTTCTGCATAATCCCAGAACAGCATCCTGTTCCTGGCGAAGTCCGGGTCGATGTTTACATCGAGCAGGCCGCCCTGTCCGCCAAACACCACCGGGGGCAATCCCTCGATGGTCTTGTCTGGTTGTCCGTTGGTTTTGAAGATGCGCATCGTGCCGCCTTTTTCTGTGATCAGGAAGCGGCCGTCGGGCAGGCACTGGATGGCCCAGGGTAATTTTAGCTCGCTGTTGAGAACGGTAACAGACAGCGGCGTTTTTGTTTTTACGCCGGCAATGCGGGTTTGTCCGGCAAAGGCAGATTTATACTGGCTGTTGGGCTGGCGGGTTTCTACAGGGGGCAGAGCTGTGTCGCTCACTGCTACAGAAGAGGCGGGACTGGAAGAAAAAAAAGCAGGGGAGCTGGCCACCAGCGCAGCCATGCCGATGCCGATCACGAGCAAAGATTTATTTGCATGTATCATGGGTATGTATTTTGAGAGATAAAGTCTTTTTTAAAAATACCGTGCAAAGATGCAGATAAAATGTTTAGAGCTGTTGCAGTCTGTAATCAGGATCGTTAAAATAGGGGGCTGCATTCTGCATCCCTGTTCAGGATAAATTTATTTCAACCGGTATAATTTGGATTTGCAGGAAACCTGTTTACTTATTAAATCACTTACACACAAGCCTCTTGGTACAAAAAAGGATTGTCCAAATAAACTGATTATGCGCTTCCGATTCTCAGTGCCAGATATTTTTAGGAGATATTGTATTTGATTCTTTTAAATTCGGGCTTTTTTTAGAGAGAACTTCAGACGAATTATGGCAGGAGATATTTCAGGGATTGTAGCTGTTCAAGAACCAAAACGACCTATCCGCTTAGAACCGTCACCCGGCATGCCGTGGATAGAGGTTGCCAAAGACGCACCTTATTTTACAACAGACCAGGGAGAAGACTGGACCCCCATCGGGCAAAATGACGCGATCACCTGGCCTGAGCTGCGGGGCCTTTTCCGGCGCAAAGATTTCAGCGGTGCAAGACAATACCTTCACATGTTATCGCAGCACGGCGTTACTTGTTTGCGCCTGATGCTGGAGTACTGCCACGGTGAGCACCGCTACCTGGAAAAGCCGGCAGGCAGCTTTCAGCCCAATATGATCCGGCTTTGGGATGATATTTTTGCGCTTTGTGAAGAATATGGTCTCAGGATCCTGCTTACACCCTACGATACATTCTGGATGTGGATACGCTGGAAGCACCATCCTTACAATAAGAAGCAGGGGGGCACTTGCCAGGCACGCGGACAATGGCTGCTCTGTACTGATACGCGCAAGGCGATCAAGCAACGGCTGGCCTGGGCCACGGAGCGGTGGGGTGGAAGTGGGGCACTCTTTGCCTGGGACATCTGGAATGAAATCCATCCTGCGCATGCAGGCGACAGCGCCGATTGTTTTGCGGAATTTATTGAAGATGTGGGCTCTTTTTTAAGGCAAACAGAACTGCGCTTGCATGGCCGGGCGCATCCGCAAACGGTGTCTGTTTTCGGACCGGTGCTGGACAAGCATCCCCATGTAGCAGAGCCCGCATTCAGGCATCCGGCGCTTGATTTTGCTTCGATCCATTTCTACGAAAAAGACACCATCGATCGTCCGCGGAATACGGTAGACGCCGCAGTCAGCACAGGCCGCCTCACGCGCGAGGCCCTGGCACATGCTCCGGGCAACCGCCCTTTCTTCGACAGCGAGCACGGTCCCATCCATCATTTTAAAGATCATCACAAAACCCTGCCTGAACCTTTTGATGATGAATATTTTCGCCATATGCAATGGGCACATTTTGCATCAGGCGGTGCAGGGGGCGGTATGCGCTGGCCCAACCGGCATCCCCATTCCTTAACCGCCGGTATGCGCAGGGCCCAGCAATCATTGGCCCGTTTTGTGCAGCTGATAAATTGGCAGCAGTTCAGACGCAGAAATCTCAACAAAGAAACAGAGGTATCAGAAAGGGCACTGACCCCGTTTTGCTGCGGTGATGAGGAACAGGTTGTTTTGTGGCTGCTGCGTACAGATACAATTGGAAAAGGAGGCATGCTTTATCCGGCACACGAAGCCCGCCAGGCTTCCGCAAAGATTTCAGGACTCCGGCCCGGCCGTTGGCAGATTACCGTATGGGATACCAGCTCAGGCAGTGAAAAAGACATGTATGAAACTGTGCAAGCCTGCCATGGGGACCTGACTATTTCAATACCTCCCGTGTATACCGATCTTGCTTTTGCCATCAGGTATACAGGGATACCTGGTAAACAGCTGAAAGAATTTTAGCTTGTTTGTTTTAACCTGAAAAAATAACCTTATTCCTTATTTCTGAACACAAGTTTATCCACATCGGGTAAAGATGTTAAAAAATTTAGCAGCTGTATTTGCACAAGATTTATCTTTACGCAAACAGTTGTTCATATTAGAGCTCTTTCGAGTTATTGGGTGGTAAGTGGATGTTTTTCACTGGAAGATGTTCTGCTTTGGAAAGAGTATCAACGGGGCTTCAACCCTGATCTACAGGTTTTATAAGACGGATTGCTGAAAGCCGAAAGGTGACAGGGGAAAATTATGCCCGGCTGACAGTACCCCCTACAAAGTTTTTTAGGTAGGCATTATCTCATTACATAAACACAGCATTGATGAACAAAAAAGTTTTAATAACCGGTGGTGCCGGTTTTATTGGTTCCCACCTGGCGGATGAGCTTCTCGACAAAGGTTACCAGGTACGGGTTCTTGACAATCTCAGTGAACAGGTGCATGGAAAAGGAAATGGCAGACCGGACTACTTACACCCCGATGTTGAATTGATCACCGGTGATGTGCGCGATCCAAAAAAAGTAAAGGAAGCTTTGCAGGGCATCGATGCTGTTTACCACTATGCGGCCATGGTAGGTGTAGGGCAGAGCATGTATGAGATCAAGGAATACACCGATGTAAACAACCTCGGAACAGCCGTACTGCTGGAAGCGCTCAGCAAACACCCGGTTGAAAAGCTGATCGTGGCTTCCAGCATGAGCATCTATGGTGAAGGCTTGTACAAAGATGCAGAAGGCAGGATCAGGGAAGGGGTAGACCGGAGCCTCGGTCAATTAAGAGCCGGCGAATGGGAGATGTTTGATGCAAGCGGTCATGTGCTGACGCCCTATCCCACACCTGAAACAAAAACACCCTCCCTTTCTTCTATCTACGCACTTTCCAAATACGACCAGGAACGCATGTGCCTCCTGATCGGAAAGGCCTACAATATTCCAACCGTTGCACTCCGGTTTTTCAATGTATTTGGTACGCGTCAATCGCTTTCCAATCCGTACACCGGCGTATTGGCAATCTTCGCTTCGCGGCTGCTGAACGACAACCCTGTACTGATTTTTGAAGACGGCAACCAAAAAAGGGATTTTGTAAGTGTGCTGGACATTGCGCAGGCATCAAGACTGGCATTGGAAACACCGGGGGCCGACTATGAAGTATTTAATGTAGGCAGCGGCCACGCTTATACCATCAATGAAATAGCAGCCAAGCTGGCTGAAATACTGAACAAAGAAGATATAAAACCGGAGATATACGGAAAGTACAGGGTGGGTGATATCCGCCATTGTTTTGCCGACATCTCTAAAACAAAGGCAAAACTGGGATATGAACCGGCCATCTCGCTGGAGCATGGATTGATCGAATTGGCTGAATGGCTGGAAGGCCAAACAGCGGAGGACAAAGTAGCAGAAGCCAGGAATGAACTGACAGCAAGAGGACTAACAGTTTAATACAGAAAACCAAAAATCACAATGGTTGCAAATCAATCTTTTGAGGATCGTACAAAGCTTGCCGGTAAATGGACCCTCATCACTGGAGGCGCCGGTTTTGTAGGTGTTAACCTGGCAGACAAGCTACTGACCCAAGGCAGGAACGTAATTGTATTTGATAATCTGTCGAGGGCCGGTGTGGAGAACAACCTGTACTGGTTGCAGCAAAAACATCCGCAGCAGCTGAAGACCATCAAAGCCGATATCCGCGACAAAGCCGCCGTTGCACAAGCCGTGGAGCATGCAGCAGAAGTGTTTCATTTTGCGGCCCAGGTGGCCGTAACTTCCAGCATCCATAACCCATTTTATGATTTTGAAGTAAACGCACAGGGAACACTCAACCTGCTCGAGGCCATCCGCAACAGCTCCCACCAGCCGCCCTTTATTTTCGCCTCTACCAACAAAGTTTACGGTGACCTCAACGACCTGGATATCGTCATGAACGGCAGCCGTTACCATTTGGAAAATACGCTTTTCGGGCAGCAGGGCATCAGCGAAAAACGTAACCTCGATTTTCACAGCCCTTACGGATGCACAAAAGGCGTGGCCGATCAATACACCCTCGATTATGCCCGCACATTTGGCTTGAAGACAGCAGTCCTGCGCATGAGCTGCATCTATGGCCCGCACCAGTATGGCACCGAAGACCAGGGCTGGGTAGCGCATTTTTTGATACAGGCTTTGCAAAACAAACCTATTACCCTCTACGGTGACGGCAAACAGGTAAGAGACATCCTGTACGTAGAAGACCTGGTAGAAGCTTACATCCTTGCGATGGAAAATATACAGGAAATATCCGGTCATGCATTCAATATGGGCGGCGGTCCGGAGAACACGGTCAGTCTGCTGGAACTGTGCGACATGATCGGTGAGCTGGCAGGCAAGAAACCTCCCATCTTATTTGATGAATGGCGGCCGGGTGATCAGAAATATTATGTTTCCAACTTCAACAAATTTACAGCGGTCACCGGTTGGACACCGCAGGTTGGAACCAGGGAAGGCGTCCAGCTTTTATACAATTGGCTGCGGGAAAATGCAGGTATGCCCGCCACCAAAAAAGAAAATAAAAAGCCCAAATTGACCAATCACATTTAGCATCGGGAAGAAATTGAAGAAGAGCAAAAGTTCCTGTTTTCTTTATTAATTTTTATTCAAGAGATACATAGATGATCGCAGCGCTACTAGAGAAGCCTCAAACATTTTCACTGCATACAACGCATATACCGGAGATAAAAGAGGATGAGATCAAAATAAAGGTTCAGGGTTGCGGTATTTGCGCTTCGAGCATTCCTGTATGGGAAGGCCGTGAATGGTTCCAGTACCCGCTGGAGCCCGGCTCTCCCGGTCATGAAGGCTGGGGCATCGTTGAAGAGGCTGGTGGCAAAGTTGAAGAGGTGCAAAAGGGCGACCGGGTCGCTTTTTTATCCTATCACGCGTATGCCGAGTATGATGTTGCCAGGCAAGGTTCGTTTGTAAAGCTGCCACCGCAGTTGGCCAACATCCCCTTTCCCGGTGAGCCATTGGGCTGTGCGATGAACATATTTGAAAGGAGTGATGTATCAGCCAACGATGTAGTGGCCATTATCGGGATCGGGTTTTTAGGTGCGCTGCTTTGTCAGCTCGCCAAACACCGCGGCGCCAAAGTAATCGCCCTGTCGCGCCGGCCTTGTTCCTTGGGTTTTGCGCAGCAATACGGCGCCGATGTAATCATCCCCCTCACCAGCACCTGGGAAGCAAGCAACAAGGTCGCAGAAATTACCAATGGCGCTTTTTGCAACCGGGTCATTGAAGCCACGGGCAAGCAGGAAGGCATCGATGTGGCGACCGAGATCGTGGGTGAAGGCGGAAAGATCATCATCGCCGGTTATCACCAGGATGGTTTGCGGCAGGTAAACCTCCAGAAATGGAACTGGAAGGGGATCGATGTGATCAACGCACATGAACGGGATGCTTCCAAATACTTATCAGGCATGCGCAACGCAGTAGATGCCGTTGCGCAGGGCATATTAAATCCGGAACTGTTATACACGGATATTCTTTCATTGGATGAGCTTTCGCGCGGGTTTGAAAAAACAAAAGTCCGTCCGGATGGCTTCATGAAAGCATTGATACAATTCTAAAATTTTTCTGTTGGAAGCACTTGTTACCTCAAAACCAAAACTGGCTTTTGCAGGAGTTGGCTGGATCGGAAGAAACAGGCTGCAGGCTGCAGCTGAAAGCGGACTCGCCGATATAACCCTGATCACTGACCTGTCGGAGGATTGCATCAGGGAAGCTTCGAAAATTGCACCCCAAAGCCGCACCACCCTATCGTATGGTGAAACCATTGCTGATGCCCTTGTTGAGGGCGTGGTGATTGCCACCCCCAGTGCCTTGCACAAAGAGCAGGCGGTTGCCGCCTTTGAACAGGGAAAAGCTGTTTTCTGTCAAAAGCCCCTGGGCCGGAATTTAGCCGAAGCAACAGCTGTAATAGATGCAGCCAGGCGGTACAACCGGCTGCTGGGAGCAGATTTCTCTTATCGCTACACAAAGGCTTTTCAAAAGGTGCTCGCTGTTATCCAATCCGGTGAACTGGGAAAAATCTTTGCCGCAGACCTGAAGTTTCACAATGCGTACGGCCCGGATAAACCCTGGTTCTACGACCTGGCTCTTTCCGGCGGCGGTTGTGTACTGGACCTGGGCATTCACCTCATAGACCTGATGCTTTATGCCCTGGACTTTCCTGCTGTAACAGGTGTTAGCAGTAGCTTGTTCGCAGGCGGACATGCTGTAAAAGGAAAAGCCGCTGTAGAAGATTACGCCAATGTAGTGATGGAACTCGAGAACGACATCACGGCACAGCTGGCCTGTTCCTGGAACCTGGCAGCCGGCTGTGAAGCTGTTATAGAAGCTTCTTTTTATGGTACAAAAGGGGGCGTAGCGCTAAAGAATCTCAATGGTTCTTTTTACGATTTCACCGCCCTGCGTTACTGGGGTACCAAAACAGAAACCATTGCTTCACCTCCTGACCCCTGGGGCGGAAAAGCCTTGCTTGACTGGATCCAAAAATTATCTCATGGCCCCGCATACAACAGGGAAGCAGAACAATTTTTAAAATCGGCCGAAGTACTTGACCGGATTTATGGAAGAATCACTTAAAGAAAAACGGGTCCGCATTTTAATGACGACAGATACGGTCGGCGGCGTATGGACGTACTCCATCGAGCTTTGCAGATCACTTCAGCCGTTGGGGGTTTGTTTTTATCTGATCACCACAGGCGCACCGATGCAACCGGCGCAGAGAAGACAGGTAGAAGAGCTGGACAATGTAACGGTGTATGAAACTGATTTTATGCTGGAATGGATGGAAAATCCCTGGCCAAGCATTGATGCATCCGGCGATTGGTTGCTGCAATTGGAAGAAGAATTGGAGCCGGACCTTGTACACATCAACGGCTTTGCGTACGGCTCTCTCCCCTGGAAAGCACCTAAGATCGTGGTCGCGCATTCAGATGTATTTTCCTGGTGGATTGCCGTAAAAGGCCAATGGCCACCCGCAGAATGGAACCACTATTTTGAACGGATACAAGCCGGCTTGCAGCAGGCCGATCATATCATTGCTCCCTCCGTTGCCATGATGGACCAGCTCCGCCGGATCTACTCCTTTGATACACCCGGACAGGTCATCTACAACTGGAGCAATCCGGAGAAGTTTTATAGGGCCGGGAAAGAACCGGTTGTATTTAGCATGGGCAGGATCTGGGATGAAGCAAAAAATATACAGCTCCTGCTCAAGGCCGCACCGCAAATCAAAGCGCCCATCAGGCTGGCAGGTGATCACAGCTTTGCTTCCAACCACTGTGACCTGGCAAATACAAATATCAGCTATCTCGGCAAACTGCCTGCACACCAGATCGCTGCCTGTTTATCCACTGCTTCCGTATTCGTGCTGCCTGCCCTTTACGAGCCCTTTGGATTATCGGCCCTGGAAGCGGCTTTATCAGGCTGTGCGCTCGTGTTGGGAAACATCGATTCGCTTAAGGAAATCTGGGGCGAGAGCGCCATCTATGTAAACGGGACTGATCCGCAGGCGCTTGCTGATACGGTGAATGCCCTCATGGAGGGGGAGCCCATGCGATTGCAGTACGCACAAAGGGCAGCAGAGCGGGCAAAGAGATATACCTCAACCGCTATGGCGGGGCAATACAAACAGGTTTACACGCGGCTGGTGCAGCAGAAAAATCTTCTATTACAACAGGAAATCATGTAAGATGAACATTGTTCTTTTTTATCACTCCCTTTTATCCGACTGGAACCATGGCAATGCGCATTTCCTGCGCGGCGTTGCCACCGAACTGGTGGCACAAGGTCACCAGGTAAATATCTATGAACCGCAAGGCTCCTGGAGCCTGGACAACCTGATCAGGGAAAGGGGAGAAAAAGCGGTAGAAGAATTCTATCAATATTATCCGCTCTTAACTTCTATACAATACAATTCACGTGATCTCAACCTGGATCTTGTTTTAGAAGGGGCTGACCTGGTGATCGTGCATGAATGGAATGAACATGCGCTGGTAAAGCGGATCGGGGAACATAGAAAAAGAGCTTCTTATAAATTGTTGTTTCATGATACGCACCACCGGGCTGTTACGGAACGGGAAAGCATGAAGGCTTATGATCTTTCCCACTACGATGGGGTACTGGCATTTGGCAAGATGATCACGGATCTTTACCTGCGGGAAGGCTGGACAAAACAGGCCTGGACCTGGCACGAAGCGGCAGACACAAGGATATTCAAACCGCTGGATACAGGTGCTTATAAGGGCGATCTGGTATGGATCGGTAACTGGGGTGATGACGAAAGAACCAAAGAGCTGCAAGAGTTCCTGATCGGTCCGGTAAAAGAGCTTGGGCTGAAAGCAAAGATCTATGGGGTGCGTTATCCTGAACATGCCCAAAAAGCCCTGGAAGATGCCGGTATAGAATATGGCGGCTGGCTGCCCAATTATAAAGCGCCGGAAGTTTTTGCGAGCTATCGCTTGACGGCCCATGTGCCCCGCGGTCCGTATGTAAAATCACTCCCGGGCATACCCACCATCCGGCCTTTTGAAGCCCTGGCATGCGGCATTCCCCTGCTCTCCTCACCCTGGAATGATATAGAACATCTTTTTACACCGGGAGAAGATTTCAAATTTGCCCGCAACGGCGAAGAAATGAAAACCCTGATGCAAAAGGTCTTGTCTGATAACTCGTTCGCGTCCTCCCTCAAATCACACGGTCTGCATACCATTCAACAAAAGCATACCTGCGCACACCGGGTAACCGAATTGTATGGCATCTGTGAGGAGCTGGGAATAAAAAATCTTTCACCACAAACCATCGCATAGTATGAAGTTTGCGTTCTTTGGCTCCAGTCTTGTCTCTGCCTACTGGAATGGTGCAGCGACTTATTACAGGGGCATCATACGCGCCCTGCACGAAAGGGGCCACCAGATCACTTTTTATGAGCCCGATGCATACGACCGGCAAAAAAACAGGGACATGGAAGATCCCGGCTGGGCCGTGATAAAAGTGTATCAGCCTTCTGAAAACGAAGTGTCGCAGGCCCTCGAAGATGCCCTGCATGCCGATGTGATCATCAAGACCAGCGGGGTCGGTGTATTTGACGAGCTGCTGGAGAAAGAAGTGCTCAAATTAAAGCTCCGGGACAAACCTGTTATTTTCTGGGATGTAGATGCCCCGGCCACACTGGACAGGGTGAACCATACGGCAGGAGATTATTTTAAAGAACTGATTCCGCAATACGACTTGATCCTGACCTATGGTGGGGGCAACCCGGTCGTGAACGCCTATAAAAAGCTGGGTGCAAAAAACTGCTACCCGGTATACAACGCGCTGGATCCCCTGACGCACCATCCGGTTCCAAAAGAAGACCGCTTCAGGGCCGACCTGGTCTTTCTGGGAAACCGCTTGCCCGACAGGGAAAAGCGGGTAGAAGAATTCTTCCTGCTGGTGGCAGAACAAATGCCGGAAGCCCGTTTTATTTTGGGCGGCAACGGCTGGCACGACAAAGGACTTTCCTCCAACATCCATTACCTGGGCCATGTGTTCACCAGAGACCACAATGCCCTGAACTGCTCTCCCAAAGCCATTCTCAATATCAGCCGCGACAGCATGGCGAGATATGGATTTTCACCGGCTACCCGGGTGTTTGAAGCGGCCGGTGCAGGCGCCTGCATTATCACGGATTACTGGATCGGCATCGATCATTTTTTTGAACCGGGCAAGGAAATCCTGGTCGCTGCGAGTGGGGCCGAAGTAAAAGAAATCCTGTCGGGACTGACACCGGAAAAGGCAGCAGCCATCGGACAGGCAGCTTTGAAAAAAGTGCTGGCCGAACACACGTACAAGCACCGGGCCGCAGAGCTGGACCAGATCCTGCAGCAGGAATTGTTTGCCTCAAAAGCTGCCGTATGATCCCTTCTTCTTTAGACATTGTCATCATCGGTCTCTCTATAACTTCTTCCTGGGGAAACGGGCATGCTACAACTTACCGGGGACTGGTGCGCGAGCTAAACAGGAGAGGCCACCGCGTCAGCTTTCTGGAACGCGATGTTCCCTGGTATGCTTCCAACCGGGATCTGCCCGATCCGCCGTTTTGCAGCACCATCCTGTACAACAGTGTCGAAGAATTAAGCGGTCAATACAAAGACCTGATCAGCTCCGCCGATCTGGTTATCGTCGGGTCTTATGTACCGGAAGGTGTTGCTGTAGGAGACCTGGTTACGGAAATAGCAGAAGGGCTGTCTGCTTTTTATGACATTGATACGCCGGTCACGCTTGCAAAAATTGAAAGAGGCGACTTTGAATACCTCCAACCTGATCTGATCGCAAAATACGATCTGTATCTTTCCTTTACCGGCGGGCCCATCCTTCAAAGAATAGAAAAGCACTACGGTTCTCCGATCGCCCGTCCGCTTTACTGCTCCTTTGATCCCGAACTTTATTTTCCGGAACAAACCGCTCTTCAATGGGACTTGGGTTATTTAGGTACATACAGTGATGACCGGCAGCCGCCCCTGCAAGATCTGATGCTGCAGGCAGCTGAGCAACTGGCGCAAAAAAAGTTTGTGGTAGCCGGGCCGCAGTATCCTGCGCAGATCCGTTGGCCCCGCAATGTGGAGCGCATCGAACACCTGCCACCAGCAGCGCACCGCTCGTTCTACAACAGCCAGCGCTTTACCATGAACATCACGCGTGCAGATATGATCAGGGCAGGATATTCACCGAGCGTGCGCTTGTTTGAAGCCGCAGCCTGTGGTACCCCGCTCATCAGCGATTACTGGGATGGCATCCACAGTATTTTTGAAGCCGGTTCCGAAATCCTGATTGCCAGGTCTGCTGCAGATACAATCAGTTATCTGAACGACATCGGTGAAGAAGAGAGAAAAGAGATCGGAGAACGGGCGCGGAAAAAAGTAATGGAGCACCATACCGCTGCACACAGGGCAATGGAACTGGAAATTTATTACCGGGAAGCACTCAGCGTTAAAAATAAAGTCAGTATAAACTAAAAGCACCTGAACGATCATCAGGTGCTTTGTTTTAATCCCCGCCGCTTTGGGTATGTAAAATCTTCCTCAGTCTGCAAAACAGCTGCAGGCTGTGCATGCAATCAGCTTGCAAATATCAACTTTCTTTCTTCGGCTCGTCCCAGACAATGTTTTCTGCATCTTCTACCGACAAGCCATTTTCTTCCAGGTCTTTTTCATCAAGCACCGGGGTGCCATCGTCTTCCACCGCATCATTGCTTTCTGCACCTGTTGAAACCGGGCGATTGACAGCAGGCTGTCCTTTTTCTGTATCGTCGTCTGCCTTGAAATCAGGTTGTTTATCCGTATTCATAGTTGTGTTTTGATCAGATAGATTCAACTTTTGTTCCATCGCATTGCTGTGTATAAACCGGCTGGCATTATAATTTTAGTTCGCCTGTATGGTTCAGCAAGATGATGCGGGCTGCATCGTCTCCGATTTCCAAAATGCTTACAGAGGCAGGACTGATCTCGATGCGCTGAAACAAATCGAGGTGGATGCCGGCATAGTAGGCAATGGTAGCTTTGATCAGATCGGAATGACTGATAACGGCAACCAGTTGTCCGGCATGTTGCAGGCGGAGTTTTTCCAATCCCCTGATCATGCGGAGCTGCGCTTCTGCCATCAGCTCACCAGCCGGGATGCGGGTAGCACTGCGAAAGCTGTTGAAGCGTTGGAAGGAGAGTTGGATGTCCAGTTCCTGAAAAGATTTGTTTGTCCAATCACCAAACTGGATCTCCAGAAAATCTTCGTTGATCCGGGTTGGGCAATGCAGCCTCTCTTCTATTGGCAAAGCCGTTTCCAGCGCGCGTTCCAGCGGACTGCTGTATATCGCTGCCACGGGTAAATGGGAAAGGCGTGCGGCTAATTCTTGGGCTTGTTCCCTTCCTGCTGCGTTTAAATAGACACCGGGTGCCCGTCCGGAAAGTGACCGGCCAACTGAGTCAGTGAGGGCATGGCGGATAAGAAGAAATTTGGTCATGAAAGGAAATTTTTGGGCTGATAATTATTTATTTTTTTGTTTGTCCTGCAAGCAATTTTATCAAAGATAAATGCCGTAATTTACTCGCTTTATTTGCAGGAACCAGGCTGCCTCTTACGATTGCTCACGAAGTACAACACTTATGGGAATACCATCCCTACCTTAAATCTGCCTGCCGTTCTATCCTTGGCATACGGACGCAAAAGCAACGTCCATTTATCATGAACTAAAACCTTAGAACAGACATCAAGATGAGTAGATTAAACATAGGCGTCCTTACATTTCACCGGTGCATCAATTACGGTAGCTACTGGCAGGCCCGCTGTCTGGCAGAAGGCTTACAGGCCCGCGGACACCAGGCCGTTTTGCTTGACCACGATCTTCCACGCGTCAACATTGCAGAGTGGAAATGTGCTTTTCAGCCCGTGCTGCCCACGCATGTTCCGCGCAGCGATTACCCGCTGTACCGGAAAAAGATCGAAGGCTTTTTCCGGGCTTTTGAACTCATGCCTCTTTCTCCGCGCTTTCACCTGGAAGATCTTTCCGGCATGGAAAGTTATGACACGGTGGTTGTCGGGAGCGATGAAGTGTGGAACCTGCACCATCCCTGGTTTGGCAGATCTCCGCTTTTTTGGGGTGATGGGATCCAGGCCCATAGCCTGATCTCTTATGCAGCAAGCTTTGGCAATTACAATGCAGCCTGGGGGTTGGAGCCTGGTTGGGCAGAAAAGCTGCAAAATTTTGACATGATCTCTGTAAGGGATGAAAACTCCCGTCTCATCATCAAAGGAGCGCTCCACTTTGAACCTGAACTGGTATTGGATCCTTGCCTCCAGTTCACACCCCGGCCCGAACACCGGGATCATCACCTGATGGACAAGCCCTATGTGGCTGTATACGGACATAATTTTTCAGCAGCCTTTGCAGATAAGATCCGCCGCTTTGCTGCTCAGCAAAATTTACCTCTTGTAAGCATAGGTTACCGCAACGATTGGGCAGATAAACAATGGATCACCGCCGACCCGCATGATTTTGCCCATTTCATTGCCCGTTCGCAGGCAGTCGCAACCAATTTTTTTCATGGCTGCGTATTTGCCCTGCGCAATGCAAAACCTTTTGTCTGCGAAAGCTCGCCTTACCGGAGCATCAAGGTACAAGCCCTGATGGCAACCGTAGGAGGGGAGCAGCACCTGCTTACCCCCGATGCGTCCGATAGCGCTTATCATGCATTGCTAAGCCAGCCGATTGATCCCATCATACCAGCAAATATCGAACGGCTGCGCGAGGTATCTAACGCATACCTGGACGATGCCCTGGTCATCAAACAATTAAAATCTGCATGAGCAAGCTGTTAAGTCCGCGTGACATCGTTCATTCCCACTTGTGCATCGGTTGCGGCAGCTGTGCCGCCCAGGCTGCTCCGGAAGCCCGGATGGAACTGGATGCCTATGGAGAGCTGAAACCTGCCGGCAAGACTTCCTGGTTCCATCACCGGTCAGAAAAGTTTACGGCTACCTGTCCCTTCTCACCCCAAGCCTTAAACGAAGATGAATTGGCTGCCAGGCTTTACCCGGACACTTCTTACAGGGACGCAGCCCTGGGTCATTTTCAGACGGCTTATGTAGGCTATGCGGCAGAAGATGATTTCCGGCTGCAGGGAAGCTCGGGCGGGATGGTAAGCTGGGTAGCAAGAGAACTGCTGAAAAAGGGTTTGATAGATGGTGTGGCGCATGTGGTTGCGGTGAAAGATCCGCAGGAAGGAGGCCGCTTTTTTCAATACCGTATATCACGCACGGAAGAAGAGGTGCGCGAAGGCGCCAAGTCGCGCTATTATCCGGTTGATTTATGTGAGGTCCTTTCGCTCATCCGCGAAGTTCCGGGGCGTTATGCGGTGGTCGGCATTCCCTGCTTTATCAAAGCTGTCCAGCTTCTTCGCCAGCAAGATCCGCTCTTCCGGGAACGCATTTGCTTTACGCTCGGGCTTTTTTGCGGGCACATGAAGAGTGCGCGGTTTGTAGAAAGCTTTGCCTGGCAGATGAAGGTGCCGGTAAGCGAGATCAGGCAGGTAGAGTTCCGGCACAAAGATCCGGACCGGCCTGCAAACTGGTACAATGCCCGGCTAACATTGCGGAATGGACAAGTTGTGAACAAAGACTGGTGGCACCTGAGTGATGGCGATTGGGGAGCCGGTTTTTTTATGAATGCAGCCTGTAATTTTTGTGATGATGTGGTTGCCGAAACGGCCGATATTTCGTTTGGAGATGCATGGGTTGAGCCTTACTCATCTGATGGCAAAGGCACGAATGTAGTTGTTGTGCGTTCACCGGTTGTAGAAAAACTGGTTGCAGATGCTATTGAGGAGAAAAGATTGCAGCTTGATCAAGTTGATGCCCGCTTTGTTGAGCAAACACAGGCAGCTGGTTTCCGGCAGCGGCGCGAAGGACTGGCCTACAGATTAACCTGGTGGCGCAAAGGCGTGCAGCCCCGCAAAAGAGTGGCACCCGACCAGCACACACCTATCACGCGGCGCAAATTGATTTACCGGATGCGTTACCAGATTTCAGCCTGGTGCCATCCTGTGTTTAGATTGGCCCGGCGGATAAAAGCACCCCGGCTTTACATCAGATGGGCCCACCTGTCGCTCGCCCTTTACCAGGGCCTGGCTTACCACAGGGGCCGGATTGGCGCGTTTATCAAGCGCCTGGGTGCAGAACGGGAGTGATGCTAAATGGAATGTGGAGGCTGATGTTGTATGTTCCTACCGGAACATACAACGCTATATCGATACATCTATTCCGGTTTGGGTGGAAGTGCTCATCAGCTTTGCGTCGTCTTTTCCAGCTTTGCGGCAGCCTTCTCAATCACAGGCATCCATTCGCCGGGATGCTCCTGCCGCAGGAGCCGCATGGTTGGGTACCAGGGACTGTCTTCCCGCTTTTCCATCCAGCGCCAGTCTGCATCGGCGTGCAGCAGGGTCCATACGGGAACATCCATTGCGCCTGCCAGATGCACGGGCATAGAATCCACTGAGATCAACAGATCCATCGCACGAACGATGCGGGCGTATTCGGGTAAACTGTGTTCACCCAGGTAGCTGCCAAACTCACCGTTCCACCCTGCATCCTGTGCGTTTGACTGAAGAATATAAAACTGAACGCGGGATATCCCGGCGAGCGGATAAAACATGGAAAACGGGATCGAACGGCGCTCGTCCCAATCCCCTGCTTTCCAGACCAGCCCTACTTTAAACGCTTCTTTGTTGGGCATCAGGGGGGCAGGCTCTACCCGCAGGTAAGGAATTGAAGCAGGAATACTGCCCAGTGTAGTCCGGAAAATATGCGGCAGTTCCATGATCTCTACATCGGCATCATATTGGGCTTCCGGTGTGCCATCATGCAGCGGTAGCAATTCGTCAATCCCCTCTATTGTTTTCAGCAGTGGAATAAGGGGCGCTTGTGCCCAAACAATCACCTTGGCTGCAATAGCTTTTAACAAGTGCATATAGCGGATAAACTGGATGGTATCACCTAAACCGTGATAGCAGCGTACGAGTACGCGTTTTCCGTGGAGCGGCTCCCCGTTCCAGATCCATTGAACATGCCGGGGCAGGTGCCAGCAGGTTATGCCTGCGCGTAACCGGAGCACGGCATCGCTGTTCTTCCAGGCCATGTCATAATCGCCGCGGCGCATGCAGCTCAGCCAGCTGGTTGATAGGTCTTCCTGAATTGGGTTGCTCATACGGATTTTACGTGCAGGAAATTTTGTTTCTTCAACATGCACATGTCAGTCTGCCTGCATCAGGTATAACGACGCACCATTTCAACGCAGAAATCGGCGTACTCTTCGATGTTTTTGGGTGGACTGGTATGATGGGGCTGGATGCCTTTTGATTCGGGTGTAAAGCAAAAGGTAGCCGTCACATCAAACTCCTCAAGCGCTTTCATCATCTTGTCGTACCAGACGTCTCCACCCGGCCGTATGTAATCAGCCCAGCTTAGCCCGGTGCGCAGGCGTTTGATGCCGAGCCGGCGCATCCATTCTATGGCAGTGTCCAGGCGCGGGTCTTCAAAATGAAACCATTGACAGACACCCATCTCTGGTGTATAGTCGCTGAAATGCCTGAGCGCCAGCTTGGGCAGGCCATCCTTGTTCAGCAGACCCAGGTAAAAATGGCGGTAATACGATGAACCTTCGGCTTCCCTGTGCCGGGTGGTGGCTCCCCATTCCTGGGGCAGGTCAAATAAGCTGTACCAGTGAATCCGGTTTACCCTGCCCAGTAACAATTCTGCCGTGCGGCGCAAACCAAATTCCTGTACTTCTTCTGCGCCAAAACTGGATACGCCTACTTCTGTAACCCATACGGGCAGGTCGGTGACCGCCTCAATTTCCCCGATCTTGTTTCTCCATTCATCGATCATCCAGAGGTTCCAGTCCAGCGGAAAACCGTGTACGGCTACTACATTCATATCGTCCAGGGCGCCATATCCCTGCAGGCGCCTGATAAATTGCGGATCGATGGGAGAGATGCCTCCCAAAACCCGGAGGATGCCCGGGTTTTCGGCTTTAACGGCCTGTGCCGCCAGCCTGACCATTTCTCCAAATGTTCTCCATTCCGGATCTATTTCGTTGGCCCAATGCGATTTGTTGTTCGGTTCATTCCAAAACTTAACAGCCTCGATCATATCATCAAACTTTACTTATTTTTTTGCCGGGTAAACAGCACGGGGTTGGTTATCGGGTAACTGGGCTGCACGGCGGCAGATGTAGACTTCCTTTTCCGGATGGTCTGTGATCTCAAAACCGGCGCTGCGAAGCATGGCTTCCATGCCTGCCTGGTTGGGGATCCACCAGTTGGTAGGATCGTGTGAGTAGCGTTTTTCAATAAAATACATTTGCGGAAAACCGGGACTGTCAAAGATGCCGGTTTCTGCAAAATCATAGTCCCCTTCCAGCGGATCAATCTGGCTGCTGCCGCGCTGCATGGATTGAAAGATCAGCTGGTCTTTTACCACGTGTTCGTAGAGCAGGTCAAGCGCCAGCAGGGGGTGACGAAGATGGTATAGTACGCCCATAAAAATCACGATGTCAAATTTCTCGTTCAGTTGGGCAATTTCAAATACCGACATGTTTTTAAACTCGATGTCAGCTCCTAAAATGCGTGCTGCAAAACGGGCCTGCGCAAGGTATCTTTCGTCTGAGTCGATGCCTACCACGCGTGCAGCACCGCGCCGCTTCATTTCGATGGAGTAGAAGCCGGCATTGCAGCCGATATCAAGCACGGTTTTGCCCAGGAGGTCCTGCGCAATCGCATGAGAAAAGCCCTGAAACTTGACAGTGGGATAATCACCCAAAAAGTGATCAGGCGCCGTTTTGACCCCTTTCAGGTCAATGTTGTGAAACCATTTTCCAAGCTTGCTTATTTCTTCCCGGATCTGACCGGTTTCATGTTCGTTTGATAAAACAGGTTGATTATTCATTTGATAAAGGGTGAATAAAAAACAATGTGGTGAATGCTCATTAATTTCTCACCAGGAGGATCTTAAAAATAAAAACGGGCGGCTGATAAGGTTGTGCAAACAATATCTACCACCCTTTACAAAGCTGCCGATTTTGTGCAGGCAAGAATAGGCAAAGTTGCGGGCTTCACCAAAACAGAAAAGAAATATTTATGACTGGGCAGGTTTATCTCGATAGACAAGCAGGTGATTCATTGATCTGCTTGCGGAGGTGTGCCAGTCCGTACCGCATTCTTGCCACCGATGTGGTTACACTTGTATTCATCAGGGAGGCAATTTTTTTAAAACAAAGTCCATCAAAGTAGCGGTAGCAAACCACTTTTTTCTGTTCCTCGGGCAAACAGTTCAGCAAGCTGAAGAGCTGAAGCTGCAGTTGCCTGGCAACCAGGTTGTCTTCCGCATTCGGCTGTTCAGTTGCACCTGCCCACTCTTCATAAACGATTTGCACGGTAGGGGAAAGTTGGGCTGTTTTACGAAGATGATCCAAACACAGGTTGCGCACAATGCGCAGGGCCCAGGGCAGGAATTTTCCCTGTTCATTGTATTTCCTGTTCTCGATGGAAGTATAGATCCGGATAAAAGCTTCCTGGGAAAGATCTTCTGCTACCGTAGCGTCTTTTACATAGTGAATGATAACCCTGCGAACATCTTCTTTGTAGCGAAAGAACAGGAGTTCAAAAGCTTTTTTATGGCCTTTGTGGAAATGATCGATCAGTTCGGTGTCTGTTAAGCTTTGCAGTAATCTCATGGTATGCTCCTTGTGTATAAAAAATGAGGATGCTGCGCTGCCTGCTTTCCGTTGGGCATAAACAAAATTTTAGGATAGAATTTGATACAAGACCTGGCAAACGGACTTTCCTTGTATAAACCTGGCCGACAGATTTTTTGCCAGAACCTTTACAAGATGGAAAACGGAATAAGTTGTTAAATGGCAGCCTGGTTTTGCAGACAAGATCAAATCACGAATAGGAGTCTATCTCCCTCTCCGTATGCAGAAACCTGCTGTGTGGGTGGTATGAAATTTTATGGAGTAGATCTATTTCAACCACCACAAAAATAACCATATGAGCAAGACAAAAGACCATGCAGGACAGGGAGGCAACGATGGCACCCAAACAAAACACAAGGGAGAAAGCCAGCAAAGCCACCAGAAAGGAGCCGGGAGCGTAAGCAAGCAGGATACCGGAAAACACACAAAGGACAAATCCGGCGGGGCCGACGAAAATTCTACCAAGAAGGGATCGAATAATATTTGATGATTCGCTGTTCAGTTGCTTACACGCATTTCATGATCAATCTGTCTAAAGCCGGAGTTTATTCATCTGCAGCGATAGATAGATTGATCATGATCGTTAAAGCCACCAATATTTTTGGCAGTTTATTGGAAAAGCCCAACATTCGTATCTAAACTGCTTCCCGTGTCTGCCATCCCACCGCCTGAACATCTCTCTCCTGACCCTCCACTCCTCAAAAATTATGCACTGCAATACAAAACTGAACTGCTCGAAAACATTCTTCCTTTTTGGGTTCAGCACAGTCCTGACATAGAGCACGGAGGTTATTTCACTTGTTTAGATAAGAACGGATCGGTGTATGATACCGACAAATTTGTGTGGCTGCAGGGCCGCCAGGTCTGGTGTTTCAGTTATTTGTACAACCAGGTAGAGGCCCGGCCGGCGTGGCTCGAACTGGCACTGCATGGTGCCCGCTTCCTCGAGCAGTATGGCAGGGACCAAAACGGTGATTGGTATTTTTCTCTTACCCGGGATGGCCGGCCCCTGGTACAGCCCTACAACATTTTCAGCGACTGTTTTGCGACCATGGCGTTTGCCGCCCTCAACAGGGCTCATCCCGACGAACGGTACAAAGAAATTGCACTCCGTACTTTTCAGCGCATACAAGAGCGCAAAGCAAACTGGAAGGGCGCTTACAACAAAGCTTATCCGGGTACCCGTGCATTGAAGAATTTCAGTTTGCCTATGATCCTCTGCAACCTGGCGCTGGAGCTGGAGCCCTTGCTGGGCAAGGAAAAAGTTGATGCGTTTATCCCGGAACTGGTATACGAGGTGATGGATGTTTTTTACCAGCCTTCCCTCGGACTGATCCTGGAAAACGTATACGAAAACGGATCATTCTGCGATTCGTTTGAAGGACGCATCATCAATCCCGGACATGCCATTGAAGCCATGTGGTTTATCATGGACCTGGGCAAACGCATGGGCGACCAGGCCCTGATAGAACGGGCAAAAAATATCATGCTGGAAACCTTGGAGCAGGGCTGGGATCCTGTGCATGAGGGCATCTTCTACTTTCTGGATGCCAAAGGGGCACCACCCCTCCAGCTGGAGTGGGACCAGAAGCTATGGTGGGTGCATGTAGAAACCCTGGTGGCGCTTGCCAAAGGCTATGCATTAACGAGGGATGAACGCTGTGCTGCCTGGTTTGGGCGGGTGCATGATTACACCTGGAATCATTACCGTGATCAGGCGGGAGGCGAATGGTTTGGCTATCTCAACCGGCAGGGTGAGGTATTGCTTCAGTTAAAAGGAGGAAAATGGAAAGGATGCTTTCACATTCCCAGAGCTTTGTACCAGGTATGGAAAACATTGGAAGCGTTGTAACCAGCATCAGTGCTCTTCCTGGCGCATCAGATCCGCATGGGTTGAAACTTCCAATAGGTCAGTGAACGCCACAGCCACTCAAAAGGACCAAAGCGGAAATAACGCAGCCAGATGCTGGAAAAAATAAGCTGGAAGAGCCACACGCATCCTACCACATAATATAGCTGGTGAAAACGGAGCTGGTTGTAATGCCCCAGGCCATAGCCATAGAAGTACCAGGTACAGATAATGCTTTGCATCAGGTAATTGGTAAAAGCCAGCTGTCCTACATTTGCCAGCGCCTTCATCAGCCAGGGCAGGAGCCGGGAACGGTATACCAGCATAAGCAAACTTGCATGCCCGACTGCCAGGAACACCCTTTTGATGTCATACAGGAGCCAGTGAGGCGTCCGGTACGTATCCACATAATTGCCCCATTCTCCGGCCACACTCAAGCCCATCCCCTTGAAATAAAACCAGCTTACCGGAATACCTACGCCGTAGCCTGCCAGCAAACCCATGAGGTAAGTAGAGCCCCGCACCCGGTTGGAGAAAAAGCCCAGGCCAAAAAGACCCATCCCGATAAACATCATGCACAACATATCCCAGGCACCCAGGTACAGAAACCATGTTTCGTCATCTGCATTGCGGGGAATAAAATACATAAAAATGGTGCTGTAGTTGCTGTGCATCTTACGTACATTCTTTTCTGTTTGTTCGGGATCCGGCTTCCTGTTTTTTTCTATTTCCAGCCAGGCGTTTTTGTCCTGCGACTGCTTTGAACTCAGTTTTTTATGCGCTTTTTCAGCGCTTACAGCCTGAAGATATGCGGCCCTTTTATCTCTTACTTCATCATAGTTAACCACACCCCGGATGATGGGAATAACAATGCAGGCAACACCGATCAGGATAAGCCATTTAGGCCTGGTTTTGCGAAATGCGTAGAGCAGCATACCGCATAGACCATAGTAGTACAGGATGTCTCCAAACCAAAGCAATACAAATGCATTGAACAAACCAAACAAGACCAGCCATAGCAGGCGGCGATAGTAATATTCAGCCACTGTTGCGCCCCCGGCAGATTCCTGCTTGTTCATGGTAAAAAGGATCATGCCCGCACCGAACAGCATAGAAAACAATCCCCGCATCGTTCCTTCAAAAAAGACCATCATACCCGTGAGCGCAACCGTATCGGCCCTGCCGGTGGGGTGTGTAAGCAACTGGTAGTAAATGCTGTTGTCGATGCCAAAACCGGGTATGTTCATCAGCAGGATGCCGAGCAGCGCAAAACCCCGGATCAGGTCTACTGTTTGCAAGCGGTCTGCTTTGGTGACCGGTGCGGGCGAAGGGTTTACAATTGCACCATATGGTGGAATAGAATTGGCTTCAGGACTTAAAACCAGCTCGGCAGCAGGGGAGGGGGTGATATTTGTTTCCATGCAAGAAGGCTTAATGGGAGGTTGAAGGAACGATCGTTGAGGAGAGGGGCGGGGTAGAAGGAGGGATCTGAGCCGGCGGATGCTTCGGTTCAACCAGGTAGCGCCAGAACCATTCTACCGGTCCTGTTTGAAAACGGCGCAACCAGAGAACACTGAACACCAGCTCCAGCAAAATAACTTCAGCTGTAAAGAAATACAGTTCATGCTGGCTCAGTCTGCCGTAATAACCCATTCCAAAACCGGTAAAGAAAAGCGTACAAAGAATGCTTTGAAGCAGGTAGTTGCTCAGCGTCATTTTGCCCGCCGCTGCCAGGGCCCGCCATACAAATGACAGGAGCTTGCTTTCTATCAGCACAACAACCAGGCTGGCATAACCCAGGGCCACAAAGGCTTTTTCAAGCGGAAAGAATAAATTGGCGGGGAGGGAAGAACGGGTGATGAACTTTGTATAATCCTGCACCGCCAGCTGGGCTGTATGGAGACGGAACCATCCCAGGGCAAAACCTGCTATCAGACCAACTGTTGTAACCAGTATATAGCGTTTCAACGGCAAACGCCGGGTGAAAAAGCCCCCCTTTAACAATCCCATCCCCAATAACATCATAGCCGACAAATCCCAGATGCCTTCCCGGTAGGTCCATTGTGATTCACGTGCCTGTGTGTTGGGTAACAGAAAGCGCCAAAGTTTGCCATAGCCGCCTGTTTGCATGGATCTGATCCGTTCTTCATCTGCTTTCGGATCCCATTTTTTGCTTTTAACAATGCCTTCCCAGGCTTCCCTATCTGCTTTTTGCTGTTTTGAGAGCGAATCTTTCTTCGCCGTTTTTTGCTTTGCAAGCTTTTTTTCCAGGGTGGTTGCTGTCAGGTATTTCTGGTAAGCCCATTTATGATCTGCATAGTTCCACTCATTCTTGCCCATATAAATCAACGTACAAAACAAGGCTCCCAGCAGCAAACCCCGTGCAGAAAGGCGGATAAAAGGAAACAGCAGGATGCCCATGATACCCAGGTGAAACAGGAGATCGTTTGTCCAGAGCAGGAGCAGCGCATTCACCAGTCCAAAAATGATCAGCCACATTTGCCGCCGGATAAACCTGTCGGCGAGCGGCAGTTTTGTTGAGAGGCTGTTGGCTGATAAAAACAAGACCATGGATGCGCCGAATACCAGGGCTATCAGCGCCTGCATTTTTCCTTCCAGCAGTAAACTGACGGCAACGTATAACCGATAATTCCAGCCGGCTGTTTTTAAGAGCAATCCATTTTGCTGGTTGGTGCTAAAACCGCCAAAGGTCCAGATGCTGATAAACAGGGCAGCCAGCAAGGCAAGCCCCCGCAGCACATCGAGCGACAAAATGCGGGAATGGCCCCAGGCATAGCGTTGTTGCTGCCCTCCGGCAGGCGTTGTAAAAGGGGTTTGTATCATAAACAGCAGGTTGAAGAAAAAGCAGGAAAAGATCACTTAAGATACAATAATTCTTTCTACCCGGAAAAACAAACAAATCAGCAAGCCATCCCCAAGCCTTTTTAACCGGGTAAAAATTTGGTTCTGCAGCAGTATGTCATTGAGAACAGGGACCCCTGATGTGCCCGGCATTCATGGGCAATTGTGTATCTTAGGCAGGTCAAATCACACACGGAAGAGTCGTTGCCTGCAAAGAGACGACTCTCTGTTATCCATCAAAGCTGCTATAGAAAATCAATGCATATGGACCTCATCAACCAGTTTGCAAGGCTTGCTGTTAACTATATCAACACCCGGAATGATCAACCTGTTTTTCCCGGAGGGGAGGCGATTCAACGATTAGACGAGTTCGCTGCACCGTTGCAGGCTGAACCCCTTGATCCGGGCAGCGTGCTGGCCATGCTGGATAGAATTGGTTCACCTGCAACCGTAAAAAGCGCAGCAGGCCGCTACTATGGTTTTGTGACCGGTGGCAGCTTGCCTGCGGCGCTGTCTGCCAAGCTGCTGGCTTCGGTGTGGGACCAGAATTCAGCCCTTTCCGTCATGTCTCCTGTTGCTGCCAAACTGGAAACAGTTGCTGCGCAATGGATCATTTCTGCAGTTGGTTTGCCGCAGGATTGCGGATATGGATTTGTAACGGGTGATACCATGGCCAACTTCACCGCCCTGGCTGCTGCCAGGCACCAACTGCTCAAGCAGCTGGGTTGGAATGTAGAAGCGCAAGGGTTGTTCGGGGCACCGGAAATAGACGTGATCGTGGGAAATGAAGTCCACGTAAGCGTGCTGAAAGCCCTGAGCATGCTGGGTTTTGGAAAGGACCGCCTGATCCGTGTGCCTGTAGATAAACAAGGCAGCATGCTCCCGGACAAAATTCCTCCCATCACAACTCCCACCATTGTTTGTACCCAGGCAGGCAATGTAAATACAGGCGCTTTTGACCCGGTCAAAGAAATATGTACCCGCTTGCATGCCAGTCCCTGCTGGGTGCATGTAGATGCTGCATTTGGTTTATGGGCCGCAGCCAGTCCGGCAAAAAAATATTTGGCTCAGGGCATGGAACTGGCGCACTCCTGGGCTACCGATGCACACAAATGGCTGAATGTACCCTACGACTGCGGATTGGTTTTTGTCCGCGATAAGGAAGCCCTCTACAAGGCCATGACGTCCTCTGCTGCCTACTTACCTACCGATGGTATACGGGAGCCCATGCATTATGTTCCGGAAATGTCACGGCAGGCAAGGGCGATCCCCGTGTGGGCTGCTTTAAAATCACTGGGAACAAAGGGCCTGGCAGAGCTGATCGAAAAAAACTGCGGGCAGGCGCGCTATCTGGCCGAGCACCTCCGGGCTGCGGGTTTCACCATCCTGAATGATGTTGTGCTCAACCAGGTGCTGGTAAGCTTTGGCGATCCGGAACTGACCAGGCAGGTCATAACGCGGGTGCAGCAAGAAGGCGTTTGCTGGTGTGGTGGTACGGTATGGCAGGAAAAAACAGCCATGCGCATCAGCGTGAGCTGCTGGGCCACTACACAGGAAGACCTCGACCGGTCGCTTGTATCTATTATCAAACATGCAAACAGTGTGAAGCACAGTCAAAATGAATAATTCAAAACAGTATGGGAAATTTTTCAAGAGAAGAAGTTCAAAGCAAACTAAAGAACGCGCCCCTGGTGCCCCTGTTCACCCACAACGACCTGGCCGTAGCAAAAGAGGTTGTGCATGCCTGTTATAAGGGAGGCGTGCGGGTGTTTGAATATACCAACCGTTCGGTCAATTCAGCCGAGGTTTTCAAGGCATTGTTAGCCTATGCACGCCAGTCATTCCCTGACCTGGCATTTGGCATCGGCACGATTTACAACCGCGAGCAGGCCACCTATTTTGCAGAACTGGGTGCCGATTTTATCATACAACCCATCCTGGATGCAGGCGTAGCGGAAGTCTGTGCAAAACACCGGCTTGCGTGGATGCCCGGCACCATGACGCTTACAGAAATTTATACCGCCCGCCAGCTGGGTGCCGACATCATAAAAATCTTTCCCGCTGCTACGGTAGGTCCCGGGTTTATCAAAGCCATCAAAGGTCCCATGCCCGACGTAAAGATCATGGCCACCGGCGGCGTTGAACCCACCCGCGCGAGTCTTCAAACCTGGTTTGGGGCCGGCTCCCATTGCGTAGGCCTGGGCTCCCAATTGGTCAGCAGGGAAGTGCTGGAAGAAAAAAATTATGACAAGCTGGAGGTGCTTGTGCAGGAGTGTTTTGATGTCATCAAAGTATTGCAAGCAGAAACAGTGTAGTACTAAATTGAAAGTAGAAGTATAGTATGCCATACTAGTAAGTTCAAACTGGTATAATACCGAAATCAATTTAATTGGTTTATACGCTTTAGATCGTAGACCCACCCCTGCCCTTCCCAGGAAGGGATAATACAAGCGCCCTTCTTATCCCCTCCCGGGAGGGGCAGGGGTGGGTTAGAGCCGGGAAGTTTTTAGATGGGCAAACATGTACACTTCATTCTGCTAAATTCACATCATTGCCATTCAATCACCCGGCGTCTCTTCTTATTTACCCTGCACCGGCGGCTGCATCAGGGTTGTATCTGTTGTAAAATAAGGCACTTTGTAGCCTCCGCTGTCCAGCTGCACGCGGGGAAAGGCCCGGGTCAGTTGTTTCCAGTCTGCAGATTGTACCTGGGTTTGATATAGATAAATCGCCTGCAATTTTTTCAAGGATTGAAGGGGCATGACACCCTGCATGGAAACAGAGGAGCCTACCAGGTTGAGTGATTGCAGGTTGGAGAGTGAGCGGAGCAGGGGCAAGCCCCTATCGGTGATGCGTGTGCTGTTTAGCTGGAGCACCGTAAGTTGCGAGCACTGGCTGATAAACTGCAGGGCCGTGTCACTTATGTTGGTTCCACCTGCTTTCAGCCAGACCAATTGTTTTTTGAGGGGTAAGAGGAGTTCTATGTCTGCATCTTTGATGGCGGCTGCCATCGTCAGATTGACCATCAGGTAATGGCTGTTCTGCGCCACGGGCAGTACAATGATGCCCCGGTCCCTGAGCCGCTGCAAGGCTTTCTCATCCGCCGCATCTACAGGCTCTTCGGGTACGGTAGACGGCATCTTTTGTTGTGCCGGCCCCTGGAAAGAAAGCAACAAGGCCTTTGTTTTTTCAGCTTGTGGAAGCTCTTTTATCTTTTTGGTGAAATCGGCTCCCTGTTCTACCCACCAGTGCAGCAGCGCAATCTGCCGCTCCGAGAGCTGCGGCTTTTCTTTGGGTGGCATGTGGTGTTCTTCTTCCCTTGCCAGCAGCAACCGCTTGATCAATTCGCTTTGGTCTGCCTGTCCGCCTCTGATCACCTGTCCCTCCTTGCCACCTTTAAGCAGCCAGGCAGGACTGTCCATGCGCAAACCGCCTTTTTGCTTGGTAGGTCCATGGCAACTGTAGCATTTTGATTGAAGCAAGGGTTCAACTACATCCGTGTACGCACTTGCCTCCTGAATGTTGGGAATAACCTTGGCTACAGTTTTCGGCTGTCCATCGCTGTTGGAAAGACCGCTTGTAAGATAATCAGCGCCATGCGTCAGGGAGCCTCCAAGATGGCCGGTGATCATGATCAGCAGCAGCAAAAGGAGCGATGCGGCCCGGAACCATTTGCCGGTAACATGTTTGAAGATAAGAACACACAGCAGCGATGCCAGCAGAGCCAGGCTAACGGCCATCCACATATGCCAGTCCACTGTTTGCTCATCATATTCCCCGCTCAGGGAAAGCAGATAACCGGTGGCGCAGGACAACCAGGAGGCCAGTGTACCGCTCACCCATAGCAGGCGCAAGGCACCTTCGCCCAAGGCGTACTGACTGCGCTGCGACAACCACTGCAGCAACAGTGCTATGAGCAGGATGCCAATGGGCAGGTGAACCAGCACGGGATGAAAACGGCCAATAAACTCAGCAATAGAAAGGATCACAGCAGATGGTTGGATTAAACAGCATAGCGCTTGCGCAGAAGCTGCATCATAAATACGTTCACCGCCCACTGGTCAGCCAGGGGCTGGCGGGTATAAGGCAGGGTGGGCATGTAGTCAGGCGGACCAAACTCGGTTAAAAATGTGATGCGCTCCCCGGTCTTCTTTTTTCTTTCTACCACCTTGTCCCACCAGGCCAGGTGCGCCTTTACGGCTGCTTCCCATTCCGGCGCCCGCGGATCGCTGACCTGCGGACCTTCCGGATGACCTATACGTGCATGGATGTGCAGCACTCTTTCGAGCGCCAGGTCCACATTTTCCGGCTGGTCGGCCAGCAGGGATTCACTCACATTGCACCAGTGCGAGATGTCCAGCGTTACGCGCAGCTCGGGGTATTTTTGTATGTATTGCTTGGCGACCGGTGCAGCAAACAACATGCGGGAGCGGTGCGTTTCGTGTGATATGGGTATGCCTGTTTGTTTGCCGAGCTGGGTGGTGTGTTCGATAAAGCGGCTGTTTTCTTCGTAGCTGAAAAAATCTCTCCCAGAATGGCAATTGATGTAAAGCGGTTTCTGAATGGTATTATTAGCGGCGGCATCAATCATCTTTTGAAAATAACTGAAGTGTTCCTTGAAATCTTTTTGGGAACCGCCACAAAGAAAACCGACCTGGAGCCCCCACTTCTTCAACATGGAGAACAGTTCAGCCTGGGCAGGTGCTTCCATCGGCCACCAAATTTCAATGCCGTCATATCCTTCCTGCTTTACCCGCGCGCCATATTCATCAAGGGTGCCTTTAAAGCCCCAGTTGGTTGCCAGGATTTTCAGTTCCGATGCCGGATTGGATGGAGAGGGTGGATTGGCAGCTGCCAGCGATTCAAAAGAAGCAAGCAGGAGGGCAGTAGAAGCAGCCGCGCCTTGTTTAATAAACGTTCTTCTGTTTTGATTCATTCACTATACGGTGTTTGGGTCTTTGATTGTATACAGGTTGAGGCAAGGAGGCATGCTGAAAAGTAACGATGCATGTTCAGGGTTATCAGGCTACGATTTCATCGATTACTTTGCCCGATACATCTGTTAAGCGGAAGGGCCGGCCCTGGAACTGGTAAGTAAATTTTTCGTGATCAAAACCCAGTTGGTTCAGCAGGGTGGCCTGGATGTCGTTGGGTGTTACCTTGCCGCTTACTGCTGCATAGCCTATTTCATCGGTTTCGCCGTAGCTCACGCCCTTCCTGATGCCGCCACCGGCCATCCAGATGGTAAAGGCTTCTACGTGATGATCCCTTCCCTTAAAAGGATTCTGTTTGCCGTCCCTGTTTTCCAGCATCGGCGTTCTGCCAAACTCACCTCCCCATACCACCAGGGTTTCTTCGAGCAAACCCCGCTGCTTGAGGTCAAGGATCAGGGCCGTCATGGCTTTGTCAACCGTGCGGCATTTGTTGTTCAGTCCTACGTCAATAGAAAGATTGGCTGCCGTTCCATGCGTATCCCATCCCCAGTCAAAGATCTGGACAAAGCGAACGCCTTTTTCCACCAGCTTGCGGGCGAGCAGGATGTTGTTGGCAATGCAGGCTTTGCCGGGCTGCGTGCCATACATCTCGTGTATATAAGCAGGCTCGTTGTTGATGTTCATCACTTCGGGCGCGGCTATCTGCATCTTATAAGCCATTTCATATTGGGAGATGCGCGAAAGGATTTCCGGATCCTGGTATTCCTGGTATTCTTCTTCATTCACCTGGTTGATGGCATCGATAGAAGCTTTGCGCAGGTCGCGGTCCATGCCTTTGGGATCTTTGATAAACAGGACCGGGTCGCCTTCGCTGCGGCATTGAACACCCTGGTAAACAGACGGAAGAAAGCCGCTGCCCCACACGCTTTTGCCGGCATCCGGAAACTTGCCGCCTGAGGTCAGCACCACAAAACCGGGCAGGTTCTGGTTTTCTGTTCCGAGGCCGTACGTAACCCAGGAACCAATGCTGGGGCGGCCCAGGCGCGGGCTGCCCGTATGCACCAGCAATTGTGCCGGGGCATGGTTGAACTGGTCGGTAGTAACGGCCTTTAAAAAACTCACCTCATCTACAATGCTGGAAAAATGCGGCAGGTAATTGCTCACCCAGGCGCCGGAACCGCCATGTTGCGCGAACCGGGCCTGCGGTCCGAGCATCTTTGGCACGCCGCGGATAAAGGCAAACCGTTTTCCTTCCAGCAGGGAGGGCGGACAATCCTGTCCGTCCAATTTCATCAGGTCTGGTTTATAATCAAACAATTCAAGCTGCGAAGGAGCGCCGGCCATGTGCAGGTAGATAATGCTTTTTGCCTTGGCAGGAAACTGCGGCAGCTTGGGTGCCAGCGGATGGGCCGGATCAAAGGGTATAGCGGAAGTTCCCGCATTGGCTGAGCCGATGCTGCATGATTGCAGCAGGGAACCCAGCGCCAGCGAGCCAAAACCAAAAGCGCATTCGCGTAAAAAATGCCGCCGGGTATGCAGCCGCGCATTGGCTTGCTCGGCTTCTCTCAGCAGGCGCTGGTTGTGTAATTCATTTTGCATCATGGCTTACCGGCTTTAAGATTTTGTAATAAATTCATCCAGGTTCAGAATGGCATTGGCCACTACGACCAGGGCCGCCAGGGGGGGCTGGTTATGCTGCTTATCCAATCCTGCCATCTCAAAGGTTTTTTGTTTATCATGGCTGAATTTATTCAGGGCAGTCTTATACAATGCAGTCAGGGCAAGCAGTTTGGAAGAAGAGATTTTTTTCTGCATGGCGATCTCATACCCCCGGCTGATCTGTGCCTGTACGTCTCCTTTTTCTTGCTGCATCCGCCAGGCAAAATGCCGGGCTGCGTCCAGATAAACCGAATCATTGAGGGTAACCAGGGCCTGCAGCGGTGTGTTGGTCCGGATCCTTCTGGCTGTGCAAACCTCTCTTCCGACCCCATCAAAACTGATCATGGAAGGATAGGGGGCGGTGCGTTTCCAGAATGTATACAGCGCGCGCCTGTACTGGTCTTCCCCTTTGCTGCTGATCCAGTATTCCCCATTCCAGGGCGACATCCAGATGCCTTCCGGTTGCCAGGGCATCACGCTGGGACCGCCAACCTTTTCACTCAGGAGTCCGCTCACTGCCAGGGCCTGGTCGCGTATTTGCTCTGCGGATAAACGCACGCGGGAACTGCGGGAGTAGTATTTATTGAAGGGGTCCTGCCCGCCACTTTCCTTGCTGAGCTTAGAATCCTGCCGGTAAGTTGCCGACATCACCATTTCTTTGAGCAGCTTTTTTACGCTCCAGCCATCCTCATGCATAAACCGGTATGACAAGTAATCCAGCAGTTCGCGGTGGGTAGGTTCGGCTCCTTGTGTGCCCAGGTCTTCCAGGGTTTCTACGAGGCCGGTCCCAAAAAGCTGCTCCCACAGGCGGTTAACCATGGTGCGTGCAGTGAGCGGATTGGCTTCGCTCGTGAGCCACATGGCCAGTCCGAGCCGGTTGGCAGGTGCACCGGCCGGAAGCGGATTGAGTGTATGCGGCGTGGCGGCGCTCACCTGTTTGCCCTTTACCAGCCAATTGCCCCGTTCAAATACATAGGTGGCGCGGTGCATGTCTGATGGATTGTCCATCATCACCGGCGTGGATGGAACTTCTTTTACAAGCAAGTTCCAATAGTCCAGGTAGGCACTGTCGTAACCCGCTTTTCCTTTTCCCGGAAACGGCTCGGTAAAGTAAAACCAGTCGAACTGAAGACCATTTTGATTGGGATCTTTCAAGGCAGGATTGGCATAACTGATATACAGATCGTGCACCCCGGTGGTGGTGGGTAAGTCCTCGCCGCCGATTATCCAGGACCTGTGCTGGGCCGTGTCGAGCCGGATGCTTTTCAGTACAGGGCCATCAGGCTTGTCCAGGTGGATGGTCCAGGTGCCGCCCGGTGCAAAGGTGGAGTAACGGTATATCAGCTGCGTTTTACCATCGAGCAATACGCCTTGCAAACGGGCTGTGGAGGGATTGCGCATGGCCAGCCACTTTGTATCATTGAGCTCGCAGTTTACGAAGCTGTTTGTGCGCAGCGAATTAAAGGCAGGCTGCCATGTTTTTAAGAACTGGTAGATGTTTTTTGCTTCGGCCTGGTATCCCTGCTGGCGGAGCCAGGAAACCAGGGATGCCAATTTGCTGCTGTCTTCTGAATTGTACTGGCGAAGCAGAGGATAATCTGCCCAGGTATCTTCATCCCGGCTATCATTGAAAAAAGCCATGAACTTGTAATACTCATCGTGCGTGAAGGGATCGTACGGATGGCTGTGGCATTGCACGCAGGCGAACGTGGTGCCGAGTATGCCTTGCCAGGTCGTGTTTACCCGGTCCATTACGGCGGCTGTTCTGAATTCTTCATTGTCGGTGCCTCCCTCATCGTTGGTCATGGTGTTGCGGTGGAAGGCAGTGGCAATAAATTGATCATCGGTAGCACCTGGCAGCAGGTCGCCGGCGATTTGTTCTGTGATAAATTTGTCGTAAGGTTTGTCTGCATTGAAGGCCTTTATGAGCCAGTCGCGATAGCGCCAGATGCTCCGGCCTGCATCGCGCTCATAGCCCTTGGTATCTGCATAGCGTGCAATATCGAGCCAGCCGGCGGCCCATTTTTCCCCGTAGTGCGGAGAAGCCAACAAGGAATCTACCAGCTCTTCGTATGCCTGCGGTTGGTTGCCGGTTAAAAATTTGCTGGCCAGTGAAGCAGAAGGCGGCAGACCCGTAAGATCCAGGCTTACCCTTCTGAGCAGCGTAGGTTTATCTGCTTCGGGAGAAGGTGTCAAATGCTGTTGCGCTATCTTTTGGTAAATAAAATTGTCGACCGGGTTGCGGGCCCAGTCAGCGCCTTTTCCGGGTATCAAGCCAAAAAAAGATCCGGGGAGCCGCGGAACTTCTACAGGTTTAAGGAACGTAAATGCCCAGTGATCGCCCCAGCGGGCACCCTGCCTGATCCATTTGGTCAGGACAGAAATTTCCTGATCGCTCAGGGGATCATGGTGATAAGGCATGCGATCTTCCGGATCCCGGGAGCGGATGCGGCGGATCAGCTCACTGTGTTCCGGATCACCGGGAACAATGGCCCATTTGCCCGACTTGGTTTTGGCAAGCGCTTCTGTCCGGAACAGCACACTGAAATTGCCCTGCTTTTTAACCCCGCCATGACAGCTGATGCATTTTTTGTTGAAGATGGGTTTTACGTCTGCACTGAAATCAACCGGCGCTTCCCTTGTTCCAACCCAATAAAACCCTGCAGCAACCAGGATGGCGATGGATACAATAAAAATTTTTTTGGAGAAAATAAACATGGCAAGATCTTGAAAGCGGAAAATTCACCCTTTTGCAGGTGTGTATCCAACAAATTTAATCAATTGCGGCTAATTAGAGAAGCGGGGCCTGCTGATACGCGCTATTCCCCGCTTTTCGCCACTGCGGTATGTATGTTCAGCTTGTGTAATTCCAGGATGGTCGTTGTTCCATCGGGACTTTCCCGGTACATCGGGACCCATTTCCGGTCAAACATGATCTCGTGATAAGTGTATGAAGTTCGCTGTTGTACGTAATTGGAAAACACTTCGTCGAAGCCGCGCAACATGACATAGAGCTCTACGTCGGCGTTTTCCATGTCTTCCGCTGTGAACCCGTAAAAAGGGCTTCCTTCATCGATCTGGTGTACAACGGTCCAGCTCAGGGGCATGCTTTCCACTTTGGTTCTTTCCAGGTTCAGCGTAAAATATTTATATCGCGGTTTTTCTTCCTCTACCACCAGCATGCCGGTATTTACTTTGATCTCTACATCTGTCAGGGCGTGCTTGTCTTTGAATGCCGCAAAACGGAACATCAGCGCAGTGCTTCCTTTGAACGGACTAATCAATGCCTGTTCGCTGAAAAGGAGATAACTTTTGGGTTTTGAAAAGCGTCCGTAGATCAAACCTGTAGCAATGGCCAGGGAAAGCAAACCGGTAAGGGATTCCAGCGCAGATACGATGTTGGCGGCATCACCTACGGGATTTACATGTCCGTAGCCAACGGTTGTAAATGTTTGGGTACTGAAATAAAATACTTCCCGTGCCATTTTCCAATTGCTTCCCCGGATCAGTCCGTCGAGCTGGTCAAAACCGATCCAGATATAAACAGCTGTAAACAGGAGGTTGATGACAAAGTAGAAAGAGAGGATCACTGCCATAAACTTCCAGTCGGGCAGGTTGAGCATGTTATGAAACAAGCTAAATCGTTTCAGGAACGGCATGCCTTCTTTTACCAGGTTGTAGCTGCCGTCCTTGTTGAGAAAACGGCCACCTGTGTTCTGTGTATTGCTGGCAAAGCCGGTATCGTTGTTTTGCTTCGAGTAAGGGTTGAGTTTTTTGTGCTGGGTCATACTGGTTGGAGTAAAAGGGCCGCTGTGAACAGGTGTAAATGTAGGAGAGTTTTGCGGGTTAGAGCGGGACTGAGAAAGAGGGAAAATAGTTTGGTACGCTTACTGCATAGGTAAGCTTCACAAAAACCTTTCTATATGTATGATCAAATTTTGGACTTGGTAAAAAATCAGTTGGGCAGCAATCCGCAAGTGGCAGGGGCCATACCGCCCGCAAAACAGCAGGCTGTTCATGAAGAAGTAGCCAACCAGCTTGCGCAAGGACTGGCCAGCCAGGCAGGTCAGCAAGGTGGCATCGGCGGTTTGCTTTCTATGTTGCAGGGCGGACTCACCTCGGGCAGTCCTGTTACAAGTGCCCTGGAGGGTTCTGTAGTAAGTTCGCTGGGAAGCAAGTTCGGGCTTTCTCCTGCAGTTACAGGAGCCATTGCAGCAGCACTGCCGGCCTTGCTGCAAAAATTTGCCCACAAAGCCAATGATCCCAACGACCATAGCATCACCATCGACAGCATCACCAAATCACTTTCCGGCCTAACCGGCGGTGGAGGCGGTTTAAGCGGGCTGGGAGGCTTGTTTGGAGGAAAGGGATAAGATCGTTTGAACCTTGTCTTGAACCATGATTTACAGGATGGGAGGTATTCGGGGACGTTAGTGGTTCAATCAGTAAATCGATAAAATTTTTACCAATAAGCGGGTCAAGCCACTACAATCCTAGAATCCCTCCCATCCTGTAAATCATGGTTCAGACAATCATCCTTGTTTCCACAGGTTCGCGCCGCCGCGGATGCCTTCTTTGTTGCTGACGATGGTGATGTTGTCGTCGAGCTGGAAATTGATATTTTTTGCGTTGCCACCGCTGATGTACAAACGATCGTAGTTGAAAACGGTTTTCAGGATGGTGAGCACCTTTTTCAGGCGGTTGTTCCAGCCTTCCTTGCCCTTGCTTTCATACGCTTTTTCACCGATGTACTCGTCGTAGATCCGGTCTGTTTTCACCGGGTGGTGTGAAAGCTCCAGATGCGGCAGCAGCTTGCCGTCCAGCAGCAGGGCCGTACCGAAGCCTGTTCCGAGCGTGATCATCATTTCCAGTCCCTGGCCGCTTACCATCCCGATGCCCTGCAGATCCGCATCATTTACGACCCGGGCCGGTTTTCCCAATTGGGCAGCCAATTCTTTTTGAAGGTCATAATCTTTCCATTCCTGCGTGCCCAGGTTGGGGGCTGTTTTTACCACACCGTTTTTTATATAACCAGGAAAGCCTGCCGAGATCACCTCATACCCGGCCAGGTCTTTGGCCAGTGCCTTGATCTGCTCCATCATATTGGCCGGCGTAGATGGCTTGGGTGTTTCAAGCCGCTTGTATTCCGAAACAGGTTTCCCATTGTAATCGAGCAAAATTGCTTTTACATGCGAACCGCCGATGTCAATGGCCAGGATCTTTGCGTCTGCTGAAATGGTCTCCATATAAGCACGTTGTTATAATCAATTTAGTGATAACTCCTTTACAAATGTAATGGCGTGAACAATACAGCCGGCAATTTTATTGCGTTCTTCTCAGGGCTTGATGAGTGCCGTGATCAGTGCTGTCCAGCCGGTCTGGTGACTGGCGCCCAGGCCTTTGCCCGAATCGCCATGAAAGTATTCGTAAAACAGGATATAATCTTTGAAGTGCTGATCCTTGTTGAATTTATCCTCTCCGCCAAAAAGAGGCCGTTCACCTTGCTCATTGCGCGTAAAAAGCGATCTTACACGCTGGCACAAGGCCTGGGCAATCTCAGCCAGTGAAAGGTACTGACCCGATCCCGTCGGATATTCTACCCTGAACTCATCCGTATAATACTCATGGAATGTATACAGCGCTTCGATCAAAAGAAAGTTGAGCGGCATCCAGATGGGACCGCGCCAGTTGCTGTTGCCGCCGAACATGGTTGAACCGCTTTCACCGGGTTCGTACCGCACGGTGAGGTCCATCCCGTTCAACCAGTAAACATAGGGTTGATCCTGGTAAATTTTGGAAAGGGAGCGGATGCCATGGTCTGATAAAAATTCAGCGGGATCAAGCATCCTTTTGAGCAGGAGTTTCATGCGGTGGCCGCGCAACAGGGAAAGCAGGTGTTGCTCGTTGCCCTTTTTGTCTTTCCAGTTGCTCACCAGCGCTGCCAGGTCGGGCCGGAGCATCTTTAGCTGGTCCATGCGTTGTGTGAGCAGGGGCAGGTTGGTCCATTTGGCTTCATCAAAAACAATGGCTGCATACAGGGGGATCAATCCCACAAGGCTGCGCAACCGCAGCCGGTCCCAGTCGCCGCCCGGTTTGCGCAACAGGTCATAGTAGAAGCCGTCCTTTTCATCCCATAGCCCCACAAAGTCTTCGCCCATGTGGGTGATAGAGCCGGCGATAAAAAGAAAGTGCTCTGAAAATTTAATGGCCATGCTTTCGTACACCGGATTGTGCAGCGACAACTCCATCGCGATCTGCATCATATTCAGGGCATACATGGCCATCCAGCTTGAACCATCGGCTTGCTCCAGGTGACCGCCACCCGGAACGGGTGCGCTCCGGTTAAAGATGCCGATGTTATCGAGGCCCAGAAAACCGCCTTCAAAAATGTTGTTTCCTTCGCTGTCTTTGCGATTGACCCACCAGGTAAAATTGAGCAGGAGCTTTTGAAATACTTCCTGGAGAAAAGATCCATCTGCTTTGCCGTGCGCGGCTTTGTCGAGCTTGTACACATGCCAGGCGGCCAGGGCATGCACGGGTGGATTGACATCACTAAAATCCCATTCATAGGCGGGCAGCTGCCCGTTCGGATGCTGGTAGTTTACCTGCAGCAACAGGAGGAGCTGGTTTTTGGCAAAGCGGGGATCGATCCCGGCAAGCGCAATGCACTGAAAGGCCAGGTCCCAGGCGGCAAACCAGGGATATTCCCATTTGTCGGGCATGGCAATAATGCCTTGCGAAACAAAATGCCTCCAATGATTGTTCCTGCCGCGCATGCGCTCAGGTGAGGGCGCCGGCTGCCCGGGATCGCCCTGCAGCCAGCGGTTTACATCGTAGCCGTAATACTGTTTGTTCCAAAGCAGACCGGCCCAGGCCTGGCGCTGGATCATCCGCAAATCCTCATCTTCCATGCCTGTTTGTTTGGTCTCGTAAAAAAGATCGGCTTCCTGGAGCCGCTTGGAGAAGATGGTCTCAAAATGTTCGAATGGATTATCCAGGGTATTGTCTGAGATCCTTAGCTGCAGGATCTTTTTTTCACCGGGAAGCAAATGCAACTTGTACCAGAAAGCGGCTTTGGTACCTGAACCACCCGGGTCAACAGCTTGCTGGTTTCCCTGTACCACACGATCATTGATGCCGTCCTTTACATACAATTCATCATTGGCGGAACCATACAGGCGCTGGTTGTTGGTTTCGTTGTTGGTAAAGAGGATGGGTGCATCCTGCGCAGCATAGCAGGAATAGTTGCCCAGTCCGTTTGCCTGTAAGAAGAGGGTGTTTTTACCTGCCTGTTTGATCAGCGGTTGTGGTGTATCCGGTTCGCAGCGCCAGGTATTGCGAAACCAAAGCTGGGGCAGCAGGTGCAGATCAGCAGCTTCCCCGGAGCGGTTATAAACGGTGTACCGGATCAGTATATCCTCGGGCGTTGCTTTTGCGTATTCGATGAATACGTCAAAGTATGCATCGTCCTGAAAGATACCGGTATCCATCAATTCAAATTCTCCTTCCTGCCTGCTGCGTTTTTTGTTTTCTTCTACCAGCTGCGCATAGGGGTAGGCGTTACAGGGATATTTGTACAGCATCTTCTGGTAGCTGTGGGTAGGCGTGTTGTCGAGGTAGTAGTACAATTCTTTTACGTCTTCGCCATGGTTTCCTTCCCCGTTGGTTAACCCGAACAAGCGTTCTTTTAAGATCGGGTCTTTTTCGTTCCAGAGGGCGAGCGCCATGCAAAGCTGCTGTTGCTCATCGCTCCAGCCCCCGATCCCGTCCTCTCCCCAGCGGTAGGCTTTGCTGCGGGCCATCTCGTGCGTGAGGTACTCCCAAGCCTTTCCGTCGGCACTGTAGTCTTCCCTGACTGTTCCCCATTGCCTTTCAGACAGGTAAGGTCCCCACTTGAGCCAGTTTGCCCCTGCTCCGGCCTGTTCGTCCATGCGTTCCTGTTCAGCTCCCATATTAAGCGGTAAAGATGATAAATTGCGTATTCGCTGATCCCTTATTTTTAGAAAATGGAAAATGTAAATGTCATTGTATTGTTGCTCTTTGCCATCACTTTTTTAGGTGTTTTGAGCAACCGGTATAAATTTCCCTTTCCGGTCCTGCTGGTCCTGTGCGGACTGGTCATCAGTTTGATCCCGGGACTGCCCGTTGTGGAGTTAAATCCGGGCGTGGTATTCCTGATCTTTTTGCCGCCCCTGCTGTATGCGGCAGCCTGGAACACGAGCTGGCGCGATTTTAAGGCTGCCCGCCGGCCTATTTTGCTGGCGGCCGTAGGACTGGTCCTTTTTACCACAACGCTTGTAGCAGTGGCTGCACATGCCCTTATACCGGATGTAGACTGGCCGGTGGCCTTTCTGATCGGGGCCATTGTTTCTCCGCCCGATGCGGTGGCTGCTTCTTCGGTTACAAAAGGACTGGGGTTGACACCGCGGGTGATTGCCATCCTGGAAGGGGAGAGCCTGGTAAATGATGCGAGCGGCCTGATTGCTTACAAGTTTGCGCTGCTGGCTATTACGACCGGCAACTTTGTATGGTGGGAAGCCGGACTGAATTTTTTGTGGGTATCAGCAGCAGGTATCCTGATCGGGCTGGTGATAGGTTACCTGATGTTCCTGATCCACAAAAAATTTATCTGCGATCCTATCATAGAAGTGACCCTCACGTTCTTAACGCCTTTTGCGGCTTATCTGCTGGCAGAACATTTTCACGTTTCGGGCGTGCTGGCTGTTGTTACGACCGGTTTATATCTTTCCTTTCGTGCAGCTGACATCTTCACCCACGAAAGCCGGATCATGACCTACGCCGTATGGGACGTGGTGGTGTATATCCTGAATGCCCTGATCTTTATCCTGATCGGATTGCAGCTGCGCAGTGTACTCCATGGCATCAGCGAGTACCCGGTGGGCGCACTGGTATTGTACGGGGTGCTGGTCAGTGTGGTGGTGATCCTGGTGCGGTTTATCTGGGTAGTACCTGCGGCTATGCTTCCCCGTTGGTTGAGCAAACGGGTGCGTGAAACAGAACCTTTTGACGTGCGCAACATGGTGGTATTTGGCTGGGCAGGTATGCGCGGGGTGGTGTCGATGGCTGCTGCCCTTGCTATTCCGCTAACCGTTCCGGACGGACATGAATTTCCCCAGCGCAACCTGGTTATCTATCTTTCTCTTTGTGTGATCCTGGCTACCCTTGTGCCCCTGGGCTTAACCCTGCCCTGGGTGATCCGCAGGATGGGCCTCCAGCCTCATTCTATTGTGGCAGAAGAGTATGAAGTGCGCAACCAGGTAGTGAGCGACGCCATTACTTACATAGAAGAAAACCTCTCGCTGGTGCACGAAGAGCTGCTGCGCAATATCAAAACAAAATACGAGATCAAATACAACCGGCTGGAAAAGACCGATCTGCCTGCCAATTATTTCGGCAACGGAAAAACCCTGCAGGGCAATATCTTCAATGAATTCTCGCAGTTGCAGATTGATCTGATCAAAGTAGAACGCCAGGCACTGACCATGCTCCACCAGGCCGGCAAGGCAAGCGAAGAAATTCTCAGGAAAATGGAAAGGGAGCTGGACCTGGAAGAAGGAAGGCTGCAGCTGGAAATGTATGAAGGATAAAGGCCCTGTTTCGCGCCCGGATTGACAAGCTGCTATTAATTCTTTATTTTGCCTTTCCACAGGGATCATCCTTCTGTTGGCAAACAATATGAAATTATACCAGCAAGTGCTTCAGTTAAAGGAACGGCGCCGGGGTTTTCACCTGGTCACGGAGGAGATCGTGCGGGCACTTCCCCAAATGGCTGAACTGCAAACCGGGCTATGCCAGGTTTTTATCCGGCATACCTCTGCTTCGCTCACGATCAATGAAAATGCAGATGCAACAGTGCGAAAGGATTTTGAAACATTTTTTACCAGAACAGTTCCTGAAAACTTTCCTTACGAACACGATACGGAGGGGCCGGATGACATGCCTGCCCACCTGAAAGCCGCCATGCTGGGCAGTTCTGTACTCATTCCCATCCGTCAGGGAAGATTGGCCCTGGGCACCTGGCAAGGCGTTTATCTTTGCGAGCACCGCAACCACGGCGGCCCCCGAAGCCTGGTTGTGACCGCCTGGGGCGAATAGCCCCTCTTAACCCTTATTTTCTATGCCATATGTTACTGACAATTACCACGACCTACCAGCCTGCATCTGATATCAGCTTCTTATTTCACAAGCATCCTTCCAAGATCCAGGAGTTTGAAACCACCGGTGGCAAGGCGCATGTGTTTTATCCCCACGTATCAGACGAGCAATGCACCATAGCCCTCTTGCTCGACATTGATCCGATCGGACTGGTGCGCAAAAGCAGCGGTCCGGCAGGCAATGAGTTTGCGTTGGAGCAGTACGTCAATGACCGTCCTTATGTGGCCAGTTCCCTGATGAGCGCCGCCATTGCCAAAGCTTTTTCCTCGGCCATGAACGGCCGCAGCAAAGACAAACCGGAACTGGTTGAAATGGCCATGCCTTTCCGGGTCAGGCTGGCCGTACTGCCCGTGCGGGGCGGCGAAGCCTTGCTCAGGCATTTGTTTGAACCGCTTGGCTACACAGTCGCCGTGCAAAAGCACCTGCTCAATGATAATGTGCCGGACTGGGGCGAGAGCCGCTATTTTACCGTGACGCTGGAACATACCATCACCTTGCAGCAGTTGCTGACGCATTTGTATGTGCTGATACCTGTATGCGACAACGATAAACACTACTGGATCGGCAACCAGGAAGTAGAAAAGCTGCTGGAAAAAGGACGCAGCTGGCTGCCCGCCCACCCCGCCCGCGAGCTGATTGCAATGCGCTACCTGAAACACCAGAGGCGGCTGGCAAACGAAGCCTTGGAAGTACTGCTGAAAGATGATGCCGCGCCAGAAGAAGAGGAGCCTGAAGCAATCAGGCAGAAAGGCAGGATGCATACGGCCCGGCTGGAGGCTGCCAGGGACGCACTGGTGCAAAGCGGCGTAAGAACAGTGGTTGACCTGGGTTGCGGAGAAGGTAAATTACTCAGGCTCCTGCTCGCAGAAAAGGGGTTTGAAAAGATCCTGGGAATGGACATCAGCTACCATGCGCTTGAAATTGCAAAAGACAAACTAAAGCTCGACAGGCTGCCGCCCCGGCAACAGGAAAGGATCCGGCTGATCCATGGTTCGCTTACCTACCGCGACAAGCGCATTGAAGGCTTTGAGGGCGCAACACTCGTGGAAGTAATCGAACACCTCGACGAACCCCGGTTGGCTGCCTTGGAAAAAGTCGTATTTCAATATGCCAGGCCTGCGGTGGTCGTAGTCACAACGCCAAATGCCGAGTACAATGTAAAACTGCCTATGCAATCCAAATCGGGCATGCGCCATGCGGACCATCGTTTTGAATGGACGCGCAAGCAGTTCTCAAAATGGGGTGAGCGCCTGGCTGCGCAGTACGGCTATGAAGTTTCTTTTCGGTCTGTGGGGGATGAAGACCCTGAAGTGGGTGCCCTGAGCCAGCTGGCAATGTTCAAGAATAAAACAGAAGCAAATGACGGAAACAATCCTTCAGCAACTCCGGCAGACTGAAACAACACACAACATCAGGGTGCTGTATGCCTGCGAGTCAGGCAGCCGGGCCTGGGGCTTTGCTTCTACCGACAGTGATTATGATGTCAGGTTTATCTATACAAGACCGGAGGAGAATTACCTGAGCATGGTTGATAAGCCCGATTTTATAGAACTGCCAGTGGACAAGGAGCTGGATATAAATGGCTGGGACATACGAAAAGCCCTGCGGCTTTTTCTTACATCAAATCCGCCCCTGTATGAATGGTTGCAATCTCCGGTTGTTTACGCGTGCAACCAGGCATTTACCGAGGAGCTCAAGGTCCTGATGCCTGCTTATTATTCATTGCGGGCCGGCGCACACCACTATTTATCCATGACCCGGAAAATGGTAGATCTCCAGCTATCCGGACAGCATGTCCGCATAAAAAAATATTTCTATGCCTTGCGTACAGCGCTGGCAGCCTGTTGGATCGTACAGAAACAGGCTTTGCCACCCATGCAGTTTGGTGACCTAAGAACATTGGTGGCTGACCTGTCTTGGCAAAAACAAGTTGATCAATTGCTGGAAATAAAGAACCGATCAGATGAAAAAACCATGATAGAAGCTGTCCCTCTCCTTGATCAATGGCTTGCGTCGGCGATAGAAGAAGGAACCGGGAAAGCTACGGTCCTGCCCGCAGAAAAGCAGGACCACAAAAATTTAGACATCCTCTTTAGAAAATGGATCCGGCACCATGACTTTTAAGCAGATCATTGAACAACCCAGGCATCTCCTGTTGCGCTGTATAAGCGGAAGCCGTGCTTACAACCTGCACTTGCCTGAATCAGACACAGACATCAAAGGCATCTGGGTTTCACCACGATGTGAGTTATATGGATTTGGCTATACGGCCCAGGTTGCGAATGAAACAAACGACGAAACTTATTTTGAGATTGGCCGGTTTATAGAGCTGCTCTGTAAAAACAACCCCAATATACTTGAGCTGTTAAGTTCACCTGCACAAAGCATCCTGTTTAAACATCCGCTCATGGATCTGTTGAAGCCTGCGGATTTTTTATCCAGATTATGCCTGGACACCTTTGCCGGTTATGCAAAAACGCAGATCAAAAAGGCGCGTGGTCTTAAGAAAAAAATCAACCGTCCTTTTGAAAAAGAAAGAAAAAACGTCCTCGACTTTTGTCATGTCATAAAGGGAAATGGCACCCAGCCTTTGTCGCAATGGCTGACTGAACATAACTATGTACAAACCGGTTGTGGACTGGTAACGGTGGCTCATTTCAGGGACACCTACATGCTTTACCATGCGTCGCAGCTCAGGGATGGAGCGCGGTTGCAGGGCATCGTGTCAGGCCCCACAGCCAATGACGTATCATTGAGTGCTGTTCCAAAGGGCATCGAACCTTTGGCTGTAATGCATTTTAACAAAGACGGATATTCTGTTTACTGCAAAGAATACCAGGAGTACTGGGATTGGGTTGGTAAACGCAACGAAACCCGTTACCGCAATACGCTTTCCCATGGAAAGAATTACGACAGTAAAAACATGATGCATACCTTTCGCTTGTTGGCCATGGCCGAAGAGATCGCCCTGTAGGGGCAGGTATTTGCGTACAGGGATGACAGGGATTTTTTGCTGAAAATAAAATGGGGTGAATTTGAATATGCAGACCTGATGCAGCAGGTAGAAGAAAAGATGGCGCGGATTGAAGAATTATACCGCGAGTCTAATCTCCCCGATGCACCAGATACAGAAAAGGCGGAAGCTTTATTAATCCAGATCAGAGAAAGATTTTATGCAGAAAGCGTACAATAAGACAGGACAGATCCAGTTGCCGGAGCTATCGCTGGTGGTATTGATGGGTATTTCAGGCTCGGGGAAGTCGAGCTTTGCCGCGCGGCATTTTTTGCCGCAGGAAATTGTTTCTTCCGATGCTTGCAGGGCCATTGTGAGCAATGATGAGAACAACCAGCATGCATCCCATGATGCATTTGAACTGGCGCAGTTTATTGTATCAAAACGACTGCGCAACGGCTTGCTGACGGTTATAGATGCAACCAACACGCAGGAAGAAGCCCGCAAGGACTGGGTACAGCTGGCCAGGCAGTTTCATGTGCTGCCGATTGCCATCGTGCTTAATTTGCCCGAGATTGTTTGCGCTGAGCGGAACCGGCTTCGCGCGGACCGCAACTTGAAAAAGCATGTGCTTCCGCAGCAATCAAGCCAGCTGAAAAGAAGCCTGCGCCGGCTCAAGCTCGAAGGCTTCCGCCAAATAGTGGAACTGCGCTCCACGGAGGAAGTGGCTGCTGTCCAGGACATCATCCGCACCCCGCTTTACAACAACAAATCGCTTGTACAAGGCCCGTTTGACATCATTGGAGATGTGCATGGCTGTTATGATGAGCTCTGCGAGCTGCTCACAGAGCTTGGCTACCAGCTCGACAAAGCAAATCACCGCTGCACCGCAGCTCCTGTCGGCGATGATGGACGGCAGCGACAGGTTGTATTTTTGGGTGATCTGGTTGACAGAGGCCCTGATACGCCTTCGGTGCTCAAGCTGGTGATGCAGATGGTAAAAACAGGCATGGCCTGGTGTGTGCCAGGTAACCACGATGCAAAATTGCTGAAATGGCTAAAGGGAAAAGACGTGCAGTTAAAACACGGACTGCAACAATCGGTGGAGCAGCTCTTGCTAGAGCCTGTCCATTTTCGTGAAGAGATAAAAGCGTTCATCGATGGGTTAATCGGTCATTATGTGTTTGATGGCGGAAGATTGGTGGTGGCGCATGCCGGGTTAAAAGCAGAGATGCAGGGGCGTGGATCGGGCGCTGTGCGCGAGTTTTGCCTGTACGGCGAAACAACCGGTGAAACCGATGAGTTTGGCTTGCCTGTCCGCTACAACTGGGCTGCAGAATACAAAGGCAGCGCGCTGGTCGTGTATGGCCATACACCCGTACCCGAACCGCAGTGGCTGAACCGGACCATCGACATAGATACGGGCTGTGTATTTGGCGGCAAGCTAACGGCATTGCGGTATCCGGAGAAAGAACTGGTATCTGTTACGGCCCGCCAGGTTTACTGTGAGCCTGCCAAGCCACTCCATCACACAACTACTTCGCTGACGCTGCAACAGCAGGAAGATGAAGTGCTGGATATTGCGGACTTTACCGGCAAACGCATCATAGAAACCGCCTTTCACCATACCGTTACCATCCGCGAAGAAAATTCAATAGCGGCCCTGGAAGTCATGAGCCGTTTTGCCATCAATCCAAAATGGCTTCTTTACCTGCCACCTACCATGAGTCCTTCGGAAACCAGCAGGCTGGATGATTACCTGGAACATCCGGCAGAGGCTTTCGGATACTTTGAAGGGGTAGGAGTGGAAAAAGTTGTTTGTGAAGAAAAACACATGGGTTCAAGGGCCATCGTGGTAGTGGGGAGAGACGAAGAAGCCGTGCGCCGTACATTTGGCATCAGCAATGAAGGCAGTGGTGTGATCTATACCAGGACGGGCCGGCCTTACTTTAATGACAAGGAAACAGAGCAGGCCTTGCTTCAGCGGCTCAACAAAGCCTTGTTCCATTCCGGTTTTTACGACCTATTTAAAACCGACTGGGTTTGCCTGGATTGTGAGCTGATGCCCTGGAGCGCCAAAGCCCAAAGCCTGATTGAAACGCAGTATGCATCTACCGGCGCTGCTGCGATGCATGCGCTGACGGCATCCCTGGAAACGCTGCAGCAAACTGCTTTGTGGAACGGGGAGGCACAACCGCTGATCAACCGGTACCAGGAACGCCTGCAGCAAACAAATGGGTACATCAAAGCATACCAGCGCTACTGCTGGAGTGTAAACCGGCTGGAAGATTACAAGCTGGCCCCTTTTCATATCATGGCTACTGAAGGCAAAGCCTGGATGGACAAAGACCACGAGTGGCACATGAACCAGATCGAAGCAGTTTGCGAAGCTGATCCGGAAATCCTGCTTGCCACGCCTTACAAAGTAGTGCATATAAGCGATGCGGAAGCCAAACAAGAAGCAATTGACTGGTGGCTGGAACGAACCGGCAGGGGAGGGGAGGGCATGGTGGTAAAGCCATTCAATTTTGTTCATACCGGCAAAAGGGGATTGATTCAGCCTGCTATCAAAGTAAGAGGAAAGGAGTACCTGCGCATTATCTACGGACCGGAGTACGACAGTCCTGAGAACCTGGCCAGGCTCAAATCCAGGGGCTTATCAGCCAAGCGGGCCCTAGCCCTGCGCGAGTTTGCGTTGGGCATGGAAGGACTTCAGCGTTTTGTAAGCGGGGAGCCCCTGCGAAGGGTGCACGAATGTGCGTTTGGCGTGCTGGCATTGGAAAGCGAACCGGTAGATCCCAGGTTATAAAAAAATTATATCAGCGCCGGGGCCGACAAAATACCGGCGGCACCACTTATCTTCGTTGATACGCCATATAAAAATCAACCCGTTGAACAAGCCGGATACCCCTCCTGAAATATCCAACAAGATTCCTCCTTCCTACAAAAAGCAAGCTTTGTTGGTCATCCTGACCTTCGTGGTATTGCTTGCGATCGCTGCTGTTTTTGAGGCCCTGCCTTATTTCAGCCCTGATACCCTTGTGGGCAGCAATCATACCGACAGTATCCGGCATTTACCCGATGGCACGGGCGTGCTCCTGGAATCCGGCGCTAAACTTAAACTGGGCAGGGAATGGAAAAGGGGCGGTTACCGGGAGGTCTGGCTCCAGGGCGGAGCCCGTTTTATTGTTCCAAGTGTAGGAGATACGACCGGGCTGACGATCCACTTGTTGCAGTTTGATGTGGTAGCGCAGAAGGCCACCCTTTATTGTTTCAGCCGCAAAGAAAAGGGGGTAGCCTGGTTAAAAGAAGGCAAGGCTGCCATCATCACCCGCGATGCCAAACCCAAAAGACAAGTTTTTCTGCCTGGCACCCAGATCGAATCTACTGATCAGCGGCTGCTTACCAGGCCGGTCTCTTCCGATACAAGCCGGGGACACATGGAATAACCCGGCAGAACTCTCCCTACTTCATGACCGGCAAACTGATGGCTGAGCTGTTATCGCCATCATGGTATATCCTGATCATGGCTTTTTGAAAATCTTTTTCATCGGCTTTGTAGATGTCTACAAATTTCTGCGGGTTGCGGTCGGCCAGCGGGAACCAGCTGTTTTGGATCTGGATCATGAGCCGGTGTCCTTTTTTAAACGTATGCGCCACATCCGGCAGGGTAAAAGCGACCTGTTCTACTTTGCCGGGCTGGAAGGCCTCGGGTTTCTCAAAGCTGTGCCGGAAGCGGCCCCGCATGATCTCACCCCGTACCAGCATCTGATAGCCACCCATTACATAAGAGCCGCCGGCTGATTTGCCGATCTGTGCAACGGCATCCGGGTAATCAAAAGCGTCCGGATAAACGTCTATGATTTTTACCACAAAATCAGCGTCGGTGCCGGTTGTGCTTACTTTCAGATCGGCTTTCACGGGGCCTGCAAGGGTCAGGTCTTCTGTTAGTTCTTCGGTTACAAAACTTGCTACATCGGGCCGGCGGGAAGCAAACCGCTGGTCATCCGTCATGTACTCGCGCGTCCTGTTCAGGTGGATGTCTTCCGTATAAGGAACCGGGTGTGCTGGATCGCTCAGGTATTCGGTAGCTATCCCTTTGCCACCTGGTTTTTTCCATGCCAGGCCTCCATTGGGCTGCAGATAGATAAGCTGCTCTCTGGCGGTGGCCGGCGGCCATTGCGGGAGTTTTTTCCAGTTGTTTTCACCACTAAAAAAGACAGTGGCTGCTGCCAGACTGGGCTTCGGTCCCTTGCCTTTGAGGTAATAGTTGAAAAAAGGAATTTCAATGTTGTTCTGGTACCACTCCGAAGTACGCGAACCCCAGCGTACATTGCCCAGGCTGCTGCCATCGCCCCGCGCCCATTGCCCATGGAACCAGGGACCCATCACCAGCCGGCTGTCAGTGGCCGGACTCTGGCTTTGAATGGCCTTGTACAAGTTCCAGGCACCAAAACAATCTTCGGCATCGTACAGGCCGCCTACCACCAGCATGGCCGGCTTTACATCAAACATCGCCACGCGTGCATTTCTGGCTTTCCACCATTCGTCGTAATTGGGATGCGAGTACAGGTCTTTCCAGAATGCAACGCTGTCGCCGATCAGTTTTGACAATCCCTGGAGGGTGCCGGCTTTTAAGTAAAAGCTGTAATTATCACGCGTGGTATATTCGTATCCTTTGGGTCCCACGATGGTTGGCGCTGTGCGGGGCTTGCCAAAACTGGAGTAAAAGGCAAAACCATCCATCTGGAAAAAGGCACCGTTGTGGTGAAAATCATCTCCCATAAACCAGTCTGTTACCGGGGCCTGCGGGCTCACGGCTTTCAGTGCCGGGTGGCCGCTTGCTGCAGCCATGGTAGAATAAAAGCCGGGGTATGAAATTCCGAACACACCTACTTTTCCGTTGTTGTGCACCACGTTTTTTACCAGCCAGTCAATGGTATCAAACGTATCTGATGATTCGTCTATATCTTTTGATCCTTTTTTATCTTTTACAAACGGACGCACGTCTACAAAATCACCTTCACTCATCCAGCGGCCGCGCACATCCTGGGTTACCATGATGTAGCCTTCCCGCATGTAGTATTTAAGATGGGTATCCCAGAAGGTCTTGAACTTTTTCTCACCGTAAGGCGCACACGAATACGGCGTGCGGGTGAGCAGGATCGGATGATCTTCGGTGCTGTCTTTTGGAATGTAGATAGAGGTAAACAGCTTGACCCCATCGCGCATGGCAATGGTTTTTTCCAGTTTGGTATAGTTGTCTACAATCCAGGCTGAGTCTTGCTGATTGGGTGTTTGTCCGTTTACAAGGAAGGGAAGCAAAAGCAGGGCGGCATAGGCAAAACCTTTTCTCATATAGTTGGTGTGTTGGCTCCAAAAAAATATACAAGCCCATTGCAATTGATGCAACAGGCTTGTAAGAGATACAGCAAGCAAATCGGGACTAGTCTACCTTGGTGATCTTCAGCATATTGGTAGGCAGGTGGTATTGTACAGGGATGCTGCCGGTGTTGACCGCCACATCACCTGATTTGATAAATCCTTCTTCCCGCAAGATCTCTATCTCATCTTTTACAATATCATCCACGCTGTCTTCTTCATCATAGAAAAATGCGCGCACACCCCAGCTCAGGCTGAGCTGCGTGATCAGGTGTTTTTCCTTGCAGAAAATATACAGCGGTGATTTGGGCCGGTAACTGCTAAGCATAAATGCTGTATAGCCGCTCTGCGTCATACCGATCAGGACGTCTGCGTTTACATCCTTGGCCAGCTTACAGGCATTGTAACAGATGGCATCACTCAGGAAAGAAGGAGAGTGCGGCTGGGGCACCAGTTCATCTTCCCGGTTGTAATTGTAATCTGTTCTTTCTACCTCCATGATGATCTTGCGCATGGTTTCTACCACCAGCGTAGGATGCTGACCGGTAGCGGTTTCTGCACTGAGCATAACGGCATCGGCGCCTTCCAGTACGGCATTGGCCACGTCCGTGATCTCGCTCCGGTTGGGTTTGCTCCGGTCAATCATGCTTTCCATCATCTGGGTGGCCACGATCACCGGCTTGGCACGGTGCAGGCATTTTTTGATCAGCTGTTTCTGGATCAGCGGTACTTGCTCAACAGGCAGTTCAACACCCAGGTCGCCACGGGCCACCATAATACCGTCCGATTCAAGAATAATGTCGCGGATATTGGTTAAAGCCTCGGGCTTTTCTATTTTGGCAATGATCTTGGTCTTGCTTTTTTTCTCATGCAGCTTGCTGCGCAGGATCACCAGGTCTTTTACGCTGCGTACAAAAGAAAGCGCCACCCAGTCGAGCTTTTGCTCAATAATAAACTCCAGGTCGATCAGGTCTTTTTCGGTGAGCGCCGGCAAGGAGATCTTTGTGTCAGGCAGGTTGATGCCTTTTTTGGAGGAAAGGATGCCGCCCATGGTCACCTCTACTTTAACGTCGAGGTTTTTTTCAACACCGATCACTTTTACTTCCAGCTTGCCGTCATCGATCATGATCTTGTTGCCGATCTTGACATCTGCATGGAGGTTGGGATAGCTTACATAGATACGGTCTTTGTTGCCTACCAGCTTTTCGTTGGTAAAGGTCAGGATGTCTCCCGGAACGACCGGCAGGGCGTTGTTCTCGATTTCACCTACGCGCAGCTTGGGGCCTTGCAGATCACCCAGGATGGCAATGTTGTAGGGCTCGGATTGGTTGATATTCCTGATATGTTCGATGATCCTGGCTTTGTCTTCGTGTGCACCGTGAGAAAAGTTGAGCCGGAACACATTGACCCCTGCTTTTACAAGGGCAAGTAGTTTTTCATATGTATCGCAGGCAGGGCCTACGGTGGCTACGATCTTGGTCCGGTGAAAATTGTGTTCGATACCGGCCCGTTTGCTGTTGGCCGGTTGTGCATATTTTAGAAATTCTTTTGACATATAGCTTCTTGTTTCCCTTTTTTAGATTTGATTTTTTAGCTGGCCAGTATTCTTACCATTTTGATCCATTCGTCACTGATGCGCTGTTTTGCTTTCACGGCTTTTTCAAGCGGTGTATAGTGCATCCGGTTGTTTACAATGCCCACCATTACATTGTGGCGCCCTACCAGCAGGCTTTCTACTGCATGGTAGCCCATGCGGCTGGCATTGAGCCGGTCTATACAGCTGGGCGAGCCTCCTCTTTGAATATGACCCAGGATGCAGATCCTGGTATCGGTAGCCGGCAGCCTTTGTTTGATAATATTTTTAATGCCTTCAGCGCCTCCCGTTTCGCCCCCTTCTGCCACTACAATCATGTTCACGAGCTTTTTCCGGCGTTCTTTTTCCTGCAGGGAGGAGATCACATCCTCGATGTCTGTTTTTCTTTCCGGAATAATGATGTGTTCGGCTCCTGTTGCCAGTCCGCTGTGCAGGGCAATATAGCCAGCGTCGCGGCCCATCACTTCAATAATAAACAAGCGGTCATGCGCATCGGCGGTATCGCGGATTTTATCGATGGCTTCAATGGCTGTGTTGACGGCCGTATCAAAGCCAATGGTGAAATCGCTGCCTGCAATGTCTTTGTCGATTGTTCCGGGCAGGCCGATGCAGGGAATGTCGAACTCCTTGCTGAATTTAAGCGCCCCCTTGAAAGAGCCATCTCCGCCGATCACAACCAGTCCGTTGATGCCCCGGCTTTTAAGATTGTCGTATGCTTTTTGTCTGCCTTCTGGTTCAAAAAAATCTTTGCAACGGGCGGTTTTTAAAACCGTTCCGCCGCGTTGGATGATGTTGGCTACCGAGCGGGATTCCATAGGCTGGATGTCATTTTCGATCATCCCGCTGTATCCCCGCATCACACCAAACATCTCGAGATTGTTGTAAAGCCCGGTGCGCACAACAGCCCTGATGGCTGCGTTCATCCCTGGTGCGTCGCCGCCGGAGGTGAGCACACCGATTCTAGTCACCTTTTTATCACTCATTAATTATAGAAGGTTTTCGTTGATTATCTATTGGCGGCTGCAATCGTTTGCGTAACGGTAATTATGCTAGACGGTATAAAAGTAAGGTTTTGTTGGTACGTACAGGCAACTAATTGCCTGTAATTTACACAATATTGTAGCAAGCAAGGCCGCAACGGGTTGCGCCTAATTCATCATAAGCACGTTCACGCTGCGTTGCAGCACATTAAAGGCAATTTCAGCCATCAGGTTTTCGGTATCAAGCGTTGGATTGACCTCTGTGATCTCGAAGCAACTTATTTTCCGGTTTTGCATCAGCTTGCTGATCAGGTCTTCTGCCTCGCGCTCGCGCAGGCCTTTTCCAACGGGCGTGCCGGTCCCTTTTGAGATAGAAGAACCCATGCTGTCCATATCATAACTGATGTAGATGTCTGTACAATCGCCCAGGTACCGGAGCACACTTTTAACAATGCTTTCTGCTCCTTTTCTTCTGAATTCGTTGGTGGTAATTACTTTCATATCGTGTTTATCGATCAGGAATTTTTCTTCCTTTTCATAGTCACGCAAGGAAATAAATACCACATCTTCCGGTAAAACCTTTGGACTGCCCGTACCCAGTTCTTTCAATCGCGTCCAGAGCTGAATCGTATCCTCATCCAGTTCGTGAATGGCGCATTCCTTGTTGTCTTCTCCAATGGTGATGGCCATGGGCATGCCGTGCATGTTGCCGGAGGGGGTGGTGTAAGGCGTATGCAGATCAGCATGGGCATCGATCCAGATAATGCCGAGCCGGCTTGCCGGCTTGGCGATCTTGATGCCTGCTACAGTAGCACCTGCTATGCTGTGGTCGCCGCTGAGCACCACCGGAAAAAAACTGTTTTTGATGCATTGGGCAACCGATTTACTCACCCGCTCATACATGGTAACAATGCCCTTGATCCTTTTGGCATACGGCGATTCGATGGGTTCGAACAGGAGGCGGTTTTCGGTAGCTACTTTTTCTGAAGGAAAGTGGATAAAGAAGTTGCTCATAAAATCAAGCGCGGCGATCTTGATGGCTTCTACGCCGAGGCTGGCCCCTCTCGTACCTGCGCCGATTTCAGAAGGAACTTCAATGAGTTGAATGTTTTTCATACAATTGATCTAAGCAATGGTTGATTGAGCTGTGCATACAGCAGCAGATCAACTGCATACTGCATAGACAGCACCAGGCAGGAGCTTGCCTATAACTGCTTCGTTTAACCGGCACTGTTACAAAGAGGCATGCAGCTCCTATTCGTGAATGGCGATCACCGGAACTGTTCCCTGATAAGCTAGTTTTTTGGTGTGGTTGGCGCTAAAAAGATTGCTGAAAAATCCATGCGTCCGCGGCACGGTCAGGATCAGGTCAATATCCTGTTCTTGTACGATCTGTTCAACAGCTTGCAGAAAATCGGTTTGGTCAAGCAGGTAAAATTCGGGCCTGTACGTGATCAGCATTTCGTGCAGGGCTGATTTTTGCTGTTGCAGCTCATCTGCCTCCCTTTCTACTCCTGCGGCCACGTGTAACACGTGTACGGTAGAATCAAACAAAGACAAAACCTTGCGGATAGAATCGATCGGGGTGCTGCCGGCCACATCTTTTAAATCAGAAGCAAAAAGGACCTTTTTAACCCCTTTGAACCCCGCATTGGGCGGCAGGATAATGACAGGACAGATCGCCCGTTTTGCTACTTCCACCGCATTGCTGCCAAATATAAAATGCTGGACGGCAGATGCCTCGGAAACATTCATGATAATAAAGTCAGCCTGCTGGGTGCCGGCAAATTTCTCCAGGTTGTCTACCAGCGAATCACCTTCTTCTTCCCAATATTCTATGTTCACGCTTGGCTGCTGGGCAAGGAGCTGCGAGCGGACATTCTGGAAGGCAATTTCAGTTACCTTTCTGCGGGCGCCTGTATCATCTGCCAGGGGACTGCCGTCGGTACTGGCGGTTATACTGGCGTATACATTGTATAAAATGAGCCGCGCATCCCTTACCTGTGCCGCAATCCGGGCTCCTGTTTCTGCGCCCTTTATTGATTCTTCGGTAAAATCGATCGGTACAATGAACGTGGTCATATTGATTTATTTATGGTGCCCCGCCAGACAGAAAAAATTCGCAGCGTGCCGGGCCGGCAGCAGGTGGTCAACCGGCTGCAAAGTAAGTAAAATCAGTGAATCAGCCCCTTGACCGTCCGGGCGTAAATATCTCTTTTTTCAATACCTTCGCCGCCTATGACACAAGAGCAAATCAAAAGTATGAGGGACCGGGTGAGCGTCCTGAGGAGGTTTCTTTGACGTCGAGAACAGACAAGACAAGATCACGCAGGACAGACAGCTGACCCAGGCTGCCGGTTTCTGGAACGACCCAGAGCGGGCAACGACCATCCTGAAAGAAGTGAAGATAAACGAACAGTGGGTAAAACTGTACGAGCAGGTGAGCGGACAGGTAGAAGATTTTGCCGTGCTGTATGAATTCTGGAAAGATGGAGAAGGGGAAGAGGCTGAAGTAAAAGAAGCCTACGAAAAGGCCCTGCAGGGAATTGAAGAGGCAGAATTCAAAAGCACCCTCAACCAGCCTGAAGACGAGATGCCTGCCGTGCTGGAAATCAACAGCGGCGCAGGTGGCACAGAAAGCCAGGACTGGGCCGAGATGCTCCTGCGCATGTACCGCATGTACGGCGAAAAGCAGGGCTGGTCTGTTACCGAGCTGGACCTGCAGGAAGGAGAAGGCGCCGGTATCAAGAGTGCCACCTTGCAGTTTGATGGCGATTTTGCGTACGGTTTTCTCAAGGCAGAAAGCGGTGTGCACCGCCTGGTGCGCATTTCACCTTTCGACAGCAACGCACGCAGGCACACTTCTTTTGCTTCCGTTTTTGTATATCCCCTCGTAGACGATTCAATTGAGATAGAGGTAAACCCTTCTGACCTGGAGTGGGCTTTTTTCAGAAGCGGTGGTGCCGGCGGACAAAACGTAAACAAAGTAGAAACGGCGGTTCGCCTGAAGCATATCCCCAGTGGTATTATTATTGAATGCCAGCAATCACGCACCCAGGGAGAAAACAGGGAAAAAGCCCTGAAGATGCTGAAGAGCAAGCTGTACGAGGAAGAGATCAGGAGGAGGGAAGAAATAAAAAATGCAGCCAACAACAACAAACAGAAAATAGAATGGGGCAGCCAGATCAGGAGCTATGTTTTTCATCCATATAAAATGATCAAAGACCACCGCACCAATTTTGAAACCGGCAATGTACAGCCGGTGATGGACGGGGAACTGGATGGATTTATCAAGGCATACCTGATGGCAGAAAAAGAGAGCGGATAAATTCAACACTTAGCATTCAAAATCAGCAATACCATGAACTACGGATATTTTAATTACCCGGTACCGCAGAATGAGCCGGTATTTTCTTATGCCCCGGGTAGCAAAGAAACCGAGGAATTAAAAAAAGCGCTGGCTAGTGCAAAAAGCCAGGAAACAGATATTCCCATGTATATCGGGTCGGAAGAAGTGCGCACGGGCAAGCGGGTAGCCATCCATCCCCCGCATGAGATAGCACATACCCTGGGTTATTTCCATGAAGGAGAAGAAAAGCACATTACACAAGCCATCGAGGCCGCCCTGCAGGCCAGGGACGGCTGGGCCGAGTTGAGCTGGGAGAACAGGGCCAATATATTTTTAAAGGCGGCCCATCTGCTTTCTACCAAATACCGCTATCGCATGAATGCGGCTACCATGCTGGGGCAAAGCAAAAACGTGTACCAGGCAGAAATAGACTCTGTTTGTGAATTCATTGATTTTTTACAGTACAATGTTCATTTTCTCAGCGAGATCTACCGCCAGCAGCCCATCAGCGTACCGGGCGTGCACAACCGGCTGGAATACCGGCCCCTGGAAGGTTTTGTGCTGGCCGTTACGCCATTTAATTTTACCGCGATCGGCGGCAATCTCCCGACCTCGGCTGCCATGTGCGGCAACGTGGTGGTCTGGAAACCCGCCAATACACAGATCTACAGCGCGCAAATGATCATGCAGGTTTTAAAAGAAGCAGGTTTGCCGGATGGGGTCATTAATTTGATCTATGTAGATGGCCCAACCCTGGGTAAAGTGTGCTTCAGCCATCCTGATTTTGCCGGTATCCACTTTACGGGTTCCACCGGCGTGTTTAACAGCATGTGGAAATCGATCGGGGAGAATATAAATAATTACCGCTCATACCCGCGCATTGTAGGGGAAACCGGCGGAAAAGATTTTGTGCTGGTACACCCCAGCGCGCAGGCAGATGTAGTGGTAACAGCCCTTGCCAGGGGCGCTTTTGAGTACCAGGGACAGAAATGTTCTGCTGCTTCGCGGGCGTATCTGCCCAGCAACCTGGCCGGCGAGATCAAGGAAAAACTCAGCAAGGTGCTCAAGACTTTTAAAATGGGGCCGGTTGATGATTTTTCCAATTTCATCAATGCCGTTATCGACGAGCGGAGTTTCGACAAGATAAAAAAATACCTGGACGAGGTGCAGAACAGCGACCAGGCCAGTATCCTGGTCGGGGGCAAGTGTGATAAGTCGGCAGGTTATTTTATTGAACCCACGGTGATCGTAGCAAAGGATCCCAAATACGTAACCATGTGCGAGGAGCTGTTCGGACCGGTGCTGACAATATATGAATACAATGCCGACGAGTTTGAGCAGACGCTTGACCTGGTGAACACCACCTCACCATATGCGCTTACAGGTTCTATTATTTCGCAGGACAGGCATGCGATCGAGCTGACGACTGCCAAGCTCCGCCATGCTGCCGGAAATTTTTACATCAACGACAAGCCGACAGGCGCTGTGGTTGGGCAACAGCCATTTGGGGGTGCACGGGCTTCCGGAACCAACGACAAAGCCGGTTCTATCCTGAACCTCTACCGTTGGCTCAGTCCCCGCACCATCAAAGAAACTTTTTCTCCGCCTACAGATTACCGTTATCCGTTTTTACCGGAAGAGTCGGCGTAAGATCCGGATGTACTACTTTTGTAAAAACTTATTTTGAAGACGATCCTCAACGAGCACCATTTGTCGCTGACCATCCAGCGCTTGTGTCACCAGATCCTGGAAAACCACCTGGATCTCAAGGACACGGTGCTCATTGGCATCCAGCCCCGGGGTATCTATGTGTCAGACCGGCTCGTGCGCGAACTCAAAAAAGAACTGCCGGGTCAGCCGGTCAATTATGGTTTGCTGGACATTACGTTTTACCGCGACGATGTGCGCAAACAGCTGCTCAAGGCAAACCATACCAATATCAACTTCACGGTGGAAAACAAACATGTGATCCTTGTAGATGATGTCCTGTTCACCGGCCGTACCATCCGGGCAGCCATGGATGCCTTGCTTGATTTTGGCAGGCCGGCTTCCGTTGAGCTATGCGTTTTGATCGACAGGCGTTTCAGCCGCCAGCTGCCCATCCAGCCTGATTATATCGGAAAATCGATCGACTCGTTTCAGTCGCAAAAAGTAAAAGTATTCTGGAAGGAAAAAGACGGGGCAGAAGAAGTGGTTTTAATGTAGCACCCGCAAGGATCTGTTGTATGTTAATAAAATTATTCTAATTTAGCTTTCTAATGCAACTAAGTTCAAAACACCTTCTTGGCATTAGGCAGCTTACCGCACAAGACATCCAGCTTATATTAGATACAGCCTCCCAGTTCAAAGAAGTCCTGCAGCGCCCCATCAAAAAAGTTCCCTCTCTTCGCGACGTTACGATCGTTAACCTGTTTTACGAAAACTCTACCCGCACACGCATTTCTTTTGAGCTGGCGGAAAAGCGCCTGAGCGCCGATACGGTCAATTTTGCCGTGAGCGGCTCTTCTGTTTCAAAAGGCGAATCCCTGCTCGATACGGTGAACAATATCCTGTCGATGAAGGTAGACATGGTGGTGATGCGGCACAGCGCTACGGGGGCACCACATTTCTTATCCAAGCATATCCAGGCTTCTATCATCAATGCCGGCGATGGCATCAATGAACATCCAACCCAAGCTTTGCTGGATGCGTTTTCGATAACAGAAAAGCTGCAGAGCCTGCGGGGGAAAAAGATCGCCATTGTAGGCGACATCATGCATTCAAGGGTTGCGTTGAGCAATATTTACCTCCTGCGCAAAATGGAGGCAGAGGTGATGGTGGTAGGACCGCCCACCCTGATCCCAAAATATTTACAGGAAGCTTTTGATATCCGGGTTGAATACAACCTGCTCAAAGCCCTTCAATGGTGCGATGTGGCCAATGTGCTGCGCATCCAGCTGGAGCGGCAAAACCAGGTCTTGTTCTCCTCCCTGCGCGAATACAATCTGGCGTATGGAATCAAAAAGTCGGTGCTGGCCCAGCTAAAGAAAGAAATCGTGATCATGCATCCCGGCCCGATCAACAGGGGCGTAGAGATAGACAGTGATGTGGCAGACAGCCAGCAGTCGGTGATCCTGCAACAGGTGGAGAATGGAGTGGCTGTGCGGATGGCTGTGCTTTACTTACTGGCCGGGCAAAGAGAATCCTGACCCTTGTTGTTGAATGAGGGAAGACATCATTTTATTAAACCAATTATTTAAAAGATCCGTATGAAACGCATCGGCCTTTTCCCAGGAACCTTTGATCCGGTCACGATCGGTCATCTGGACATCATCGACCGCTCGCTGGCTTTGTTTGACAAGCTGGTTATCGGCATCGGGAAAAATGCCAATAAGCAACCAATGTTTTCGGAGGAGCTGCGGCAGTCGTGGATTGAAAATATCTACAAGGGCAATCCAAAGGTAGAGGTAGTGGTATATGAAGGACTGACAGTGGAATGCTGCAAAAAGGTCAATGCCCGCTTTATCCTCCGGGGTATACGCTATGTTAATGATTTCGAATATGAAAAGGCGATTGCCGATATGAACCGGAGTTTGGCCAGCAACATTGAGACCATCTTTTTAACCTGTCTGCCCCAATATACATCGGTTGCCTCTACACTGGTACGGGATGTCATCCGCAACGGGGGAGATGCCTCCCAGTTCCTCCCCAAATTGGTTCTGCACTATTTGGAGAAAGAAAACTTACTCACCTGAAAAGGGAGCCCTAAATTCTGCTTAACATAATTTATCCACTCTTCTATGTTCCCTGTTTTAATTTTCAGGCCGGTAGGAGTCCAGTACATCCCTGATCGCCTGGTAAGTATTGCTGAGTACTTCCCCCAGTTGGTCAGGCCTTATCCATTTTACTTCCAGGATATCTTCTTCGGTTTGCGCTGTAAGTGAGGTCTTGCTATCTGCTGTCATCTGGTACCAATAGGTTTCCTTTAAGATTTCTTCTCCATCCTGCTGGTAAGTGTGATAAGTTACCAGCAGTTCTTTCTCCAGGGTAAGACCTGAAAGACCCGTTTCCTCTTCTACTTCCCTGAGCGCACAGGCAGGAAGGGTTTCTCCGGGATCGAGTTTGCCTTTGGGAAGATCCCAGCGGCCGCGGCGGAAGATAAACAGGATCTCGCCCCGTTCGTTGATGACCAGTCCGCCGCCTGCCTGTATAACCGTAAACTGATCCCAGAAAGCCTCTTTGAGTTCACTTAAGGGCTCATGGTAATAGATAACGGCGTCTGTTTTTTCTGACCGGATATTTTGAAATGCACTATGGAGGTGGCTGGGTGATAAACCATTGACGAATAAGATCTTTGGCTTGTCCAGGTACGGCGTGAGCTCCGGACCAGGCGTATCAAGCAGGAAGATGGGCTTTTGGTCAAAATAAATTTTATAGTGCATATGCGTGCAAATGTATTCTTATTTATAGCAGCATGATTGCATCAATAACCCTACTTTCGCTTTATGACCGACCAAAAAGCTGTAGCAGAAAAATTATTGCAGATCGATGCCATCCGGTTAAGTCCGGCCGCTCCGTTTACCTGGGCAAGCGGCTGGAAAAGTCCGATCTACTGCGACAATCGGAAAGTCCTTTCTTTTCCTTATGTCCGCGATTTTATCAAATCAGAGATGTGCAACCTGGTTTTTGATCAGTTTCCGGATGCAGACCTGCTAGCAGGTGTGGCCACAGCCGGAATAGCCTGGGGGGCGATGGCTGCCGACCAGCTCAAGCTTCCCTTTGTATATGTCCGGTCTAAACCAAAAGAACACGGGCTTGGTAACCAGATTGAAGGTTTTTTTGAAAAAGGCTGGAAAACGGTTGTGATCGAAGACCTCGTATCGACCGGCAAAAGCAGTTTGCAGGCGGTAGAAGCGCTCCAGGCGGCCGGTCTGGAAATCAACGGCGTAGTATCGATCTTTAACTACAACTTCGCGCAGGCTGCTGAGGCGTTTGATAGAATGAGCATAGATACACGCTCCCTTACCGACTATAATACCCTGATCAAACTGGCTGTTGAAAAAGGGACGGTTTCAGCAGACCAGGAGGCCGTTTTGTTAAAATGGAGAGAGAACCCTTCTGTTTGGACCGGGCTTTAATTATATTTGAACAGAATTCTTTATTATGAAGCAGCTGAAGCTTGTTCTTGTCATGATCCTTGGCTTTTTGTCATTTTCGTTTGCACAGTCCAAAAAGCCGGTTTTAACCGCCACGATCAATACCCCCAATGCGCAATGTGATGTATGTAAACAACGCATAGAATCTTTTATGACCCGGGAAGAAGGCGTGATCAAGACCGTGGTTGATTTTAGAAGAAAGGTGACCAAGGTGACGTATTTCACCGAGCGGACAAACATAGAGAACATAAAAACCGCTATAGCCAACCTGGGCTTTGATGCGGATGATGTAACTGCCAATCCTGAATTTTACAATAAGCTGCCCCAGTGTTGTAAGAAAACAGAAGACGGAGGCGGAAAGCCCCCGGTGAAACCCTGATTGGCTGTATCAGTCCTTACGCATACTGTTTATTTAAAAAGATCCAGGCGCTGTTTTCCTTCATAATGGAGGGGAAACGTGAAGTAAAAGCCGGCCTTTCCGATTTTGGCTTTTCCATCCAATCTTATATTATACTCCTGGGTGAGCAGGGCACCCAGCCCGTTCAATAGCACTTTTTTCAGCTCCACTTCTTTGATGGATACAGGTACGAGAAAGGTATCCCGCTTTGGGATTTCCATGAGGGTATCCAAAACAGATTTGCCAAAATACTGGTCGTTCACATAAAAATTCATTTCTGCCGATTTCAAGCGCAGTTTGTAAGGATTCGGGTTATAAAATTTTAAATCTGCCGACAGGTCAGACCTTCCTTTGGTAATCTCAGAAACCTGGAAGTGCTGGAAATCGACATACTGCAAAGCCTGCGGCTTTTTACAGCTGGCAAATATTCCCACAAAAAACACCAGAAAACAACAATAGGAGAGTAGGCATTTCATGGGTGCGAAACTACCAAGAAAAATGCTGCAATAAATCCCAAAAATGGATGCTAAAACCAATAGCAGACAATGATTTTAGGCTTGTCTAAAAATTCGATTTTATAAACTAATTTATTTAGCATTAAACAAGACTTGTAAACAATTAATTTACAATGCATAATAAATAAAAAATGCAAATTATAAGAGTGCATTCCTGGATATTTATGTGCTTCATGATTAACTTTAAAATGTGTATTTAGGAAAAGTTAGAATAAAATTGTATATTTCATTTTTTTTGTTGATTTTCATTAAGTTGTGATATAAAAATGATTATTAATGACAGATACAGTGCTGATAACTAGATTTCCCGGTGTTCAAGTAAGTTTTCAAGATTTGACATGCTCACCCATCTGTTCTGTTGAAACCTGCATCCAGGTTAGAAGTTGATGAAAAGAGCACGATCGCATAATAGAATGGCAAAATCGTTTTGTAGATAGCAACCATTATCTTTATACATCCGGATATAAAAACCCAGTTCTGTTTACATTGAAAAGTCTTTTGTTAAGGCTCTCTGTCTTTGGGGCTTGCCTGCTGGCTGCTCTTTCTTCCTTCTCACAGGATTTTACCAATAAGGGCAAAGACTTTTGGGTTGCCTATGGTAACCATGTAAGAATGTTCTCATCTATCAGCAACAGTACCCCGGCCGAAAAAATGCAGCTGTACATGACATCGGATGTGAATACCTCGGGTACGGTAGACATTCCCGGCATCAGCACTTCGCTTAGCTTTACGGTTACAGCCAATCAGATTACCACCCTCGACATACCCCGAGCTGCAGCCTTGCTCGATGAAGGCGTGTATAACCTGGGGATACATATAAAAGCCCTCAAGCCCGTGGTTGTATACAGCTTTATATATGTGAATTCTATATCCGGCGCCACCTTGTGCCTGCCGGTCAATACGCTTGGGAGAGACTATTACTCAATCAATTATACCCAGATCTCCAACGAAACAAACTCTTATTCTTATTTTGACGTGATCGCTACCGATACCGGCACCACCACGGTAGAGATCACACCTTCCCAGGCTACCAAAGGGGGGCATGCAGCCGGTATTCCGTACATGATCTCCCTGACCCAGGGGCAGATCTACCAGGCTTTGGGCGTTTCAACAAGCAGCGGGTCTGCTAACAGGGGAGTAGATCTTACGGGCTCACGCATCCGCTCTATCAGCACCGGCATAGGCACCTGTAAGAAAATAGCCGTTTTTTGCGGCAGCGGAAAGATTTCCATCGGCTGTGCACCCAACGCCGGTACCTCTGATAACCTCTACCAGCAAATGTACCCGCTGAGCACCTGGGGCAAAACCTACCTGACCGTGCCTTCCGTAAACAAAGCAAGCAGTGTCAACCAGAACAATATTTACAGGATATTTAAGTCTGACCCCTCTGCTACGGTAAAGCTGGACGGTACGGTAATCAACGGTAACTTGTATACCAACAACCAGTATTATGAATTCAACAGCCAAAACCCGGCTTATATTGAATCAGACAAACCCATCCTGGTAGCGCAATACCTGACCACATCAGGCTGCAGCGGCAATACCGGACAGGGTGATCCGGAAATGATCTACCTGAACCCTGTTGAGCAAACCATATCCAGTGTTACCCTGAATTCCATGCAGCCAGCGGCCAATACAAATATAAATGAGCACCACATCAATGTTGTATGCAGAAATGCGCCGGAGATTACCGGCTCGTTCAGGATCGATGGCGTGCTTACAGGCGGTTTTAAGCCATTGGCTACCAACACGGCGTATGCATATGCCCAACTTACGGTTACCCAGGGGACCCACACCCTTTCCTGCGATTCGGGCTTTAATGCCATTGCGTACGGGTTTGGAAGCGCAGAATCGTATGGATATTCTGCCGGAACCAATCTCAAAGACCTTTACCAGTTTGTTTCGGTCCAAAACCAATATGCGACAGTCAGCTTTCCGGCTGCCTGCCGCAACTCTCCGTTCAAGTTTTCCATGACCCTGCCTTATAAACCCCTTTCGCTCAAATGGGTGTTCAACGGGCTGTTTACCGATACAATCGTATATAACCCGGTCGTGGATTCATCCTGGACCGTGAACGACCGCGTGTTGTACCGCTTCAAGCTCGACCGGTTTTACACCATCTCAAGCATCGCTACTTACCCGATCACCATTTTTGCCAACAACCCGACCTCCGACGGTTGCAGCGGGGAGCAGGAGATCAGCTATGACCTTCAGATATTTGAACGGCCCCAGGCAGCGTTTACCGGCAGTTTGCCCCAATGCCTGGGTGATACCATGAAATTAGTTGACACAACCAATGGCAATGGCCGGGCAGTCGTAAAATGGACCTGGGATTTTGGCGATGGCTCCAGCTCAACCCTCAAAAATCCATCCCATGTTTACCGCACTGCCGGGTCTTATAAGTTGAATTTCAATGCCATTACAGATGTTGGCTGTTTATCTGATACGATATCCAAAGTTGTTACACTGACCGAATTGCCGGTTGCAGCTTTTACAACAGCCAATGCCGTGTGCGAAAAAACGCCTGTACAATTCAAAGACGGATCCACCCCCGCCAACGGCGACATCACAAAATGGAACTGGAACTTTGGCGACGGCAGCACAGCCACAACCCAGTCGCCGGTACATACATTTGCCCAGGGCAGCAGCACCGTAAGCCTGCAGGTAGAAACAAAAACCGGTTGTAAAAGCAGTGTGTCCCAAGCGCTCGCTGTCAATTACCAGCCGCATCCCCGCTTTGGCCTGCCGGAAATCTGCCTGAACGATGCGTCTGCGACCTTTACCGATTCTTCCACCATTGCAAACAATTCACAAGGGGGTTTTCGCTACCGCTGGCAGTTTGGCGATGCTGCTGCCACGGCTGCCAACCCGGATACCTCCTTGCTCAGGAATCCCTCCCATAAATACACCGCCACTGGCAATTACCGGGTTACCTTGCAGGTTACCACTGCTGCCGGCTGTGTGGCTGATACTACCCAGCTCTTTACGGTAAATGGAGCCGTGCCGAAGGCGGACCTGGTTGTGAAGTCACCGGATCAGCTTTGCAGCAATGCAGCCGTTGAGCTGACTGACAAAGCGGGGGTCGATTTTGGGAAAATCACCCGGGTAGAGATTTACTGGGATTATGGCAATGACCCTGCGCTGAAAACGGTGGATGACAACCCTGTTGCCGGGGCCACTTACAAGCATTTATATCCGGCATTTGGTATGCCTGTTTCAAAAACCGTTCAGGTGGCTTACAAGGTGTTTTCAGGCATCAGCTGCAGCGACCAGGTCGTTAAAACCATCACCCTGTTGGCCCGCCCTGTGCTGAAGACAGACTCCATTCCGCCGGTTTGTGCAGACAAGCCTTCCTTCAGGATAGCTGCCATGCAGGAAATCAACGGATTGACGGGTTCAGGCGTGTATGCAGGCACCGGTATTTCACCCGATGGAACATTTACGCCTGCTATAGCAAAAGCCGGTACCAAGGTCATAGCCTATACTTTTACCACAACTGCAGGCTGTAAAACAACCGACAGCAATACGGTGATTGTTTATCCTGTTCCGCTGGTCAATGCAGGCCCTGACAAATCCGTTCTGGAAGGCGGCTCGGTTACCTTGGATGCCACGGCCACACTGGGTAGTACATTCACCTGGACACCCAGCCTTTATTTGGACAATAGCAGGTCTTTAACGCCCAAAGTCACACCGGTTGATAGCATTACTTACCGGCTTGATGTGACCTCTGCAAACGGCTGTATTGCTTCAGATCAGGTAAGTGTAACTGTGCTGAAGGACCTGAAGGTTCCCAATGCGTTTTCACCCAATGGCGATGGCATCAACGACACCTGGAAGATCCCGTATCTTTCTTCCTACCAGGGTGCAACGATCGAAGTTTTCAACCGTTACGGACAAAAAGTATTCTCTTCTTCCAATTACAACCGGGAATGGAACGGAACCTACAATGGCAATCCGCTGCCGGTGGGCACTTATTACTGGATCATCGATCCCAAAAACGGCAGAAAACAAATCAATGGTTCTGTCAGCATAATCCGTTGACAATGAACACACGTGTATGAAGAAACCTATTCTTGCCTTCCTGTCTCTCTTCTCTGTCTGTTCACTCTGTGCGCAGCAGGAGCCGCATTATACCCAATATATCCTGAACCAATACATCCTGAACCCTGCCCTGACGGGGATCGAAAATTATACGGATGTCAAGATCAGTCACCGCCACCAATGGGTCGGTTTGCAGGATGCGCCTGTTACGACCTATTTGACCATTCACACGCCGCTGGGGAAAAAAGATGACCGGATCACAGCCACATCTTATGATATGCCCGGGGAAAACCCCCGAGGCAGAAACTACTGGCAGGATTATGAAGCCGCCAAGCCTCACCATGGTATCGGACTAAAGATCATCAATGACCGCACCGGTCCGCTGAACCGTTTTGGTGGTTACCTGAGTTATGCTTATCACCTGGGGATCAGTGCAAAAACCAGTTTGGCAGCCGGTTTTGAAGCGGGGATGAGAAACATCAGCCTGGACCGCTCCAAGCTTGATTTCGGCAGCGCCAATCCCTTGGACCCGGCGGTGTACAATTCAGGGGAAATCAACCGGATAAAACCTGATCTGGGAGCGGGGCTGTATCTGTATTCGGCAGATTATTTTGTTGGCTTGTCAGCACAGCAGATCCTCGCGCAAAAAATTTATTTTTCTGATCAGAACCTCCAAACAGGCGGCTCGAGGCTGGTGCCGCACCTGTTTCTCACCGCCGGATACCGCTTTTTCCTCAGCGATGATTTCACTGCCCTGCCTTCGGCCATGATCAAATGGGTTGATCCCCTGCCTATTCAATACGACCTGAACGTCAAGGTCCAGTATCTCGACCGGCTCTGGGGCGCAGCCAGTTACCGGCTTCAGGATGGCTTTGCAGCTATGCTGGGGATCAATGTTTCCAACACATTCAACGTCGGGTATTCGTACGATTACAGCACATCCCGCCTGAAAACAGTCAGCAAAGGAACCCATGAAATCGTACTTGGCTTCCTGATCGGGAACAAATATGGGGATACTTGTCCGCGCAATGTTTGGTAAACAGGAAGGAGTTACAGGTAGATAATGATCTTGGATTCGGCGAGTTGCTTTTGAAGTTCCAGCGATTTGCGTTCAGCTTCCCTGCTGTAAACTTTTTGCTGAAGCTGGAGCTGGTTTTGCAAGTTTTCCAGCTGCTGTTGCTGGGTTTTGTATTTCTTCAATTCTGTTAGTTCGTTGTACAGTACAGCCTTGTATTGTTTATCTGAATACTGGATGATAGAATCTTTTACCGCTTCATTGATCCGTTGCCAGTTCAGCCGGTTAAAAGATTGCTCCAATTCTTTTTTCAGGATTTGAATGCTTGCCCTCGAGTGGGAAGGAAGCCGTTTTTGAATGGCGGCCCAATCGATCTCATTCAGGGCTTTTTGGGTCTTTAAAAGCGATTCACGGGCTGCCTGCTCGTGGTAAGTCTCTGTGCGCATAGGCTTCAATGTATCTACAGAAAAGTAAAAGCTGGATGAAGGCACATAGGGGAAACCTGAAACCAGGGCAGCGGCGGGCAGCTCAGGCTGTATAATTTCCGGAATGGAAAAATTCCTGTTCTCTACATTCACAGCTTCCTGGGGTTCGGTCAGCCGGCTGATATCTTCTGTTACGGAGGCTGGAATAATGAGCGCTTCTTGCTCTTCCGCTACAAGCGGCTCTGTTGCAGGTTTAGCAAGCTTAACGGGCTGTTTTTTGACCGGATTGAGCGGGAACATCAGATCGGCCCGGGAAGAGGCAATAGGCAGGGGATACTCTACAAAAGAGAGTTTGCGTGCAGGCAAACGGGGCGATATAAAAGAGAGGGTGTTTTCTGGTAAAGGCTTTTCTTCGCCGGTACGCGAAGGTTTAAGCGAAAGAAACCCGAATAAGGCACAGCCAGCCAAGCAAACCGCCAGCCGGGAAAAGGCAACGGGTTCAGCAGCAGGAACTTGCAGGATGCGTTGTACCCGGTGCAGTAGTACTTTGCGGCTTGAACCTGTGGCCGCTACACCGGATTGCAGATAACCGATCCGGCTCTTTTCCAGCATCAGCAGGGCAGAGGCGTACTGGTGGGCATTGAACTGGTACTGCATTACCCAATCATCGCAGGTGTATTCCCTTTCTTGTTTCACGCTGTGAAGAAGCATCCGGGCAAACGGATTGAAGAAAAACAAGATCTCTACAAATGCCACCCAGATATTGACCAGGTAATCGTTCCGTTTGATATGAGCCAATTCGTGAAGGAGGATGGCTTCTAACTGGGCCATAGACAATTGGTTCATGCAAGCCAGCGGCATCAGGATCGTGGGCTTGAGAAAGCCGATAACCAGCGGCGTATCCACATACTCCGATATAAACACTTGTACCTGCCGTTTGATATTGAGCTGTAAAGCCATTCTTTTCACATACAGCCGGATATCCACAGCAGCTTTGCTCAATCCTGCGGAATACACACTATGAGAGCGGTAAAGAGAATAGAAAAAAAGGCCAAACTGCAGAACAATCACCAGCAAATACAGGAGGGTAACATAACCAAGATAATGCTCGCGGAATGATTGCAGTGATCTGTTTAACATAAAATATGCACTATCCGCTTTCTCCATACTAGGCAGCCACGAAGTGAGCGGAGTGGAGCTGTCTTGGTCCTGGTAGCTGGTAACGAGATTTACCAGGAACCATCCGGTTCCGGCAACACACAGTAACAGGGCAAAACCATGCTTAAAGGGAGAAGAAAGTTTCCGGAAGGAGCGGGTCAAAAGATAGAAAAAGAACCAGAGTAAACCAAACTGCCACAAGCTATTGAGGAGGGCCCATCCCAACGCCTGGAGGAAGAACGAATGGTTCATCGGGAGGGGGTTTATTGATTTTTAAGGTTGTTAAGCAGTTCTTGTATAGCTTCCAGCTCTTCGTGCGATGCTTTGTGGTTTCCCAGGGCCTGGATAACAAGCTGGGTGGAAGAACCGCCAAACAATCCATCAATCATTTTCCCCAGCAAGTGTTTCTGGGTTTTTTCCTTGCTCACAGCCGCCTGGTAGATATGTGTTTTGACCGAGGCATCCCTTTTCACCAATCCTTTTTCGTGCATGATCTGCATCAGCTTGAGCGTGGTGGTATAACCCACATCTTTTGTTTTAGCCAGTTCTTCATGCACTTCGCGGACACTGGCCAGGCCGTTTTTCCACAATACACTTAAAATTTCCAGTTCACTCTCAGTTGGTTTGATGTATTTTGTTGACATACCTGGATGATTAGGGCACTAATATACGATTACTTTCGTAATAGAATGTTAATTAGCGTTAAGAAATCAAAAATATTTTTGTGCTCTATACGACCGGATAAAAGCGCTTTAACAGCTTATAAAACTAAAAGAGCCATGATTTTGTCGGTCATGGCTCTTTTTTACGAAGTTTATATGGATCCTTACAACTTCACTGTTGTGGCAGGCTTGGCTGCGGTCAGGGAAGCATTCACCACTTTCGGTTGTGGATTATGTTTGGTAGAAAGCGTTTGATCACCCTTGTGCAGGTTTGCCAGGGTAGGCGCTACGACCAGCGAAACGATCGACATCAGCTTGATCAGGATATTCATGGACGGGCCAGAAGTGTCTTTGAACGGATCACCTACTGTATCGCCCGTTACAGACGCTTTGTGCGGTTCTGATTTCTTATAGTAGATTTCCCCGTTGATGTTCACGCCTTTTTCAAAGCTTTTCTTGGCATTGTCCCATGCACCGCCAGCATTGTTCTGGAAAATACCCATGAGCACACCGCTTACAGTGGCGCCGGCCAGGAAACCACCCAGGGCTTCCGGTCCCAGAATAAAACCAATCAGCAGGGGTGACAGGATGGTGATCAAACCAGGCGCGATCATTTTCTTGATGGATGCTGTAGTCGAAATCGCTACGCATTTATCGTACTCCGGTTCACCGGTTCCTTCCATGATACCGGGGATGGTTCTAAACTGCCGGCGCACTTCTTCTACCATGCTCATGGCTGCTTCACCAACCGCTTTGATAGCCAGGGAAGAAAAGATGAACGGGATCATGGCACCTACAAACAAGGAGGCCAGGACCTTAGCCTTGTAAATATCGATGCCGTTGAGCTCGTAACCGTTGTGCTGCACAACTCCTACATAGGCAGCAAACAGGGCCAGCGCAGTTAACGCAGCTGAAGCAATGGCGAAACCTTTCCCGGTGGCAGCCGTGGTATTGCCAACTGCATCCAGTACATCGGTTTTTTCGCGCACTTCTTTTGGCAGTTCGCTCATTTCAGCGATACCGCCTGCATTGTCAGCGATCGGTCCAAAAGCATCAATGGCGAGCTGCATGGCCGTAGTGGCCATCATTCCAGCCGCCGCGATCGCTACGCCATATAAACCCGCACAGGCATAAGAACCCCAGATACCGGCAGCAAGCACCAGGATCGGCAAAAAGGTGCTTTGCATACCCACTGCAAGTCCGCCAATCACATTGGTAGCATGGCCTGTGGAAGACTGCCGGATGATCGACAAAACCGGGCCTTTGCCCATGGCTGTATAATATTCAGTGATCATGCTCATCAGTGTACCAACAACCAGTCCTACAGCAATCGCGCCCAGTACACCCCATTTGGTGAACTCCAGTCCGCGCAAGGTCATGGTTTCAGGCAGGATAAAATAAACCAACCCTACGCAAGCCAGGGCTGTAAGGATGATAGAACCCCAGTTGCCCAGGTTGAGGGCTTTTTGAACAACGGCCGTACTGATGCCTGCAGATTCGCTGATGCGTACAAAAAGGGTGGCTACAATAGAAAAAAGAATGCCTACGCCGGCAATCAGCATAGGAAGGAGAATAGGACCCAATCCGTTGAAATTATCCTGGGAAACAGTTTCCTGGCCCAGTACCATCGTGGCCAGCACCGTGGCTACATAAGAGCCAAACAAATCGGCGCCCATACCGGCAACATCGCCTACGTTATCACCTACGTTGTCCGCAATAGTGGCAGGGTTGCGCGGATCATCTTCCGGAATGCCTGCTTCTACCTTACCCACCAGGTCGGCTCCTACATCAGCCGCCTTTGTATAGATACCGCCGCCTACACGGGCAAAAAGGGCGATGGATTCAGCACCGAGGGAAAAACCGGTAAGCACTTCGATCGTTTTCACCATTTCTTCCGAGTTCACGGAGGCATCCGGTGCGAAAATCATTTTCAGGATAATAAACAAACTACCCAATCCGAGTACTGCCAGTCCGGCTACACCCAGTCCCATTACAGAACCGCCGGTGAACGAAACAGCTAGGGCTTTGGACAGGCTGGTACGGGCTGCATGAGCAGTCCGTACATTGGCTTTGGTGGCAATCTTCATTCCGATAAAACCGGCAAATGCGCTGAAAAAAGCGCCAATAACAAACGCAACGGCAATAGACCAGTGAGAATTTGCGTTCTGGCTGCCCATCAGGGCCAGCAGCAGGGCGATGACAACAACAAAATAGGAGAGGATTTTCCATTCTGCTTTTAAAAACGCCATGGCTCCTTCAGCGATATGCGTGCTGATCTGGTTCATGCGCGCCGTACCGGATTCCTGCTTGGTAACCCAGGCGTATTTGACAGCAGTATACAATAGGCCAGCAATACCCATTAAGGGTACGAGATAAATCAAATTATCCATGTTGATTGAATTCTGGTTGAGAATTGTAAAGTGCGCAAAAATAGGGGTTTGCAGCCACAAAATCTACTGCTCCCGTTTTTTCGCGGACACCCTTTTGAAACAAGCGTCTCAACGGCTTCCATCAACTTTAAAAGCTACCTTAAACTGCGCGGAAAACAAGCATGGGCGATTATTCTTCGCCGTCTTCATAATTAAAAGCGTCCTGGTTGTTGTTATATAAAGATTCCCATTGTTTCACTGTTTGTTCGCTCAGCAGTTCTACAATGTCATAAATAGGGTCCGATTTTCTTTTCCATTCTACGCTCTCAGTTTCACCATACACAGAAATAAACATACAATAATCCGATTCCAAAGCTACTTTGATCATGGTTACGGGAGCGTTTTCTTCTTCCTGTATCAGATAATAACATCCCGGTTCCAGCAACTCATATGAATACATACGTGCACATTTTAAAGTGAACCACCAGGTTCATTTCATAAATACGATCCAGTGAAGAATTAATGGGTTGCCAGGCGGAACAATACCCTTTTTCAGGTTCCTGTTTCAGAAGGTATGCGTTGCGCAGGCAGGCGACAAAAGTAAGGAAAACAGGTCATTTGAGGGCAGTGTTTTGGTTGTTAATCAACCGTTTTGGACTTCTTAAAGGGGCTTGGCTATTCCAACAAGATGAACCCCAACACTCTATGCACAAAAATAAATGATTGTTAACAGACGGGCTAAATACAGTAATTTGCAACAGGCACTTTTTAAGACCGTCAGGTGCTTCTTTTAGGGGTGGTAATTGCAGGAGGGACATTTTCTATCAACATACCAATCAATCATTTAAGAGAAATCTGCCCTCGTCAAAAAAAATCAATGAAGTATGAAATCTTTGTATGCAACAATCGTAGCTGTGGCTTTCCTTGCAGGTGGACCGGGTTGCCAGGCGCAAACAGCCCTGCAAAACGGCAACACCCAGCAAATAGAGCAGTGGTTTAAAAACCGGGACTGGGCCCCTGGCGGTCTTACCCTCCAGCTTCACCCATCTACAGACAAAGCCGAATTTGCCCGCCAGTATGCGAAGAACAAGGTGTTGTGGGACAAGGCCTTCCAATTTTTAAAAGACAATGACCTGGAAAAAATGACACCCGGCAAGTATCCCATCGACAGCAATGATGTGTATATGACGGTAACAGAAAGCGCTTCCAAGGAATTTGACAAAACGAACTGGGAATCGCACCGGAAATACATCGACCTGCAATATGTGGCAAGGGGAAAAGAGAAAATCGGTGTGTCACCTGTTACCCAAGCTACCGTTACCAAGCCGTATGATGATGCAAAGGATGTTGCCAATTATACGGCTGAAGGACAGTATTATATTGCCGAACCGGGTACTTTCTTCTTATTCTTTCCCCAGAACGCACACCGTCCCAGCATCCTGGTAGATGGTTACAATACCGTCCGGAAGATCGTGATCAAAATAAAAGCAGCTCCGTAAGGACCCTTGTCGAAACCTTATCCTTTACCGGTTAAACAGCATTTTCAGGTAAAAAGAAGGCTTGCTGAACTGGGCCCGGAGGTCCATATCGGTGAACATGCAGCTGATCGTTTTATTCAGGGAGGGACTCTTGTGTGCCTTGTTGACCACAAAATTAAACAGCCAGGGGTAGTTGCACAAGCGCTGCAGGGTCGCACTGATCTTGAGCTCATCACCGATCCGCTTGTATAAAACTGCGTCGTACTGGCTTTGCAGAAATGACCTGTCGAAGCGGTTGGCTGTGATGCTTTCACGAATGGCAAAAGCTGCCAGCATTCCACTGTACAGGGCATTGCCGATCCCTTCACCGCTAAAAGGATCTACCAGGCTGGCTGCGTCGCCCGTGAGCAGGAAATGGTCGCCTGATACGGGCAGTTTTTCCATGCACATTGGCAGTCCCCATCCTTGTATCTTGCCTTCCAGCAAAGCTCCTGCAAAGCGGTCCTTAATAGCCGGGTGGGTTTGGATAATGCTGAGCATGCGCTCCCGCAGGTTGATCTTTTTATCGCGGATCACTTCCGACAGGATGCCGATTCCTACATTCGCCATCCCATTTGGCAGGGGAAAGATCCATAAATAGCCCGGCAGGATGTCACGCAAAAAGTGCAGCTCCACATAATTTTCCTGATTCATGCCGCTTACGCCCTTGTAATAGGCTCTTAAACCCACCGCATAGGCTTTTGGCAGGTTCTTGTCTGTAAGAAAGGTCTTACGCACCACGCTTTTATCACCATCGGCACCTACCAGGAGCGGAGAATTGACGGAATGTGTCTGTCCGGCACAGGTAAATTGAACATTTATGCCACCTCCTTCAACCCGCTGGAGGCTTTCCACCTGCGCATTCTGGTAAACAGTTGCGTAGGGACTGGCAATTTTGTCAAAAAGAAACTGGTCAAAAACCATCCGGGGAGACGTAAATCCCGGAGCCGTCTCGCCGGCATGGATGGCAGATCCAAAAGGGATAGAGAGTTGTTTGCCATTTGGAGCTACGAAGATGATGCCCCGGCTTGGGAGGTATTGCTCTTCATGCTGAAAAATCTCCTGCATCCAGCTTGGATTGGCCTTGCGCAGGACAAAAGCCGTTTTTCCGCTGCAGGCATCCCCGCAAACTTTGTCGCGCGGAAACCGGTCTTTTTCGAGGATGATATGGTGGATACCGGCCTGAGAAAGATAAATTGAAGTAGCAGCGCCGGCCGGACCGGCCCCCACTATTACAACCTGGGTTTGCAAATTTTGGTTCATGATGCCTAAAAGACAAATGTAGGGGTGCCTGTGCAATCGGCGCTTTTTATTTTAAAGGGTCAGAAAAAATATGGCACAAGGCCTCAATAGGATTTGATTAACAAAAATCAGAAATTATTTAAGCTATCTTCAGGCAAACAATTGTAATTCAACACCTAAAAAAATTACTATGAAAAAGGTTTTCATGATGATTGCCATTGCCTTCTTTTCTGTTAGTGCTTTTTCCCAGGACAAGATGAACAAAAAGATGGAAAACAAAACAGACAAGATGAACAAGAAAGTAGAGAACAAAACTGATAAGATGAACAAGAAAGTAGACAGTACAGGCAAAAAAGCAACTGCAAAAGTTAAAAAGGTAACAAAATAGAGCAGGGGAGATCTCCCTACTACATAAAGTGAAATTTTTATGTTAAGTAAAGAAATTCGCTATAAGTAGCCACTTCATAAGTTCATAGGGGGAGAAACTTCTATTCGAGGAACAAACAAAAAAGCCACTAAGCGAACTTAGTGGCTTTGACGCTTGCTGTGCGTCACCAGATTAATTTGATGGATGCCTCCGTTAACGAACCGTTACCGACGGCATCCATGACATATCTGAAGATTGCATGAATACCTCCTTTTCTTTGGTGAGATGCAAATCTACGCAAACTGTGTAGATTTTTGAAAGGAATAAACCCTTAATTTTTGCAAAAATCTCTATACTATTTGCTCTTTGTTCCCCCTAAACTCTTCCTGATTTTTTCCAGCATCGCTTCAACGATCCCCAGGTCTTCCACTGTGGCAATTACCAGGGTGGAACTTAGCCCATCTCCCTGGATGCTTATCTTGAACCTGCCAGTAGGATCATTTGCTAATTGATTGTTCTCTAACACATTATCGCTGGCAACTGTAAAATTTTTTGATATTTGAGGTGAGGGTCGTTGTTCTTCGGGAGCAACAGGGGTTATAGACATTTGAACAGGTTCGTCTTTTGCAACCAATGCAGGCATATCGTCAGCAGGCAACAGCTTTCCATCACGGAGCAGTTGCAGGCGCTTTAAACCTTCAACAAAATAGCCGGCAATTTTAGCACTTACCTTTTCATCCACCTGGAACTCCCTGATCAGGAGTTTATCAAGCATGGGAAGGGGGAGTTCCTTGCCTTTAAAGCGATCATATATCTTCCGGTAAAGGACAGGGTGGAGGAATGAAACCCGTTGTGCCTCAATCTTTTCTGAAGGGTTATATGAGAATTTTATCTTCTTGTAAAGTTCTGATACGGAAAGTCTGTCCCCCTTGCGCTGGATGAGATCGTGTTTGATCCCACTGCTGACCAGCACACCAAAGCCGCCACTTACCTTCTTCTTCAATTGGTGCGCGCAATCTGCAATGGTACAGCTACCACCTAGATAATCTACTGTATTCGCTAATTCGAGCACCCGGGAGAATGAAAACAAAGGGTAGTCAACAATCTTTGGCATAAAGAGTGAATATAGAATCAAAATTAGGTGAATTAGTCGTCTTTTATAATGTGAATACGTTACATTTTAATTCTATTTAAATCAATTTTATTCTTTTTATATCTCTCAAAATTATGAAACGCTGTTGTGATGTGATGTGAGTTCACACCGGGAGAATAGTTTTAATATGGAATGGTTGTCAGGAGGAAAATTTTTGCTAAATAATGGAGATTTTAGCTGGATTCTATTGTGTAGTGGATTTGATCATTGAAATGTGATTTCAAATCACGAAACAGAATTAATTGAATTCAATTACAGCAATCCCTAAAACTTGATTAGCCTAATTCTTGTAGAGCTGAATTAAGAATTGATTGCTTCATTAATCATATGTTATTAAAGAATTAGTTGATTTTAATTCTTTTAATTCCAAATTCATTAATAGCGCTGGCCAGTTACATTCAATGAATTAACCTATACGCCTATATCACAAAATTCCAGAAAGCTAGGGGAGTTAAATCAACCCTGGGATGGGCAATCCTGAATTCACAATATATTTAGGCATTTTTAGAGTATTCTCATTCGCTGTTCGTCTTGTTCGAGTATAACCAGGTTAGCACACATGGCCCAGAGCCAGAAAAATATTGTCCAGGCTGTTGCCGATTACGGCAAACGGCTGTTCCATTTCATCCGCCGGCGCGTAAACAGCGACGAAGATGCTGAAGACATCCTGCAGGATGTATGGTACCGTTTCACAAATACGAGCGAAAAAGAAGTCATCGACCAGGTCAGCGCCTGGCTGTTCCGCGTGGCGCGGAATGTGATTACAGACAAATACAGAAAGCACCGCGAAGAGTTGCTGGATGATTTCCAGCAGGAAGATGAGGAAGAAAACATTGATTTTCTTGACATTCTGCTGCCCGACAACACCAATAACCCCGAAACTGAACACCTCCGGCGCCTGTTCTGGCAGCAGTTGCTGGAAGCGCTGGATGAACTGCCGGAAAACCAGCGGACTGTTTTTGTATGGAATGAACTGGAGGGCCGTACGTTTGCAGAGATTGCAGAACAAACCGGCGAAAACATAAAAACGCTTATTTCACGCAAAGGATATGCTGTTAAGCACCTGCGCAAACGACTGGAGAACCTGTATTACGAATTTATTAATTATTAAACGTATGCCTTTTAACAGACACCGTCATCCTGGAAGCCGCATACCGCTGTTTATGATATTTATGGTGGCCAAAACTGCCGTGCTGGCTGCATTGGTCAGGCTATTGTGGAATTTCGCCTTGCCCCCCGCCTTGGGTACCAACCTGATTACATACTGGCAGGCACTTGCTTTGTTGGTTCTCAGCCGTATTCTCTTTGGAAGGGCTCCCTTTTTTACCCCTCCCGGCAAGCACCCCGGTAACTGGCAAGGTGGATCCTGGCGGTCTAAATGGATGCAAATGACACCGGAAGACCGGGAAAAATTCCAGGAAGAATGGCGCAAACGCTGGCGGGGTCACTGATCATCTATAGAAGACAGGAAAAAGGGGTAGAAAAGAGCGGCGTCCAATTTCCTACCCTTTTTGAGCGGAAAAATTATGTTAAGCAGATCTAAGCCGGCTGCATTGCATCTTGGTGCATGGTATCCTCTACCTTGATACCCAGCACTTCGCTCGTACGCGACCTGGTCTGTTGGGTAAGCGCTTCATTCTTTGCCAGTGACTCACCATATGAGGGAATAAGTTCCCTTAACTTCTTTTGCCATGCGTCAGAAGCAGTCTGCTCAGGGAAGCAGCGCTTTAAAAGTCCCAGCATGATGGAAACGGCTGTCGATGCCCCGGGTGAAGCACCCAACAGGGCGGCTATGCTACCATCAGCTGCACTAACCACCTCCGTACCAAACTCCAGTATACCTCCTTGTTCTTCATCTTTTTTGATCACCTGTACCCGCTGTCCGGCGATTTCCAGCGCCCAATCTTCAATTACCGCATTCGGTAAATACTCTTTCAAGGCTTCCAGCCTGTCTTCCGGCGACTGCCGCACCTGGTCGATCAAATAGCGGGTGAGCGGTATATTGTGGATGCCCGCTGCCAGCATGGGAAGTATGTTATTGGGTTTGATGGAAAGCGGCAGGTCGAGATAAGAACCATTTTTCAAAAACTTGGTCGAAAAACCAGCATAAGGTCCAAAAAGAAGTTCTTTTTTGCCATTGATCATGCGGGTATCCAGGTGGGGAACCGACATGGGAGGGGAGCCTACCGCCGCTTTTCCGTAAACCTTGGCATTGTGGCGTTCAATAACCTCTTCATTGATGCATTTGAGCCATTGCCCGCTCACGGGAAAACCTCCGTATCCTTTGCTTTCCGGAATGCCTGATTTTTCCAGCAAGGGAAGCGATCCGCCTCCGGCGCCAATAAATACAAACTTCGCCCGGATATCACGCTTTTTCTTGTTCGACAGGTCTTTCACCGTGATTTCCCACCGGTTCTCATCGTTCTGATCCAAATCCCTTACCTCGTGGTTGAAATAGATAGATACGTTGGGTCTTTTTTTGAGTTCCCCAAACATGTTGCGGGTAAGGTCACCAAAGTTGACATCCGTTCCTATGTCCATGCGGGTGGCGGCCACAGGTTCATTCCCTTCCCGTCCTTCCATCACCAGCGGTATCCATTTTTCGATCTCGGCTTTGTCTTCCGAATATCGCATCCCTTTAAACAGGTGTGATTGCTGCAGGGCCTCATAGCGTTTGCGCAGGTACTGGATGTTCTCTTCACCCCATACAAAGCTCATATGCGGAATGGTTCTGATAAAGCAGGGAATGCATTCCAGATAACCCTTCTCGACCAGGTAGGCCCAGAATTCTTTTGAAACTTCAAATGATTCGGCAATGTTCACTGCCTTGGATGTATCGATCGTTCCATCCTCGCGCTCAGGTGTGTAATTCAGCTCGCAAAACGCCGAATGGCCCGTTCCCGCATTGTTCCAGGCATCCGAGCTTTCAGCTGCAGCCACGTCCAGCCGCTCAAAAATTTCAATGCTCAGGTTGGGCTCTAACTCCTTGAGCATCATACCCAGGGTGGCACTCATAATGCCAGCCCCGATCAGTACAACATCTACATTTGTCTCTTTCGTTTTTTGTCGCTTGCTCATACATTCAATGTTGCGGTAAAGATACACGTAAATTAACAGAAGAACCTGCCAAGGCCCGAATCAACTCTACTTCAATCCTTTCTCCACTTGCTGATAAAATCAGCATAGCTGTCACTGATGGGGATCTCAGCAGCTGTAAGCCGGATCTTCCGGTTTACGATCGAGCGGATCTTTGAAAGAGAGACCACATAGCTTCTGTGAACGCGCTGAAACTGGTCAGGCGGGAGTTTTTCCAGCATGTTTTTGAGGGTCATCAGGGTCATGACCGGTTTTTCATCCGTGCGGTGTATCTTGATATAATCTTCAAAGCTTTCGATGTATTCAATTTCATGCAGGTTGATCTTTACCAGCTGGTACTCAGCCCTTACAAACAGCGCCTGCTCCTGGGTCTTTTTCTGCACATCGCGGAACTCGAGGTAGTCCAGGACCTTTTCGGCTGCCTTTTCAAAGCGTTCAAAGGAGATGGGTTTAAGCAGGTAGTCGAGCGCATTGAGGTCGAAGCCATCAATGGCAAATTTTTTATAAGCGGTGGTAAAGATGATGGCAGGCTTGGTTTGAAGGGATTTTACGAGTTCCAGCCCGGTGATATCAGGCATGTTGATGTCTATAAAAAGCAGGTCTACCGCATGGTTGCGCAAGTATTCAGCGCCGGCAATGGCATCGTCGAAGGTATGCAGCAGCTTAAAAGCTGGAAACCGTTTGATGTATTCACGGATCAGCTGCAGGGCCAGGGGCTCATCGTCGATCGCTATGCATTTGATCTCCATGTCCTAAAGATACTATAATGAGAATACACCGGTCAACCCGGGAGGAACCCTTTAAAGGATCAGGGAAAGATGGACGGTATACAGGTCGTCTTTAGAGATGATGTCAAGCACATACCTGGACGGATAGAGAAAATCAAGCCTTTGCCGGGTATTGTTGATGCCGATGCCTGTACGGTCCTTATCCTGCTTGCCGGAAAAGATCTTGTTCTGGCAGAAAAAGTCAACTGTGTGTTTATCAATAAAAATCTTGATCAGGATATCCCAGGGCTCGTGGCTGCTGATACCGTATTTAAATACATTTTCGATAAAGGTCATTAGCACAAGCGGGGCGATTTGTTTTCCGGTGGCATCTCCGCCCACGGAAAAGTTAATGGAAGCCTGGGTATTCAGGCGGATGCGCTGCAGGTCAATGTAGTCACTTATACAACTGATCTCATCTTCAAGCGATACATAATTCTGCGCTGCCTCATCGGTCATATAGCGCATGATATTAGACAATTTCATGATGGCCTCAGGCGTCTGCTTGCTTCCTGTTACCGCAAGCGAGTAAATATTGTTGAGCGTATTGAACAAAAAATGGGGATTGATCTGTGCTTTCAGGAAAGACAATTCTGCATTTGCCTTGTCTGCCTCGGCCTGTACAGCCCTTTTTTCTGTGATACGCCACTGCCGGATGATCTGGATGGCTGTGCTGAGCGACCAGATCATAAAAAACAAGACAATGCTTACAATGTCAATGTGCTCGGGATAAGCTTCCGGGCGGGGAGGGGCCCGGTTCTCTGCACCCGGGTAAGCAGATCCGGGCGGTGGGGGCCGATCTCCAAACCGGGGCCCCTGCTCAGAAAAGCCCTGGTTATGATTGTAGATATGGTCAAAAGGCTGTGTAAGATACACGCCCAGCAGCAGGAGCAGGATGGCAGCTACATAGAACACATACCGCCGGCGCAGGTATAAATGCGGAACCAGCACTTTCAGGTTGAAATAAAATATAGACAGATAGGTGGTATAGAACAGCAGGTATTGGAGGGAAAAGAAATCTGCAAAGGTTTGGTGGTGATGAGAAGCCAGGGAATCAAAGCTAATGATCAGGCTAAAAAAGAGGAGCCAGCTGATTACATGTGCAATCACCGAAGAAACCCGGAATAAGACCATGCGCAAAAAAACAGATTTGGCTACAATATAGGAGTAATCTATCGGTCATTGCAATCATTGTATAGACGAATGACCGGCTCCTGGCTTGCAATAGCCACCCAGGGGGTGCGTGGGCGCACGTGCCTAGCAGTTCAAACAGTAGAATTAGTTCTACAAACAAATCAAATCTAACCTTCATGTGCACATGCTTTCAGGCGTTAAAAGCCTTCCGGAAGGGTTTGATTTTGAATAAATACAAGTCTGCAGGCTACAAGACCCCCTCTTGGATTACTCCAGCAGGCGGGCACAACTTTTGTCCTTTTCATACCCATAACCTTAAATTCAACACAATGAAAAAGTTCAGCTTGATAGCTATGATGGTTGTAGCTGCATGTTCTTTACAGTCCTGCGGCAGTAACAACAACGATAAATCCAACGAAGACAGCGTAGACAATGCCCGTGATTTAAACAAGGACAATTCTTCTGTAGAGCATGATGATTCAAAATTCGCAGTAGATGCTGCCAGCGGTGGTATGCTGGAAGTAGCGCTGGGACAGCTTGCCGTCCAGAAATCTCAAAACCAGCGGGTAAAAAATTTCGGATCTATGATGGTAACTGATCATACCAAGGCGAACAATGAGCTTAAAGCGCTGGCCGGTAACAAAAACATCGTCCTCCCGGCTGCATTGGGAGATGACGCACAAAAGCATGTGGATGAAATGAGCAAGAAAACAGGCACCGACTTTGACAAAGCTTACATAGGCATGATGGTAGACGACCACAAAGATGATATTGACGAATTTGAAAAAGCGGCTGACAAGGCCAAGGACGTAGACCTTAAATCTTTTGCTTCCACCAAGTTACCAACCTTGCGCATGCACCTGGATTCCGCAAAAGCGATCCATGATGCAATGAAATAAGCTGGATTTGTAATGGAGGCAGTTAGAAAAAGCGGCACACGGAACATCCGGTGCCGTTTTTGATTTATTTTCCTGCCCCAATCTCCTGAAAGGCAGGTCCGATCCCCTCAATGATGTCCTGGGCAACCATCGCTTCCTGTGAGTGGATGCTCGCTGCCTTGTCGCCTGCCAGTCCGTGCAGGTATACACCCAGCAACGCGGCAGTGGCAGGCGTATAGTTTTGTGCCAGCAGGCCGGTCAGAAAGCCGGTAAGCACATCGCCGCTGCCTCCGGTGGCCATACCTGCATTGCCTGTTGTATTGAAATAGCCTTTTCCGCCCGGCATGGCAATAAATGTGTGGTGTCCTTTCAGCACTATGATCACGCTCAGGTCCTTGGCCTTTCTCACGGCCAGTTCCAGCTTTTCAAAATCATTGGAACTGGCGCCAAACAGCCGCTCAAATTCTTTTGGATGGGGTGTAAGGATCGAAAAAGGAGGGAGGCTGGCCAGGCCGTCCGGCTGGCGGGCAATGATATTCAGTGCATCCGCATCCAGGACCAGGGGCTTTTTATAGGTAGAAAGCACGTCCAGCAAGGCTTTTGCAGTCGCCTCTTCTGTTCCTAAACCGGGACCGATCCCGAGCGCGCCAAACTTTGTCAGATCGGTTTTTATAGCTGTGGTAAACTCCCTGTTCTCATCCGTGTACGTCATTGCTTCCGGCACGGCAGTTTGCAGGATAGGATACCCGCAGCGGGGTATATAACAGCTGAGCAACCCGACACCGCTACGTAAACAGGCTTTGGCAGACAGCACAGCAGCACCTATTTTCCCGTAACTCCCTGCGATGAGCAAGGCGTGTCCGAAGCTGCCTTTGTGCGAAAACGCCTTTCTGGGCTTGTAAAGCAATCGAATGATCGCTGCGTGGACTGTTTCAAACGGACTGTATACTGTTTCCAGGAAACCTGCATCCAGGCCAATATCCAGTATATGGACGGACCCGGTCAAAGGTTCATTTTCTGCTACCAGAAAAGCCAGCTTGGGAATCTGAAAGCTTACCGTGTGGCGCGCACGGACAACCGGATGCCCGATGGAGCTTTTATCTGCAAACATCCCGCTCGGCAGGTCGATCGCGATCGTTTCCATTCCCAAGCCATTGATCCATGCTGTTAGTTCGGCTGCCCATCCCTCCAGGGGCCGGTTCAAACCTGATCCAAACAGGGCATCTATCAAAACGCCGCTTTTTTCCAGCGTGGGCAATCCGTTTGCATCCCGGATGTATTGAACAGGCACACCCGTTTGCTGCAGTCTTTGCAGATTGGCACTGAAATCAGCGGATGGCTTTGCAGGAGTTTCCAGAATAAAAACGCCTACACCGGCTGCCCCTTTTTCCTTTAGCAGGCGGGCAAGCGCCAATCCATCCCCTCCATTGTTTCCTTTGCCGCAGAAAATAAATAGCTCACGTGGTAAATACCCGTGCAGCTCCAGCCAATCCAGACAGGCAGTGGCGGCCCTTTCCATCAGTTCCAGTGAAGAGATGCCCTGCCGGCTGCAGGTAAAAGCATCCCATTCTTTGATCTGTGCAGAAGAAAGCAGTTCCATGCGCGAGAAATTAAAAATTCAAGATAGGAACTTTTCCCGTTCGGCGCCTTTGGTTACTCACCCAGTTCTATGCTTTGTCCATAACTGCCAAACAGGCTGCATATATTCTTGGTGGAATAAACCTGCCGGTTGAACCGGTTGCTCAGCACAATAATCACCGTGTGTTCATCAATCAACCGGATAAAAACGCTGTTGTTGCCATGCCACCAGCCATTGTGGTACAGGAGTTTTTTGCCATTGTCCAGCAGGGTCATGCGCCAGCCCAGCCCGTAATTGCGTTTGCCTTCCCGCTCAAAGCTGTAGGGAGTAAAGGCACTGTCGAGGGTGGCTTTGGTAAATAAGTTACCGGGGTAAAGTGCCTCGTTCCATTTCAGCATGTCGCGCACCGTGCTGTAAATATTTTTATCACCATACACTACATCCAGGAATTCGTAGGGGAATTTTTTGTTGTTCCATTGGAAAGAGGGAAGTGAGCGGGAGAGATCCTGCGGTGTAAACACATAGGTGTCATTCATGCGCAGGGGCTTGAAAAAAGTATTCTCCATAAACTCCCTGTACGACCCTCCGCTTACACTTTCAATGATCAGGGCCAGCAGGACGTAGTTCGTGTTGCAATAAGCAAAATGCTTTCCGGAAGGGAACTCCAGCGGCGGATGCATGGTATACAGCGATTTCAGCACATCCTGGTTCGTGACCATCTGCTTCTTATCCCATTTATAACTTTCCAGATAGTGCAGGTAGTTGGGCAGGCCGCTGCGGTGGTTCAGGAGCATCTTGATGGTAATGCCGGGATAGGGAAAATCTGCAAAATACTTGTTGAGGGTATCGTTCAATCCCAGCTTTCCCTGCTCCCACAGCTTGAGGATTCCCATGGCCGTGAATGTTTTGGAAACAGAGGCCAGGTGAAAAGAGCTGTGCGCAGTAATAGAATCTTTTCGGAGAACCGGGTCTGCGAAGCCGGCATATTTCTCGTACACCACGACGCCTCCCTTGGCGACCAGGATGCCGCCGTTAAACGTTTGCGTGGGCAGCAGGCTGTCGAAGAATTGTTTTGAATAAGCTGCGTAATGCAAATACTCCTGCTCAGGCAGGCGTGCGCCGCCTGTTACCGATGTATCTGTTGCCATATGACTGGCATAGATCGTTCCTTTTTTATCTACCTGGTTACAGGCAAAACAGCCTGCACAAATCAACAACCACCCCATCTGTTGTTTCATCAAATGGACCCAATTTGGCTTCCTCATTTTACAAAAATAGTTGTGCGGCCTTGACAAAGTTCAGATTATAACGGTTTCTTTTGTTTTTATTGTTTCAGAGATATGGAGCATATTTGCAGACATGGAAAGTTCTCCTACCAGTTATCCAAAGGATAAGATCAACATTGTACTGCTTGAGAATATCAGCGATGCGGCAGCCGGCCGTTTTACGGAAGCCGGGTATGCCTCCGTAAAACGGATCAGCGGTGCGCTGAGTGAAGACGAGCTGATCAATGAAATAAAAGATGTACATCTGCTGGGTATCCGATCTAAGACACAGGTAACCAAGCGGGTGCTGGCAGCAGCCAAAAAGCTCCAGGCCATCGGTTGTTTTTGCATCGGGGTAAACCAGGTAGACCTGAAATGTGCCACCCAGCATGGTGTGGTGGTGTTCAATGCGCCCTACTCCAACACCCGTTCGGTTGCCGAGCTGGTCATTGGTTTATCGGTCATGCTGATCCGGAAAATACCGGACAAAAACAAAGCTGCCCATGAGGGACTTTGGATGAAAGATGCCAAAGGCAGTTATGAGCTGAGAGGAAAAACCCTGGGCATCATTGGCTACGGCAATATAGGTTCGCAGGTAAGCGTACTGGCTGAGGCGCTGGGCATGAAGATCATTTATTACGATACCATTACCAAGCTGCCGCTGGGCAATGCAGTAGAAAAAAAGTCTTTGCGCGAAGTGCTGAGCCAGGCGGATATTGTTACCCTGCATGTTCCGGAAACGGCGCAGACAAAAAACATGATCAACAAAACCACGCTTAAATATTTCAAGAAAGGATCTATCCTGATCAACTATGCCCGGGGGGAAGTGGTTGACCAGCCTGCCTTGGCAGCAGCCATTGCTGATAAGCACATCGGCGGGGCAGCCGTAGATGTTTATCCTCAGGAACCGGAAAAAAACGGTGA
>JADCRZ010000130.1 GCA_015069695.1 Williamsia sp.
GCGTTACGGCAGCTCTGGCAGAAGAATATACTCTATGGAAACCACTCGCAAAGCACAACAGGCACGGCGTTCCCGTTCGCGCAGTATGGATTCATGTAGTTATCAGTATTGCTTTGGTGCTTACCGGCTCGTTCGAGAAAGTCTTGTTGTACGCGGGTTTCGTACTTCAGTTTATGTCTGCACTTACGGTATCTGCCAGTCTCCGCATCCGCAAACCGAGCCCCGGCGCGTTCTCCAGCCCGTTCCGGCCTTGGCCGCAAATTCTCTTTTTGTTATTCAATGCCTACGTATTGGTCTTCACGTTCATCAGCCGGCCGGTGGAAAGTTTATTCGGCATCGGCATCCTCGCCATTGGCGGCGTCCTCTATTTTTTCGATACTAAGCGTACCGCCGCTTCCGCACATATTGAAGGGCAAATCCTATAAAAATAATCAGCGCAATCGGCAGCGCGATATTGATCAGTTGCCACATCGTTCTGCCTTCTGCCACTTTTTTCTTATCCAGCAACCGCAGCACAAAGTCTTTATTTCTCGATTCAAAAATGCCGCTGTTGCTCACCAGGTAGTCCACGCTGTTCAGGAAAAATTCCCGGTTCGCAAACCGGTAATTCTCAAACGGCAACTCTCCCATCGGCATCGGTCCGCTGGTCTGGCTTACGGCGTTCGTTACGATATCCGCATCCGATACCACAATCTGTTTTCCCTCAGCCGTAGCGCTCCTTGCAAAGGGTTTCCCCGTTGCCCGCTGCACCGAATCCTGTGTCGCCGCATCCAGCCGGTTAGCAAACAGGCTGTTGAATTTCCCTTCCAGCAATACGGCTACCGGCACATGGCTGCGGTTCATGGCTGCAAAATCTTCGTCCGTTCGTATACTGCTCAGGCTCACCAGCACCGGCGTGCTCAGCGTGCGGCTGTTGGTATCGCTTGCCAGCAAGATGGTTTTCCGTATGCCTGCTGCCTTCACTGTATCCAAGCTCGATGGAAACACAGACAGCACCCTGTCTAAGTTTTTCGAAATCGGGTTGTTGGTAAACGACTGTAAAAACGGGTAATACGGCCACGGAATCCGTTGCATCCGCGGGCTGTTGTCCGGGTTGTACCCCGTCACCACCGGTATCTTCGAGCAGTTCAGGTCCTGCAGCAAATCGCCATTAATGCGCACGCCATATTTAAACAGGATATCATCCACGTTCAGGTTGCGGTCATAGGCAATAAAATCGGCGCGGCTGCGCATCAGGCTGTCCAGTTCCGCGTATAGTTTATCTACAAACCACAGCACCTTCCCGCCGTGCATCACGTACTGGTCTATCTTCAGTTTATCTTCGTCGGTAAATGACTGTGTAGGTTTCACTATCAGCAGCGCATTCACCTCTGCCGGGTTTGGGTACCCTTTTTTCAGGTCAAACACCGCCAGCCGGTACTCATTCCGAAGGCTTTCGCCCAGGTCATTCACGGTGAAATCGGTTGGCTCGCCATTTCCGATGCAATACGCAATAGCAGGCACATAAGTCCGGGTTAGTTTGTCTATCGCACTCGCAAACTTAAATTCCAGCAGTGCCTCTGCCGCGTTCCTTGTGGCTTCCTTATCCGGCTGCGGCTCCTCGTTTATTACGTTGTAATTTTTAAATACCGTACGGCTGCTGCGCAGATCAATCGCAATCGGCGGCTTTTGTCCGTAATACACCAGTGCCGACGGAATAATCAGTTGATTGGTAGCTTTATTGTCCGCTTCGCTAATGTCCTCATTCCGCTCAAACTGCACGCCCATCCGGCTCAGGCTGTCATACAGCTGCGCCTTCGCGGTGTCAGTCAGTCCTTCGCCCGGCGTTTCAAAGCTCACATTCACATTATGATGGCTCAGGTCCTGAAACTCCCGCAACAAATCCTGCGTCGCAAGGCTCAGCTTTTTATAATCCGCCGGCAGTTCTCCCGTCAGGAATACCGTAATGTTTACGGGTGATGATAAGCTATCCAGTAATTTTTCCGTACTCGGGCTCAGGGTAAAACGCTTCTCCGCCGTTAGGTCTATGCGGTAATAAAGGAGCGAGGACAGAAACACCACCATCGCAAACAACACGACAATTACTATCCACCACCATTTTCCGGTCACCCATTTATTCATTGAATCTTTGCTTAGTTCTGTATTTTATATTCTTTTCAAGTATCCACGTTCACCATCCCTAGCCTGATGTTCACAATAGAAAAGAAAATCTTCATCATCCGGATACCTTTATTCACTATTCCCGCACTAACACCTCTCATTTCTCTGCTGTCGAGTCGCATTTCCGCACCGTCATCCTCCATTTCCGTTCTGTCGAACCCCATTTCTGTACCGTCATTCATCATTTCCGCTCCGTCGTGCCTCATTTCTGGTCTGTCGTGACTCATTTCCGCTCCGTCGTCATTCATTTCTGCATCGTCGTCAGGCATTTCTGGTCCGTCGTTCGCCATTACGGCAGTGTCGAAATGAATTTCCGTTCCGTTATCACTCATTTCCGACAAGATGTCATTTTTCTTTCCCCCTTCTTCTACTATTCAAGGCGTTCCTCTCTAACAATCTTTTTCTACCGCTTCGCAATATTTCTTCCTGTAATTAATAAAAACAACACAATTACACCCGCGAAGTAAACAATGTCCCTCAAATCCACCACACCCCGGCTAATGCTGTTGTAATGAAAATTAATACCCATCATCTCAATATAATAA
>JADCRZ010000131.1 GCA_015069695.1 Williamsia sp.
CTCGTTGGTGACCTGCTCGGCGTTCATACCCCTGAAATAATCCGGGTATTTGTTGATGATGGCCTGAATGGCGTCGGCCCGGCCTTTCTGGCCTTCCTTCATGCGCAAAACGGCCTCCACCGATGCGTTGAGGGTTTTCTGTTCGGTCAGCAGGGCCAGCTCCTGCTGAGAGGTCGCCGTTGTCAGATCGGTCACTGCCGCCCGCCAGGCCAGATAACCGGCCGTGGCCGTAGCGACCAGGCCAATCACTAACCCGATGGGATTGGCCGCCAGTGACAGCCACAGGGCACGGGCCGCAGCGGCCGAGCGGACCTGAGCCGCCGAAAACATATCGGTCGTACCGGCCAGGGTGATCAGCACCAGGTTGGCCGTTCCGTACACCACCGTTGAGGCCAGCGTAGCCGCTGCCGAAGCCGTCTCGGCAATGGTTTTTGCCGTCAGCGAAGCGATGAGTTTGGAGTTGGCCAGCGTCCAGCCTCCCCAGAGCACCGTAATGGCCTCAACAATCGTTTCGGTGCGTTTGAGGGCACTTTCGGAGCCGACCAGCGTAGTAATCATATCCTTGGTACCGGTGATTACTTTCTGAAGGCCCTTTTCGTAGTAATCCCCAATGATGCCCTTGGCGATGTACCAGCGGTCATTGAGGTTGGAAATCTGACCGCCCAGCGTTTCGGCCTGCAGGGCCATCATGTTGTAATACCGACCGCCTACGCTGGTGGCATCCATGATGGCCTTTTTAACCTGGGCAAAGGAAATTTCGTGATCTTCCGCCAGTTTGATAATGGCCTCGCGGGGTTTTTGCATCGACGTTGCAAGCAGGTCGTACAACGGAATGCCATTTTCGGCAAACTGGTTGATTTCCTGCTTCATCAATTTCCCCTTATTCATCACGTCGGTAAACGCTTTGGCGATGAGGGGCAATTTTTCCTGACCGGCCACGGCTGACATATTGCCTAATGCCTCCAGGGTGGGAATCAGCTCTTTGGAGGCTACGCCCATGCCTTTCAGGTTGAACACCGTGTCCATCAGGGACTCGATTTCAAAGGGGGTTTCGTTGGCCAGCTTCACGATGTCGGCGTACAGCTCGTTCATTTCCCGCTTACTGCCCAGCATTTGCGTCAGGCCCATTTTAAAGCGGTCGATGTTGGATTTGGCATCGACAATCTGCATGACGAAATCCTTGATTTCCCACAGGCTGAAACTGGTACCGATCAGCGTACGCATGTCGCGCAGCGAGGAGATAATGGTGCCCAATCCGCCCGACACTTTTTTGTGTTCCTCCAGTTGCAGATCGGCCGCATTTTTCTGGGCCAGGGTCTGCTGCCGGAGCATTTCCTTGAATTCAGCCAGCTCTTTTGCCCGGACCAGATCATCGTCCTTGGCCTGGGCTTCCAGACTGGCCCGGTGATCGAGAATAGCCTGCCGGCTGGCGGCATCGTCGGCGGCTTGTTTGGCCTTCAGACTGGCCTTATGGGAAGCCAGTGCGGCCTCATCGGCGGTTTCCTGGGCCTGCTGCTGAGCGGCCAAACTGGCCTTTAGATTCAGCTCGTCCTGTTTCTGAGCGGCTTTCAGGGCAGCGGTGGCCTGTTTGGCGATTTCCTCGGCTTCGGTTTTTCGCTTCCTCGCTTCGGCAATGGATAGCTGCGTCCGCTCCTGTTCAGCGGCCCGAAAGGCGATAGTTTTGCGGTCCTCGGCTTCGTTGAGGGCTTTTAGCTGAGCGGCCAGTTCGGCATTATTGGTCTGGGTAGCCTGCTTGGCCAGCTGCTCCCGGAGCACCAGGTTGGCCTTGATGTTGGCGGATTCCTGTTCGTAATACAACCGAACGTCGGCCTGCGCTTTCAGGGTAGCGTCGGACTGCTGTTTTTCCAACTCAATGAGGGTTCTGATCTTCTCAGCGGCCTGGTCTAACGAGTCGGTTTCGGCTTTGTATTCATACAGGATTGTTTCAGTACGCATTACGGTAGGACTTAATAATATAAATACAAATATTATTAAGTTTTACCGGAATAGAAAGCGCCCGGCTATCAACCGGGCGCAGGAAATACGGGCAGGTCAGGCTGCTTAGCGACTGATTTCCAGCTGACGGGAAAACTGCACAAAGGGCGCTGAGCGAACCACGTAATCCAGGTGAAAGGTCGGCCGCTGTAGCCAGGCTAATAAATCCTGGCAGTACTGATAAAACGTATCATACCATACGTCAATGGGAGCCAAATCGTAGAGAAAAATCATGAATTGCCGGTAGCAGTCATGAATCAATTCCGGGGTAGAGGTTTGGGCAAGGGTGGGCAGGTCATTATGGTGAACCGTACGTAAATAATCCAGTAAAAGAGCGCCCTGGGCGTGGAGCTTACTGGTAAAACTCGATACGGGATAGTCGGACTCAATCGGTTGAATGTACATCGGCTTAGTTACGGTTGAATTATTGACCTTAAACTAGACGGCCTGGGTAGGTGTGGAGGAAGTGGTTTCTTTTGGCAATCCAGCCGGGGGCAAGTTTTTCAACCAGTTGGTGACAAACTCGCAGTAGCTTTCAAGTTGCTGGCAAAGTAGCCATTCCAGACGGAGAGGGTCTCCGCCCGCGATTCTAAAGTGGAGCGCGTAGCGGGACTGATCTCGGAGGTGCCTCGTTTTGTTAACAGAAGCATCCAGGTCAAAAACTCTTGTTGATTCGTCTGAACCGCTAAGTTCTGGGTAACCTC
>JADCRZ010000132.1 GCA_015069695.1 Williamsia sp.
CGCGGGGAGAGGAAAACATGTAGAGGGAGGAGCTTCCCGGAAGGGAGATGAAAAAAGCGCCTTCGATGCGGTAGCCTTCTGCTTCTTTACCACTGATGAGGAGGGCAAGGGTAAGGGTATATACACCGTTGCCCAAATGCAGCCGGAAGCGGAGGGTGACGGTGCCGCGGGCGAGCACGACAGGAGTGGCTGACCGCCTCAGAGGGTGGCTGCCCATGCGCTTTTTGCCCCACCAGGGATGGCTGTAGAGGAAGGCGCCGCTGAACAGGGAAAGAGAGGACCGGAAGAGATGGAAGAGTTCTGCCAGGGCTTCGGCTTCTTCCCCGGTGGCTTCCGCCAGGTTTTGCAGCCCGGGTGCTTTTTCGCTCCCCTTCATCAGTTCCGTGCAGGCTTTGATGCGGGGTACGTGCTCCGGTGTGAGCCATTGGGAGAGCCCGCCATCTGCCCCGCTGAGGTAGTGCGTGAAGCGTTTGATCTCCATACCGTCTTTGGTAAGAACGCCGGCACAGGGGAGGATAAACGGGGCGGCGGTTTCGCGCGGCGACATCATGAGCAGATAGCAGAGGACGAGCCCGTTTTGCGGTTGACTGCCTGTTTGGTTTGTCTGTCCCGGCAGGTGTTGGAACGGTTGCAGCCTGTGTGGGGTAACCCAATTGTTCTCCAGCTCATAAACACGCCCCAACCCGTTCTTCAGTTCGGCACGGATGCCATGCCTGCCGGTGTATTGTATGTTGAAAGACGAGGGATGAGAGAGGGCGGTTTCGATAACGCCCTCTTCACTGAACTCGCCGAAGGAGGAGGAGTTGCCATAACTGGCAACCCAGAGCAGGTAGCCGAACGCATGCGGGCAGAGTGTGGCAACCGGTGCGGCGCAGGAGCAGGCAATGGTGAGCTCGTTAGGCTGCAGGGTGAGGGTGAGCGTATGCGTGTCCGCCCCGAGGGTGGCGTCGAGAATAAGCGTTCGCCCGGCAAAGGAAATGAACCGGGTGGAAGGCGGATTGAGAACTGCCTTCCGGCTCTTCCGGATACCGGTGTGGGTAACGAGGGTTTCGACGGGGAGTGCATACGCCTGCATTGGGATGGAGAATGGTTCGGCTGCGTTGCGGTGCTCCTTTTTGCGCAGGGGATGGATGGCAGTGGTCTTTTTCATAGCGGCAAGCTACTGAGCGGGTGTGGAAGGGAAGGTTGTATAGAGCTTGTAAATCTACACCGGTTCGGTTGTAAAATACAAGGGGAGGTTGTGCGATACCAAGAAGCAGCTTGACTCTGGTGGCACGAGCCTGGACTGCTACATTGCTAATTTATTTTACCGGATTCTATGACCGCTTTGTATTGCCAAAGAATAGCCTGCGCCTGGCCAGGAAACGTCTTGCTTTGTTTATTGATAGTTTAAGAAAAGCCCTCTTAGGTCATGCTCTCATCAGGCAGGCTGTATCTTTCACTGCTATATTTAGCGAAAGTATTCTTTGTCTTTATCCGCTTTCTACATAACAGCTTTCTAACAAAACTGCCCGGACGATCAAATTCGGGATATCATTTGTAAACTATTAGCGAAAAAAACGGGAATAAATCGTTACATCGAATATTGTAAAACAAGGAATAGTTTATACTTTTAAAATGTCCTGTTGTAACGAGTAGCAGGCGTGCTTTGCCATATACGATGCCTGCAGGTTTACCATATAAAATAATTTTTGTGCTTGGTCTTTTCCTTATGGCTACGCAATCCCGGGCACAGTCCTGCTCCGGCAACCTGCAACCTGCTTTCTGGAAGCAGACGTTTGGGAAGGGAGCTAACCCCGGACCGGGCCTGCCACCTGGCAAAACAAATTATACCTATACCACAGACCCCTGCCCGCCGGAAGGCTACTATACCATTGTACACTCCACCGGCGGGTGCGGTGCCAACAACTGGAACCCGCTTGACGTGTGCTGCACACCCGGAGACACGAACGGGTATATGATGCTGGTGAATGCCTCTGAAACGGCAGGCGACGTGTATGTGGATACTGCCAGAGATTTATGCGGCAGTACCAATTTCCAGCTTTCCTTTACGGTTGCCAATTTATCAAAAGCTGCTTCGTGCGGCGGGCATCCTTTACCCCCCGATTTGCTGTTCAGCGTGGAAACGCCCTCGGGTACCGTTATAAACAGTGGCAGAACGGGTACCCTTGATTTCGATTTTTCAAGCGATATTTTTTCGCTTTATTTCAGAACGCCGGATGCCGTTACCTCGGTAGTGGTGCGGATAGCCACTGCGAATGCAGGTGGCTGCGGCAACGATTTTATACTGGATGATATTGAGATTGGTGCCTGTGGCCCCCTGGTGAGTGCGGGTATGGTTGTTTCGCCGGGCAATTTTAACCCGTACATAAACCGGTGCGTTGGCGACCCGTCTCCCCTTTCCTTATCGGCATCTGTTGGCACCGGGTATATGGCACCTTATTACCAATGGCAGTTTTACAACGGTTTGGAATGGATTGATATAGGCGGTGCCATTGCCCCTGATTACTCATTTACAGCACCCCAAGCCACCGGAACTTTTAAGTATCGCCTCAGCGTAGCTGAAGCTGCCAATATTTCGAGCCATAACTGCCGGGTTGTGTCGAATGAAGTTACCGTGAGTATACTCCAGCCAACGATGCTTATTACGGCTGGCAGCAACAGCCCGGTTTGCGAAAAC
>JADCRZ010000133.1 GCA_015069695.1 Williamsia sp.
AAACACATTTACGCCATTCTGCTTTGCCTGGTGGCTGCAACTGCTTTACACGCGCAGGTCACGCTCACTTCCTCCAACCTTCCCATTGTCGTTATCAACACCGGCGGCGCTACCATTCCAGACGAGCCAAAGATTAACGCCACCATGGGCATCGTTTACAACGGCGACAGCGTGCGCAACAACGTTACCGACCCATTTAATGAATACAACGGTAATATCGGCATCGAGGTGCGCGGGCAAAGCTCGCAGGGCTTTCCTATGAAGTCGTACAGCATAGAGCTGCGCGACCAAAATGGCGACGACCAGGACAAAAGCATTTTTGGGCTGCCCGAAGAAAGCGATTGGGTGCTGTATGCGCCTTATACCGATAAAACGCTTATGCACAACGTGCTGGCTTACAAATTCAGCAACGCATTCGGGCAGTGGGCTGCCCACACAAAGTTTGTGGAAGTGATGCTGAACGGCGAATACATCGGCATCTATGTATTCATGGAAAAAATAAAGCGCGACAAAGGCAGGGTAGACATTAAAAAGCTGGAAGGGGGCGACACTACTGCCAGCAAAATCACCGGCGGTTATATTTACAGCATCGATAAAAATGCCGATGCCTGGTACTCGCCTTACCGCACGCTGAATGTGGGCAATTACATTCATTACAAGTGGGAATATCCAAAGGCAGAAGATATCACCGAAGGTCAGAAAGCTTATATCCAGAGCTTTTCCGACAGCTTTGAAACGGCATTAAAAAGCGATAACTTCCAGGATCCCCAAACCGGCTTCCGCAACTTTGCCGATGAAGCTTCTTTCATAGATTACTTCATCATCAACGAGGTAAGCCGCAATGTAGACGGCTACCGCATCAGCACCTATCTGCACAAAGACCGAAACGACGTGAATCGAAAAATCATAGCCGGACCGGTGTGGGATTACGACATCGCTTTCCACAACGCTGATTACTGCAATGGCAGCCTCTCTACCGGCTGGGCATTCCGCTTTAATTCGGTTTGCAACGATACTTATACAATTCCCTTCTGGTGGAACCGCTTTATGCAGGATACCGCTTTTGAAGCGCACCTCCGCTGCCGCTGGCAGGAGCTGAGGAAAACTACGCTCAGCTTTGCCAATATCAACCGGCTTATCGATTCTGTGGTAAACGTTACCGCCGAAGCCCGCGAGCGTCATTTTGCCAAATGGCCGGTATTGGGCGTGTATGTTTGGCCAAACCCATACCCTATTCCGCGCACCTACGCGGGCGAGATTAAAACGCTGAAGCAATGGCTGTACGACCGCATTACCTGGCTCGACCAGAATATGCCGCACATCGGCGCCTGCTCCGGTGCCTCTGCCCCGCCGGTACAGTTGATATCCCTCAGCGGCACGCGCAGCAATGGAATCAATAACCTGGTATGGAAAGCCGTCAATGAAGAAAACCTTGATGGTTACGAAGTGCAGTATTCCACTGATGGCAAGCAATACGCAAAGGTTGGCTATGTAGCTGCTAACGATAAATACGGCGGCAACTACACATTTACTCACAGTGTGACGGGCAACAGCAGTGCTATGTATCGCATCGTTGTAGTAAGTAGCGATGGCACCTCCAAAGCTTCCAATACCATACAGGTATCATCGCTGTCCAAAGCGGGCTTCGCCATTAGTCCCAACCCCGGCAGAGGTCAATTCGTCATCAGTGGCAGCAACGCTTCGGGCATTACTATGAAAGTGGTGTCGCCCGATGGAAAACTGCTCTGCACTTCAAAGGGCAATGTGACTTCTTTATCTGCTACACTAAACAATTTGCTGCAAGGCAGGAGCGCCGGCTTGTATACTGTACAGCTCACCGACGATACCTCAGCGCAGTCTATAAAATTATTGCTTCAGTAAAGGGTTGGCAAATCAAAAATGAAGGCATTAAAAAGGAGAACACATTGGGTTCTCCTTTTCAATGTTTATTGTCTGTGGTGTAGTTACTCTCACTCCCTTCTCATCATAACTTGTCACAAATCATGGAGCGGCTTGCATTTGGTAATTATATCTGCACCCGACTTCGAAAATGGCTTTCAGCTATAAATTATTCCCCTGTAAATAATAGATACTTGTGATAAAGGATTGTGAACAGCAGTGTAGAGTACGCAGACAATTGTGCAAAGTGTGCAGACGCTGGTGCAAAGCTTCCTAATAGTGGTAAAAAGGGGCGAAAATCAGGATGCAAAGATGGTAAGCGATGGCAGCTATCATTATCCTTGTTAGTTTAAAATATCGTGTTAGGAAATTTTGGCTGAATAACTGCTAACGTTTATACATTCAATAAAACACCGCTACATGAAAACCGATTTCAAAATAGACATCAGCCCGTCCGTTATCGATGATCTGAAAAGCCGTCTCGCTGCTACCCGCTGGATAGATCAAATAGACAATGACAAGTGGCAGTATGGAACCAATAAGGAATATCTCAAAAGCCTCTGCAGCTACTGGCAAAACGGGTTTAGCTGGAAGGAGCAGGAAGACTACCTGAATACATTCCCGCATTATAAGGCTGATGTAGACGGCATCGGACTGCATTTTATATACGCGAAAGGCGAAGGCAGCCATACACTTCCTTTACTTCTTACACACGGCTGGCCCG
>JADCRZ010000134.1 GCA_015069695.1 Williamsia sp.
AAATACTTAATATTAATTTTAATTTTGTCCTTATGTCTGCCAAAAAAAACGAAGCCTACGCCAATCAGGCGACCATTTCACAGGAGATTGACGAGTTGAACCGGGAGCTGGGTCTGCGCAAGGGCTACTACCCCAAAGCCATTTCGCTCAACAAGCTCACCCAGGCCCAGGCCGACGAACAGGTCCGCATCCTGACCTCGGGCAAACACCGGCTGGCTTCCATGCGTATGATTCAGGCCCGGCTAACGCCCGGTCAGGCCAACATTCTCAATGCGATGTTCGCCTACTTCGGCCCCGAATTAGAGCAAGCCTGGACGTATCTGATGCGTAATCCGGAGATTGCTTACGAAGCCCTGCCCACGCACGCCACGACGGCCTCCTAAAAAAATTAACTGTAAACTATTTCGCACAATGTCCAAGTCCAATTTCGATTCTCACGTCATCGACGTGCTCAAAGAGTGCCGCATCGAAGGCACCAACTTGTATCTGCCCAAGCAGCTCGGCCGTGATCTGTACGGGGCCGTCCTCAAAGCCCTCAAACCGACCGGTGCCAAATGGGTCGGTGGTAAGACGCAGGCCATTGTCTTTGCGGACCTGGCCGACCTGGCTCACGTCGATGCCATTATCAACGGCGGCTCTCAGAACCCGGCCAAAGACTACCAGTTTTTTCCCACACCCGACGCCCTGGGCGATTACCTGGTCGATCTGATCACGGCCGATCTGGAGGAGGGTGACCGGGTGTTAGAACCATCGGCCGGCGACGGTGCCCTCATCAAAGCCTTCTGGCGCAAGTTCCCCGAACATTCGGTGGAAGCCTTTGAACTCTGGGAACGTAACCAGCGCAAACTGCGGCAGCTGGAAAGTGAAGAAGGGGCCAGGGTTCACCTGGTTGGCGAGGACTTTCTGGCCGCTGATCCGGCTGACTATCCCAAGTACAAACTGATTCTGGCCAACCCGCCCTTCGCCCAGAATCAGGACATCCGGCACGTACGGCACATGCTTAAATTTCTGGCTCCCGGCGGGCAGCTGGTCACCATCATGAGCCGGCACTGGCACTTTGCCTCCGATGCCCTGTCGGAGTCGTGGAAATCGCTGGTCAAGGGAGCCAGTAAGTTTATTATCTGCGAAGACATTGAAGCCGGCTCCTTTACGGAGTCGGGTACCCAAGTGGCTACCTGTCTCATAGTATTTTATGGGTAAGCCCAAAAAACGCAAGGGGAGCCACAAAATCCAGAGCGGCTACCTGCTGGGTCGCCATCCGGCCACCGGCGTACTGCACAGCCTGCGGCTGTTCCCAACCGGTAAGCTCTGGATTTTTCGCGGCCCTTACGTGTCTGTGGGTCTGTCCCGCTACGATGGGCAGGTCATTAGTGAGTACAAGGAGTTAGGCAATCTGGAGAGCAACCAGGCTGATCAAGCCTGGTTGATTGAAACGATACGTAAACAGTGTATCACCTCTCCCCTACTCGAAAAATCGCGTCGGTCGGCGGCTCTGAGTCGTCGCCGGCGCTCCCGTAAACGGCTCAAAAAGCCCACCGTAAAACCAAAACCGGCCCCTGGCCAACAACTAGCCCTGCTATGAGTGACATGCTGAACCCAATTGATTTCCCGCAAAAAAACAAGGAATTGAAAGCTCCTCCGGGAATGAGTAACTGCATCCCCCTACCCGTTTTCTGCGACGGTCAGGTGATTATTTCGTGCTGGGAATTTGACGACGCCCAACTACAGGACATCGTTGAAAACCGGCGCATTTTTCTTTCGATTTATGCGCCCCACGCCGAGGAGGAAATTCATACCCACTGGCCGGTGGCGCTCAACACGGTCGATCCGTTTCATGACGTGGTAACCGTCGAGCGCATGAAGTTTCTGATGGCCAAATGCAGTTTGACCATTGAGGAGGCCGAACAGATTGCCCTTTTGGAACGAAAGCGCCGGCGTGACAACCGCCCCAAGCTGGTTATCCGGCAGGAAAATGAGCCGCTGACGACCGGCGAAATGCTCAGTATTGTTGCCAAGTCCCACACCAATAACTAATGCCTGACTACGAAACACCGGCCGAGCGGGCCGCACACCGGGCGCTGATCGAAGCCCGCTGGCTGGAAGAAGCCTGCCGCATAGACATTCAGTTATTTACCAAATTATTTCTACGGATTCCTCGACGCAATGAAAACCAAACGAAACCGCCTCACTGGCTTACATCGGAAAGTAGCCAATCTTGATTTTACCCGCTCGTTTTTCTTTGAACTACCCGCCGATCTGAAAGAAATTGAGCTGATCGACTACGAGCGGTTCTACCAGCGTAGCTACGATAATTTCTTTTGCCGGGTGGGTAACCGGCTGTATTTCACCTGCGCCACCAGTCGGGAGCGGGACCGCTTTATGGAGGCTTTCGAGCGGGGGGCTACCCGGTCCGGCTACCAGACCAGCCGGGTGATCATCCCCGACGTGCCGACCACCGAAGGCGACTATTACAAACCCTTTATACCGGGCTGGGGCCG
>JADCRZ010000135.1 GCA_015069695.1 Williamsia sp.
CATCCTTCGGGACGTTGCCGGACGAGTTCGTGCCCTAAATGCAAACACACTTGTCCTAAACCACTATTCAGATCGCGTAAGCGTTCAGCATCAATAAAGAGAGAGGGCATTGGATTATACAATTTTGGCAAAATTGTGAAATCCTGGCAAATACGCGTGCATCGCCTGACAAAGTATTATTCAGGCTAAACACTTTTCAGAACGTTTCTTACACTCGGGTCAGTTTAAACTTTTGTTCTACTAGTTTTTTGTCATTCTATGTTTGCAAACGATCTTGAAGAGTGCCTCCGTCGGTAGACTATCTTTTGTCAAAGGTCACCAAGACCGCTCGGGATGCGAGTCGCCGACGGAGGTTTTCGACCAACAGCTTGAACAGTTCGTGGGGCCGAAAGCCCGAATAAAGAATCGATAAGCCACCCGGTCAACTTTCCTAAAACCGCTAGTTGCATGAACCCAATCTACATCGGCATTGACATCGCTAAAACTAGTTTTGCCCTGGCGATCCCCCAACGACAAGGGGGCTTTCTGGATTACACCCTGACCAATAATCAGGCTGGATTCAGCCAACTTCTCAACCTACTGCCCACCGATTGCCACTGTGTGATGGAGGCATCAGGGCCTTACTACTTGCCTCTGGCCTTGTTTCTTACCCAGCACGATCGACTCCTGAGCGTGGTCAACCCACTGGTGGTCCGACGATTTTCTCAGATGCGGCTACGCCGAACCAAAACAGACAAAGCCGATGCCCGCCTGTTGAGCCAGTTTGGCACCAATCAAACGCCCCCACGCTGGCAGGCGCCTACCACTCTGATGAGCCAACTCACTCAATTACAGACCTTACTCGAACAGTACATCAAGCAACGGACCGCCCTGCACAATCAGCGGGAGTCCTTCACTCATTCGGGCGTACCTAATCCCGTTCTGGAGCAATCGCTCCAAAAGAGCCTGGATCACCTGGATGAGCAGATTCAGGCCCTGGAGAAGCAACTCGATCAGCTAGCTACCAGCGCGTACCCGAGTTTGTATGCCAATCTGCGCAGCATTCCCGGGGTGGGTACTAAGACTGCCTTGTGCCTGCTGGTGCTCACCCAGGGCTTTTCTCGCTTTGAGTCGGCCAAGCAGTTGGTGAGTTTTGTGGGTCTAGCCCCCCGGATCTTTGAATCGGGCAGCTCGGTCAAAGGCAAAGCCCACATTTGTAAGTTGGGCAACAGCCGGATTCGTCAACTGTTGTACATGGCTAGTATGCAGGCTAAGAAAGCCAACCCGGCTTGTGCGGCCTTGTATGATCGGTTGGTAGAGAGTGGTAAACCTAAGTTGGTGGCTTTGATTGCGGTGGCTCATAAGTTGGTTCGTCAATGTTTTGCCGTAGCCAGTCAAGGGGTAAAATTTGATCCAAAAGCCGCGTTATCCCTTGCTTCTTAACACAGTTCATCCCGACGCAGGAGGGATCTTCGGGTGCTCGTAAATACTGTCTCTTACCGAAGATCCCCGCTCCGGCGGCCCGGTCCTTTGTCGGGATGACAGAATGCTGGTAAAGCACTTGAGAAACGCGTGTTACGACAAGGCCATTTGTTCCAGATCCAGCTCGAACTCTTTCTGACGAATGAGATCATCGCTAAATAGGTTCTGGCTGCGGAGTCGGGCTAATTCGTCGCGTCGGATGGCAATAATTTCCCGTTTCAGTTGCTGATACTGCTCGGTCTCGGCCGATTCACTGACTATGACTTCCGTACTGGTCTGGACAATCAGCGTTTTTCGGGTCAGTTGTTCCTGTAATTCCTGGGTTAAACCATTCTCGCTGTAGTGATGCAGGAGATGATGATGGACGCAATCGGCCAGGCGGTTGGTTAAATCGGTCAGTTGTTTTTCGTCGTCTGGTTGGTGAAGCGATAAATACCGGGTGAGAAAAGGCAGACTTAATCCCTGAACGATCAGGGTGAAAATGATGACGGTGAAGGCGATAAAAATGATTAACGTACGAAACGGAAAGGCACTATGATTATTCAGTAGCAAAGGCATGGTTAATGCCGATGCCAACGTAACGATGCCGCGCATACCGCACCAGCCTACCAAAAAAACGGCCCGCCAGCCTGGATAAGGATCACGTGCCTGTAAACGTGGATTGAGTAATCGGGTAAGATACGTAGCCGGAAAGACCCACAACATTCGAATCAGCACAACCGCGACACTAATGGCCAAACCGAATCCGACAGCGACCGGCAGCGGTATCCATCTTAGTTTACTGATAATGATCGGGAGCTGTAGGCCAACCAGAATGAATACCAGACCATTCAGGGCAAATACTAACGTTTCCCAAACGCTTTGAATCTGTAATCTGGCCTGAGGAGTAAGCGTTTTCGGGGCATAATACGCCGATAGGAAACCACCACTGACAACGGCGAGTACGCCGGAAGCTTCTAGCTTCTCGGCGCACAGATACATGACGTAAGGGGC